>CAZBFP010000017.1:0-79259 GCA_964491265.1 uncultured Leptospirales bacterium | reverse complement strand
GTCAACGAATTATTGATTGTCATCATAAAAACGAAGTAGGATTTAGGGGGCTTTTGAGAAGTGGGTAGTAGTGAGCCCCGCACGGAGGGGGCTACCGGTTGGGGTCAAATATATTCACCAGTCCAGAAATAAATGATTGCAATCATATTACTTTCAGTATTGATAAAAGACTGCATCAATAACCAAATCACTTTAAGAGGATTTATGACTAACAAAAAGCCGTCAATATTTAAAATGATCAGGGCACCATTTTTAACATCTGTAATAGCACCCCTTGCAGCAGGTACACTTCTTTGTGTAAAAATTACCGGATTTATAAACATCCCCGGATTTATTATTGTTCTCATTTCCGGTATCTGCATTCATATTGCAACAAATGTCTACAATGACATATATGATACTCTTCAGGGGAATGACAGCGTAAATAGTGAGCGTAACGAATTCAGCGGCGGTTCAGGGGTTCTTCAAAGCCACCCTGAACTTTTAGGGAGTATGTACAGCATCGCAAGGATTGCTCTTGCAGCAGCTCTCTGTTTTAACATTGCACTTATGTTCTTTATTGAAAGAGAATTGTGGCTTCTGCTCTGGATTCTTTTTGCAGTTTCAGTTTTTTTCTGCAAATATTATACCGCTGCCCCGGTTAAGCTTGCATATCGAGGCATGGGTGAAATCTCCGTATGGCTCGCATTCGGCCCAATGGCCATTCTCATGGCAGCAGTGGGGCAGAATCTTCCAGTGAGCAATGAGCTTTTTATTCTCATGCCGGTTTGCGGATTAAGCACACTTTCCATACTCCTTATAGGGCAGATGATTGACATAGAAGCGGACAGAAGCGCAGGAAAGCATGGTGTAGCCTCAAGGCTTGGTACAGGAATTACCTCCTTCATATATATTGCAGTTCATTGTGGAATAATAATTAATATTACAGCACTTTACATTTTCACTTCAATCAGTGCCTGGTATTTACTCCTCCCCCTGCTGCCCTATCTGCTCATCTTTCCGGGAGCAGCATCAAATGCATTAAAAAATCACAACATGCCCCACGAGTTGAAAAAAACAGCAGCTGCAACTGTAAAAATTCATGTTCTATTTTCCGTTCTCCTTATTACAGGGCTGGCAATAAGTATTTTCTACTAATTTATACTGAGCAGGTTATATGAAAAAAATTAAAGCATTTTTTAATCCTGAACAGTATCATGGCTGGGGAGTGAGTAAAAACTACTTTGAAGGGTGGTACTATAAGCTCATAGACAGTACCGGGAAAAATGCTATCGCAATTATCCCCGGTGTGTCAATGGATAATGATGGTAACAGGGAAGCCTTTATACAGGTCCTTGACGGTAAAAATCATAAGGCTGAATATTATAGATTCGACTTTTCCAAGTTTATTCCAGCTCCCGGTAAATTCGAGGTGCGTATAGGGGATAACTTTTTTGCCGCTGACTCTTTAAGACTTTCTCTCCCGGAAATTTCAGGAGAACTGGAGTTTTCCGGAATGGTCCCCTGGCCTAAAAAATTATACTCTCCCGGAATAATGGGCCCATACTCGTTTGTTCCGTTTATGGAATGCTACCACGGGATGGTAAGCATGGATCATGAAATTGATGGTTCTCTAATAATTCATGGCAAAAATACAGATTTCACCAGCGGCCGCGGCTACATGGAAAAAGACTGGGGTCACTCCTTCCCATCTGCTTATATATGGATGCAGAATAACCACTTTTCCAGGCCCGGGGTATCCCTCTTTGCCTCTGCAGCAATGATCCCATGGCTCCGGGGATCTTTTATCGGTTATATTGCCGCTCTTCATCTGAACAATAAAATCATTAAATTTGCCACGTATAATAGAACGATACTAAAAAGATGCTTCGTAGATCTGCATAAAGTAGAACTTGTACTTGAAAGAAAAGACTATCTTCTGGAAATAGATGTTAAGAGAGATAAGGCCACATCCCTTGCCTCCCCCATGCAGGGATTCATGAATGGGCGGATTGATGAAAGCATGACATCGGAAATGAAGGTTAAGCTTACAGATAAAAAATCGGGTAGAATAATATTTAATGACCGGGGAATAAATGCCGGACTTGATGTTGCCGGAGATATTGGGACTATTATGGTTTAATAAAAAACTTATGAATAGAGTATTAAATTTCAAGACAAATTAAGCATCGGTCCTTGATAATTTAAAATATTATCAAAGGCCGGTGCTTAAAATAATTAAGAATTACTCATCAAAATTATCATCTTCGTCATCTTCCATACCCATGCTCTCCATTACCTTTGAGAGTCTTTCAAGGGCTTTCTGAACTGCAGGGTCAGTATAGTATTGGGCAAGTTTCTGGAAGCCTGTACCAATATCACTGTTATTCATCTGCTCTGACAAAAGTTTATGGAATTCATCCAGATCTTCAGGGATATCATCATCCTCTTCAGAATCATCATCCCCCATATATCCATATTTTTCTTCTATTACTTTTACCCGGGGAGCTATCTTCTCCATTTCTGCAGCATACTTGTTTATAACTACAGCCATCTCCCTTGCGCTGTTTACTTTAGCCAGGCCTTTATAATAATCAGATGTAATTTTTGAAATTTTATCAGCCACAGCTTTAACCTCAGCCGGCATTTTCTGCTGAGCAGCGGATATTGCAAATGAAGCGAATAGAACCAGAATCATCAAAATTATTTTTTTCATATATAACCTCTCATTAATATATAAGGTGTCTGCTCTATTATTGACGACAGGTCAAGCACTTTCTCCTCCATTGAGAGTTAAAAAAATTATTTCATCACAGCATTTATGTTTGACCAAAATTCATATTACCTTTCACCTGAATTCCCGTTATTTAAGAACTGACAGAGGATCATGAATGAAAAAAATATTAGCACAGAAACTGGCTCTCATTTTTTTAACAATAATAGTGCCCGGGAATATTTTCATGTCAGATTATGAGCCTCAACCTGTTTTACAGAGAGAGACCGTTGAGAGCGATTACTTCAAACGCTACACCGGAAGCCCTATGGTTTTATTCAGCACCATACTTGAAGAGATCTACCTCTCCCCTACACTGTTTGAAGATAACCATATTGTAGCATATTACGGACACCCCAATTCAAAACTTATGGGCATACTGGGCCGTCACACAAAGGATGAACTTGCTGCACTTGTAAAAAAAACAGCATCAGCCTATGCTGCTGCAAATGGAGAAAAAGGTGTAATTCCTGCATTTTATATAATATACGGCACATGTCAGCCAGCTGGAGAAATAAACCGGATAAACAGGCGGCTTATTGAATCATATATTGAATTCGCAATGGTCAATAAAATGCTTATCTATCTTGATCACCAGATAGGGAAATACTCCCCCCAGGAAGCGATAAATGAACTTCTGCCGTTTCTTATATACCCCAATGTTCACCTGGCACTCGATCCGGAATGGAGAACAACAAGACCGATGAAAGTAATTGGCTCCATCTCCGGAAGAGAAATAAATACAGTTCAAAGAATTATGCAGGATTATCTAATAGCTAATAATATCCCGGGTAAAAGACAGCTTGTTTTCCATCAGTTCCATGCTAAGATGATAAGAGAAAGAGAACAGGTGAGGTCAGATTTTGAACAGATAATCCCTGTTCACGCAACATCAGGGTGGGGACGTCCGGAAGCTAAAACCGGGACACATAACCGCAATGCAGCAGCAGCAAATATTCCATATAAAGGATTTAAGCTCTGGTATTTTTATTCAACACAGCAGGGGGTTCACTATGACAGACCACTTATGACACCGGAGGAAGTGCTGGCACTGAACCCGGAGCCGGGCCTTATTATATACCAGTAATTTTTTGTTTATCAGAAATTATAAATCTAAGCCGGGATTGCTGATGCGGTGATACCCGGCTTTCGAATAAACAGCAGCTGTAAGGACTTACTGTTCTTTAATCTATCATCACTCTATCATCGAAAAATCATTACAAGCAGACCAATAAATGCAAGCACTCCGGAAAGAACAAGTGTAGCCCTTATGCGGTCCGATTTTCTTTTCATTCTGAGGAAGTTGAATATGATTCCCACAGCACTTAGAGCAACCAGCAGAACAAGGAGACCTGCAACAACCGCCAATAAGTTGGAATCCCATGTACCATGAATTGTCCCCATACCGCGGCTGAAACCTTCAAATCTGGGTTTTGCCATTGAAATAAAAAGAAATACCAGAAAAATAAGTAACCAGGATACCCCTGATATAGTATTGATAACTTTTATTACGAAATCAGGGCCTCTTCTTTTATTCTGCATTGCTACCTCCGGTTATTTTTTTAAAAATATCTATTCTCTCTTTCTGGGAATTTTCACAATAAACTTAACAAAATTTCCAACTTCAGATTCCACATCAATGGTTCCATTATGTTTTTCGACAATTTTTCTGCATATATAAAGTCCAAGTCCGGAACCTTTAACCCCTTCGGTCCCCTTCTGTTTAAGCCTTCCGAATTTGCTGAAAAGTTTATTCTTAATATCATCCTGTGAAATACCCACACCTTCATTGAATACAGAAAAAATAAAATTATCCTCTTCTTCAGCAGCAAATACTTTTATTTCCGTATTTTCACGGCCATACTTTATTGCATTATTCACCAGGTTGGTAACAACAATCCTGAGCAGATTCTCATCACCCTGGATTTTCCCGTCTGCTTTATACTCTGTAACAATAGCCATATTTTTACTGTTGGATGAATATTCCGGTATTGTAATAACAGGTACTACAACATCTTCAATAAAATCAATATTTTTCTCAAAAGCCTCAAAATTATCAAGCTCCATTTTTGACAAATCAACATAACTGCGGATTATATCTTCAAGATATTGACAATTTCTGATTATTGTATTTAAAATTTCCTTCTGCTTAGGTTCAAGATTACCAAAATATCCCTTTGCAAGGGTCTGGGCAGTTGTCTGCACCACGGAAACCGGACTTTTAAGCTCATGGGATACAATTGCCATTAAATCGAGCATATTGGCATATTTATCCCCTCTGGACTGAATTGCATTATTTACAACATCCCGGAATTCCTCCGGAGTAAAAGGTTTCGGTATATAATCAAAAGCCCCTGTTTTAAGCGCTTCACGTGCAGTTTCAGCAGTAGCATAGCCGGTAAATATTACAACAGTTACATCGATATTTTTCTCTTTAATCGTCCGCAGCACATCCATACCGCTCATGCCGGGCATCATCAGGTCTGTTACGACCAGGTCATAATCACCACGATTTAGAATTGCAAGACCCTCTTCACCATTGGATGCAGTATCAATATGATAGCCGGAATCCCGGAGAATCCTCTGACAGCTCTTTAAGACAATGTCTTCATCATCAATTATCAGCAGTCTTTTCTGTTCACTCATCTCAATTCACCAGATCTTAATATTTTGTAATTTAACAATTTTAATAAATCAGCTTCAGCTGATAATATATCCATATTGGAGCAGTTTATTTATAATTCACTGCAGTATTTTATCAATAAAAAAAAATTACTGATAAAATTTGGTAGTAGTAAAATTATACTGCTACCTGAAATTTCAGCTGCTATAAAAAAAATTCTTTGAGGCTGTTTAAAAGAATTTAAACTTTTAAATCATCCTCAAAGAACAGTTACTATATAAACATAAAAGAAAAGAGCAATATTAAAAACAATCAGACGTTTTTCCTGATCTTTTCAATCAATTCATCAATATCTATCGGTTTTGTCAAAAAATCATTTATCCCCGGTAAAAAACTGGAATCCTCATTAAGAGAAAACCTGGAATTCGTTACCTGATCAATAGCTGTAAGCATAATAATCGGAATATCCTTAACCTCTTTATATTTAGAGTGATCCCTTTTACTTCTCACCTGGTATACAGCTTCAAAACCGGCAGTATCTGTTTCCATCATAACATCAAAGACAACCAGGTCAGGTTTCTCAGTAAGAATTTTTTTCAAACCCTCAACCGCACTATAAGCCTCAACAACTTCAAAATCATTAACTTTAAGGGCCTGTGAAAGAGAAACCAGCAGATCCCTGTCATCATCAACTAAGAGTATTTTTTTTGCCATCGGTTATCTCCTTTAATTATTTGAGAAGCTCATAAATAACATTTCTCTCTTCCCAGGCTTTGTTCCTTTCATAAACATCAATGGGGAACTCCATCTGTTTCATTTCAATTGGAGCAACCTGTTTATCAACAATACCGAGAGCCAGAGCAACACCGTATATAATCGACTCAGGTCTTGGAGGGCATCCCGGAATATAATAGTCTACAGGGACTACCCCGGCAGCTCCGCCGTTTACATTATAGGTGTCAAACCAGCACCCGCCCCCTGTTGCGCAGGAACCTATTCCAAATACAAGCTTGGGAGATGGAAGAGCTTCGTATGCTTTTTTGACCAGCGGAAGCGTGGGCCTTGTCACAGCTCCGGAAAGAAGCATAACATCAGCATGCCTTGGCGATGCAACAAGCTTCATGCCGAAACGCTCCACATCGTAATAGGGGGTTAATACATTCAGTATTTCTATGTCGCATCCATTACAGGCACCGGTGTTGCAATGATAAATCCATAATGACTTTCCAAATAATTTTTTTGAAAGATTTTCAAACATAACTATTCTCCTATCTTTTCAGGTCTTTTAAAATTTTCTGTCGACTTAAGCATATCTTCATCAAAACGGTCAGTTGTTTTCCTGATAAAAGCCCTGGCTTCAATATTGTCATACCTGTAGCCCTGTATATCCATGCGGTCTATTTTATTCCTTGTTTCCATATCATAACATCTTCCGCACCTTTTGCATGTGAGCATAAAGAGTTCCATGCTTTCATTAAGGTCTTTCCTGTCATCAGTAGCGAGTTCGTATTTATCTGTCATTGTGATAGCTTTTTCCGGACAAACATCAGCACATCTTCCGCAATAAGTACACCTTGAGCCGTCATAAACCATCTGCCGGATCTCCTGGCATAAATCCCTTACAAGAATTGTTCTGGCCGGGCAATGATTTGCACATCCGCCGCAGCCTATACACTTTTCATGATCCCAGTGAGGAGAACCTCTGAAATTTTCCGGCGTAGGACGCTTTACATAAGGATAATTCAGAGTCACCACACCAGGTTTAATCACCATAAGAACCTGTTTAATTTTACTTGTTAACCACACGGTATTCCTCCTTATCCCTATATTCCATATACCGAAAGTCCCACTGCACCGAGAGACATGACGATCAATACTGCGTAATATCTTATAGCCTGATCTATTCTTAATCTCGGGTTAGTTGAACCTATTAAAGCAATGAACAGAAACACAAATGCGACCCCTATAAGCTGAAGCAGAATATCAAGAGCATAGATCCCTGAATGGAGGAACGGGACAAATACCATTACAAATAAAGCTGCATAAAACATCCGCTTAAGCATTAGTGAATATTTGAAGAGCGCATAATTAGGCCCGCTGTATTCAACAAATGGTCCTTCAAGAATCTCCTGTTCAGCTTCAGCTATATCAAAGGGCTGTTTACCTACAAAGGCCTGTAATGCCATAAGATAAAGCACCATCATAAGGGCTGCAGACCAGGTAAAACCGTTATTCATGATACTGAAAACAGTAGAGTCAATACTGAGGCTCTTCACCTTAACAGCACCGACAAAAAAAGTCATGGCAAGAACAGGTTCAACCATAATCATAGTTACCATCTCCCTGCTTGCTCCTACCATTGCGAAGGTATTTTTGCTTGCAAGTGCACCGAGAAGTATGGCCACACCGCCCAGAACAAGGAGATATATAATTGTTATTACATCCGCGTATTGAGTGAGAAAATTCGCCTTATATCCAAGAGGGATAAAGCAGACTACAGAAAGTGCCGCGGCAAAAGCCATCATAGGCGCGAAATTAAAAATCACATTCCCCGCTGTCAGATTCTCCTTCCCGAGAAGTTTAATAATATCATAATAGGGCTGAATAAGAGGCGGCCCCATTCTTGACTGTACCCTCGCTGTAACCTTTCTTACTATCCCTTCAAAAAGGGGCGCCAGGGCGAGAAATATTACCAGATTTATCAACACGTATACTATTTCCATAATCAACCTTCCCTCACTTATTCCTTCGAGAAATCTCTTCAAGTTCCGACTTGCTTAGTATCCCTTTACTGCCCGACTTAATGTTTACAACCTCAACCCTGTCAGTGCATGAAAAACATGGGTCAATACTCCCTACAATAATCGGGAAATCCGCGAACTGATCATTAAGAAGCATTTCCGGTATCCCCTGAAGATTAGGATAGGTGGGAGCACGCACTCTCCATCTGTCAGGACGGTTCTCTTCACCGGTAATTACAAAATGTACCGACTCCCCTCTTGGGGCTTCAACCACTGATATGCCGTAGTGCAGCGCAGGTATAACTTCATCAAGCTCAGTAAGTATAGGCCCATCAGGCATTTTATCCAGAACCTGCCTTATTATCTTATTAGACTCATATATTTCGAGAAGACGGACAAGTAGAGTACCCCACACATCGCATGTATCAGTTACAGGCACATCAAAACTCACATCTCTATATGCGGCATATGGATGATCTCTTCTTACATCAATATCGATCCCTCTTGCCCTTGCAACCGGCCCCACTAAGCTCCACTTAATGGCGCTCTCCTTAGAAAGATACCCTACACCCTTTGTTCTTTTGTGTATTGCAGAGTCCCCTATTATAGATTTATGCACAACCATGAGATCTTTTTCCACATCATTGATTACCTTGAGAATATCAGCCCTGATATCAGGTGTAATGTCTCTTCTCACTCCCCCCACAATTACCATACCGTAGGTTTTTCTGTTTCCGGTAATCCTTTCACTAAGCCACATAATGTGTTCACGAATTCTCCATGCCTGCATAAATACAGTATCAAATCCTATAAGATGGCCCGCAACACCAAGCCAGAGCAGGTGAGAGTGGAGACGCTCAATCTCAAGCATAAGTGTACGTATATAATCGGCCCTTTCAGGTACTTTAATGCCGCCAGCCATTTCCACTGCCTGGGCATACGCAGTAGCGTGAACGGAACCGCAGATCCCGCAGATCCTTTCAGCAATAAACGGAATTTCATTATAACTCACTTCTGTTTCACAAAGTTTTTCAATACCCCTGTGAGTCATAAATCCCCTGTAGTCGCACCCCTTGATTGTTTCACCATCAACATAAACTGCAAAGTGCTCCGGTTCATGGAGAGCTGTATGGAATGGACCAACCGGGATTATGGAACACCCTTCAGGGCATTCATCAAGCTGGTATGCCACATCCTCAGCAGCAGGGGGTACCAGGTTATAGGGAACCTCTTTTCTCATGGGATAGATCCCTTCAGGCCAGTCATCAGCAAGAATAAGCCTCTTCGGTTTAGGATGACCGGTAAAAGTCATTCCAAGCAGGTCCATAAATTCCCTTTCCGACCATCCGGCTCCCGGAATATCAGGTGTTATTGAATCGAGAACAGGATTATCACCAGGTACTGCTGTTCTCAGCAGTACTATAAAATCATCATTATCAAACCCGAATGAGTGTATCATCCCTATGTTTCCGTCACGCTGAATATTGTCATGACCTATACCAACAAGGTATCTCCCCCCAAGGTCTATAATTTCATTAGAAATCTCCCTGACCTTTTCCGGTTTAATATCAATAAAAAGCCTTGTGTTCATGGGGGATTCATCACCCAGGACACTTCCGCTATATTTTTCTTTTATCGTTTTTCTAACTTTTTCCAGTAAATTCATAATTAACCTCTAAGCCCTTTTATTGAGATCCATCTATTACTTAACGTTCCCGCCGGTCCACCACAGGAGCTTCTTAAGCGATGAGAACATGCTTCTGTCGCGGTACCTGTTGAGATCGGTAAGCCCGGTATAACCTCCAAGCCATGTTTCAGCCTCTCTTTCTGTTGAACCGCCAGATTTTCTGAAAAACCATGACATGAGAAAAGCCGCAGCAACCACAATAAGAATTACAGCAGGCACCGCTGTTGCAGAGACAATTCCGTCAATCCCCGGAACATTTACAGATATGCCATTCATTGTAGATGAAATATGATCACTGAATTTTACATCATTGAATGCTCCGTATATACTCGATCCCTTTGCTTTCTGAAATACCGTAATTATGGCATTAAAATATACAAAGGGTATAAGTCCCTGAATTATACATACCAGCGTAAGCACACCTTTGGGAAGAAGCATGGTAAATGGAGATTCTTTAATCTCTTTCTCTACTGTCCACTCTGTACCGGAAGAAGTAAAAGTCATACCGAAAAACTTAACGTAACATGCCAGTGTGATAGCGCTTGTGAAAAGAGCGATTATACCGAATATTGCCATAAACATTATCTCGCTTCCTGCAAGTATAGAAGAGGAAATAATTGTCCATTTACTGGCAAATCCGCTGAATGGAGGAACACCGGCAATTGAAAGTGAAGCTATACCCGCTGCAAAAGCAGTAAAAGGCATAATCTTCAGAAGACCGCCAAGTCTGTTAAGATCTTTTGTACCAGTTGCAAAGAGTACACTCCCGCTCACAAGGAATAGAAGGCCTTTGAATATGGCGTGGTTAAGCACATGATATAGAGCACCCACTATTATTAAAAGTGAAAGTATTTTCAAGAATTCGCTTTCACTGTTCATCATAAGAAGAGAAGCACCAAGAGCGAAAACTATATATCCAATTTGTCCTATAGAACTGTATGCAAGGAGTCTTTTTGCGTCACTCTGCTTCATGGACTGAACAGTCCCGATAAACAGGGTAACCACACCGAATGATGCTATAACAACACCCCAGAAGAATCCGTCAGAATAGGAATCACTATCAGGCAGCATCCAGTAAAATGTTCTGACTATACCATAGATCCCTGTTTTAAGCATAACACCGCTTAAAAGGGCACTTATTGGAGATGGAGCAACTGAATGTGCATCAGGTAACCATAGCTGACCAAACGGGAATATACCTGCTTTAAATCCGAAACCGAGAAGCAGCATACCGTAAACAGCATAAAGTGCCGCAGGTGAAGTATAGGCCAGCTTATCAGTTAGCTTATGGAGTGAATCCCCTATTGCAGACCCCTCAATAAAAAATGTAGCACCCACAATCATCAGCCAGGCAAGTTCCATAAGTATAAGATACTTATTAGCGCTTTTCACATTCTTCTCTTCTCTGAATTCAAAACGTATCAGGAAGAACGAAGTAATTGTCATAAGCTGCCAGGCAATAGTAAATCCCACAGTTAAATCGTCCACTGTAACCAGTCCTATCATACCCATAATAAATACGGGTAGATTAAAGTAATATCCGCTTAAACTGTACTCAGGATAATGCTCCATATATTCAATAGAATAGAGGGAACTGATTACTGCCATAAAAGCTATTATAGCAATAAAGAATGCGGAAAAGCTGTCCACAAGGAAGTAAATACCAAATGATCCTATGCTGACAAGAGTTGCCCCCTGTGGAGCAGCCTTAAATATTACCGCATAACTCAGCTGAAGGAGAAAAAAAGCGGAAATTGACACAAATATAAAGTTTATCAGTCCTGCAAGCTTTCTCTTTTTCACTGCTAACAGAGGAGACAAAGCAGCTGAGAGAGCAAGCATGACCATAGCAGTCATTAAGTTTCCGTAAATGTCAGTATTCATTTACAAACTCCTTTATTATCATTTTAATGCATCTATAATTAATTCAATAAGAGCATCGGCACTACCCCTTACTCCGGCGGATAGCTCAGCTCCGAAATCAACATTGTCAACAACCACTCCAAGAAGATAAGTCTCCTTCCCATGGTCTTTAAAAATTTTCCCCGACATTTTAAGAGCAAGTTTATGAGTTGAAAGAACACCGTTGAGCCCTTCAAAATCATCTTCAAGTTTTCCAAAGAGTATTGAGCCTGTCTCTGCCCCTGTTTTTACAGCATCAACAACAATAATGTTGTCACAGTCCATTTCGGAAATTTTAAAAACATAGGCTTCTATAACATCCTCAACATTCATTATAGGGACTCTGCCGTTTGCAGCTTTCCTTACAGATTCAACAATGTAAAGGCCAACAGCGTCATCGCTTTTAAGATAGTTCCCCATCCCCACGAGACAGCAGTTCCCTTTTAAAACCTCTCTTATGTCAGAAAGAAGAGTATTCATACTATATCTGCTCACCAAGAGTTTTTATCTGCTTGAAACTGTAAACCGGACCGTCTGTGCATACCAGGGTTCTCCCAATTGAACAGTGCTGGCATTTCCCTATACCGCACTTCATATGCCTTTCAAGAGTAGAAAGAATAGCATCATCCTTCATTCCCCTTTTCATCAGTTCACCTATAACAGAATTAAACATTATGGGAGGACCGCAGACAAAAGCCACGGAGTTCTCCACAGGAACATTTGCCTTTTCAATAAGATAATGGACAAAACCTGTTTCACCTTTCCAGTCAGGCGTAGCCTGATCTACAGTTACATAGCATTCAAACCCCTCTATCTTAAGCCACTCTTCAATATTGTACTGATACATCAGATCAGCCGGTGTTCGTGCTCCAAGAAGAACAATAATCCTGCCAAAATCCTCTCTATGCTGAAGGGCATGGACAATTGAAGACCTTAAAGGTATAAGACCAATTCCACCTGCAACATATATAAGATTCTTCCCTTTTAATTCCTCAAAGGGAAAGCCATTGCCGAATGGACCGCGTATCCCAACCTTGTCGCCAACCTCCAGCTTATGGAGAGCGTCAGTAACCTTACCTACCCTTTTTACTGACAGATGGAACCTGTCATTCTCCGGACTTGGCGGGAGGGAAATCGCCGACTCACCCGCGCCGAAAACAGTGAGCATAACAAACTGGCCTGATTTAATTTTAAAATTTTTATCTATATCGGGGTTATCAAACTTAAGATAGAATGTCTTAACATCCTGTATCTCATCCTTGATCTCCACAATCGTTGCAACCTCAGGGATAGTAACTACTTTCTTATCATTTTCACACATAACAGCCACCTACTCAGTAATTTCTCGTCGGATATATGTAACAACATTCGGCAGACCTATATCGCCCGGACATACCCACTGACATCTTCCGCATCCCACACATCCGGGCCGGAGATATTTTTTAGACTGTGAATATGAAAGCTTGCAGAAAAACCTTTTATTTCTCCTGTCCTCTACAGGTTTACGGGGATTATGATCACCCGCCATATTTGTATAGCCTTCAAAGGAACATGAGTCCCAGGTTCTTAATCTGTCAGTTGACTTATCGAATCTGTTGTGATCCTCAATGTTAAAACATGAACAGGAGGGACACACAAATGTACAGGCACCGCATTCAAAGCACTGCTTGCCTACATACTCCCAAACATCATCTTTAATAAACCCTGTTGTTATGCGGTTCATAACACGGGAGATCCAGGCCTTATTGTCTGTAGCGAGGTCTTCAAAAAGGGAGATAGACTTATCAACAATATCCTTTTTAATTTTCCTGTATTCATCCCCCGCTTTTGCCAGGCCGAGCTTTTCAATCATTGCAGCACCCTTTTCGCTCCCTGACTCAACAAGGTAGAATTCCCCTGCTTCTGTCAGATTAAGATCATAACCTTCATCCGCATCAGGGCCGCTGTCTGTACATACGCAGAAACACTGCTTAAAGGGAACCACGCATGTATTGGTAACAATGAACATTCTCTTTCTATGCTCCAGGTAAACATCGTCCACAAATTCCTGGCCGATAAAAAACCGGTCAAGGCAGATGATACCCGCAAGATCACAGGGACGCAAACCGAAGAGAGCCTTTTTTGCTTCTGAAAATACAGGCTCAATAACTGCGTTTTTTGCTTCCCTGTCATATTTATACTTCATTATAGATTCAATCTGGGGAAACACAGTTGCCTTGGGAGGGAGTGCAGGGATTTCCGCCTTCAGACTGATGTCCCCTGAACCTTCCACCCTGTCAAAAAATACCTGGCCTGTAGCTTTATCAACAGTGGGACCATATAGCTCATATTCTTTTGCCAGCTCATCAGCTATGGTCATTACTTTACTTTTTTCTATAAGATACATCCTTACACCCCCTCTATCCTGATTGGAATTATAGCGTCTTCCCCTCTCTGGAGATCCTGTGTATGTTCCATCAGAAATTCCGTAATCATTTCCCGGATAAAATAGGGGATATATGCTGTCCCTTTCTTTACATCCTCAGATATTTTAACATCAACATTCATCGAGCCATGCTGTGAGGAAATTTTAACCGTCCACTTATCCCGCACCTTAAGGGCATCTGCATCAGCTTTACATATCTCCACATATCCGTTAGGATAGAGGAGCAGGGTTGCCCTGTACTCCCTTCTCGGAATATATGTATTCTTCATAATATTATTCTGATGCCAGAAATGCTGCCCCTGCCCTGTAATAAGGAGAATAGGATAATCCGCCTGAGCAGCCGGTACAGAAAACTCTGAAGACACAGGAGCAAAATTATAGACTCCCCCGTTCATTGGAGCATCAAGGCTTTCACACCCGGCAGGGAACCTGTCATTACATGGCCACTGAATTCCGAAATTTTCTTCAAGCTTACTGTAGGTAATTCCTGAATAGGATGGAGTGAGAGATGCTATCTCCTTAAATACATCCTCAGATGATGAGTAATCCCACTTCATGGATGCTTTTGCCGCAATTGCAGAAAAAAGCTTCCATCCGGGATAAACATTGTTAAATGTATCAACCCTCTTTCTGGAAAGCTGTACCCTTCTCTCGGTATTTGTATAGGTCCCGTCATTCTCAATAGAACCTGCCACAGGAATAACAACATCAGCAAGATCCATAAATGGATTAAGATATGTGCCGATATAGGCAACAAATTCCAGCCCTTCGATCTCTTTCTTATACCTGATAATACCTTCATCGTGATCAGCAACAACAAGCGCCTTAAGCCCTGAAGCTGGATCTCCCAGAAGATTATATATATCTCTACCCGGGATACTGTTAATATCCACACCCCAGGCATCTTTAAATTTATTCACTACAGAAGCGTCATCAATACTCTGGAAACCGGTTAACAGGTCAGGAGCAGCACCCATGTCATAACCGCCCTGAAGATTAGCAATCCCTGTTAATGGATTCATTCCGCAATTCTCCCCGCCGATTTTCCCTGCCAGGAGAAAAAGGTTATATATAAAACTCACTGTATCCTGATCAAGTCCGGAAATTCCTGTGGACCAGAAAGCCATTGCGGATTCAGATCCGGCAATATCCTTAGCAACAGCAGCAATCGTATTATAAGCTATACCTGTAAGATTCTCCGCTTCTGTTAAATTAAGACTGTTTATAGATTCCAGAAACTCCTTTGAGCCGCTGGTTTTTTTACTCAGCCACTCCGCATCATGATGCCCTTCCGCAACCAGTGCCTTTGCAAGAGCAGCAAGGAGTACCTTCTTCGACCCGGGGTTAACCTGGAGGTGCAGAGTGCTGAGCCTGGCGATCTGGCTTACACGGCTGCATATTGTAACAACCTTAGCCCCGGCCATTTCAGCCTTATGAATTTCACTCCCTATAATGGGGTTCATCTTAGTAACATCTGAACCTACAACCAGGATAAACTTTGCTTTACTGACAGCAGCAATAGAACCGGTCATTCCGGCCATACCTGTACCCTTGTAAAGAACATCAAGACTCTTCCGGTGACCCGACTCAGAATCAAGAGTAATGTTATTTGTTTTAAATACTGTTCTGGCGAGTTTAGTAAAAAGAAAGATATCTTCGTTTGACGACCTTGGTGATGCAAGAAAGCCGACCTCTTTTGCCGCACCCTCTTTATACTTTGACATCTTTTCAAACATGAAGTCAACAGCCTCATCATAGCTTACTTCTTTAAGCGAGCCGTCAACTCTGATCATGGGACTGCTGATTCTCTGATCTGTCATAAGCAGTTCATGAATATGCCATCCCCTTACGCACAATCTCCCCCCGCTTACAGGATGGTTTCTCATGGAATAAACCCCATGAACTGCCCCGTCCTTAATCTTAAGGAAATTTCCGCACCCGGTACCGCAAAAAGTACATACTCCAGACTTATAATCCATATCCTACCTCTAAGTCAGTATTCTTTACTACCTTCAAGCTGCTTTGGACCGACACTTTAATTATCCCGCAGCAGCAAAACTAATGAATATCTATAATTACATAGTTTACATAACAGAATAGACATAAATGGAGGCTCATGTAAATAGGGGAAAAATCTTTTTATCCTATAGGGGAATTCCCCTACACTTATGAGGTACGATTAATGATCCACTGTACAGCAAACTGAACCAGGTCTGAAGAGGATTCAATTCCCAGCTTACTTTTGATCTTTTCTCGATAGTTCTCGACAGTTTTAACGCTGACATGGAGCTTTTCTGCGATATGTTTATTACCATAACCACGCCCTATGTGCTGAAACACCTCATACTCCCGGTCTGTCAAAGCATCTACAAGTGCAGATGCTTCATCATTTGAAGGCAAGTAAAGCTTGTTAAGGAGTTTATCTTTAATATTATCACTCATATACTGACGTCCTTCAAGTACTGTCCTGATTGCTGTAAGAATAACATAGGGTGGTTCATTCTTCATAACAAATCCCCTGGCCCCTGCCCTGATAGATCTTTCAGCGTAAATCGATTCCTCGTATATGGAAATAACAATAATAGGGAGAGATGGATACCGTTCCCTGCAGGCTTTTATTAAATCAATCCCCCCTGAACCGCTGAGAGCAATATCAACAGTCATAAGATCGGGAACAATCCTCCCCAGAAAATTAAGGGCTCCTTCAGCAGTACTTGCCTCTCCGCATACCTTAACATCCTTTTCTCTGTCAATAATCTGGGACAATCCCTGACGTACCACAGGATGTGAATCCACAATCAGAACTGATGCCCTGTTTCTCGCAGGTTTACCTTTACCGCTATGTATCTCTCCCGATGAGACACCAACTGCAACAGGCTCTCCTCCGGTTTTAAATCTGCAGAGGACTAAAGCGCCGCCTGCGGGATTGGAATTTATTTCAACTGACGCTCCAATAAGCCAGGACCTGTATTTAATGAGACTGAGAAATGCCCTGTTCTTTTCCTTATTTATTGTTTCATAATCGAGTCCGTCATCCCTTATCTCAAGACTGCAGATATTATTCTCCCTGCTCAGGGAAAGGACTATATTTTTTGCACCATTATTATCTATTGAATTTTTTACAGAATCATTTATAATATAGTATAAACTTGAGATTTCCAGTTTACCCCGAATTTCGATGGAAGAATCCCAGATAAGATGAATATCAACATCATCCTTTTTCTTTATTTCATCCTTAAGAGTTTCAACTGCGGCCTTTAATCCTCCCGGATTTACCGCAACCGGACTCAGCTCCTTTGCCAGTTCTCTTGTTTTATTCATTGCACCGGAAACGAGAGCCATTATTTCATCAATATCGGCAAGTGCTTCTGTTGAAGTCTCACTTATCTTAAGCTTAAGGAGTTCACCCCTGAAAGAAATACCTGCAAGATGCTGAACAAGCCTGTCATGAAGCTCCTGACCTATCTTGAACCTTTCAGTTGTATTTGCCTCCATAAAAGCCTTTTCGAGCCGCTTCCTCTCGGTAATATCAATACCTACATAAAACAGGAACTCCACCTCTCCATTAACATTCAAAAGGGGCTTCCCGTGCCACTCAACAATTATCTCATCCCCGTCACATGTAACAATAGGATACTCCCTCAGAGCACCCTTTTTCTTGGCGACCATCTTTTTGAAATCCTGGCGCTGCATTACCCGGTCTGACTCATGGAAAAGAAGTTCAACATAATCTTTACCCACAACCTCACCAAGGGAATAACCCGCAGCTATGAGGAGTGCCCTGTTCATTGTCAGAATTTTGCCATTTGAATCAATAGCTATATAAAATGCAGGATTAATCTCCTCAAGACTTTTAAGAAAGCTCTTCCCTTTCTGTACAGTGGCTCTGACCTTTTTATCTTCAGTAACATCCCTGGCTGTAATTGAAGCACCTATAATATTTCCCATATTGTCAATTACAGGTAAAACCTTTATAAATAGATTTACTGTTTCACCATTTTTAGTAAGGCCTGTTGTCTCGTAATGTTCAATTTTTTCACCCGATTTCACCCTTTCCATTAAATGCTGAAAAGCATCCGGCTTTGACGGGGGGACCAGAACACTCAGGGAGCACCCCCTCACTTCATCTACAGTGTAGCCGTAAATCCGTTCAGCAGAGCTGTTCCAGCTCACAATCTCCGCGTCAAGGGTTACACCGATGATTGCGTCCTCAGAATTCTCCACAATAGTTTCAAGAAGACGCCGAAGCTGTTCATTAACTTTTTTATCCCTCATATCATGAAGGATACTTAAAATTGCATACTCATTATTATACTCAACAAGACTGCTCCTCACTTCAACAGGAACCGGCTTCTCTTCTTTGTTGAATATACAGGACTCAAATATCTTTTTTTCAAAAGACTCGCGATTTTCAATAACCGATGTGAGATTATAGAGAAACTCACTGCTGAACAGGGTAACAACAGACATCCCGATGATATCTTCAGCAGCTATTCCAAGAAATTCCAGGCCCCTGCCGTTAACCTCAAGAACATACCCTTCCAGGTCATAGATAATAACCGCATCACTTATGCTGTTAAAGAGGGATCTGTAATTGCTTTCAGTTCTGGTAAGTGTTAAGGTTTTATCAGCAAGAAGATGCTGAAGCTGTTCATTCTTCTCTCTCAGAAGATCTTCAGATTTTTTTATCCGCAGCATCGATTTAACCTGTGCTGCCAGTTCAGTTTCATCTATTGGTTTGGTAAGAAATGCATCAGCACCAGACTCAAAGCCATCTACCCTGTTGCGGGGAGTAGTATCTGCTGCAGTCAGGAGAATAATGGGGATTGAAGAAGTTTCTTTCTTCCCGCGAAGAATACGGCAGGCCTCAATACCGTTAATATCAGGCATTATATAATCTACAATAATCAGATCCGGGAGTAATTTTACTGCTGTATCAATACCCTCACGGGCAGAAGTTGCGGTTATCACCTCAGATTCCGGAGAATAATGACCAAGCAGGGCGCAGAGGGTTGAAAGATTATCCTCCCTGTCATCGATTGCCAGAATCAAAGCCATTTTTCACCTGACCATTTCTTTATTTTTTCCACAAAACTCTCTATTTCAAACGGTTTCGGTATAATATCATCAAATCCGGCTGAGAATAATCTGGATTTATAATCATGCATATCAAGCGCTGTAAAAGCAATTACAGGAACTTTCCTGCCTGCAAAATAATTCTTTATACTCTTAATTAGTACAAGCCCGCTTATATCAGGGAGATTTATATCAAGGAGGATAATACTGGGCCTCACGCTTGAAAGAATATCGATTCCATCCTTACCGCTGCAGGCATGAATTACATTAAACATATTATTAAAATCATACTCCATAATCGCTCTGATAGATATGAGATTATCCGGTTCATCATCAATTACAAGCAGAACATATTTCTCATCCCCCTTATCCCTCCGGTCAGGAAAAGGATCATTATCCACGGAAGCATCACTTCCTTTCTCATGCAATTCCTTTTCACCGCAGCTTGAAGTCCTGTCAATTATTTTGAGCATTTCCCTGCCATTCTTCAATATTATTTCCAGATACTTAATCTCATCCGGGCTTAACCTGTCACCTGCTGTTTTAAGAAGAAGAGATGAAAGATTAATTACAGGATTAAGCATGTTTTTAAAATCATGCCTCAGACCGGGGGGGAAAATATTTCCGCTACTATTAATATCCTTCACTCTATTCTTTACTCTGCAGTTTTTTTTTCATAAGATAAAGTATATTGAAAAATACGCTTATACCGCCGATAAATCTCTCCTTTGAAACACTATGGGGCATAAGATCGATATCAGCTTTTATATTTTTAATCACAGTATCAAGAGAATTGTGGATTTCAAGGGCCTTCTCTATTCCTATTGCTGCTATGATATGAGGTATTATATTGTCAATTGAATGAACATCTGCAAACATTTTCCTGTAATCCTCACGAAGATCTGCAGGTATTTCAGTAATAAGTATTTCTACCACACAGATTCTCACAAGCCTGTAACCTGTCACAACCCCGGCAGAATCTGAATGGGTCAATGATTCAGGATAAAGGGAACAGTAGGTTTCACCAAATTCAACCATAGCATCCGTATTAAATTCAAAGGAGCCCCCTTTCCCGGACAAGGCTTCCCTGAAGTTTTCAGCGTCAATATTCTCTTTAAGTATCTGTGAAATAGATATATCCATGTTACTCCACCGGTAGTTTAATTGTAAAAGTAGTACCTTCGCCCTGCACACTATCAACAGAAATCCTGCCGCTGTGCCCCTCAACAATTCCGTAAATCACAGCAAGCCCGAGTCCTGTCCCTTTCCCCGGCTCCTTTGTTGTAAAGAAAGGATCAAATATCTTACCGATATTTTCTTCAGATATACCCGTTCCCATATCCCGGAATTCTACAATAACCATTCCCTCGTCAGGATTATACCCGGTAGTTATTATCAGGTCACCCCCTTCAGGCATTGCGTCTGCAGCATTAACAGCAAGATTATTTATTACTGACTTAATCTGGCTTAAATCAGCTGAGATTTCCGGAATTTCAAAAGAGAAATTTTTTATAATATTAATATTCCTGAACGCAAAATGCTTCTCCAGTATAGATATGGCGCTTAAAATTACATGGTTAAGATCAATCACCTGTTTTTCCAGCTTTGTCTCTCTGGCAAAGTCAAGTACCTCCCGAACAATTTTTCTGCACCTCATTGTTTCATCAATAATAACATCAAGATCCTCTTCATATTGACTTCCCTTCAGATCCTCTTTCATCATACTGCTGTAGGTAAGTATACCGGTGAGAGGATTATTGATTTCGTGAGCAATCCCTGAGGCGAGCCTGCCAAGGGATGCAAGCTTTTCCGATTGAACAATCTGTTTCTGCGTATTCTCCCTTAAAATAAAATCCCTCTCCTGGATTGCATCAATCATACTATTAAAGGCTCTGGCCAGATACCCCATCTCATCATCATGAAATATCTGTATCTTTCTGTTATAGTTCCCTTCACCTATCTCCTTTGATGCATCAACAATTTCGTTAATGGGATGAATAATTCTTTTAACAAGATAAACAGCTATAAAACCGGCAAGCAGAGCAGTAATGATTGTTGTAAAAAGAAAAAAGCTGGTTGTGCTCACCTTTATCCTGTCAAAACGATCCTGGGGTATACCCACATAGAGCATCCCCACAATCTTTTCATCAACATCATGAATGGGCGCGTAACCGGCAAGGTGCCATTTGTTAACTACAAAAGCCCTGTCGAGCCATGTAACCCCCTCAGTAATAACCTTGGTGTAGACCTGGCTTGAAACCTGGGTACCCACAGTACGCTCACCCTTTTGATTATAAACGTTTGTGGAAACCCTTATATCATCAAGAAAAAAAGTGGCTGCACCCAGTTCCCTGGAACTGTCCTTCCCTGTGCGGAAAAGAAGATATTTTATTCTGTCAACTATATCAAACTGATTATTAACAATTTTTGCTCCATATATTACACCCGCAAGTGTGCCGTTAGAAAAAACCGGTATAGCCGTATTCAGAACCAGTGCCCTCTCCTCATATTTCTGATTAATCACCCGCCCCATTGAGGTCGGCACAATCTTAATAACAGCGCCCCGGGCTATATCACTCCCTTCCCTTTTTAATATTTCCGGACTCAGAATTCCGGCACCGGTTGAAAGCTTACCTGTTTCAATAGTTTTTCTTATAGCACTGATCTCCATAACATTATCACGGATAATATTACGGTTATTTACTCTTTTAATAACATTACCTTTATTATCAGTAATAATAATTATATCAGCACCTATCCAGCTCTTCAGCTTGGAAAATTTCCCCATAATAAAAGTCCGGTTTCTCTCTGTAATGGATCTCTGCACATAGTCCAGGGTGGAAATATAATTAAGGGTCATTTCAAGCTGGTATAGACGCTTATTGTATATATACTGAGCAGTCCGCAAATCGCTCCGCACAGTTTCGTATGCCTGATTAATAATCTCTCTATTAATAATTCTATACCCGGCTACCAGAGAAGCTGCACCTGTAAATATTACAACAAAGAGAAAACCGAAATAGAGTTTATTTCTGATGCTTGACTTAAATCTTATTTTCATATTATTCAATTTTCACCTTAAGTCAGTTTACAATTAAACAAACTTCTTGACTTATTAGCTAAAGCTTTAAAATTTAATATACATTTGCAATAATACTTGCTATATTATAAGCAGATCTTAGTCAATAAATAAAAGTCAAGGTAAACGAATGGATCGTAAAACATCCCGCCCCATAGAATTCATCGATAAACACACAGAAGATAGAACCAGTACAGACAATAGAATTGCCGAAATTATTGATCATATTAATCTTAAAGTAGCTTCCCTGGAAAGCATGGAGGATGTTGTAAATTTTATCTTTGATAATATTCAGGATATTATTCCTGCAGATAGAATTGCAGTCTCATTCTTTGAAGAGAACGGCAGACGTTTGAGCATCTATCATGTTAAGGCAAATTACGATAAACTCTTCCTTACAAAAGGTTACGGAGCGGATATAAAAGGGAGTTCTCTTGAAAAAGTTTTTTCTGAAGTCACACCCAGAATAATCAATGATCTTGAAGAATACCTGCAAAATCATGCCACAAGCGATTCAACCGCGCTTCTGTTAAAAGAGGGAATAAACTCCAGCATAACCTGCCCCCTCTCCGTTGAAGGGAGGCCCGTGGGGCTCCTCTTTATAAGCTCCAGAGAGAAATGTGTCTATACAAGGGAACACCCCCTTCTCCTGATGAAATTACTGGAGCGCTTCGGCCAGGCAGTTGAAAAAACATTCAGAATAGAAAAGCTTTCTGAAGCGATAAACTCCTACATGGAGATGCTCAGCTTTGTAAGCCACGAACTTAAAAGCCCCCTTGATTCAATAATATCACTGGGGAGTACCCTCTCCGGCGGATATTTCGGAAAAATGGATGAAAAGCACAGAGACTATGTTTTACGCATGGTAAGCAAAGCAAAATACCTTCGGGAGATGACCGGGGAATACCTGACCCTTTCAAGATTTGAGAGCAACCAGATCGACCTGAATCTGTCAGATATCGATTTCTGTAAAGATATTCTCGAACAATGCATTGAAATAATATTACCTCAGATTTTTGAAAAAAATATTAAGCTTAAACGGAACTTCCCGGAGGGGGGCGCATCCCTGAGTTGTGATGCAACACTTGTAAAAGTAGTGGTAAACAATCTTTTAAGCAATGCGGTTAAGTACAGCAATGAAGATGGAATCGTTGAGCTGGAAACCACCCTTACAGATAAAGACCTTATATTTTCTGTAAAAAACACAGGACCCGGATTCCCGCTTGAAGCTAAATCGAAGCTTTTCCGTAAATTTTCCAGAATAGAAACCGGAGAATTGATGAAGAGAAAAGGTACAGGCGTGGGTCTCTACACAAGCTGGAAAATAATCAATATTCACAACGGCGATATTACTGCTGATTCAAAAGAGGGGGAATGGGCGCTCTTTAAATTTACTATCCCCCGCAGGCAGGAAGAGAAACCGGAAGAGAAACCGGAAGAGTAACAAAAACAAAATGAATTCGAGTGATAAAAAAATTAAAATCAGCTTAGCAAACCCCCTTAAGCACCGGGGATTTGTCATGTTTACCTCCACAGAAAAAAAGGAGCGAGCCAGCCATGTTTCAAATACATATATATTTGAAACTGATGGAAACTGTTATATTATAGACACCTCCTGCGGCGGCAAAAGAAAAAGGGAGCTGAAAAAATTTCTTGGCAATAAAAAGAATTATACTATTTTATGCACTCACTATCATAATGATCATATAGCAAACAACTGGTTCATTGCAAAAAGAGGAACCGGGATTATTTATCATAAAAATGCAGCATCAAAAATACCCTACCTGCGGACAAACAGCACGGGCCAGATTTTAAAGATGTACAGAGATCTTGATAAAGAGGGATTTCTTACACGCCTCGGTTTTTTCACAAAAAAATCTGCCAGGTTTCTTTCTGGAAGCAGTTTTGCTTCACGTTTTATCATGCCGCCTCTCCTTTTCATTATCGCTTATATTATTTCGTTCAAAAATACAGGTTTTATGCCATCTGCCCGAAGAAAAATAAAATATCTCGATCCGGCAGAAAAAAAAATAATAAAGCTCAATGAAACGGCCCTCTCCGGATGGATAATTGATAAAAATTTATATGCATTTGAAACACCCGGGCATACAGATTGTCATATAATTTATTATAAGGCAGATGATAAAACTCTCTTCTGCGGCGATGCTCTGAATTTTCTCAATCCAAATGATATTCAATTCGGTAACATAGAAGAGACATTCAGTTCAATTGACTTTATTATGGAACTGGTAATAAATGAAAAAATTGAAACACTTGCTTCAGGGCATTATCACCCTATTGATGGTAATGATAATGCAGTAAAATATATAAAAGACATAAAAGAAAAACATGAACATGTATACAGTATTATCAGGTCTGAACTTCAAAAATGCGGGATTAATTTATCCTTTAGTGAAATATTTGATATGGCAGGGAATTTAGAAGACCCGGTAATTAAAAAGCTTAAGCGCATCAGTTTTCCTGTATCTACACTTGTTTTTCTCGATGTTTTTGTTTATAAATTAATAGCAGAAATAAAAAAAGAATTAATGAATAGTGATACAATGGAGAATACACTTAAATGCGGAGAAGCAGAGAACAGGAACTTAGTTCCTTAAAAACCGGACTTCTTTACACCAACTCCTACGAGAGTATAATAACTATTATATTAGCCTCCCTGATAATATATGCCTTTTCCTATTATGAGCTTAAAGGGAATGAAGCCTGTATTTTCTGGCTTACAGTATGGCTTACAGCAGTTTTATCCATCTCAATAATCAGGATAATTACAACTGTCTCATTTACAAAAAGCACGGATAAAGCGGCAAGAGACAGATTCTGGCGTAATATTTTTTATCTTTTCACTGCCCTTTCCGGTTCCGGTTTCGGAATTTCTGTATTGTTTGTTTCTCAGATTGAATCGGTAACCTACCTGGTGTTCATTGTTCTTCTCCTGGGTGCAATATCAGCAGGTTCTGTAAGTACTCTTTCAACAAGTATTACAGCATTTTCTATTTATAACTCTCTGGTGCTTCCGCCATTTTCCATCTTTTTCCTTATGCATGATGACAGTATTTATAAAATGTCAGGATTCGTGATATTATTCTTTTTTGCTATAATTCTTTTAACAACCTATAGACTTAAAAGAACACTGGAAAAATCTTTCAGTTTAAAAATAGAAAATGACCAGGTAATAGAAAGACTTAGCCAGTCAGAGGAAAAATTTTCCAAATCCTTTTACTCAGGTGTTGCTCCAATGGCACTTCTGAGAATCAGCAATGCAGAATTCATAGATGTTAATAATGCCATGCTGAAACTGCTGCAATACCACAGAGATGAAATAATAGGCAAAAACCCCTATGACCTTGACCTCTACAGCAATCCCGATGATGTGATTAATATAATTGCTGACACCTCAAAAAAGGGATACATTAAAAACAGGGAAATAACTCTTAAAACAAAAAACGGAACAGTTAAGCACTGCTTTGTTACAATTGAAAATTTCAGACTCCACAGTTCACTCATCGCACTGGTTATGCTGCAGGATTATACTCAAAGACTTGAATATGAAAAAAACCTTAAACTGGAAAAGGAAAAAGCGGAGCAGGCAGCCGCTGCAAAATCAAAATTCCTTGCAACAATGAGCCATGAAATAAGAACACCCATGAACTCAATTATAGGGATGACAAACCTTGCACTCATGTCTGATGACGTAAAAGAAAGAAATGAATACCTTAATGTTGTTAAAGACTCAGCAGATTACCTCCTTACCCTCATCAACGATATTCTTAATATGGCAAAGCTGGAAGCAGGAAAAGTTGAGATTGAGTCTATCGATACCGATCTTCATGAAGAACTGAACAAAATATTTAAAACCATGGAGCTTATAGCTTTGAGTAAAAAGCTTAAATACACTCTTTCAATAGACAATGAAGTCCCCAGGTATGTCAAGACAGCTCCTGAAAGATTGCGGCAGATACTCCTTAACCTTATAGGAAATTCAATAAAATTTACACCCCATGGATCTATAGAAATAATTGCGGCAGTCTCCATCGGTTCAGAATACCGGTATGGAGACCCAAAACAGAAATATATTGAATTTGTAGTAAAAGATACAGGGATTGGTATCCCGGAAAACAAGCTTGAGGAGATATTTGAAAGCTTTACCCAGGCCGACAACAGTGTATTCAGAAAATATGGAGGAACAGGACTTGGACTTTCAATTTCCAAGCAGCTTGTCAAAATGATGGAGGGAGATATTAAGGTTGAAAGCAAAGTTGGCGAAGGTACAACATTCAGCTTCATACTCCCCCTTGTTCCAGGGTCTCCCCCTTTATCTGAAGATGAATACACCATAGACTCCGACACCGTGACACATAGAGTTCTGATTGCAGAAGACAATATTATGAACCAGAAACTTGTAACAGCATACATGAAAAAACTGGGACTCACCTATACAATTGTGGAGAATGGACTTGATGCAATTAATCAGCTCAAGTCGGAGGACTATACCATTCTGCTCATGGATCTGGAAATGCCGGTTCTCAATGGTGAGGATGCAATGAAAAAAATCCGTGCAGGTGAAGCGGGTGAAAAATACTCCCATATGCCTGTTTATGCCATGAGCGCCTATAGTATAAATGAGATAAAAGAAAAATGTCTGAGAGAAGGTTTTACAGGGTATATTACAAAACCTGTTGATTTAAAAATGCTTAAGCAGATATTAACAAGCGAAATAAAAAAATGAAAGATAGATTCAATTTTGCTTATAATAACATCCATGCACCCTCGCCATACTTTGCCCTTATAACAATTTCACGCTCTTCATTAAATGCACAACCCAGTATTGATCCATACACATATATTACAATCAGGTTAAGTCGACTATTAAAAAAATCAACAATAATATCCCTGTAAATTTCTATATTTTTCTCTTCTCTCATATTTCATATTTAATCTTAAAACCAGTTTTGTCAATGTAATAACAGAAAATTTCCTGTACTATCCGGGTGCAGGTCAGTTTAATTCAACCGTAATCATAAGCCCGTCAACACCTGTAACAATTACAGAATCTCCTTTATTAACAGGGATTTTCCCGGGCAGAACCTCCGCCCGCCACATTTCACCGCCGATCCTCACATAACCGTATGGTCCAAGATCATCAACAGCTGTTCCCCCCTTGCCTATCATTGCTTCAAGAACATTCTGCGAAGCATTATCATAGGAGCGCCATAGAAAAGGGAACATTGCAATATCTTTTATAAGCCATAAAATTAAAACAGCAGCAGCATAGAGAAGTGGGATGTCAAACTTATTAGTAAGCCACCATAGCAGAATAATTATCAGGCCTAATCCGGGGAGCTGGAAGAAAGCGTACCGCACATATACCCTCCCCGGTATTTGAGGAAAAGCTTTTAGTTCATTAAAAATATTTTTCACTTAAAAGAATTTTACCTTTTCAAATTCAAGTTTTACTGTTTCCATATATCTCTCAGTACCATAGTTCCACCCGCCCGACATCTCAACCGGTATAGTATAACCGTCAATCTTTTCATACCGGGTAAACTTCATCCCGAAAGGCGTGTACATAAACTTATGCTCAGGATTAACATCCCCCCACCTTTGGATAACCACTTCAGAAGGTAGCCCTTCCGATGAAATTTTTATCATCATCTCTGTTTTTTCACCATCAAGTTCTACCGCCACCTTTATGGTATCTTTATCTATAGCTGTCATCAAAGATCCGTACTCAGAGAAAAAAGCTGAAGGTACAAGTATAGATTCAGCCAGGAGCCTCCCGATTGAGGCACGGGCGATGTCTTCACCTTCAAGTTTCACAACAGGGATCAGGCCCCATACTTTAAAATTGACCACACCCCTTTTATTATAATAAAAATCGAATCCTTTAATAAAAGTCAGGCCTGAACCTATAGAAGCTTTCCATACAAATCCTTTTTCAGGGAAAAGCACCTGCTCAGCTTTCAGATCAAGCCAGTTATCTCCAAGCTTGAATCCACCTGTCATAGTGATCTCCGCTGCATGGGCATAACCGGCATCTTTACTTACAGAAGCATTGTAGTATTTCATGATAAGGGGGTGACTGAGGTTGAGGCTCTCTCCTGCTCTCTCCCTGAAATCCGGAGAAGAATAAAGTATTTCCCATATGACATCTGCAGTCCTGATGTCATTCATTGCTCTTAGATAGAAATAACCTGTAACGGAAAAAAATAGAACAAGTATAAGCAGAATTAATTTTTTCAGCATTGAGGCCCCCTTAAATATTGAAACCTGTCATCTCTCGATAAAAATCGTTCTTGTGGGATAGGCAAAATCCGCTTCCAGCTTCTTTAAACCCTCCATAAGTTTAATATTAATTTCCTGCTGTTTATCCATATACACAGCATAGTCATTGCTCTGCACATAATAGACTACTTCAAAGTCAAGACTTGAATCCCCGAACTTCTGAAAATGGGCCCGGTCAAACCTGGTCTCTTCGATATCAACAATAATTTTTTCTACAAGTTCAATTATTTTCTTTATAGTTTTTACAGGGGTCTGATATGTTACACCGAATGCAAAAACAATCCGGCGTTCAGTCATTCGCTTGAAATTTCTAACCCTTGAATTTGTAAGATCCGTATTGGAGAAAATGAGCTGTTCTCCGCTTATACTTTTTATCCTTGTTGTTTTAAGGCCGATATACTCAACATGCCCTTTGTGTTCATCAACAACAATAAAATCACCAATCTCAAAAGGCTTATCGAAAAATATAGTAAAATAATTAAAAACATCACCAAGAATAGCCTGGGACGCAAATGCTATTGCAATACCGCCAATACCGACACCTGCGATAAGTCCCGATATTTTTACACCCATGTTATCAAGAAGAATCAGCAGAGCGATAATCCAGATAATAACCTTAACCATGGTATTAAGAAGGACTACGGTTGTTGTATTACCCTCTCCTGAATTTTTGCCTTTCCAGAAGTTTTCTATAAAAAAGGTAAGAAGTGCCATCACAAACCTGGTTATAAAAAATACCAGCGAAACTATCCAGATCAATTCCACTCCTCTGTTAACCAAAGGATGCATGCTAAGCACTGTCAGTCCTGAATAAAAGGCAAAAATATAAAAAACAGGAGCGATGTATTTAATTATATTTTCCAGTAATACATAAGCTATACTCTCCGGATCTGAAAATAATAACTTTTTCTTCCTGTATCGTATTATCACTTTTAAAATTAATATAACAATTAACCAGCCGCTAATTGTTATTAAAAACTTAATGTACTGCTCAAGTGTATTCCCGAATAGTACTGTCTGAAAAAATTCATATTCCATAGCTGCTGCACCCTGAGCTTATTATTTAATCTGCGTGCCGATAAAGGCCTTAACACCAGGCACAATATCATCTATCATTTTTTTAATTTTGCTCTCAGTCTCTTCTCTTGAAACTCCCAGTGAGGAAAAATAAAATTTAATCTTCGGCTCAGTTCCTGATGGTCTTACTGTTACCTTTGTTCCATCCTTCAGCTTGTACTGAAGTACGTTTGCAGCAGGGAGAATATATACACTATCTGCTGAATCAGGGATAGAATCTTCCAGAAAATCAGCAGTGGAAACTACATCAATACCGCCGATGGAAGCTGGAGGCTCCTTCCTGAATTTTTTCATTATGCTGCTGATTATCTCCACACCCGCAAGCCCCGGAGCTTCAAGTGAGACATTAACATCATCATAATATCCGTATTTTTTAAAAATATCTTCAAGATAATCGGAGATGGTCAATCCCCGGTTTTTAAGCCAGGCACAGCACTCTACAATCTGGAGTACAGCAAGGATTGCATCCTTATCCCTTGCATGGGTACCTGCAAGATAACCGTAACTCTCCTCCCCCCCGAATACATACTGGTAATCACCGTCATTTTCAAAATGACGGATCTTTTCTCCAATATATTTAAATCCGGTTAATACATTAAACACCTTTATACCAAAAGATTCCGCAATCCTGTCCTGAAGATCAGTTGTTACGATTGTTTTAACAACTGCCCCGTTATCGGGGAGAAGCCCCTGCTCCTTTTTCATGGAGAGGATAAAGTATTCAAGAACAGCACCTGTGTGGTTCCCGGATAAAACATCAAAGTCGCCATTGCTGTTTTTTACAGCTATCCCCATTCTGTCCCCATCCGGATCTGTAGCGATGACTATATCAGCATTACGCCTCATTGCATAATCGATAGAAAGATTCAAAGCCTCTCTCTCTTCTGGATTAGGCTTTTCAAGAGTGGGGAAATTACCGTCCGGTTCCATCTGTTCATCAACATATATTACATCAACATACCCTATTTCCTGGAAAAGCCTGGGAACAACAGCAGTACCTGAACCGTGAAGCGGTGAAAAAACTGTTTTAATACCGCTTTTATTTATTTCATCAATACAGATGGAATGTGCTATAACCTCTTCGATGTATGTCCTGTCTATATATTCATCAATCCATTCAATCATACCGCTTTCGATAAGATCATCAAAAATTCCATTTTCAACATTGGCATAGGAACCGACTTTTCTCACTTCACTGATTATCCCTTCATCATGAGGGGTTATAACCTGCCCCCCGTCGCTCCAGAAAACCTTATAACCGTTATATTCCCTGGGATTGTGACTGGCAGTAACGACTATACCGGCAGTACATCCCAGATGCCTTACGGTAAAGCTTAGCTGAGGCACAGGCCTCAATTCCCGGTAAATGTATGCCTTAATACCATTGGCAGCCAGTACTACTGCTGTTTCCACAGCAAATTCAGTAGAATAGTTCCGGGAATCGAAAGCGATGGCAACTGAAGGATTTTCAACACCTGTACTCTTTATATAATTTGCCAGGCCCTGGGTTGCCATTGCCACAACATATTTATTCATTCCGTTTGTACCGTTCCGGATAATCCCCCGGAGTCCCCCTGTACCGAACTCAAGTTCAGCACCGAATCGTTCGTTTAGCTCATTTTCATCATTTTCCGCTACCAGAGCTTCTATCTCATTTATTGTGGAGCCGTCAAAAGGGGGGGCTGTCCACTCTTCAATACGTTTGCGAATTTTTTCAGATAATGCCATATTTATTCCTCCGAAATCTTTTTCTTTAAATGATGGATAAAGTCTATCTCCCCCGGATCTTCACCATTGAGAAGCCCCAGAAAATAAGAAACCCAGTCGCATAAATATACAACATCCAGTAATCGTACTTTACTATTTTCAAGATCACTCTGAATATTAATTATATCAATTCCCTCTGAAGCAATCAACTCATTAATTATTCCTATCCTTTTTGTTATCCTTATATTCATATCCGGATCAATAAAATTAACAACCTTGTATTTTATGCTCCCCTCTTTTACTCTCTGCCATCCCACAATCTCATGATGATTCATTTCAGGATACTCAGCAGACCAGGCATGGACTTTGCTGTTCTCATTAAGCTGAGCTTTAAATCGCCTCCCGGCGCTGTCATTAAGCTCAGATATGGAATAAATAACCGGAGAACACCCTTTTAATGAACCTGCAATACTGAAAGGGAGCCCCTCCTCACTGGAATAGTCATGGGCAAGCTGCTTAATGTTGCGGATAATACTCTTTACATGCTCACCCTGGTCAGGAATAAATCCCAGGCTCTGAAAAATCTTTAATAATGTAAAAAACATGTTATACAATGCAAATCTCGGCTGATACCCCTTTTCAAGCCCGATTACACCAACCCCATGCTGAACCGACAGGGTACCAAGCTTACCCCCGGTCGTCAGTGCAATAATCTGAGCCCCTCTTGAAAAAGCATCATTGAAAGCCCATAGAGCCTCTTCTGTATCACCTGAGTATGAGCATACAATAACAAGGGTTTCCGGGCCGCAGAATTCAGGTACCCTGTATCCCCTGTTTACTATAATTATTTTTTTGAAATCATCCTTAATAAAATTCCTTAAAACATCCCCGCTAATGGCGGAACCGCCTACACCGGTGATTACTACATTTTTCACTGAATCAGCATTTACTCCCGATACATCAACATCCCCTGACCAGGCTGATTCTATCTGCTCATAGGAATTTTTGAGCACTTCAAAAAGATTATCCCTGTCGCGGGAATAAAAATTTTCTGTTCTATTTAGCTTTATCATTATTCAAACCTTATATAAAAATCCTGTTTAGCAGTAAATAATTTCTGTATTAATTCGGAAATAATTCCTGAAAAATATTCTGGTGCCATATTGCTATTTTTTATATCGGGTCTGTCTAAAAAGTTATTTTTTGTCATACCGGCTGTAGCGAAGCGAAATGCCGGTATCTCGTACACCTTATTATATCAGGAGATTCCGGTATTTGCACAAACTGAAGTGCAAAACCGGAATGACAAATTCTTTTAAAATCGACATTTGGGACAGCCCCAACATTAAAGCATTTTACCTGGAAGAATAATAAAAAAGGGCTGTTCAAATGAACAGCCCTTTTTATAAAAATTTTTTATAAATAATAATTACATTGCAGAAGCATCTTTATTCTTAAAAGTTGAATACCATGACATCTCTGCTTCAGTAAACCTGTCTGCTATACCGATTTCCGTATAATAATCCATGAGGATCTTCAGATGTTTTATCTCCGCTTCATCTTCAGGAGAATAATCATGCCCTTCCATGAGCACATTATAGTATGAATCCCTCACCCATTCAAAAAATTCAGCTCCCTTTTCAGAAAAAATAAGATAACTGGAAATCATATCGAATTTAATAGTTTCTACTGCTCTTATAAACTCAGCTTCACTTTTTTCTCTGAATATAACTGCCATTTGTGACTGAAAATAATCGCCCCATGTCACGATGTCCGGCTTTACTCCATATTTTTTCTGAAGCTCAATAATAGCCGTATCATCAACAAACTTCAATGTGGCTATTCTATCAATCAGTTCTTTTATATAGATAAGATTTGTCAGTCTTGAAAAGGAGACCTCCCCTTCATTAATAACCGGTATTACAGCCCTATTGATAAGTTCATACATGAGAGATTACCTGCCTTATATAAATCCTTTTATATATAATCGGCAGATAGCGATATTTTTAATGAACTATTTTTTTATACGGGAAACCAGGTTCTCAAAAATTTCAAAAGGGATAGGGGTATCAGGCTGATAATGCCCAATCACTTCATTTTTATCTCCATGATAATCACTGCCGCCGGTAACAATCAGATTGTATCTGCCGGCAAGCTCAAGAAACTTCTTCACTTCAGAAGTTCTGTGCATTGACGAATAAGCTTCAATCCCCTCTACACCCGCGTCAATAAAGCCTCTAAGCATTGATTCAAAAACACCAAAATCCCTATACTTAATTGAAACAGGGTGAGCTATAACTGCAATACCTCCTGCTCCCTTTATCAGTGAAACAGCCTCGTCAAGTGATATACGCTCTTTTGCCACATATCCCGGTTTACCCTTTACAAGGTATTTCTGAAATACTTCGTTTATATCTCTTGCATAACCGTGCCGGACCAGGGTCCGGGCAACATGGGGTCTACCTGCAGCCCCTCCATTGCTCTCCTGAAGAACATCCTCAACAGGAATATAAATATTATTCCTGGCAAGATCTTCTATAATACGGTATATCCTGGTATCCCTCACCTGCTGAAGATAAAGTGTTTTCTCGCAAAGACTGCTGTATTTATGATTAAAACCAAAACCGAGTAAATGGAAGGAACCATCGGGAAAATCTATGCTGAATTCAATTCCGGATATTAGAGTAATATCTTTTCCTGAGGCGTAATCAACAGCCTCCTCAAGTCCCCCGATTGTATCGTGATCAGTAACTGCCAGCACCCCGACTCCGCAGGTTATGGCATAATCTATAAGACTGGAAGGGGATTTTATCCCATCCGATGCAGTTGTATGACAATGAAGATCTATTTTTTTCATATTGTAATGCTCAACCAGCAATAATAATTGTCCACTATTTATCTTATATTATTTAAGAAACAATTAAAAAAATAATTGCCTTATACGCATAGTAAATACTTATTACATCTTAATAGAAAAAATATCATCCTCTGCTCCCTTCACTCAAAATGAGGGATTTAATATAATTTAATTCAAACCCGGATTAATTTTTGGGACATCCCTGATTTTGGGAAAAGTGATAATATTATTTATTTCCGAATCTACCGGAGTCAGCCCCCTGTCCCCCGGAGAAAGCACGTAAAAGAAAAACGTGAGCAGGTTGATGACATAAAGTATAAAATAGTATAAAAAGGATAAAAAAATTATATTATCAGAATGATAATAGATAACTCGTGCCCCCTCCGGGGAACAGGGGACAAAGCGAATAAGTACTCCCGAGGTAGACAGGTGACAGAATTTATTCTGTATCCCAAAAACCCGGACTAATAATTTTCTAATAAAAAAATAATACAGATAAAGGTATCAGCATGTTTGCAGGAATAGATATTGGCGGAACAAACATTAAAGGCGTACTGGTCAATAAATCAGGAAAACTTCTCAGCTTCAAAGAGGTGGAAACGCCGCGCAGCTCTGAAGAGATTGACAGAAAAATATATTCACTCCTGGAAGTACTGGCTACATCAGCAACAGTATCCAAAATAGATATTTCTGCAATATGTATTGGTGCTGCCGGATCAATTGACAGAACAAAAGGTGTGGTAATCACAAGCCCCAATATCCCCTCATGGAAAGATTACCCTCTTACAAAAAATATTGAAAAGATTACCGGCATAAAAACATTTCTGGAGAATGATGCAACTGTAGCATGCGCTGGCGCATGGTGGCAGGGTAACGGCACAAAGTTCAAAAACTGGATAATGGTTACACTTGGAACCGGAATCGGCGGAGGCGCTGTAATTGACAATAAAATATACACGGGCCAGAGCGGCAGTTCCATGGAAATAGGACATATGACAATAGAGGTTGATGGAAGAAAATGCTCCTGCGGGAATCATGGGTGCCTGGAACAGTATGCCTCTGCAACGGCCCTTATCAATTTCGTTAAAGAAAATTTAAAAAATTATCCCGATTCATCAATTCATACAAGGACAGAAAATGAATTACTCAATGCCCGGATTATTTATGAAGAAGCCTTAAAAAAAGATAAACTTGCATTTGCAGCCATGGAGGATATATGCACTTATCTTGGCGTAGGCATAGCAAGCCTTATAAATATATTCAATCCGGAAGCAGTACTTTTTGGCGGCGGCCTTTCACAGGCAGATAAAATACTTATCCCCATGGTTCAGAAAGTGGTAAAAAAGAGAGCCTTGAAAGGCCTTAAGGAGAATGTAAAATATCTGACACTTAAAGATCAGGCAAAAATAGCAGCGCTTGGAGCTGCAAAACTGGCAATAGACCGCTTCAATTCAGAGAAGTAATCTCCGGCAGATCAGGTGCAATGCGGATCAGGTTGCCCTCTATTGCACCTGATCCCCCATAACCTGTAAAACAATCCCCCGGTATATTCTATCATAAGCCGCAGAAAGTTTAATTTCAGCCATTAGAAACATTTTCCTTGACTTTTTGCCCCTTTAAAATCTATTGAAATATTGTATAAATATTCTTTAAACTCGTACTGATCCATACATTTGAAAATACTTACAGCAGGATTAATATATTATGGTAGAACAGATTAACACAATCAAAGATAATGCGCTTCAGCTTATTCATTCAGCCCTCAGCACTGAGGAGCTTGAAGAGATAAGGGTTAAAGTACTGGGCCGCAAGGGGGAGCTTACCCTTATACTGAGGACCCTCGGCGACCTCTCGCCTGAAGAGAGGGGTGCTGTAGGGAAAAGATCCAATGAGGTTAAGCAGATAATTGAAGAGGCCATTACAGCAAAAAAAGATGAACTCACTGCTGCAAGTTTTACTGACCTTGCAGAGAAAGAATGGCTTGACGTTACATTAAACCCGCCCCGTTCAATAAGACTCAGGGGTAGAGGATTTCTCCACCCCATATCGCAGATACAGTACGAAATTGAGGATATCTTCACATCCATGGGATTTCAGATACTCGACGGGCCGGAGGCTGAAACAGACTACTATAATTTTGAAGCCCTGAATATACCGAAGCACCACCCTGCCAGAGATATGCAGGATACATTCTGGACAGAAGACGGCAATCTCCTGAGAACCCATACCTCAGCCATACAGGTAAGGGGTATGGAAAAAATGGAACCACCCTTTAAAGTAATCGGCCCGGGACGCGTATTCAGGTATGAGTCTACCGACGCTTCACATGAAAACACATTTTACCAGGTGGAAGGTATGATGGTGGACAGGGATATTTCCGTGTCCAATTTAATTTATGTAATGAAAAAACTATTAAGCGAAATTTTCAAACGGGATGTTCATGTCAGATTAAGACCGGGATACTTCCCCTTTGTTGAACCAGGCTTTGAGCTTGACATAAACTGCTTAATCTGCGGAGGCACAGGATGCAGCGTCTGCAAACAGACAGGATGGGTTGAGCTCCTCCCCTGCGGACTGGTGCACCCCAATGTTCTGAAGCATGGAGGGATTGATCCGGAAAAATGGTCGGGATTTGCCTTCGGACTCGGCCTTAACAGACTTATAATGATGAAATACGGAATCAACGACATTCGCCACTTCCTGAGCGGCGACATCCGGTTTGTAAAACAATTCTAAGGGGAGTAAAAGTATTATGTGGATATCATTGAAAATAATTAACCGCATGGTTGATATAAGCGACATTGCCCCGGAAGAGGTGGCAGACAGGCTCACCATGGCCACAGCAGAGATTGAGGGGATTGAATACCTGAACAAAAGTTTTCAAACAATATATGCTGCAAAACTGACAAAAGTGGAACCTCACCCGGACGCGGATAAACTCACACTCTGCGAAGCAGACACAGGATCGGAAAAATTTCAGGTTGTATGCGGAGCCAGCAATCATAAAACAGGGGACATTGTTGCCCTTGCCGCTGTAGGAACAAAAATTTCCGAAGACTTTGAAATTAAAAAAGCGAAAATCCGCGGTGTTGAATCAAGCGGCATGTTCTGCTCCGAAAAAGAACTGGGTATATCCGAGGATCACTCCGGCATTATAATTCTACCCCCCGACACAGTTTTGGGAACCACTCTTGACAAAATATATCCTGAGCAGGTTGACATACTGCTGGAAATAGACAATAAGTCAATTACACACAGGCCCGATTTATGGGGTCACGAGGGGTTTGCCAGAGAGATTGGGGCTCTTTTTAACAGGACGGTAAAAAGTCCTGTGGACAGAACAGTTGAATCTACATTTAAAAATAAAGATAATCTTGAAGTTGAAGTAAAGGATCTTGAATCATCCCCCAGATACAGCGCCCTTGCTGTAAAAGGTATAGAAATTAAGGAATCCCCTGAATGGTTAAAGGGGATGGTTAGATCTATCGGCATGCGTCCCATCAACAATATTGTTGATATAACCAATTATGTAATGGTTGAGCTTGGTGAACCGATGCATGCCTTTGACAAAAAAAAGCTCCGTGGTGATAAAATTTTCGTACGCTACGCGAAAGATGGTGAGACATTAACCACCCTTGATGATAAAACCCATAAGCTCACATCAGAGGATATAGTAATAGCTGACATTGAAGGACCAATTGCCCTTGCCGGAGTAATGGGTGGCGCCAATAGCGAGATTGATGAAAGCACTACAGAAATAGTTCTTGAGGCTGCCTGTTTCAATCCTGTAAATATCAGAAAAACCGCTCACCGTTTCGGGGTCCGCACTGAGGCATCAATGAGATTTGAAAAATCGATCTCCCCTGAAGTAACAACTGATGCTCTTCTAAGATGCTATGAACTGATTAAGGAGGCAATCCCCTCAGCTGAGGCTGCATCTTCCATTGCTGATCATTACCCCGGTAAAATGAATACAGTAACAATTCATACTTCCACAGATTATATACGCAGAAAACTGGGAGAAAATATTGACGACAATAGAATAACCGGAATTATCGAATCATTGAGTTTCAAAATTAAAAAAACCGGCAATGAAATGGAGATAGAAGTACCCCATTTCCGTGCCACAAAAGATGTCTCAATCGCAGATGACATTGTTGAGGAGGTGGGACGAATTTACGGCTACGATAATATAACCCCATCAGCCCCCCTTGTTCCCTGTGTTCCACCTGCTAAAAACGATTTCCGCTATTTTGAGCGCAGGATCAAAGACATTCTCACTGAATCATTCAGCATGGTAGAAGTAATGGGTTACTCATTTACCGGTGACCAGATTCTCAATATGCTCGAAATAAATGAAGAGAAGGAGCTGAGACTCCGCAATCCCCTCTCAAGCGAGCAGGACAGATTAAGGAGAAGTCTCATCCCTGATATAGTAACCTTTATTCAGTACAACCAGAGGTATTCAGAAAATTTTGATATTTTTGAGCTGGGAAGGGTTTACATAAAAAATGACCGGAAATCACCCGATCTGATTGTTGAAAATACCCGCGCTGCAGGCGCAGTATTCATAAAAAAACCATCCTCCCCGGTTTTTTATGAAGCAAAAAGCATTGCATCGGGTCTGCTTGAGCAGCTGAAAGTAAAAAACTTTAAACTGGTTCCAGTTAAAGAGGCGATCCCTCCATACGCACACCCTGGACGCTCCATGCGTATTATTGTTGAAGGGGAAGATGCAGGCCTTATTTTTGAACTTCACCCTGCAATTTCAGAAAAATTTGAAATAAACGGTTCTGCAGCAATATTCGACATTGACCTTAACAAGGTTTTCAAAGCTGCGAAACGTGAAATAAAATTCAAAGAGCTGCAGAAATTCCCTGAAGTACCCTTTGAAATTTCAGTACTTACGGAAAAAAATACATACAGCGAAGATATACTTTCGATCATACGCAAAGGCGGCCGGTACATAAAAAGCGCGGAAGTTGTTTCCATTTATGAAGGAGCTCCAATACCTGAAGACAGGAAGTCTGTTTCTGTTAAAGTTGTTTTTGCTTCCAGCGAAAAAACCTTAACTCACAATGAAATAGAAGAAACACAAAATAAAATAATTTCCGACCTTAAAAATGCAGGTTACTCATTAAGATAATCAGCTGAAATACTTAAGCTCCAGATAGGACCTCCTTTCAAAGCGGGAGAGTCCCAATCTGGCAGCTGTATCAAAAAGCTCCTTCTCTGCTTCATCACTCATGACACACTGCTTTTCAATCTCGACAAAATTGCCAAGACCATCAACAAAATCGAGAGTTATCTCCATATCCCCTGATGAATAAACCTCTCTTCTTTTTTTTATCTCCCCGCTCTTAACAAATCCCAATGCAAGCAGAATCTCCGTAACAACATTTACATCCTCAACACCGGTTTCATGCTCAATCCTTGCTTTTGTTTCACTGCTAACTTTTGGTCCCTTATATGTAATTTTAGATTTACCATTAACAAAACGGAGCCTCAACGCCTCATCAGTTAATCCGAAATCATGCTGCGGGTGACTGAAATATATATCATGCTCTATACGCGTTTCAACAAACTCTGCACCGTTAAGTGCAAGCTTCTCAATTACTTCAGCAGGATTATCGCAATAGGCTTTAATTTCAATTTCAAGAATATCTGGACTCATTATCACCTGCTCAGCGGACCGCTTATTGAAAGGCCGTCGGCGCCTATTGAATTTTTATGTCTACCATTGATCTTAATTATGACATTATCCACATTATCAAATTCTGTGGCAGTATAAATAATCTGCTGAAGGCGTTTTATAATAATCTGACCCGGCGCATCCTCTTCAATAGCACCGGAAAAATCGATAACAGCAGTTCTACCCTGAATAACTACACTTCTAACCCGCAGCTTCCCAGGTACAGCATTCAAATATCCTGAAGATTTTTCCCTACCCGAAGGCCCGGCTATAAGACTTTCAAGACTCATTGCCAGCAGATTAGTATCATCAACTTTTCTTGTAACAGGACTCAGATAAAGCTGCTCAGTATTCTCATTAAGCTTAAGAAAATATACTTTCACATCAGCAGATTTTTCTTTCCCGGTTATGCCATCTTTTGCCGGAGTTTCCCCTATACCCTTATCTTTTTTATCTTCTGAAACCGGGTACTCTTTAATTGTTTCAATATCTTTTTTATCAATTACAACCTTACTTTTCTCTTCCGTCTCAAATAAACCGCCATCTTTTTGAATCGATTTAAAAGGAAGATTATCGTAGGAAATATTAATCAGAAAAACAATTACAGTAAGAAGAAAAAGTATAATAAGCATATAGAGTGCCCCTCTGCCGCTCTCCTGCTTTTTAACACTTTTCTTAGGTGCTCCCTTTTTAGCCTTTGCAGTAGTGCCTGCCCCCTTTTTTTTAGGCGGAGACTTTTTATCCTTCTTTACCGATGCCATTGATCACCCTGTATAAATATTAAAAAAAATTTATATTGAATTATAATTCCACCTGAAATATGTTTGCCATATTAATACAAATCGCTTTTTTTGCTGCACCATTTTTATCAAAAAAATTCTAATCTATGAGAACTTAATCAAAATCGAATAATTATGATTGTCAATATAAATAATAGAAAAAAATTGAAGCTCCTTATCATAAGCCTGACTTTTATGTTCATTAATGTATTTTCTGCTGAACTGCTGGAAGGTGAACCTCTTATTCTTTCTCATGAAATGAAAGAGGTTAATATTGATAATCACATCAGCTTTTATGAAGATAAAAACGGGTCACTAACAATTGAGGATATAATTCATCTCCCCTCAAACAGTTTTACCAGGGGAAAAGGGAACAGATACAATCTTGGATATTCCGATTCAGTTTTCTGGTTTAAAATCGAAGTATTGAATCCCTACGACAAAGAAATGCCCTGGATTATTGAATCAAAATACCCTCTTCTTGATTATATTTCAGCCTTTATTCCAGATTCAGGGAAATACAAAGAAATTGCTTCAGGAGACAGGCTCCCATTCAGCACCATGCCCTATGGATATCATAATTTCACCCTAACAGCGAAAACCGGTCCTGGAACTGAAACATATTATCTCAGGGTACAATCGGAGGGGTCTCTTCTTGTAAGCCTGGCTGCATGGGATATAGAGTCTCTTGTGCTTAATCTTTACAAAGAGTTGTCACTCCTGTGGTTCTTTTTCGGGATTATGGCAGCACTATTCTGCTATAACATTTTTATTTATGCCTCTTCAAAAGATAAAACCTACCTTGCACTTACGCTTTTCATATTCAGTGTATCAATTTTTATATTTATTCACACCGGTATGGCAAGAAAATACCTCTGGCCCGATTATCCATGGTGGGGAAACCACAGTCACCCTTTTTTCCTTTTCACATCAATAGGGGCAATTATATACTTCACGACCCTCTTTCTAAGCACAAAAGATAATTTACCACGCACCCATCTTCTGCTTAAGATAATAATGATTTCCAGCATCCCGTTAGCCGGATTATCTCTGTTTTTTTCATACAGCATTGCTACAAAGTTTTCCACCATAACCACCCTGGTTACATCCCTTGTACTGATTTTCTTAACAATGATACCTATGTTTTTCATAAACAAAAGACTTGCTATTTATTATACGCTATCGTGGGTAATGTTCCCAATGGGTACACTCCTAGTGGGATTAAGAAGCTTCGGGTTAATTGAAGATAACTTTTTAACAGGATGGGTTTATATATTAGGTATTGCATTGGGTACTATACTTCTCTCTATAGCTGTAGCAGATAAAATAAATATGCTTAGAAAAGAAAACGAAGCTGTTATATCCACCCTGAAAGAATCTGAGGAAAGATACAGGCTCTTTTTTGAAACAGCCCATGATGGAATAATATTCTTTATCGATAATATTCCCGTATTTGCAAATAAGAATATGATAAAAATGACCGGTTACAGGGAAGAGGAATTCTACACAAAATCAATTTACGATTTTTTCGATTCAGATGCACTTTCGGACAAAAAAACATGGAGCACAATATTTAATTTATCCAGAGGGATAATATCTCAAAAACAGTTCGAAGTGGAAATGCAGAAATTCGGTGGTGACAAAATTGATGTTCTCGTTTCTGCCTCCTCCCTGGCTATCGGACGTGGAAGAGGTGTGCTGTTAATAGTAACAGATATTACATACCTGAAAGAAGCATCAAAAATTATTAAAGAGCAGTATAGCAAAATTCAGTTTCAGTTCCAAAACCTGCAGGAATTGAATAACGAGCTGGTTAAAGCACAGACAAGTCTGCTTAATGCAAATATTGAGACCGAAAAAGAGAAAGAGCTCCTCTCTACAACACTATCATCCATTGGAGATGGAGTTATTACCTACGATATGTCGGGTCATGTTTTTTCAATAAACTCCGTTGCCGAAGAACTGACAGGGGTGTGCCACGATGAAGCAATCGGTAAAAAAATCCGTGAAGTAGTGCGCCTCAACGATGACCAGTCAAACGACATACTCTTCAGCGCACTTGGTAAACTGGACGAAAAAAACCGTTACAATAATATTGGTATCCCCTTCAAGATGCTTGATATAAATGGGGTTGAAAGAATTATTGAATTAAACAGCTCATTAATAAAGCTTAAAGGGAATCCCATAGGCATTATAATGGTTCTTAGGGATATAACCGTTAAATACAAAATTGATAATGAAATAAACAAAATGAGTAAACTGGAATCGATCGGAATTCTTGCAGGCGGAATTGCACACGACTTCAATAACCTCTTAACAGGGATATCAGGTAATATCTCAATTGCCAGGGAGACAAAAGGAATTTCAGAGGACCTCTACGGAATTATTGATGATATTGAAAAGGCTACTCAAAGGGCAACAGCATTAACAAAACAGCTTCTCACCTTTGCCAAAGGTGGAGCCCCGCTCATTACTCCAGTTTCTATTATTGAAATACTGGAAGAATCGGTAAAACTGCTGATTAAAGATCCTATAATTACATACAGACTGGATATCGATGAAAATATAAAACCTGCACTTATTGACCCGAACCAGATAAGCCAGGCTTTAAACAATCTTCTTATAAATTCATTACAGGCAATGCCCGATGGCGGACATATTACGATTGAAGCTAAAAACGGGGAGAATCTCCCCGCAGAACTGCAGAAGGGGAAAGACTATTTATACATAAAGGTGTCGGATAATGGCCCTGGAATTGACAGGAAAAACATTAAAAAGATTTTCGATCCTTTCTTCACAACAAAAGCAGCAGGTACAGGTTTAGGATTAACCAGCACATATTCTATAATAAAAAAACACCAGGGTCATATCGATGTTGTATCCCCGCCTCAAGGGGGGGCCACCTTTGAAATCTATCTTCCTGCATCCAGTACTCTACCTGCATCCGCGATACAGAAAAAAAGGGAAATGAACTATTCCCGGCATGGAACAATACTGATCATGGATGATGAACAATATATATTACAGGTTTTTGTGAAAATGCTTAACCACCTGGGATTCACTGTAGACTGCGCACAAAGTGGAGCTGAAGCAATCAGGATATACAGGGAAAAACTTGAAGCAGGAAAAAGATATACTTATGTAATCCTGGACTTAACTATTCCGGGAGGGATGGGGGGGAAAACCACCATGAAGGAACTGCTTAAAATCGATCCGGAAGTTAACGCTATTGTAAGCAGCGGCTATTCTGAAAATCCTGTTATGGCAAACTTCAAAAAACATGGATTTAAAGGGATATTAAAAAAGCCTTATACTCTTGAAGACATTGCAGCACTTTTTGAAAATCTTGAGAATTGAAATCCTGTACTGAAAAAAAATTATCTGCTCATAAGGATCAATAAATAATTAAACAGTTAATCACCTTCTAAATACCTGTTACCTTTTGATGTAAGGATACTATTTCTGCTCAATTAATCTTGACAGTATAAAGACAGTATCTTTTTAATTAATGGCGTTCCTGCAAAAAGTAACTTATTTTGCCACAGAGGCTCAGAGACACAGAGAAAGATGAACTAATTATACAGATATATGAAATCGTACATAAATATATTTACAATTTTTTGCAAATATGTATTATTGATTACTAATTTCTATAAAATTCCGTACCTCTGTGACTCTGTGTCTCTGTGGCAGACTTTTTGCAGTAGCGCCATTAATTATTAAAGTAATATATAGATAACTCGTGCCCCCTTTGGGGGACAGGATATATTTCCTGTCCAGAAATACGGAATGAGCTAAGATTATACTGTATCAAAATATTTTACTTCGAATAAATCGGAACAGAGGAGTAATAAAATGTCTTTAAACCTGAGAAGTAATGAAACAACAAGCGGCAGAAGAATGGCAGGAGCCAGGAGCCTGTGGCGTGCCAACGGCATGAAAGAGGAACAGATAGGGAAACCTATAATTGCCATAGTAAACTCTTTTACTGAACTTGTACCGGGGCACGTACATCTTAATGAAATGGGGAGATTTGTTAAAGAACAGATTGAGGCGCAGGGATGTTTTGCGCCCGAATTCAATACAATTGCCATAGATGACGGAATTGCCATGGGTCACGACGGGATGCTTTACTCTCTCCCTTCAAGAGAACTGATAGCAGATAGTGTTGAGTATATGTGCAATGCACACAAGGTTGATGCAATGATCTGTATTCCCAACTGTGATAAAATTGTCCCCGGCATGCTTATGGCTGCCATGAGACTGAATATCCCTGCTATATTCATTTCCGGAGGCCCCATGGAAGCGGGTGTTCATGAAGGGAAAAAATATGACCTTATTGACGCAATGGTAATGAGTGCAGATCCTGCAGTTTCTGATGACTTTATTTCCGAACTTGAAAAACAGGCCTGCCCTACATGCGGTTCATGCTCTGGAATGTTTACAGCTAATTCCATGAACTCCCTAACCGAAGCGCTGGGGCTGGCTCTTCCCGGTAACGGCACTGTTGTTGCAACTCATAAAACACGAAGGGAAATGGCCATAAAAGCATCAAAACGTATCGTTGAAATGGCATACTGCTATTACGAAAAAAATGACACTTCAGTTCTCCCCAAGTCAATAGCCACAAGGGAGACATTCCTTAATGCCATGTCTCTGGATATTGCAATGGGGGGATCAACAAATACTGTTCTTCACCTCCTGGCTATTGCCAGTGCCGCTGAAGTCGATTTCACAATGAAGGATATAGATGCCTTATCCAGAAAAATTCCAAATCTCTGTAAGGTGGCACCCAGCTCCCATTTCCATATGGAGGATGTAAACAGGGCCGGGGGAATAATGGGTATACTTGGCGAGCTTGACCGTGCAGGATTACTCGACACAAGTGTAAAAAGAGCTGACTTCCCTGCACTAAAGGAAGCTTTGGATGCTTACGATATTATGCGCCCTACAGCAATTAATGATGCTAAAAAATTATACAGCAGCGCGCCTGGAAGACAGGGCCGCAATTTAAAATATGCCTCACAGGACACATATTATGAGTCTCTTGACATGGACAGAAAAGGGGGCTGTATAAAAGACTCCGCCAACTGCTACAGCAAAGACGGGGGTCTTGCTGTTCTTTTCGGCAACATAGCTCTAAACGGTTCAATTGTTAAAACAGCCGGTGTTGATCCCTCAAACTACAGATTCAAAGGGCCAGCAAAAGTATTCTTTTCACAGGATGCGGCATGTGATGCAATCCTTAAGGGTAAAATAAAATCTGGAGATGTTGTAGTTATCAGATATGAAGGCCCTAAAGGGGGCCCCGGCATGCAGGAGATGCTCTACCCTACTTCATATATCAAGTCAATGAACCTTGGCAAAGAATGCGCACTAATAACTGACGGAAGATTTTCCGGAGGAACAGCCGGCCTCTCCATTGGACATATTTCTCCTGAAGCAGCTGCAGGAGGGAACATTGCCTTAGTAAATGATGGAGATATTATTGAAATTGATATCCCGGAAAGAAAACTTGCGCTTCTTGTATCAGATGAAGAACTTGAGAAAAGAAGAAAAGTGGAGGAAGCAAAAGGTAAGGAAGCTTTTAAACCTTCAGGAAGAAACCGGAAAGTTTCCACAGCACTTCAGATATACTCCCTCCTTGCAGAATCAGCAGACAAGGGTGCAGTGAGAAAAATTCCAGAATAGTATAATTTTTAAAAACAGTATTAATAAAATTTAAGACTCTTTCCGGAATATCGGGAAACATAATAAGCTTCGTGCCCCCTGTCCCCCAAAGGGGGCACGAGTTCATATATTATCACATCGATAATTTTATTTTTACCATTCCTTTATATATTTCAATTTTATTTAAAATATTTTCACTTTAAATTATCAATGTGTATATTAGAATACTCTTTTTTTTCTGAGTTCACCATATAATTTTGTAAATTTTTTCAGTGTTAATTCCTTAACTTTTTCTTAAAATAAAATGCTCTAATATCTCCGCCGCCGGAGGCGGCGGGGATATGGGAAACATCATTATTGCACTAAAAAATTTCTTTAGGAATAATTACTTTTTAATAAAGTATTCTATCAATATAATACCCCGCTTTTTTAAGCAGGGTATTTAAATTTTAAAACATAAAAAACCAATTTATTTTGCAAAAACAGCTCCTTGCAAATGAGCAGATCAGGTCAAAATATCTGTTGAAACTACTGGAAAGGAGGTAGTGGTAGAATTTTAGGGGTAATAGTTTGTAATTCCGGCCGAAGTGATAACGTAGTGCAGGAATCTCCTGAAAAAATCAAGGTTATGAGATTCCTGCATGCGCAGGAATGACATTACCCACAAAATTAAACTGCTACCGGAAAGGATAAACCGTAAAAAATAAATTATTTCAAAAAAATCAGGGCCATGGCGCCCAATCCCCCCAATTTTCGAGATAAGATTTATAAGCAGGATTCTTTTCATTATTATCAGCGAGAAACTTCTTTGTCTGAGCAACAATATCCTGCTCCCTGGAAATAGGAATCTCTCCCAGCATCACCCTTGTTCTTAAAAAAACAAAATACGTATCAAGAACATCGTGGACACAATAATCATTTATTTCCTGAATAAGGCCCCTGCAATGCATATCATAGACCTCATTCCCTTTAGTCCCCATTTTACCCGGCTTACCCAGGACTTTTGCAAGAAGATTGAGCCCGCCATTCATCCGTATTGCATTGTAATTAGACATCCAGTCCTGAAGATCAATATGCTTTGTTCCGAACCGGTTTCTGCCGGCCCATTTATCCTTAAAATGCCTCTTGGCTGAAAAGCCGTATCTGTAAGCCATGAGCTCCAGCAGAGGGATATCAAAACCGCGGCCATTAAATGTAACCATGGAGGCATGATTATACAGATTCTCCACACCATGCCAGAAAAGTCTGGTCATCTCAGAGGCACGGTACTCAGGTTTATCAAGAACGACAATATCGATTAATGAAAAATCTTCAGCCACCTTCCCTATACAAATAGAAACCGGATACTGAAAAGTAACCGGTATAAAATCTGTAGAACCATTTGATCCTTCAAGAATTTCCTGCTGATACTTTATCACTGCATCATGGGCCTTTATTTCTTCTTCAGGATATTTAACCTTATGAATAAGACTCCCGTCAGGTATACTCTCTACATCAAAAACAAGATATTTTATTTCATCATAATTCTTTGACAATTAACTATTTACCTTTCGCCTTATCATCCATTTTTGTAAGGAAATCCTTTATGAATGGATCTGTTTCAGATTCTTTTGCCTGCTGCCATACAGGGATAGACTTTTTAGATCCTATTCTGAGAGTGGCAAGTACAGCCGCATACCTGACAGTGGAATTTTTGTCATTTAAAACCGCTGTATTTAAAGCATCAACAGCCTTATCATCCCCTATATAGCCGAGAGCCATAATAGAATGAAGTCTAACAGCGTCTCTGCTGTCAGTAACCAGTACTATCAGTTTATCAAGAGCCTTTTTCTCTTTCTTCTCAGCTGCCCAGTCCGCTGCCTCTATTACAGTTTTTTCATCAACAGAAGGGTCAAGATTGGCAATCTGCCTGTCTGTTTCAGATGCAAATGATACAGACGCAATTAAAAGCATAAAAGACATCAAAGATGCAATCCTTTTCATATTTTTCTCCACATTATTTCAATATATGAGTTCACAGTTATTATTTAATATATGAGCGCTGCAATGTCAATAATTTTATCGCTCATAGAGCCTCTAACAGATAATTTATCGTTAATCAGCTTCTCTTATTTGAATTAAAACCGGGAAGTATAGAATCAAAAGCTGCAATTTTTATAACCAGCCCTTTTCGGGGCGTTTTTTTTATTGTACTTTTACAGCTTCAGCTTAAGCTCAATTCGGATTAAAAATGCTGCAAAATAACATCAAGGAGATAAAAAATGCCTCTCAATGAGTTACATATCCGTGTTTATAATGATTACGACAAAGAAAGCGTAATCTCCCTATGGGAAGAATGCGGGCTCACCACTCCAGAAAACGATCCTGTTAAAGATATTGATTTGAAAAGATCATTCCAGAATGATCTTTTCTTTGTGGGGATATACGACTCAACACTTGCAGCTACATTAATGGCCGGTTATGACGGACATAGAGGGTGGATAAATTATTTAGGGGTTCTTCCCCGATTCAGGAGGGAAGGTTTCGGCAGAAAGATGATGCTCCATGCTGTGAAAGAACTAAAAAATCTCGGATGCCCCAAAATCAACCTCCAGGTAAGGAACAGCAACCTGCCGGTAATTGATTTCTACAAAAAAATAGGCTTTGTCAGTCATGAGGTACAATCTCTGCAGATGAGACTTTAATAATTCTGACAGTCAATAGAACTATTGCCAATACTGTACAGCCCCGTAAAAAAGAGTTTACAAGGGTGCTGATTTTTTTTTAATGTTAGAATTATACCTCAGATTATAAACGGATGCAATAAAAAAACCTGAGTAAAATAATATACTTTCAGGGAATTTTTCAGGAGAAGGGAATAAAAATGACAGATAAATTTGAATCAGAAGAATATAATGAAGACTACAGTAATGAAGATTTTGAAAAGCTCCTTGAAGAATCACTCAATGTATCTGATGATTACCAGCCGGGTGACATGGTCCAGGGGGTTATTGTTTTTACAGGCAAGGAGGATTCATTCTTAAATATTGCAGGGAAAAGCGAGGCTGTTATCAGTACTCTTGAACTGCAGAATGATGATGGTACCCTTAAGTATAAAAAAGGGGATAAAGTGGAAGCTTATGTTGTCTCTGCAAAGGAAGGTGAGATAAGGGTAACTTTTACAATCGGCAAGGGTGAGGCTAACCCTGAACTTCTGAAAATAGCATTTGAAAATGAAATGCCTGTTGAAGGGACAGTGACTGCTGAAATAAAGGGGGGATTTTCAGTTAATATCTCAGGCCAGCGATGCTTCTGCCCCTTTTCACAGATTGATATTAAAAGCAGCGACAGCAGAGAAGCCTATCTTAATAAAACCTATGCATTTAAGATTATTGAATTCAAGGAAAATGGACGAAACATAATAGTTTCACGAAGGGCTATTCTTGAGGATATGCAGGCACAGGCCGAAGATGAACTGAAGAAGACATTAAAAAAAGGTGATATTGTAAGTGGTGAAATTACCTCAAAACATGAATTCGGTATTTTTGTCAATATAGGGGGGATTGAAGCGCTTGTACCTAAATCTGAATCAAGCTGGAGCAGAGGCAGAAACGATGGAGACTTTAAAACCGGAGAAAAAGTAGAAGCCCGAATTATTGATATAGACTGGAATTCAAAAAAAATTACTCTAAGCATCAAACAGCTCACTCCTGAACCCTGGACTGTACATAAACTACAGGAGAACCAGACAATAAACGGAAGGGTTGCTGCCATAATCCCTCAAGGCGCATTTGTTGAACTTGAACCTGGTATTGACGGATTTCTCCATATATCTAAAATGAGTGTAACTAAAAAAATAAGCAGGCCTCAGGAAATGATCAATGTGGGTGATTCAATAAATGTAAAAATTAATTCAATCAACGATAAAGATAAAAAAATCTCACTTGAGCTCATCACTGATGAAGCGGATCCCTGGCTGACAGCAGAGGATAATATTATGAATGAGACTCATAAAGGAACTGTTGAAAATATCAATAACAGCGGAGTCTCAATTCGCCTCAGTAATGGTATGCTTGGATTTATCCCGAAAAATGAACTGCTTAATTCATCAGACATGCAGAAAAATTATAATGCAGGGAGCGAAATTACTGCATCTGTAAAAGATTTCGACAAAAACAGCAGGAAACTGATACTCAGCGAAAAAGGTGCAATCAAAAAAGAAGAGGAAAAGGAATTAAATGCCTTTATCTCCAGAAATACCGAAGCATCGGGCACAAGTCTGGGGGGCCTTTTTAAGGACAAGTTTTCTGAAATACAGAAGCAAGTAAAAAAATAATGATTAAACTGTTAAACGGGCATGAGATAAAATACAATGAGGATTTTGACCGTTTTTTTCAGAACCTCCTTGAGGCTATTATTACTGAATCGAGGAAAACATCCATCATAAAAGCATCAGGAGAGAAAAACTCTGAATCTGAACGGAATATTTTCCTCCAGGAAGTAATGGATAATTCCATATATGTTACCCACCAGCTTTTCCGCATCTACCAGGATAATGAGAAGCTGACAAAGTTTATAATCACAGGATTTATTTTCAACAGTGTAATAATGGCTCTCCCTGTAGGGGAAAGCATCAACACTGTTATTGAAGAGGAAGAGGAAGATAGCCCGGATGATACAGTCCACTAGGATAAGTTAAAGAATATCAAGAAGCTCCCTTATCTCTTCATCATTAATTATGGAAAGTATTTTTCTCCACTCACCGGGGCTGCTCCTTTTTGAAATATTCAGCTTTAGAGTTATATAGTCTTTTTCCATAAACTCCGGGAAATCCACTGAAAGACCCGGAGCTTTAATCTTTTCAACTAATTCACCGGAACATTTATTTATTGAACTATATGCGGGATACCTTATTTTAAAAATTTCCTCATAGAGTGCGGAGTCATCACGAATATCCTCCATGTTCAGACTCAGGAGTGACTCCACCCCGTCTCTTCTGCTTATATCAAAAACATGGTCCACTATCTTTTTAAAAATATTGACCCTTATCGGTAAAAGGTCAGTCCACCTGCTTATAAGCTCCTGAAGATCTCTCCCCATAGCTGTAATATCCTTAATAACTTTAAAGCTTACATCCCTGGTATCAAGATACTCAAGCAGATCAGCGGGGAGCCCTATAACCATGTCCCTCTTTGCCCTGTCATCAAGATACTCCCCTGGAAGGCCTATAATTTTTTTGAACCTTCCTGAATTGATATCAATATATGAAGGGAAATGAGACTCCATAATACTTAAAGCCTTAAGTCTTCCTGCAGGCCCTACTTCATTTCTATATAATTTAATAACCAGATTATTAAAGAATAATCCGGCATCAGGGTAATCAAGAAGAACAGCATTGATCTTTTTTATTTGAAGTTCATTGCATATTTCAAGTCTCTTATGGCAATTCAATGGTATAAAGCCCTTTTCAGTTTTAACAAGAAAGGGCTTTTCAAGGAGGCCATAATTTTCGATAGAATCGGTTAAAGACTTATTTTCACTGTTTCTGCTGATCCTGAATGTCTGATCATTTACATCAATTAAATCTATATCAATAAGCTCTTCCAAGAGTATCCACCATCCCTTTTAAGTTATAAAATCCCCTTCATAAGTTTTGCCACCTCTTCAGGGTATATAACTGTTACCTTGCTCAAATTACTCAGGGAACTTTCACCTGCCTGGGTAAGTGGCGAGGTTGTAATAAAATATCCCTGTGATGCCTTTGAATCATTTATTGCCTGGGCAAAATTACGAAGAGGTATCTCCCCCACACTCGCCCCCTTCCATCTTCTGACCCAGACAAGAACTTTAGTTTTGCTGTTCTCCCTTAGATGGGCCATAAAATCAACACCATCTGCATCTCTGTATGTTGTAAGAATATCATCAATCACAAGACCAAGTTTTTCACACATTCTGTATGATGCACTCCTGAAACTTTCAGCATCAATTTTATAAAAAGCTGACAGATCATCACCGGGAATATCCTTATCCCCGGAGGAATCATCAGTAGATTTTTTTTCCATCACCCCGGTTGACCTGTAAGGTGCAATTATCCCCTCAATATCTATGCTGTAGCTGCTCTTTAATCCGCAAATATTCCACACAAAGTGTTCCGGGAAAAACCTGCTCTTCCAGCCTTCAACCTCTGTAAGTACAGACTTAACATCTTCAAACCTGGCGCCGGGCCTGTCATCCATTTCTTTGCGCAGACGGGTAATAAGATCCTGGATATTGCGGAATTTCCTGTCCATCTGATAGAGCTGATTCCAGCAGTCATAGGTTTGTGCAGTTTTATCATCAAGGAGATAGGCAAAACCGAGATCATAATAAACAATCTTAAGCTCATCATTCCAGTCATTCTCAGTGCTGCTATCCTTTAACTCCTCAAGAAGTTTTACTGCAAGAGGGACTTTTTTTACCTCTATATAAAGCATTGCCAGCAGCCTTTTTGCCACAAAAAGAGCCCCTGTGTCTTTGCTGTTCTCAACCACCATTTTTGCGTAATTAATAGATGTCTTGTAATCTCTCCGTTTGTTAAGAGTAAAGGCCATGGCAATATTAGCTACATCTGAAAGCGGCTCAAGTGCCAGAGACTCTTTAAAAAAACTTAATGCCTCTGTTGTTCTCTGACTCTGAAGCGCAGATATTCCGGCTCCAAAAAGCACATCGAATCGTTTCTTTTCAAGTTTTGAAAGAAGATCAAGATGCTTAAATGCAATATCAAAAGACTCCTGTCCCAGGGCCATGAAACCTGCATAATAAAGGGCCTCAGGCTCACTGGGGTAATCCCTGAGAATTTCATAATACGTTGCAAAGGCCCGCTCCCTCTCTTCTCTTTTCCGGTAAATCTGGGCAAGATTTTTAAGCACATCAAGTTTTTCAACTTCTGCGCTGTAGCGGTTCAGTTCCGATATTTTTTCAAGGTGAACCGCAGCCTGATCAAATTTCTCCTGAGAGATGTAGAGTTCGGAAAGCTTCCAGAGAACATTTATATCGTAGGGCTGAGCTTCCAGAACTTTTTTAAATTCAACAATAGCTTCTTCAATTCTATTTTCATTAAGAAAACTCATTGCACGATTTTGGGGATTTATCCTGGGCACTATAATATATAAATAAAATGCAACAGCACCGAGTATAATTACCGCAGTTATTAAAATAGAAACAAGCATCTATTACCTATTCACACCTTGATACTTATATTAATCGGCAGAATTGCTCATGAAATCAATTATATAACATGCTAAAGTGAAATACGGATTATAAGAGTAAAACAATCAGTCAGAATTACTGTAATTAAAACGGACAACCGAAGGCCAGCCATTGATAAGAAATGAACTGGAAGTCTGCTTTTTGACAATAAAATCATCTCCATCAATTATTGAAGCCTTAAAGGGGAGATTAATCATTATATCGGGAGGGAGATATTTTGGAGGATCATTGAATGTAATTTTAATATCTTTCTCACCTGTTTCCACAGAAAATGAGATAAGGCCGAATCTTGACGGAGATTGATCCACCTGAATAACAGCACCAGGTTTAAACCAGCTTCTTTCAGGAACAGGGAATAATTCAAGCCGGTCCTCTCTGTCGATAAAGAACATATTCCGGATAATAATAAAATAAAGAAATGAAACCATCTCTGACCTGCCCGAGCCATTACAGCCGTTCCCGGTAAGGGGATTAATAAATTCGGGGGTTAGAAATAATTCAGATGTAAGAGAAAAAAACTTCTCTTTAAAATCAGAGAAAAGAGGACTGTTTTGAAAAAGGAGCTGGTTCAGCAAGATGGCTGAAGCATTGTTATCAACACCGAAAAGCCTGTTAAAAACAGGGAAATTAGAATTATTATAAATAAATGACAGAAATCTATTGTAATCTTCGCTGCTTACACCTGTTAAAGCTTTTTCCGGAAGAGCCAGGAGTCCAAGATAATCACTTTCACCGGGGAGTGCATTATCCATTCTGTTATTGTAGTCATCTCTAAGTATAGCCTGGAGCCTCTCAGCTTCATTTTTAAATCTGCTCTCATCACCAAAAATCCCCATACATCTGGAGAGATAGGACATGTGACTCATTGATGCAGCAATCACAATAAGATCATGTCCGCAGGGTCTATTAATAAACACATGCGGGAGAGTTGTGGTTTTCATCTGAGAAATAGAATGTATTTCGCTGGAATAACTATAAATGTAGTCGCCAATACTTTTTATGGATTGAAAGTTTTTCTGAAGAAATTCCATGTCACGCTTATGAAGATAGTAATCAGTATATGAATTAAGAAGATATGCCCCCTTTACTACTGAAGCAAATTCAACTCTTTTTTTATTAAACTTCAGATTAACAAAAAGCTTCTCCAGAGATGAACCTGATTCATCTTCATAACCGGCTCTGTTAAGCGCGGAAATGTAAAAAAAAGCCTTTCTGTAGTATTCAACAGTAAAGAGATCGTTATCACTGTTCAGCCCCTTGAGCAATGAAAGCCTGGAAAGCCTGGAAAAGATGTTTACTTTATTATCAGGTGAAACAAGGGATGCTCCATTATTTAACCTGATTCCGGCAAATTTTCTGAAATCTTCGAGTGCAGAGTCATAATTAATCTTTGCCGGTAAAAGATCTCCTACGCTGTCAAGAGAGAAACGAATCCAGGTATTGAAGCACCCCCCTTCGATTCTAAAGCCCAGTGCCAGGGTTGCCATCCCGTCACTGCATACAACAGAGCCGGCACCCTCCTGTCCTGAAACATTTATATCACCATCTTTTCCGCTTCCTGAAAAAAGAAGGTCCGGTTTCTGAGACATGGAAAGATGCTTCCTGTCATTGATGCTTACAGCAAGGTCAGCCGGATCGAACCTGATACTTTTCAAATTGCCGAGGACAGTATTGTTGTAAGGGCGGATTACTGCAAAGAAAAATGAATCAGAAACACTCTTTTTAAAATCAAGAGATAATTTAACAATCGATTCGTCAATATTGCTTCTTGCACCGAAAAGGGTTTCCTTGAAAGTAAAGTCGCAAAAATCGCCGGCGAAATGTAAAATACCGCTCCTGGAATCAACGGCACCTCTTATTTTCAGAGGATTATCATTCAGATTATATACTTTTCCTTTATGAAGTACCCAGAACTCAACTGACCATGCCCCCCCTCCGGGTCCGCTTATCATTCCGGTACTGTTTACAAATACCTGATTCCCGGAAAAAAAATTCGTAAAACTCTGCCATTGCCTGAGACTATTATTAAGCAGAAGAGGTATTGCTGCTCCCCTGTAATTAGCTGAAGAATCATTCCCGGCGTCATCAATCCAGGCAGGCCATTTAAAACCGGGAAACTTCTGATAATGCAGAAAATTAGATAATCCGGTTTCCATCTCATCAAAGATAAGACTCTTTTTTTCACTGTCAATTGATGAAAAAATATTATTTCCGGAAGAATTTAAATTCTCAAAACCGGAGATCTGGCTATTTCTGCTTTTCAATACATACCGCTTCAATTTTTATAAAGATTTAAGAAACTTCAGAGCCTCATCTTCAGTATTAAAAATATCGAACATATCAGTTAATTCTACTACTTCAAATATTTTCTTAACAGCATTATTCATATTGCATAGTACAAGCTTTCTGTTGCTCTCTTTAAGAATCCGCATTGTTGAAACAAAGATTCTTAAACCTGAACTGCTCATATACTCTACATCTTTCAGATTTAAAAGGAGACTGCTCGCAGGATCACTTTCAATAAGCTTATTTATCTCCTTTTCAATATCTGCAGACAAATGGACATCCAGCCTCCCTTCAAGGTAGATAATAACAGTGTTGTCGAGTTTCTTTAAATTGAGGTTCATATTTAAACTCCGGTTTTCATTTTTTATTCTGATTAAAATTTACTATAATATTAAAAAATTTAAGATACAAAGCTTTCTACGAATCCATGATATTAAAGATATATCAGTATTTATTCCTAAACTTTTTATTGTTAAAAAATGCTATATTTCTCCCGCCGCCGAAGGCGGCGGGAGAAATAGATGTCCATTTTTACACTAACATATATTTAAAGAATTAACATTAAAAATATAAATATATTTACGAAAAAATATCAATTAAAAAAATTATTCCTTACCTTTTGCCGCATCTTTCCCGGTAATAGCCAGAGAGATTAAACAGGAAATAAATACTACCAGTAAAACAACTCCCAGAACAATTATTACAGTATGAGAATAATCACCTTCCATAGCTTCACTTACGTCAAGTTTTTTGGCTTTAATAAAGAGTCCGTTTTTAATAAGGACAAAAGATGCCATAAGAGGGAAGAGTACCCCGTTAAAATATATAATCCCCCTGTATTTCAAAGGATCGAAAAGAGGCATTATCATTAGTATGCCTGATGTAAAAAGTAGTGCTGAAAAAGCCCTTACCATGTAATAAAGCGGAGCAATGAGTTCATGATCTCTCACAAGATCAAACCAGCTCTCGGAAACATTTTCCGCAAAGAGGTTTATAACAAACATGGGGGAAAAATAATTCAACAATCCTATCAGGATATAAATAATTCCTGATACTAAAACAACAAGCTGCAGTATATTCGTTCTTCTGGATCTCAAAAAACTCCTCCCGGAATATGACAATCTTTTTACACCTTACCAACAAGAGGTTCAGCCAATATCTGTGTCTCCTCAAATATTTTGTCAAACCTAAATTCCTCAGATGATACTTCAAGTATTAAATTTTTACCGGTAAATATATCCTCACCCTGGAATCCTGTATCAGTTAATAAACTGCTCTTAAGCCATGATGCATAAAGCTCAATAATCTTTGATCCAGGCTGCAGATTTTCTTTGTTCCTCACGGAAAGAAATGTTATATCATCAGCCTCGGTTCTGAAAAGATGCACACCCGAGACCTGGTTACCAGGAAATCCGGAGTAATACTCCCTTCCATTAATTTTAACCGGCTCAAAAAGTGGAGAGGAAACAAAACTTGCTGCCATAAGCCGTGACATTTCTCCAGAGCTGAAAAGCCTGGAACTCCCGGATACATCCATGAGCCTGCAAAGAGGAAGAGACTGAAACATTTCAATACGCCTGGCACCTGCCAGCTCTTCACAATACTTAATAAGATTTCCGGTTTTAAAAACATAGCGTTCCGGGAAAGTAATATCACAATTACGATTGACCTGTTCACTGGAAAAAAATCTTCTGAAGCCGTCTTTCAGATTCTCCTTCCCCAGCAGGAGAAAAAGTGAAGTGAGAAAATAACTGTAGGATGATGAATACAAATAATCGATCTGCCGTTCATTTTTATTCAATTCGCTTAGGAATCCTGCAAGGAATACCGAGTCCTTGTCATGTGACTGAAAAACAAGAGCTTTTGAATTTTTTTCTATAAGCCTGCTGCACTTTTCTACAGATTCACTTTTTGCAAATTTTTTAAGAACTTCCCTGTCACCTGAATTAATATATTCATCACATCTGTCAAGTATAAGGCCGCCGTAAAAAGCCCCGCCATCTCCGGAGACTGAACTGTTTCTAACAGCAATAATTCTCTGCCCGTCCTGAAGAGTACGGTCAAAAATCGTGTTCACTTCACCTTTATCTTTTTTACCATCAACTATATTAAAAATAAAATCAGACCTGGCAAAAACCTGATCCCTCAAATCAGGATCATCATTTGAAAGATCAGCAATAATATACTTATAAGTCTTTGCCAGAATAAAAATAAGATGCCCTATAATTTCAGGATCTGTTTTAACCCTGGATGAAAAGGAGACATTTAACAGATCAGGCCCATCATCTGATTTAATAAGCCGGTCCTGGATCAATGACAAAGCCCTGCTTTCATTTTCCGGCTTTTCCGATAATGGGGCAGTAAGCCTTTCACCAAAAAATTCAAAAACAGATTTTCCGGAATAGGAAAGATCGAGCACTACAACTTCATCAAAACCGGAAAGTGAAAACCCCAGTGAGGAAGCAAGAAATGATTTCCCTGAGCCCCGGTTCCCGCTGAAAACAGTAATAACTTTAAACTTTGAATTAAAATACTGTTTACCTGCATCTGATATATCAAAACCTATTCTGTTAAGTATTTTGATATATCCCCTTAATGCCTTACTGTAAATAAGAAAAAACCTGTAAAGCTCCTCCTCATTTATAATAAAAAGCCTGGAGTCTACAAGCGCCTTTATGTTACCCTTTCTTCTGATTTCAGAGAATGGTATGGAGCCGAAAAATGATCCGGGTGACAGATAAACAACATCCCTGTTACCTATGGACTCTATTTCGAAAATACCTTCAAGAACTACGTTAAGAGAATTGGTTTTTTTAACATCAACAAGCTGTCCCGGACGTATTGTTACAAGTCGCCCGTATTTAAAAAAATGATCCATCTCCTCATTACTGAGATGTTTTAAAAATGGAACCAGGCGGAGTATTTTTTTTGTATGATTCATAAAAGATTTATACTTTTTTCAGAAGTTCAACGAGCTCTGTTTTTCCCTTTATTTCAATAGGCCTTGTATTGGCAAATTCAACAGCTTTCGCTGTAATATCACCTGTAGTAATTACAAGAATTCTGGTAGCATTTTTTGCCCTCATCGATTCATGTATTCTTCTGAAATATCCCTCATCTAAAGCTTCAGTAGTCCGTATTATCCTGATTATTCTGTTGGACTGCCTTGTATTTCTCCATTTACCTTCATTCTCAATAGCTATAACCTCTATTTCTGTGTCGCTTATAATTTCAATATCAGTAATATTATAATTCATTCCGCCGATAATTTTTCTGGTAACATGCTCAAACTGAGCAAGCCCTGCTATCATAAAATCTTTTATACGGTCGTCCTGTCTAAATTCAGCATAATTGGCAAGCTTCTGATGAACATCTTTAAATTTAGGATTAACTTCAACTATCTTTTCCCAGTTTACAATAGCGGAGTGAATATCCCTCATCTTCTCCTGAGATTCTGCCAGAAAATATCTCAGATTAAGCTCAGTATCACTCCCCTTTTTCGCAAATTTCAGCCCCCTTTCAAATTCCATAACAGCTTTCGGGAACTGATTCTTCTCCATAAAACAGCTGCCGCGGGCTAAAAGACTTTTCACCTTCAAATCATCACTCTTCAGTGCAATTTCAAACTCTTTAAGGGCCCATTCAAAATCGGCCTGTTGTCTTAAGACAAGGCCGAGAAAATAGTGAGCCTGGTAATTGGTCGGGTCTATTTTAATCGTATTTAAAAAACTCTGCTTGGCATCAGCATAGGAGCTGTTTCGAAAATAAATCTGCCCCAGATAGAAAAAAGACTGATCATGCTTACTATTTAGAGAAGCGCTCTTCTTAAAATAGGCTATGGCTTTATCCATCTGCCCCATATTAAATGAAATAATCCCCAGTTCAAAAAAGTTTTCAAAATTCGCAGGATCGATTTTTGTTAAAAGGAGAAATTCATTCTTTGCCTCTTCATAGGCTTTCTTCTCCTTATAAAGCCTTGCAAGGACTGAACGGACATGTCTCTCCCTTATTTTTTCATCAAACCGCCCGAATTTTAATACCTGGCGGTATTCAAGAATAGCATACTGGGTGTTCCCTTCAGCAAAATAAGCCTCAGCAAGAAGGAAGTGGGCGTAGGGGTTTCTCTCATCCTTTTCAAGGATTTCTGTAAGCTTTCTAATGGCAAGCTTTGTCTGGCCTGCATCTATCATTGCCCTGATCTCTTCGATCTTTTTAGGGAGAATGTACACACTCAAAAAATATAGAATTATTATAGTAAAAATAATAAAAAACAGAAACACCAGAACATAAGTAAAAAGCATATTGTAACCTTATGGAATATTAATTGAATTTTTCAAAGCAAATTTAATCTATTTATGCTTGAGTATTTAAAGTCATTGTTCATAATATATTATATTAAGTGATATTGTCAAGACTGTTACTTAGTAAATCTCAGGATACTTCAAAGATGACTATAAAAAAACAATGATAATACAGCAATGCAAACAAAACTTATTGACAAATGAAGGTAAAAAAAATTTATAGAATCAGTTTAAATACCGGGGGCGTAGCTCAGCTGGGAGAGCGCATGAATGGCATTCATGAGGCCAGGGGTTCGATCCCCCTCGTCTCCACATTAAACATATAAACCCCTGATATATTCAGGGGTTTTATTATTCCCCCCGGGCTGATTTCACCTGCAAAAGGCTGATTCAGAAAATTATACTTTCTTGTTGACAAAGAGATAATCCGTTAAAATAAATACCGGTAATTTATATAATCCTTCAATGCATCATTTAAAAGAACATCTCTTTACAATAAATTCTAAAAAGTGAGAAATAAATAATGATGAAAAATACTGCTTCGCGGCTTGTCGGTCTGCTGGCTCTCTTACTTCTTTCCTTAAATACTATTTTAACAGCCATTGTCCTTTTCCCTCTTGCAGTGATAAAATTCATCCTCCCTATACCCTGGTGGCGCCGTATTACAGGGAAAATTCTGATAGGGGTGGCCAACAACTGGGTATTTTTAAATTCAGCCTTTATTCATTTTTTCTACCCGATTGAATGGAAAATATCAGGTATTGAGAAGCTGAAGAAAAAGGACTGGTATCTTATTGTTTCCAATCACCAGTCATGGGTGGATATCCTGATAATTCAAAAAGTGCTTCATGGGAAAATTCCCTACATAAAATTTTTCCTAAAAAAAGAACTCATCTGGGTTCCTATAATGGGCCTGGCCTGGTGGGCCCTGGATTTCCCCTTTATGAAACGTTTCACAAAAGAGGAAATTGAAAAGAATCCAGGATTAAAAGGTAAAGATATCGAAATTACACGGAAAGCCTGCGAAAAATTCAAGTCTGACTTTGTTGCAGTGATGACTTTCCCTGAAGGTACAAGAATTAATAAAGAAAAGCATGACAGACAAAACTCCCCGTACAGGCATCTTTTGAAGCCGAAAGGAGGGGGGCTTTTTTTTACAATATCAGCCATGGGGGAAAAATTTCACAGATTATTGAATATAACAATTGTCTATCCTGACGGTGCCGGATCGATGTGGGACTTTTTATGCGGAAAGATCAAAAAGATTGATGTTTTTGTTGAAACGCTCCCTATTCCGGATCAATTCTCAAATGCTGATATTGAAAATAAAAAACTGCAGGGTGAGTTCAATGACTGGCTCAACAGCATGTGGGAGAAAAAGGATAAGCTCATCGAAAAAAATCTGACTAAATAAAATAATTGCTTATAGTTAAAGAAAAGAACTCCCATGCACTGGAGTTCTTTTCTTTAACTGAATAATTCCAAAACTTAATCCGCCCCTGAAAAAGCAGCCTTCATAAAAACCTAAGCTTTCAGCTCTGTGCCGTGAAAAGTAATCACCTTCCTGATCTGGTAATTCTTTTTACCTGCAGGAATTACAATTTCAACATTATCACCAGCTGTTTTATTGGTCAGTGCAGCGCCTATGGGGGAGGATGCGGAAATTTTACCCTCTGATGGCTTAACCTCCCCTGATGAGACAAACTGGAAAACAATTTCCTCCTCTTCATCCTCATCATAAACAGTAACAACTGAACCAAAACCGATTTTATCATCAGGAATATCAGCCACATTAATATCATTGAGCTGATTCAGCTGGTCAGTCAGCTGGGCTATTCTGGCCTGGACAAATGACTGCCTTTCACGGGCAGCATGATACTCGGCATTCTCCTTAAGATCACCATATTCCCTTGCTTCTGAAATTTTTTTCGGGAGTTCAATTTTAAACTCATGCTTCAGTTTTTCCAGTTCATCCCTTACAGCCTGTTTCTGAGTATCAATATCTTTAGTAGCAGTCATTCTCTTCTCCTGTCATGCTTAAAGTTTTACACCCCGTTCATCGCCGGAAAGTTTAATAAGAAGTTTAACCTTTTTATCTCCGTCTCTTTTCAGTGTAAAACCGCTCTCTTTTAATGTTTTTTCAATCCTGTAAGACATTAAATCAATAATTTTTTTAGTCATATTGTTCGTCCCTGAACGTAGTAATATTACTGACAGTCCCATCAGTAATCCAGCAATAAGCCTATATTGTTATTTCGGTACTAAAGGGATGCTTACTGACCCCTTTTTAATATTTTAACAGCTCTCGGCTGAAAATTTGAGTTATTTTCAGTAAAACCGGCAAAGAACTTAATCAGTAAAAACGACAAAAAAAACAAAAGAACTCCAATTATAGCAGAAGCCCCGTCTTTATCAAGCATTAAATATTCATTAAAGCGATATCCTGCAAAAAGTCCGGTGAAAAGGAAAATCAGGGGAACAAGATATATTACAAGAGATGCTGCAACAATTCCTCTGCTGTCTACAGTAAAAAGAATTGTATCACCCACTGAAGCATCAATCGTATTATCCATGCTGATCTTTCTGACTTTCCCGCTGTCTGCCATCATGCACCCTTTTTTCGCAGAACAGGAAATACACATATCGTGAGGATCACACTCAACAATTATATGAGCTCCCCTCACTTCCACAACAACTCCCTGTTCCCCTTCCATTTCAATCACTGTCATTCTCCAGTATGATCACATTACCATATTTTTTCAGTTCCTCCGCAATTTTTCTGTCACCTGCAATAACCGTAATCATGCCCCGGCTGAAAAGCTTTGCTGACTCTTCTTTTATTTCTGCGGCTTTTACACTGTTGATTTTTTGAGGGTAATCCCTGTAATAATCCGCATCAAGACCATTATATTCTATATCAATATAATTGGCAAGTATGTGGGAAATTTTCTCGAAACGGAAAATATAGCTGTTATTTATCGATTCCCTGGCCCAAAGAAGTTCATCTTCAGGAACATCAGTTTGAGCCATGAGCTTCACATTATCACGAATAAGAGAAAGGACAAGGGGAACATTATCATTTCTTGTCTGCACAAAAGACATAAAAACCCCTGTGCTGTACCTGTTTCGAACAAGAGAAAAAACAGAATATGCGAGCCCCCGTTTAACCCTGATTTCAGAAGTAAGCCTGGAATTAAAGGAACCACCTCCAAGGATATAATTCATCAGGTGAAGAGCATAATTCCCTTCATAGCTGAGACGTGGAGCAACAGTACCGGTTACTATTGTTGCCTGCTCAAGATTCATGGGGAGAAGATAAATATTGGCACTCTTTTCTTTAAGAGAATCATTAATGCATTCTTTGTTTACATCATAATAAATTCTCTCACCCTTCTTTATTCCGCTGAAACTCATCTCAGCAGACTTGAAATAATCATCAGCATCAATAGAAGTTGAAACTGCTATACTTACATTTCCCCCGCGGAAATATTTATCCCACACTTTCACAAGGTCAGATGCGGATACAGAACCGGTTGTTTTTTCAGAAGGTGTTCCCCCGTAGCCTGAACCGCAGAAAATTATCTCCCTCAGTTTTTCAAATGCAATATCTGAAGGATTATCCCTCCCCCTCTTTATCTTCTCAATCATAAGGGCCTTTGCTGAATCAAGGCTCTCCTCATTAAAAAGAGGACTGGTGAAAATATCGGAGAGAATATCAAAGGCCAGTTCCCTGTGTCTGCTGAGAATCTTCAATTCAATAACAATATTCTCCCATCCGGGAATAAAATTGATTTCACCCCCCACAGCTTCAAGCCTGGTGTAAAGCTCATTCCCCGGATATTTTTCAGTACCTGCAATTGAAAGAGTCCGTGTTAAGAGCTCCGAAATTCCGGCACTCTTTTTATCCTCATAAAGTCTCCCATAACCTACTGACACATAAAAGACCGTACGTGGAAGTTCATCTTTCACGTGCAGCAGCTTAACCCCGTTATCAAGAGATTTACTCTCGACCCGCGGCATTTCAATATTACTGATAACGGCAGAAAAGCCGGATGAAACATCAATCAGCAGAAAGAGAGTAAAAAATGCAAAAGTGAACTTAATTGAGGATATTATTCTCATTCCTCCCCCCTTTCATCTCTCAGTATACCCACAGTTCTGTTTTTTGTCTTAATATAAGTGTCAATTGCACTCTGCACATCCTCAACCGTAACCCTCTTTATCCCCTCAATATAGCGGGTTAAGTAACGCCACTCTTTAAGAACTGTCTGGTAATAACTGAGAGATCTTGCAATAGATTCGTTGCTGTCCATCATAAACATAAAGGATGATTCTGAAATATTCTTAACCCGTTCAAGTTCAGCGGAATTAACATTATCTCTGAAAAGTGCAATCTCCTTATATACAGCCTGTTCCAGCTCTTCAGGGGTATAACCTGCGGCAGGTGCCGCATAAATAAGGAACATATTATTATAACGTGCCCCGGGGGCGCCGTTCCATGTGTAGACAGAAGATGCAATTTTTTTATCAAGCACCAGTGAACGGTAAAGTTGAGATGATTTTCCATCACCAAGTGAAGTAGAAATAACATCAAAGACATAATCGACCTGATCTGGATATGCCGGTTTTTTCCACCCCATAATAATAAAGGGCTGGGATCTGAAAAAAACCTCAATCCGTTTTTCCCCTGCCTGTGCAGGCTCAATTATCTTTATCTCCCCAGGATCTGCACCCGGTTTAATATCTTTAAAATACTTTTCAACAATCCTGTATGTTTCATCAGTATCCTGTTTACCCACAACAGTAATCGTCATCCTTGACGGTATATAAAACTCACGGTAAAAACGCCGGATATCGTGTATTGACATATATTTAATATTTGAGGCCCAGCCGATAACCGGATGCCTGTAGGGGTGAGCAGAATAGGCTGCTGCAAAAAAAGCTTCACTGAGAAGACCGTTACCGCTCGACTCAGTTCTCATGAGCCTCTCTTCAATTACATTGTCCCTCTCCCTGTAATATTCCCGCAGAACGGGCTTCCTGAATCTTTCCGACTCTACTTTGGCCCATAGCTCTATCTGGTCTGACGGGAGCTGAACATAATAGCCGGTCATATCTTTAGATGTGGAGGCATTAAGTCCGATGCCCCCCTTCTCTGTATATATTTTATCATATGGGGAACTGACTGTGTAAAGAGACTGCTCTTTCTGAAGCTCCTGAAGCTCCCGCTCCAATACAGGCAGGGAGGAGTGGGAAGGATTCTGCAGTTTTAACCTGTCAATAGTTTCCCCTATAGCTTCTATTCTCCCCAGTATTTTCTTCTCTTTTTCAAAATCGGTTGTGCCTATAGAATCGGTACCTTTAAAAAGCATATGCTCAAGAATATGGGCTGCTCCAATATTATTGTAGCTTTCATCAGCAGAGCCTACACAAAAAGAGATCCTCGTTGAAAGTGTCGGTGAATACCCCCGATTGAGCATAAGAAGTGTTATACCGTTAGGAAGCTTTTTTTCTACAACATTCTCTTCAAAATATCTCCCCGCATCCAGAGTATCTGCGGAAGAAGGGCCTCCCGTAAAAAGGGAGATTAAAAAAATTATAAAAACCGGAATCAGTCTCATTGCACCTCTTTGCAAAATTATAAATATTCTCCAGTAATTATTCCTAAAGATCTCCTATATTGCAATAATTCTGTTTTTATTATCCCCGCTGCCTTCGGCGGCGGGGATAATAAATCATTATATACCAAATAAAAGTTAAGGAATTATCACTGAATATTTTCAGCTTTTTCTTTTTTCACTATCCCTGATAATCTCTTCAGCAAGGAGTTTCAGTTTAGGATGAATTTTCACTTCAACCTCCTCCTTATTATCCGGCTCAGGGGGAACAGACTCAGCAGGCCTGGAATCGCTTTTAAGAAGCTTGCCAAGAGCAAACATCATCCGTGCGAATATTTCATCAACCTTATCCTTACGGTTTACCATCCTGTAGAACTTTAAGGCAATGAGGGGAAGCTTTTTATCATAAAAATAGTAATCTGCTACTCTTGTTAAGCCATCCCTGTAGCCTGTTTTAACAAAAATCGCAATCGCTCCTGTTATATCACCTTTGTTAAAAAGCTCATTACCTTTCCTGATGAGACTTACTTTTTCATCGTTATCCATAACAGAACCTCAAATTTAATAAGTATAAATCCCCGGTTTTTTGTTAAAAAAAACAGGCTGGAGTATTTCACCCCTTAATGCAATATAAAAAATTACCCGGTTAAAAGTTAACTCTTGACAACATTAGCCGGCTGCATAATTAATTAGACAATAAAAAAAGACTATATATACAGTGTTAATTCTTTAACTTTTTTTTGAAATAAAATGCTCTAATATCCCCGCCGCCTACGGCGGCGGGGATATGGAAAACATCGTTATTGCACTAAAAAATATCTTTAGGAATAATTACTGTTATATATACTATTATCTGTAAATTTCTTTATAAACTTGATGTTAATAAGATCTTTTTGATTATACCTGAGAAATAAGGGAGAATACAATGTATCCGATACTTTTTGAATATAAATTTATTACAATTGGATCATACGGGCTGCTTCTTGGAATGGCCTTTTACCTGGGATTCCTTTTCGCTGAACGTGAATTCAAAATCAATGGACTTGATCCTGATATTGCATACAAGCTCCTTATTGCAATCATACCGAGTGCAATTATAGGTGCTAAAATTTTCCATATTTTTGATAATTTTGGTGAATTTCTTCAGTCCCCCAGGGAGATGCTTTTTTCAGGGGCCGGACTCTCAGTTTACGGCGGATTTCTGCTTTCATTTCTTGTGGCAATAATAATAATTAAGAAAGAGAAGCAGAGCGTACTCAAAATATTCGACATCGCCTCCCCTTCAATGGCTCTGGGATACGGCATAGGGCGCCTGGGCTGCCATGTTTCCGGTGACGGCTGTTACGGAATTCCGGTTGATTCTATTTTTGCAGTATCATATCCCGGGGGAATTGTTCCTGTTACAGCTACAGTATACCCTACTCCTCTTTTTGAATCTCTCATGTCCTTTATATTTTTCTTTGTTCTCCTTCAGATGAGGACCAGGAACTTTCAAACAGGCACAATATTCTTTATCTACCTGTGCATGAATGGTGCAGCCAGATTCATAGTTGAATTTATAAGGCTAAACCCGGTAACAGGGTTCGGGCTTACTCAGGCGCAGCTTGTTGCTTTACTTTTTATTTTTACCGGAATAGCAGGAATATTTCTCCTTAACCGCTACAACGGTTTAAAAAACAGTCATTGAAATAATTAATGCTCCGGGGGGTTATATATCTAATAATATCAGCTTTTTCATTTGCTTTAGCCACTGTTTTTGTAAAGCTTGTTACAGCTGATACAGATATCCCTGCAATAGAGCTATCGTTTTTCAGGTTTCTCTTCGGCTTTATCATAACACTCTTTTATATAATCTATAAAAAGAAAAGTTTAAAAACCGTCAAATCCCGCCATGTCTACATGCGGGCAATTTTCAACACAATTGCGGTAATTCTTTTCTTTATCGGGGTTGAGCATTCCAGTATAGGTAAAGCCAATCTTCTTAACATGACTTATCCTGTTTTTGTTTTTCTCATTGCTCCATTCATAAATAAAGAAAAAACATCGGGTGAATACTTTCTCTACCTTATAGCAACCGGTGCGGGTATATATCTGACAATGGTACCTGAAGGGTCAGAGCCGGGGATGAATCTCCTGAACAGGGGTGATATTGCGGCACTCCTGTCAGGGATTGTTGCAGGTTTTGCCATAACAACTTTGCGGGAGGCTAGAAAATTTAATGACAGCTATGTTATTGTTTTTTACCTGATGCTCATAGGGACTCTAATTAATGGCATAATGGTAATCCCTGTTTTTATAATACCTCACGGTATATCAATTCTCTATATATTCCTCTGTGCTCTCTTTTCATATATAGGCCAGTATTATATCACGGAAGGCTACAAGCATATTGACGCTACACCGGGTGCTCTCATCTCATCGACCCGGATAGTTTTTGCTGTTCTTCTCGGTTATTTTGTTTTTCTGGAAGATGTGAATATGAGAATCATTTCAGGTTCGATCCTGATAATGATCTCAATTACAGGAATAAGCGGATTTTTCAGCTATGCTAAAGCCCGGATAAATAATAATGGACGCAAAAAGCGCCCATTATAGCAGTCGTATAATTTAAAAAGAAATTATTTAATATTGTACTTCTTCTTGAATTTTTCCACTCTTCCTGCTGTGTCTACAAGCTTCTGCTTTTTAGTGTAAAAAGGGTGGCAGCTTGAGCATACTTCAACTTTAAGGTCTTTAATAACCGATTTTGTGTGTATCTCACTACCGCAGGCACACTTTATTACTGTTTCACTATAGTCCGGATGAATACCTGATTTCATTTTACAAAATCTCCCTTTGTTTATATTTCAATTACAAAAAATCAACTTTTAAGCCGTATTCATGGCTTTAAAAAAGGCCCTGTTATTCTTTGTAGCCTTCATTTTTTCTACAAGAAGCTCCATTGCCTCAGTTGAACTCATAGAAGCAAGAGCCTTCCTTAATACCCATAATTTATTTATCTCTTCTTCGTCAAGCAGTAATTCTTCTTTTCTGGTGCCTGATTTATTAATATCTATGGCAGGATATATCCTTCTATCCGAAAGTTTTCTATCCAGATGGAGTTCACTGTTGCCGGTTCCTTTAAATTCTTCAAAAATAACCTCATCCATTCTACTCCCTGTATCAACAAGTGCAGTTGCCAGAATAGTTAAGCTTCCGCCCTCTTCAATATTACGGGCTGCACCGAAAAATCTTTTCGGCTTATGAAGGGCATTGGAATCTACACCGCCGGAGAGTATCTTGCCGCTTGTGGGAACAACCTGATTATAGGCCCTGGCAAGCCTTGTAATTGAATCAAGAAGTATAACTACATCCATCTTTCTTTCAACAAGACGCCGCGCCTTCTGTATTACCATTTCTGCAACCTGTACATGTCTTGTAGCCTGCTCATCAAAGGTTGAGGATACAACCTCACCTTTTACAGACCTTTCCATATCTGTAACCTCTTCAGGTCTCTCATCTATAAGGAGTACAATAAGATATACTTCCGGGTGATTAACAGCAATTGCATTTGCAAGCTTCTGAAGAAGTACTGTTTTACCGGTTCTTGGAGGAGCAACTATTAGCGCCCTCTGCCCTTTACCAATCGGGGTCATGAGATTCATTATTCTCATTTCAACTTCATCACCGGTAGTTTCCAGCTGAATCCTCTCGTCAGGATAGAGAGGTGTAAGATCATCGAAAAGTACCCTTCTGTTAAGATTTTCGGGATTTTCATAATTTATTGCTTCAATTCTGAGAAGCGCAAAAAATCTTTCATTATCTTTTGGTGGGCGTATCTGCCCCGCAACTGTATCACCAGTCTTAAGCCCGAAAAGCCTTATCTGGGATGGGGAAACATATATATCATCAGGGCCCGGGAGATAATTATAGTTTGGAGATCTTAAAAACCCGTAACCATCACTTAGTATTTCCAGTACACCGCTTGCAAAAATCAGCCCCTTCTGTTCAGTCTGTCCTTTAAGAATCTCAAATATAAGATCCTGTTTTTTAAGACCGGAAACACGCTCAAGCCCCATTTCCTTGGCAAGGGTATAGAGAGAGTTAATTGTCTTTGCTTTCAGCTCACCCAGATCCAGCTTATTAGAGGGATCTCCATTTATTACGGGTTCGCCTTTACCATTTACAGCTGTCTTTTCATCAACCGGACTCTCTTCAGGCTGATCAATAGCGTTCATTTCATTTGATTTAGACATAAATAATCCTTAAATTTTGTTTTTTTATTTTTAAATAATCTGCTTCAAGATTGGTATTTAAAGTATTTAAAATGCCTTTTTCTCTTAATACTTCTGATCAGGTATTTTTAATTTTAAAAAACGTAAAAAGAGGCTTGGGGTGTGAGAAAAACAAAGACATTTATAATTAATATCAAAATATTATCAAAAGTATTTAAGTCAAGAAAAATAGCAAAGAAAGCAAAAAAAAATAAGACGGGATTTTATTTTTTATCAGTTTCGATTCCGAATTTTTTAAGCCTGCTCCTTAAAGACTGTTTATTTAACCCCAATTCTGAAGCAGCTTCACCAAGTGACGAGGCCCGCTGTATCGCGTCAACAATTACCTGACGCTCAAATGTTTCAATTCTATCTGAAAGGGGGCCACCCCCCTCTGCCGGAACAGGTGTATCAGCACCCATATTATCACAAAAAATAAGAAACCCTGACTTCCTCCCCTTGCTCACAAGGGGGATCCTTTCATAGGTCAGATCCATCACACTGTTATAAAAAATTATATTACTCCCCGACGGATCAGGACGGAGTTCGTTTTTATGCGGATCCACTATACTCTTTTCAACAAATTCGATATCAACATCTTTACCGAATTTCGCAGAAAAAAAATCATCAAAATAGCTGTTGTAAAAGATTGTTCTGCCATGCTCATTTATTGCATACAACCCCCGGGGGACATGCTCAAGTATAAGATAAATCATCCATTCAAGAGCCTGCTCCTCTTGCTGCTTTTTAACCTCTTCCACTGGACCGGAACCTTTATTGTTTTCACAGGCAGTGAAGAGCTGCAGCCTTGTCCATGTTCCCTGTAATTCACCAAAGATATTGATTACAACAAACTCCCTGATTTTCCCGTAAGGGAGAAGGTCATCAAAATTCATCCTTCCCGCAAGCTGTGTAATAAATTCATCTATTTTAAGCTTTTCAACCCGTTCGATATCACTGAGCTGGGAAATTACCGATTCCTTCCTCAGAACACCGATAAGCACCCCGCGCTTTGAAACCACAGGTATTACAGGCACGTCATGAACATAAAAAAGACGCACCACATCCTCAGGTCGTTTATCATAGTGATCGTAGGGATTCTCTTCGAATTCCTTCAGGTCATCAGTAAGATTCTTATCATCTTCAGCCATTACAGTCCCAGAACATCAAACATATTATAAAATCCTGCAGGTTTCCCCTTCATAAATTCCATTGCAGTTACAGCCCCGCGTGCAAAAGTATCTCTGCTTGCAGCCCTGTGTGTAAGTTCAATCCTCTCATCAGCGCTTGTGAAGAATACAGTGTGCTCACCCACAATACTCCCCCCTCTCATAGCGTGAACACCTATTTCACATTCTCCTCTTTCACCTACAATCCCTTCTCTTCCATGAACCTCCCCGGCATCAGCAAGACCGGGCATGTTCTTCTTTATAACCTCAATAAGTTTCCGGGCTGTCCCTGAAGGAGCATCCTTTTTATATTTATGATGAGCTTCAAATATCTCCACATCATAATCCATATTCAGAGATGATGATGCCATTTCAGTAAGCTTAAACAGAAGATTTACCGCAAGAGACATGTTTGGTGAAAAAAGTAGAGGCATCTCAGTTGAAGCCTTCTGCAAATCTTCAAGTTCACTGTCACTAAACCCGGTTGTACCTATAACAAGGGGTATACCAAGGGGAGCCATGAGTTTTATAAGTTCAAATGTAGCAGCAGGGGATGAAAAATCAATAATTCCCTCAGTTTTTTTAATATCATCAGAATTAATGAGGGATACCCGGCAGTGCTGATCACCGGCAGGAACAATGTCTGATGTACTTTTAGAAAGAAGCCTGGACCCGGGCCCGTCAAATGCTGCTGCAGGCGCATGACCCTTTTCAATCATAATATTCAGAATTGCGGCCCCCATTCGACCGCCTGCACCGCAGATACCTATTTTCATTTTAATTTAACCCCGTAATTGACAAGCCTTGATTTAAGAATCTCCCGGTTGCTGTCACTTATGCTTGTAAGGGGGAGACGCAAATCTCCGGAACAGTGCCCTGCCATTTCCATTGCAGCTTTAATTGGAATAGGATTTGTTTCAAGAAACATGGCTCTGCACAGAGGAAGAAGCCTGTAAAAATGCTCCCTGCACAGTTCCAGCTCCCCTTTTTCAAAAAGAGTCACCACCTTTTTCATATCAGCAGGGAGTAGATTGGAAAGAACAGATATTACACCCTTTCCTCCCACAGCAAGGAGGGGGAGAAGAAGATTATCGTCACCGGAAAGCACAGTAAGCCTGCTGCCGCATATTTCGATGAGTTTCATCATCTGGGCAATATCTCCGGAAGCCTCCTTCATTGCTACGATATTTTCTGTCCTGTCAAGAAGCTCCTTAACACTCTCCGGGAGGAAGTTGACACCTGACCTGCCCGGAATATTATACAGAATTATCGGGATTTTACATTCCCGGTCTATACTTTCATAATGAGCAATCAATCCGCTCTGTGTAGGTTTATTATAGTAGGGATTTACAGAAAGAACAGCATCAACCCCCGCGTCAATAGCCCCTTTGGTAAGCCAGATCGCCTCTTTTGTGGAATTTGCCCCTGTACCGGCAATTACCTTTATCCTTCCATTTATTATTTTCACAACACGATTAATAAACTCTTCATGTTCTTCAAATGAAAGTGTTGGTGACTCTCCGGTGGTACCCATTGGTACAACACCGTCAACACCCCCCTGTACCTGGTTTTCGATGTGACGCTCAAGAGCATCCCAGTCCACACCATCGCCGCGGAAAGGGGTAATTAATGCTGTGTATACTCCTTCGAACATAATAATCTCACCTGTAGTATAGTATTTAAGCTTCTGCTACTGAAGAGGCTTGACAACCTCATATATTTTTTCCCTTAAAAAATCGGGACTATATTTTTTATCAGGAAAATCATCTTCAAAGAGATAAAGTGCAAGATTTCTTCTTGAAAGGAGAAGCTCCTCATCCGCCCTGTAAACATAAACCTTGATCCAGTCGCCGCCAACAGTAATAATAATTCTGACCTTTTCACCTTTTTTAATAAGGTGATCCCCTGTTTTGACGTCATTAAGAAGAAGATAGTCAATAAACTGATCATCAGTCTTTTCGAATTTAATAAGCTTTTCCGCTTCGTTTTCTTTGACAAAGGTTGAGCATGAAACTGCAAAGAGGAATAGTGCGGATATGAATAAAAGAGGTATTATTTTTTTCATTATTTCATCTTCTCGTTAGATTTGTTCGGACCTGACAGTAAATAATACTATTTAAAAGCTATAAAACTGCAATAAATGTCAAGGAATTATTATTCAACCATCTGCATAGAAAAAAACAGACTTAAGCCTTACTATTACCCACTTCTCAAAAGCCCCCTAAATCCCCCGGAGGGGGACTTAGGGGGCCAATACACCGAATAAAGGCATTCACTAAATCATTTTTCGCGAAATATCTTTTGTCATTTTGATAGATCTCGACTTGTGGATAGTAGTGAAGATCACAGCCTGGAGGAGGAATAGAAATCAGATATAAACAGAAAGCGCCATCCTCTTGGAAATAAGAGATGGCGCTTTAATTATCAATTTAGAATATATCGCCTTTAATCATCCAGTCTGAAGAGAGTCCGGAAATGAAGACAATATCTTTTAGATCCCGAGAGCTTTTTTTACCTGCGCAATAAGAGTATCAGGATCAACAGGCTTCTGGAAAACGCCATTAAATCCAAGCTCGGAAATACTGATATTGCCTGCAGTTGCATTCCCCACGCTGCTGAGAAGATAAACAGGAACCTTGGAATCTTCTTTTCTGATCAGCTCAGCAACTTTAATCCCTGCATCAACCCTCTCCATCATCATGTCACAGAGGACAAGATCAGGATTGACTGTCTTGAACTTATCAAAACCCTCTTTCCCGTCAAGAGCTGTTGTTATACTGAAACCTTCGGAGCTTAAAATAGCACTGACAGATTCCAGAATATCCGGATCGTCATCTATTACGAGTATTTTTTTGTCAGACATATTATTCTCCTTTAAAACTGAAGTAATATTTATATTTTTTAAACACAAAAGTACTGAAAACAACATTATAAATTTTAATATGACTTACGCCCGGCCCTGTCAATAATTATTTTGTTAATACTTTAATTATTTAAGATCCCCGCCTTTCTCTTCAATAAGTTTTTTCAGCTTGGTAAATGCCGGGCCATCCTCACGCCAGACATAACATGTATTCATCAGTCCTGCCCCCATCTTTGAGGATGACCCTGAAGCCTTATAGCCCGTATCAGGCTTTTTCCTGTATATTGAAGCCCAATACCCCTGCATAACTGCAGGCGCCATGGTAATAATCAGATGGAGAAGATGGGTACACCCCTTCTCCCCGCCGGCAATCGCCCTTACCTTTGATGAAAATCCCCCGGTTATTGCCATACCTTTCACCGGAGCGAGACACTCCTCAATCTCCCTGCACTCAAACCTGGGAACTTTATCCATAGATACTTCAATCTCTTCAATAATCATCGAAGGGACCTTTACGAGAAGGAGGATAGTAAGCCCGTGAAGAAGCCCTGCTTCAACCCGCTCACCTGTAAACTTATAATATTCGAGATGCCGGGTCTCCCGCAAAGTTCCTGCGAAAAGTAGACGCTCTTCATCAACAAAATATGTCTTTGTTTCAATAACCCGGTCGTGGATAAGATCCTTAGCCATGTCCATGAGACTGCTCATAATTCACCCCTTCCAGGAAAAGAATTTAACGGACCGTAAAGCTTCTCTTCAAAATGCTCTTCAAAACTTCGCCGATCCCCTTTATCATCTATAAAAGAGTATTTTATATTATCAGAAATACCCGCATCTCCGGAAAAAGAGATAATCCCGTATCGCTCAAGCGATTTTAAAAAAGCCCTCATTACCCCGAAACTCATTTTCTGAATAAATGAATCTCCATGATGCTCATGATCATAAAGCCCCAGGTTCACATCTGCAACAGAATAATTCCCCATTAGTGCATCAACCAGGATTCCGGTTTCAACACCGTAACGCTGCCAGAAAGAAACAGAGCAGAAAAACTTCAGGGTACCTGCAGCTTCACCTGAAATAGGATAGGAAAAATCGGAGAGTCTTTCAAGTGCAGGATGGCTGATAAGTGAGAAAACCGGCTGGGCAGCGAATTTCTTTACACGACCCATTTTGCGCCAGAATCCTGCTTTAGCAAAATCCGCCCCTTCCAGAACTGCCCCTGCAAGTGCAGTTACAAAATGGGTGCTGAAATATTCAGGAAGGACATCCGCGTCGAGAAAAACAACAATTATTTTATCCGGATTTATTGATTCACTCCGGTCAGTGGTGAGCCTGTAGAGTGTACGCCGCATATCAGCGCCCTTTCCCGGCTCACTCCCCATATCAGGAACTGGAATCTCACTGCTTAAGAATAATTCCACATCAGGATGGAGAGATTTAACTTTTTTCTCTGTCCTGTCTTCGCTATCACTGCTTCGCCTGTGATTAACAACTATCCGGTCGATAAAACCGGAAGGGAGGCTTTTTAAAACTTCAATTTTTTCACAGACAGAATCAGCCTCCCTCTCACCCAGGGTGGAGAAAACAACTATTATTTCCCCCCCCTCTTTTTTCCGGATTAATTCTGAGACAGAAAAATCTTCTGAGTTATATTTAATTATATCTTTAAACACTTAATTTTATCCTGTCCTCTGTATAATAGCTTTTATTCAATTCCCCGTTCGCTGTTTTTTCCTGTATACACCTGGAAAAAAGTTATCTCTTTTATGCCCTGAATTCATTTTCTGAAAAATAGGGAGCAATAATATAATGTCAATAAATTAATCCGCAGTAGAGATCACTTCGCTCGCTGGAAAGAATAATCCCAACATTAAGCTGATGATAAACAATTCTTATGTACATATAATTGCCGTCATGATACTTATGCCCGCTGCTCCCACCTTTAATTTTAATCATCATATAAAAAACTTCTTTTAACGACCTCTTTCTTATTCATTAAAAACGACAGACAGTCTGTCGTTTTCAAATCCAGAAAAAAAGTTGACTTTCCTGCCAAAACACCTTAGCCTGACTTAGTCAGGCTAAGGTGTGACACACTCAATCAAGCTGGATATAAGAATCCCTTAATCAATAAGTACAAAACAATCGGAGCTTACCGGATCTTTGCTTCAAGCGCAATACGTACATGGTCATCGGATAAGGGCTGGCCGCTTTCCTTTGTAATTGCTATAATTAGCTTTTATTATTTTACTTTTATTATTTTACTTTTCAGTGTTAATTACTTAACTTATATTTTAAATAAAATGCTCTAATATCCCCGCCGCCGAAGGCGGCGGGGATATGGAAAACATCATTATTGCACTAAAAAATATCTTTAGGAATAATTACTGTTTACTTTTATAATTTTTTATCAGTTATTCTTTTGCAGAGGGTATTAAGCGACCACCCCCTTGCGATTTTTTGCCAGCATGGGCTTGCAGACATTTTATCCTGTTAAAAATAATTTTAATTGTTTTTTTTGTAATTCATAATATTTTTTACTTATCTTTTAACAAAAGGAGGTTCTAATGAAAGGAGTTGTTAGAGGAAATGTCATTATACCTGACTCACCTGTCGAACTGATTGACGGCACTGAAGTTGAAATCTTACTTCTAAATTCTGCTGATCCGGTCTGCGGAAGCTGGCAGGATAACCGAACAGCTGAGGAAATTATTAAAGATATAAAATCCTCCCGTTTTTCCCGTGAAAGGAATATAAACCTGTGAAATACCTGCTCGATACTGATATCCTTATCTACTGGATGAAGGGGAACAAAAATATATCTAATAAAATAATATCCACAGGCTTTTCAAACATAGCGTCCGCGGATCTCAAAAGCCGAGCTTTATTACGGTGCTTACAAATCGCAGAGGACAGAAGCAAACCTTGCGGCCATCAAAACTCTTTCCGAGAGAATCAACTTTATTCCTTTTAACGACCCGGCACTGTCTGTCTTTGGCATGCTTAAAGCTGACCTTGAAAGAAAAGGCACAAGACTTGATGATGTTGATCTTATGATTGCGTCTACAGCTATTGCCTTCAATCTTGTACTAATTACAAACAATACCAGCCACATGCAGAGGATTCCGGGCATCGAAATAGAAAACTGGTGGTAAAAAACAGACCGCTAAAAATCCATTTCATCAATATTTAATAACTTTATGACGGTTTTATGAAGCTTTATCACTTTTTCTACAGCCGCCTTTAATACTTCCTGAACTTCAGACTCTTCCACAGTATCAACCTGAGCGAAATACAAAGACCATTTGTAACCGTCAACACCGGTATCAAATTCAGCCTCCTGCAAAAAGACCTGAATATCTGCATCGCCAATTTTATCCCGGTTTTTTAGTAATGCGTCATAGGAACCAGGATTTATATCTGTTGTGATATAATAATACTCCCTTGATACTCCGGAACCGAGAATTCTTATTTCCTTTGTGAGATACACCTGAGAATAGGGTACACCTTCGCCCCATAAATCTCTGGCTGTATTTTTACGATTCATTTAGAGCCTCCATCTAACTTTACAATACTCTCACCTTCTCAACCCACGGTCTGCCGATAAGTGTACTTATGTGCGCATTGCACGGCAATGTCCACTCAATCACTGCAGGCGGGGAGCAGCCCGCCCCTGTTCTTTCGTCGACATAAGTCAACTTATCGTCAGCACGGGGACTTTGAGCGGCAGTGAACACCGGTACAAAACTTTTTATTATACATCAAAATTCCGCATCAATGACCTTCTTTAAATACCTTTATCTCTCCGAATTTATCCTCAAATAATTTTATATTATTCTGCAATAACTCGGCAAACTCCTTTGCAAACTGGGGACTCATACGTACATTAACCACAGGGCGCACACCTTCATAATTGCTGCTGCCAAGACCCAGGGTTATTTCAAACTCGTATGGGGTCATGTTTGTTAACACTGCATTGGTGTATACTTCAGGAATCGACTGTGTGTCGGTGTTTGTTTTTATTTGTAGTTCCGGTTTATTTTTCAAGGTCTTCCTCTCTATTTATAATCAATTTTTCCCGCTATCAGTTTTAAAGGATTCCGAATAATTCTCCATCTTTTTCCAGAATCTATATTGAAAATAAAAAATACAAATATATGCTGCTATATATATCGCAGGGTACAAAGAAAAAAATGGCGTCCACTGTACAAAAAGCGTTACTGCAAAGAGAATAAAAAATGGGGATAGAGCCAATTCCTTGAAAACAGTAGTTTTCCTAAGATGCAGGAAACTTTTATTTTCAAAATATCTTGCCACACTATGAATTATATAAAAATTGAAAAGCATAGCCCCGGCAGTAAACCCATATATCCCCCATCCGCTTATTATACCTCCACGAATATGAATTTCATCTGACAAAAGCCAGCTCATATTGATATTAATGAACACAACTACAAGAGAGAAAGACACCTTGCAAAAAAATGAATCTTCATAGTCATTCAGATCTTTAGCATTATTTAATCCCATAGCCTGCTCCTATAAGAATTAAAATCATATCGAAGTTTCCAAAAATCTTCAGTCACCCTTTCGGATATATATACACCCATAATTATCCCCAATATTTCGGTCTTTGTTCCTATTACTGGGCTTGGCAATCCAGATGGCGTTAAACCATTTAAAACTCCCGCAGCAAGTATGGTAATATTTGAAATATTATTCTGTATCACAGGCAATAAAGGAGCCGCTGCATTAACCCCGACACCCCCAAGAAATGCCGCACCGACTAACGCTCCAGTATTTAAAAACGCCTCTCCAGTTCCTGCCATCAAATTAAGTGCTCCTGCAGCATACTCACCATTACTGAAATGCTGCCCTGCCCTGGCGCCAAAATCTCTTCCAAAATCAAAATTCATTGCCCATGCAGGCGCATCAGGATTCGGCTCTATCCAGTAACCGCTTCCTGATCCAATATTCAGAGATTCGGTATTAGCCCGCCACTGTGAATTTCCGGAATAATTTGCATTTGGGTTCAGTATACCGGATAAATTAACGCCTCCGTTATTTGATCTTGCAACATCTTCATACCATGAACCTGATCCGGCTTGCCCTGCTCTTCCCGCCTCCGCATTCCGCGCCGCAATCATCGCATCATAGCCAGCATAGTGCTGTTTC
>CAZBFP010000016.1:0-85347 GCA_964491265.1 uncultured Leptospirales bacterium | reverse complement strand
CGCCGGGGGCTTAGCCGAATTAATTGTTCGTTGAAAGAAGTGGGTAGTAGTACCCATCGGAGAACAGGGGGCTGACTCCAGAATATGTGGAATCAAACAATATTAATACTTTTCCCAAAAATCGGGAATGAGCCATATGAAATTATCTCTGTTGCTATAAATAGTAATCTGGTATCGAAAAAAAATGTACCTCATATTGCAATAATATATTAACTAAAAAGCTCTCTACCCCACCTAATAAATACCGATAATATATAAAAAGAAGTACTTGAAGAGAGGAATAATGACACAAAAAATAAAGAGGGCCGGGTTTATCATAATCTTATTACTGATTGCTGCTTCTATGAACTTTGCATCAGGTGAGGAGCAAAAAGATTGGGGCGGGGAAAAAAAACCTGAAACTGCATCTGACATAGCCGGAGATGAGGGAAAAGCTGTTAAAGAGGAATCTGAAGCAGTAAAAACCGAAGCAGAGAGCAAAGAAGAGAATAAATACACAGAAAAAGATGCTGCAGATGATCAAATGAAGGTTGACCGGATTGAAAGCACCCTGAAATTCGGGATGCACAAAGACCGCATAACTGCAATTACCCTTATCAGTTCGATTAAAAGCGAAGAAATGAAAAACCGTGTACTGGGAAAATTAAACAATATAATAGAAAATGATCTCAATACTGAAGTTAAAAAAACAGCTATATCTGCTGTTGCCACTCATAATTACAAAGATGCAATCCCCTCTCTGATTAAAGCGCTGGAGAACAACCTGGAGGAGATCCAGATTGCAGCCTCCTATTCACTGGGGAGATTAAATGGAATTGAATCAAAAGATACAGCTATAAAAATCCTGAACAAGCAGGATTTCAGCGTAAACTCCAATCTCACAGACGCCCTTATAATACTCCTCACAGATCTCAAGGTTCCTGACATTAAAGATCTGGCAGTAAAAACAGTAAAGGACCCCAGGTCAGGTAAGATGGCAAGGGAAAGATTTATGATATACCTTGGCGTAATGGGTACTCCCGACCTGAAGGATTTCCTCCTGGAACTCTTACTGGATGAGGATGAGGATATGCCCATCAGAGGGCATGCGGTTAAAGCTCTTGGTACTTTAAAAATTAATGATTCAGCAGATAAGATTAAGCAGCTGCTGAAAGATATAGAAGAATTCCCATTCAGAAAAAAACAGTCTCACTACAACCTCTCAATGCTTGCTGTTGCTGCACTTGTTGCACTGGGGGATAGTGACTCTATTGATCTCCTTATGAATTCACTTCGCAGCGACAACGCAGCTGTAAGACTTAATGCTGTGAATCTGATAAAAGAATTTGATGATGAAAGAACAATTGACATATTAAAATATAAAATGAAATATGATCAGAACGCAAGAGTAAAACGGGCCGCCAAAAAAGCCCTTGAGGATAAGGGGCTCCTGGAAAAAGAGAAAACACCAGATGAAAACGGGACAGTGAAAGATGAAAGCTACGAAAGTGATGAATAGAGATGAAAACAGGTATGAAAGAGAGAGCATTAAAGACAGGGTTAAAGAATTATCTTCACTCAGTTTACTGACTGTTATAATTGCGGTTATAAGCATATTTCTTATGAATATGATTGTCTTCCCCCTTTCATATTTTGCAGTGAACAATGTAACAGCCTTTAATATTATACTTAAAAATATTTCTCTCCTTACTATTTCAGTCATAATTATCCTTATACTTTACGGCAAGTATAAGAGTCTCCGGAGAATGGGGATGGAGTACACTTCAATATTATTTTATTTCTTAAAGCGCCCTCTCCACTATATCACAATGACTCTATTTACCATTACTCTCTTTTCTCTTCTGATTGTAATAATATACTACCTCTTCAGCGCAAATTATTACCTCATATATAAACTTGCCGGCGGAGTACAGTAATGGCAATAAAAGCCTTTGATAAATATTTCATGAATATGCCCGATCTTACAAGGGAGGATGATTTCATCAGTTTCTGGACAAAGTCAATAAATGATATAAAAAAGATCCCCATTGGACCAGAAATACATGAATCATCAAAAGGCTCATCAGGCAAATTCAGATATTACGAAGTATCCTATAACGGATTTCTTAAAGTACGGATTAAAGGGTACCTCTATGTTCCCAAAGATATGGTTAAAAGCAGAATAATTATTCACCTCCACGATTACAACCGCTACCCCGATAAAAACCCTGTTAAAATACTGGATGAGAGATGCGCTCACCTTTTCCTGGTAATGCGTGGCCATGATCTTATAAAAAACCGGACCGCAGAAGAGGAGAAAGAACGTCCTCTCGGATTTATCATAGAGAATATAATCGATCTTCAGACATATTATGTGAGGTCGGTTTTTCTTGATGTATTCCGTTCAATCGATTTTTTAAGACTTATGGACATTATAGACTGCTCGGAAATCGGAATACGTGGTAAAGGGCTTGGTGCTGCTGCAGGATTCTTTGCAGCTGTTAATTCCGACAGAGTTAAAGGGATTGTTATGGACGCGCCCCTTTTCTGCGATATCCCCATGATACAGAATCTTTCTGAAAGCGATGCTGCTCAGGAGATCAATGACATCATAGCTATACAGAAAGGGAAAAAAAACCAGATAAAGAAAAACCTGAGCTACTTTGATATAATAAATTTTTCATCTGATCTGAAATGCCCCGCCCTATTTATTACCGGACTTAATGACAACTGTTCACCCACTGAATGTGTAATGGGACTCTTTAATCGACTCACATGTGAAAAGTTTATAGAAGTTTATCCCGATGAAGGGATTAACGCAGGCGGGGAAAAACAGAAAACAGCATCAATCAAATGGCTGGCGGATATAATAACAGCATCATATTAATGTATGGATTGAACTTAATGCCGCAGTTTAAATTTTAAGGCGGTGTCATTCCCGCGTAGGCGGGAATCTCATTACTACTATTTTTTTCAGAAGATTCCGGCATTCTGCTACCGCTACAGCCGGAATGACAAAATATTACTGATCATCATTCTAAACCCCCACAAGATAGGGAACAAAATTTGCTCTCCCTATAACCTCTTCGAAATAGTCATTGTCACTCTTTTTAATAAATCTCTTAATTACATGATTATTAGTACTGTCATCAACAGGGATAACCAGAACCCCGCCAGGCTCCAGTTTTTCCAGCAGTTCAACAGGGAATATTTTCACACCTGCAGCAACAATTATTCTGTCAAAATTTCCTTCAACAGAATTGAAGTCATCGCTGTTTACTATTTTTATATTACCGTACTTTAAGCTGAAGATTACACCCCTTGACCGGTCAGCCAGCTCAGCAATCCGTTCCATACCTGTTACAAATCCTGCCAGCTCACCCAGCACCGCTGCCTGGTAACCTGATCCAGAACCGATTTCCAGAACCCTCTCATCCCCTGTGAGCCTTAATGACTGAACCATGGAGGCAACAACTGAAGGTGTGGAAATAGTCTGGCCGAAACCTATGGGGAGAGAAGTGTCATCATATGCCCTATAGCATAGAGCCTCTGAAACAAAAAGATGCCTTGGAACCTTAAGCATAGCCTCAAGAACCGATCCTGAGGAGATACCCTTATTCTCAAGTTTCCGCACCATATTCATTCTGGCATTTGTCATTCTGTCATTACTGCTATGGTACAAAATATCCTCCCCATTCAACACCCTGCACACCCCTGAATTCTGCTTCTATTTTAACATCAGCCCACCATCCGCGGAATGAAGGTAGCTTATATGTATTATAAACGAGAACATACCTCTTCTCGTCAAGATTTCTCACATTATCGTATATTTTACGCAGATTATCAATCTCAGCAGGACGGATAACCTGTCCGCCAGTTCTTGAAGCAATCATTGAAAAGACCGGATCCGGATCCTTAATTGAAATAATATATATTGGAATATAATGCTCCCTGGCATAGTCGGAAATAATCTCCGGTGTATACTGCATAAATGAATCATCTGCAACAGTACCATCAGTAATAAAAACCACGCCCCTCCTGTTAAGCCTTGGTACAAGATTGGAAAGAGCGGTGTAAAGAGCAACTCCGGTCTGCCTCCCTTCACTGTAATCCCTTTTTCTCACAGCATCAAGGGTTCTTCTCCTGCTCCAGTCGTAATTACTCCCGGACCATGTATCCTTATTAAAATTAATAAGCTCGACAGTGTCATTCCTCTTCATTTTTGTTAAAACAAAATCAGCAAACCAGGGAAGATCATTATGATAAGATTCCATCGATTTTGATCTGTCTATCACCATAGAGAATGAAGCTGAGAGCGGCTTATTCTTAAGATAATCAGTATAAAACCCGTGAATAGCAGAATTGTCTTCAGTAATCTTAAAGTTGTCAGGGCCAAGGCCGTATAGCGGTCTGCCGTCCCTCCCCTTAATATTGAGATAAAAAGCAACAACAGGGAATTTTTTTACATCCACAGATGTAATCTCTATCTCCATATTGGTATACTGCTTCTCCACAGGGGAGAATCTGTAAACCCTGTTCGGGCCGGAATCCACAACATAGATATAACCTTCTGAATCTATCCTTGCTGCAGCAGAACGGTGAAGTCTCCCCTCCTCGCCCCATGAATCAAATATGCGCATGGATGAATTGGCAGTATTATAAATAAGAACCCCTCTCTCTTCATCGGAAATAACCAGGTTATTACCATTTACCGAAATCCCCCTGGGTGAAACTATTGCCTCACCCCTGATATCGCTTATATAATTTCCATACTGATCATAAACCGCTATTTTTCTTCCGTCAGTATCTGTAACATATACCTTCTCATTTAAAAAAGCCACGCCTGATGGATTTTTGAATTCACCCTCGTAATCCCCTTTTTTACCGAAGCTGAGAATAAATCTCCCCTTTTCATCAAACTTCTGGACCCTGAAGTTTCCACTGTCCACAACATAGATATGCCCCTTTTTGTCAAATGCAAGCCCCTGCGGTCCATGGAAACTCCCCTCACCTGAACCGGACCCTCCGAACTTGCCGGTAATTTTTCCGGCTGTATTAAAAAGATAAATTATATTCCCCTGAAAATCACTTACAGCCAGTGTGCCATTATTAAAGTCAATACCATAGAGTCCGCCGCGGATATTTGGCCTGAAAATATCCACACCCTTGCCGTTTGGATCAATTTTTACAACCCTTGGTGAAGTAAAAGAGGTAACATAGATATTTTTTTCATTATCAATCGCCAGATCAATCGCCTCAGGGAAGCCGAACCTTTTCATGTCACTGGAACTAAGCTCATTCTGCAGCACATACTCTTCAGAAATATCACTCACCGGTCCTGAACCGCGGAAAAGTATACTGTCGATTCTGTTTTTTACAGCTATGCTCTCAGGGTATATCTGTGCAGCCTTTTTAAGCTCATCAAGTGCTGCAGTTTTAAAACCTGCCAGTTTATAGGATCTTGAAAGGAAATCCCTTGCAGTGTAATAATCGGGATACTCCTGCAGAGCCCTGCGGAAAAACTCAACAGCCGCAAGATACTGCATATTATTAAAATAAACAATGCCGTTACGGAAATGCTCTTTTGCCACTTCGAATTTAACAAAATTTCTGTCATAGGAGTATATCGATGCAGCAGGGAGAACAATAAATGCCACGATATAGAGGATTATAAATAATCTTTTAAAAGCCATAAAGGTTTCCCGTTTACCGGTAATATTTCCGGAATAATAAAGATTTCACTGTAATGTAATTATCGGCATATGCTGAAAAAACTTCATCTAATAAGACATAATATTTCTTAGATTCAACAATTAAGTGCAACTCTTTTCTTTAAAAATAATTCTTAGATTCATTTAAAAAAATTATGGAGAAAAGCGTCCGGAGAGAAAATTGTAATCTTTGAAGTTGAAAAATCTTTTACATTCCGGGTAATAATGCAATCCATTTCTTCTCTGATAGCTGCTTCATGCTGTATGATATCCGGTTTATAGATTTAATAATTGAAGATTTACAAGGGCTGGAATCTCTGCCGCACATTCACAGAGATCCTTTTGATAGATTGATGATCGTTCAATCAAAAAATAGAAACATCAGTTTTATTTCTAATGGCACTCTTGTGAAAAGGTATTTAGAATAAATAAACTTATATCTAACGGGATGGGATTTATTGACTCCTTTAAATTTTATTAACCTGGACATGTAATAGACATAAGGCTATGTCCGGTGAGGTAGATCATCTCGACTCCGCTCGATGCCCGTTGAAAAGTTTTTCAAGGTTCCTTTCGGTTCTGCTCAGGGTACGGGACACTTAGTATAGGGTTAGGTGTGTATCACCGTCCAGGCTGAATTGAAGCGGCCATACCGGCAGTTTTCAAGTGTAACGAGATACCGCCCGATGACAGCATTCAAACTGCTATTTTCAATTTAGTCTCCGTAATAACTCACCCCTCAAACGGATGCCGAACGGCTGCAAGTATGATACTTGTTGACATTTTGGATTTTATTATTATAATTGTATAAATGAATTAATGTAATATCTTTCATGGAGAAAGAATGTACAGCACGCAGGATTTTGAAGTAATAACAGACATTTTTAAAAATAATGTTCCGGGGTTAAAGTCTCTTGTTCTTTTTGGAAGTTATAGCCGCGGTACGGCAACTGATGAGAGTGATGCTGATATTGCGGCGATTGTTGATACTCATATTTCACGCGGGGAAAAACTGCACATCCTTGGAAACCTCTGGAATATCCTTGGCAGAAAAGGATATTGTGTTGATATAATTTTGAAAGAAGAAATTCACTTTAATGAGGATAAAACAGTAAATTTTACAGTATCTCATTCAATCTCAAGTGAGGGTAAAATTTTATGGATGAGAAACTGAAAGATATAATTGCACTATGGATAATCAAGGCAGATAATGATTTCAGGATTGTAGAACAGAACATAAATTTATCCGATCCGGTAACGGATGTTCTTGCTTTTCACTGTCAGCAGGGTGCAGAGAAATACTTGAAGCTTTTTCTTGTTTCGAAAGGGGTGGAGCCCAGAAAAACACATGAAATCGGTTTTCTTCTCGGGGAATGCATGAAAGTTGATCCTGAATTTGAATTATTGACTGATACTGTTTTTCTTTCTGTCTATGCGGTTGAATCACGTTATCCCGATGACTTTTTTATTCCTACTATAGATGAGCTTCGTTTAGCTTATGCTGCTGCAAGACGTGTGAAAAAGCTTGTTGTTGAAAAATTGAACAGTATTACGGGCTGATGTAGTTACAATTGCAGAGAGTCTGCTGTTGATATGTTTAGAAGTGAAATCGTTCATTATAACTCCCGCTGCATTTCAAATATTACATAGGAATGCCGTATTATCGAGCCCAGGTTCAACCACTATATTGATAGCTTCTATGGGGGCCATCCTTAAAGAATAAACGTCGGGATCATATCTAAAGATAGACAGATTGGAAGTATCGCTTCACGGGGAAATTCCGTAAGGTACAGTCTTTGTAAGCCCTGAAATTCTATTATGGCACATGAAGTCCATATTAGGGATATTATAGTGTTCAAGAACTGTTTTCCCTCTAAGTTCATCAAGCGGAAGGTCAGCCATACCGTCTCCAGGAAGCACTATGTATTTTTTATTGTTAATTAATTTTTTTTTATGCTGTCAATATTGAATTGTATGAATATAAGAGAATTAGATTGTAAGTTCTGATGAATAGATATCTCTTTTGGAGTAGTACCTCCCTTAATAAAAGTAAGATATAGAAAATTTCCAATTTATTTATAGTGAAAAAGGATAAATCAAAGATATTGTCCGTAATTTGAGATAGATTAATCATTTTAAAATACGCACTTGCTCGTCTATGTTTTTGAGAAGAACATAGACGAGCAAGTGCGTATTTTAAAGGGGAAAAGCGGTCTGTGTGTTTTGTTAAACCTTGACACGCAGACCGAAATGTATTAAAAAATATAAGCTGAAAAGGTTTTGAATTTGAATATATATTCCATTATTTCGCATCTGTCCAATAAGTGACAAAGTTATATGAATCTTTTACTGTGCCTGTTGTATCGTCACTTTTTGGGTAGCTTCGTTCGATTGAATCGGTGTACATTAAAAGACCCCATTTAAAAACAGAGGAATCGCCGGGTACATCGGGTAATTCGCCTGTAATAGTTGTTGTATCGGTGAAGCCAGTTGTGACAGTGTATTCATTGGTGTATGATACGCTGGCTCCATAAACTGCCCATCCTTTTTTTCCTTCAACTGCGATGCCGCCTTCCCATGTGCTAGCAGATATGTCATATTCGGACGAGGAGGTTGATATTGACTGATAACTTGTTGAATAATTGCCAATTCCAACAGAACGGCCGGAAGCGGAATTAATAAATACGGTGTCGTAATCACCATTTGATTTTAATTCACAACTCTCTTTTAATGTACCAAGCGTTTCATATTTAGGGTATACTGCCGGGTTACCGAAAGTATGTCCAATATTGATAGAGGAAAGTAGGGCATGATTTTTGCTGTTTAAACTATTGTATTCAGTTATTGCGATATTATAGTCTGCTACGCTGTTGTTGTAATAGTCCAGTGAAACATAAACGTTTTCAATAGTTCTTGGAACATCTATTGATACTATTTTTTCTCTTTCTGTTGAGTTTGGTGACATCTTGATTTTATAATAATATACATCATAAGGTACCCGTATAAGATAAACTTTGGCCTCCCCGAGAGCGGAAGTAAATCCCCATTCGTCTGTCCGCTCCTGTGTTTTAGACCAGCCCCAGGACCAGCAGTGTGAGGCGGAAGCACGTACTTCAAAAGAGTTTGTGCCGGTGACATTTTCATAGCCGTAACCGAAAGAAGCCCCTACAGTAATGGAATTGATGCGTGATTCTTCAGTGCTCACTGTTTTGCCCTGGGCATAGGTTGTTCCCCCTCCAAAGCCTTCATCAGAACCGTTTATGCCTTTCCAGTATGGAGCGGAGTCTATAACAGCAGCGATATCTACTTCTGAGTAAATTACCTCGTGACCTATATATCTTACTTTTAAACTGTCTTCATCAATATCGGCTGAGCAGATTACGGGGAATGTATCTTTCAAATCGTTGTCTTCAACATCATATGCAACTTTAAGCAGAATACGTTTTGCGGATCTTGAACCATCTTTATCGGAAAGGATATTAATGTATTTTTCATCGCGTGTTATAAAAACAATGTCATCTTTACCGTCTTTTGTTACATCTCCGATGCAGACCAGATCATAAAGAGTCATTTTGCCATCTTCTGCATCAACAATAACATCATTTATACTTGGTGTTTTTACACTGGGACTCTTTCCCTCCCACATCCGTTGTATGCTTGCTGTACTGTTTTTAGAAGTAACACCGGCAAGATATAAAATCTGTTTTCCTGCAATGATTTCCGGGTAGCCGTCTCCATCGATATCACCGGCATTCATTGGAGGCATAATATTTGTTCGCCCGTTTGTGCTGTCATATGAGCTTCCTGATGCGACATCATTGTACCAGCTGAAAACCGGTTCTTTATTGTCATTCATTTCGGTATTGAGTACCATGAAATACCACTTTTCAGTAACTTTTGAATTTGTTCCCGGAATATCTGAAGATTTATAACGTCCCCCAAAAGCTATTTCGGGCAGGCCGTCATGATCAAAGTCACCAGTTGTTATATCTGCCGCTCTTAATGCGTATGTATTACCGTTGTACATCATTGATATATATCCTGTTTTCATTTCTACTGGTTCTGTAAGAGAACTTGAAAAATCATAGATGTAATACTTTGCTGTATTCGGTTTGTCATTTCCTACAACAACTACAAGTTCATCACGACCGTCTAAATTGAAATCTGCTGTGGCGAGACGTATAAAGTAATAACTTTTATCGCTATCATCGAAAATGTTGTATGTTTTTCCCACAAGCTTTGCAAAACCTTTTTTCTCATCATTTCGTATATATAATTCCCGTCCAGACGAGAAGATTATTTCGTCTCTCCCGTCTCCATCAATATCACCTGCTGTAATATCGGTGCCCATATATGTTCTCTGGTATTTACCATCTGAATCATTATATGTAACTTCATTTTCCGGTTCAAAATCTGTGTAAGCGGCAATATTGAGAACTTCTGTTGATCCAACTGTTTTATCCGAGCTGTCGCTGTCGATCTTCCTTAGCTTGCGTCTCTGGCCGTCAAATAGTGCAATTATTATCTCCTCACGTCCGTCACCATCTACATCGGCTCCTATGCTTTTTTTGGGACATTTCCAGCCGCCGCCTTCACCGTCATAACGGCTTGAAATATCAAACTTACCGGTGTCTGTATCCTTGTCCTGAAAAAGAAACGATCTCCAGTTATCAGATTTGGTTTTAGATACATATGTGTTTGTGCCCTGTTCATCAAGGTGAATTCCTGATATAAAAAATTCAGAACGTTTAAGCAGGTAGTCTCTGCTTCCTAACGGGTTGTCAAAAGTATTGTTGATTGATGTAAAAGCTTTTGATGGTGAAAATTTGGAAGTTGTTGAGCCGTCTCTTTTTGAATTATAATCTTTTGCAGTAAATAGACTATCAATAGTCCATTTAGGTTTACCGGTATCTTCATCTCTGACTATTTCATCTATAGCCTCTCCATATTCATTAAAGTCAGATTGAACCGGGTCTTCATCACCTGAGTCGGAACTACAGCTTATGGTAAAAAGTAATATAACTATAGAAAAAAGGATAAATGGTTTTTTCATATCTTTAATCCGCCATAAAGTATTCTATTTGTTGTGATTTTGATGAAATAAATTTATCAAAGTTAAGGTTTGAAACTGATTTTTTAATAAATTTATTTCGAACTATAGTTTTGACAGGTAAATCATTAAAATAAATATAGCATTTAGGCAGGTTAAGGTCGTCCAAATTTGTTAAATATAGACTTATTTTTTATATTTTTTGCGGAATTCAGTAGGAGAGATGCCCGTTTCTTTTACAAAAAGATCGTTGAACGAAGACTTCGAATTAAATCCGACTTCATATGCAATTTCTAAAACAGTTTTTCCAATATCATCTGTCAGAAGAGCTTGAGCGTCCTTAAGCCTGTTAGAGTTTATTAGATTTCTGAAGTTTGTATTCATATAGTCATTGAGAATCAGGGATAATTCATATGTTTTTATGGAAAGTAAATTGCTGAGATTTTGTATTGAGATTTCTGGAGATCTGTAAACTTTGTCATATTCAATAAGTCTACCGAGTTTTTTTATCATATCATCAATATTAATATTATTTAAAGATATTTTGCTCTTTTTAATGTTTAATGGTTTAATAACTTTCTGTGTGTACTCCGGATATCTGTAGCTGAACAAGAAATAATAGATCCCGTTTAATCCGTTGATTAAAAGTCCAATGCCGATGAGTTTATTGTTTTCAATGAAGTATGATGCAAAAAAAAGTAAAAAAGTAAGAATAGAAATTAAATAAAAATAAAAATTATATCTGATCTTGTATGAATAAATCAGTTCTTCATTTTTCATCATAGAATGTATTATTTTTGCGGAAAGAATCAGGTAGGTCATGAGAGAAAGGTCACATGAAAAACTGAGAATATTTATTATAACAAAATTTTTATGTCCAGCCGGGAAAAATGCCCCGGCAACAGAATCGTCGCTGCCCGGGTTGCTTAATAAACAGTAACACAGCATGATAATTCCAGGAAGATACTGAATAAAAGATTTTAAAAGAGAAGTGTCCGGTTTTCCTGCAATTTTTTTTGTATATGAGTATAAAAACGGTCCCAGTAGAAATGATGCAGAAATATCCGTGTACATAATGAATGAAATTTTTTGTAAATAATTTATCTGATAAAGCCAGTCATAAATTAAAAAGTATCCAAGCAGAAAATAAATAAATGAGATCTGGTAATTTATTGTTGTTTTGTTCTGTGTAATCAGTTGAAGAGCTGTACAGGTGAAAAGAATAATCCCGATAACAAGCAGAAATCCTATAATTATCTGATTCATAAATGGTACACGCCTGTTTTATTTATAATAATTGATTACCGTTCAAAACCGTAACGCTTAAGTTTAAAACTTTTAATTATTTCACATAGATCAATTATTACTGTTTTTTGCAAGATAGTTTTAGTTTTTATAAACCAGTTTAATCAGCACCGGAAGTACTCATATGAAATTTTATGAGAGGAAACTACACGGATAATTTAATTGTCAATATTTTGTGTTCAGAACAGTTGGCCGATCGGCCAGTTTTAAGTTAAAATTGTTAAGTATTTATAGAAAAGTACCACACAATAAGGTTTATTTGTCGACTCTTTAGAATTTAATTCTTAAAAAACCACCATCTATAAGTCATTAGATTCAACAATTAAATGCAATATTGTCAATAAAGAAATTATTAGTTCAATAATAGTGTTTTCGGATCTTCACGGATTTTCGGGAAAAATAATAATAGATTGATTCGTGCCCCCTATGGTAGACCTGACTTCTACCCACTTCTCAAAAGCCCCCTAAATCCCCCGTAATATAGGGGGACTTTAAAAAATAAGTTTTGAAATAAATCTTAACCTAAAAAACGCTATTATTTTACAATCATTTGTCATTCAACTTAAACAAAGTCCCCCTCCGGGCGGTGTACTGAGTTCGTCGAAGTAGGATTTAGGGGGCCAATGCACCGAATAATGGCACTCACTAAATTATTTTTCGTGAAATATCTTTTGTCATTTTGATAGATATAGACTTGTGGGTAGTAGTCAGATGGTAGACATGGGTAGAAGCGGATAAGTTCGCTCAGGAGATAGAGGTCAGGTACGTTTAAGCATTTTTTTAAGGAACTTCCCTGTATATGAAGCAGCTGTAAGTGCAACATCCTCAGGTGTCCCTTGAGCAACAATATTACCGCCTGAATCGCCCCCCTCCGGCCCCAGGTCAATAACATAGTCTGCTGTTTTAATTACGTCAAGGTTATGCTCAATAACAATAACCGTGTTCCCCTTTTCAACCAGTGAGTTAAGCACTTCCAGCAGCTTTTTAATATCTTCAAAATGAAGCCCCGTTGTAGGCTCATCAAGAATATAAAGGGTTTTACCTGTACCCCTTTTTGAAAGCTCTGTGGAGAGTTTAATTCTCTGGGCTTCTCCGCCGGAAAGGGTGGTCGCAGGCTGCCCCAGTTTAATGTATCCAAGCCCCACCTTCTGAAGGGTCTGGAGTCTGGAAATAACCGCAGGAATATTTTCAAAAAATGGAACCGCCTCATCAACAGTCATATCCAGCACTTCAAAAATATTTTTGCCCTTATATCTTACTTCAAGTGTTTCGTGATTATATCTTTTCCCTTTGCAGACATCACAGGTAATATAAACATCGGGGAGAAAATGCATTTCAATTTTTTTTACTCCATCCCCCTGGCACGACTCACATCTCCCTCCGGCAACATTAAAGGAGAATCTTCCCGGCTTATAACCGCGCATCTTTGCTTCTGGGAGTTTTGCAAAAAGCTCCCTCACTGGTGTAAAAAGACCGGTATATGTAGCCGCATTTGACCTGGGAGTGCGACCTATGGGGGACTGGTCAATATCGATCACCTTATCAATTATTTCTGTTGCGGTAATCTCGTCAAAATCTCCCGGATACTCCTTTGACCTCATTATAAGCCCTGAAAGTGCCCTGTAAAGAATTTCAATAACAAGAGATGATTTCCCCGATCCGGAAACGCCTGTTACAGCTGTAAAAACCCCCACAGGGAAATTAACATCAATATTTTTAAGATTATTCTCCCTGGCCCCTTTTACTGTAATAAAACCGACAGGCTCTCTCCTTGTCAAAGGGAGAGGAATACTCTTTTCACCTGAAAGGTATCTCCCTGTAAGGGACTTTTTAGAATTACCTATCTCCTCAGGTGTACCGGCAGCAACAACATAGCCGCCATTTAATCCCGCTCCAGGGCCAAGGTCAATAACATAGTCTGCAGCATTAATTGTATCCTCATCATGCTCAACAACAATAACAGTATTCCCTATATCGCGAAGAAACTTGAGAGTGCCAAGAAGCTTTTCATTATCCCGCTGATGAAGACCTATACTCGGTTCATCAAGCACATAGAGCACACCTGTAAGGCTTGCTCCAATCTGTGTAGCGAGCCTTATCCTCTGGGATTCCCCCCCTGAAAGGGTCCCTGCTGCCCTGTTGAGTGTGAGATATTCAATACCCACATCATTAAGAAATTTCAGACGCGACCTGATCTCTTTTAAAATCTGTTCCGCAATTTTTTTCTCAGTATCATTTAGTTCAATATTCATAAAAAAATTATAGCAGTCACTGATCGACATTGCAGATACATCATCAATATTCTTTCCTGAAACCATAACAGAAAGACTTTCAGGCCTCAACCTTCTGCCGCTACATGAAGGGCAGATGCTGTTGGACATATACTTCTCCATCCAAACCCGCATATCATCTGAACTGGTTTCCCTGTACCTTCTGTCAAGATTGGGAATAACCCCTTCGAAGGATCTGGCGAATTTAAACTCCGAATTTTTTCTCTTAATATCGTAGTTTACTTTATTACCATTTGTACCATAGAGTATCACATTTTTAACATTGTCAGGAAGATCCTTCCATGGAGCAGCCGGGTCAAATTTAAACCCCCTGGCCAGGGCCTCAACAGTTTCAAGATACCAGTAGCTGGTGCTTTTCCCCCACACCTCAAGAACACCGTCATTTAAGGACTTCTCCGGATTGGAAACAATCCGTTCCGGATCAAATCTTAAAAGATGACCCAGGCCGTCACACTCTTTGCATGCTCCATAGGGTGTATTGAAAGAAAACATCCTGGGGACCAGCTCAGGCATGGAAACACCGCAGTCCGGGCAGGAAAGGAGAGTGGAAAAAAGCTTCTCCTCATCGTCGGTGAGCACAACAATAAGTCCTTCCGACATCTCCATTGCTGTTTCAATAGAATCTGTAAGGCGCGGTCTTATGCCGTCCTTTATAACAAGCCTGTCTACTATAATCTCAACTGTATGTTTTTTATTTTTATCCAGCTTTATTTCATCATCAACAGTGTAGAATTCTCCATCAACACGGAGCCTTAAAAAGCCGTTTTTCCGGGCAGTCTCTATTTTTTCTGCATGCTCCCCCTTTTTACCGCGCACCAGGGGGGATAATATCTGCAGCTTTGTATTTTTTTTCAAAGTCATAAGGGATTCTACAATCTGGTCAACAGACTGGGAGGATATCTTTTTCCCGCACTTATAGCAGTAGGGCACACCCACCCTGGCGAAAAGAAGACGGAAGTAATCGTATATTTCAGTAACAGTCCCCACTGTTGAGCGGGGATTCCGGTGAGTCGATTTCTGTTCAATAGAAATTGCCGGAGAGAGCCCCTCTATAAGGTCCACATCCGGTTTTTCCATCAGTCCCAGAAACTGCCTGGCATAGGAGGAGAGAGACTCCACATATCGCCTCTGCCCTTCAGCATAGATAGTGTCAAAAGCCAGAGAGGACTTCCCTGAGCCGGAAAGTCCTGTAATTACAACAAGCTTATCCCTGGGAATTTCCAGTGAAATATTTTTAAGATTATGCTCTCTTGCACCCTTAATGACAATTTTGCGGTCGGTCATATCAATGTTACATTAACAGATCCGCACATGGGACAGAGGGTCCCGGTTTCAAAATCGTCTTCAAGATCATCTTTTCTTTTTATAATAACATCATCCCATCTGTAATCACACTCTTCGCAGGCGTAGCTTATATTGACTTTACGCTCAGCCCCTTCCTCACCCGCTTCATCATCATCTTCATCTAAATCATCATCAGAATCTATGAGCTCCTCTTCATTATAGTGCTCCTCGTAATAGTCATCTTCATAAACTTCATCATCATAATCTTTTTCAATATAGTCATCAGACATAACAACACCTTACCTTTTTTCTTAATTACTTTAAACCGGCATGATACATCCGGGAAGGGATAAAAAACTGTCACCTTAATGAATACGAGAAAAAAAGCACATCTTTTTGTCAAAAGATTTTATCTAAACTAGTAGAAAATTTTCAAATTATGCTTCATGCTCTCTTCATCTATTTCAGGTTCAATCCTTTGAATTGAATCAATATCCATATCTTCAGGATATATGATTATATCCCATATCCCCCATATTCCAGGGACCTCAGAATATTCATAAAGAATCAACTCAAATTCACCCTCATAAGAAAATCTGAAAGGGAGAGAAGTTTCAAATATTTTTACCTCAAAAAGCTCCTTTTTATCAAGACGCATCAAAAAATGCTCAACTCCGTTTTTGTCGCGTATATAGAGCTTCAAATGGCTTAAAAACGAATTATTCCCTCTGCGAAACTTTACAAAATCGATTCTCAGGTTATAGCGCTTATCTTTTTTAAGAGATTCCACAGAAAAAACACCCCTGAAATCGAGCAGATAGAGTGCTGAATTATCAATTACAGGCTCCCTGTCAGGGATAATCTCAAGGCCCCTGGCCCGCGCCCAATCTTCAATCTGACTCTGATCAATAATTTTAATAGAACCGCTTTCAACTGCATTTAATCTGTCACTGCGGAAATTGATTACATAAATATCTTTTATAGAAGATTGAGATGAAGTATCCGCATATAGTATAGGGGTTGAAATAATGATGATCACAAGGATCGCTAAGAGGATCTTTATTTTTAAAATGCTCATAGATAATTCTTCTGGCTTTAAATAATTTTTATTTCTTCTGCCGGTGAAATATCAGAAAAATTTTGTTATAACTGCCGGGAAATCCTTCATTATAGAAAAATTTACCGGCAGTCCGAAGAATTACTTAATAAGCTGCATTACCTTTTCCGCATTGAGATTCGAAAAGCTATCGGCACTTGCACCGCTTCTCCCGAAAAGAGTATTTATATCCGCAAGAAGATTTTCCGGCTTTTTCCCGGCGGTTAGATCGGAAGCAATAATATTATCAACTTCCACCTGAACCCTGGTGAGCCTGTTAATATCATCATTGATGAGATTCTGAATATCTATTCTACCGGAAGCAACATTATCCGATGTGGCAATACCTGCAAGATATTCCTTTAAAATCTGAGATCCTTCGAAAGTGGTGTTATTAAGAATTTCTGAAGATTTCTCTCCATAAGCCCGGGACTCAGCAATGAGATCAAGGCCGCTTCTCATTATCTGGTTTCTTGTAAGTGAGGTCTGAATCTCCTTTACTTCTTTTTCGATAGATTCGATTCTTGAGTTAATCTTCCCGGAAAGTTCCAGAGAGTCGGTTTTAACACCCTTATTCTCTTTGTTAAGGCTACCCTCTTCCAGCTTCTTTTTATTATTAATTTTCTGGGCTGACCCCAGCAGGCTGTCCGCTGATATTTTCATTTTACACCCTCCATTGTGTTTATATATTTTTACACACAATACTCCTGTATACAATTTATATATTAATTATATATTTGTCAATAAATTCATGGGGAAGTGTATATAAAAAATTAAAGGAAGGGTGACGAATCAGTTCGCTTCAGACCTGTCCATTTTAACAGATATAAGTTTTGAAACTCCAGGTTCCTCCATTGTAACCCCATAAATAGACTCACTGATACTCATGGTCTTTTTATTGTGTGTTACAATAATAAACTGTGTCCCTCTGGAGAATTCCCGCAGCATCTTCACAAATCTGACGATATTCTGCTCATCAAGAGGTGCATCTATTTCATCGAGGAAACAGAATGGCGAAGGCTTAACCATATATGTGGCAAAAAGAAGTGCTATTGCTGTAAGGGCCCTCTCGCCGCCGGAAAGTAGATTTATATTCTTGAATTTTTTCCCCGGAGGCCTCACCATTATATCGATTCCGCTTTCAAGTACATTTTCAAGGTCTGCAATCTCAAGGAAAGCCTCTCCACCTTCGAATAAACGCTTAAAAACCTCGGAAAAATTCTTCTGTATATCCTGAAATGTGGCAACAAAAAGCTCAACTGAAGTTTTATTTATATCTTCAATAACAGATATAATATCCTCCCTGGCCTTTTCTATATCAACTTTCTGGGTTATATAATACTCAAAACGCTTTTTTAAATCCTTATATTCCTGTATGGCAAGATTGTTAATAGGCCCCAGATCCTGAATTTTCTTTTTCAGGTTCTGAATCTCACCCTGGAAATCAGCAGCCATTGTTTCATTAACCTTCTGACTGTCCAGATCCTGGACTCTCTTTTCATACTCTGTCCAGAGATAATCCTGTATTCCATCACGCTTAAAAGCGAGCTCAACAGCAGCTCTATCCAGGCCGTTTATACGCTCTGTAATTTTCTCCAGCTCATCCTCATCTCTTCTTGATTCATTTTTACGAAGAACAATATTCTTTTCCAGTTCACCTCTGCGGCTTGAAAGTTCATGGATATTCTGCTTAAGGGATTCGCTCTTTTCACTGAACTGAATAAGCTTATCCTCAGATTCCTTTATCTCCCTTTTCAGATCCTCAACAGCCCGCCCTGTTCTTATAAGATCTTCATTATAGTTCTCAATCTGCTTTTTTATATCATCAATCTGGTGCACAAGAGAGGCAAGCTGCTTCTCAATCCAGTTACTGTCATTTTCAAACTTGGCAATATCCCTTTCAATGCGGGTAATCATGCTGTTTACATTTTCAAGCTCAAGCTGCTCACTCTGGATAAACTCATCGAGCATGGCATTATCGGACCGCATCTCATCAACTGCTAAAACAAGCTCCCTTATCCTTTTGTCAAGATTCTCCTTTTCCGCATGAATACCTGTTTTATCAAAAAGGATTGACCTGAAACCATCCTCATAACCTTCAAACTTATATATATTCTGCCGTAAAACGGCAATATCAATCTTTTCAAGAAAAGCCCAGGCCTTATCAACAGACTTGAGCTTAAGCTCATCAAGTGCATTGTGCAGATTCATTTCAATAACATTAATTTCATTTTCAATGAGCTGCTTTACTTCCTGCCTCTCCTCTTCAGAGTCTTCAAGTTCGATTTTTCTTTTTTCAATAGCATCAACAAGCTTTTTTACAACAACTTCAAGGGCTTCCCTGAGCTTTCTCAAATTCAATTCTGTTTCTTTAATCTTTCTGTTATTATCTTCAATTCTGTCCCTGGACTTATGAATAGAATCTATCTTTCTTTTTCTTGTTTCAAAAAACTCCACAAGTTTTTTTCTGTCCTCTTCAATTCGTGCTTTAAGCTGAATAGCAGTCTCTTCACTCTTTTTCTTTTCCTCAACAAGCCTGCCGAGACTTTCGCTCCGCTCCTCAACTTTTTTTGCAATACCCTTTATACGGGCTTCATGCTCATCAACCAGTTTGCGGTTCTTTTCCGTAGATATATCGATTGTCTCTCTCCGGACCCTGTAGGCATCGAGTTTTTTTTCAATTTCAAAAAGCTGATACTGAAGGTCATTTTTCTTCTTCTCATCCTTTTCATTTTCAGCAATTACGCGTGTTACCCGTCCGGAAACAGCTTCTCTCTCTTTTTTAAGTTTTTCTATATCTTCGCTGTTTTTTTCAAATTTCCGCACCAGTTCTCTAAAACGGATAATATTTATTTTAATATCATGATCTGAAAGCCGGTGTTTCAAATCAAGATATTCTTTAGTCTTTTCAGCCTGTTTAGCCTTTAAATCCTTTTCCCGTTCAATCTCTTTTATAATATCATTAAGCCTTTCAAGATTATCACCGGTATCCTGAAGCTTTTTAAGAGATTCCTTTTTCTGAAGCTTGTATCTTGAAATACCTGCAGCCTCTTCAAAAATATATCTTCGATCTTCAGCTTTTGTGGAGAGGATAAGGTCCATCTTCCCCTGTTCCATTACAGAATAGGCCGATTTGCCTATACCTGTATCCATAAAGAGCTTATCTATATCTTTAAGCCGCACAGGGGATTTATTGATAAGATATTCAGATTCCCCGTCACGGAAAACCCTTCTGCTGATTGTAACAGTATCAGCTGCAAAATCGAGAGCCCTGTTGATATTATCAATAGTAAGGGAAACCTCAGCCAGTGAAAGCCCCTTCCGGTGGTCAGTACCGGAGAAGATAACATCCTCCATAGTCTGCCCTCTCAGGTTTTTCGCCTGCTTTTCGCCAAGCACCCATTTTACTGCGTCAACAACATTGGATTTACCGCAGCCGTTTGGCCCCACTATTGCAGTAATCCCGCTTTCGAATTCAACATGTATTTTGTCGGCAAATGACTTAAAGCCGAACATATCCATAGATTTAAGAACCATATATTTCCACTTTTAATAAATTCTGTATAATAAGCTTTTTGATTCAAGTTAAGAAAGTTAAAAGATTAATCTCATTCAGTTTTTTTGGGAAAAATGCACTTCTTGCCCTTCGTGACAACTCATTCGCATTCCCCCCTGTCCCCCGGAGGGGGCACGAGTTATCTATTATCACTCTGATAATTCAATTTTTATTATTTCTATAACTCGTGCAATAGTATTTATTTAATCTTCATTTTTAATTAGCAATGCTTAAATTCCAATACTATGCAAAAAGTCATCCCTGTATATATCATGTTGTTCCGCAAATCTTTAGCAAGCTCAATAATTTCAACGAATGTTTTAATACTTTGATTCACCTACTTACTCAAGTGCTCCTTTTACGTGCCCCCTTTGGGGGACAGGGGGCTTATCCCTGTAAATGGAGGAATAAATACTGAATAAAATTAATACTTTTCACAAAAATCCGGTATGAGCAAAAAATTAATAATGATTATATCTTTAAAACTGCTCTTAACTGCTTATAATAAGACATAACTGATAAGCTACTAAAAAATACATGCACCACTTTAAGCAAGAAGAATTTCAGGAACCGGTCAAAAAATTCAGGTTTAATAATATTTCAAAAAGATATTGACTCTCCAGATAAATCGATTTTGCTGATTATCAGTAAAACCGGAATAAAAAATTATATCTCAGCAATCAGTGTTAATTCTTTAATATTTATTTAGAATAAAATGCTCTAATACTCCCGCCGCCGTAGGCGGCGGGGGTATGGGAATCATCATTATTGCACTAAAAAATATCATCAGGAATAATTACTGCTCAGAAATCATTATTACGTAGAAAAAAGGGGCCTTTACAACTTTAATGAACATAACTGCGGAGAAAAGACCTGCTGCTGATGCACTGGAAGGGGTAAAACAGGGGATACCTATATTTATAGGATATTTCACCACATCCATTGCCTTTGGCCTCCTTGCGCTTTCAGCCGGACTCACACCTTTCCAGGCAGTTCTCTTTTCCATGACAAATCTTACAGGGGCGGCTCAGTTTATGGCCATAAATCTCATGGCTGCCGGGGCACTTGCAGGTGAGATTGTCACCTCAGTAATGCTCCTTAATATGCGTTATATTATAATGAGTGCCTCTCTCCTGAATAAAATCGGCTTCAAAACAAAGTCAGACCGTTTTATTATAGCTTTTGGTGTAACTGACGAGGTCTTTTCTGTAGCTTCAATGAAACCGGGGGGTGCGGGCCGGTATTTCATGTTCGCCCTCCAGGGGATATCCTGGCTCGGATGGGCTTCAGGTACAGCAGCAGGGGTTACTCTGGGAGCATTTCTCTCCCGGTCACTACAGGATGCAATGTCAGGTGCGCTTTTTGCACTTTTTGCCGCACTCCTTGTTCCGGAAATCAAAAAAGGGGTCAAAGCCCTTATTATAGCTCTTGCTGCAGGGGGGGTAAATACCCTGTTATATTATAAATACAGCCTCTCTGCAGGGTGGTCGATTGTTATAGCAATGCTCTCTGTAACAGCTCTTGCCACTCTCCTCTTCAAAGATGAGAATAATGAGTCTGATGATGATTTGATTATCCCCGCAGGTGAAGTGCAATGAACGATAATATTATATTTATAATACTTGCCTGCGCCCTGGGGAACTATCTTTTAAGGGTAGTGCCATTTTTTATTCCCGGCGGGGATAATCTCCCCCCCTTTGTTAAACGCTTTTTAGACTTTATGCCCATAGCAGCCCTTGGCGCCCTTATACTCCCCGGGATAGTCACCTCCTTCCCGCAGAATCCTGCAGCAGGAATTGCAGGTGTAGCAGCAGCTGCAGTAACTGCATGGTTTACCGGCGGCCTCATGATGCCTGTGATCGCCTCCATAAGCGTAACATGGTTTATTCTCCAGTTTTTTTAAACAAATTAGGCTCATTCCCGATATTTGGGAAAAGTAACAATATTGTTTGTTTTCACATATTCTGGAGTCAGCCCCCTGTCTACCCCAAGGGTACTACTACCCACTTCTTTCAACGAACAATTAATTCGGCTAAGCCCCCGGCGGAATGAATTCTTTTCCCACAGGAAATCATTACCCGCCACCCCCGAAGGGGGTTAATTAACTTTTTTTGTGCTTTTTGTGACTTGTTTGTTTTACTATAGCATTAATTAAATAAAAATATGAATAGAATTTTCTCATCCCCCTCCGGGGGAAGCCGGAATAAATTCATTCAGCACGTCAGGTTAATCGGCTGGGGGCCGTAATATTGGGGGACAGGGGAAAAGCAAAGAAGTACTCTCTTTGTATCCCAAAAATCCGGAATAAGCCAAAAAATATAATTATTCCTAAAGATATTTTTTAGTGCAATAATAATGATTTCCATATCCCCGCCGCCGTAGGCGGCGGGGATATTAGAGCATTTTATTTCAAATAAAAGTTAAGGAATTAACACTGGCCAAAAATTATTATTAAAACATCTGAAAATAGATTGCAATTATTAGAGAAAGCAGATAAAATCTGTTCATGATAATTATCCGGGGGAAGCATCTGTGAAAAACATCTGTTTGCTTTTATCAGTTATTCTTCTTATCAGCGGCTGCTCAGGGATGGGCAAAAGAAATGGAGACGAGGCAGGGAACAGTTACAGCTTCAGTGATTCCAGCACTGCATTAAAAAGATCAACTGATACTATCGATAAAAGTATAACCTATGAAATATTTTTTTCCCTGGCAGAAAGCGTCGAATGCATTACAGTAGACCTCCAGGCAGTACAGGTACAGAGCACATTCCCGCCCGACAGGATACCTGAGAAAACATATTTTATTATAGAAAAGCTCATCGATATAAAACGCTACAGATCAAAAACAGACTATACCTACTCACCCATGGCAAGAAATTACAACAATGACTGGGAAACTTTTTATCCGGTAAAAATCTGCGGACTTAAAGATGACCCCCTTTCAAAACTTGATGCATCCACATACAGAGTGCGCTTTACAGTATTTGATCCGGCCCCTGTAATATTTATGATAACTGTCAATTCTGATGCTGAAATTACTTTCAGAACAGATAAATAAAGAGCACGGGATCACCTCCCTCCGGCCAGATGGAGTGCTGTTTCAGCTTCTTTTCCAAGCACACCTTCACAGGAAGGTATAAAATCTTTTAAAGCTTTTATAGAATCAGCGCTGCCGATTCTGCCGAGAGCCCAGAGGCACATAATTTTTACACGCTCATCATCATTATCATTATAGGCTTTAACAAGCTCAGGCACATACTTTTCATCAAGACTGTTCCCCATTGCCCGGGCCACATTCATCTTCCATTTCCACATATCCTTATAAGACATATAAAACATATGGGGCCATATTTTTGAATCAAAGTATTCCCTGTCCATGTGGAGCAGTTTTATCATATCAAAGTTCTGCGACTTCATATTTATTTTTTCTTTCTGCGGCAGGTCAGATGCAATCCAGGGCTGATTTCTGGGGCATACCAGCTGGCACCGGTCGCATCCGTAAACATTCATCCCCATGGGCTCCCGCAGCTCCAGAGGCGTTATTGTATTACCGTAATATGTAAGATATGAGATACACTTTGACGGTTCAATTGTGCCGTTACCTTTAAGCGCTCTGGTGGGACAGGCAGCTACACAGGCGTTTCTGCACCACTCAGGGCAGCCGTTCTTCACTGTAGGAGTATCTGATTCAAATTCATGATCAATAACAACAGCTATGGGGCTTACCCAGGAACTCCCCTTTGCGCACCCTGAAGCATAAAAGAGGGTATTTTTACCGAAAGTCCCAAGCCCTGCCCTGGCAGCTGCAAGTTTATCCGGCATACTGGCTGAACATTTACTGTTTATACCATTATCGCGCAGATACCCGCGAAAAGCCTTAATACGCTCAGCCAGGCCATCTTTGGTTACCCTGTCATCATTTACATAGCACCTGCCGAAATGGTTTGTCATTGAAGCAGGTATAAAATCGCGGAGATAACAGTGGAGCAGAACAATTATACTCTTTGCCTCTTCAAACACAACCCTGGGATCAATACTCTGTTTTAATTTAAGACCAACCATTTCAGTCCAGTCATATCTTTTATCGCCGGAGTCTATATACTCAAGCTGGGAAGGGAAAGACTCGGCTGTGGTAAACCCTATATCATCAAATCCAAGCTCCCGGGCTTTATCAATTATCTCTGTTTTCGTTAGCATTCTCCCCCCATGATTCTGCAGATTAATATACTGACCAGTTGGTACATTACTTAAGCTAATAATATTAGTCAAGAATTATTCATAATCTTTGCTATAAATCTCCGGTGCAGCAGTATAATTTCAGAGATAATGTCATTCCCGCGCATACTTCGTTTTTATGATGACAAGCTCAGTACAGGCGCGGGAATCTCATAAATCCTGGATTTTTCTGGAGATTCTATTGTTATAGTTCACCAGCAATAAATTTCAGGAAAACTCCGGCTGTCTCTTCCGGTCTTTCAATCATGGGGAGATGGCCGCATTTTTTAAGGATATAGACTCTTGAGTTTTTAATTCCCCGATCAAAAATCTCTGCACCGGAAACATGGAGCACCCTGTCTGTATCACCCCAGATAATCAAAGATGGCGCTGTAATCCGGTGAAGAAACTTTTTCATAGAAGGTGACCTTTCACGAAGATCGGCGAATATTTTATCATTGAAATCTTTATGCTCAACAGCTTTTTCCGCAAACTCTTTTTTCAGCGGCCCGGGGACATATGGAGGTTTTACAAATACAAATTTCATCAGCCTGTCATAATCCTTAACATCACTCACAAGGAGAGGATTAAATCCCTGCTCAACAAGGAGCATCATCTCACTTTTATCAGAAGTGATCAAACCCGCTGCATTCATCAATGTAAGTGTAAGAAGGTCGCCGGGATAATTTACTGCATAATTTGCAGATATCCACCCCCCCATAGAATTTCCTGCAATATGAAACTTTTCAAGACCAAGGGCTTTCGCAAAATTTCGAAGCCTCAATGTCTGGGTATCAATATCGTAGTGAGCACTTTCCAGTCTGCTGCTTTCACCAAATCCGGGCAGATCAGGCGCAACTACGCGGTATTTCCCCGCAAACTGCTGCGCGAACCGGGTCCAGTTATCCTTATCACCGCCGAATCCGTGAACCAGGAGAATAGTTTCACCAGCACCCCCTTCAAGGTACACAATTTTATGGTCACCTACCTGAATTGTTTTTTCTATTAATTGAGCCTTCCCGCGCTCACTCTTTTTAGCAAAATTATAAAGGGTTTTACCGCAGGATATAGATCCTGTTATGATAATAAGAGAAAGAATAAAAGCAGCAGCAGGACGAAGTTTCATTAAATGCCTCCGATTTTTTAAAAAACACTTACATAAAACTTTCTTCTATGCAAGGATTTTTTATTATAATAAGTGAGGCTTCATCTCTTTTATATTTGCATAAAAACTTTAACTATTCTTATATATAAGTTTAATTCCGGCATTCAGCGGGCATTAAAAGCTCCGGAGCATGATTATGAAAAACAGAATTATTCTACCCTTAATTATAATGTTTTTTTTGAATATCACGGTTTTCTGCACCGGATCGGCCAAAGAACCGGTAAAATGGATATACATACCACACTATGCAAAATTGTCAGCTGATGATATTGCTGCAGCTGTTTCCACTAATAATATTATCTGCTTTACGGGGGTGTTTATTACTGGAAGTGGAGAAATACGTTTTAACAGGAACAGCCTCATTCAGGAAGTTATTAAATCTGCGGCTGAATCGGGGAAAATTTTATATCCCCTCATATCATTTGAAGACTCCGCTTCAGGGAAAAAAATATTAAGCAGCAAAACATTAAGTGACAGAGCTGCAGATAAGATAATTGCTTTTATCCGCTCAAACAGTTTCACTGGTTTCCATCTTGACCTTGAATATATTGACTCAACCTATGCTGAAAAACTATCCGTCCTTTTAAAAACCATAAAAGAAAACTCAGGTGAATTAAAAGTTACAATGGCACTCTACCCCCAGGTTGAGTTCAATTCCCCCTACTCCGGTTTTCACGATATCACCCTTTTAGCACCGCACATTGATGAAGCAGTAATCATGTGCTACGATATGCACAGGCCCGACACAAATCCGGGACCGGTGACTGATATTAAATGGACTGAAAAGAATATTATTCAGCTATTAAAATTCCTCCCTTCGCATAAAATTATCCTCGGCATACCTGCTTACGGCTATATCTGGCCGGATAACTCCAGCGCCAGGGCAGTATCAGCAAAACATGGCGCTTCCCTTAAAAAAAGGTACGGCTACCGGAGAGATGACTCCGGCTGTGCCTATCTGGAATACTCAGGAAAAGGGGCAACAACCAGAGGATATATTTCAGATAAAGAAACAAGGGGTAAAATGATAGAACTGGCTGCCGGATATTCACTGGGGGGATATGCCATCTGGAGGGCCGGATTTGAAGATTAAGGAATAAGATAATCCTGTCTATAAAAAAGACAGGGGGTAAATATTGATATAAAAATATACTATATAAAAAAGTTGTCATGGAATTTCTCTTTGTGTCGATAAAAACAATGAGACATAAGTTATCTTCGGGGGATATTCCAAAATGAAAGAATCAAAGAACAAAGCTAAAACCTTCAGGGATCTTCTGGAAAAGTATCTTGAAATTAAAGGCCTCGATATTGTTGTTATTCTAAATGACGGCACAGAAGTTGAACTTTACAAAAACAGAGAAATAATCAATGACATGATAATAGCTATGGACAACAGCAACAAAAAGCAGAGTATACCTATTTCTGCAGTAAAGTCAGTAGATATGTTTGCTGCTTAACAAACCTGAATCAATGAAGTTTACACCTGCTGCTCTTCCTTAACAGGAGGCTTAGGCTTAGGTTTAAGCTTCATTGATTTAATAAAGTCATTTACCACCTCTTCAGCCGCGTCTGAATAGGTGTAAGACTTTTTAGTTAAAGATCCTGTCCATACAGCCTCACCTGTCTTTGCTGAAACCATTCTTGCTGTAATACCCATTGAGTAGGTTGTTTCCAGCCATGAAAAAATATAGAGAAAAGATGTAGCATATTCAAAGACCCTGTAATCATAGACTGATCCGAAAATAAAATAGTCAGCTCCTGATGCCTCTCCGGCATTGACTATCCACTCTTTTGTAAATTCACTCCCCCGGGCCTGGGATAAATCCAGAGTCGAGGCCAGGGTTTCCATACTTATAACCTTAAAGCCCCTGTTAACCAGCAGTGTTTCAAATACATTCCTTGCAAGATTACCTGAGTTATTCCCCTCTTTACTGTTAAAATCCTTAAATGGAAGTACCGCAATAGTAATATTATCTTTATCAATTAATTCCTTATTAAAAGAAACCGAAGTGCTTACACATGAAAGAAAAAATAACAAGGGGATCAGAAAAAAAACAGATTTTTTAAAAAACATCACTCTACTCCGTAAACTGTTTTCATAATGAGCATAAGGAAAACTGACGACAATAGTTTAAAAACAGATTAGCCGTAAACAGCCGATCTAGAAAGCTTTGGCAATGCCGATCTTTGCAAATATAATAATACCGCTTGTAGAAAAATCACTGGCTCCAGGAACATCAATTACCACCTTGTCCTCGTCAGAGCTGAAAATCCTAGTACCCATTCCAAACTTAAACTCCGGGCATAAAAACGTATCCGGGTATATCTCATAGTCGAAACCTGTTGAAAGCATGAGGTGAACAATATATGAATTTATATCGTTTATTGTGGATAACTGCAGATATGGACCTGCCCCGAACCATGGATTGATATACCTGAAATTAAAATGACGCAAAAGTGAGAAGCCCACAGCGTGAAGCTCTATTACTCCATACTCCCTCTCCCCTTTACCAAGTCCGGAATTAATAATAGAAGGATAAACATACCAGTCAGTCCTGTAGGAGATGTAGGGGTTTACCATATAATCAAAAAAAATCCCCATTGCAGTTGCATAGGTCCAGGTTGCACTGTCCTGGACAGTAACAGATCCGCCCTCAAGAGTTACATATGATGAAGCCCAGGATAGTATGGGCCCGCCTCCGACCATTCTGCGTTTACTTGCAGATAAATCGGAATGGAGCAGCAGAATAGTCAGTATCAGTAAAAGGGCGGTTTTCTTCATTTAACTCTGTTTGAGATTAGTATTTTTTTCTTGTCCTGTCGTGGTTAAGCCTGTTCATAATATAAAGGGCAATATATGCCCCTATAAAACCTGCAATTATATTTACTCCGGCACCTCTTGAAAGAAAATCGAGAACTGTAACTGCGATATCATAGAAGAGCTTATCCAGCAGCAGACCGCCGATAAGGGCTCCTATTACACCAACAACCAGTCCCCCGATATACCCGCCAAAAAGATCACGCCTCTTGAGACTGTAGAATATGAATGCCACAAATGCTCCAATCCCTATATAAACAACTATTGCCTTTACAACAAGCAGGAAACTTCTTATTCCTTCAGACATTTTTCACCTCTGTTTCATATGAAAATCGATTGATTAAGCAAATATTAAATAAATGAAATATTACATTAATGCGGGAACCCCTCTCATGTAAAGAACAATTCCCCCTTCCCTTCACGTATCACATCATAAGTATCGCCTGTAAAATCAACCACAGTTGAGGGAGTTGAGATTTTCGGGCCTGCATCAATAACAAGATCCACTTCATTTCTGCTCATCTTTTCAAGATCCTGAGGATCGACAATATATTCACCTGCTGAAGTATAAACGCTTGTAGCAAGTATGGGGCGGCCAAGGGCTCTTACAAGGTCAAGGGCTATATTATTTTCAGGGATTCTTACACCGATTGTTTTCTGATTAGTCAGTACAATCTTCGGCACCAGTTTTGATGCATGGAAAATAAAGGTGTAAGGACCGGGTAGGGCCTTTTTCATTATCTTAAAAGCATCTGTGGAGATATTCCGTACATAATCATTGACTGATGATATATCGCTGAAAATAAAACTGAGAGGCTTTTTCCGGTCCATCTTCTTTAACCGGTATATTCTCTCTATAGCCCGTTTATCCTTTATATCGCATCCGTATGCATAAACTGTATCAGTGGGGAATACAATAACCCCCCCCTGCTCAAGGAGCTCCTTTGTCTTTTGAATAAGTCTTGCCTGTGGGTTCTGTTCATTAATTACAAATATCATCTTTATTACCGATTACCGCACTTAGGATATAAACATCTTCTCCGGAAAATGTTTATTAAGTGATCAGAGGATTAAGTATAATTCAATCAATATTTGTTATGGAAAATATTTTATTATTTGAATAATAAAGATTTTTTTACCATCCCCCCAAATAAAGAAGGCTTTTGCAGATAGCGCGATCTGCAAAAGCCTTCAACCTGGTAAAATTACATATAGGAGTGTAATTTATTATCAATCAATTATAATATCGGTGATTCAGGAAAATGCATTAGAAGATTTTTTGATTTTAAAAAAAATTTTTAAAATCCTGCGCTTTTAAAAAACTTATCCAGTCCGGAGGTGTAAATCTCTTTAGAAACCAAAAATCCGCTGTTGTGGCCACCCTGAATTTCCATAAATTCAGAAAAACCGGGTGCAGCCAGGTAAAGATTTCTTCCAAGTTCAAAAGGTATTAACCTGTCATCCTGGCTGTGTATAACAAGAATTGGACATTTTACATCTTTAATATAATCAACAGCTGAATACCGGTAAGTTACAACCCATGAAAAAAGCTGAAATGGAGTCATTGACTTTGCCACATCAACCGCTGAGGTGAATGATGATTCTACAATAAGTGCGGCCGGTTCTGAATTTGCTGCAAGCCATACAGCTATTGCCCCTCCAAGGGATCTGCCATGAACTATAATTTTTTCAGCCGGAATACCCTTAATTTCTCTCAGATAGTTCCATGCAGCCATGGCATCAAGATATGTACCCTCTTCTGTGGGAGTACCATTGCTTTTTCCGTAACCCCTGTAATCAAAAATAAATACAGTAAATCCCAGATTGTTAAGAATCCTTATTGTATCAAGCCTGTGGGAGATATTCCCCCCATTGCCGTGGCAGAAAAGCACAACCCCCCTCTCCCTTACAGACGGAACATACCAGCCATGAAGAGATATGCTGTCTGCAGCATAAAAATCTACAGATTCGTATGGTAGATTTATATGATCCGGATTTCTGTGAAGTGACTTTTCCGGATGATAGATAAAACTACCCTGACACGATATAATGAATATCAAAGAAATAAGCATAAATATTGAAAACTTTTTCATTTTAAAATATTCCCAGGATTTTCCATGTTGTATAAAAAGACACAGAGATGAACCTGTGTCTTTTGAAAGTTTCACTATATAAAGCTGAATCAGCCCCCTTCAGTCTGAGTGAAGGCTGTATTACTGTAAAGATATTCAACTTTCTCTTTATGTTTAAGTTCCTCATTTGCCATTTTCAGAAGCAGATCTTTCACTTCTCCCGCAGGCTCAATTTCAGCAAGAGACTTATAAAAATTGTGGGAATTAAGTTCTTTATCAGCTGCAACAAGATAGACATCTTTTGTGGCAATATCCTTTTCAAGTGCAGGCTTTTCAGCATGTTCAGCTATTTTATAATCAATAACTGCATCAAGCTTTAATGTATCCGGCCCGAATCCGCCATCTTTGTATTTAACAAGAATTTCCTTATGCTTCTTCTCCTCTTCAGCAAGAAATGCAAGGGTATCTTTTGCTTCTTTATCAGCAACCCGGTCATGAAGAGAGATATAAAAATCATAAGCCTCCTCTTCGTTTCTTATAGCAATATCAAGCAGATATTCAAGTTTTTTATCACTCATAATTATTACCTCAATCTTTTATTTTTTTAACTAATATAATATGGAGCAATCAATTTCCAGCAAAAAAAAAGCAAATACCATTAAAATAATGATATTTGCTTTTTTATAAAGCTTCCAAATAAATAAGCAAGAAAAAATTATGCTTCTTTTTCCGCTAACGGCTCATTATTCAGGAAGAATGTTATAATGAGACCTATAATAAGAAGTCCGCCAGCAGCAATAAAAGAATATAGAGATGCTGATTCAGGGAATGTGTCTTTCATTATAGCTGCAATCTGTGGTCCAACTATACCACCAGCTGACCATGCAGTAAGTATTATTCCATAAACTACAGGCATAAGAACAGGCCCGAAAACATCACCAACAAACGCAGGCATAGTTCCAAAACCGCCGCCGTAGCAGAGTAACACTATACAGAATAGAGCTCCGAATATGTAAGGATTGCTGATAAACATAAGAAGGCCAAATACTATTATCTGAGTTAAGAGAATCAGTCTGAATGCCTGAACCCTTCCTATTTTATCAGAAAGACTCCCCCAGAAAAAACGTCCTACTCCGTTGAAAATAGAAGTGATCGCTATAAGGGTAGCTCCGATTGCAGCAAGAGCAGCAACATCTTTACCTGGATCATATTTAGCATAAATATCCTGCATCATTGGTGACTGAAAACCTATAAGCATAATACCTGCAATAATATTGATAAAAAACACCAGCCACATTAAAATAAATTTCCCTGACATTACAGCTGATTTTGCGGTAATTGGAATTGTTTTACCTGTTGAAACCGGTGCAGCCGGTGGTGTGTAACCGGCAGGAACATAGTCAGCAGGAGGAGGTACAATAAAAATCGCTGAACAGAACCCGAGTACAAGCATAATAACACCTATGTAGTAAAAAGATACCACAAGGCTGTTATCTGTAATACTGAGAACTGCAGGTGCGAGAATTTTTGACATTGCAAGTGCGCCAAAACCGAATCCCATAACAACCATACCTGTTACAAAACCCTTTTTATCAGGGAACCATTTTGCTGCAGTTACAACTGGAGTTACATATCCAAGACCAAGACCAATACCGCCTATTACACCAATACCGATTATAAGAAGCGGCAGATTATGAATTGATAAAGCGTATCCGCCTATAACGAAAGACAGACCCCACATAATTGAACCGAGTATAGCCAGTTTCCTGGGACCATATTTGGGAAGATTAATCCCGCCCCATGCTGCTGCAAGGCCAAGAAAAGTAATACTTGTACTGAATACCCAAGCTACCTGGGAGTTAGACCATTTAAACTGCTCAACAATAGGCTTCTGAAAAAAGCTCCAGGAATAAATAGAGCCCAGAACTACCATCAGAAGAGTTCCCATGATGGCAATTAACCACCTGTTTTTTCCTTCCATAAAAAAAACCCCTTTCTTTTAATTTATTTTTTTTTATAAACAACTATCGCAAAAGGCTGTATATACCTCTTACGGTTTTCTGCAGATTAAATCCGCATAACTGACCGTTCTCCGTAAGAATATTTATACCCTTTCCGGAAAATCAGATTAGCTGTATAGAAATAAACCTCAGAATACTCCACCACGAGCAACTTTAGCTTCTCTATACACTTCTTCAGTTTAGAAACTTAACCAGCAAATAACGCATCAAAAATACTTCTGCTTTACTAAGAGTCAACCTAAATTTCAAAAATTAAAACTTTTTAAAGAGGATTTCCCCCCTCTTTATCTGGTTGACAAAATGATAATCTGCAGTATTTTAAAGATAATCATTTTTTGTAAACTCTCTTCACCTTTTTGTTATCCTGTTCACTATGTAAAAATAATATATGTTTTAGATGATTATTCTGTTTTATTATTATCTCTAGAGGCGGCAATACGATGACAATTAAGGTTAAATCCTTTAATGTGCTATCATTTCTTGCGCGTTTTATTTTCCCTACAGTAATTACAATGGCGCTTTTTCTCACTGCTTTTTTTTCAATAATCATTCCTGCCATTGAAAAAAACAGTATGGACCGGAAGCGGGAGATGATACGTGAGCTAACCTCCTCCGCCTGGACAATTCTTGCTTCTTTCCACAATGATGAAATGAAGGGGATCCTTTCACGTGAAGAAGCTCAGAAAAGAGCTATAGAACAGATAACCAATCTTCACTACGGCCGTGAAATGAAGGACTATTTCTGGATAAACGACATGTTCCCTAAAATGGTTGTTCACCCCTACAGAACAGACCTGAACGGAACAGACCTGACCACCTATACAGATCCTGAAGGGAAAAAGATTTTTGTAGAAATGGTAAGTATTGTTAACCGGTATGGAGACGGCTACGTGGAATACATGTGGCAGTGGCAGGATGAAAAGGAGATTGTTGTTCCGAAAATCTCATACATTAAGGGATTCAAGCCCTGGGGATGGATTATAGGCACGGGAATATATATTGATGATATAGAGCAGGAAATCGATTCTCTTGTAAACAACCTGCTGCAGATATCTCTTTTTATACTTCTTATTATCTCCATGCTCCTTGCTTTCATCGCCGCGCAGAGCTTCAGAGCAATGAAACAGCAGCAGGCTGCTGAGGACGCTCTCAGGGAATCGGAAGAAAAATACCGTACCCTTGTTGAATCAGCAGGGGAAGGGATGCTCATGGCCCTTGAAGGAACTTTTATGTATGCCAACCAGCCAGTTGTTGATCTGATTGAATACGATATGGATGATCTCCGCAAAATGGAGATAAAAGATATTTTCGAAGATTCAGAGGATAATTCAAATACTGAATATATTAAATCCCTTATGTCAGGTGAAGGCGTACCTGAACGTTTCGAGACTGTAATAAAAACAAAATCGGGTTCACTGCGCGATGTTGTACTGTCAGCCACCCAGATATCTCTCGGCGGAAAACCTGGATTCATGGCAGTTGTAACAGACATTACCAACAGGAAACAGGAATTCAGCGAGCTTGGCGAAAGTGAGGAGAAATTCAGAACAATGGCAAACAACCTGAATGTGGGATTTTTTCGAATGACAGTAGGAAGAAATCCCCGGTTTCTTGAGGTCAACCCCGCGCTTGTTAATCTTATGGGTTATGAGTCCAGAGAAGAACTTATGAGTATTCCGGTTACAAGCCTTTATGCTGACGCTGATGATTATAAAGAACTTGCTCCTAAAGCCTTTAAACAGGGGCTCCGCCTTGAATTTGTTAAATTCAGAAAAAAAGATGGAACAATATTTAATGCCTCACTATGGGGGATACGGATCAAGGGACAGGATGGGAAGCGCAGCTATTTCGATGGTTTAATTGAAGATATGTCGGAACTGCTAAACCGGAATGAAAAAAACGAATTACTTCTTTCTGAAATGCAGACATCACTGATGTTCTTCAATCAGCAGATTTCCAGCATACCTGGAGCTGATCCTGTAAGATGCAGTGACTCAGCCACTATTGCTGATGCCATTCAATTGATGGAAGAGAAAAATTCAGGCCTGCTCCTTGTACAGGATTCATCGGACATAGATTCCGGTGTTATTACTGATCATGATCTGAGAAAAGCGCTCACAACCAATAAGGGAAATAGCTCTTTTAAGGTTTCAGAAATAATGTCATCTCCTGTAATCTCAATACCTGCTGAGGCCTATATTTTCGAAGCATGGCTCCTTATGATCAAAAAGGGCATTTCCCATCTTTTTATCACCGATTCAGCCGGAAATATTACCGGCATGCTGGGTATTCAGGATTTAGTGGCAATTCAGAACTACTCCCCTGCGGTTCTCCTGAAAAAAATCAACACATCCTTAAAGCCTGATGATATAATTGAGTTCAATAAAACTCAGCCATATATTATCAAAAGCATGATTGAAAGCGGAGCCAATCCGCAGAATATAAATCATCTTACCACACTTATAAGTGATACAATACTCACCCGCTTCATCGAATTCGCTATAAAAGAAATTGGGCCGCCCCCTGTAAAATTTTCATTTATTGTATTCGGCAGTGAAGGGAGGGAGGAGCAGACTCTCCGCACAGACCAGGATAATGCACTTATTTTTGATGATGTTGAACCCGGGCAGGAGGATGACGCATACAAATATTTCCTGAACCTGGGAACAAAGGTATGCACATGGCTTAATGATGCGGGGTACACCTTCTGCGATGGAAACAATATGGCAATGAATCCTGAATACTGTCAGCCCATATCGATCTGGAAGCAGTATTTCAGCAAATGGGTACATAACGCAACAGCGGAAGACCTGCTGAGAACAAAAATATTTTTCGATTTCCGCAACGGTTATGGTGAAGAATCATTTTCACTCACACTGCGGGAACATCTGGATACACTCGTGGATAAAAACCCCAGATTTTTCCAGATGCTTGCAAGAAACATTCTACCCATGGCACCACCAATAGGCCTCTTCGGGAATTTTGTTGTTGAATCGGATGGAGAGCATAGAGGGTCATTTGATATTAAAAGCACAATGATTCCCATTGTCGACTTTGCCCGCATCTATGCCCTTAACAATAAAATCCATGCCACAAATACTCTTGCAAGGCTGCAGGAACTGAAAAATAAGAATATACTCACAAAGCAGAATCACCTTGAGATGGAACAGGCATACACATATCTGATGCAGATAAGACTCCGTATCCAGGCAAGAGCCCTCTCTCATAAAGATAAGGATCCTGATAATTATGTACGCCCGAAAAATCTCAGTTATATTGAGCAGAAACTGCTCAAGGAAATATTTGCTCAGACAAAAAATTTCCAGTCACGCTTAAGCTATGATTTCACAGGGCAGCTGGGGGGGATCTGATGATTATGATCGTATCTGATACTCACTGTTATTACGACATGGTCAACAGGCAGATAAATTATGCTGAAAATGTCCTGGGCCATGAAATAACCAGCGTAATACACCTTGGCGATTTTGGACTATTCGATTCCTGGCTGAAAGACTATTTCATTAAACAGAAAAAAACTTTTCTCCGCCCTTTATATTTTATTGACGGCAATCATGAGGATTTCATGCATCTGCCCAATCTTGTTAAAAAATTCAGCAGCTATTTCACATATCTGCCAAGGGCAACTGTACATGAAATTGAGGGGTACAGATTTCTTGCCCTTGGCGGTGCTGCATATATGGATTCCATGATAACTGAAAGAGGAGCAGTCATTACAGACCAGCAGATAAATCAATGCCTGGCAATACCTGCCAATGAAGTTGATCTTATTATCAGTCACGACTGCCCCACTGGTATAGGAGTACCCAACACCCCTGGAATGGAACATTTCGGTTCCACAGGGTTCCCAAGAAGTAACGAACTTGCAATTCATTTTAAGCCGAAAAAATGGTTTTTTGGTCATCATCATAAATGGCATTATCATATTGACGGCGAAACTGAATATTTAGGTTTGAGCGGTGTATGGAAAGGTTTCGGCCTTCTTGATAAGGATTACAAATACACAATGGTATCTAATATCATAGACTTTGATGAAGCATCGATGATTGAAAAGCTTCTCATGAAACTTAAAATAATACGACCTGGTGCTGCAAAGAAAAAAGATTCAATTTAAGTAAAGTACAGCTTATTAAAAGACCGCCCCGGAGGGCGGTCTTTGTTAAAGATGATTCATTTTGTTAAATCCTTGCTACTGGCTTGATGCTCCCTTCTTCTGAGTTAGAAGTGAAACAACAACAAGTGTAATAAAACTGAGCGGGATAGCTATAATTCCCGGATTATCAAGGGGAATTGGAGCAGTTGCTGTTGTTTTATACAGATCCAGGTATATGCTTGGAGAAAAGAGTATTATACCAAGTGATGCCACAATACCCACAAAAATCGAAGAAATTATACCCTGGGCTGTAGTTTTTTTCCAGAAAAGCATCATGAGGATTGCCGGAAGGTTAGCTGCAGCAGCAACAGCAAAGGCAAGACCAACCAGAAAGGATACATTTATACCCTTAAAGATTATACCGAGAAATATGGCAAAAAGTCCCACACATACAGCTGAAATTTTACCAGCCCTGACCTGCCCCTTATCAGTGAGTTTAACACCGAAATAGTTGGTTAAAAGGTCGTGGGCAACCGCGCCTGATGATGCAACTATCAGGCCCGATACAGTACCGAGTACTGTTGCAAAGGCGATAGCTGATATACATGAGAAGAGTACTACCCCGAAATATTTAGCAAGAAGAGGTGCTGACATATTACTGCTCTGAAGATCTATAACACCTGTTACCATGGCGCCAAGACCCATAAATACTGTAAGTATGTAGAAAAAACCGATAGAGCTGATAGCAACAATTGTTGACTTACGCGCGTCTTTCGAGCTTGGTACAGTGTAATACCTTATGAGAACATGAGGAAGAGCTGAAGTTCCCATAAAAAGTGCAAGCATGAGAGAAACAAAGTTCAGCTTTGACAAGAATGTTGCCCCTTCATCAACTTTAAACTTAAGGCCCGGTCGCATAATATCTATACCTGAAGTCGGGGTCTGGTACCAGAGAACAACCTTGTCCTTGCCGTCAATGAAAAGAGTTTTGGTAAATCTTATAATCTCACTCTGTTTAATAGTAGATAGAAATTTGAATGGGCCAATAGAACCGGTTTTGTCAACCTCCTGACCATCAACTACAATTTTGCTTGCGTTTCCAACCTGAAAGAATCTCTGCTCCTCCTTAGGAGCTCCATTGTACAACTCCCTTCCATCTTCTGTGGTTGTAATAAAAAGGGCTTCCTTCAGCTGAGTCTCCCCTTCAACCAGAATTGTACTCCACCATGTGAAGATCCCGTCTCTCTGGAGTTTAACATATTTTTTATCACCCGAGTCCACCTCTCCCGCAAGCGTATAGTCGGAACTCCCTATCGAGGATACCTTTCCAGCAGAAAGAGTTGCAGAAATTGTCTGAAGCTCTCTGAAGTTATCGTAAGGTTTTTTGTTAATACCATTTACAAATATTGCTGCAGATAAAATTGTTGAAAATATTATCAGAAGACCGCCTTTTATAAACTGAACATATGTTGTAGATGTCATACCAGCTGTAGCCACTATATATATTACTATACATCCCACAATAATAACACCCCAATGATGCTCAAGGCCTAAAAGCGGCTTAACAAGCGCCCCTGCGCCAACCATCTGCGGTATAAGATAGCAGAGAGATACAATCAGAGTACTGATACCGGCAGCTAGTTCAATCCCTTTTGAATTGTACTTATAATTAAGCGCATCGGTAAAAGTATACTTTCCATATCTCTTAAGCGGCTCAGCAACAAGAAAAAGAGCCACAACCCATCCGGCAAGATAACCGATTGAATAAAGAAATCCGTCGTAACCGTCAAATGCGATCATTCCGCATATACCAAGGAAAGATGCTGCTGACAGATAGTCACCGGCAAATGCGATTCCATTTACACCCCAGTGTATGGTGCCGCCTGCCGCATAATAGCCCTGCGCAGAAGTGGTCTTTTTCGCAAAAAATGATGAAAGACCAAGTACAGCCAATACAAAGGCCGCAAAAATACCGATTGCTAATGGTGAAGGTGTATAAATCATTTTCCGGCCCCCTCTTTATTTAATTCATCTTCTTTTTTTGTACAAAAATAGTTATAGATCAATCCCATAACTATCGCTAATACTATAAGTCCAAAGCCGTAAATTATAGCCAGATTCAACCCGGCAAAAATAATAACCCCCATTAATTTGGGAGTAAGCACGTTGATTAAAATAAAACCGGCATATATAACTACATAAACAAGAAACATATATACACCAAGTTTAGCTTTGTAATCAGACGCGTGATCCACTCCCCAGTCAGTTGATGGTCCGTGTCCGCCCATAGATTTCCTCCTCAAGATTATGTTAATTTTTTATTTTCTTAATTTAATATACCCAAATGTCAAGACATAAAGTGTACAAAAACTATATATAAAAAGCACTGAGTGAAGAAAGAGTAAAAATTTTTTTAAAATTAATGTATATATTATTAACACTTCTCTTTTTTTTAAGAAATTTATGTTGACAAATCTTACACTCCAATGTTTATTGCTCGTATCAGTCAAGACGCCAATTAAAGCACTGTATAATTATTAAACATAAAAAAATTTCAAACTAATGCTTGTTTTTTTTAAAAAAGCATCAAAAACAGGAGGATGTAATGTCAGGAGCAATTAAAAACAAAGGCTGGACAGTAACTTTCGCAGGAGTTGGAATCAACCTTGCGCTGGGGATTTTATACGCATGGAGTATTTTTAAGGCTTCAATTGAAGCATCAATCAAGACAGGCGGCGACGGTGCATTTACATGGAATCCGGCATCACTGAATGACCCCTATTCAGTGGCGTGTCTTACATTTGCTTTTTCAATGATTCTTGCGGGCAGATGCCATGATAAATTCGGGCCCCGTTTAACTGCATTCATAGGGGGACTTCTTGTAGGATCAGGACTTATTCTTATTTCTCAGACAACAAGCTACGCAGCCTGGGTGCTGGGCTTCGGTGTTCTTGCAGGTTCAGGAATCGGCTTCGGTTATGCTGCAGCTACACCTCCGGGACTAAAATGGTTCCCTGCTTCTAAAACCGGTCTTATAGCAGGTCTCATAGTTGCAGGTTTCGGGCTTGCACCTGTTTACATAGCACCCCTTTCTGAATACCTTATAGGATCATACGGAGTTCAGAATTCCATGCTAATTTTCGGGATCTCCTTTGTTGGTGTTGTTTGCGGTCTTTCTCTCCTTCTCAAAAATCCCCCTGCAGGTTATGTGCCAGTAGAAACAAAAGCATCAGCAATCGGCAAAAAAGTATCTCTCAACGAAGTACACTGGAAAGATATGATAAAAACAATGACCTTCTGGAAACTCTGGATAATCTACTTTGTCGGTGCAGGCGCGGGCCTTATGGTTATATCAAGCGTAGCTGGTATTGCAAAGAAAAGCATGGGGGAACTTGCATTTATAGCTGTTGCGATTATGGCAATTGGTAATGCAGGCGGACGTGTAATTACCGGTATCCTTTCAGATAAATTCGGAAGAAACCAGACTATTTTTGCAGTACACGCATTTCAGGCTGTACTGATGCTTGTATCAATTCCTCTGATAAGCGGAAATACACCGGCTGTAGCAATAGTTCTCCTTGCAACTTTTATCGGTTTCAATTATGGGGCTAACCTTGCCCTTTTCCCTACAATCGCCAAGGAACTCTGGGGAACTAAAGGATACGGCGTAAACTACGGTATTCTATTCACTTCATGGGGTGTGGGAGGATTCGTTTTAAGCAAGGTTGCACAAATGACGACTGCAGCAACAGGGAGCATGGGTTCATCTTTCATTCTTGCGGCAATATTGCTCAGCATAAGCGGAATGCTCACATTAACCCTTATTGAAAGAAAATCTGAAGCACCTGAAGGCGCAATTCTCCAGCCCGGCCTTGGTTTAACAATGGCTGATGGTGGTGAAAAAATAGAGAAAGATGATAAGAAAAAATAGATATTCCTGATTAGATCCGGAATCCAATCAGGAATTACGGGTGTAATATTGAACAACATTCCCCCTCCACTTGAAGGAGGGGGATAAAAAAATCTTCAGAGCGAAAAGGATGAAAATAGAAGAGCATACAGATACTCCGGGAAAAGAGAACAGATGTGTCTGGATGACTTCCGGCCTCATATCCTACAAACTCTGCCCCCGTGATTACAGATGTGAAGAATGTATGTTTGACCGGGTAATGCGGAATGAATCCGCAGCCATGATACGACGCCCCGGGGTTGACGCTGCACTTACAGCTGATCTTGCACTTATCGAATCCTCCGCCTCTTCACGTATAGACAGCGCCTGTTTTTATCACAAAAATCACTGCTGGGTTAAAGTTATCAACCCCAATGAAGTAATAATAGGGATAAACGTAATTCTTTCAAGACTGATTTACGACATCAAAACAGTTATTCTCCCGAAACTGGGGGAACCTGTTATTCGTGATCAGTTTTTCGCACACATAATACAGGAAAAACATATTGTTCCCGTAATTTCCCCTGTAAGCGGCACAATTATTTCAATTAATCCGCAAATTGCCGGCAGTCCATCCCTATTAAAAGAGAATCCGCAGGACAAGGGGTGGCTTATTTCTATCAAACCACAGAATCTGGAAATGGATCTGAGAACCTTATATTCCGGCACCAGAGCCATTGAATGGCATAAAACTATGGAAAAAAATGTAAGTGAGGCGATACATGCTGCTTACAGCGTAAATGAAAGTGAAATTGGACCTACCATGCATGACGGCGGGGAATTTGCGCTGAATACCTCAGATATGATGACACCAGAACAATACTACAAAATTATTGAAGTTATATCCTCATCAGACTGACCTGGATTGAACGCAGCTCTTCAGCACACCTGCTGCACATCTCTTCAGATTTCTGATCAATATCCTCCACATATGTTGAAGACCTCATAACACATACCGGGTTACTGCAATGAACAAGACCGAAATTATGACCTAATTCATGTATTGCCTCTTTTATTAGTCTGCGGGTTAAGAGCTCCCCGTTACAGGGGAGACCATAGAATTTGCCGTTAAGGCGGTGAAGGGACACAACAGAACCGATCCCCCTTAGCTGGGCTTCACCGAAAACAAATGTTAATATTGGTATAAATAGATCAACATCAACTATACAGAGCATTTTAGCAGCATCCGGCAAAGACTGAGAAATAACCTGAAGCAGTATTTGTGATGAATTATACTGAGACCTTTTAAGATCAAAAGCTTTTTCCAGAGATATACCCGGCTTTAACATCTTTGAAGAATACCCGAATGTTTTACGTATACTCTTTTCAAGCTCTGCAATCCATGGCTCAGGATCGGTTTCTACCGGGAGAATATAAATATAGGCCATAGGCAGGGCTAATTATTATTCTTGCTTTTTTTTAACTGATACTTTTCAATTTTATTGTACATAGTTAATCTGCTCACTTTAAGTATTAATGATGCCTGGGCAATGTTTCCGTTTGTCAATTCCAGGACTTTCTGTATATGCTCTTTCTCCACATCCTCAAGAGATGGTATATTCTCTCCGGGATCAGACTCAGCAGAGGGGAAAAAGAATGACAGATCATTCAGTTCTATAAGATTACCCTTTGTTACAACCATTGCCCGTTCTATAACATTGCGCAGCTCCCTCACATTCCCGGGCCAGCTGTACTCAACAAGCATATCCAGGGTATCATTTGTTATATCTATAACATTCTTATTCATTGACTGTGCATATGTTTTTATAAAAAAACGGGCAATAGAGGGGATATCAAGCTTTCTCTCTCTAAGGGGCGGTATTGTTATGGTTACCACATTCAGACGGTAGTAAAGATCCTCCCTGAATGTACCCTCCTGAACAGCCCGCTCCAGATCCTGGGTTGTAGAGCATATAATCCGAAAATCAACATCTATCTCCCTATCCCCTCCAAGACGGTTAAACTGCCTGGTCTCTATTACACGGAGTATGTCAGCCTGCATCTTTTCACTTATATTGCCGATTTCATCAAGAAAGAGAGTCCCCTTATCCGCCATTTCAAGCCGTCCCTGCCGCCTGTAAAGCGCTCCGGGGAATGCCCCCTTTTCGTGGCCGAAGAGTTCGCTTTCAAGCAATCCATCTGAATATGCGCCGCAATTGATAGTTATTATAGGGAAATATCTTCTATTACTGTTGCTGTGAATTGCTCTGGCTACCAGCTCCTTACCTGTACCGCTCTCACCTTTTATTATAACCGTTGAATCTGTCTGAGCAACTTCAATAACCTTTTCCATGACCCTTTTTATTGCAGGGCTCTCCCCGATTATTTCATCGGAAAATGATATCCCCTCAATATGCTGTCTCAGCTGAAGATTTTCATAATGAAGCCTTCTCTGCTCTACGGCGTTTCTTACAAGATGAGTCATCTCATCAGGATCAACAGGCTTTACTATATAGTCAAATGCACCCTCTTTAAGAGCCAGTATACTCGTATCTACTGAAGCAAATGCTGTAATCATAATAGTTATGATTGTCGGATCTATCTTCTTTATTCTCCGCTGCAGCTCAAGTCCATCAATACCGGGCATCTTTATATCCAGCATCACAATGTCCCATGGCCCTTCCTGAAGCTTCAGCAAGGCGCTATTAGCGTCTTCAGCAGAACTTACCCTGTATCCATCAAGTTCAAACCATTTAGTAAGGGCGTCACGGATTGACGCCTCATCATCAACAATAAGTATGGATATATCTGAAGGTTTCATGTATTATTACTCCTCATGATTATTATTAATCTTTGCAATGGCATACCCGCGGCAATGTTATAATAAACTCTGTACCACGGCCCACATCAGATTCTACGTGAATACTCCCGCCATGACTCTGCACAATCCCGTAAACAGCTGACAAACCAAGCCCAAGACTGCTGTTTGAATCCTTAGTGGAAAAAAACGGGTCAAAGATAAAGGGGAGATCCTTCTCATGAATTCCATGCCCCTGGTCTATTACATGTATTGCAATCGACTCTGTACTGCTGTAGTCGGTTTTTAATCTGATTGTTTTCCCCTGAGATGATGATTCAATTGAATTGACAATTAATGATACCAGAATCTGCTGTATAGAGCCGGGATCACAGAATATGAAATCGTCACCTGCTCCGAAATCTGTTATCAGCTCAATATTTTTCATTTTTGCGCTATGATCAATAACCTTCGCACTTAATGAAACAATTTCACTCACATGCACTTCCTTAAGGTCACCCATTGACTGTTTTGCAAAATGAAGAAGATTTTTTACAATCTCCCCGCATCTTTTTGTTTCACTCGATATTACTTCAAGGTTACCGATAACAGATTCAACAGCTGCCCGCTCCAGCGGTTCCTTTTCCAGATATTTGGCGGAAAGCCTGGCATATGAAAGGATACCGGAAAGGGGGTTATTGATTTCATGAGCAACCATTGCAGAAAGCCTCCCCAGTGATGCCATCTTTTCGGAAAGGGCCAGTGATGATTTGGTTTTTTTCAACTCAAGCTCTGCAGCCCTCTGCTTTTTATGAGTTACATAGCTGACCCGTATAATATTAACAAAAAGAAGAATATTGACCATACATATTACTATAGATACAGCGATAATATTCTGGACAACAAGATCAATTTCCGCATTAACATCATCAATATAAACTCCGGTACCAATTACCCACCCCCATGGTTTAAAACCTTTTACATATGAAATTTTCGGTATAATAACCGACGGGTTATCATTGGCCTGCCACTTGTAGCTTACAAACCCGGAGCCGCGTTGAGCAACAACACTCACTATTTTCATGAATACTTTTTTACCGTCAGGATCCTCATATTCGCTGAGATCCTGACCGATAAGATCATCCCTGTATGGGTGTATTATCATTTTAGGGGTCATGTCATTAATCCAGAAATAATCCTTCAAATACTGCCCGTAGTGAAGATTTTTTATTTGCTCTATAGCCATGCTCTGAGCTTTAGTCCTTGTAATGATACCCATCCCCTCATCATTGTGCAGTTTAGCCAGTATGTTCCAGGCAGATGTAGTTAATTCACGGATCATTTCTCTTTTACGGTCCATACCGCTCTCCCTTACAGAGGGTATGATGACAAAGAAAAATGCGGAAATAAAAAGTATAATTGTAAGTACAGTGGGAACTACAACCCTGACAATAAATGTTTTCCATGGGAATGAGGTATGTGGAGTAATCATTCTATTGCACCATTATTTATTATTCTATAACCGGATCAGCTTAAAAACCTGTAAAAAAAATATACAATTACAACCTTACTATATTTGTAAAGCAATATATTTCAAGTGAATTTTATATTCAATGGATATATTTTATACATTTAATCTAAAATATAACGGAATTGCAATATTCGATAGGCATAAAAAAGCATACCTATGAGAAAACGAAGAAATTGTTATATTTTTTTACACTTAAAGTAAGGAAAAGCAGAACTTTCGGATTAACTTTACATGTCAGCTTTTATGTCATATTTTCCGGAAATTGTTTAATATGTGAATAGAAGGATGATATAACTATTTGCAGAAATGAAACTATTCTGCCTCAGCAGCGAAACACTATTTCCCCAGCTGAGCGATGCCGGAGAAATAGTGTCCGCTGCATAAGACATATAGTTTACTTAATCAGGAATCAATGCCCTTTTGCTGCATAATAAGTCTTTAAAGACTCATCACAGGCATCACATTTATAGCTGCTGTCGCAGTGTTTAACAAATTCATCTCTAAAATACTTAAGTGTTGTTACTATAGGCATTATGGGAGACTGGCCAAGAGCACAGAGTGAAGCTTTCTGCATAATCTCCGCTTTTTTAATCATTGTGTCAATATCCTCAACATCAGCTTTTCTCTGTGCAAACTTCTTAACAAGAGCATGAAGCTGTGCTGTACCGACACGACAGGGAACACACTGACCGCAAGACTCATGCTCAAAGAAACTTAGTATCTGCAGCAGAAAATCAACAGCGCATGTATTCTGATCAGCAACAAGAACCACACCTGAACCGAGGGTTACACCCTTTTTCATAGTCTGGTCAATATCAAGGGGGAGATCCATTAAATCCTCTCCCAGAATACCGCCTGCGCTTCCGCCCACCTGAGCGAACTTGAATTTACTGCCGCTCTTCATTCCGCCGCCATGTGTTTCAATAATCTCACGCATTGTTGTTCCCATTGGAAGTTCGGCAAGGCCTGTCTTATTCATTTTACCGGAAAGACAGTAAAGCTTTGTTCCGGAACATCCCTGCATTCCTACAGACTTATACCAGTCAGCGCCCTTCTCTATTATGAGCGGCACAGACATGAGTGTTTCAACATTGTTTACGTTAGTGGGTTTATCCATATAGCCTGCCCCGCCCGGAAATGGGGGCTTAAACCTGGGATATCCCCTCTTACCTTCCATGGAGTTGATAAGAGATGTCTCCTCACCGCAAACATATGCTCCGCCCCCCTCTTTGATAAATATATCAAAGCTGAAGTTTGATCCGAAGAGGTTTTTGCCGAGAAGACCTTTAGCCCTTGCCTGGTCTATTGCTCTCTGAAGTCTTTCAATTGATCTTCTGAATTCACCGCGCACATAGATATAACCTATGCTTGCGTCAATAGCGTGACCGCAAATAGCCATACCTTCAAGGAGAAGCTGGGGATTCTCTTCCATAAGTATACGGTCTTTGAATGTTCCAGGCTCCCCTTCATCAGCATTACATACAACATACTTCTGCATGTCACCCTTTGTAACAAAAGACCACTTCATACCTGCAGGGAAGCCAGCTCCCCCTCTCCCTCTAAGCCCTGAATCTTTAACCTGATCAATTATGTCAGCACGATCCATTTTCACCGCTTTTTTAAGCGCTTCATAGCCGCCGTTCTGGACATAAGAATCAACTTCAAGGGGATTAACTTTACCTATATCAGCAAGAAGCCTCTTTTCCTGTTTGGAGTCGATTATACACTTCTTCCCTTCAACTTCAGGGCCGCACTCCTCACCGACTACGGGCTCCTTCTTTTTGTAATTATCGAATATCTGTTTCAGTTTCCCGCCGTCCAGGTTTCCATGAATATCATAGTTTACCATCATTGCAGGCGCAACTGAACATACTCCGAGGCACTCGCACTGCTCAAGATAGAATACTCCATCCGGTGTGGATTCACCTATTCCGATTCCAAGTATATTCTGTACTTCCTTAAAAATCGTTGATGATCCCATAACATGGCATGGGCCTGACTTACATACCCGGATTATATACTTTGCCCTGGGGTCTTTTTTAAACATTGTGTAAAACCCTATAAAACCGGCAACAGCACTTCTGGGAATATTCATCTGCTCTGCTACATCATTAAGTGTTTCTACTTCCAGCACATTTTTGCCGGACTGGTTCTCCAGGTCCCTTAGTATAAGCATAAGGTGTTCCCTGTCATTTCCGTACTTATTAATTGTCGTTGCAATTGTTTCAGCTTTCATCATCCACCCCCTTACGCGTTTATCTTCTCAATTTTACAGGCACAAACTTTGAACTCAGGGATCTTACATGTAGGATCAAGAGCATCAATAGTCAGCTTATTAACAGCTGCTTCTGCAAAATGGAAGGGTATAAAAACGACATTAGGTTTAGGCATGCTGCTGATCTTCGCCTTAAGCCTTATGCTGCCCCGTCTGCTTGAAACAGACACAATTTCACCATCTGAAATATTGTAATTACTCGCATCAACGGGATGAATTTCCACAAAGGCCTCATTCGTTATATCTGTTAAGATTTTTGAATTACGGCTCATTGTACCAGTATGAAAATGTTCGAGAATACGGCCTGTGGTAAGAATAACAGGATATTCAGGATCAACATCTTCCGCTGGAGGGGTAAACTCAACAGCGCTCATAAGGCCAAGTCCTCTTGAGAATTTATCCTTGTGAAGGAACTGCGTTCCAGGATGTCCTTCTGTTGGACATGGCCACTGTAGAAGCTCATTCTCAATTCTTTCATATGTAATACCCGCATAAGAAGGGGTAACTTTTCTAATCTCCTCGAAAATATCCTCTGCACAGGAGTAATCCCATGAAGCGCCCATTCTGTTTGCAAGCTGCATCAGTATCCACCAGTCATCCTGACTGTCGCCAACCGGCTTAACAACCTGATGCATCATCTGAACACGCCTTTCAGTATTGCTCACTGTACCATCCTTTTCCAGGAAAGCACGTCCGGGGAATACCACGTCAGCATACTGAGCTGTTTCTGTAAGAACGATATCCTGGACAACAAGCAGTTCCAGAGACTCAAGGGCATGAATAACATGAGCCTGGTCAGGATCTGACATTACAGGATTCTCTCCAAAAACATAAAGTGCTTTCAGTTTCCCGTCAATAGCAGCATTAAGAGATTCCACTATAGTTAAACCTGGCTTAACTGAAAGTTCAACACCGGTTTTCCAGGCTTCCTTGAATTTTTTCTGATTCTCTTCACTGGCAACAGGCTGGTATGCAGGATAAACAGCATTGAGTGCGCCCATGTCACATGCACCCTGAACATTGTTCTGTCCTCTAAGGGGATTAACACCGCCGCCAGGTACACCTATGTTTCCAAGAAGCATCTGGAGATTTGCGCAGCATTTAACCCCATTTACACCCGATTTAAACTGAGTAACACCCATACAGTAATACAGAGCCATAGGCTTACTTTCAGCGAAAATACGGGCAGCCTTAACTATATCTGAAGGATTGTCGAGTCCGCATATTTCCGCCACATATTCAGGGGTGTATTTTTCAAGGGTTTTGGCCATTTCATCGAAGCCTTCACATCTTGAAGCAACATACTCCTTATCGTAGAGGTTTTCCTTGATCAATACATGGGCAAATCCGTTAAGGATGGCAATGTTTGTTCCCGGCTTAATCTGCAGAAATACGTCAGCATATTTTGCAAGATCAATTTTACGTGGGTCAACAACTACAAGCTTTTTGCCGTTATTGATTACTGCTTTTTTTATCATTGATCCTATTACAGGATGATTATCTGTGGTATTGGAACCGATTACAAGAAAAGATTCTGTCAGAGGAATCTCTCTGAGAGAGTTTGTCATTGCACCTGAACCAAGTGTGGCCGCCAGACCGGCGACAGTAGAGCTGTGTCAGAGCCGGGCGCAGTGATCGACATTGTTGGTTCCGATAACCGCCCTCATAAATTTCTGCATTAAATAGTTCTCTTCATTTGAACACTTGGCAGAAGAGAAAGCCATAATTGAATCGGGCCCGTCTGAAGCTTTGATATCGGAAAGTCTCTTTGCAACATAATCAAGAGCTTCCTGCCACTCAACTTCTTCAAGCTTGCCGTTCTTCTTTACAAGCGGTTTTGTAAGACGCTTGTCGCTCTGAACAAAATCAAAACCGAAACGTCCCTTAACACAAAGATGACCTTCATTGGGCCCGCTTTCATTTCCAAGCGCCTTTACAAGCTCACCCTTTTTATTGGTATAGAAATCAATTTTACATCCAACACCGCAATAAATACATATATTGGATTCTTTTTTAAGTTCCCACTCAGGTCCTCTTCCGTGAACAGTCTGAAAAGAAAGAGCGCCTGTTGGGCAGAGCTGAACACAGGTTCCGCACTGAACACATGTTGAATCTCCGATTTTTTCAAACATGTCAGATGTAAGTGCAGCGTGTGAGCCTCTGCCGTCAAAATTCCATACATTATAAAGCTGAATTTCTGAACATGCTTTAACGCATCTTCCGCAGAGGATACATCTGTTTTCGTTCCTTCTTAAACCCTCGCTTGAGGTAACATCTACCTGTCTTACATTTTTCGGAAAATTGTATGCAGGATTTTCCACTTCATATCTGAAGCAGAGGGTTTGAAGTTCGCAATTTCCGTTTGCTTCACAATAGAGACAATTGTGATCACCTTCAGCAAGGAGCATTTCAAGAATCCCCTTCCTCAGGTTATAGATTTCTTCGTCTTCCGTAACAATTTTTGCCCCTTCTACAGCTGGTTCTGTACAGGAAGCCTTTACCATTACATCATTTACCCGCACAATACAGATTCTGCAGGCACCTGTCTTACTGATCTTAGGATGATAACAGAGGTATGGAATATCAAAGCCGTTCTCTCTTGCAATTTCAAGTATAGTCTGACCTTTTCTCCCGGATACCTCCACCCCATCAATCGTGAGTTGGATTTTGTCCATAAGAAGCTCCTTTCTTTATATTTATATAGAACTGTTCCCGCCCTGCGGACAGACATTAATCTGCTGTTTCATCCCGCAGAGCAGCAAGTATACGCAATTGTTTTGATTTATTTTCTATATTATTTATTTATTTTTTTTGTTCAGTTTTAACTCAACAATTTGAGTTACTAAACAATACAACACACATTGTTCATTGATTATAAATATTATATTTTTTTCAACACAAAAAAACATTTTGCGATTAAATTACTATCTTTTTACAGGACCTCTATTCGGAAAAATTAATATAATTTTCTACTATGTATTATAGAGCACTATTCAATACTCTTTCCCGATTTTTGGAATGATTCTTTGATTTCTCTGCTGATACATCAGATGGAAACAAATAATATTTTTAAAAAAAACACTTGATCCATATGATGTCCCTATTTACATGACACTAAGTACTTTTCACTCAACATATCAAATCGTGCTATAATAGAAGATGTGCGGGGTGATAAGAAAATTTTATAAATTATGGGGAAAAATTCCCGCAATCCGGGGAATTTAAGAGCTAATTTTACGGGAACTCACAGTATTAAAACTCAAAAGCCTGATCCTCAAAATGGACCCCGAAAAGATCTCATCGACATAGTATTGTCTCCCGGAAATACCTCAGATTATATAATCTCACCACTACATCGAAAAGCTGAAACAGATTATTTGCATAGAACGGCCGTATCCGGAAAAAGTTATGCACCTTTTATTCAATCCAGTCTCTTTAAAACAGTTTCAGTTTTTACACCCTGATAATACAAATCAGACCTGCAATATTATTACTAAAGCGAAGGATCAGATATGGATTTAAAAATTAAAGATATTGTGGAACTCATTCAAGTTCCGGAAAATACCGTGAAGAAGTGGATAGATTCAGGGAAAATACCTGCCTACAAGGTTAAAAACCAGTACTACTTCAATAAATCAGAAATTCATGAATGGATTCTGCTGAATAAGATAGAAGTCTCTGATAAAATCCTCGACCTGAAACTTACTTCCAGGCCTGTAATAATAGGCGATCTCATCAGGGATGGCGGGATTCATTACGAAATTACAGGAAAAAACATATGCAGTGTAATCGAAACAGCTGTATCCAGGATACCACTCAAGGGGGACCTGGAACGAAAAGAGATTCTTACATCACTGATTGAACGGGAAAAGATGATGAGCACAGCTGTGGGACGCGGCATTGCACTCCCCCACTCGCGTAATCCAGTAATTGCGGATGCAGATTGTGAAACAGTATCAATCTGTTTTCTCAGTAATCCTGTGGATTTCAATGCTCTGGATAAAGAGCCTGTACACACCCTCTTTGTAATAATATCCTCCAGCCCCAAAAGACATCTGGAAATATTATCCAAAATATCTCATCTCTGCCAGAGAAAAGATTTTGTAGAGTTGCTGAAAAGCAGGTCTGACCAGGGACTAATCCTGCGCCGTATCAATGATATAGAAATGGAATGGGAGAAGAAATAAATGACCAGTTTATATTTACCCGGAATCTTCGTCATTTTATCCGGCAGCTTCATTTCACTGCTCTTCCCGGATAAAATGAAAGGAGCTGTTACTTCATTATGTATCGGTGCAGGTGCCGCATCAATATCGGTTTTTGCATTTAATGTCCTTATGAGCGGTGAACCGGCCACATTTATCCTCAACCTGTCAGAGCCGATAGGAGCTGTGCGCATTACTGTTGATATGCTTTCAGCATTTTTTACCCTCTTTATTGCTATTATGAGCTTTACTTCCTCCCTTTACTCAATCGGCTACATGAAAGAATACAGGGATAAAGGAAAAACCTTTGCAGCCCATTTCTTTTTTCTACCTGTCATGGTATCATCCATGCTTCTTGTTGTGGCAGTTCAGAACGTTCTGGCATTTCTGATTATCTGGGAAATCATGTCCCTCTCATCTTTTTTCCTCCTTGTATTTAACAATGAAAAAGAGGAAACCTTTAAAGCAGGGATTAATTACCTTGTTGCAATGCATGTAGGTGTTATCTTTTTAATAAGCGGATTTACTATCCTCTCCATAAATTCGGGGAGTCAGGACTTCAACTCCTTTAAGGCCGTCTTCACAGAACATAATGAGCTGACAAATATTCTATTTATTATTTTTTTTGCTGGATTCGGAACAAAGGCGGGATTTGTCCCTTTTCATACCTGGCTTCCAAGGGCCCACCCTGCTGCACCGAGCCATATTTCCGGTTTGATGTCAGGAGTAATGATAAAAACCGGCATATACGGGATTTTAAGAATTATTACACTAATCCCTGAACCGACATTTTTTATGGCTTATTTTATCTTATTGATATCTCTATTTACCGGAATTTTCGGTATTGCAAACGCGCTGGCGCAGAAAAATTTAAAGAAGATTCTGGCATACAGCAGTATTGAAAACATAGGTATTATTGGGATTGGAATCGGAGCAGGCCTCCTTGGACTTGCATACAATATTGAATCTTTAACTATACTCGGTTTTTCCGGCGCGCTCTTCCATGTTGTTAATCATTCAATATTTAAATCGCTCCTCTTTTTTGCCGCCGGGGGAGTATACAAAGCAACCCATATTCTCAACATAGAAAAAATGGGGGGACTCATTAAGTCTATGAAATTTTCTGCAGTTTTTTTCCTATTCGGCGCCCTTGCAATATCGGGGCTCCCTCCATTTAACGGTTTCATCGGAGAATTTTTTATTTACTGGAGCATGATACAGGGGATTCAGGGTGGGACAGTCCCCCTTATTGTGGCAATGATTGTCTCTTTAGCGGGGCTAGCATTTATAGGCGCAATGTCACTTATCTGTTTTACAAATCTTTTCAGTATTGTTTTTCTGGGAAATCCCCGCAGCACCTTCCATTCACCTGTTACTGAAGTAACAGCAGCAATGAAAGGGGCGATGATATTCCAGTGTGTTTTAATTGCCGCAATCGGGCTTGCACCGGTTTATGCTTTTAAGATAATTCTGGCTGCTGTCGGTATTTTCCATGGAGCAGATCCTCTTACTGAACCGGTCTTTATTTTTAATACACTGGGGAGTCTTACTACAGGAATATTAATTTTTACAGTTACATCTGCAGGTTTTATTTTATTACGTTTTCTTCTGCTCAGGAATAAGAATGTATCACAATTCAAAACCTGGGATTGCGGTTACCAGAGAGGGAATTCAAGAATGCAGTACTCATCCTCTTCATTCACATCCCCATTCCTGAAACTGGTTAAACCCCTAATCAACGTAAAGGAAAAGATAAGAGAACCGGAAGGGTTATTCCCCGGATATGCATCTTACAAATCATCAACTGAAGATATCTTTGAAGCCTGGATTATTAATCCTGCAATCAAAGTAATTGAAAAATTTCTTAACCTCTTCAGATGGATACAGAACGGCAATACACAGCATTACATTCTATACGGGCTCATATTTCTGATCCTTACTACTATCTGGATAATGGCGGCATCAAAATGATTGGAACTATTGCAAATATTCTTTTTATAATATTGTTCCCCCTCTTCTTTACCGGTTGTATAAACAGAACAAAGTCATTCTGGGGGGGGAGACAGGGGCCCTCTCTTTTCCAGCCTTACCGTGATTTTGTCAAACTGCTGAAGAAAGGTGCGGTAATAAGCAGAACCACTTCATTTATATTTGCTATGGCTCCATCAGTCACAGCAGCATCAGTTGTATCAGCTGCCCTTTTTGTGCCGCTGCTTGGGAAAACTTCATTCATGTCATTTGACATAGATTTTGTCCTTTTTGCATACATGCTTGCAGCAGGGAAATTTTTCACTATAATCGGTGCAATGGATACGGGGTCGAGCTTTGAAGGGATGGGTGCAAGCAGGGAGGCTGCCTTTTCAGCGCTTGTTGAGCCCGGGTTTTTCATTATTCTTGGTTCACTTGCTTTTATTGTAAATGCCTCATCTTTCAGTGAAATCATGAACCTTTCATCTGTAAGTCCCGATCTTAGAATTATAATAACAGTTCTCTCTTCAATTGCATTATTTATTATGCTCCTTGCAGAAGGATGCAGGGTTCCGGTGGATGACCCCAACACGCACCTGGAGCTTACCATGATACATGAAGTGATGGTTCTCGATAATTCCGGTCCGGACCTGGCGTTTATAATGTACGCTTCAGCCCTTAAAATGGTCCTGATTGGATCACTTATTGCTAATATAATAATTCCCGCAGATTTACATCCGCTTATTTCGGCTGCTGCATTTATAAGTATACACCTGACAATTGCAGCTCTAATAGGAACAATTGAATCTCTGCTGGCGAGACTGAGAATGACCCACATACCGCAGTTTATATTATACATGAATTCCATTGCCATGGTCATTTCTGCTGTTATTGTTCTTTATGTTTCAGGAGGATTACGATGATACCTTTTTTAATTATACTCTTTTCTCTTACAATGCTATATCTGGGAGCCACAAGCAGGGTTGAGGCATACATTAAAACTTTAGCCCTGCAGGGAGTAATTCTCTTTTTCATTATACTCCTGGACTATGGTACAGAAAATATTCCAAACCTGATTTTTCTATCTGCAGAAACCCTGGCGGTGAAGGGTGTTTTAATTCCACTGGTACTCATGAACGTGGTAAGGAAAAACGATATTAAGCGTGAAATTGAGCCCAATATTCCATTCTTTTTCTCCCTTATAATAACAAGCTCCATACTGGCCTGGGGATTTTATATTTCATGGCTCATGTCAGATGTTGCCATATCCGCTCATCCCTTCTTTTTTGGAGTATCAATCTCAACTATAGTAACCGGGCTTTTTATTATTATTACCAGGAAAAAAATTATTACCCACATCATGGGCTTCATGGCAATGGAAAACGGAATATTCCTTCTCACACTGGCTATTGCAAAGGAGATGCCCTTTATTGTTGCAATTGGTGTGCTACTCGATATTTTTATAGCTGTTTATCTCTTAGGATTCCTTGTTAATAAAATACAGGACGCCTTTGCAGGGGTGCATATTGGAACCCTTACAAAACTAAAGGACTGAAGTTATGATAGAGATTATACTTTTTACGCCTCTTATACTTGCAGCAGCAGTTTACCTGCTGAATAAAAAAAATTTTAATGCTGTATCTCTCTTTATTTATTCACTGCTTCTGCTCTTTTCATCGGTAAATCTTTACCTTGAGCCGGGATCATTTACCTCATACTTTAAAACAGATAATCTCAGCATAATATTTCTGATTATCCTGGCTCTTCTTTTTTCAGGGGTTTCCATTTATAATTTCAGTTACATGAAGCATGACAGAAGTTCAGTAAAGAGGCAGTCATTCTATACTATAAACATTCTTCTTTTCACCGCGTCTGTGGCAGGGGTAATTTTAAGCTCCCATCTTGCCATGCTCTGGGTATTTATTGAAGCAACTACCCTTTCAAGCGCATATCTTATATACTACCATCGCACTCCAACAGCAATTGAAGCTACATGGAAATACCTTTTTATATGTTCAGTTGGGATTGCCATTGCTTTTGTGGGTATAACGCTCCTATCCATGGGACTGGGCGGATTTGACTCACTTTACTTTGATGAGCTGGCTCAAAAGGCGGAAAAGATCGATCCCTTCTGGCTTAAGCTCTCTTTCCCATTCATACTGGCCGGGTTCGGCACAAAAGCGGGTTTGGCTCCGGTTCACGCATGGCTCCCTGATGCGCACTCAGAGTCCCCCTCACCTGTTTCCGCTATTCTTTCAGGCACACTCCTTAACGCGGCTCTTCTGGGAATCTTAAGAGTAGTTAAAGTAATGGAACTGGCGGAAATGGGGGATTATGCAAGAACACTCCTTCTTGCGGCAGGGTTTCTCTCTCTCTTTGTAACAGCGGTATATATTGGTGTAGTTAAAAACTACAAAAGGATGCTTGCATATTCCTCAATTGAAAATATGGGGATAATTGCAATAGGGGTCGGTATTGGAGGAGCGGGACTCTTTGCAGCCGTATTTCACCTTACAGCACACTCCCTGACAAAAGCATCATTCTTCCTCACTTCGGGGAATATCCTTCACAGATACGGCACTGCGGAAATAGCGCCGGTTCGGGGTCTTCTGAAAGGTGATGCTGCTACAGGGTGGTTATGGATATTTACATTTGCTGCTATAATCGGACTCCCCCCCTTCCCTATTTTTATAAGTGAATTTCTTATTATTAAGGCAATGTTCACTAAGGGTATGTACGGCACAGCTCTTATATTTTTTATTCTGCTCACTGTAATTATGGCAGGGATGGCAAAAAATGTTTTAAGAATGTGTTTTGGAGAGGATTCAGCCGCACCCGGGAGCGGTAAATCAAAAATACTTGAATGGCTCCCCCAGTTAATCTTTATGCTGCTGCTCCTCACCGCCGGGCTATGTCTCCCTGATGCGGTACGCGCCGCTTTTGAAGCAGCAGCTTCGGTACTTTAGGAGAATAAAAAATGAATTGGATAATTACCAGAAACAATAAACCGGTTAATATTAATTCCATCCCCTTAGTTGAAATAGAAAAATTACGCCTCGATATTATAAAAAAATCGGGTGAAGGGATGCGCCCTGTTTCATTTTTCAGTTTTAAAAAAGGTAAGGAGATAATCCTTTATATTATAATGGCTGATGATGAAAACTCACATCTGCTTATTTCATCTTCTCCAATGAAGGGGAAATCATCCTATGAATCGATAACAAGGGAGGTTTCCTCTTTCTGGAACTTTGAAAATGAATTTCATGAAGAAACAGGTATAATACCTGAAGGTCACCCCTGGCTCCGCGGTGTACGCTATCCTCACAACAGGCATAACCCTGAAGAAATGATGGAAGATTTCCCTTTCTTTACCATGGCAGGTGATGAGATACATGAAGTTGCAGTAGGGCCCATACATGCCGGAATTATTGAACCTGGCCACTTCCGGTTCATGTGCCAGGGTGAAACTGTACATCATCTGGAAATACAGCTGGGATACCAGCATAGAGGGATTGAATCACTCTTCATAAACAACAGGCTTAAATATCCGGTTCATCTTGCAGAGTCAATTGCGGGGGATTCTGTAATTGCTCACAGCAGCGCCTATGTTCAGGCTATTGAGTCTCTCTGCAGAACAAATATTTCCCGCAGGGCACAATCAATAAGAGCTGTTGCCCTTGAATTGGAGAGAATTGCCATTCATATCGGGGACCTTGCTGCCATATCAAATGACGTGGCCTATCTTCTGGGGAATTCGGTTTTTGGAGCTAACCGCACTCTTATAGTGAATACCCTGCTGGCGATTTGCGGAAGCCGCTACGGCAGAGGCCTTATCCGGTCGGGGGGTGTTGTTTTTGACATATCCCCGGGAATGTCTGAAGAGATGGCAGCTGCCCTGAAAAAAGTTAAACGGGTAATCAGCGATATGTGCGAAAAAATGTTCGAGACACCCACTGTTCTTTCAAGGCTGGAATTTACCGGTACTGTTGATACAAAGACCGCCGGAGATATGGGGATGGTTGGCATTGCTGCAAGGGCTTCAGGTCTCCAGCGCGACGTGAGAAGCGATTTCCCCTCAGGAATATACCGCTACTTCCCTGTTCACAAAATAACAATGGATAGCGGTGATGTTTTTGCCAGAACCTACCTCCGTTATGTTGAAATAAAACAATCAATAGACTATATACTGGAACTGCTGGAAAATATGCAGAATACAAAATCCCTCATGACTCCGCTGAATAAACCAGCACGCAGCAGTTTTACCGTATCAATGACAGAAGGGTGGCGCGGCGAAATAGTACATACCTCTATTACAGATGCATCCGGAAATATTGCAAGATACAAAATCAAAGACCCTTCATTCAACAACTGGTTCGGCCTTGCACAGTCTGTGAGGGGTAATGGTGTATCAGACTTCCCTCTCTGCAATAAAAGCTTCAACCTTTCATATGCCGGTCACGACCTATAGGAGAATGCAATGTTAAAAATTCTTAAAATAAGAAAAACCCAGGGGTATCAGGCAATACCCGATGTAACCGCTGCAAAAATAAGGGAACCTTTTCGCGGACTTCCGCATATTGAGTCAAAAAAATGCAGCAGCTGCGGTCAATGCATATCACTATGCCCATCTGATGCGATACAATTAAAGCCTCTGTCTATTGATATGGGTAAATGTATATTCTGCGGTGACTGTAAAAGGGAGTGCCCGGAAAAGGCCATTTCCTTTTCCACATTTTATAAAATAGCCGCAGATGAAAGGAATAAACTTATTGTAAAAAGCGGAGTAACACCGGAAAAATTTATGGCTGATGCAATTACAATAAGGAAAGAGGTAAGTTCCATATTCGGAACATCCCTTAAACTCCGCCAGGTTTCTGCTGCAGGATGCAGCGGCTGTGAATGGGAGCTTACCGCATGCGGAAACGTAAACTTTGACATGGGCCGGTTCGGAATAGAAATTGTGGCTTCCCCAAGACATGCTGACGGCCTCATAATTACAGGACCCGTTTCTGAAAACATGGCCAAGGCTCTTGAAGATGCCTATCTTTCCATCCCTGATCCTAAAATTGTTATTCTTGCAGGGAGCTGCGCAATCAGCGGCGGGATTTTCCAGGAATCAGAGGCTCTGCAGAGAAGCTTTATGGAAAAACATAAAATCGACCTGTACATACCGGGATGCCCTGTACACCCTCTTACTGTGATAAACGGGATTATCGATTTTTTAAGAAAAAAATAGTCATACTGCTCCTGTCTGTTCAGAAAGTTGCAGATAATTCATCTTTGATTATCTGAGCAGATCCGCTCAGGAGCCTCATCCCCTATCCTGATTTATATTTTCCAAAAAAGCCCTGGAATTATTGAATAATTATTTGACTATTATTACACTTCACTCCTAATTGAAAATTCTGATTAAATTTTACTAAAATGCAGGTAAATTAATGAAAAAAATACTATTTTCTTCTATAATATTAATAATTATGTCTTTTAGCGCCTGGGCAGCACCAAAAATTGTTTTCGATAAAACAGAACATAATTTCGGGAAAATACGGCCCGATACAACCCATTCGACAAAATTTATTTTCTATAACCGGGGCACTTCCACTCTTGTGATAGAGAGGGTCAGAGCCGGATGAGGCTGCACAGGAACCCTTCTCTCTGAGAGGGAGATCCCTGCCGGCGGCAGCGGAACACTTGAGGTCGAATTTATTGCAGACAGGCATTTAGGAGAGACAAGAAGAAGCATACTTATTATCACTAATGACCCTGTGAACAGATCAATCAGAATTATTTTACAGGCAGAAGTGACAGATGATATTAAAGAATAGAATTAAAAGCAGGTACTTTTGAAAGCAAACAAATACGATTTCCTGACAACCAGCGCAGGATTCCCCTATCCCTTTGGTGCCAATGTTATCAATAACGGTGTACAGTTTTCCATATTTACCCGGAATGCAGACGCTGTTACACTTGTGCTTTTTCATTCCATAGACCAGGATGCTGCTTTCACAGAAATTGAACTTGATCCCATAGTCAATAAAACCGGGGACATATGGCATATATGGATAGAACGCCTGGGTGAAGGACAGGTCTACGGATACCGGGTAAAGGGAGAATATAATCCTGATGCAGGGCACAGATTCAACAGAAACAAACTCCTTATTGATCCATATTCGAGGGCTTTGACAGGAAATTACCAGTGGGACCTTTCAAAAGCGTGGGGAGCCTTACCCGATTCTCATGACCCGGGCAGATCTTTTTCTGAATCTGACAGTGCCCCATATGTACCCAGGAGTATTGTAATTAATTCCCGCGAGGATTCTATTATTCATTCAGTCCTTGTTCCTGAAAATGAACTTATCATATATGAACTTCATGTTAAGGGATTTACTGCTCACGAATCTTCAGGAGTTTTCGCGCCCGGGACATTTATGGGTCTTACAGAAAAAATTCCCTATCTGAAATCACTGGGGATAAATGCTGTAGAACTCCTCCCCATTCAGGAGTTTGATGAATTTGAGAATATTAATATCAATCCTGATACTGGAGAAAAACTTAAAAACTTCTGGGGATACAGCACCATTGCCTTTTTCGCACCAAAAAGCAGCTACTCATTCAGCGGCTGTTCCGGTGAACAGGTTAAGGAATTCAGGCAGATGGTCAAAAGATTTAAAGATGCAGGAATTGAAGTTTTTCTTGATGTGGTATTCAACCATACACATGAAGGTGACCATAAAGGCCCCACCCTGTCATTTAGAGGGATCGATAATACCATATACTATATTCTCGATGAAGATAAAACAGAATATAAAAACTTCTCCGGATGCGGCAACACCTTTAACTGTAACCACCCTATAGTGCGGCAGTTTATCCTGGACTGTCTCAGATACTGGGTAGTTGAAATGGGTGTTGACGGGTTCAGGTTTGACCTGGCGTCAATACTCGGACGGGATCAGAACGGAGAGATGCTGAGTAACCCACCGCTGATTGAATGGATTGAAGAAGACCCTATTTTAAGAAGCACCAAAATTATTGCTGAAGCCTGGGACGCGGGGGGAGCATACCAGGTGGGGAAATTCCCGGGGAGATGGGCGGACTGGAACGGAAGATACAGAGACGATGTGCGACGATTCTGGAGGAATGACCCCGGGCAGATGGGGCACTTTGCAACACGGATTACAGGGAGTTCCGATATCTATAGTTCAACATCACCATGCAGAAGCGTTAATTTTATCACATGCCATGACGGCTTTACCCTCAATGATCTTGTGAGCTTTAATACAAAACAGAATATCCAGAACGGGGAGAACAACAGAGATGGTGAAAATAACAATTTCAGCAGCAACTGGGGCTATGAAGGGATCAAAGCCCCGGAACATGTTGAAATTATCCGGGTAAGAATGATAAAAAATTTCATTGCCACTCTATTTTTATCACTTGGTATACCGATGATGCTCTCCGGAGACGAATTCAGAAGAACCCAGGGGGGGAATAATAACGCCTATTGCCAGGATAATGAAATTTCATGGCTCGACTGGAATCTTCTGGACAGAAACAGTGAGATTTTTGATTTTACTAAAGGGATGATAGCTTTCAGAAAATCGAACCCGCTTCTGAGGTCAGAAAAATTCTTCACAGGGGAAAAAACAGAAGGACGAAGCATGGAGGATATAAAATGGTTCGCTCCTGAAGGGGGTGAACCTGAATGGGATAAAGGGGAAAATATAATCTCACTTTTAATAAATGGTGAATATTCACCTGAAAATAAAAAAAACTCCAACTCCGATCTCTTCATGATGTTTAACGCCTCATCAAAGAATATCCGGTTTAAGATTCCGGAGTCACCATGCGGAAGGGGATGGAAAATTTCCATAAACAGTGCAGGGATGAGAGGAGAGGATGTTTTCTCTCCAGGTGAAGAAATAAATATCACCGGGGATCATTTCACAGTTGCTGCTCATTCAATGGCTGTTTTAACTGCATAAATAGTTTTCTAAGCGAAACTTACTGATTAATAAAAATAAAGGTAGCGGTATAATATTGCGGGAAAAAGCCTGTCATTCCGGCCTCAGTGCCGGAATCTCCTTGAAAATCAGAATTTTTGAGATTCCCGCACCTGTACTGAGCGCGTCGAAGTATGCGCGGGAATGACAACCACGCTAAATTATAATGCAATAAAAAATAAAAATTCTGCAGAACAATTTTTTTGTTGCATTAATCAAAGATTAAAACTTTTTTTATTGTTCAATCAATGTTAATTCCTTAACTTTTATTTGAAGTATAATGCTCCAATATCTCCGCCGCCGAAGGCGGCGGGGATATTGGAAACAGCAAAATTGCACTAAAAGATATCTTCAGGAATAATTACTATTGTTCAATACATAGTTATTATTAATTCCTTAACATGTATTTTAGTGCATAATAAAAGATTATATCTCCCGCAGCCATCGACGCGGAGTAAATTAAACATTTTTAATTATAAAATTAAAATATTTACCGGAGAATAAAACTATGAAAAGAATTATATTACTGATCGCCTTAGCTGCAGCAGCGTCACTATTTTCAGGATGCAAGCAGAGTGAAACAGGGGATACTACAACTCTCTCCTACAGCATCTTTTTCCCCGCCACTCATGCACAGGCTATAGCTGCTGAAAGCTGGGCAAAGGAGATAGAACAAAAGACAAAGGGACGTATTAAAATCAACATGTTTCCGGGCGGCACTCTTACCAAAGCTGATGAAACATACAACAGTATAGTTTCCGGCATAGCAGATATAGGGATGTCATGTTTCGCATACACAAGGGGACGTTTCCCTGTAATGGAAGCTGTAGACCTTCCACTCGGCTATCCTGACGGAATGACTGCAACATTGGCAGCCAATGAATTATACAGGATAATGGAACCTGCAGAGCTGAATGATGTAAAGGTACTCTATATTCATGCCCACGGCCCTGGTCTTCTTCATACAAAAAAACCGGTCAAGTCCATATCAGACATGAGGGGGCTGAAAATCAGATCCACCGGACTAAGTGCAAAAGTTGTAACTGCACTGGGCGGAATCCCTGTAGCAATGCCTCAGGGATCCACATATGAATCACTTCAGAGAGGCGTGGTAGACGGAACATTTGCACCTATAGAAACCCTTAAGGGGTGGAAACAGGGGGAAGTGATAAGCCATACCACAAACAGCCGGGACATCGGTTACACAACCGGGATGTATGTTGTAATGAATAAAAACAAATGGGAAGCACTCCCTGCAGATATAAAGGATATATTTACAGAAGTGAGCGACAGGTGGGTTAAGGTCCATGGTGAAGCATGGGACAAAGCAGACCAGGAAGGAATAAAATTTACAAAAGAGCTGGAGAATGATATTATAGAGCTTGATGATGCAGAAAGTGTAAAATGGGCTGCAGCAGTAAAACCGATCCTTAGTGAATATATCAGAGAGATGAAAAAACTGAATCTCCCGGGCGATAAGGCTGTATCTGAACTTCAGAAACTCATAAAAAAATACGGCAAGTAAGAACTATTCAACCGCGGAGAGGCAGGCAGTACAGCTCTCTACGGTTGAATTCCTCCACAGAATTTAACCTTACGGACAAAACAGATAATGAGAAAAATTGAATACCTGGTCAAAACAATAGCGGAAAAATTCAACTTAATATCAGCTGCGGCAGTAGTAATGATTATGCTCGTTATTGTACTGGATATAACTATGAGAGTTTTCCGGATATCTTTACCCGGATCCTATGATATGGTAAGCCTTCTAAGCACTATAGTTATAGCATTCTCACTCACATATACAACTGTAATGAATGGACATATTGCGGTTGACCTGGTCTATCAGAAAATACCGGAAAAAATCCATCCCTATATTGATCTTTTCAATGAAACTGCAGGCTCCCTCTTCTTCGCAGCACTGAGCTGGCAGAGTTTTTTATACGCAGCTTCGCTCATGGCTGCAGGTGAGGTATCCCTTACTATAAAAATCCCTACCTACCCCTTTGTTGCAGGAATAGGGTTAAGCTCTTTTCTTCTATCTCTATATCTGTTTATAAATGCAATAAAAGCCTCAAGGAGGATCATAAAACGATGACACCAACCACAGCCGGATTAATCGGCATCATTGCGCTTATGGTTCTCCTCTTCACCCGTATCCCTGTCGCTTTTCTCATGGCAATCATAGGTTTTTTCGGATTCACTTCAATTGTATCATATGATGCTGCACTGAAATTGATTGCAAATGATGTATATTCAGTATTTTCATCATACAGTCTTACAGTTGTGCCTCTTTTTGTATTCATGGGGCAGCTGGCCTATCATTCAGGGATTAGCACAAGAATGTTTGATACAGCCTATAAATTAACCGGCAGACTCCCCGGAGGCCTGGCAATTGCAACAATCGGGGCCTGTGCAGGTTTTTCAGCAATCTGCGGATCAACAAATGCAACAGCAGCAACAATGGCAACTGCCACACTCCCTGAAATGAAGCGTTATAATTATCACCCCAGCCTCGCAACAGGTGTAGTAGCTGCTGGGGGGAGCCTGGGCATACTGATCCCCCCCAGTGTGGTTTTTATAGTTTACGGGATCATGACCGAACAGTCTATCGGGAAACTCTTTGTTGCAGGTATTATACCTGGAATTATACTCACACTCATGTTTATTGCTGCAATTCTCATATGGACAGGGATTAATCCTGAGCTGGCACCCCCCGGCCCCAGTACAACTTTTAAAGAGAAAATTAAATCACTATCAGGCCTGAGTGAAATACTTATACTTTTCACCATGGTAATGGGGGGACTCTTTGCCGGAATTTTCACACCTACTGAAGCGGGCGGGGTTGGAGCCTTCGGCACGCTTGTCATTTCAGTGGCAGGGAGAAAACTTGACCTGCAGGGCTTCAAAGATGCTCTTAATGAAACCACAAGAATAACCTGCATGATTATGATGATAGTAGCAGGCGCAACTATATTCGGACATTTCCTTGCAGTATCAAGAATACCATTCGATATTGCAAACTGGATTGCGGGGCTCGATGTTCATAGAGCTCTTATTATGCTCATGATAATAGGGGTCTACTTTATAGGAGGATGCTTCATTGACGCACTTGCTCTTATTATGCTGACAATACCGATCTTTTATCCGGTAATACTTCACCTGGGATACGATCCTATCTGGTTTGGAGTGCTCATAGTAATGGTAACTCAAATTGGAGTAATAACACCGCCGGTTGGACTGAATGTATATGTTGTAAGCGGTGTGGCCAGAGATGTGCCCCTGGAAACAATATTCAAAGGGGTTATACCATTGCTCATAGCACTGATTATAACAACACTATTGCTTATCCCCTTTCCCCAGATAGCCCTCTTTCTGCCGGGATTTGTGAAATAGACGGGAAGAACTCTCTATAATACTTCCCGGATTTTCAGGAAAAGTAATAATACTATTTGTTTATCACATTTATCGGAGTCGCCCCCTGTCCCCCGAAGGGGGCACGTATACCCACATTTGTAAATGAAGCCATAACATTCTGAAAAGGCCCCCTCCGGGGGATTTAGAGGGCTTAACTTAATGACATTGCCCCCTTTGGGGGACAGGGGGAAAAGCAAAGATGTACTTCTTTTGTATACAGAAAATCCTGAAAAATTTCTCTTCAATACTTCATATAATGGAAAGGCTCAACTGCGTTGAGAGATTCAGCATCAAGTGTTTTATACTTCTCCTTTTCAAGAAGTTTAAGGGCCTTGTCAATATTATCAACATCCACAACAAAAACCGCTTTTTTATAACTTTCCAGTACAAAACCGCAGGCGTTTTCAACATTAATTTCATTTATATAAAGAAGATTGATAAGATTATCAAGACTCCCCGGTTTATCCTCAATAAGAACAGCAATAACCTCCTTTAAATGGTTTTCTATCCCGGCCTTATTCAGGGCAGCATGAGCTGCCTCAGGATCATCAACTACCAGGTGGAAAAAACCGCTTCCTCCGAAAGAGGTAATATTAACAGCCCTGATATTGATTTTCTCTTTACCAAGAAGAGTTGTGACCCTGGCAAGGGCACCTGGCTTATTATCAGCAGGAACAGTTAGAAGAAAAGAAACCATAATATTATCCCCCGGGATAAAGCATAATTAGATCTGCCTGATAGAATCAGAAAATAATAAAAAGTCAACAGAAAATCAGTAAGCTGAACTAAAATTTAAAAAGGGAGCAGTTTAAATTTGTTTAAATTTACCCGAAAAACCTGTGATCCCGGCTGAAGCGGAAATGATCTCCTGAAAAAAACAGAATTTATGAGATTCCCGCCTTCGCGGGAATGACATTACTTACAAAAATAAACAGCTCCCTTTTAAAATACATATTAACTGGATAAATAAAAGAAAAGATCATGCAATTGATGCATTTATCTCTTTAATCAGTTCTTCAAGCTTTGCATCATCGAGGCCGTGAGCCCTCATCCCCTGTTCAATGGTTTCAGAAGTATTCATACGGCAGCCCACACAATGAAGTCCATAGCTGCTCAATATAGCTGCAGCATTGGGATAGGCCCGCAGCAGCTCACCGAATGTCATGTTTTTTGATACTTTCTGGTCTGTTGTTCCCATGTATATTACCCTCTCCAATCGGAAATTTATTGAAACAGAATTTATAATTAAGATATAATACTGATAATTAACACAGAAGTATCTCTTAAGGCAGTAGTAGAATTTTAGCGGGATAGTCTGTCATTCCGGCCGAAGTGATAACGTAGTGCCGGAATCTCCTGAAATAATCAAGGATATGAGATTCCCGCATGCGCGGGAATGACAATACCTCCAAAATTCTACCGCTACCTCTCTTAATAAACTCTGCTCATTAAAAATTATCTTTGCAAAATTTTATAAAATAATAAAATATGTCCATTATTTTTTGCTATATTTTGTGCGATAATAAAATATAATATACTGAAATATTGAACTGGGGAACCGGCAGAAAGCGCTAAATTATGAATATAATACTGATAGCTGTTCTTATGATAATCCTGCTGATTATTGCATGGCTCCTTTTCAGCGGCAGAAATGAAGAGATTATAGTTAAACCTGCGGATTTAACAAAACCTGAAGAAACAGAGCCTGAAAAAATTCTCAGGCGCAGAGCCTCCGACCGTGCAATTGAGCAGGAATTCCCTGAAGAACACGCCCCGGGAGATTTAAAACCTGAACGGATAAGAGAAAGCGATTCCTCCGGTGTTTTTGAACTCCCCTATCCGGCAAATGAAATAATACCTGACAATTCCCGCTTCAAGCTTTACAAAAGAACCCTGACCAATTCCGAAATATATGCAATAAAAGGGGATTACGAAACCGCGATCTCTCTATTCAAAGGTGTGAAAGACCGTATATCCGACTATGATGTGCGAAGTAAAATTGAAAGCAACATTGACTACCTTAACCACTTCAGAAAGAGACGTGAAGAGGATGTAAAAAAGAAAGTAGAATCGCTCTATTCCTCTCAACAGGGTGGAGAATTACGGGTACGAATTGACGGCCCGGTGCCGCAGACAATAAATATCGGACTACCTGAAAAAGCCATTAACGCAGATGACATTATTGAAAAAATTTCTCAGCAGATCTCAAATCAGCTGCTTAATGCAAAAGAGGAATTTGAACGCCTTAGAGCTGAAGCAGAGGAGAAGCTGAGCGCTGATGAAAGTCATGAATTTGAAAAACTTCATAATGAACTGGACAGTCTTAAAGAAAAATTTGCGGAGCTCGACAGGGATAAAAATAAAACCCTGGATGAGTTAAACCGGCTACGGGAAACAAGGGAGGAGGAACTTAAACTCTTAAATGAACAGGAGAGGCTGCGGCAGAGAGAGGATCTTCTTAATCAGATTAAGGATGAAATGCGGGGTTTTTCCGATTTAAAAAATACCCTTGATAAACTCAATGAAAAGATTGAAGATCTAACATCCCTTAAAATTCCTGAAAGCAGCCATGAACCGCAGATTATTCATGCTAAATATGAAGCACCCATACCTGTGCATTTTGATCCTGAACCTGTACTGGAAATTCTTGACCGGATCAGCAGGCAGCACGAAAAAAACCGTGAAGAGGAGAAAAAATCTGAAGAGGCTGCTGTACTTGAAAAGGAAATTGCTTCGGAACCTGTTGAAGCAGAAGCTATTGATGAAACTCCGGAAGATATTATTGATGAAGCAGCCCCCGTGCCTGAGATATTACCTGAAGAAGAACAAATCTACGATGCAGCGGCTGAGACAGATGAAGCTCTTCCAGCTATTGAAGATATTCCCCTGCCTGAGCCTGAAAAAGATGAACTCCCTGCTGAAGAGAAAACCTTCGAAAAAGAGAAGGAAATTGAAAAGCATATTGATGAGGAGGAGGATGCCAATGAGTTTGATCTTCTTAGTGAATATGGCCAGACAAAAGATGACAGCACACTGACAGATGAAGATATTTTCGAAAAAATTCTACAGGATGACAACAAAAAAGAGGATGATTCCGCTTTTGAAATAATCGGCGACTTCCATAAAGATGAGGCTGAGTACAGCTTTGATGATACAGAAATGGATGAAAAGAAAAAGGCTGAACACGACTTTTACAAAAAGTTTATTAAGCCTGACAGAGTAAAGAAAAAAGAACTCCCCATATTAAAAGTGAGCTACGATTTTAAAAAACTCCCTGACGAGTTCAGCCTTTCACGGGAAAAAAATATTCTCGAATACTCCTTTTATAAATACAAACCCATGCTTGTACGGGCTGATGAATTTATTAAACAAAGACGTGTTAAGGACGCAATAAACTACTACCGTGTTGTTCTTGATCAGAATATCCCGGTTGAATTTAAAGTCATGATAAAGAAAAATATTCACGACCTCACAGAGTATCTGGAAAAATATCTTGGTGCGGAATAAATAATTTAATACCATAAGCAGAAGTTCATAATCTGCAATAGAGGCCAAATGACTGAACAAAGAAAAAGTGTCAGGGTTTACCCTGAACCGGAAAACCCTGTTGAGATACAGATAATGGGGGACGGCTTTCTTGATATTTTCTATGCCCGCGATGTAAGTGAGAGGGGAATAGGTATTGAGGTGCCCTATAAATTTGAAGGGTGCGATATTGATAAACCTATTGACATTATTATTACACTCCCTCCTGACAATTGCTTCAAAGCCTGCGGAATTATAAAACACTCCAATGCTGAACTTACAATGAAAGGGATATTCGGAGTGGAATTAACCTCCTTTGAAAAGGGGCACGAAAAGGATATTAAAAATTATGTTGAAAAAATGATAAAAAAAGGTAATATATAAAAGTCCGGATATTTATGATAAAATCAAGGAAAGCAAATAAAATTTACAAAAAATAATCTGACAAATCAAACCGGGAATTCCAGAACTAAAATGGTCCCTGCACCTCGATCAATACTGATAGTTCCCTCTATCTGCTCCGCAAGCATTTTAACCAGATCAAGGCCAAAACCTGTGGATCTTCCGAAATTCACAGACTCAGGGATCCCCACACCATTGTCCCGTATAACAACCCTCGCCCTGCTGTTTTCCACTCCTGCTGATATTGATATAATACCTGAATCTCTCCCGATAAAAGCATATTTCATTATATTCGTAAGGAGTTCATTAACTATTATTCCCAGAGGTGACAGGAGCCTCACATTTAAAATATAATCATTAATATCTGTTTCTATCTTAACATTCACATTCCCGGGGAAGCCCCCTACAATCTCCTCAGTTAATGGTTCAAGATAATCTTTCAGAGAGAGTTCCCGGTAATTATCTGTACAGTAGAGGCGATCATAGAGCATTATCATGCTGTGAACACGGCTCTCTGCACTGCGCAATGAAGCTTCCGTATCCGGATTCTCCTCAGAAAGTATCTGCAGAGTGAGAAGACCTTTAATGGTATTCATATTATTTTTGATACGATGGTGCACCTCTTTAAGAAGAAGCTCTTTCTCGGCTAGAAGTGATTTATTTTTTTCTTCCGATCTCTTCCTCTCAGAAATATTTTTTAAAAGAAAAAATGTATAAAATGACAAAAATATTAATCCGCTGATAATAGTGAAAAATATTATTTTATTCTTAAAATTAAGATCATTGGCAGCATAAATCTCATCAGTAACATCATGAACAACTCCAAAAAGAAAGGTACGGTTATTAATAACTACCGGATAACTGTATATATCAACATATTTAATCTGGTTATCTGATGTAACATGTTCTGTTGTATAATGATTTTCTTTTAACCTGGCAGATCTCATTAATACTTCCCTTAATTCTTCCTGAGGCTGGGGATTTAAGTCATAAACTGTTTTATTAATCAGATGTGAATAACCGTAAAAGCTGTGTGCTGCCCTGTTTGCATCAACAATAATTCCTGATTCCAGATCAACAACCATCATTATGCTGCCATGATTTTCAAAAAGGGTGTTAGTAAAAAAACCGGTGTTTCTTATTCTGTCCCAGTCCCTGATTAAAGAATCTACTGTTTGATTAACTACAATAGAACCGGGAGGTATTATTTTTTCAGATACATTATACCTGTCAAGAAGGGTATCATCAAAGATATACCTGTTGGGACTCTCCATTTTAACAGGTATTCTGTCCGCTTTTCCACCTTTCACTATTTCCAGGGCAGATTCAGCTGCAGCTTCACCCTGTGAATAGCCATGGACAACTTTTCCCCCCACAACACCATTATTGATCAAAAAATCCCAGCATCCGAATATTGCAGCATCTGTGGCACCTCGAATCAGATCAAGGCTCCCCTTAACAGTAAACTCTTTCCCCTCCGGTGTTTTAAGATAACCGAGATAAAGAATTATATCATCCCTGCTGAACTGTTTCAGCTGAGATGAAAGGTCATCCGGTTCCAGTGCAGAAAGATATACCAATTTTATTCTATCTTTAAAAAAAAGCTCATATTTTTTGAAAAGCTCAAGGTTCTGTCTCATGGTTATATTTGAACAGGAAACTATACCCATTTTAACAGCCTTATCTCTCATTTTTAAAGCGATTTCAGCTGTTTCTTTTACAGAAATTGATTCATTAATTCCGGTAATATTCCGGTGCCCTTTTATTCTCTCTCTGGTAAAATTATTAATTCCGCAGAAAACTACTGGAATATCCTTAAAAAGTTTATCCCTTTTTTCGAGAATAAAATTAAAAGCAGGGTCATCAGAAACAATTATTACATCAGGTTCAACCTTATCAGCTGAATAACGGATTTTATAAAGCCCTTCAAGCGCTGTCAAAGATTCAGCTGAAGGATTCCTGATCAGATCCATATACTCCACATATACTTCAACATCTTCAGCACTATTTAATGTTTCAGAAATCCCTTTATTAATTTCATCTGTCCATTCATAACCGGTGTGATAGGAATGAAGAATTAATATTTTCTTTGTATTCCGGTTTTCTGCAAAAACACTGCTGCACAGGAGAATCATCACTACTAATACAAGTATGCATATATTCCATTGTTTCATAAAATCACCCTCTCCCCGCAGCACTTGAGATATTTGTGATAATTCAATTTATCTGCTCTCACCGTGAAAACCAAGATATCTTGTAAGCATAATTTTTAAGGCACTCCGGTCTACAGGCTTGGCTAAAAAACCATCCATCCCTGCCTCAAGGCAGGTCTCCTGTTCCTCCTTAATAACTCCAGCGCTCAGTGCTATAATGGGGACATGACCCCCTTTAATCATTTCAATACTACGGATTTTCCTTGTAACCTCAAGACCGTCCATTTCCGGCATCTGTACATCCAACAATATAAAATCGGGGCTCTTCTCTCTATAACCGGCAAGAGCTTCTTCTCCATTTATTGTTTCAATAACACGAGCACCGGGAATAAGCTGCTTTATAATAGTTTTTATCAAAAGCCTGCTCATTGGTTCATCCTCAGCTACAAGTATAAGAGGATTCCCCATTATACTCCCTGCAGACTCAGTTTTACTCACTTCCGGCAAAGTCTCTTTATTTTCATCAATAGTTTTATCTGCATACTCACTCTCAATAGAGAATAAAAAAACCGATCCCCTCCCCGGCTCGCTCTCCAGTTCAATTCTGCTTCCCATTTTATCTGCAAGCATGGATGAAATAACCAGTCCCAGGCCTGTACCGCCGAATTTTCTTGTAGTAGAGGAATCTGCCTGGGAAAAAGCCTTAAAGAGTTTCTCCTGATCTCCCGGCCCGATACCTATCCCTGTATCACGTACAGAATAAGTAAAAGACCCCATGCGGGAATCAATTTTTCTGAATAATACTTTAAGCTCAATTTCACCGGAAGGTGTAAATTTTACAGCATTACCAAGAAGATTCACAAGAATCTGCTTTAATCTTAAAGGATCAACATATGCAAACGCCGGGACATCATCGGGAATGTTAATTATGAGCTTCAAAGACTTTTCTGATGCCGTAAATCTGACTATACCGACTGCGTCCCTGCATATTTGTGAAATATCTGATTTAATAATATCCAGTTCCATTTTACCCGATTCAATTTTGGAAAAATCGAGTATATCATTTATTACTCCAAGAAGGGAACGGGCAGATGCATTAATATTTTCTGCAAACTCCCTCTCTTCATTGTTAAGTAATGATTTAGCAAGAAGATCACTGAAACCTATTACACCGTTGAGCGGTGTACGCAGCTCATGGCTCATATTAGCAAGAAACTCACTCTTTGACCTGCTTGCCTCTTCAGCCTTCTCTTTTGCATCAAGCAGTTCTTTTTCCATATGTTTTTTATCAGTAACATCATTAATCATCCCAACCATCAATACAACATTACCATCCCTATCCTTAACAGGTGAAACGGAGAGATCCCCCCAGAGAACAGTTCCATCCTTTCTTATAAATCGCTTTTCCAGCCTGTACTTGTCTATCTCACCGGAAAGAACCCTCTGGAAGTATTCTCTGCTTATATCTATATCTTCATGATAGGTAATATCAATAAATGTTTTAAAGCTTATCTCTTCTTCACTGTAACCCAGATAGTCACACCACCACTTATTAAAAATTTCATATCTGCCCTTATTATCAGTTATACTCACACCAATATTTGCTATATCAAAAATTGCACGGAGTTTCTCCTCACTTCCACTAAGTCTTCTGTTAAGACTGCGGAGTTTTAAAATCCAGTACAAAACAACTGCTATTATAAAAGCCAGCACAGCAGCAATCTGAGCAATAAGAAGATAATTCATGGGGGTTTCGATTTTAATATTAACGTGGCTATTTACTATCTGTTCCCTGTCACGGGGTGTAATAGTCGCAATCCCCCGGTTTAAAATCTGCCTCAGCATCTGTTCATTTTTGAGCACACCAATGCGCAGATTATTTTTATATTCAGGAATCTGCCCCGATATTTTAAGATTAAATAAACCCTCTTTCCTGATTGTGTATGCGGAGACAGTAAGAGAACGGAGTGTCATATCAGCTTCATTACTAAGTACAGCGAGTAAAGCATCTATTTCGGTTTCACTATTAATAACAGTGAGGTTGGGATAATCACGTTTTATGAATTCCTCCATGGAAGTCCCACGGGGGAGAACAACGGTTTTATCTATAAGATCTGCCGGATCAGCAATAAAGGGGTGTTCCACCCTTGCAATAAAAACATTACTGTCTGTAAAAAGAGGCTCAGTAAAGGTAAGCCACTGTTCCCTCTCTTTTGTCTGATTAAGAAATGGGATAATACGGCATTTCCCGGATCTGGAAAATTCAAGGGTTTCATTCCAGTCCGCTGTTGGCACCAGTTTAAATTCAATTCCGGTACGCTCTGAAATAAGTTTAAGGAGATCAGCCGCTATTCCTGTAAAAATACCATTTTCGTCAACCTGCTCATAGGGGGGCCAGTCAGGATCAACACACATGGTCACTTCACCAAGCTTCTGAAGATAATCCTCCTCATCTTTTGTAAGTTCTATCTTCAGCGGCTGATCAGCGAATAGAGTAAAGACTGATAATAAAAACAGAAATAAAAGAATAATCTTCTTCACTCTTATCAACCGCCATTTAAATTCTATATATGAATCATTACGATTACAATATATTAAACTAAATTAAATCAGGCAATCAATTTATCAGCTGAATGAAAAACAAATTAGTGAATCAAATCTCCAGCTCCTTTGCATCATCAAGAAAGTGTTCCACATTGAGAATAATTATAAGATCCTCTTCAAGTTTCCCTATCCCTTCAATCGAATCAGTATCAACTTTTGCGGAAAACTGCATATCCTTTTGTATGTCAGATACAGGTATACTGATAACATCTGACACAGAGTCTACTATCATGCCCACAAGGCGTTCTTTTACTTCAACTATTAGAATTACAGTAAAAAGATCATACTCCTTTACAGGGAGCTTAAACTTTTTCCTCATATTGATTACAGGCACAACAGATCCGCGGAGATTTATTACACCCTCAATATATGAACTGCTGTGGGGCACATAGGTTATTTCCAGCATCTCATTAATTGACTGAACCTTATGCACTGATACACCGTAGGTTTCACCTGCAACAACAAAAGTGACAAACTGAAGCATCTCTTCTGTTACCTGACCGCTCTCTCTGTTTCTTCCTGCATCTGTTTTTATAGTCATTTTATAAACCTCCTTACAACATTTAAGAGATCATCCGTCTGAAAAGGCTTTATTATCCAGCCGGAAGCACCGGAGCTTTTCCCCTTCTGTATAATACCCTTATCGTTTTCTGTGGAAAGAATAACAACAGGGGTAAACTTATCGATTTTACGGAACTCAGCAACAAACTCTATTCCATTCATCACAGGCATATTTATATCGCTTATGCATAAGGCAATCTCATCACCTGCTTTTAAAATTTCATCAATTTTAGCAAGGGCATCCTCACCATTTTCCGCCTGCATAACAGGCAACCCCAGCTCCCTTAATGCCATCTCCACACTCACGCGGATTGTGGAGGAATCATCTATGATAATAATATATCTGTTCATCTGCCAGTCCTCATTTCGAAATTTATACTTTTATTCCGGAAATCGCAAAGAGTTTCTTTAAATCAGGGGATACCCCTTTAAGCTTTATCTGCCTTTTCAGCTCCTTCCCCTTTCTTCCTGCAGCAATTATTACCTGTGCTGCGGCAAGATCGATTCTCTTTACTGCTGATAAATCAATTACTACATCTCCGCTTCCGGCAAATTCTTCCTCCAGGTCCCTGTAAAAGCTCCCTATGTTTTTAATATTTATATCACCAGCCGGTTTCAAAACACACCCCCTTAACCCTTCATCTCTTCAGCAAGGCCGTGAATATCAACTATAAGCGCCACCCTGCCGTCTCCAAGAATTGTGGCTCCGGAAATTGCCCTGCTGTCTGTAATGAAACGGTCTATACTTTTTATTACAATCTGCTGCTGCCCCACAAGGTCATCTATCATTATCCCTATTCTCTCACTCCCCGATTCAACTATTACAAAAAGCGCCTCCCAGGGATTTTTCTCTTCAGCTTCAATTCCGAAAAGTTCATTAAGCCTTACAAGGGGAATATACTCTCCCCGTACCAGTATAAGCTCACCCTTACCCTCAACGGTTTTATAATCCTCTTTTTTTATCTGAATAGTTTCCACAACAGAAAGGAGCGGTATGATAAGGATAGACTCACCAATGCGGATAAGCATACCTTCAATAATCGCAAGTGTAAGAGGAAGCTTTACCCTCACAAGGGTACCCTCACCCTCCTTTGTCTTTATCTCAATAGCGCCTCTCAGCTCTTCAATATTTGTCTTTACAACATCCATCCCCACACCGCGGCCTGAAAGATCACCCACCTTTTCAGCTGTTGAAAAACCGGGATTAAACAGGAAAGAAAGAAGCTTCTCTTTGGAAATATCCTCATCAGGTGTAATCATCCCCAGGGAAACCGCCTTACTCTTTACCCTTTCAATAGAAACACCGCGCCCATCATCAATAATATCAATAAAGACATTCCCCTCTTGATGATAGGCCTTAAGTGTTACAGTTCCATATGAAGATTTGCTGCTTTTTCTCCGCTCCTCTGCAGGTTCTATGCCGTGGTCTATTGCATTGCGTATCATATGCTTTAAGGGATCACCAATCCTTTCAATCACTGTTTTATCAAGCTCAGTGTCTCCGCCCTCAATCTTCAGCTTTATCTCCTTACCCAGACTCTGTGCAGTATCCCTGACAAAACGCCTGAACTGGTCAAAGGTCCCTCCAACAGGGACCATCCTGATAGACATTATCTGCTCCTGGAACTCCCTGGTAACCCTGTCAAGGCCGTAGAGCGCGTTTATCAGCCGAAACGCCATATCCTCTTCAAGATCATCAGCAATTCGATGGAGCGACGCCTGTCCTATAACTATCTCGCCCAGAAGATTCATCAGATTATCGAGCTTCCCTGAATCGACCCGTACAGTGGAGACTTCGATTCTCTTTTTAATTTTCTCCTGTTCCTGAAGCGCCTCAACCACATCCTTTTCAGATGCAAGACCCTTCTGCACAATGATATCACCTATCTTCGCATTATGTTTTATCTGCTCTTTAACTATTTCATCAAGGTCTCTGCTTTTAAGGAGACCTCTATCAACAAGGAGTTCCCCGAGCCTTTTTTCTGGAACATATCCGCCATCCTGAATGCCATGGTACTTTTCCGTAACATTCTCAATATCTATTTCATTATCCTCATAAACAAAAAGGAAAACATCCCTCACCTTTTTTTCATCTGCTTCTGTTTTAAGTACAATCTCCCAGGAGAGATAAGACTTTTCCGGTTCCAGTTTAACAAAATCGGGGAGCCTGCTTTTATCCACCCTGTTGTATATAAATTCACCAAGCATACTCAGGTCTTCAATGATCATAAGGGGATCAATACCGCTGAAAAATATATCCTCATTAAAACGAATGGAAATTTTAAAATATCTTACACCTTCACCTACTCCGCTGTAAGCCCCAACAGTGCTCAGGAAATCGGAATCATCACTTTCAGGTTTATCCTTACTTTCCCCCATTATATCGTCAATTCTGCTTATCATTTCAGATTTTAAAACGTCCTGCTTTTCATCTACAACATCTCCGAAAAGCTCACCCCTTACCCAGTCAAGGCTGTTAAGAAGAATATCAATAATAACCTCAGTAACAGGGATTTCCCCTGATCTTACATTATCGAAAAGGTTTTCCAGATGATGAGTAAATTCATAAACCCCGGTAAAACCTGCAATACCGGAACTCCCCTTGAGAGTATGGAAATATCTGAATATGCGGTTTATTATCTCCTCATCATCCTTCTTCTCTTCAAGGGTCACTATATCAGATTCAAGGTTTACCAGAATCTCTTTTGCTTCATTTAAAAATACTTCTGTTATGCCGCCTTCACCCATATATAACTCCTGATGATCAACTATTCCTTCATCTGTCCCGCTCACACAAAGAGACTTGTACTCACATTTCAGACAGCCTTCGCGAAAGTACTTCTTCGCTTTGCCCCCTGTCCCCCAAAGGGGGCACGAGTTATTAAGTTAAGAACTTTACAGTTTCGCAACTGCCCTCCCAAACCCCCCGGAGGGGGGCTTAAAGACTGTGTTATTAAACTTTCAATTTGTTAATAGTATTTCAAAGTCCCCCTCCGGGGGATTTAGGGGGCCTTCTCCGGATGACACATGCTTCACATAAAAATGTTGGTACAAGCCAGTCGTCAGAAGAAACGATTCTCTCCCCTACTCTATCCCCTCCCGGATCTAAAATTCCTCGTATCCGCCGTCATCAAGGAGTTCTTTTCTTACATCTGTCTGCACCGGTGCAGCTTTTATTTTTCTCCCATCCGCTGCTGAAGAAGATCTTCCGGTTATCCCCGCTCTCCTGTTCAATCCACTTTTGCTGTATTCTGTTATGCTCTCCAGTGCAGACCCCACATTAAATCTCTGAACCATGGAGAGAAGCTCCTGCGCCTGGCTCGACATCTCTTCACTGGCAGATGCGGTTTCCTCAACAAGTGCGGCATTCTGCTGTGTCATATTATCCATTTCGGTTACTGCTGTATTTATCTGTTCGATTCCCCGTCTCTGCTCATCACTTGCTGCTGCCATTTCAGATACTATATTGTTAACCTGTTTAACCGCCTGTATAATTTCCCGCAAAGCCTCACCGCTTTTATTTACCAGATCAGTACCATTACCGATCTTATCCACAGAGTCTTTTATCAGTACACCTATCTCCTTTGCAGCCTCACCTGAGCGCTGTGCCAGGTTACGTACTTCACCTGCAACAACAGCAAAGCCGCGCCCCTGATCACCTGCCCGGGCTGCTTCAACTGCCGCATTAAGTGCAAGGAGATTTGTCTGGAAAGCGATTTCATTTATCATGGATATAATGTCCGCAATGCGGGCACTTGAAGCATTGATTTCACCAATAGATTTTACCGCCTCTTCAACAACAACACCGCCATTCTCTGCAAGTACAAGGGTATTCTGAGTCAGTTTACTCGCTTCGATGGCATTATCTGAGTTCTGTTTTGTTGTAGCATTGGACTCTTCTATTGTTGCTGCAATCTCTTCAAGTGATGAAGCCTGTTCAGAAGTTCTCTGGGAGAGATTTTCATTGTCCTGCCCAATCTGCTCTGTTGCTGTGGCCACCTGCTGAGAAGTTTTAATAATACCAACAATAGTTTCTCGTAAAGTCGTGCCTAGTACCTGAAACGCATTGGAAAGAATTCCGATTTCATCTTTTCTGTTTAAAAATTCATCAGACACATCTTTACTTAGATCAAGTTCCGCCATAGCTTCAGCGTGTTTAACAGCTGATTCCAGCGGGCGGGATATTGACCTTGCTATAAATATTATGATAAAAACTAAAAAAGTGATGGCTGTTATCACCATAATAAATGAGAATATTTTCATTCTGTTTACTTCTTCAAGTACTCTATCCATTGGTAAAGCTATTGATATAGACCATGGTGTCTTCGCATTTCCTACATTAAAAGGTGATGAAATTATATATATATCTGTCCCCATTTCTGCTGAAAAAACTGTATAATTATACCCCTCACCTTTTCTGATTGTATCAGCTAAAACATCAGTATGCTCCCCTGACATTTCACGCTCAGTTTCTCTCATCTGTTTGCCAAGACGACTCTGGTCATAATGACCTACTATTGTCCCATTATTTGAAAAAACAGCGGCAACCCCTGTTTCGTATGGCTTAATTTTAGTAACCACATTCTGTATATCGGACAATGCGATATCTATTCCTGCAATACCAAGAAATTTACCCTCAACTATTATTGGAACAACAAGAGAAGTAATAAGGGTATCCTTTCCTGCAATTGTATATGTATATGGATCAATAATTGCTTCTGATAATGTTTTCTTGGGTATCTGATAATAATCACCATCTCCAGCAAGCTCATAATCGACAAGAGATTCTAAAACAATCCTGCCTGAGCCTCTATTATAATAGGGAATAAATCTTCCTGTCCGGTCATGCCCGGTTGTATTAGCATAGGCACCATCCCTGCCATCCAGAGCATTTGGCTCCCAGCAAGTATAAGTTCCCAAAAACGCTGGATTTTCTTTTAATACTCCCTCAAGTATAACTCCCAGAATCCTCCTGTCTGTAATACCTCTGGACTTTAAACTGGCAAAAGTCTGAGCCATTGTGCGTGCAGCATCCATCCCAATTTCAAGTTGGCCCTGTATCTGGTTTCCATAATTCATCGACATTTCACCGGCATACCGGTAAGCTGTATCGGTTTGCACTGAAGAAAATCTGCTAAACATAACGACTAATACAACAATCAATGCCAGAATGTTGACCGATAAAAGCATAACAATCAATTTCGAACCGATTTTCAAATTTCTGAACCAATCCATAACTATTCTCCTATTTTATAATTACCTCTTATCTCTGAGACTTTTATCTGACGTTTAATCAACTTCTAAAGCCAATCATAGATAATAACCAAATAATTAATTATAATTACTTTTCATATTTTAACAATAGCAGTAATGTGTAAAAATTTTATCACCGGATCCGGTGAGGAGTAATAGATTCCGGTCAGGACCGGCAAGGGGGAGGCCTACAATTTAATTATCTTTAATTTTAATTGCATACTTGGCAAGCTCGCTACTTGAAGCAAATCCCAGTTTTTCCTTAAGATTTCTTCGATGTGATTCTACTGTGTTTATACTCAACTTAAGCTCATGTGCAATTTCGCGGGGGGTAAACCCCGCACCAATAAAGCTCAATATTTCTTTTTCGCGGGGGGAAAGGCTTTTATGAGGATTTGATTCATTCTCATTCCCTCTTTTCATTAATTTTAATATAAGCTTTTCTGAAAGATCTCCCGGCAGATAGAGATTTCCTTTAATTACTTCTCGTATTGCATTAATGATTTCATCAACAGGTTCTTTTTTGCTCAAATACCCCATTGCTCCAGCCATAATTGCCTTTTCCGCGTAAATGGCCTCATCATACATTGAAAGAGCCAGTGTTTTAACAGAAACATACCGCTCAGCAGCAGCTTTTATAAAATCGAATCCGTCAGCACTCCCCTCTAAAGAGATGTCCACAAGTACAACATCAATCTTCCCCTTTGCTAATAACTGCAGTGCCTCTTCCACATTGGAACTCTCAGCGGAAACCATTAAATCATCTTCCAGGTTAATTGCCATGGCAATTCCATGCCTGATAGCAGGATGATCATCAAGGAGCATAACCTTTATTTTTTTACTCATAAATTATTACCTGTTTATTGATTCATATTATTCGTTAAAATTTTTCCGGGATATCACCCATGGAGATATTGACTTCCACCCTCTTATCATCGGAAACAATATTAATTTCCATCCCTGAAATTTCCGCCCTGTACTTCATAATACGCAGTCCCATACCGGGATTCTCTACTTTATAAATATTTTTCTGTTCACTTGCGACAGTAAAATAACCTCTGCCATCTTTTGCGTAATAGAGCAGTCTGATTTTTTCCGCGTCACCGTGACGCACCGCATTATTGACTGATTCCAGAATAATATAATAAAGATTCATTAGTTTTTGTGACCCGTAATTATTTAAAGAATCACTCACATCCAGTTCTATCTCTATACCATAGACACTCGATGTTCTCAGAACAATATCATTGAGAGAAGCAAGAAATCCCTCTACTTCTATTACAGAAAGATCAAGGCCTCTGCTCAAAGAACGTGTCTCGTCAAGTGCAGATGATGTAAGTTCAACAAGCTGGTAAAGATCATTGTCAGATAATTCCCCGGTTTTTTTATATTTTTTTTCAAAGGCCTGGGCAAGATATAAAACCGCACCAAGCTTCTGCCCGAGACTGTCATGAAGTATATGGCCTATCCTTGCCCGTTCCTTTTCAATTTCGTCAAGCATTGCCCGTTCTGCAATACGCTTATCAGTAATGTCTTCAACAATTGCTACTCCGCCTGTAACATATTTGTCCACATTCTGAATAGATTCAAAAACTACCCGTACAGGAATGATCTTTCCGGAAGTGATAGACCGGTAATCCCCTTCATAATAACCGGGATTTCCATTTAAAACTTTTTTAAACTCTGATACTATACCGGGATCAAGAAATTTTAGTATATTAAGACCAACCAGTTCTGACCATGGGGTTCCAACTATTTTTACAAAAGCATCGTTGCAATCAGTTATAATACCATCTTTATTGAAATAAATAAGTCCTAATGGAGAATTATCAAAAATAAGTCTGTACTTTTTTTCACTGGCAAAGAGTTCTTTATATATAAGATTTTTTTCAGATTCGGCTTTTTTAAAATCAGTGATATCTTCATTTACCCCTTCGATCCATCCCTTATCATGGACTATCCTCGCTGAATATCGAATCCATAAATCAGATCCATCTTTACGCTTGAACTTTTCTTCATAATCAATAACTTCACCGTTCTCTCTCATCATTGAAATCATCCTGCTGCGGGCTTCAGGGTCTGCATACCAGTCTGAGATATGTACAGGTTCAGAAAAAAGTTCCCCCCTGTCTTTGAAGCCCAGTAATTTAGCAAAGCGGTCATTAGCTTCAAGAACAAGGCCTGTATCAATATCCGTTCGGAAAATGCCAACCTGAGAATTAATAAAAAGATTACGATATTTCTCTTCAGCAGTTTTTAAATCCTCTTTCGCCTCATAAAGCTTCATTGCCATTTTAATTGAAGCAATAAGTACTGCTTCACCGGAATTTTTTATAACATAGCCGTATGATGTAATACCCTCTGTCTTTTCAACTACAGCAGGCTCTGTATGGGCAGATAAAAAAACAACCGGGAGATTATGATCTTTTAAAATCTTTTCTGCAGTTTCTATTCCGTCAATCCCTTTACCCAGATCAATATCTACGAGTATAAGATCAAACCGGGGATTTACTTTTATAAACACTAAAGCCTTTTCACCTGAATTTGAATGTATAACATCATATCCGTTTTTTTCCAGAATCCTTTTGTTGAGCCGCGCGCTTATTGCTTCATCCTCCACGAGGAGGATGGTTTTACGGTTTTCTGCAGACATAAGTATATTTACCTGTAACTAATTATTTCTAATATCCATCTCTTTTCTGTGACATGGTATAATCACTTCAACACCGGGCATTTTGCTTTTCAACATATCCGCAAAAACGGATATATCAACATGCGAACTGATTGGAGGGAATGAGTCATCAAAATGATGGGGCATAATAATTGACGGTTTTATTCTCATTGCAGCTTCAAGAGCAAGTTTCTCAATTGAGCTGTGCCCCTGAAGCGGAAGTACAAGCACATCAGGTGATGGATAATTCTGTTCCGGATCGAGCCCCATGCTCCCGAAAATAAGAATGCTCTTACTACCCGATTTTATTTCCCATGCGCAGATGCGCCCCTGGGGATATTTAAAATAATCTGATATAATTTTAAAAAGTGGCCGTGGCCTTAATATCAGTTCAGGCAAAACCCGGAGTAATGTACGCAGTATAAGGGGGGGATCAAACTTTACATGACATGCCGGGTATGAAGTTATCCGGAGCCCCTCAACTTCAAAGACCTCACCAGCCTCGACCCCATGAAGGTTGAGGTATGTAAAACATGGCCTGGAGGACAAGGCTTCAACTGTTTCAGCAGGGGCATATACAGGAACAGATAGATCATTCAGCAGTGAGGGGATATCAGCAGCATGGTCAAAGTGTCCATGTGTAACAAGAACTGCCTTTACTCCGGCAAGGTCATGGGGATCAACACCAGGAAGCCGTGGATTCCGGGAAATATAAGGATCAAGCGCTATGCGGCATCCGTCAATTTCAACTATCAGTGATGCAGTTCCATACCATGTTATCTTCATTTATATTAACCCCGCCTTTTTGATTATGAATTAAGGTAACTACTCATAAACTGATGGTGAAATTGCTCTCCGCCGCGTCTGTGGCGCGGCGGAGATAGAATACCACCTGTTTCTGAGTAGTTACGAATTAAGATGATTACAGGATATTTAAATTATAAACATAAACAATAAAATATACAAATAATTTTTTAGATCATTCCGGAATGACGGGAAAAAATACAAATCCATTCAAATCCTTTTCCCCCTGTCTACCAAAGGGGGCACGAGTAATTCTATTATAACTTTGGAAATTTATTCTTATCATTTCTTTAACTATTTCAGTCGCAAGAATGATCATTTTTTTGATCCCCTCATATTTTTACACAAATCCTTTGTAGGGGCAATAATTTAAACGGGTGTTTTAAAACTTTAATTTATCTGCTTACACAAGCGTTCCTTTTACGTGCCCCCTTTGGGGGACAGGGGGCTGCTCCAGAATATGTGGAAACAAACAATATTATTACTTTCCCAAAAATCCGGAATGAGCTTATTTTTTTTAATGAAGCTGCAGGATATTAAGCCCGTGCAGATTAATACACTTGACAATTAATGCATGGAAATTACTCTGTAAATATTCAATCACAACCAACATGAGACAATAAAAAATGAAAAAGAAAAATACTGAAATCAGCCTTGATAACCATGGTAAAGGACTTTTAATCGGGATTATTTCCAGGGCATTAAGCGAAGACAAAAGTCTTGCGCCAGATGATATTGACAAACTCAAAGAGATAAAAAAACAGCTGCAGGAAGTATAAAAGGACCCCGCCATGGGGTATCGATACTGCAGCTGTGATAATTCTTATTTCAGAAACTGATTCTGTTGCGTCCCTTATCCTTTGATAGGTAAAGAAGCTCATCCGCTTTTTTTATCAGCAGTTCAGGATTACCTCCGGTAAATTCAGCAACGCCTCCGCTTACTGTAACCGTTACACCCTCTCTGCGGGTATCAATCCCCTCTATTGCAGAACGGATTCTCTCAGCTACAGTTACTGCACCTTTTAAATCAATCTCCGGGAATATTACAAGAAACTCCTCCCCTCCATAGCGTCCGGCCACATCCACATTTCTTACAGCTGAAGTAATGGCTTTTGAAACTTTCTGCAGAATTTCATCACCAAACTGATGGCCGCAGGAATCATTAAGACTTTTAAAATGATCAATATCCATCATAAGAACAGAAAATTTTGAATTATACCTTTCAAACTTCTCAGCCTCCTGTGCCAGCCTTTCATTAGTATGCCTTCTGTTATAAAGCTGAGTAAGAGGATCGGTTACAGCCATCTTTTCAAGAAGTTTTGTCTTACTTTTTACCTCCCTCATGAGCAGAAAACTCCTGATATTGGTTTTCAGCCTGGCAATAAATATTTCTGAATTAAAAGGTTTTGTAATATAATCATCAGCCCCTAAAGAAAGGACCCTGGAGATTGTTTTAACATTATCTATACCGGAAACTGCTATTACTACGCAATCGGGATCCTTTTCCCGAAGCTTTATTATTACCTTATCACCTGTTGTATTCTTAAGAACCAGATCAATAATATAAACATCATAATTTTTATCAGCTCCAATCAGGCTCGCTTCTGAATCAAAGTAATCAACATCAGAAACATTATACATGGGAAAAATACGGCTGATTATTTTACGGTCCATTTTATTATCATCGAGAACAGCGTAGCAGAGAGTCCCCATTTTTTCAGCTATGGGATCATCCCGTCTAAACATGGCAAGATTATGCTTTATCTGATCCCGCCCCGATGTTTTAAGAATATAATCGACAATACCGAGATCGTACATTTTCTTTCTGTCCTCAAGTGTATCATTACCGGTAAAGACAACAACAGGGATATTCTTGAATTCAGATTGATTAAGTTTTTTAATAAAATCGATAGAGCTTCCCCCTTCGATTTCCATTGCAGTAAGGATCAGGGTCACCTGAGATTTTTTCAATACTTCAAATGCCTCTTCCGTACCGGAAGCATTAATATAGACCGAACTGATTTCAGCGCTGATTTCACGGATCAGTGTTTTATAAAGCGTACTTGTTTCAAGATGGAGTATTGTATACATTAAGTTTCACCATTATATCATGATTTTTATTTTGCAGATTTTCATTTTTTTGTATTTTTATAAAACGAATATCTTTTTAAAGATTAATATAACTATTCATATAAATCAATAATAATATTATTAATATCTTCGATTATAGCAGGGTAGCTGCAGATTTTTAGGAGGAAAAATTTGTCATTCCGGCCGAAGTGATAACGTAGGCAAGCATTATTGAAACATCATGTTTTGTGCTTGCAGGCAGTCATCGTGACTGCACTGCCGGAATCTCCTGAAATAATCAAAGTTATGAGATTCCTGCATGCGCAGGAATGACAGTACCCACAAAATTAAACTGCTGCCTAATAGCAGGTTTTTAAAAGTAATTATTCCTGATGATATCTCTTATGTCAATAATACTTTTTTTTTAACAAAATTCTTTCTTTTTACACAAAATCTAATTATAATTTCTTTATAAAGCTCCTGATATTTAGGGCTTCCTGAAAAAGTCAAAAGCCTATAAAATACTGGACAAAACAGTATTTT
>CAZBFP010000015.1:0-90998 GCA_964491265.1 uncultured Leptospirales bacterium | reverse complement strand
TACTGTTTTGTCCAGTATTTTATAGGCTTTTGACTTTTTCAGGAAGCCCTATTTAATATTATCGAATAAAAGAGGGGTTAACTGAATTGAAATTTAATAAAAAAAAAGTGCGGAGAGGCCCACTGAGGGATAATTCAGTAAGTGGACCTGTTCATTTTTATATTGTTTAGTATGCCAATACCTATCATCCCCATAAAAAGGTTAGACCCTCCATATGAGACAAAGCAGAGAGGGATACCTGTGACAGGGAGAATCCCTAAAACTACTCCAACATTTACTACAATATGGTAGAAAAAGATTGAAGTAATTCCGATTGCCAGAAGTGAACCGAACTTATCTTTAGTGGTAAGAGCAATTTGAATACCCCGGAAAACTATAGTGGCAAGAAGAGCAAGCAGAAATACTGCTCCCAGAAAACCGAGCTCTTCAGCAACAACCGGGAATATAAAATCAGAAGTTGTTTCGGGGAGAAATCCAAGCTGAGACTGGGTACCGCTGAGAAATCCTTTCCCGAAAAAACCGCCCGAACCGACTGCCACCTTTGACTGTATTATATTATATCCTGACCCGAAAGGATCGAGTTCAGGATTGAGGAAAACCAGAATTCTTTTTTTCTGATACTCCTGGAATGAATTCTGAAGCACCACTGAGAAAAAAAGCCCTATCGATATTACACTTGCAGGGATGTAGATTCTTCTTAAAAAAGTCCTGGGATAATAGTAATTTACAATAAATGTAACAACAGCAAGAAAAAGAAGAATCCCCGCAACAGAAAAAAGAACATCTGTATGCATAAAAAACTCAACAAGAATATTACTGCTCTTGTCCCCCACCCATTCCCGGTATGTAAGAAGCATGGGGAAAATTGCTGCAATTACAGCAATAAATACAATTGACAAAAGGTGTGCCACATCACAGCCGCTTACAAAAAGCATGGTAAAAAGAATGGGAATAAATATGGCTGCAGTTCCCAGGTCAGGCTGCTTTAAAATAAGGAGAACAGGGAGAAGAGTTATTAAAGTAGGAACAAGAAGCTCTTTAAATTTTTTAAGATCCCTTTCCCTGAACTCAAGATATTTGGCAAGAAGAATTACAACCCCGAGCTTCATAAATTCCGCAGGCTGAATAGAGAAATAACCGAAGCTGAGCCATGCCTGGGTACCGCGGATATTCTTCCCGAAAATCAGCGTAAGTATAACCGCAAATATAAGAAACCCGTAAATATATAATGCATAATCACTGAGCTGCCTGTAGTTAACAGCTGTCGTAACAAGGAAAAAAACAATACCAATGATAAACCATATAATCTGCTTTTTATAGAGATCATTATTCACTTTCAGAACCGGATCAAAACCGGCACTGTATATCATAAGAATGCCCAGGGAAACAGTCATAACAACAACTGAAAAAAGGAGAAGATCGATTTTACTGAAAGAATCTCTATTGATCATTTTATCATCCCGGTATTATTCACTGTTTCTTTGTAAAATAATTTTTTTCAATCATCTTCGCAAAAACCTTTTCCGCCACAGGAACCGCTGCCACAGCACCCCACTGGCCATACTCTATCAATATAGTTACCACAACAGTTTCTTCCGGATCACCATCAAATGGAGCAAATCCGAGAAACCAGGCATGCTGGGTTGCATCCTGCTTCCTTACAGACCTGGTCTGTGCTGTTCCTGTTTTCCCTGCTATAGGGATTTTAAGATAATTAAGACGCGCAGAAGTACCATTGGTAACACTGCTCCGCATTCCCTCCTTAACTGTTCTTAATGTGACGGGGGAAAGTGGGACCTCACGTATTTTCTCTCTTTCGGTGGTTTTAATAATCCTTTTATTATCAGGGGAATATACCTCTTTTAAAAGATAAGGCCTGTATATATTACCATTATTAACAATACCGCACATCATATCTGAAAGAGCAATAGGTGTTATGGCAAGAAATCCCTGTCCAATAGAAAGATTAATGGTATCTCCGTCAAACCAGGGCTGCCCGAATGTTTTCATCTTCCACTGCTGGGAAGGGGTAAACCCGACGATTTCACCGGGAATATCCACACCGGTTCTTTCATTCAAGCCAAGATAATTAGCATACTTGATTATTTCAGTGGGGCCCACTCTCTGCCCAAGATTGTAGAAATAGGAACTGCAGGATTTCCCTAAAGCGCCATAAAGATCCAGGGAGCCGTGGGCTCTAAAGCAGTAAAAATCGGTATCCCTGTACCCCTTAAGTGTAAACTTACCTGAACATGTATGCCTTTTATCAGGATGAGTTTTCTCTGTTTCAAGTGCGGCAACAGCAGTTATTATTTTAAATGTTGATGCCGGGGGATATCTGGCCTGTATCCCTCTGTTTAAAAAGGGTTTATTTTTATCATTAAGAAGATTTCTTATTATCTGCGAATTATCTCTGGAAATAATACTGTTAGGATCATATGCAGGCTTGCTTACCATTGCAATTATTTCACCTGTGGCAGCCTTAACTGCAATAACTGTGCCATGACTGTTCCCCAGAGCATCAAATGCTGCTTTCTGGACATCGTAATCGAGTGTAAGTGAAACATTATTCCCTGAAACCGGCTCACGCCCGATCTCCTCACCTTCGGTTCTATTCATTACATCAACAATACGCCTGATAAAACCGTCTTCACCTCTCAGCAGTTTATCATACTCCGCTTCAATTCCAGCCTTTCCAATTGTCTGATAATACTTATACCCCTGTTCACGAAGCCTGTCATGCTCCTCACGGCTGATACTCCCGATATAACCGATAGTATGGGAAAAAATATCCCCATGATTATAAATCCTTACCGGCGCGTCTTCCCAGAGTATATCAGGAAAGAGATGTTTATGTGAAGCAAGTTTTACTATAACATCAAAACCCACATCATCTTTGATAAGAGCCCTCTCCCAGGGATTACCCTTTTTGATCTCTTTAAATACCTGATCCGGATTAATATCAATAAAGAGTGACAACTGATTTAACGAGTCAAGAAGAACCCTGTCAGATTTAAAACTTTCAGGGATTGCAATAATATTAAAAGAGGGCCTGTTTGAAACCAGCGGCGAAATAGAATTTCCGGTTGTAAAGCTTCTATCATAAATCTCCCCTCTTGGTGCAGCTATGGGGATATAGTTCTCCATATTAATTCGAGCTTTACGGGCATACTCCTCACCCTGAATTACCTGAAGATTAAAGAGCTGCAGAACAAGTATTGAAAAGGCAATCAAAACAGAAACAGAAAAGAAAATCACTCTTTTTCTGAACGCCTCCAGCATCCTGTTTCTCAGGGATGTAAGACTCATTTACAAGTACCCCCCCCTTTCGAGCTCCTTCTCATATATTTTATCATAAATAAAAAAGAGCGGAGGCGCAAGAATTGCATTATAAAATGATTCAGGAAGAATTATCGTTATAATTGCAGATATCATGGTCTGATGAAAAGTATAGCTCAAAAAAAGCGTAATAACTCCCTTAATTAATGATGCCAGAAATAAAAGGAGTATAATTGATATTACATTATTTTTTATTACAGATCGCCCAATCATCCCGGCGATAAAGCCCAGGGCCAGCTTGGGGAAGGTTAAGAGGCCAAGTGGTGAATTCGAAACAGAATCGTGGAGTAGACCGCTTACAAAACCTGTTATCTGCCCATAAAAGGATCCGAAACTGTATCCCATATATACAACAAGAATAAAGAGGAGATCCGGCTTAACCCCCCCTATTCGAATCGAGTCAAAAGATGAATGCCCCTGAACAATCAGGGAGACAAGGATAAGAATGGCTGTCATTATATAGGAATATATCATTGTTTCTCCTCAAAAAGCTCAAAAAGGCCCTTATCCGCACCTTTTTTTATGATGAATACCTCTTCAAGAAGATTATAATCGATATAAGGTTTTACTATCACTTTCTGGTAAGGATTAGTTTCGATCAGGTCGGATTTGACAACAGTCCCCACAAGTAGTCCCGGGGGGAATACACCGGCAAGACCTGATGTAATTACAACATCACCTGAATTGACAGAAGCTGACCTGGAAATATAGCTGGCAATACACTGGCTTGAATTATATGAAACACCGGAGAGAAGCCCGGGAAATCTGCTATCCTGCAAAAGAATACCAATTTTAATATCGGGTGAAATCAAAGGCTGAACCCTGGAAAGGGAACCTCTCACTTCAATAATTTTACCTACCACTGCTTTAATATCACCTATATAGGCTACAACCGGCATATTCACCTCTATGCCGTCATTGCTCCCTCTGTTAACAATAAGGGTTCTAAACCAGTTATCCGGATCCTTTGACACAATCGAAGCTGTTATGGAATCGTAGCGTATCCTCTCTTTAAGGCCTAAAAGGGTGCGCAGCCTTTCGTTTTCACTCCTTATTTCTGAAATCTCTTCAGTAAGAGATTCAAAGCGGTGCAGCTTTTCCCTGGTTGCATTAAGCTGCTCCCTTACTTCAGTAAGCTCTGAAAAACCTGCCCAGAATCTGCTTACACCATCCTGCAGAGCATCATACCCCTTCTGAAATGGGGAAACAACAGCGCTGCCTACCCCCTCAACAGTAAGAGTAAATGAGTTGTTCTGCACTGATAAAGATATAATACAGAATAGAGTACAGCAGATAAATGTCGCTATGGACTTATGTCTGACAAAAAATTCCACTCCCTTTTACTTTAGATTTGATCTATATAGATGTTTTATCTCTTCAAGAAACTTACCCGCACCGAGAACTACGCATGTAAGGGGATTTTCTGCCTGTATAACCGGAACTCCGGTCTCTTTACTTATATACTTATCAAGGCCTTTAAGCAGGGACCCGCCGCCAGTCATTACAATACCGCGCTCAACAATATCAGCAGCCAGCTCAGGGGGTGTTTTTTCAAGAGCATGCTTAACACCTTCAAGTATCTGTTCAACAGGCTCCTTTAATGATTTCCTTACTTCAACTGAATCTATTTCAAGGGTTCTTGGAAGACCTGAAATTGCGTCTCTCCCTTTAAGCTCCATTGTTTCAACCTTTTTCTCCGGGAAAACATTGCCAAGGCGGAACTTAACCTCTTCAGCCATCCTTTCACCGATTATAAGATTGTACTGTGTTTTCATATATTTAATAATTGCTTCGTCAAATTCATCACCTGCAATACGGAGCGAATCTGCTATTACCATACCGCCCAGAGAAATAATGGCGATTTCAGTAGTCCCGCCGCCAATATCGAGAATCATATGTCCCGCAGGCTCATGAATAGGAATGTTCGCTCCGATCGCAGCGGCAAGGGCCTCTTCAATAAGGAAAATTTCCCTGGCGCCTGCCTGCTCAGCAGACTCCCTCACTGCCCTTTTCTCAACCTCTGTAATGCCTGATGGCACTCCAATAACAACCCTGGGGCGCACAAGAGTTTTTCTTTTATGAACCTTTGTTATAAAATACCTTATCATCTTTTCAACTGTTTCAAAGTCGGCAATGACACCATCTTTCATCGGTCTTATTGCTACTATATCACCGGGAGTTCTTCCAAGCATCCTTTTCGCTTCGTGTCCTACAGCAAGCACCCTCCCTGTACTGGTTTGTACAGCTACAACTGAGGGTTCACTTAGAACAATACCCTGCCCCTTTACATGTACCAGGGTATTTGCTGTACCAAGGTCTATACCCATATCATTTGAAAACATACCATAAAATGAATCAAACATCATCTATTTCTCCCTGAATTATTATCAAAACCCTGAAATTAAAAATTCGCCAAATATAATCAATTAAACAAATCCCCATAGGAAGAGTTAACCGGATAAATAATAAGACATAACGTTTTATTAAATTTGATATATATATTTATTTGTCAAGCCTTAATCAAATTAAAGATTAATGCTTAACCAAAAGCGCAAAAAAACTACATCAGGCCGAGAAGTTTTTTAACTTCCTCATTTGACCTGTTAACCATGAGCACTTCACTCCAGATTGCCCGGGCCTTATCATTATTACCAAGAGCAGAATAATTTTTTCCAAGCCAAATTTTACTATTCAAATCCGAGTTGTCAATTACCAGAATGCTGTCAAACTGCTCAATCGATTCCCTGTATAAACGCTGTTTAAAATAAATCTGCCCCAGGTTACGATAAGACAGCTTTTTCAAAGAGAGATCATTAGTACTCCCGACAATATTCCTGAATGCCATAATAGACTCTGTATACTTACCCGCATCTTTAAGCAGGGAAGCGTAAAATATTCTCCCCTGCACAGTATCATCCATTCTGCCGAGCCTTGAGGATACTTCAAGCCCTTCTGCATGATTACCGCTCAATGTTGCCATAACAATATAAAACCTGATATCCTCAAGCGGGAATTCCTGGTTAAGTCTCAAACTTTTCATCATTGAAAATATATCCGCAGGACTGTAATATCCTGTAAGAAAAAATGACTTGGCCAGTATCAGAAGATCTTCAGGATTTAAATCTTTTCCATAGAGGAGAGCCCTCCCCCTGTTCAGATCCTTTACTGCAGATAAAAGATATTTTTTACTGCTTTCAGGAATCTCCCTGAATGAATCATTAATATACATTGAAGTAAAGCTGGTCCCCGTCTCAGCCATGCCCCTCAGATAATTAACCCTGGCTGACATTATATAGGCATCAGGTTCCAGCAGATTATCCTCCCTGTAAACCTTCATAGACTCACCAAGAGTATCAAGCGCCTTAAGCCTTTTACCGGGATCTTCTATATTACCTGCATTATTGATTTCTGTCAATATTCTGTTCTGACTTATTCTCCAGAACATAAGTTCATGCCGGTTGTTATAAACAAAATAAATCCCGGCAATTAATAAAATTATAATGATAAGAGCCTTAACAAGCCCTCTATCCTTCTTTTTAGCCCTGTATCTGTAATACATAGTCAACCCTTTCTGCTTTCATTAAAATAATCTTCTGCGGTTTTTATAAGGGAATCCCCTCCGTTAACTATAAAGAGCTTAACAGAATTCCCCCCTTTCACAGGAAGAGCAATATAATTATTACCGGTCCAGAAACGGCTGAGCCTGTGAAAATCGAATCGGTAAAGTCTCCCATCAAGATAAAAGCTGATGCCGTCAATGTCAATAACCAGTTCGCCGCTCCCTATCCGCTTAATATTTTTATAACCCTTAAAAGTAGAATCAATTATACCCTCTCCGGAATCGTAATCAATAATTCCCGATTGATCATCAAACATAACCGCTCCGGCAGATCCGCCGGTATTGACACTCTCTCCGGATCGGGCTCCGGGCGAAGATTCAGGATTATCAAAATTACCCGGATCAGGCTCTTCATCAAAGATCACTGTTTCATCAAAATCGAAAGCCCCGGCTTCAGGGAAAGAGGTATCCGTATAATCTCCATCTGTTGAATCATCAAAGCTGATAAATATATCATCAATATCCTGTGAATTACAATCCCCTGGAAAAGTACTGCCGGAACTATAATCAGAAGAATCATAATCAGGAAGATCTATCTCAAAATCTTCCGGGTCATATTCAGGTGAACTTTCAAATGATTCATTTTTTTCTGCTCTGGCATGATATGCACTTATATCGCTTATGCGGGAATTAACCTTCCGGGTCTCGAGAAAAAGTGTAACAAGTATAATAAGAAGGCCTGTGAGTATAAGCAGAATTGCAAGATAGATCATCAAAAGTACCCCTGTCAATTATTGAGGAGCCCGACAAGACATATTACCGGCGGCATTTCAGTAAAATCTTAATGGCTCACAGCAGCCTGTGTCAAGATTTTTTCATCTTAAGTGCAACAGCCCCTGTTATTTTCCCAGAGCCCCACTTTTAAATAGGGATTCCCTCTGTTATTAAAATCGGATGATTCATTTGCAAACATTAATAATTGCCACGAATCAGGATGATAAGAGCGGTACTCTTTCTCTGAAACAGAATAGGAATTCACAGATGTGAGAATCAACCCGCCCTTCTTTACTGTTTTATCAAGTTTCTCAAGTGAAACCCGGTAATCTCTTTTAACTGAGAACTGCTTTTTTCTGTTCCTGGCAAAAGTGGGAGGATCAAAAACAGCAAAATCGAACATCTGCTTTTTTTTATTAAAAAGCTTTATCCACTCAATTGCATCGCCATAGATAAAATCGCGGTCATCACAGTGAAAATTATTAAGCCTGTAATTATCCCTTGCCCTGGAAAGAACAGATCTGGAGAGATCAACATTAATTGCTGAATCAACACCGCCGGCAAGAGCATGAACCGAAAATAATCCTGTATAGCAAAAAAGATTAAGCATGGTTTTTATCCCGTATTCTTTATAAAAACCGGGGAGAAGGCTTCTCACTTCCCTCATATCAAGGAAAACTCCTGTGCTCTGCCCATTCAGCAGATCAGCATATGCTTTTATACCATTCTGCTGAACAATTATCCCCTCTTCCGGATAAATTCCTTCAACAATTTCACTTCTCCGCGCTTCGCTATAATCTTCCCCGGAAATGTTCATACGGTTTTTCACAAGCAGCCCCTTCATCCCCCCGGGAACTGAAGGATAAACCGATAAAAGGGCACTTACTGCAGCCTTAAGGTTTTTTTCTGCTTCATGGTTAAAATACTGTAAAAGGAAATAACCGCTATAATAATCCGCAGTAAACCCGTCAAAACCGTCACCCTCTGCATTAAAAACTCTGAAACAGTCTGTTCCCGTTAAATCGAAAAGACTCACCCTTAATTCCAGTGCCCTGGAAAATAATATTTCAAAATCGCTTTTATTCAACTTCTATTATCCCCTGATACACTTCTTTTATTCTTTCATCCAGCAGATCATATCTTCCTTCACCTATAAGCTTATCACTTACCGGGTAGGACATTCCGCAGGCAATAACTTTATCCAGCTCCAGATATTTTCTAAAATTTTTATTATCAATCCCTCCCGTAGGCATAAGGGAGTAATTGAACATTTTGAATGGTGCAAAAGCTGCTTTTATATAATCTGTTCCTCCAAGGCTTTCAGCAGGGAAAAGCTTTATTACTGATGTTCTTTTTATTGCCCTGAATAATTCACCAGGTGTGGCCACTCCCGGAACAAAGGGGATAGCTGATTTTTCCGCCACATCAATAAGGTCTTCATCAAAACATGGTGATACAGCGAAAACTGAACCTGCACCCTGAGCCTTTTTAAGCTGTTCTGCATTAAAAACGCTCCCGGCACCTGCAGCCATATCCTTAAACTCCTTAACAACCGCTGCAATACAGTCAAATGCAGCTTCTGTTCTAAGAGTAATTTCTATAATATTAACCCTGTTTTTCATCAGCAGCTCAGCAGTTTTTAATGCTGAGTCAACATTATCAAATACACATACAGGAACAACTTTTACTATGGCTAATGTTTCCTTTAATTTCATGTCACCTCCTCAATACATCTATTATTCAAAACAATGCTGATTCCCAAGAGTATATGATGGACAATTTTATATCCCTATATTATCGGTAAAAAAAGAGATGCAGGGTTAAATAAAAAAGGCCGCCCCAATGGACAGCCTTCTGCTTTTTGAGCACTTATTACGTAGCGCTGCTTAATCTACTTTCGGATAGGAAAGCTCAATTTTATTCCCGTCAGGATCAAGAAACACAACAATCTGCCCCTTTCTAAGATTCTCAGGGCCGGAAAAAATTTCAATATCAGCCTCTTTAAGTTCATCTACAGCATCATCAAAATCCTCTTCATCAACATAAAATGATACTGCCGGGCCTGAATCCGCTGTATTTTTAAATCCTTCAATCTCAGTAAGGGCAATAAGAATATCCCCCATTTTGAGAAAGGCCTGCCCGGAATTACTGATATTTTCAACAACATCAAAATCGAAAAGATCCTTATAGAATCCCACCCCTCTCTCAAGATCGGAAACCGTAATCCCTATATAATTCACGCTTTCAATAACAATCATCTTAACCTCATCAGTCACCTGTAAAATATTAACCCCTTAATTATGAAAGACCAGATCCGGGGAATAAAGATATAATCTATATCAGTAATTATTCCTGAAGATATCTTTTAATCCAATAATGCTCTTTTCAATATCCCCGCCGCCTTCGGCAGCGGGGATATTAGACCATTTTATTTCAAATAAAAGTTAAGGAATTACCACTGAATCCATATAAAGAACATACTTGAAAAATTAACATTAATGACCATATGTTCAACAAGTAGAATGTACAACAGGGCGCCTGCAGGTGTCAATAATATATTATATTAAAAAAAAATATTTATCCTGCTACTCAACAGTTACACTCTTTGCAAGATTTCTCGGCTGATCAACATCACACCCCCTTAAAACAGCAACATGATAAGATAGAAGCTGAAGCGGTATTACAGCGAGAAGAGGCATAAGAACCCTGTGTATTTCCGGAATATAAATAACATGATAGGCATAATTTATAATATCTTTGTCACCCTCAGTGGCAATAGCAATAATTTTGCCCTTTCTTGCCCGGACCTCCTCCATATTGCTTACTATTTTACTGTAAATATCATCCTTTGGAGCAATAATTACAACAGGCATATCCTCATCAATCAGTGCAATGGGGCCATGCTTCATCTCTGCTGCAGGATATCCTTCTGCATGTATATAGGAAATCTCCTTCAGTTTAAGAGCGCCTTCAAGCGCAACAGGGAAGTTCACCCCTCTGCCGAGATATAGAAAATTACTGCTCTTACAATAAACCTGAGCGATCTCCCTTATTTTCTCACTGCTTTTAAGCACTGTCTCTATTGCCCCGGGAAGCTTAACAAGGTCATTCAGTATGGCGCTCGATTCAGTAAAGGACATATCCCTTCTTCTTGCCAGAAGAATGGTAAGGAGAATAATTACAGTTATCTGGGATGTGAAGGCCTTTGTTGATGCCACACCAATTTCAGGGCCTGCGTGTATATATACACCGCCATCAGACTCCCTGGCTATTGTGCTCCCCACAACATTTGTAATCCCCAGAACCTTAATCCCCTTTGCCTTAGCCTCCCGCAAAGCTGCCAGAGTATCGGCTGTTTCCCCTGACTGGCTTATTGTTATAACCAGATCACCCTTCTTTAATACAGGCTTTCTGTAGCGGAACTCACTGGCATACTCCACCTCTACAGGAATCCGGGCATACTCCTCAATAAGATATTCCGCAACAAGCCCGGCATGCCATGATGTGCCGCATGCAATAAAGATAATTCTCTCAATGCCATCGAGTTCCTCATCTTTAAGCCTTAACCCGTCAAGCCGCACATTGGCGTCATCCAGAAGAATCCGCCCTCTAAAAGCATTATGAACTGTTTCAGGCTGCTCAAAAATCTCCTTAAGCATAAAGTGGTCAAAACCCTGTTTATTGATTGCCTCAATGTCCCAGTCAACAGACTCCACATCTTTATGAATTCCGTTTTTATTCAGATCATAGGTCCTGTAGCTGTCAGCCCGTATCTCTACTATCTCCCCATCCTCAAAATAAACCACTTCCCTTGTATGCTCAATAATTGCACTCACATCAGATGCCAGGATCATCTCATTATCGCCTATTCCAAGTACAAGGGGGCTCCCTTTACGCGCTGCCACAAGGAGTCCCGGTTCCTTTTTCGACATTACCACAATTCCATATGCCCCTTCAACATGTTTAAGAGCCTTTACCACCGCATCAGTAAGAGGTAATTCTTTATGATAATGCTCAACAAAGTGAACAATAACCTCAGTATCGGTTTCGCTTTTAAATACATGCCCCTTGCCTTGAAGAACTGTTTTTAATTCCTTATAATTTTCAATTATTCCATTATGTATCAGGGCAATATCACCTGTGCAGTCTGTATGGGGGTGAGAATTTACATCAGTGGGCTCCCCATGGGTTGCCCATCGGGTATGCCCCATACCGACTGTACAGTTTCCAACAAGATCATAGTCTATGGCAGATTCAAGTACAGATATTTTGCCGCTCCTCTTTTCAACATAAAGAGAATCCCCCTGACAGATGGCAATACCGGATGAATCGTATCCCCTGTACTCCAGCCTTTTAAGAGAATTGAGAACAACATTTACCGCTTTTTTATGACCTACATAACCGACTATTCCGCACATAATTATCCTTCTTTAATTTTCAATTTTATTTTCATGAGGGATCACTGTTACACGATGGAGATGGAGATGAAGAATTCTCCCCCTCTGCGAATCCTCAAGTCTGAATTTTTTTATTCTCCCTGAAATGGCAAAAAGATACTTCCTTTTCTCAATATCCCGGATATAATCTCTCCCCCGGGCCAGAACCATTTTTAAACTCTCCGGGTCAAGGGGCCCGTGAATCTGAAGCCATTTCCCTGAAAAAATATCAGGGGTAAAGACTTTTTGAGCAATGATCCTCTCTAAATCAGGAATATAATCGAAATCAGTAGTAATATCCCTTTCAAGCATGTCAATTAAAAGTTGCCGCAGCTGTTTTTCATAGTAGGATTTGCTCCCCCAAAGCCCCATTTCCCATTTAATATGAGCAGTCCTTATGGAGGTGTAATTACGCAGCCCCTCAATATCACCGGTATTGCCGTATAAAGGGATAAGGAGAAAGAGAAATAAGCCGATAGAAAGAAGCCCGTTCCGGAATGTCAGGGGGAAGTGAAACATTTCAATACTTTTCCTCCTGTCCCCCGGAGGGGGCACGAGATATTTTATATGACTCGATAAATTCATTTTCATCATTTTATCGCAATGCTTGAATTCCAATACTCATTTCCCCTTTTTCCGTCATATTGCTCCGAAAATTTTGTACAAGCTCAACAATATAAACAGATGTTTTAATCCTTTAGTTCATCTACTTACCCAGGAGTGCCTATTACGTGCCCCCTCCGGGGGACAGGGGGATGACTCCGGGATATACAGATGACAAATAATATTATTACTTTTCCCGAAAATCGGGGATGAAATATATCTTATAAATAGAGGTCATATTAATAAAGCAAAAAACCCGCAATAAGCGGGTTTTTTGTTAATTAGGTTAAATACAATAAAGAAATTCTCTATATTTCAGAGACTTCAACTGCTTTCGGGCCTCTGTCGCCTTTTTCAATTTTAAATTGTACTTCTGCGCCTTCTCTGAGTGTTTTGAAACCATCTGCAATAATGCTTGTGTGGTGTACAAAATAATCACGTCCGTCATCAGCCGTGATAAATCCAAAACCTTTTTGCTCGTTAAACCATTTTACTGTTCCTTGTGACATGTAAAAACTCCTGATATTTGATATGGGGTTACCCCCTGAAGAAAAAGTTAAATAAATGAAGTGAAGGCTGACCGGGTATGCAGGCGAGACAAAACTGTGGTATTTATAAAACTAAATCATAATAAGCCATAGTTACAGGGCGCTCATTTAATGTCAAGTACCTAATAAAAATAATGTGATTAATCAGAGAAAACCGTAATATTCTGAAAGCGGCAAGTATGATTCTTGACAAGTCGCCCGATTTGTGTAAAGATTACTTCAGTTTTTAACCGGAGATTTTGAGTTCAGCATCAGCAGAATACCGGATATATCAGGGATGAACCATGCAGAATAATGAACATATATGCCCTCAATGCAGCAGAGTTTTCCCCACATGCTGCGTTGCTCCGCAGAACCGGGATGAGGAGGTAACTGTTCTATCGGAAGATGAAATTAAAATGATTCTCTCTGTGATTGATAAAAAAAAGATGGACCGGTATATTGCAAAGGTTCCCAATTCCAAAGATTTTTTTAAAAAGCTTGCAGCTCTATTCCCCTACAATGTTGAAGAGATTATTGCAAAAAATAAACCTGGAGCATGGCATTATCGAATCAGAATAAAAAATGATAACCGGTGCCCGTTTTTAACAGAAAGCGGATGCCTTCTACCCTACAATTCCAGGCCATGGTTCTGCAGAATCTACCCCTTCTGGGTTATGAACGGGAAAGTTGAGCTTTTTACAAACAATCAATGCCTGGCATTACTCAGATCTTCAGGCATTTCGCAGGTATATGATACTTTTGATATAAATGAACAGGAAGTTCTTGAGCTTTACAGCAGATTAAGGGATGCCTGGGTAATAGTGTAGAGTAGTTAACTCCTTCGTAAGCGAACCGAAATGATTAATATATTGACGTTTTATTACATCATCGTTATTATACAATAATGAACAGTAAAATTAGATATTGAGCTGCAGCAATGGATAAAAATGAAGCTGTAAATAAAGCACGGAACTACCTTAAAATTATTAAACCTCTAATTTCTCTTAAAAAGGCATACTTATTCGGCTCATACCTGAAAGAGACTGCTGATGAAGAGAGTGATATTGATGTTGCTCTTTTTGTAGACCGGCTGGAGGGTGATTATCTCGGCCTGTTGAAAAAGCTCTATTTAGCACGACGTGAAGTTGATATAAGGATTGAACCGCATCTTTTCCTTCCGGATGAGCCTTCATCCGGATTTCATGAGATTGTAGAGAGAGAGGGTTTTCTGCTTTAAGGCTGATCCCCTCTGCGTAAATATTACGCCGACTTCAATTCAGTAAGAAATTTATCCTTTTCTTCCCAGTAGTTATTGAGCCACTTCTGGAATTCCGCAGCAAACTCCGGATCATTAACATAATCCCCCCTGATTTTATCTGAAATGGGAATAATATTAACTATAACTTTTATTTTTGAAGTTTCACCGCAAAGGAACTGCCAGAACGATTTTGCTCCTTCAGGGTAATAAATAGTAACATCTGCAATTTTATGAAGTATATCCCCCATACTGCTCATTACAAGAGCAACTCCCCCCGCCTTAGGCCTAAGAAGATTTTTATAGGGTGACTGCTGCTTCGTATGCTTCCTCTCAGTAAACCGTGTCCCCTCCATAAAATTCATAATAGATATGGGCATTGTTTTATATTTTTCACAGGCCTTTCGTGTGGACTCAACATCCTTCCCTTTGAGGTGAGGCTTTTTCTCCAGCAGCTCTTTTGAGTATCTTTTCATAAAGGGGAATTCCAGGCTCCACCAGGCTGCGCCGAGAAGAGGGACCCATATGAGCTCTTTTTTAAGAAAAAACTTAAGGAAGGGGATTTTTTTAAGAAATACTTTCTGAAGCACAACAATATCAATCCATGTCTGATGATTGGATAAAACCAGGTACCAGTCATCCATTTTCAGTTCACCATTAAACTCTACATCCCACTCGATTTTATGAAGCAGGGAGATTGTCAGATTATTGCCTGTAATCCAGGTATCTGCAATAAATATAGAAATCCTGGAAGTTAACCGGTACCAGAATTTTAATGGAATTAAAATACGGAAAAGTGATACCATGAGCAGTAGAGAGACCCAGAATACTGTATTTATAGAAAATAGAATTATGCTGATTACTCCTCGAACTTTCCCCGGCAGAAAACTTAACATTGGAACCTCTCTGAATTATTACAAGTGATAGGTATAGCATTATCCGGCAAAGTCAGGACTGCTTACTTAATAGAACAGATTTATTAAAAAATTGGATGCAAAAAAAGATATTGTTTTTTATTTTTTTTTGCAGATAGAGGTTTTTGGGGTCAGAAGGTATCCGGTCAGAAATCAAATTTTTCTGTTTTTATTACACCTTTGGAATAATCAATCTCAACAATATGTTTACGGAAAAAATCAAGACCAATAAGGGCATCTATTCCCCAGGATTCATCAAAATATGAAACATATACATTGAAATCATTTATAATATTGCCGCATACGGATATTTCCGGTATAGTTATCCTGCTATACTTCTGACTCTGGAGACCTGATTTTATTGAAATTTTTTCATTCGGAAAAGGGATGAAACCGGTGAATGCTAAAAATTGATCTGAAATTTCTGTTACCGGAGCTCCGGTGTCCAGTATTGCATCAAGACTATATTCCATACCGTGACTGTTTTTTACAGTAATCTCAAGATGAATATGATTTCTTTGAGCATCAAAAAATGTTTCAATGACCTGCATGACTTCTCAGGCCTGCAAATGAAGATTCTCCTGTGAACCGGAAAGCAGCAGGTTTATCTATCTGTGGAGCTGCATAGATATTGCTTTTTGATTTTGAATGACGTTCTACAACCCCGCTTATTAAATGCCCTGATTCATCCAGTTCATAATCAACAATAAGAAGCCATTGGTCAGGGAAACTCTCCTTCATCTCCTGCCATGTCATTTTTTGTGCCATATATTATTCCTCATTTAACTGATTTCAAGAGACATAATAAAGCAGTAATATATCAATGTCAATAACATCATTATGGTTTTCCCTCGATGTGGCTGCTTTTTCTAAATTCAGAATTATATTCAGCCCTTTCATCATAAAGTATATCTATTATATTATTGACAATTGTATTCATATGTATTAATTTTTATTAATCCTATTTTGTGAGAGAAAGCCATGCCTAAAACAGTAACATTAAGAATTGATGAAAAATTACTCGATAGATTTAAACATCATGCGGAACTGGAGAATAGAAGCATCTCCAATTTTATTGCTACAGCTACACTCCGGTATATTGAGGAAACTGAATCAGTTGATGAATTTGAAATGTCAGGGATTTTAAATAATGACCAGTTATTGAAAAAACTAAAGAAAGGTAGTGAAGACGCCCGCAAGAAAAGAGGACGTTTTGTCTGATTTTAAAATATTTGAAACTGATCAGTTTAGTAGTGATCTCAATAATATTGGAAAAAATCTGAGTAAAAAGATTTATAACAAAATTCAGAATTATATATACCCGCTGTTAAGAGTTAATCCATTTCCCGGCAAAAATATCAGGAAGATAGCAAACTATAATCCGCCAACCTGGCGTTATAGAATTGGGGATTACCGATTATTCTATGAGGTTGATCAGGATGAAAAAATAGTTTATCTTATAGCAATGGAATTGAGAAGTAAGGCGTATTGAAAACATTATTCACGGTTTGCACCGGGAATTGACACCAGAGATAGGCACGAGAAAAAGTGACTTTACCCTCACCCCCCGTTTTAGACAGCAATTCAATCCGTAAGTATTAAACCGGAGAAGTTACACCTCTCCCAACCTGCATAATCTATTACGGCATATACTCATATGCGCCTATAGACCAGCCTTCAGCGTTTGCGTTCAAAGCTGCATTTCCGGTAGTGCGGGTTGAACCGGCGATGTCATTCCCGAAGTATAATGAATAGTCGCCTCCTCCATAACGGACAGTTAAAGGTGAGCTGAATCTGAGGGACCAGTCATTATCTGCAATTGTGAAGAGCTGACCATCCGGACCAGCCGGGTTGCCGAAAAGCCAAATTGAAATACACATACATATAAAGAAAAAAAGACGGTTAGATTCGGACCTGAAATCCCGAAAAAGAATATAAAATCCCTGCATCAGGGTAATCGCCAGTGCAATTGAAGCGATGAATGAAAGGATATTCACTCATTACTCCACTCTGCTATAAATTCTGTAAAAACTCAACACCCTTCTCTTCCGATGCAAATATATCAAACATATCAATAACCTGTACCACCTCAAAGACCTTCCTTACCGCCTCATTAATACAGCAGAGAACAAGTTTCCTTTCCTGTGCTTTAAGGAGTTTCATTGTCATTACAATAATCCTTAGCCCGGAACTGCTGATATACTCAACATCTTTCATATTGATCAGAAAATGGCTGGCGGGATAAAGGGGGACAAGCCTCTCAAGCTCCTGCTCAATATCTGCGGAATAATGAACATCGAGCCTCCCCTTTAAATATATTGATACAATATTACCTGTCTTTTTAAAGTTAAGTTCCATTATTAGTCTCCATATTTAATATAATAAATAACGACAAAACTAAAATATTACAACAGAAAAAAGCCCTGAACTTCCAAAAATTATAAAAAAATCAGTGTTAACTCCTTAACTTATATTTACAATCAAATGCTCTATCATTTCGGCTACCGAAGGCGCCGGAGATATTGGAAGCAGCATTATCGCACAAAAAGATATCTTCAGGAATAATTACTGAAAAATATTCCTGTGACATTTCCATATTTTTGCTTTACATTAAAGGTGAAACTGAATAGAAATTACAGGTAATATTATATGAGGTATTGTGAGATGAAAAAAAGCGTAATTACAGCATCCATAATCTCTGTTCTGATATTTTCCGCAGCAGCGCTTTTTTCTGATATTAAAACATCAGGCTCTCTTACCAATGCCGGATCTATTATTAATTCTGCAGGTGACGAATTTTCACCATCAATAACTTCTGACGGGAAAATAATTGTTTTGAGTGCTAAGAAACCGGGGGACAATAACCACAATATCTATATAATCAGAAACCTTTCAGGCTCCTGGGGAGATCCTCTCCCTATTGAAGAAATTAACTCAGGATATAATGACGAAACACCTTTCATTTCAGCAGACGGGAACAGTATCATTTTCTCTTCAGACAGGCCTGGCGGGAATATGCCCCCTGTAACTTCAGACGGCAGGGTCCGCATAACATACGATCTATATATTTCAAGAAAATTTGATGACAAGTGGAGTGAACCTCAGCTTCTTAATAGTGATATAAATACAATCTGGAACGAAAGGTCCCCATCAATCAGCAGGGACGGCAAAACCTTTTTCTTCAACAGGTGGCCCTACATGAACATGGGCCGGTCCAAAATTTTCATGGCAGACATTACTAAAGATGGAATCAAAAATGTGAGGGAACTCCCTGAAAATATTAATTCCGGCAATTATGAAATTGCCTTTATACCATCCTACAAATCGAAAGATGAGAAATACTATTTCTCATCTGCCCGGGAAGGTGGTTACGGCGGATGGGATATTTACTACACCATACGCAAAAACGATCAATTCACTGATCCTGTGAATGCAGGACCAATGATCAACTCTGCTGAAGATGACCTCTACTTTATTGATGGTGTGAACTTTTCTCTTATATGCTCAAACAGAAAGGGGGGGAATGGAGGTTTTGACATTTATATGTCAGGTACAAAAAAAATTGAGAGGGAAGTAGTGAAACAGACCCTGGTCTCTGCCGGGGGGAATGAAACATGGATAAAGATTACACCCTACAACGCAGCAAAAGGGGAAGTCATTAGAAACAGCAGATTTAAAATATTGCTCCATACATGCGATAAAGAGGGGTGCGGTATAACAAGAACAACAGAAAGAGTAAGCAATGATAGAGGATTTTTTATTGTTAGACCGAAACCTGATGTAAAATATATATTTATCGAATCATCAGACCCGGAATTACCTTCTGAAACAATCCAGTACCAGGTGATTCCAGATAATTATCAGGAGATCAATGTTTATTTTAACAGGAACAGAAGCGGTAATAAACCGGTATCCGCTGAATATAAAAAGGAAACTCCATCCTCCGATTTTATTCTCAAAAATATATACTTCCCATTCAATTCCTCAAAAATATCCACATCCTATTACCCCTATCTCTATAGTATTGTTCACAGAATGAGGGAGAACCGGGAATTAAAACTCACAATTTCGGGGCACTCCGATAAAAGGGGGAGCCGCAGTGCAAATTATGCAGTGAGTATGAAACGGGCGGAAAATGTTTCTGCCTTCATAACAGGGATAGGGATAGATAAATCGAGAATCAGAATAGTAAATCATGGAGACAGCAGGCCTGTAAAGGGGGGAATTTCACATGATAAAGACAGAAGGGTTGAATTCAGTTTCACTGAATAGGAAAATATGACAGGGTGCATAATACACACCCTGTCCATGATGGGATGGTATAGTATTTATTCACTCATTCTTCTTAAAAATGCCGGAATATCCAGATCTTCGCTGGAATAATCTTTTTTGCTGTTTTTCCTTTCATAATCAAGAGAGAAGGTTCTTCCGGAGGATGCTGTTTTAGGCTTCTGCATCTCCTGCTTACCTTCTATCAATGTAAGCGCAGCTCCATGTTCTCTTGTTGGTGAAGCTTTAGCAGGACTTACGGATAACATATTCTTTTTTCTGTCAAAGCCTGTTGCAATTACGGTGATTCTAACCTTATCACTCAGTGCAGAATCAACGGTTGTACCGAAAATGATATTAGCTTCAGGGTCAACCTGCCTGGTTATTTCATTAGTTACTTCATTCACTTCATGCAGGGAAAGATCATTGCCGCCCGCTATATTTATAAGTACTGCCTTAGCGCCTTCAATGCTGGTCTCTTCAAGTAGCGGGCTGTTGATAGCCATCTGAGTTGCCTCAAGAGCCTTATTCTCTCCAGTGCCGATTCCAACACCCATGAGTGCGTCACCGGTTTCCCGCATTACAGTTCTTACATCAGCGAAGTCCACATTTACAAGTCCTGTAACCATAATAAGATCTGCAATCCCCTGGACCCCCTGTCTCAGGATATCATCAGCAAGCTTAAATGCATCCTCTATAGGTGTTTTTCTATCAATTATCTTTAAAAGAAGATCATTGGGAATTGTTATGAGTGTATCAACCTTCTCTTTAAGGTTTTTTATCCCCTCTTCAGCCTGGTTCATCCTGCGCTTCCCTTCAACCTTAAAAGGCTTGGTTACAACACCCACCACAAGTGCCCCCGCCTCTTTAGCTATTTCGGCCACAACAGGTGCTGCCCCGGTACCTGTTCCGCCCCCCATACCTGAAGTAATGAAAACCATATCAGCCCCTTTAAGCATTTTCTGGAGCTTATCTCTATCCTCATTAGCCGCTTCACGCCCTACTTCAGGATTTGCGCCAGCTCCCAGGCCCCTTGTAAGTTTAGAACCGAGCTGAATCTTCTCAGTGGCCAGGCTGTCCCTGAGCTGCTGAGCGTCAGTATTGGCCACAATAAATTCGACCCCTTCCATACCTGTGGCGATCATACGGTTAACAGCGTTGGTGCCTGCCCCACCTACGCCAATCACCTTGATGACCGTTGTCATAGGCTTTTCTTCTTCTAATTTGAACATGTACCCTCCCATCGAACTGAACTAAATTTTTTTTATTTATTATGTCTCATTAGAAATTAAATTAATTAAAATGAAGTAAATATAAATAATAGCTAATTAATTATTTATATTTAAAATAATTAATCTAATTTGTCAAACCAGTTTTAACAGTAATACCGGTATTCATAAAAAAATTACAAATAATCTTCAAAAAGTTTTTTAATCTTATCTACAAAGCCGCTTTTGTTCTTGTTGAACCTGCTCTGCCCTCTAAACCTGCTCATTTTTATACCATACTTAAGCAGTCCCACACCATTGGCATACTGTGGAGTGGCAACAACATCCTTCAAACCGACTATATCCCCGGGAATCCCCACTCTTACAGGCATGTTAAAAACCCTTTCCGCAGCCTCAACACATCCGTCAATCATGGCCCCGCCGCCTGTTAAAACTATTCCTGCAGCGAGCATATCTTTTTTGCCGCTCTTTGCCAGCTCCATATCGATCATCTCCATTATTTCACTGACCCTGGGCTGAATAATCTGGGTAAGCTCCTGTCTGAAAAGTCTCCGCGGCGCGCGTCCCCCTACCGATGGTACTTCAACCATCTCCGACGGATCAACCAGACTGAGATCCGCGCAGCCGTATTTCTTTTTTATCATCTCAGCAGATTCAATAGATGTTCGCAAACCGATCGATATATCATTTGTTATATGAATACTCCCCACGGGGAGAACAGATGAATAGGTTACACCCCCTTCCATATACACGACGATATCTGTTGTACCCCCGCCTATATCGATTATTGCAACACCAAGCTCTCTTTCATCCCTTGCAATAACAGCATCCGCTGAGGCAAGGGGATTAAACACAACATCCCTGTACTGGAATCCCGCCTTTGCCACTGATTTAATCATATTCTGTATAGTTGTAGTAGCAGCTGTAATTATATGTACTTCAGCTTCAAGCCTTACCCCGCTCATCCCAACAGGATCTTTTATCCCTGTCTGATCATCAACCGTAAACTCCTTTGAAAGGACATGAAGAATTTCCCTGTCAACAGGGATAACTATTGCCTGTGCAGCTTCAATAACCCGCTTTACTTCAAGAGATGTTATTGTCCTGTTCCTGTTGGCAATAGCCACAACACCTTTTGAATTTTCACCCTTGACATGCTGGCCGCTTATCCCCACAAAAACTGAAGTTACATCATAACCGGCCATAAGCTCGGCATCCTCTACTGCCTTTACAATGGAAGCAGCTGTGTTGTCTATGTTGACAATTATTCCATTTTTCAACCCCCTTGAAGGGGCAATCCCCACACCGGCAATCTCAACCTGATCATTCTCATTGAGATACCCTATAACCGCGCAGGTTTTAGTTGTTCCAATGTCTACACCAACAATTATCTCTTCCATCACTAAACCTCTTTATAATTACCTGACAAGGATCATGTCTTCCCGTAAGTCAAGACTCTCAGGGTAATTCCCCCTTTTATCAAGAAAGGCTGCCGTTTTCTCAAGCTTCAGATAATCTGAATAACGGTTTTTCAGAATAAAGAGGGTTCCCCTGTTTTTTAAAGTAACTCTCAGCTCATCAGGTGAGTAGATAGTTATCTCAGTTAATTCCCCGGAAAGAGATGATATATCCTCTTTCACTTTAGAAAGAATGGTAATAATACCTGAAACAATTTTTTTTCCCGCACCTTTATCAAAAAGTTCTCTATCTGCTATTATTATCGGCATATCTGTTTTAAAAAAACGCCCCGATTCAAGAATATTAAGTCTGCTGTCAATCAGATAAGGTGTACTCTGATTTTCATCAACTATCATAAGATTAAATACAGGGTACTTTTCACGGATAGAAATAATCAGAGTTTCCGGTTCACTGGAGAAATTAAAACCGCTTATAAGAATATTACTCTCCAGTTCCCTCTTAAGAGACTCCAGGTCAATAATTATTTTATTATCCCTCACCCCGGTGCGCACTTTCCCCAGAATATCCGTTCTGTCAAGGTTTACAAGTCCAAGAATCTCAATCCGTCCCACAGAAACCAGGTCTTCACCAGCACCGTATACCGGAATAACACAGAGTATAATTATTATAAGGAATCTTTTCATATCCTTCCTGTTAAATTTCATCAAGGATCGTCTGACCCGCTTTATAAATATCGCCTGCCCCAAGAGTAAGAACAATATCACCATCTCTCAATAACGGCTTTACCGTTGATGAAACATCTTCAAATTTTTTTATAATAGAAGCTTCTCTCCCCTCATGCTTCAGCATTGCCCTGCTGATTGAAGCTGAAGAAACACCCTCAATAGGCTCCTCTCCTGCAGGATAAATCTCGGTAAAAAATACCTCATCAGCATTGGCAAAGGCCTGGCCGAACTCATCACAAAGCAGCTCTGTTCTTGAATACCTGTGGGGCTGGAAAATAACAATTATACGCCTCCCCAGATTTTTGAGAGCGGAAAGGGTTGCCCTTATCTCTGTGGGATGGTGTCCATAATCATCATAAACAGTAATCCCCTTTTTCTCACCTATTTTCTCCAGCCGTCTCCCCACTCCCCTGAAATTCTCCAGCCCAAGGCGAAGCTCCTCATAGGGGACTCCCAGTTCAAGTGCTACTGCAATCACGGCAAGAGCATTACTTACATTGTGCCTGCCGAGAAGTGCCATTTTAAAATCACCAACAACTTCGCCCCGGTATTTACATGAAAAACAGGTAAATCCATCCTTCATTTCAACATTATATGCGGTAAAATCTGCATCCTCACTGAAGCCGTATGTATAATAGGGTCTCTCAATTTTCGGAAGCAGTTCCCTTATGACTGTATCATCAAGGCAGAGCACCGAATACCCGTAAAAGGGGATATGATTAATATATGAAAGGAAGGCGTCTTTCAGCCCTTCAAAATATTTGTAATGATCAAGATGATCAGCATCTATATTTGTTACAATGCCGATACTTGGAAGAAGGTTTAAAAAAGTTCCATCCGATTCATCAGCCTCAAAAACTATATATTTCCCCTCACCAGCTCTTGCGTTTGAACCGAAATTAAGAACCTTGCCGCCGATAATTGCAGTAGGCTTAACCCCTGCGTCAAAAAGTACTGATGCCAGCATTGAGGAGGTGGTGGTCTTCCCGTGAGTCCCTGCAATCCCTATACCATGTTTCAAACGTACAAGCTCAGCAAGCATCTCCGACCTGTGGATAATAGGAATTTTTCTTTTCCTTGCTTCTATTATCTCAGGGTTTGTGGGATCAATGGCGCTGGATGTGACCACAACATGATAATCCTTAATATTTGAAGGGAGATGCCCCATATACACAGCAACACCCTTAGACTCAAGCCTCTTTGTCTGTTCCGAAGGCTTAAGGTCCGATCCGGAAACCTCATATCCCAGGTTAACCAGTATTTCGGCTATACCGCTCATTCCTATACCGCCGATACCGATAAAATGCATTTTTTTAGAATTTCTGAACAACTTACTGACCTCTATATTTCAAAATTTCCTTAATTTTCGAGACTACAAGTTCTGATGAATCGGGCTTTGCTGACCTGAGTGCACCCTCCCTCATCTGCTTAAGCTTCCTGGGTGAGTTTAGAATATTAAAAAGCTCCGGTGCCACCTTTTCCGGAACTGCATCCTGATCCATAATTTTAACTGCAGCACCGGCTGACACAAATGAGTCGGCATTTTTATTCTGATGATCCATAGCAGCATAGGGATATGGTATAAGGATTGATGGAACACCCGCTGCTGCAAGCTCCATCATCACACCTGATCCGGACCTGGAAATTGCCACATCACATGCATTGTATGCTTTCCCCACTTTTTTTATGTATGGAGAAAGAAAAATTGAACCTGCATCAATCTCGGTCTGGATTCTCTCCCTGTATTTATCAAATGAAAAATCTCCGGTACTCCATATTATTCCGATATTTTTAAAATCCCCGGGATACTTTTTCTTTAGGCCGAAAACCAGTTCATTGAGCTTAAGAGCCCCCTGACTGCCGCCGATAACAAGTATGACCTTTTCGCAATGCCCCAGATTAAAAGCTTTTCTGGCCTCATTTTTCGATACACGCATAAGCACATTATCCCTTATTGGATTGCCGTAATGAAAAAATTTATCTTCCATCTTGAGATACTCACGGGACTCACTGAATGTGCCGAATACAGCTTCACAATATTTTTCAAAACTTATTGTAACCCTGCCTGGAACAGTATTCTGCTCGCATAAGAATATTGGGATCTTCATGATCTTTGCAGCAATCAGGGCCGGAGCTGAGGCGTATCCCCCCATCCCCACCAGAGCAGTTATTCTCTTATTTCTTATAATTTTAATTCCCTTTAAAACCGACCCGATAAATTTTATTAAAAAGACGGGGAGCTTAAATGGATTTCTGGTCAAAGCAGGAGCGCTGTATGTAAATAGACTCTCTTTGTCAATATCCGCAAGAGAAGCAAAACGCATATCTTTTGCCCCGGTCAGAAAAAAGGGTCTCAGCACATCCTCTTCCCTGAACTTTTCATAAAGGGCTATTCCGGGATTGATGTGCCCTCCGGTTCCTCCGCCTACTATTAGAATATTCTTACTCATTACTCCAGACCTCTTCAAATTGAACTTCTCTAAAAGCCGCGTCCCTGTATCTTGAAATATTGAGAAGAATTCCTGAAGCAATCATACTCATAAGGAGAGATGACCCTCCATAACTGATAAAGGGGAGAGGAATTCCTGTTGTAGGGAGCGAACCTGTTACAACACCTATATTAATAAATGCCTGAACAACAATAAGAAGGCTCAATCCCAATGCAAGCAGTTTACCAAAATCATCAGGGGCCTTCACTGCAATAAGAACTCCCCTGTAGAAATAGAAACAGAAAATCATTGCTATAAAGATTGTACCGATTAAACCAGCCTCCTCTGCTAAAACCGCGTAGACAAAATCAGTATGCGGTTCAGGTAGCCGGGCAAGCTTTTGCGTTCCAAAACCGAGACCCACTCCAAGGAGCCCGCCCTTCTTGAAAGCAGTAAAAGACTGTATAATATGATAGCCGATTCCGTACCTGTCATGCCAGGGATCAAGGAAGGCCATAATCCTCTCCCTTCTGTATGAAACCTGATAGATAAGCAGATAAAACATGGGAATACTGACAATAAAAAGAGAAACAATATAAAACAGGGGGAACCCTGATACAAAAAGTATTAATACCGAAACTATAAGAAGATCCATGGCTGTACCAAAATCGGGCTGCAGCATTACCAGTATAAAAATCAGTGCAATTATAACCATGGGTATGAGGAGCTGGACTACATGATTCTCCCTGGTTTCAGAAGAGAAGACCTTTACCAGATATATAACAACACATATCTTTACAAACTCAGAGGGCTGAACACTCAGTGATGAAAATCCGAGCCATCTTGATGAACCCTTTACGCTATGCCCCACACCGGGGATTAATACAAGCACAAGGAGTAAAATTGAAACAAAGAGCATAATCTTGGTATATTTTATATAATGCCTGTAGTCTATTGCCTGGAAAAAAAGAAGTGCGGCAAAACCTGTCACAAACCAGAGCATCTGCTTTTTCAGAAAATAGAATGAGTCTCCAAAATTATTATAAGCATAGACAGCACTGGCACTGTAGCTCATGGCAACACCTATCCCAGCCAGAACAAAAACAGTGACAAAGAGAATAAGATCAGGTTCACCCCTCCTCCTTGTGTCTATTACTTCTCTCAGATCCAAGAGATTTTACCCTCCATAATTTTTTTCACCGAATCTTTGAATACCTTCCCTCTTTCATCAAAACTGCTGAACATATCAAATGAAGCACATGCCGGAGATAGAAGGATCATATCCCCATTTTGAGACATAGACATGGCTTTTACCACAGCCTCATCAAGACTCTTCACCTTTATAGTATTAAGTCCCTTGAAAATTTCCTCAAACTTATCCTGAGATTCACCTATAAGTACAATACCGCGTACCTTGTCCGTAATAATACTCCGCAGCCTTGAATAATCATCACCCTTGGTACGCCCGCCAAGTATTAAAACACCGCCGCTTTTAATGCTTTTTACTGCCATCTCCACAGCGCCAATGGTTGTGGCCTTGGAATCATTTATAAAAATTCTACCCTCATACTCACCGGCAAACTCCATCCTGTGTTCAAGACCGTTAAAGGAATAGCAGGCTTCAGCAATTGCTGTAAAATCGGGCTTAACCCCGATTTTATTCAAAAGAGAGAGAGTCATGAGGATGGCAGCCATTGCATTTTCAACATTGTGGATCCCCAGAATCTGCATCCTCTTCTCTTCAAGTACAGGGAGATGTTCCCCCTTATCATTAATGTATATTATTCCATCTTTGTAAAATGCATCACATATAGTCCCTAATGAAGAGAAGCATAAACTTTTACGCGGAAAAGCTGCTGCTTCTTCACGGAGAACTGCACTGTCTCTGTTATATACAAAATATTCTTCATCGCCATAATTCATGTAGATTCTTTTTTTAGCTTCAAAATAAGATGCCATGCCGGTGTAACGGTCAAGATGATCAGGGGTAACATTAAGTATGGAAGATACATCCGGTTTAAAAGTATCAATAGTTTCAAGCTGAAAGGATGAAAGCTCAACTACAGTAACAGAATCATCACCGGTTTTATCTGCCAGAGAAATAAGGGGGATACCTATATTTCCACCAACAAGTGTATAAAAACCGAGCTCTGAAAATATATGCCCTGTTAATTCAGTAGTAGTCGATTTACCGTCGGTTCCGGTAATTGCAATAATGTGCCCTTTCATATTTCTGTATGCAAGTTCAATCTCCGATATTACAGGTATCCCCATTTTCAAAGCTTCCTGAACCAGAGGAATAGCAGCAGGAACGCCGGGGCTTAATACTAAAGTATCAAAACCGCTCTCCAGAACACGCGGATCCTGAACTCCTGCAATAATCTTAACCGCAGGATTAAGCTTTTCAATAATATCACGAAGCTCATCAGAAGATTTGGAATCAGAAACAGTTACATCCACACCGCGATGAGCAAGAAAATTTGCCGCAGCCAGACCTGTCCTGTATCCCAGTCCCACAACAAGAGCTTTTTTAAAATCAATCCCCATTAAATTCATTCCTCTTATATAATCTTAAGTGAAACAAGTCCGAAAATCGCCAGAATAATACCGAGGATCCACATTCTCACAACAACCTTCTGTTCCGGCCACCCTGAAAGTTCAAAGTGGTGATGAATGGGGGCCATTTTAAAAACCCTCTTCCCCCGCATCTTAAAAGAAACTACCTGAATAATAACAGAGAGAGCCTCAATTACAAAAACTCCGCCCACAATAAAGAGAAAAAATTCCTTTTTAGTCATAACAGCCACTATACCCACAATCCCGCCAAGAGCAAGTGAGCCTGTATCACCCATAAATACAGTGGCAGGATTACTGTTAAACCAGAGAAAACCGATAAGCGCGCCAACCAGTGCAGCAAGAAAAACCGTAAGCTCAGCGCTGTGAGGTATATATGGAATCCGGAGATACTCGGCTATTACCACGTTTCCGGAAACATAAGTCATAATAGAGAATGTCGCTGCAACAATACCAACAGTCCCTGTAGCAAGGCCATCAAGACCGTCGGTAAGATTTACCGCGTTTGAGCTCCCTATAATTACAATAATTGAGAAGAGTATCCATATTGAGCCCATGTTAAAAAGAGCCTCATTCATAAAAGGGATAAAGAGTGTGGAAGCATGCTCTTTATTTGACGGAAAGAAATATATTACAAGTACAACAATTGAAGCTGCTCCTATCTGGAAAAAAAGCTTAGCCTTCGGGTTTACCCCATCTTTTTTCTTTTTAACAGTTTTTATATAATCATCAACAAACCCCAGAGCACCAAGCATTGCAGTTGCAGCAATGAGCAGAACCAGATAATGATTATTAAAATTTCCCCACAGGAGAATTGAAATAAGCACAGCGCCAAGAATTATTATACCGCCCATAGTCGGGGTACCCGCCTTTGACCTGTGACTCTCCGGCCCCAGGTCCCTGATCTCTTCACCAAGCTTTAAACTCCTGAGCCATTTAATCACAAGATTACCCAGCAGGAGCACAAGAATTAATGCTGTAAGGGCAGCAAAGGCTGACCTGAATGTTATGTACTGAAAAAGTCTGAAATAAGAAATATACTCTTTCAGCGGCAGAATAAAATGATAAAACATCCCTGTACCTCAATTATCAAGTCTGTTAACTACATCTTCCATTTGCATCGATCTTGAACCCTTAACAAGCACAACATCCCCACTTTTTAAATCTGCTTTCAAAAAATCAGCAATATCCTCTTTCTTTTCAAAAGTAATAATCTTATCAGCCGGGAATCCCATCTGCAGCGCACCCTTCTCATAGAAAGAAGCCATCTCCCCGAATAACAGAATCATGTCAAAATTTCTTGAAGCAACAATCTCCCCTATCTTCACATGATAAAGGGCTGATGATTCTCCCAGTTCTTTCATATCGGAAAGAACTGCAATTTTTCTGTTATCAGGGAAAACCTCGCACATGGAATCAACAGCAAAGAGCGAGGAGAGGGGATTTGAATTATATGTATCATTGATAAGATAGTAGCCTTTATTTATTATCTCGCTTCTCCCCCCGATACTTTCAAAACCTGCAAGGGCAAAGGCGACTTTATCAGGTGAAATGCCGGTAATTTCCGCAAGGGCAATTGCAGCCATTACATTATAGGCATTATGCCGTCCATAAAGAGGAACAGTAATTAAAGTATTTTTATAAACTATTTCCATGCTCTCCACACCCGGCTTGTATGATTCGGGGAAGATATGCGCATCGGAATTAAGTCCGAATGTAACCATTTTCATCCCCATCTCTTCACAGAGGCTGGAAACTATACTGAAGCATTCTGTATCCCTGTTAACAATGAGTGTTGAGCCTTTTTTCATCCCTTTAAGAATCTCAGTTTTAGCGTAGGCAACACCTTCAACAGATTCAAGAAACTCCAGATGCCCTGCGCCTATATTTGTAATTATCCCTATATCCGGCTGCACCATCATGGAAAGCCGTTCAATTTCACCGATGTGATTCATCCCCATTTCAATTACAGCAGCCTCATGCTCTTTCTTCATCTCCATGAGAGAAAAGGGGACACCTATTTCATTATTATAATTCTTGATATTTTTATGTGTTTTATATTTAGAAGACAATACAGCATGGATCAGTTCCTTTGTTGTGGTTTTCCCGTTAGTTCCGGTTATTCCAACCACCAGAGGGGAGAGTGAATCTCTATGACCTTTGCCGATTTTCCCGAGTGCTTCAAGAGTATCTGTACATTTTATCAGGGTAACTCCCTTCTTCTCTGCAATCTCTTTCAGGGATGCATCTTCTGTAAGGGCGCAGCTGATTCTGCGGCTTACTATAAGCTCCTCAAGAAAATCATGGCCGTCGAACTTCTCCCCTTTTATAGGTATAAAAAGATTATTAACATTAAGCTCCCTTGAATCTGTTGTTACAGTTTCTATAAGAGTATCCTGATTCCCTGTAAGAAGAAGACCCCCGGTAATTTTAATTATATCTGCGGCGCTTATTTTTAAATCAGCTTTCAATTCCTTTCTCTCATAGAGGCATATTTCAGGGCAATCTCCCTGTCATCAAAATGACGCTTTGTTTTTCCTATTATCTGGTAATCCTCATGCCCCTTCCCTGCAATAACAATGATATCGCCAGGCTCAGCCGTGCTTACAGCTCTCTCTATAGCTTTCTCCCTGTCAGATTCCACTATATAATTTTCACTCTTTATCCCCGCAACAATATCATTTATAATATCATCCGGATTCTCAGTTCTGGGATTATCACTGGTTACAATTGCATAATCTGCATTTTCAGACGCAATCGCTCCCATTACCGGTCTCTTGGTTTTATCCCTGTCCCCTCCGCATCCGAAAACCGCTATCAATCTGCGGTGCTCCATCTCACATAGAGACTGAAGAAGCTTAAGCAGCGCATCGGGTGTATGGGCATAATCCACAACAATAAAAAAACCGTGCCCCGACTCAAGGACCTGGAGCCTTCCGGGAATGCTTTTTAATTTTTCAATTCCGGAACATACAATCTCTGCAGAAACCCCCGAATTAAGAGCAGATGCAAAAACTGCGAGAGAATTATGGATCTGAAATCTTCCTGCAAGCTTAAGATCAAGACTGCGCTGAAAATTTTCTGCAGTAAAACTGTAGGAGAGACCGGTTATCCTGTTTCGAACAGACTCACTTAAAACCTTAATATCCGAGTCTTGAGAAAACCCGAAAGTTACTGTTTTAAAATTCATCCCCCTGCAGTAATCAGCGATTACTCTGCCGTATGAGTCATCAATATTTATTACAGCACTTTTATCCGGCTTAGGTGAGGCATTGAGAAGATGGAAGAGTCTTTTCTTTGCTGCAAAATATTTATCCATAGTTTTGTGAAAATCTATATGATCACCGGTAAGGTTTGTAAAAACCGCGCTATCAAAGGCCACATCATCAACCCTGCTCAGCTCAAGTGCATGGGATGACACCTCCATTATTACATGGGTAACACCATCATCAAGCATCTGCTTAAGCATATACTGAATCTCCCTCGACTCAGGGGTTGTGTTTGGCGCTTCAACCTCATGCCCTCCCCACCTGTAATTGATGGTTCCCATAACTGCACATTTTATATTATTCTCAGCAAATACAGATTCAAGAAGATAGGTGATGGATGTTTTTCCGTTTGTACCTGTAACACCTGTCACATGAAGTTTCTGTGAAGGATTGCCGCAGAATACTGCGGAAAGCCTGGACAGTGATTTACGGGTATCATCTGACAGAAGAATGGTAATCCCCTTTCCCGCAAGGTGCCTGAAATCATCAGCCATTGCAGCAGAGATAACAATTGCAGCACACCCCTTTTCAACGGCGTCATTAATAAAATCGTGCCCGTCACTTTCAAGACCGGCCACAGCCGCAAATAACGATCCGGCATAAACCTTTCTTGAATCGTACTCAATTGAAACTATATCCTTCTCCTCAAAGACAAAACCTTCGAGTGCGGATACAGATCCATGAGAAAGGTCTATGAGTTCACTTATCTTCATCTTCTTTTTTCTTTTCCCTGCTCTCTATTCTTACTGTTGCTATATCTTCAGGGCTTATATGCTTAAGCCTGTTTTTTTCAGCAAAACTGTTCATATACCTGAAACTTCTGAGACTTTCAAGATTATACCTTACCCTGTCGTTTTTCTCAGTCAGCTCCCTTTCAACACCGGTCAGCTTTCTGTACTCCATTTTCATTTTCATTATCTCTATATTCTGCCACACATATGTGATAATAAAAATGCTCATCATGATAACAATAAAAAAGTACTTCATCTACCCTCTTTCAGCTCCTGCCGGTTTTAACAGCAGCTCTCAGCTTGGCGCTCCTGGACCTGTTGTTCCAGGAAATCTCATCATCATCGGGGGAGAGAGGCTTCTTTGTCAATAGCTCCACATAGGAACTGTGCCTGCACTGGCACTCCCGGGGATCCTTTTTACAGGAACACCCTTTTTTAAGACGCCTGAAATAATTTTTCACTATCCTGTCTTCAAGGGAATGAAAGGATATTGCCATTATAACCCCATCCTCATTAAGAACAGAAAATCCCCCCTCCAGTCCCTCTTCAATAGCCGCAAGCTCCCTGTTAACCTCAATCCTTAAAGCCTGAAACACCCTTGTAGCAGGGTGTATGTTTTTCACATGGAACTTTTTAGGAATAGCAGCAAGTACTATGGAAGCCAACTGCCCGGTTGTTTCCACAGGTTCACTTTTTCTCCGGTCACCTATCACCTTTGCTATTCTTCTTGCCCAGTTCTCTTCACCGTATTCCATAATTATCCTTTCCAGCTCCCTTTCAGGATAATTATTAACCACGTAAGCTGCTGTAACACCATCACTGTCAAGTCTCATATCCAGGGGCTCATCACCTGCAAAGGAGAAGCCCTTTTTGCTCACTTCAAAATGATAAGATGAAATCCCGAAGTCGTAGAGAATATAATCAGGCTTTTCGCCATCCTGGAAATATTCCGCTATCTGCGAAAAATTATCATTTATCAGTTCAATGCGGTCTCCGTATGACGAAAGCCTGGACTGAGCCCTTTCAAGAATAGAACTGTCCCTTTCGAATCCCCTTATCTTAAGACTGCCGAAAACATTAAGGAGGATCTCCGAATGCCCCCCCTCTCCGATTGTGCAGTCAACAAGGAGACCCTCCCCTTTTTTCCGGGAACAGCCTATGATGTCAACAATTTCGCGCCAGAGTATAGACTTGTGAACATACCCATCATTGTGAAACTGATCCACATCCCTTGTATTCTCATGATTATGTCTCATTGGAATGCGTTTCATCTAAAAACCCAGATCATCTGCAAAGGAGTCAAGGAGCTCACCTTTCGGTTTATACTCTTCATAAACCTCTTTTGACCAGATTTCTATTTTATTATAAAGGCCCAGAATAATTACATCACCCTTAATATCAGCATAATTTAAAAGATAAGAAGGGATAACCAGTCTCCCCTGCTTATCAAGCTCGCAATCGCTGGCGCCCCCCACAAGAAATCTTACACTCATTCTATGCTTAGGGTCTGATTGAGAAAGGGGCATCAGCTTTTTCTCAACAAACTCTTTCCAGTCATCCTCACGAAAAGCCATGAGACATTTATCAAAACCGTGAGTAAGAACAAGCCTTTCCACAACAGAAGACTCCCCAAAGGCTTTTCTAAGCCTGGCAGGAACAGCCACTCTTCCTTTTTCATCAAGAGCCGGGGAATATTCGCCCATAAACATAATTTATTACCAGTTTTACCCTGTATGTGGTTTTTTTCAACAATTTTCACCACTATTCCCCACTTTTAACCCCAGGAGACATAATTGTCAAGGAGAAAAGGGTTTTTTGAAAAAAATAATATTTTTTCTTGACTCATATCCCATATAATTATCTATTACATTTCGTTAATGCGGGTGTAGTTCAGTGGTAGAACTTCAGCCTTCCAAGCTGACTACGTGGGTTCGATTCCCATCACCCGCTCATAAAGTAAAAAACCCCTGAAAAATCAGGGGTTTTATTTTATAATTAAACATTATATGATTGTTTATGCTAAAATATTATACTATATTTAATTTATAATTAACTTACATTAACATATTCATTAAGAAAATGTGCTTATATGGTCAAAGCTTAAAAAACATTTTAATTATATTAAAACATATTGAAATTTTATGACATCGATATATTAATTGTAACAATTTATAAAGAATATCATACTTAAATTGAAAAGGGAAGTAAAATTATGGGAAAATATAGTTATACAGATATACTTTACGCTCAGCCATCTTTTCTGTCCGGGATGTCACGGGTATTGGATATTGGAGGCACCTTTGACTCCTATAACATAAAACAAACCCCTCAACAGGCAGACTTAGCAGCTTTAAAAAGCGACTGGGTGACAATAGGGAACGATATAAAATATACCATAAACGAATCTCTAAACAAAAACGAATAACATGCCCAAAAGAACTAAACCAAAAACAACCGCACAAAACAAAAACTCAACTCTGATACAACAAAGTTCATTATCATATTCTGCGCCAATCCCACCACCACAAATGTTTGAGGATTATGATCGGGTTTTACCTGGATCAGCTGAAAGAATTCTATCCATGGCCGAAAAACAAACCAGTCACAGAATTAGTCTTGAAGAAAAAGTAGTAAGTTCAAATATTAACAAAGAGTCACTCGGGATGTGGATGGCTTTTTTAATTACGATGACTGCAATCATCGGTGGTATCATTATCATATTAAATGATAAATCAGCTGTAGGATTACAGATAATAATAACAAGCTTAGTCATCCTGGTAGGGATTTTTATTTATGGCCGACATTCTCAAATGAAGGAAAGAAAAGAAAAAAACCTTTCATAAAAGCTATACAATTATTAAAGAAATTATAATCCTCCGGAAATTGTCAATTCCCCCCTGTAAGGGAATATATTTCTCAAAAATCATATTTTTTTTAAGACCTCCATAAATTTTCTCAAAAAATCCCCCATACATCAAAGAAAGATACTTGATATTTCCTGCAATCATAGTGATTCTGCCTGAGAGTAAGGCAGATTTTTATATTAAATTTCTGCTGTTCAAAAATAAGTGCTATATCAACAAAAATTCATTACGGATATGGTTACATAATGCAGAAGAACAAAAAATACACAGAGATCATCTGGTATGGACGGGGCGGCCAGGGTGCCATTACTGCAAGTCAGCTTATTGCTGAAGCAGCTGATATTGAAGGGTACCCGGGAATAACCACAGCGCCATCATTTGGAGCAGAAAGAAGAGGCGCACCTGTAGCAGCATTTCTCAGACTCTCCAGAGAGCCTATACGCATTTTTTCGCAGGTCACAAACCCCGATTATGCAGTTGTACTTGACCCCACCCTTCTCCCGGTATTGAACCTGTCAGGCAAACTCGATCCTTCAACTGTAATACTTATAAATTCAACAAAATCCCCTGAAGAGCTGGGGCTCTCAATTTTTGCCCGGGTCGGCACCGCAGACATCACCAGCATTGCCCTTGGCTGCGGCCTTAAAACCGCCGGAGTACCTATTCTTAATACACCCATTCTCGGATCTTTCGTAAAACTGACTTCACTTCTTAAAATGGAATCTGTCATAGAAGCTATCAGATCAAAATTCGGCGAAACTAAAGGTAAAAAAAATATTGAAGCAGCGTCCGCTGCATTTAATAAAACGAGGATATATGAACAATAGTGATCTGCCTAAAACCCGAAGCTGCGGCCACCTTGCAGCAGCTTCCTCACCGGCAAATGGGGAAGCAGGCCGTACAGGGGACTGGAGGGTAAAATACCCTCAAATAGATTATAAAAAGTGTACTCCTGCCAGAACAAATAAAGAAGCATGCTTTATATGCTGGATGTACTGCCCTGATGCGGTTATATCAAGAACAGTACCCCCGGTAATCGACCTGAAGTACTGCAAAGGGTGCGGAATTTGCGCGGAGGAGTGCCCGACAAAGGCAATAACAATGATTGATCAGAATTCTGAAAAAACAGCTGCAGGTTAAATATATGAATAACACAGTAAAAGCTTCACAAACAGAAATACTAACAGCAAACTATGCCGCTGCATGGGGGGCAAGACTGTCAGGCGCGCAGATTATATCCGCCTACCCTATTACACCCCAATCCCCGGTAATGGAAAAACTTATAGAATTTGTGCAGAATGGCGAGATGAAGGCTGAAATTGTCACGGTGGAGAGCGAGCACAGCGCAATAACAGTCTGCATTTCAGCATCTGCTGTGGGAGCCAGGGTGTTCACTGCAAGCTGCGCCAATGGACTGGCCCTAATGCACGAAATGCTTCACTGGGCAGCAGGGACCAGGCTCCCCATAGTAATGGCAATACCCAACAGGGCCCTGGCTGCACCATGGAGCATCCTCAACGACCAGCAGGATACAATTTCACAGCGCGACACAGGGTGGATGCAGATATACTGCCGCAACAACCAGGAGGTGCTGGACAGTATAATCCAGGCTTACAGGATAGCAGAAAAGGTTATGCTCCCTGTGATGGTATGTTATGACGGGTATGTACTCTCCCACACAATGATGCCGGTATCGATTCCTGAACCTGCTCTGGTAAAATCCTTCCTCCCCGATTATGTGCCCCATACAATAATAGACACAGCAGATCCAAAAAATATAAATCCCGTTACCCTGGCAGATCCCCGCGCAAATGCGGACGGGACCCTGTGCCACGGATACTTTGAATTCAGATACACCCTGCAGCAGGCCCACATTGAAGCCATTGATGTTGTAAAAGATACCGGTGCGGAGTTTGGAGATAAATTCGGCCGCTCCTACGGACTCTATGATTTATATAAAACAGAAGAAGCTGAGTATATAATCTTTTCTATGGGGAGTCTTGCAAGCGAGGCCATGGATGCTGCTGACATGATGCGGGATAATGGGATAAAGGCGGGGGTAATTCATCTGCGCCTATTCAGGCCATTCCCCTCTGTAATTATTTCCGCATTAATTAAAGAAACAGGATGCAGAGCTGTTGCTGTTATGGAAAAAGATATAAGTTTCGGCAATGAAGGGGCTCTCTGCACTGAGTTGAAATCAGCACTCTACGACTCAGGAGCGGTTATCCCTGTTCATGGATATATAATGGGGCTGGGTGGGAGAGACGTAAATGCCTCCCACATAATTGAAGCTCTTGAAAAAACAATATCATTTTTAAAAGACAATGCAACCGGAACAGGAAAGCCGGCTGAATTTATAAACTGCAGATACTGACCGGAGAATATAATGGAATCTAACACAACTCCTCTAACACTCCCTGAATTTGAGTATGCACTTCCGGGGAACAGGGCATGCATCGGATGCGGCCTCTCTATAGCATACAGACACGGCCTCAAAGCCCTGGGACAGGAAACAGTTTTAACTGTTCCTGCAAGCTGCCTTACAGTACTTCAGGGGATGTACCCGGTTTCCTCAATGCTGGTTCCATGCCTTAATACAGCTTTTGAAACAACCGCAGCATCAGCCACAGGGATTAAGGCTGCACTGAGAGTCCTGGGGAAAGATGAGATTACAGTTGTGGGATGGGCCGGAGACGGCGGTACAGCTGACATAGGGATCCAGGCACTTTCCGGCGCTGCTGAGCGGAATACCGATTTTCTATATGTCAGTTATGACAACGAAGGATATATGAACACAGGGACCCAGCGCTCAGGAAGCACACCTAAAGGGGCATTCACAACAACAACTCCGGACGGGAAATTTGAGCCGAAAAAAGATATGCCCATGATAATGGCTGCTCACAATATACCCTATGTGGCAACTGCCTGCCCCTCATATCCGGGAGATCTTTACGATAAATTTAAAAAAGCAAAAGATATTTATGGAACCAGATACATCCACATCCTTGCCCCCTGTGCCCCTGGCTGGGGATATGACCCTTCACTAACGGTTAAAATGGGGCGCATGGCTATTGACTGCGGAATATTTGACCTCTACGAAATAGATGAAGGGGAATTCAGATTTACGGGGCAAACGAGAAAAAATGCAGAAAAGGGGATAAGAAATCCTGTTGAGGAATACATAAGATCACAGGATAGATTCAGAACCGCACCAGACTCAGTTGTAGAGGAGATACAGAGAGCTGTTGATAAAAAATGGGATAAATACCAAAAAATGGGGTACTGCGAAGCGGTTTAAATTTAAACTGCAACGAAAATAAATTATGTTTAAAGAGAAAAGAACAAACTGTCCCCTTTGCAGAAGCGGACCAATATGCGCACACTACTCAATTGATAAATATGAAATTAAATTCAAGACTGATATATGCAGCAATTGCGGCTTTATTTTCATGAACCCTGCCCTGGATGATGAAACAGTAAAATCATTATACTCGGAGGATTACTTTAAGGGAGATGCTGATTATTCATATATAGATGAAAGGAAGATTAAAAAATTCTCCAACCATGTATGGAACAAACGCGTAAAAGTAATAAACAGATATATTAAAAATGGGAACTTTCTCGACATAGGATGCTCTTTCGGCGGTCTCCTTGAAGCAGCATCAGAATTCCACACCCCCTACGGAATTGAAGCATCTGAATACGCATACAGCCACGCATCTTCAGTTTTCGGGGATAAAATTCATCACGGCACAATTGAGGATCACCCTTTCCCTGGAAATTTCTTTTCAGCAATAACAATGATTGAGCTGATTGAACACCTGGAGAACCCCCTCTTTGCCATTGAGGAATGTTTCAGGCTTTTAAAGAATGATGGGCTCCTGGTAATACAGACAGCTAATATGGCGGGTCAACAGGCAAAGAAGCTGGGTAAAGATTACGAATACTTTATGCCCGGGCATCTCTCCTATTTTACAATGGCCAACCTGACCCGCGCCCTCCGGAGCACGGGCTTCACAAAAATAAAGGTTTTCTACCCTGTTGAGTTCGGGCTCCTCCCCAAGCTTATGAAATCACGGGGGAATTTTAAAACAATTCGGGATTACAAAGCCTGGTTAAGGATTTCATCATACCACCTTAAAAGCAAAATACATGCCGGAAATTTTGCAATGACCAGCTCTATGGTAATTTACGCTTTTAAGTAAAAAAATAAAGATACTTACTTTTTAATAGATTGCTAATTCAGAAAAGCTTATAAAATTCTTCAGGATTTAAAACGTTTATTTTCGGAAATTGAATGTTTTTCAAAACATCAAAATGTTTATCATTTGTGACGATACAGTCAGCATTTACAGCAATAGCACAATCAACGAATTTATTATCATCCTTATCGCCGCTGATAAGATTCCAGTTAAAATATGTCATTGTTTTATGAACGTTGTCTGCAATTAACAGTAAATCTATAATACTATTTTTAATAACCTGATTTGTCTTTGTGCTTAAAATTTCCTCGTACTCAGATAAAATTTCATTTGAAATAAATAAATCATATTCCTCATAAACAAGCTTTTCAAAAATCCAGTGATACTCAGATTTTTTTGAGATGGAAACAATCAGGACATTCGTATCAAGAATTACCCGTAATTTACGCTGCTCAGTCATTCAGATATTTACTCATCTCTTCTGCGGATGTAATACCCTGTTCATCCCAGAATTTATCCATTTCATCAGAAGCTTTGCCTGCAAAATAGCTGACAAGAAATTTCTTGATAACCCTGATATCATCAGCTGTGATATTTGGCGGAATAATTTTTAGAAGCTCCTGCTGATAATCAATATTTTTTATTTCCTGCATAAATATACCTCTATCTATAAAATATTTCCCTTAAGGTAAATATCAAGTATTTTTTATCAGGATATAAGGTTCAGTAACTCAATTCAAGGATGAATTGCGAAAAATAAAAATTGCAAAATTATTCAACATTCTGTCTTCTGACCTGAAGGGGGTTATCACCCGATCCCCGGAAAATTTCTACAGGAACACTGACTGGAAATGATAAATAAAAAAATAATTTCTGTACCAGGCTTATATATTGCTTCATCCTCCATATTTCTCCTCTCACTCCTTTTATATAGAGTGGAAATTTACTTTCTGATAAAAGGGATATATCCGCAATTCACTGATATAAGCTTCCGGGGATATTTGAGCAGTGCTGCATTCGCTGATGCTGTTATTATATTTTCTGTATTGATAATTCTATACCTTCTTTCTAATGCAGGGAGAAAATGCAATAAAGCGGTCTCCGTTGTTACTATTATTATTTTATCATCGATTCACCTCTTTCTTATTAAAGCTGCAAATTTTTTCCGTATATACGAAACCGCTTTTTCCAGAAAATTCTGGGCCAGCGAAATCACAACAGGTCTTGCTGAATTAATCGGATCAGCCATTGCTGAAACCCCTCTGAGTCTATACATAAAAGCAATTGCAGGGATAGTGCTTATTATTCCAGTTATAATGAAATTTCCGGAATTACTTGAGAGGTTAAAAAAGAGAAAACCGGGAACCGCACCTGCTTTTCTTTTGTCTCACATTTCCCTGATCCTCATACTGGCCGGACTTGCAGCAATCCCCGACTCCTGCACAAACCAGGGAAGCAGCCGGAGTGATAATATTCTAATTAAAGAAGTAAGCGGTAATCCCATATACAATCTTTTTATAAGCAGAGACAGGGAGGAATTAGCTGAAGCATTACCTGAGGGTGATTTTAAATTCGGACTCAATACGGAATCTCTTATAAACCCTCGTCTCCACAGAAGGATAAACAATATTCCCAGAGGGAAAGATTACAACATAATACTCTACTTTTTTGAGTCAACACCCATGGCATATTTTGACCTGGAGATAAATGGGGGAAAAGTTCTCCCTAACTGGCACAGACTAAAAAAGAACGCTCTCTTTGCAAAAAACCATTATGCCAATTTCCCCCTTTCAGCAAATGCCATGCTTTCAGTTTTTACATCTGCATACAGCCATCGCTCTAAAGATCTGGTAGTTCAGAAATACTCATCAATTAAGCTCAACTCCATAACAGAAATTCTAAAGAAGAATGGCTACACCACATCTGTGGTCCACACAGGGGATCTCAGGTACGCGGGGCAGAGGCGATTTTTAAGCTACAGGGGGATAGACAGAATTATTGACCTCCCTGAGCTTGAAGAGATCCCGCCATATAATTATAAAGTGGGATGGGGTGTAGATGAAAGGGCAATGACCGCCCCATCAATTGAATTTTTAAAGAACAGGAGAAACAAACCCTTTTTCATAAAATATATGCCAGTTAACCCCCATCACCCCTATGCCATTCCTGATAGATTTAAGCAGATTACCGGACCTGTACCGAGGGGGATCGATTACAAAGAAAGGAACTGGCTAAATTACCTCAACTCGCTCCACTACGCGGACTACTGTCTGGGTGAACTTATAGACACCCTTGAAAAGGAGGGACTCATGGAAAATACAATCCTTTTCCTTGTAGCGGATCATGGTGAAGCTTTTTACCAGCAGCCTCAGAACTATAACCACCCCTTCTTCCTTTATGATGTGAATGTTCATGTCCCCTTCATGATATACAGCAAAGAATTTTTTCCGGAACCTCTTGTTTATGACGGAATCTCAAGTCATATTGATATTCCAGTTACTATGCAGGATATACTGGGAATCCAAAAAGATAAAAAACATGAAGGGAAGTCGATCCTTTCATCTCACAAGGAGCAGCTTGCTTTTCTCCACACATTCTGGAAAGATGATTACTGCGGAATAAGGGACGGGAAATGGAAGTACATAAGAAGAATGGACAATGGACTTGAAGAACTATACAACCTGGAAACAGATCCCGGAGAAATAAAAAATATTAAGGACAAACACCCCGATTTGACAGAAAAATTCAGGAACTATATTTTAAACGCAAGGGAATATCAAATAAATTTTTACAGAGAAATGCTTTCAGATGACAGTAAATCGATCAAAGGAAAAGATAATTAATGGCACTGCTGAATTTTCAGGAAATAACTCTAAGTTTTGGAAGCGAACCGATTTTTGACAAAATAACACTTCAGATTCACAAAGGTGAAAAAATAACACTTCTTGGGCGTAACGGTACAGGGAAAACAACACTTATGAAACTTATTCATGGTGATATAGAAGCTGACTCCGGTGAATTGATACGGGAGAATACCCTGAAAACATCACTCCTTACACAGGAGGTTCCGCAGAATCTCCCCGGGACAATCTATGATGTAATTTCAGAGGGGACAACCATGCACTGCAAAGGGCATCATGACAGCTTTGAAGAGCAGAAGAGCCTGCAGCAGATTGAAAAAACCCTATCCATACTGAATCTTGACAGGGACCAGATATTCAACAATCTTTCTGCAGGGATGAAAAGGAGGACACTTCTAGGGAGGGCAATAGTGGCCGAGCCTGACATTCTCCTTCTGGATGAACCGACAAACCATCTGGATCTGGACTTTATAATCTGGCTGGAAGATTTTCTCATTCGATACAGCGGCACAGTTTTTTTTGTTACACACGACAGAACCTTTATGCAGAAAATAGCAAAGAGGATTATTGAACTTGATAGGGGAAAAATTTTCGACTGGAAATGCGACTACAGCACCTTCCTGAGCAGGAAAGAAGCCTGGCTTGAATCTGAAGAGATACAGAACAGCCTCTTTGACAAAAAACTTGCAAAGGAGGAGGAGTGGATAAGAAAAGGGATAAAAGCACGAAGAACAAGGAATGAGGGGCGGGTGCGAGCTCTTAAAAAGATGCGTGAAGAGAGAGCGATGCGCAGAGAAGTTTCAGGAACTGTCAGAATGGATATCCAGAAATCGGAAGCCTCCGGGAAGATGGTATTTGAAGCTGAGGGGGTATCTTTCAGCTATGATGATACAAAAATAGTAGAAAACTTTTCAACAAGAATTGTGAGGGGTGACCGCCTGGGAATAATCGGACCTAACGGATGCGGCAAAACCACCCTTCTTAAAATACTACTGGGTGAGATTACACCCGACACGGGGAGAGTCCGGTCAGGGGCACGGATTGAAACAGCCTACTTTGACCAGATGAGGAACATACTTGATGAAGAAAAATCTGTTAAAGAGAATGTAACAGACGGCAATGAGATAATCAGCTTTAACGGGAAGAATAAACATGTTATCGGGTACCTTCAGGATTTTCTCTTCCCCCCTGACAGGGTAGACATAAAAGTAAAACTCCTTTCCGGTGGTGAAAAGAACCGCCTTCTCCTGGCAAAGCTTTTTGCCAGGCCTGCGAACCTTCTGGTGCTTGATGAACCTACAAACGATCTCGATATCGAGACAATTGAACTTCTTGAAGATATACTTATTGACTATGAAGGAACAATTTTACTGGTAAGCCACGACAGATCTTTTCTCAACAATGTTGTAGCAGGAACAATAGTCTTCGAAGAACCGGGTATAGTCAAAGAGTATGCAGGAGGTTATGACGACTGGCTGGTCCAGAGAAAAACATCTAAGCCGGATAATGAAAAAAATAAAAAAAGATCAAGAGAGAAAAAACCTGCGGAAAAAACAAAGCTCACATTCAATGAAGCAAAAGAACTTGAATCACTCCCTGCTGTTATTGAGAAAAAAGAATCAATGGTAAAAGAGATATATACCGCAATGGCTGACCCGGAATTTTATCAGAAAAAGGGGACAGATGTAGCGGAAACCAGAAAAAAACTTGAGGATCTGGAGGGGGAGATAGAAATTCTCTATGCAAGATGGGATGAACTTTCCGTCTTTGAAAATATTTAAACATTTAAAAAATTTCAGTGTTAATTCCTAAACTTTTTTTGAAATAAAATGCTCCAATATCCCCGCCGAAAACGGCGGGGATATCGGGAACAGCATTATTGCACTAGAAGATATCTTCAGGAATAATTACTGAAAAAATTTACATTAATTATGAAATAATTCTGGATTATTATTCTATTCTGCTTATTATCTATTTAAGAGATACAGGTAAAAATCTTTTTAAAACAATGCTGCAAGGTTTTAATTTCAACACAACTCCTGTAATCATGATTTTTATTTAAAGATACAATAGTAAATGGTGAGCATTCTACATGAAAAATAATTATGAAATAAAAGTGGAAGAAAACTATATTCTTCTCGAAATTAATTGCAGACAATCCCTCAAGCTTTTTAAAGAGCTTATCAGAAAACTTGCGATCGAATGCCGGAATCATAATATTAGAAAAGTCCTCATTGATGTAAGAAAGAGCACAGGCTCCCTCACACTTCTGGAAAAATATGAACTTGCAGAGATTAGATCAGTAGAAAATATCCATACTATAAAATGGGCTTACCTGGATAATGAGGTTGAAAGGGCTGACGGGTTTGTAGGTCTTGTGGCAGGGAATAAGGGTATTGATTCCAGGCTCTTCTTCTCTTTTGAAGATGCACTGCAGTGGCTCATGCAGACTTCTTAAAAATAATCATCAAAGCATTTAACTGATATAAAAAAAATTTGCTTTAAAAATAACCCCCTTTAGATGGAGTATATTTATTAATAATTGTTCCTGAATATATACTTCAGTGTATTATCGCTATTTTTCTAATATCCCTGCCGCCTTCGCGGCGGGGATATTAGAACATTATATTTGAAATTACATTCAGGGAATTAATACTGATATTTATTATAACATTTTATTGAAGGGAAATTACAGATATGAAGATCGCTTTTTTCGATTCAGGTGTGGGGGGGCTCACTGTTCTTAATGAGGCTTTACAGCAGATGCCTGATGAAAATTATATATATTATGCTGACACTGAAAACGCTCCATACGGTATAAAAACCAGGGATTCGGTACGGGAGCTGATTTTTCAAGCAGCTAATGAGATTTCCCGAATGGGGATTAAAGCACTTGTAATAGCCTGTAATACTGCCACAAGCATTGCCATAAAAGATCTGCGTGAAAAATATGATTTCCCCATAATAGGGATGGAACCAGCTGTAAAACCAGCGGTTGAATTGAATGGCAGAGAAAAAAGAATCTTTGTAGCAGCAACCCCCCTTACCCTTAAAGAGGAGCGTTTCAAAGATCTTGTTTCGAAACTGGACAAGGATCATATTGTAGACTCAATACCATTATCACGCCTTGTTGAATTCTGTGAAAATGATATTTTTGATAAAGATATAATAATACCCTACCTGAAAGATCAGTTCAGCAGCCAGAACCTTGAAAATTGCAGTACCCTGGTTCTGGGGTGTACACACTTCCCATTCTATAAAGATTACTTTAAACAGATTTTCCCGGCAGGAACCTCTATCATTGACGGTAATTCAGGTACAGTGAAAAGACTCCAGTACATTCTAAACAAACCTCATGCAGAAGGTAATAATAAAATTCGCGGCTCAATAGAATTTTATTCATCAGGGAAAAAATTGAACGGCAGCAACCGGTTTATCGATTATCTCAAAAGGCTCAATGGGGAGACTTGAACATCAGATAATCTGAGCGGAGTAAAATATAATTCGCCAATCTCTGCATATAAATTATAGTAATAAATACTACTATAATTTAACAATAACTCTAATTTAAAAAAAAAATTACGCTATTGCAAAAAATTCCAATCAGTATTAGCTTCAGCAGGTGGGATTTTTTGTTATCAATGGTCTGCAATTGTATAAAGCGTAATGGAAATGGTGAATCTTGCCATTTCAAATATATATGCAGTTTCTCCTCTCATAAAAAATCATAGTGACACTTCAGATATTATACGGTAATAATTCTGGATGTAATTAAAATCCCCCTCAGTTTTTTGCAGGCATATGCGCAGAGAGGTTCGCAAACCTGACAACTAACCTGAAAACTGAAGATCCGGCATAGAATCCATAGGATTTTACCGGATCATTCGAACTCCTTTACACAATTACTTTACTGACTCATATTTCAGAATGTTGATCATACTGAAATATGAGTTTTTTTTTATCCATATCTAATAATTCCTTCAATTTTTACTGCTAAGAACTGAATAAACACAAAAAAAAACAATTTATGCCAAAATAAATAAAAAAAATTATTTACTTAAAAACTATGCTTATGTACACATAAAAACGTCCGGTCGGATTGCCGGATTTTTTCAATTAAAACTATATAAACCTGTTTACCACAACCATTTGAAGGAGGAAGTAATGGGAAAATTCAACTACAACAAAGAGGTTCTCGCTAATCTCAGGCTTGACGAGAAAGACATACCTCGTCTTGATCGCCTGATCGATTACGACTCAGCAAGAGAGGCGCATGAGAAGAAAAACCATGCGGCTATCGACAAAAGGATTTCTCTCAAAGAAGCAATCGCAGAATATGTCAAAGATGGTGACATACTGACTGATACCGGTTTCAGTTATGTTCGAACACCGATAATTGCCTACTTTGAGATATTACGCCAGGGGATTAAAGGCCTCACAAGTATCGGTTCACCTGCAACAAACCAGAGTTACCTGATCCCTTTCGGCACTGTTACTCATACTCACTGGTCCTATTGCGGAGCAGAGATGAGAGGAACAGACAGAAACATGTCAAGGGCGGTAAAAGCCGGGAAAACCAAGATATTAGCTGAGTGGGGTCATGGATCTATGGCTCTCGGTTTTAAAGCTGCACAGCTTGGCCTGCCAGGTGTTTATTCCAAACAGCTCCTTGGCTCAGACCTGGTGAAATACAACCCGTTCATCAAAGTCCTCGACAACCCGATGAAAACTGAAAAAGATCCCTGCGTTTTCATTCCAGCTCTCTATCCCGATGTTTCAATTATCCATGTTCATCAGGCGGATAAATTCGGAAATGCTAAAATTTACGGACCTCTTGTAAACGATGTTGCCATTGCAGCTGCTACAAGAAAATTAATTATTACAGCTGAAGAAATTGTACCTCCTAACACACTGAGGAACGACAACAAAGGGGTCGTAATACCTTTCATGTATTCTGACGCTGTTGTTGAATTACCCTACGGTGCACTTGTTGGAGCAATGCCGGGTCTCTACTACTGGCCAAGAAAACTCTGGGAAAAAATCATGAGATACTGGGCTTTCGAAGAGGGTGCAATTGATGAATTTTACGACCTGTTCGTTGTTCAGTGCAAAGATCAGTATGATATCATTGACAAAGTCCTTGGCGGTTCTAAATGGATGGTTGATGCTAAAAGACTTACCAAAGCTGAAGAATATGACAATGAAGATGAAGGTGTTGACTTCGGCTATGAAGAATGGACAAGAAACGCTACTGATTTCGATGATATTAAAGATTATAAATAACATATATTGGAGGAAAAAATGACTGCTAAACCAGCCAATCCACTAGAAATGATCGCCTATGTTCTTGCAAACCAAATTGAAGACGGCGAAGTCGTATATATCGGAACAGGTCTCCCCATGGTTGCGGGTATACTTGCAAAGAAGACCCATGCTCCTAATATTACCATGGTTTATGAATCAGGTGCACAAAACCCCATATTGGGAGATATGCCATGGTCAGTTGCCGGGCCATACACATGGAGAAAATCTCCACTAATTCTTGAAATGCCCTATTCATTCGGACAGCTTGCCAATGGCTATGTTGACAAAGCTTTCCTTGGCTATGGACAGATTGATATGTATGGTAATGTGAATACTCACATGATAGGATCAGATTTCCATAACTATAAAAACAGACTTACAGGATCGGGCGGGAACAATGACCTTGCCTCACTATCAAAAAATCTTATACTTGTAGGACTGCAGAGTCCTCAAAAATTTGTAAAAAATGTTGATTTCATAACATCAGTAGGCCACCTGACAGGCGGAAACAGCCGTAAAGAAGCAGGCCTTGTTGGGCGCGGACCTAAAGCTGTAATCACTTCAGCAGGTGTTTATGATTTTGACCCTGAATCAAAAAGGATGAGAATCCAGTCACTTCATCCGGGAGTTTCCCCTGAACTTGCACAGCTTGCATCAGGCTTTGAACTGCTCAAGCCCGCAGGTGAGCTGCCGGTAACCCCGGTTCCGACCAAAGAGGTTATTGATATTCTCAGAAATGAGGTTGACCCGAGGGGAGTTTTCACTTCAATGCCAAGCTAAATAGAGAAACATTTACACTAAAAAAGGCGGGAATAATTCCCGCCTTTTTTTATTATATTAAATTCAGACTACCTGTCATTTATATCCCTGTAACTAAGCATCTCATAATGGGGAGATATATAAGCAGGCCTTATTATTTTTCCCTGTATAATCTGCTCAAGTCTGTGAGCAGACCATCCTGCAATTCTTGACATGGCAAAAATCGGGGTGTAGATAATCTCAGGAATACCCAGAAATTTATAAACAAGGCCGGAATAAAAGTCCACATTTACGCAAACCTGCTTCCCCTTTCTCTCAAAAAGAATCTCTCTGGCTATTGTTTCAACAGACTCAAAAAGATAAAACAGATCCAGCTTGTTATTCTTCTCTGCAAGTTTTCTGGCGTATTCTTTTAAAATAACAGCCCTGGGATCAGAAAGAGTATATACCGCATGGCCGATACCGAAAATTTTACCATTGCCGTAAGCGCTTTCCCCATCCAGAATATTTTCAAGAAATCTCCTTATCTGCTTCCTGTTCCCCCAATCCTTAACATCTTTCTGGCAAGCCTTCATCATCGCCATAACAGATTCATTTGCTCCTCCATGGAACTGACCGCTGAGTGAAGCAACACCTGCGGCAATTGCCATATAAGTATTGGCACCGCTGGATGACACAGTCCTTACAGTGAAGGTGGAGTTATTCCCCCCGCCATGCTCAGCATGCATAATCATACATGAATCGAGCATAAGAGCCTCATCCCGATCGGGGATTTCCCCTCTTAACATATATAGAAAATTTTCAGCAAGGGAAAGTGTCTCCTTCGGGCGTACAAGCCTCAAATCCTCACCTTTGCGGTATCTGTAAACATTATAATTGTGAGCAACTACAATTGGCGCTTTGGCGATAAGATTGATACACTGATTACTCACATCAAACATATCTTTAGCATCCGGATTCCTGTCACATCTTCCAAGATGAGAAATAACACTGTGGAGAGCATACATCTGGTTTGAATTTTCAACTTCCTCTAAGATTATATCTCTCTCCAGATTGGAAAGCTTTGCCCTCTTTCTCAGCTCCATGGAGAACTTTTCATAATCAGCTTTATCGGGAAGCTCCCCGGTAATAAGAAGATATGCAACCTCTTCAAAACCGAGACGTTTATTTTCATTATTTGTATTAACAATTTCACTTACATCATATCCGCAATAATAAAGCCTGCCATCAACCGGGGTTACCACCTTCTCACCCTTGCCGTTATCGAGAAGATCATAGCCTATAACCCTCCCCTTGGTGGTAATTCCCACCACAACACCTGTTCCATCCGCATTGCGGAGCCCTAGTTTAACATTTTTTTCTTTAATAATTTCAGGAGAAATCTGATCATGATGCATTATCAGCCTGTTTACTTTCGCAAGAATTTTTTCCATTGCCCCTCCCATAGTAAAAAATAAAATAAAGCCCTTCCCGGAATGTCAGGATAAAAAGTAAATCCTTCAGCCCCCTGTCCCCCAAAGGGGGCACGAGTTAATCTATTTATCACCTTGATAATTTTATTTTAATGTTTCTTTAATTTCATTATCATTTAATATTTTTTCATCTTTAATTTGCAATGTTTGAATTCCAATATTCGGCAGGAATTCAACATGCGCCAATGTTTCTTATTACGTGCCCCCTTTGGGGGACAGGGGGCTACCTCCGGTAAATGTGAAAACAAACGTTTATTCCACTCAATAATGCAATGGAGAACAAAACGTCAATAAGGAATTATGCGGAAATATTATTTATTTCATTTTATTCAGGAATGAAACATGGGGGGACTATCCCTTAAGGGGAAAATCTACAATAACAGCAGTCATATCATCTTTCTGATTTTCATGGTTGCCTATGAATTCATAAACCGAATCAAAAATATTATTAACAATAAGCTGGGGGGGGAGATCCTTCATTTCAAGAAGCTTCTGCTCCAGCCTCACCTCTCCATACTGATTTATTGCGGTCTCACAGTCAAATGCCTCTGTGATTCCGTCAGTATAGAACAATATCTTATCACCCTGATGTATTTCAAAAATACACTCAGGTGTATAATAATACTCATCATCACCAGTGAGATACTTAATATCGCTCCCTAGGAGATATCCTTTACAGGGGGTCCACCCGTCAAACTCATTATTCAGGTTAAAAACAACAGCCCCATCTCCCTCCTTTCTTAAAACAATAGGGAAAAGCATACTGCGGTTAAAAAACCTTAAGTTAATTCGGCCCCCGCTCTCCTGAAGAAAAACAAAATTTACCGAGGCAAAATCATTGGAGTTGGAGTGATCCATAATATCGGTAAATTTGGCAGATATGCTTTTTACCAGATAGGGATAATCAATAATCCCGGTTCTTGCGTGAATACTCTGCATCTCCTTAACAGCAAGAATAATTGCAGACCTGAGCCTGATAAGCGTTGTATAGGCGGGAAGCCCATGCCCGCTGATATCGGAAAAAACAAACATAAAATGCCTGTCAGCAAGCCTGAAAAGATCGAAGTAATCTCCTGAAAGAAGGGAACCGTATGCCCTCTGAAAACCTATTCCAAGAAGTATATCCCTGGGGCTGAAACTCCGGAAAAGGTCACGGATTAAAACTTTGTCCTTTTCACGAACATGATCAGCCTCCTGCTTTATTATCCGGAATTTCAGCATCATCTCTGATAAATCATCTTTTTTCCCGGAATATATATCTATACCGTTATTCAATTTTATTACTCCTGCAATACTTTATAAGTCTCTCCGTTGAGGAATCATGTCCCTTCTCTGCCGCGTCAACTTCAATATCCTTTAATACTTTTCCGGCAAGGACTTTACCAAGTTCCACACCCCACTGATCAAAGGAGAAGATATCCCAAATAATACCCTGCACAAAAATTTTATGCTCATAAACCGCAATAATCTTCCCCAGAGTTTCCGGGTTGAGAAGCGGAGAAAGCAGAACAGTGGAAGGGCGGTTACCTTCAAATGTTTTATACGGTATTAGATGCTCCTCAACCCCTTCACCTCTGACCTCTTCAGCTGTTTTGCCGAAAGCAAAGGCTTCAGCCTGGGCAATCATATTTGCAAGAAGCTTGTTATGATGATCACGGTCACCTTTAAGGGGGTTGGCAAAACCAATCAGATCGCATGGTATAATTTTAGTCCCCTGATGCATTAGCTGAAAAAATGCGTGCTGCCCGTTTGTTCCCGGCTCACCCCAGATTACCGGTCCTGTCTGGTAATCTACCCTGACACCCCCTCTGGTAATGCATTTACCATTAGACTCCATATCCCCCTGCTGAAGATATGCGGGGAAACGGTGAAGATACTGTTCATATGGGAGAACCGCAAATGTTTCGTAACCGAAAAAATTATTATACCATATCCCAAGGAGCGCCATAATCACCGGAATGTTCCTGTCAAAAGGCTGATTCCTGAAATGCTTATCCATAGCATGGAAACCATTAAGCAGCTCCATAAACCGGCTGTATTCTATTGCTATCATAATTGAAAGCCCGATTGCTGATGTAAGAGAATACCTTCCCCCTACCCAGTCCCAGAACTGGAACATATTATCAGGATTGATGCCGAATTTAATAACTGCTTCACGGTTTGTTGAAAGCGCAATAAAATGACGCTCTACAGCCTTTTCATCACTCGCACTATTGAGCAGCCATTTTTTTGCTGTAAGAGCATTAGTCATGGTCTCCATTGTAGTAAATGTTTTCGAAGCAACAATAAAAAGGGTCTCCTCAGGATCAAGACCTTCAAGGGCTTCTGCCATATGGGTCCCGTCAACATTGGAAACAAACCGGATATTCAATTTTGGATGTGAAAAAGCTTTAAGGGCTTCACATACCATCACCGGACCCAGATCTGACCCGCCGATACCAATATTAATAATATTCCTGATTGCTTTCCCGGAAAAACCGGACCACTTTAAATCGCGTATTAATTCCGCCACAGGCTTCATCTTATCAAGCTCGTTTCGCACATCCTGAAGAATATCTCTCCCTTCCAGAATAAACGAAGCATCGCTGGTATTTCTCAAAACAGTATGCAGAACTGCCCTGTTTTCTGTTCCATTAATTTTTTCCCCGGTAAACATCCTTTCAATTTCGTTTTTAAGATCACATTTTTCCGCAAGATCGAAAAGAAGCTTCATTGTTTCTTCTGTAACCAGATTTTTCGAATAGTCAAAATACAGCGATTCATCCTCTACTGTAAAACGCTCTCCACGCTGAGGATCATTTTCAAAGAGCTGCCTCAGATGTTTATTTTTAATTTCTGAATAATGGGAAACAAGCTTATTCCATTCCTTCATTGAAGTAAGTTTTTCTCGATTATGCATAAGCAGGACTCCTCTGGAAATACCTCATATCCGGTTACCGGATATATCTTTTAGTGTTACAATGCTTTTACCGTTATCCCCGCCGTCTAAGGCGGCTCGGACAATGAAGCATTTTAGTTAAAATATAAATTATGGAATTAACACAGCTAAAATATATTATTTACACAAAAAAAACAGAAAGTCAAGATTAAAATGTTAGTATAAACAAAATCCGGTTGTTTAAAGGAGGGAGAATTAAACCCGGTTTTATTCTCCAGAGGGAGAATGAATTGAAGAGTAATATAAACAGAAGTCATTGATACAGCATCGGGCACAAAGAGGCTCTGATTTGCAGAAATCTTTCCCGTGAGCAACGATTAAGGCATGATACTCATTATATGCTTTTACGCTTCCCTGCATAGTGGAATGGAAAAATCTCTGCACATCATCATAGCTGCTTTCAGAATTTATCTGCCCAAGCCTGGAAAATATTCTCTTTGTATAAGCATCTACAACAAAAATTTTACGATTAAAGGCATAAAGAAGTATTGAATCCGCAGTTTCCGGGCCTATCCCTTTAATGCTGAGAAGATCCTTTCTGATCTGAAGGGTCTTCCCTTTAAGTATCTCTTCAAAAGAAAAATCCTTTCTTTCAAACCACTCTATAAAATTCTTTAGCTTTATTGCTTTCTGATTAAAATATCCGGAGGGTTTTATCTTATCAGCAATTATTGAAACAGGGGTATCTTTAATTTTACCGGGATTAAGCATACCGGCTCTTTTAAGATTATGAATAGCCTTTTCAACATTAGTCCAGGCAACACCCTGAGTAAGTATTGCACCTGTAATAATTTCAAACATTTCGTCATAGCAGGGCTTATTCTTTATTACGCCATAACAGCTTAAACCGGTTTCAACACTGAAAAGAGGCCACCACCCCTGGGGGCCGTAATTTTTCTTCAGCAGCCGGTAAAGCGCTGCCGGGTCTGTCATCATGGGGTTACCGGGAGTCTCTTTGAATCAGCGGTTTCAACAAGAATGATTCCATCCTCTTTATACTTTTTAAGAAGGAAATGGGTAACTGTTGACTGAACTCCATGAATTGTTGCCAGTTTTTCCGATACAAACTGAGCCACTTCCCGCAGATTCTTTCCATCAACCTGCACCAGGAGATCGTATCTCCCTGATATTAAAAATACAGATGTCACTTCCGGGTACCTGTATATTGTTTCAGCAACAGCATCAAAACCGACTTTCCTCTCAGGCATTACCTTTACTTCAATAAGAGCCTTTACCTCATCACTCTTAACCCTCTGCCAGTTGACAATAGTCCTATACCCCAGAATTATCTTATCCCGTTCAAGCCTTTTGATATATTCAGCAACTTCATCAACAGGGATACCTGTCTGAAGTGCAATCTCACTCTCGCCGGCCTTCCCGTTACCGGAGAGTACTTCCAGTATTTTTTCCATTTTTTCATCGGTTTTATAAGGCTTCATAATGAAATACTCCAAAAAAAAGTAATGTTTTTAATCAGGGTCTGAAATACCCCTTACCCAGCATTGATGAGTCAAGATAGGTTGTAAGAATATCCTCAACATGGAGATCAAATCCCTCATCTTCCATAGATTTAGGCACATTGATACTTTTTATATAGGACTTGCACTGATTGCAATAATATACACGGTAAACAGGGTTCTCAGTAAACTCAAAATAACCCTGCTCCTTCTGTTCAGAATTACCGCAGAAAGTACAGGTCACACGCACAAACTTCCACTCATTTTCGCAGAGTGCACAGCTTAATATTCTCTGATTATCCTTAGAACCTGATATTTTCCCCATTCCAGGAAGATATCCGCAAAAAGGACAATGATTTTCAAGCCAGTCTTCATCCGATTCAAGTCTAAAACCGCTTATGGTTCTTATAAAAACCATAAGCGGCTTAAATACATTATGTAAAACAAAAATAAATTCATCCAGATCGAGTTTACACGAAGAAGCCTGTTTTTCCAGACCATCAAAGTCTCTGTTAATGAGCTGTGCAAAAACATCAGGAGCAAAACCTTTGAATTCCTTAGCCAGAGTATCAAAATTAAGACCGCTGTTATCCTTTTTAATCAACTCAATAATATTATTGAGAAGCTTGTCAAGTTCACCCGTAAGAGCATCAGTGAATTCAAGCAATTCCGCTTTAAAAGCAGGCAGATTCTTATCTCCGGTTTTAAACAGCGAAGCACCCTGTGAATCGAGGTTTTTAATAAACTCCTCCTGCATAAGAAAAAGCTTATGGTAAAAATCGAACATTTCCGGGGTGATACTGCCGCTTTTTAAAGCAGACTCTTTTTTTGAAATCAAATAGGTACTATGCTCTTTCATTATCACTTTTCTTTATCTTTGTCTTTTTCATCATTTTCACCTGTCAGCGATCTTTTAAATTCTCTTATACCGCCTCCAATATCCTTCGCAATTTTCGGAATTTTTCCCGCACCAAAAAGAACAAGAACAATCAGAAAAATTATGGCTAATTCCCAAATTCCGGGCATACTCATAAGACACCTCTCAACTCATTTAATATAATGTCAGTATTTATTCCCGCAGAACTGCGTAAGATGGTAATTCTGAAGCAGTTTCCAGGATTAACTACTCACAAGATTAAAAATCTTATTAATCTAGGATACATATCCTGAATCAATCAATTGTGTCAATAACTCTACCGGAGTTAATTAAAATAATTATACAGCGGATGTAAGTCTGATAGTTTTTTCAGTGGGATCTTCAAAAAATTTTACATTCTCTATACTTTGTTCAATCTTCTTGACACTCTTCTTTATATTAAGGAGAACACCGCCATAAATTTTATTGGTAACAATAACAAAAGGCTCTTTGTCAGGTTTATTCCTGACTTCAATATCTTTTGCCTCCTCAATAAGTTTCTTCATGTCCCTGTTGGCATTACTTAAATCATTCAGGAGAAGAAGACAGTTTTTCTTCTTGATAGGGGGGAGTATCTTAATATACTCCTTTGGGTTCTGAAATATCTCATCGCCAAACTGCATTTTAAGCTGATTATTAATCTCGTCCACTTTATCTTTAACTATTTTCACTTCCGCCCTTTTATCTGCAAGCTCCTTTTCAACAGCATAATTACGCCCCACAGCAATACTTGTACTGGTTTCATTCTGTGTCCCTATTACACTTGCTCTTACTTCATTTAAAGCTACAAGTTTACCGCCTATTATTTTCCCTGTGGGGGAATTAACAATTATCGAATCATAGGATACAATATCGCAGTTTATTATTGAGTCCTCGATTATTACACTCTTCATTGCCTCAACTTTTGCGTTCTGCATAAAGCGTGCCTTAACCTCCCCCCCTGCAATAAGCTTTACAGACTCCTTCCCCACAACACCAAGTTTAACATAAATACTCCCTCCGGCAACAAGCTGGGCATCCTCCACATCCTTTTCAACAATAATGTCGCTTGCAGCCTTAACTTTAAACCCCGGTTTTACTGAACCTGTAATATGAACAGTTCCGTTAAAATCAATATTACCGGAATCAAGATCAATATCTCCATTTATCATAGCTATAGGGAGAACCGAAACCTTATTCTTTTCAAGTCTTACACATCCGTCAAGGCCGGCCAGAAATACTTTAGCATCAAAACCTGACTGGACAAGGTTATCACCCTTTCTGTAACCCTTTGCAGGCTCCTTTGAAGCAGGTATTTTTTCACCAAAAACATCAAATCCGTCTTCAGATTTAATGCCAGGCACATGGAGAAGTATCTCCTGGTTTTTCTGAACCTGTATTATAGAATCAACCTCTTTAAAGTCTATTCTGCCGTCTGCCAGAATTTTACCCGCCTTTTTCTCAAAATTTAAAAGCGGCTCATAATAGTCATCATATCCATTTACCGGCTCCCGCCCCTCAGCAACGAGCACCCGCACAAGACGGGGCTGAGCTGTATCAAGTTCACCAATCTGCTTTTCATAATCCTCTTTTGGAATAATATAAACAACATTCTCTCCCCTCAGCACCTCTTCAACCTCCCTGTAGGGGGGGAACTGGCCTGTACGTGAAGGAAAAACATTATAGTATGCTTTCAGTTTATCCTTGCCATAGACTAAAGGAGAAAGGACCTGTATCTTTTTATCCTTAAATATAATAAAACCATAATAGGAAGCTTTATATACTTTTTCTATATCATCAAAATATACACCCTGACCCGCAGTAAAATTAAAATAGTCTATTACCTTATAAAAAGTGTAGGCAGAATTAACATAAGAAGCCATATCCTCATGCTCCTTAACATCTACTACTGCAGCAACAATTTCACCTTCAGAGACAAAATTATTTACGGATGATAATACTGTTTTTAACTCACCAGCCTTATTTTTCCGCTGTATCAGTATTGTCTGGGCTGTGGGATCAAAATAAAATATTACTTTTCTCATATCCTGTTGCAGATCCTTTTTATATATTTTTGCCTGTTTATATAATCGAAAAAAAAGATAAAATAATTTAGTAAATTAAACACTTCATCTCTATTCGGCATAATAAAGATAAGATATAACCTTTTCAATTGCAACAATATAACTTCAATTTATGCACCATAAAAGGACAAAAAGCGGGTAAATTAAAAAATAAAGCATTTTTGTATTAATTCGGCTATCTCAAGGAAAGGAAATTACACTTTTACGGCAGCTGAAAAATAAACCGGAGATTTCCATGGGCGGCTTATACACCAGCCCATGGAAAAATTATGTTTAAAGAAGTCCTTTTTTAATAAGGAGCTCACCTATTTGTATTGTATTAAGAGCAGCACCCTTTCTAATATTATCAGAAACGACCCACATATTGATACCATTATCAATAGACTCATCCTCCCTTATTCTCCCCACAAAAACATCATCCTTCCCTGCGGCATCAAGGGCCATGGGGTAAATATTTTTTTGAGGGTCATCAAGAACAGTTATTCCCGGTTTCCCCGTGAGCAGTTCTCTTACATCTGCAGGGGTCAGCTTTTTTTCCGTTTCAATATTTATTGATTCTGAATGACCATAAATTACAGGGACCCGCACGGCAGTGGCGGTAAGTCTTATTGAATTGTCCCCGATAATTTTTCTGGTTTCATTGAGCATTTTCATCTCTTCTTTTGTATAGCCATTATCAAGAAAATCATCAATATGGGGTAGAGCGTTAAAAGCTATCTGATGGGGATATACTGAAACATCTGAAGTATTTTTACCCTGTGAAACTTCAAGTGACTGCTTGATGCACTCCTGTATTGCATTAACACCAGTACCGGAAACAGCCTGGTATGTGCTCACTACAACTCTTTTTATTTTAGCAGCATCATGTATAAGCTTTAAAGGGAGAAGCATCTGTATTGTTGAGCAGTTGGGATTTGCAATAATACCTTTATGCCACTCCACATCCTGAGGATTGACTTCAGGAACAACAAGGGGGACAGATGGATCCATTCGCCAGGCCGAGCTGTTATCAACAACAACACATCCGGCTTTTACTGCTTTTTCCGCCTCCTTAAGACTCACACCAGCCCCGGCTGAAAAAAGCGCCAGGTCATAGCCATTATATGTATCATCAGATGGAGCTTCAACAGTTACCTGCATATCACCAAAATCCACAACACTCCCCACATCTGCAAGATCTACAAATTTTATTTTATCTATAGGGAACTCTCTCTCAAGCAGAATCTTACGGAATTCCTTTCCAACAGCACCAAGGGCGCCAACAATCACAACTTTATACTTTTTCATATTCCCCTCCATCGAATTATATCTGCAAGCTTCCCGCCATTAAGTTTTTTTGTCAATTAAATGGTTAAAATAAAACCAACAGCAAAGATCATTCACTATTTATTACTAAACTTATTATTGCTGGAAGTGTTCTATTATGGAGCTTCCTCAAAAGTCAGATTTGAGAGAATTTGTCATTCCTGTTTTGCAAATTCAATTTGTGCAAATACCGGAATCTCCTGATATAATCAGGCCTTAGAGATACCGGCATTCCGCTTCGCTACAGCCGGCATGACAATGAAATTACTTTTTGGACAGCCCCATAAGGAATTGTCCATTTCTATACTAAAATATATTTTCAGGAATTAACATTAAAAATCATTATTCCTTTAATTCTAATCTTCAGCTTTTTCCCGGTAAAATATAGATACATTACCGATTATATCAACAAGTGCGGCACCTGTTTTCCTGCTCAAATCAAGGGAAAGCTGCTTTTTATCTTCCTTAAAATCTACAAATCTCACCTTTATCAATTCATGGTCATCGATCGTTTTTTCAAAAGCCTTGATTACACTTTCACTTAAACCCTTCTGACCTATCTGAACAACAGGATTAAGGTGATGAGCAAGAGATTTGAGTTCCCTTCTCTGTCTCCCTGATAATTCTTTCATATAAACTCCTCTTAATAGAATATATCCAATTATTAAGCACCAACAGGGGAATCAAGTTTTTTTCGTCAGGAAACTGAAAGTTATTGCAAAAAGAGTGATAATCTTCTATACTTCAGGTTAGTGTTAATTTCTTAACTTTTATTTTAAGAAAAATGCTCTAATTGCACCGCTGCCGAAGGCGGCGGTGCAATTGGAAACAGCAATATTTCACTAAAATACATCTTCAGGAATAATTACTGACTACAGGTTAATAATAAAACGGAACAGGGAAATGCTTCAGGATATTTACTCAAAAGCAATAATTTTTGCAGCTAAGGCTCACAGGGGTCAGAGCATACCGGGGAGCGGAATCCCCTATATTGTTCACTGCGCCAGGGTCTGCTGCGAGGCAGTTTCTGCGACTGAAGAAAGGACAGACCTGTACCATGAACTGCTGATAAACTGCGCCCTTCTTCACGACACTCTTGAAGATACTGCAATATTATATAATGATATTCTTTCTGAATTTGGAGAAGATACAGCAAAAGGGGTGCTGGCTCTTACAAAAAATAAATCCATAGAAAAAAGCCTGAGAATGCAGGACTCTTTACTGAGAATAGGGAAGATGACACCGGAAATCGCTATTGTAAAAATGTCTGACAGAATAACCAATCTTGATCCGCCCCCTGCTCACTGGGACAATGAAAAAATATCAGCCTACCTGGAGGAATCGGAAATAATATTCCTTCACCTTGAGGGATCAGATAAAAGAACTGCAAAAAGGCTCATGGATAAGATAATTAATTACAGAAAATTTGTATCACGGTAATTTCAGTCATTTATACTTTAAAGGCCATAATTTTTCCAGCCTCTCCTTCAAAGCTTTCTCCCCTCCATGATCTGTGGGCCTGTAAAAAACCTTTCCGCTAAGGTCATGAGGCAGATAATTCTCTTCAACAAATGAACCTTCATAATCGTGGGGATATTTATACCCTTTACCGTAACCGGAATTTTTCATCAGGCCGGTTGGCGCATTGCGCAGATGCATAGGTATTTCCCTGTTATCAGATAGAGCAACAGCTTTTGCTTCTTTAATCGCTTTATATGATGCATTGCTTTTGGGGGATGAGGCGAGAAATATGGCGCACTGGGAGAGAATTATTTCCGATTCAGGCATACCTATATTCTTTACTGCAGTAAAGGTGGTCACTGCAAGTGAAAGGGCATTGGGAACAGCATTACCAATATCCTCAGAAGCGAAAATTACCATTCTTCTTGCAATAAATTCCGGATCCTCACCTGCAAGAATCATTTTGGAAAGGTAGTATACAGCTGCATCAGGGTCAGAGCCTCTCATTGACTTAATGAATGCGGAGATTGTATCGTAATGCCTGTCACCTTTCCTGTCATAATAAATCATTGTATTTTCAAAGGCTTCTGCAACTGCATCTGCTGTAACCGGGCCGCTCCCGGAAATAAAGCATGATACTTCAAGCACATTAAGCATTCTTCTTGCATCCCCGTTCCCAAGGAGAGTGAGAGTTTCCTTTACTCCTTCTTCAAATTTCAGATCTCTCTCTTTAAGGATAGAGTCATTATCTATTGCATTATCCAGAATTTTTTTAAGAGCCTGATCACTGAGCCTGTTAAGCTTTAATACACGGGCACGGGAAAGGAGGGGGGAAATGACACTGAATGAGGGGTTTTCTGTTGTGGCGCCGATTAAAACAATATCGCCTGACTCAACAGCACCAAGTACTGCATCCTGCTGCGCCTTATTAAAACGATGAATTTCATCCAGAAAAAGAAGGGTCTGGAGTCCTCCTCTCCTGTTTTTCTCCCCTTCTCCAATAACTTTTCTTACATCCGCAACCCCGGCTGAGATAGCGCTTAGATAATAATATTCCATAGAACAGCTTTCCGCTATAATCTTTGCCAGTGTGGTTTTCCCTGTACCAGGATCACCCCAGAGTATCATGGAAAAGGCTTTCCCGCTTTTTACCAGGGTCCGGATCAGTTTCCCTTCACCGGTCAGGTGTTCCTGCCCTATATAGTCATCAAGTGAAAAAGGTCTGCATCTTTCGGCAAGTGGAGTTATTGCATTATTGTTTACAGGGAAAAGATCGCCGCCTCGATTCAACATAGCAGCCCTCCTTGAATATTGCAGAGTTAATAATATTTCAGTGGTAATTATTTGTAAAGATATCTTATGATATAATTATGCTGTTTTCAATATCGAGACTGTCTCAAAAGTCGGATTTGCAAGGAATTGTCATTCCGGTTTTGCAACTTCAATTATTGCAAATACCGGAATCTCCTGATTAAATCAAGCCTAAGAGATACCGGCATTCCGCTTCGCTTCAGCCGGTATGACAGGAAAATTACTTTTTGGACAGCCCCGATATTAGTGCATTTTATTCCAAATAGAAATTAAGGGATTAACTCTGATATTTCAGTAAATAATTAAAAAAGGCTGTTCATTATTGAACAGCCTTTTTTGTAAAAATTGCTAAACCCTTTTAGTCCTTAGCGCCGGCACGTGTCATCTTTTTGCCTTTAGTATTCTGGACCTGCATCCGTCTTATCTTCTTAAGTCTGCGCCTTTCAGCTTCCTCTTTCTTCCGCTTCTTCTCTTCGCTCGGTTTTTCGTAGTATCTTCGTCTTTTCAGCTCTTTAAAGATACCCTCAAAGGCCATTTTTTTCTTAAGATTCTTGAAGGCTTTTTCGATGTCACCATTAACTTCGACTTCTAATGGGCTCGTCATAAAAAATCACATCCTTTATTTTTTGAATTATAGTAACACTTTTATAAAAGAGATTTTTGTCAATTTAAAAACTTACTTTTATTATCAATGTTAATTCCTGAACTTGTATTTGAAATAAAATGCTCTAATATCCCCGTCGCCGTAGGCGGCTGGGATATGGGAAACATCATTTTTGATCTAAAAAATATCTTTAGGAATAATTACTGTTTTATTTTTAAATTTTTTTAAAATAACTTTAAAATAACCTTCAATATATTATAGTGATCCTGGAAAATAATATTAAAATTAGGATAATTAAATACAGTTAAAAGATGAAGCATTCTTAATGTAACTGTTGTTATAAAATATTTTTACGATTAAAAAAGTGGATATTAAACCGTCTTCACCATAATTTGCAGTAAATAGTATAGTAAAAATTAGTAATAAATGGTAACTTTCTTTATTTAAACTATACTATTTAAATAATATTAGTAGTATATACATGTATAATTAAAGCAAGATGCACCTGAGTAATATAAAATATATGTGCATAAAAGGATAGAGCAATCTTCAATGACGCGGATGACCTGAACATGTCTGCAGAACAACTTAACGGTTTTATCAATAAATTCAAAATAAGTGATTTAACTTCAAATTAAAGAACTTCTATAAACGAAGGATTAAATGAAAACAAAACTTAAAATTACAGGCAACATTCTTATTTATTATACTGCGATAATGCTTTTCATGGTTATTGCTGTCTCTACAATAATGGGAGTTGCAATCTCCCGCTATCAGAAGGAACATCTTTTAATGGCTCATATTGAGTTTTATCCTGAACTGATTAATTTCCTTGTAAAAAAAGATCCGGAAATACTGCAGGCTATTTCAGAAAATAATGTATCCGGCAAGTTCACTGAAAATCTTAATACTATTATTGATGAGATCCTGGAAATCAAGGGTATAGATAAAACAGCTATATTAAATATTGATGGAGATACAATTTCAGGTACCCCTTCCGGAAATGATTCATTGATAAATTTAGATGAAAACGTTCAATTTTTAAAAGCTTTATCCGGTTCTACCAGCTATGAATATATAGAGCATAATGATAAATACTATCTGGGAATTTTTATTCCTGTAATATCGGATAATAATATAATTGGGGTGATCTATCTTTCCGAAGGAAACGGACACTTGAAATCAATAATCCATAATAGAAAATCTACAATCTGGATTATAATTTCGCTTTCAGGAATATTGCTTTATATTCTGTTATTCTCTACCTTTTATCATTCATACCGCAATCAGAAAATAATAAATATACAGTTAAGACAAACACAGGATGTTACAATTTTTGCTCTCGGTTACCAGGCGGAACTTCGGGATCTTGAGACCGGGAAGCATATTGAACGGACTTCAGCATATGTCTCTTTACTTGCAAATGAACTGAAAAACCGTATTGAATACAAAAAATACATGACAGAAGATTACATTTCAGATCTGGTCAGATCCGCACCTCTACATGACATAGGCAAAGTCGCCATACCAGACAAAATTCTACTCAAACCTGGTAATCTGACAGATGATGAATTTAAGGTAATTCAGGGCCACACTCTTCACGGGGCGAATATTCTTGAAAAAGCAGAAAAGAGACTTTCATTCACCTCTTTCTTTAAAATTGCCATACAGATGTGTAAATACCATCACGAAAAATGGAACGGCACAGGATATCCATCACAACTCAAAGGCGAAGATATACCTCTCTCGGCAAGGATAATGGCACTGGCGGATGTTTACGATGCACTGAGTACTGTACGACCTTATAAAGTTGCTTTCAGCCATGAGAAATGCGTAAGTATAATAACCGAAGAGAGCGGAAAAAGTTTTGATCCGGAAATCGTCGGTGTTTTTTTAGAAAAAGAAAAAGAATTTAAAGAGATATCAATCAAAATGAAAGATGAATAAATTCTTTTAATTTTTTTTCTAATCTAAACTGGTACTTTGAATCCGCAAAGCATTTATCAGTACAGACAGTGAACTCAGTATCATTGCAAGTCCGGCGATAGCGGGATTCAGCAGTCCGGCTGCGGCTATTGGTATACCTATTGTATTGTAAATAAAAGCAAAGAAAAGATTCTGCCTGATATTGCGCATCACAAGAACACTTAAGGTTTTCGCCCTCGAAATTCCGGATAGATCTCCCTTAACCAGGGTAATTGATGCGCTCTCCATGGCCACATCAGTACCGGTTCCCATAGCTATACCAACATCAGCCTGAGTGAGTGCCGGTGCATCATTAATCCCGTCGCCTGCCATTCCGATAATGGCTCCAGACTGCTGCAGCAATTTAACCTTATTATATTTATCCTCCGGAAGGCAGTCCGCCTGAAAGCCATCAAGCTTTAACTCTATTGCAACCGATTCTGCAGTAGTTTCATTATCCCCTGTCAGCATAATGACTTGCACCTTACGACGGTGGAGCTCTTCAACTGCATTTGGTGTACTTGCTTTTATGGGGTCGGAAACACTTATTATACCCTCTGCTTTTTTATCTACTACGACAAACATAACTGTGTGTCCTTTTTTTCTAAGACCTTCAACTTCTGTCATATCGGGGAATGAACTGACATGAAGATGGTTCAGCAGTTTCTCGTTACCGACTGCAATTTCTTTACCGCTTACAACTGCTGTTACACCCATACCATTCAGGGTGTTAAATTCCTTAATTTCAAGCAGATTTATATTCTTTTCTTTTGCAGAATTCACAATTGTATTTGCAAGGGGATGATTGCTGTTATTATCTACTGATGCCGCGAACTGCAGTATCTCGTTATCACTGAAGCCGCCGATACTTTTGAATACCTGTAATTCCGGCTTCCCGGCAGTGAGAGTTCCTGTCTTGTCCACCAGGATTGTGTTCACCTTCCTCATCTGCTCCAGGGCAGAAGCGTTCTTGATAAGGATTCCATACTTTGCACCTTTACCCATCCCCACCATAATTGAAACAGGCGTGGCCAGGCCAAGCGCACATGGACATGCAATAATCAGGACAGATATGGCGTAAACAAAACCAAGATCCCATCTCCCTAAAACAGAACCCCATATTATGAATGTCAAAGCAGAGAACGCTAAAACCGCCACAACAAAATATTTTGACACTATATCAACCATTTTCTGAATTGGAGCTTTGGATCTGGAAGCTTCATTAACCATCTCTATTATTCTCGACAAAAGAGTGTCGCTTCCCACTTTTTCCGCGAGCATTATAAAACTGCCGTTCATATTTATTGTACCGCCGGTGACTTTATCTCCGGGATTTTTCTCTACCGGGATCGGTTCACCTGTTATCATCGATTCATCAACAACGCTGTTCCCCTCTATCAGGCTTCCGTCAACAGGTATCTTATCCCCTGGTTTTACCTTGACGCGGTCATTAACAATCACAGAGTATAAAGGAATCTCCACTTCCACCCCGTCTCTGATTACCAGAGCAACAGCAGGTACAAGATTTAACAGTTCCTTCACAGCTCTATTAGTTTTGGCATGAGCAAGCATTTCAAGCATCTGCCCCAGAATTACAAGTGTTAATATGACAACAGTAGCTTCAAAATAGAGTTCGATCGTGCCATTCTCATTTAATAAAGCTTCCGGGAAAAATTCCGGGAAAAATGCACCGGCAATACTGTAAATCCAGGCTGCCCCTGTACCAATAGCGATAAGTGTAAACATATTCAGGTTTAAAGTTAAAATGCTTTTAAAACCTTTCAGATAAATAAAAAACCCCGAGTAAAAAACAACCGGGAATGTAAAAATAAACTGAATATGCAGATTAAGTCGATGTGAAACAAGACCCGCAAGAACATCTTTCAGTCCAGGAATAACTCCACCCATTGCAAGAATAAAAACTGGAAATGAAGAGATCAGTGCAATAATGAATCGCCTTTTCATTAAATAATAGGCTTCCATTTCATCTTCTTTTTCATCAGGCGGTGCTCCAAAAACTACAATCTTATCAAGATGCATTCCGCAAACAGGACAGTCACCAGGTTCAGGATAAGTTTTCTCCCCTTCACAGCGCATTGGACAGATATATTTTCCGCTTTGAGCTTTCTCTCCGGTTACAATTTTAATCCCCGAATTGAGATTCATCTCCTGAAAAGCACACTGACAGTTTATTTCGCATTTTCTGCTGCAGTCGTGATCACCGCAGATACACGCGGCATGGTTATGTTTAATATTTTGTTTTGCCATCTATTTAGCCTTTTCTTCAGCAGGTTTCAGCTTCATACCACACACAGGGCATTTCACCGCTTCCGGATATGTTTTCTCACCTTCACATTTCATCGGGCATATGTACAACATATAAAACTCCTTAATAATTTATGATTATTATCAATGCTAATTCCTGAGCATCTATTTCAGTGGGAAAACTTTAAGCTATATATCTCTGCCGTTTCCAAATGCAGGGAGAACAGATACTTTTTTACAAAAAAGTTTTAGAATTTTTACTAAAATATTATAATAAATATACTGTTTAAAAAATTAATTCCCAGAAATATTAAAAATTTTTTTGTTTTTCCCATGGATATCCAACTCTCTTCATCCAGATATCAATTAGTAAGTTGAAATATGCATAATACTCATTACTATAACAGTGAAAAATATCCCTGATAATCCAGAGAGAATTTTCAAGTGGGATTTAAAATAACTCAAATCAGGCATGCTGCCTGTCCATATATCTGTCAGTATAATTTTTCCGGAACTCCCTGTAATCTATACCCATCTTCCCGATTTTATAATTTAATATCCGCTTTGTTGTTCCAAGCTCAGCTGCAGCCAGAGAGATGTTCCCCCTGCTCATTTTCAGGCTGTCAATAATCAGCTCCTTTTCAAACATCTGTGTCATCTCCTCCAGGTTACCCTGAACCGGAGCAGCTTTATCTGCTATCTGGAGAGAGGGGGGGAGATGATAATTCCTTACAACCTCTTCATTGCAGAGGATCACAGCCCTCTCCATACCGTTTTCAAGTTCGCGCACATTGCCGGGCCAGTGGTAACTGGCCAGAAGATTAATGGCGTCTGTACTAATTCTTTTAATCTTCCTGGAAAACTTAAGAGAATAGAGCTCCAGGAAATGATCAGCAAGCAGAATAATATCGGTTTTACGGGACCGCAACTCAGGTGCATATATGGGAAACACATTGAGCCTGTAGTAAAGGTCCTCCCTGAATTCACGGTTCCGTATCTTCTCCTCAAGGTTCTGATGTGTTGCTGCAATCACCCGTACATCAAGAGGGATGGTTTCTGTTCCCCCGACCCTTTCAAAAGACTTCTGCTGCAATACCCGGAGAAGGTGAACCTGCAATGAAATATCAAGATCACCTATTTCATCGAGAAAAATTGTACCTCCGCAGGCTGATTCAAATTTACCTTTTCTTGTTTTATCCGCACCGGTAAAGGCCCCCTTTTCGTAACCGAAAAGTTCCGACTCAATAAGATTTTTCGGAAGAGCAGCGATATTCACTTTTACAAAGGGGCCGTTTTTTCTTCTGCTGCTATTATGAATAGCATCCGCAATAAGTTCCTTACCTGTTCCGCTTTCACCTGTAATAAGAACAGTGGTATCTGTTTCAGAAACCAGAAGTATCTTTTCATAGACCTCACGCATAACCTTTGAGCGCCCGATTATTTTACCCTGTACCGAGCTGCTGGAAAGTTTTTTTCTTAAAGCCTCATTCTCCTGACGGAGTTTCCTTTCACTCTCTATTATATCGATTCTGTTTTTGAGAAATTGAGCTATCATTATTGATATTGTTGTGAGTACCAGGAATTCCTCATTCAGGTCTTTCTCTTCATTATTAATCATATCAACAGATATAGTACCAATAACAGAATTGTTAAGCAAGACCGGGACACAAATGAAAGAAACCCTGTCGTCGCTCCCAACTTTTCGCGCTCCAGTCCTGTTTAAAAAACGGGGCTCAGATTTGATATCCATTATAATTACAGGTTTACCGGTTTTAAATACAGTCCCTATAATACCCTCACCAGGCCTGTATACACTCCTGCTCACCTCATCATCTGTATATCCCTGGTAAACATCAGCCTCAATACTGTCATCATCCTGATTATATATGTTTATCATACCCCTTTCAATCTTATAGTGGGGGGAAAAAATCTTAAATACATTATCAAGAAGAAGATTGATATTCTCGTTCCCTCTGAGAAACTCAATCCCTATCTGCTCAAGAATCCCTGTCTGCCTGTTATGATTTATATTCATATTCATACACTTAACCTGAGATTTTAATAAGCTTCATGAAAACTCAAGCTTGAAGCTTCCGTAAACTATAGCATTTCAATAAAATAAAAAAACCCTGATATCCATTAAACAGAATCAGGGTTAAATCAAAGTATTTTTTCACAGAATGTTCTTTTGATTAGAGAATTTAACAATTTTGTAATTTATGCGGAGAGATAAGCTGCTCCCCGCATAAATTGTTATATTATTAACCGATTGCTTCCGGTCCTTCCTCCCCTGTCCTGATTCTAATACAGTTTTCCAGGTTAAGGATAAATATTTTCCCGTCTCCGATATTACCGGTTTTTGCCCCTTTAATTATGGCCTTAACCGTTTTATCGACAAAATCATCATTCACTGCTATTTCAAGCCTCAGCTTCTGGAGCAGATTAATCTCAACCTCTGCTCCACGATATGTTTCGGTATATCCCCCCTGTTTACCGCACCCCAGGGAAGTGGTTACAGACATCTTTGCCACATCCTCTTCAATCAAAGCCTGCTTTACATCATCCAGCTTTTCCGGCTGTATATAAGCTATTATAAGTTTCATTCCATCCCCCCTTATTGATTCCTGAATATCTGGAATCCGCTATAGGATTCCATGCCATGTTCTGCAATATCCAGACCTTTCAGTTCCTCTTCTCTGGTTACCCTTAAACCGGCAGTCGCTTTTAATACTGCAAATATAGCATAAGCGGAAATGAAGCTTGCTGCACCATAAGCCGCTACTCCCATAAACTGCACGAGGAAAGAATGCTCTGAGCTGAAAATTCCCACTGCCAGAGTTCCCCATATACCGCATACCAGGTGAACAGAAATTGCACCTACCGGGTCATCAAGCTTAAGCTTATCAAATGATATTACAGATATTACCACGATAAAGCCCGCTATGAGACCTACTATTATTGAACCCATTGGTGTAATCACATCCGCGCCTGCAGTAATACCCACAAGTCCGGCCAGTGCACCATTTAAAGCCATTGAAAGGTCAGGCTTCTTCTGTATTATCCATGAGAGACACATGGCACCCATTACACCGGCTGAAGCAGCAAGTGCAGTTGTAACAAATACAAGAGAGACACCGCCAGGATCAGCAGAGAGAACCGAACCGCCGTTAAAGCCGAACCATCCGAACCAGAGCAGAAAAACACCAATTGTAGCAAGGGGCATATTATGGCCCATTATCGGTTTTACTGTACCATTTACATATTTCCCTATACGGGGCCCCAGAAGCATAACCCCTGCCAGGGCTGCCCAGCCCCCCACAGAATGAACAAGTGTAGATCCGGCGAAATCGTGAAAGCCAATTTCACTTAACCATCCGCCGCCCCAGTGCCAGCTCCCTGCCCAGGGATATATGAGAGCCACATAGATTGTACTGAAAATAAGAAAACTCCCCAGCTTAATCCTCTCTGCAACCGCCCCGGATACAATTGTCGCTGCAGTTGCCGCGAACATTGCCTGGAAAATAAAATCAGTCCAGTATGTATAGGCTCCATCAGCATACTCAATTAATCCTGCAGCCCCTTCAGGACTGGCTATACCGAAACCTGCAAAGCCGAAAAAGGCTCCAAAAGAAAAATCACCCGGGTACATGAGATTAAATCCCATAACCGCATAGGTCAATATTCCAATCGAAATAATAGCAGTATTCTTAAAAAGAATATTAACTGTATTTTTCGCCCTTGATAAACCTGCCTCAAGAGAGGCAAATCCGAGATGCATGATAAAAACCAGAATTGTAGATACAAGCATCCATGTGTTGTTAACCGCAAACATTGCCTCAGCGCCCGATATGGCAGCTTCTGCCTTTGCTGCAAGCTCCACAGTTTCAGCTGCAAACAACAACCCCGGTAAAAGAGTGATGCCTGCTGCTGTTATAATTTTAGTAATCTGTCGCATGTTTCCTCCTGCGCTGTTTATACTTTACCTGTTATTAAAGCATGTTCTGTGCCAGAATTCAGAGGAGCAGAATGGGGAGTTGACGAAAAGGTTTTAGTTTACAGGTCTGTAACATTGAGGGAATCAAGAAGCTTCAATGCTGCAGAAAAGATTTTATATAATAAAGATTCGTATGCCCAGGTGCGGCTATTATGGACTGAAGTTGAGGAATCGGCTATAAAGAATAGTACAAAATTGTACTTTTATCTGCAGAAAAGACTTTTTTGTCGCGCTTCATAACTTTGGTTAAATATCAGAATATGCCGGACAATTCTGCAGCTGATTCCTGCAGCTGATTCACCGGCAGGTTCTGATACCGCTGCAGGCTTCTCTTTACTTCAGAGAAGCCCTGTAAACTTTTTCCAGTATCTCCCCTGTGAGCTCTTCTGTATTAAAATCTCTGCGGAGCTGTTCGAAGGGGATTATAAATCTGCATCCCTCCCTGTATCGGTTACACCCGAATGCGGCGCGTCCCCTTATCATATTACCTTTACCGCATACAGGGCATACCAGAAGTGACTGACCCTGAGATGGTACTCCGGCAGGTGGAGATGAAAGACCTGCAGATGGATTAATCGATCGGGGCTCAGCCCCTGAAGCTGAACGGGCTTTGGCAGATGGAGCCGGAGCTTTTTTTACTTTAGAAGAACCGGTTGATGCATTGCCTTGCCCCTTTGCCGGCTTCTTTTTGCCGGACAGATCTATCTTTTTGCCGCTCTCTTTCTTTACATCTGCAACAAGGGACTCCACCATGCTTTTCATCTCTGCAAGGAAGTCTGAAGACTTATGCACACCCCGCTCTATGCTGCGGAGTTTCCCCTCCCAGATTCCGGTAAGCTCCACAGACTTGAGAAGATCGTTTTCTATTGTATCAATAAGCTGTATCCCTGTTGCTGTGGCGACTATATTCTTTTTTTCACGTTTAATATAGCTGCGCTTGAACAGTGTTTCAATTATTCCGGCCCGTGTTGAAGGACGCCCTATTCCGTTATCCTTCATTGCATCGCGTATATCCTCATCATCAGACCATTTTCCCGCTGTTTCCATTGCCCGGAGCAGTGTTGCCTCAGTATGATGTTTTGGCGGCTTTGTCTCCTTTTCCGTAATCTTCGGTTCATGGGGCCCTGATTCACCCTTTACAAATTCAGGTATTATCTGTGCTTCCTCATCATTCTCCTTTTTCTCCTGTCTGGGGAATAAAACGCGCCACCCCTCTTCTATAATCTGCCGCCCTGATGCCTTAAACTTAATGCCTTCCGACTCTCCAAGAACAACAGTATTGGAGACAATAGAGTCAGGATAAAATACTGCTATAAAACGCCTTACAATAAGGTCATAGACTTTGTCATCATTTGGAGGAAGATTCTGAGGATTTACCCCTGTGGGTATGATTGCATGATGGTCTGTAACTTTTGCATCATCAAAAACTTTTTTACTTTTCCTTACAGGCTCCCCCAATAAAGGTTCGATCTCTTTTGCATAAGACTTAAGCCCCTTTAGAATCCCCGGAATTTTAGGGTAAATATCAGAAGGGAGAAATCTGGTGTCTACCCTTGGATAGGTGACAAATTTTTTCTCGTATAGACTCTGTACAATTTTCAGGGTGTTATCAGCGGAAAATCCGAATTTTTTATTGCACTCCACCTGAAGCGATGTGAGATCGAATAAAGGGGGCGGTGACTCTGTTCCCCTCTTCCTGCTGAATGATGTTACAGTAAAATCCTTTTCTCTTATCCGCTGAAGAATAATATCCGCCTCATCCACGCTGCTGAACTTCCCCTCAGATGCAGTAAAAAGCACATCCCTGTATAAGGTTTTAAGCTCCCAGTATTTTTCCGGAGAAAAATTTTCTATTTCATAATGCCGCTTAACAATGAGCGCCAGTGTAGGGGTCTGTACCCGCCCTACAGATAAAACCCCCTTCCCGTTTGCATACTTCAGTGTGTAGAGCCTGGTAGCGTTCATGCCAAGGAGCCAGTCGCCAATTGCCCTGGAGTTCCCCGCCTCATAAAGGAGGTCGTAATCGCTCCCCTCTTTCAGCTTTGTAAAACCCTCTCTGATAGCCTCTTCAGTGAGTGAGGAAATCCAGAGTCTCTTTACAGGTTTTCTGCATCCGGTTTTTTTAAGGACCCAGCGCTGAATAAGCTCCCCTTCTATCCCCGCATCACCGCAGTTTATCACCTCTTCACAATCATTAAAAAGAGATTTGATTATTTTAAACTGCTTCCCTACACCTGGATTTGCTATTACCTTTATATCAAACTTTTCAGGGAGCATGGGGAGAGTGGAGAGACTCCACCTTTTCCATTCAGGGGTGTAGTCGTCCGGCTCTTTTAGTGAGCATAAATGTCCAAAGGTCCAGGTTACCCTGTAGCCGTTACCTTCAAAATAGCCATCTTTTTTTATTGTGGCGCCCAGGATTCGGGCAATCTCTTTTGCAACACCCGGTTTTTCCGCAATACATACTTTCAAAATATTAAAGCCTCAGGATTGTCTGATTTTACTATTATTTCCCAGTGTTAATTACTTAACCATTTTGTAAAACAAAATACTCTAATACCCCATTCTGTTTCTCTTATTTCTTGACACCATAGGGACTAATATTGTAGAAATATACATATACAATCCCGGCGAGGCAATGACATGTCAGAAAAAAAGAAACTGAAACTATCCCTTGGAACTAAGATTGAATCTCTTTTCCAGAAAAAACAGTCGCTCATCAGTCATATAATTAAAATTTATGAAGGCTATTCATTTGAAAATGATGTAATCAACCGATTTATTAATGCGGCAAAAATTTTCGTTGTTGCCACAAGAAAATTCATTATTGATGACTGCTTTACCAAAGCATCAGCTATAGCCTATACAGCAATAATATCACTCATACCGGCTCTTACGGTTGTTCTTACTTTCTACTCGGTATTTTCCGGCGCTGAAAATAAAAAAGACGACCTTTTCCGTGAGGTTTCACTCTTTATGGTTGAACACAGCATTAAAATCAACATCGACCCCTTTTTCGAAGCAATATCGGGACTTATCGATAATGCGGCAAGGATAGGGGGAATTGGTGCTGTGGTAATGCTCTTCACTGCAACCGCAACATTACGGGCTATTGAGAAATCCCTTAATGACATCTGGAAAGTGAAAGTACAGCGATCTATTGTTCAGAGAGTAGTATACTACTGGGCAATCCTTACACTTGGTCCTGTGATGCTTATTGCAGGAACTACTGTAGCCACAAAGCTCTCCACAGCCTTCTCTTCAGCTAACTACAACTCTATTGCTGTTCACAGCAACACTCTATGGGTGGCAGGGAGCAAGGGCACAATCATGACAGGAAATCCTGCAGATATAAAGCTTCAGGCAATTGCTGAAACAGCCATAGATATAGAAAACCAGAAAGTCTTTCTTTATAAAGGCGAAGACCAGATTTTTATTGAAGATGAATCCCGTATAGATCGTGAAACATTTATGAAAAATGATTTTAACGATATCCAGTTTATAAACAACAGGGGATGGATAGTGGGGGACAGAGGAACTGTTCTTATTACTGAGAATGGCGGAAAAACCTGGTCTTTAAGCAAATGGGGAAACTTACGTTTAAACAAAATTCATATGATTACAGCAGAAAGAGGTTTTACAGTATCCGATTCAGGGATAGTTCTTAAAACTGAAGATGGGGGAAAGGAGTGGCAGGTAGTTTTTGGAGAGGATCCTTCAACGAGCTATAAATCAATCGCTTTCAACCAGAATGCGGGTATAATAACCGGGTCCAGGGGTAAAATTCTCTATACCGGTGATTATGGTGCAACATGGACACCAAAAACTGTGAATGAAGCAAAAAGAAAAAACAGACTCCCTGACCTGAATACAGTATATTTCCCGGACAGAAATAATGTGTGGATTGCAGGGAATGACGGGATAATTCTTCACAGCAGCGACAGAGGATTAAGCTGGTCTCAAAGTAATTTTAAGGAGTACAATTTTTATTCAATGCTCTTTCTCAATAGTAATGAAGGGTACATTGCCGGGGAAAACGGCATGATTATCCGTACAATAAACGGCGGTGAAACCTGGAGGAGCGAAAAAATACCTTCAAACAAAGTGAGCACCCTTCTCCTGACTGATGACAAAATCTGGGCTGCAGGTAATGCCGGTACAATTCAGTACTCTACAGCAGGAGCCCACAGCTGGAGCGGCAGATCGGGAAAAAGTATAGTCAATATGGCTGTAAACTTCTTTGCCCCCTTTCTTTTTATCTGGCTCCTCTTTGTTCTTGCCTATACTACAATCCCCAACACAAGGGTACCATTCAGGTTTTCATCCATAGGGGCGGCTTTTACCGGAACAGTGTGGGTATTGTTTATACTCCTCTTTATCTACTATGTTAAAGCCTTTGCAACAGGTACTTTCGCTATTTACGGGGCACTTGCAGCTTTTCCACTCTTCCTGCTCATGGTCTACGCTTCAGCACTCATTATCCTTTACGGTGCACAGGTATCCTATACACTTATGCACCCGGAATCGTACAAGAGCCTTAAAAACACATTTAAAGATATAAGTAAGGTCAATCTGTTTTACGGGCTTGCCATACTTCACCATATCTATTTCAAGTTTGAATCGGGCAATGGCGCCTCATCCTATAATGAGATTATAAAGAAAATAAAATTCAATGCAGCGGATCTGGATTATTTTATAAAACTATTTACCGACCAGGGCTACATTACAACAGACAGCAAGGGGTTCTATATACCGACAAGTCCGGCTGTAAACATAAAACTCATGGATGTTTTTGACTCAATACATGAATCGGAAATGCATCTCCCCGCATCAGTAAAGAAAAACAGCGCTAAAGCAAATATCAAAGAGCTCTTTGACAATCTTACAAATGCCAGGCATAAGGTTCTGGGGGATATGACACTGAAGGATTTGAAAATATAAATTCTCTAAAATAAAAATTTTAGCGGGAATAGTAACCGAAAATAAAGGGGATCAGAACCTGGTCCCCTTTTATATCATCAGGGACAGGCCCGAAATTTTTTGAATAACGGATCGCATCAAGGCAGGAACCGTCAAGAGATTTATTACCCATTGAATCGAGAATATTAACTTCAACTACATCACCATTTCTGTTCATAATAAAATAGAGTTTCACCTGCTGACTCTGGATAGCCATAATCCTCATGCTCCCAGGGGCATAGGCGCCTGTTACCGGGTTATACCCTCTGATTACCGCATTAGCCATGGCAGGGGGATACCAGTTTGAAGCTATTTTATCCTTCATTCTTCTGAAATATTCAAAATTTTTAAACTTTGCCGTATTAAAGGAAAACATTCCGTCATTAGAATAATATATTGCATTTTTCCGGGTAACACTATTTTTATCAGGAATTGCCACCTGGTGTGCAATCCCTGATGATCCGGAAGAGGAACGGGCACTTGTCCAGGGTCTTTTCAGGCTCATTACAACTTCTGAATCATCATTTAAAATAAATCTCTCTCTCCCCTGATTTACCGCCCTCTGCCCGGATTCAGATCCTGAAGCACCTTTTTTAAGCCTGAACTCAAGGGAGTTATTAAGCCACCTGTCACCTTCTTCTCTGGTAATATACCCTTTGGCAGCAGAATCCCTGTCTGAAAGGAGTGTTCTCTTATCTACAACCCGTCTGTCATCCTGGTTTATATTAACGATAATATCCCTGCCGGTTAATGAAGCCCCTGCTTTCCCCCCTTCATCTTTATAGGAAACAAGTCCGCTAAAATCGGGCATAAGAATACCGAAAAATATTACCAGATGAAGAAAGAATGATATTATAACAAGGAGAGAGAGATCAATTTTATATTTTTCTGTGGCTGCCATAATTTTACTTTGAAGCGGATATTATTTAAAACTTTGATTTTTAGACACATCTATTTTATCTTTTGTTACAAATAGTTAAGCCCGCCAAAAAAGGCGGGCTTAACCGGAATCTATATTATCATATTACTTATTTGCTTCAGCTTCAAGCTGCTTTTTTCTCTCTTCAATAATCTTATCAGCATCTCTCCCCGCAATGGGATCGTAATGTGAAAAGTCCATCTCAAATGTAGCTTTACCGCTTGTCATTGCCCTTAAGTCTGTACTGTACCTGAGCATCTCTGACTGCGGAACCTGCGCCCGTATTACAGAAATATTACTTGATGCATCATCACTGTCCATACCGAGAACACGGCCCCTTCGGCTTGTAATGTCGCTCATAATATCCCCGAGAAACTCCTTGTCAGCGAAAATTCTCACATTCATAACAGGTTCAAGAAGCTGAGGCCCGCTATTTTCCATTGCACTTTTAAGAGCCTGCCTTGCAGCAATCTTAAATGCCATCTCCGATGAGTCAACTGCATGAAATGAACCGTAATAAAGCTCGGTCCATACATCAACAACAGGAAATTTAGCAAGAACACCCTCCTCCATACCTTCCCTGAGACCCTTTTCAACACCGGGGATATACTGTTTTGGAACAACTCCCCCTACAATACTGTCCACAAATTCAAAGCCTTTCCCTCTTTCATTGGGCTTAACCCTGAGATGAACCTCGCCATACTGCCCATGTCCGCCCGACTGCTTTTTATGTTTATACTGGGCTTCACCATTTTTAGTAATAGTTTCCCTGTAGGCTACCCTGGGGATTTTAGTTATTATATCAAGTTTAGTTCTTTCCTTAAACTTGTTAAGAATAATATTAAGCTGCATCTCCCCCATTCCGGAAAGAACGGTTTCAGTAGTTTCAGGATTAAAACCGTACTTCAGTGTGGGATCCTCTTCAACAGCCCGGTTCATAAACTGACCTATCTTATCCTCATCCCCTTTTCTTGCTGCTTCAATAGCAAAAGAAAATACAGGCTGAGGGACACTATAGATAGGAAGAACAACCGGCTTTTTATTATCACAGAGAGTATCAAGGGTTACTGCTTTATCAAGCTTCACAAGCACGCCGATATCACCTGCAGTGATTAGAGGCATTTCAACCTGTTTGTTCCCTATCATGGCAAGAAGCTTGCTTGTTCTCTCTTTTGTTCCCCTTGCGGCATTAAGAATTTCCGTGTCAGAAATGATCTGACCTGAAATAACCTTAACAAAGTTGAACCTCCCCGCGTACTGGTCAATAGCGGTTTTCCACACAACAGCAGCCAGGGGGCCTGCGGAATCAAGTTTAACCGTAATCTCCTTTTCCGGGAAACCTGGCTCATGCCCTTTAAATTCCTTACCAGCCAGGGGAGCAGGGCTGAATCTTTTTATAACTTTAAGAAGATTTTTTATACCTATTATTTTACCTGAGGAACCGCAAATTACAGGAGTAAGCTTTGCATCCCTGAGCTGAATACTTATTCCGCGCCTGATCTCTTCTTCAGTAAGTTCCCCGCCATCAAGAAATTTTTCTATAAGAGCATCCTCACCCTCAGCACCAAGCTCAATAAGGTTCAGTCTCTCCTCATCAGCAATCTCCTTCATATCATCCGGGATATCGGAAACAGTAACATCGCTGCCGTTACCCTTAGGGGTAACGAGCTTCATGTCAATTGTGTCGATAACGCCTGAAAAATTCTCACCTTCCCCGTATGGAACACATAGAGAAGCTACATTAACACCAAGGCTCTGCTTAAGATTATCAATTACATTGTCGTAATTGGCTCTTTCTTTATCCATTTTATTTACAAAAACTATTCTGGGGATATTATTCTCCGTCAAATATCTCCAGGCTTTTTCAGTTTCAATCTGTACTCCATCAACAGAGTCAACAACAAGTATTGCTGTTTCCACAGCCTGCAGCGCAGTTCTTGCCTCACCTACGAAGTCTGCTGTTCCAGGGGTGTCGATAATGTTTATTTTAACATCATCAAATTCAACAAAGCCCATTGAGCTTTTTATCGAAATTTTTCTTTCCTTTTCATCATCATCATAATCTGACACAAGTGTGCCGTTGTCTGCTGAACCCATCTTATCGATTTTACCACCAACAAAAAGCATTGCTTCAAGAAGCGATGACTTCCCGGTCCCTCCGTGTCCGATAATCGCGACATTCCTTATTTGTTCAGTCTTGTATTCCTTCAACATCTAAGAACCTCCTAAATTATCTCATGCATACTAAAACCTGTTGTATTGTATAGTCTCTATAATGCGAAAAATAACCCCTGATTATTCAGGAGCTGCGTTTCCATGAAAAGATTGACAATATCTGTTGATTAAATACAGGTGTCACTTTTTTTTGTAAAGTACTTTATTTAATCTGCAGAAGGTGTGCCCAAATATTTAAACTCAATAATATTGTCAATTCTTTGGATAAAACTGCAATTAAGCCCCGGCGGTAACCGTTTAATTTTGTGGGTAATGTCATTCCTGCGCATGCAGGAATCTCGTAACTTTGATTCTTGCAGGAGATTCCGGCACTACGTTATCACTTCGGCCGGAATGACAAATTTTTCCCCCTGAAATTCTACTACTACCGCCCCGGCAATCACCCTGTCCCTTTTTTGCGCTTTAGAAAAATCAGGATCATCAGTGCTGCAATAAAAATTAATGATACATAGAGAATAATATCACCAAACCTGGAGTAGAATGTTCTCCTGTTCATTTCAGGGTATATCGATCCCGTAAAAAAACCTTTCTGTAAAATAGGATAGTCTGCTGTAACCCTGCCAAGGGGATCCACAATTGCGCTTACACCTGTATTTCCGGCACGGACAACCCATATGCCGTTTTCAACTGCCCTGAATACTGACGCGGAAAAATGCTGGAAGTGTCCATTATAGGTGTCGGTCCATCCGTCATTAGTGATGTTCACAAGAAAATCAGCACCCATAAGCTTATACTCTCTGCAGAGCCTGTGAAAAATCCCCTCATAACAGATAAGAGGCCCGAACTTATACCCCTTCACTTCGAATAACATGGGCTTACCACCAGGTATAAAACTTGATCCGCCAAAACTGTCCACAAGCCTTTTAACAGCAGGGAAAATCTTTTCATAGGGGAACCACTCGCCAAAGGGGACCAGGAAAATTTTAGGATAGGTTTTGACAACCTCCCCCTCTCCGCTTATGAGCAGGGCATTGTTCTGGGGGTAATAATCTATAAATCCTTTCTCAACTTTCCCTTTCACTCCAATCTCACCGGTGAAAAGGGGTTTGCCCCATTTTTTTATATGCTCAAAGAGCCTTCTGTCAAAGAGGGAGATTTTCCCGGAATAACTTCTAAATGATATGGTCTCCAGTGTGGCAGATTCTGACCAGATAATAAAATCGGGATTATGCTCCATAGCCTGCTCAGTATAGATTACAAGCTCATTAAGATTACGGTATTTATTACCGCTCCAGTTTTCCCATGGGGAGATGCAGGTCTGCACTGTTGCAATCTTTAAACCATCACCCTCCTGTTCATCAGGAATGGCCGCAAGCCTTACCAGTCCAGCCAAAGTAATTACTGCAACCAGAATGAGTGAGCCTGTAAAATAGTTAAAGCCGGTTATGCGCCTGAAAATTTTATCACTCCCACTGCTCTTTAAATATGAATAAACAAAAAGAGCCAGAGAGGTACTGAAAAAAATCATTATAAAATTAATCCCCAGTATTCCTGTGATTGCGGAAACCTGGATAAAAGGGGTAAAGGGATACTGGGAGTAGCCTATATATGTCCAGGGGAAGGCCAGAAAACCTATAGACTGTATATAATCAACAAGAATCCATACTGCCGGATAAATGAAAACCCTTAGATTTTCAAATCTCCTGGATAAAGCTTCAGCAGCAGCGATTTTTACAGTAAAAAAAGCCGTAAGGCTTGGAATAAGGAAAAGAAGTATAACCAGGTACCCCCCTGGAACTACTGCACCGAAATTTCCAATCCATCCGTATGCGAGGAGATGACCCGCAAGTCCGGTAATGAAAGAAGCGAAAAACAGATCTTTTATTGATTTATCCCGCACATAAATAAAAAGCGGGACCATGGAGAACCATGCGAAAAAAGGGAAAAATTTAAGAAAAAAAATATCATATGAGGGGAAGGATAAAAAAATCAGTACTGAGGTTGAAAGATAATAATTTTTTTTAAAAAAAGTTTTTAATACTGCCATGACATCACTGCTCTTCAAATCCATAATTTCACTCTTCTGTTAAGATTTTTTTTGGCCCTGGAACAGGCATAATACCCCTCTGTAATTATCCGGCTGCTCTTGACAAAGTCAAGGGTACTAACGTCCCACAGAAGAGGTTCAATAATCACCGCCGGTTTATGGAAACGAAGGGTCCGCTCAGTATTGATGTCACTCATAATATCTATACTCTGAGAAAGGACTTCGAAAATATTAGGAAATTTAACACTGTCTCCTGTTTTATCCGACCCGAGCCATTGCTCAATGGTTGTATACCACCCTTTAATTTTTTTTTCAGCCGGGATTAAAATCTTTTCGCCCAACTTTACAGTTTTAAGAGTATCACTTTTCAAGGAATCCTTATCACCTTCACCCTTCATTTTAATCAGACTTTTAAAAGATTTTTTCTTTTCCAGGGGATGAAGATTAACAGCAATAACAATACCTGCCCCCATCTCCCTGACAACATCAATAGGCAAAGGCCTTGCCACACCACCGTCAAGCAGAAATGTATCATTATAAGAAACAGGAACAAGTATACCCGGGATAGAAACACTGGCACGCAAAGCTTCCAGAATATTCCCGCTTTTAAAAATAACAGGCTGCCCTGTTAAATAATCGGTTGCAACAATAGCCAGAGGAGTGCCAAGATCTTCAATGTTTGCATCAACGGGTATATATTTTTTCATTAACTTAATAAAACCATTACCCTTAATCAGGCCCGATCTTGGAATAGTAATATCGAAGTAGGAAAGCATCTTCTTCTGGGAAAATGAAAGCATATCCTCCTTGAATTCATCAAGCTTACCGCAGCAGTAAACGTTGGCCACAACCGCCCCTATACTGGAACCGGCTATCATATTAAGAGGAATATTCATACTTAGCAGATACTCAATTACAGAAATATGAGCCAGCCCTTTAGCGCCTCCGCTCCCCAGAACAAGTCCCACAGAACGGTTCCTGAAATATTTTAAAGGATTAAACATTCTCTTCTCCAGACTGCAATTACAGATTATTTATCAGTAGTAATTCATGAACAGATTCTTAGAGTAATATCAATAATTAGCTATATCATTTTTATTATAAAAAATTAAAAAAAATCAGTGTTAATTCCTTAACTTTTTTTTTGAAATAAAATGCTCTAATATCCCCGCCGCCTACGGCGGCGGGGATATGGGAAACATCATTATTGCACTAAAAAATATCTTTAAGAATAATTACTAAAAAAAATACTTAATATTAATGATAAAATTTTATTATTTCGGAGTCAAATAAATAAAAGCAGGTAAATTAAAATTAATTGATAAAATCTCTTGACACATATAGCCCGTTTCAGTAGCTTGCATTCAGATCGCGCGGTGGAGCAGCTGGTAGCTCGTTGGGCTCATAACCCAAAGGTCCCAGGTTCAAATCCTGGCCGCGCTAATACACTTTACGGCGGAGTAGCTCAGTAGGTTAGAGCACACGGCTCATATCCGTGGTGTGGGGGGTTCGAGTCCCTCCTCCGCTAAAGAGAGAAAATCAAGGGCAAAGAAATTTGCCCTTTTTTATGTCTAAAAAAAGCTGCTGCACAGGAGGTCAACATTCTCCTGATACAGCAGCTTTGAAATAATGGGAAACTGTGAATATATATTAGCAGAAACCTCTGACCATACAATCAGCTGATTTTATTCGATTTTCTCCATATACCCATCTGTTCTGCCTCTTTTACCAGCCCCTCCCTGAAGTCAGGATGGGCCAGATTAATGAGACTTTCCGATCTTGCCCATAGCGAAATCCCCTTTATATTGGCAACACCATATTCTGTGGCAACCGTGCTTATTACAGACCGGGGAACCGTTACAGCTGACCCGGGTGAGAGAGTACTTCTTATTTTAGAATGGAGTTTACCTTCTTTGTCTCTGTATGTGGAGGGGAGGCATAATACGGCAGTACCCCCCTTTGACTCATAGGAGCCCCAGGTGAAGCTGAGCGCCCCCCCTGTTCCGGAGTACTGAACAGGCCCTATTGTCTCTGAAACTGCCTGCCCTAAAAGATCAACTTCAAGTGTGGCATTTATAGAGAACATGTTATCCTCAACTTTTATGCTGGAATATTCGGTTACGTACTCCCCGTTATAAGATGCCATGAGGGGATTATTATTCATGAACTCCATTGTCTCCTTTGTGCATAAGCTGAAAGTAAAGACGCTTTTCCCTATATCTCTCTTCTTCTTTCTGTTTGTGATTTTTCCGCTCATATACATATCATAAAATGCATCGCAGAACATTTCACTGTGTACACCAAGGTCTTTCAGGTCGGATTGAGCTATAAGTTTCCCTATGGCATTGGGCACTCCACCTATGCCAAGCTGGAGGCAGGCGCCATCCATTATAAGGGGAATAATATTCTCAGCAATCTTCACCTCCTCCTCAGTGGCATCGATCTGAGGCATGTAGAACATCTCCGAATTTGTCCCCTCTATAATGTAATCTATTTCATCTATGCTCAGATGCTCTTCAGCCCCTCCATGAACAACAGGAAAATTGGTGTTTACCTCAACTATGCGGATAGGGGTATTGAGCATATCCCTCCTGGTAAGAGAATTTGCTATACCGAAATTAAAATTACCGAAGCTGTCCATGGAGGAACACTGAATAACCGCCACATCCCTCCTGAGACTCTCATGCCACAGGGGCTCTGTTCTTGTTTTTATCACATCCTGAAACTGCATGGGAGCAAATGATACTACTCCTTTTGAGGCCAGCATCCTTTCAAGAGGCCCGTACCATGATGTGTTGTACCTGAAGTCCCCTGTGTCGTTATTTTCCGCCATCTTTAAAAGAACCTGCGGTACAGGGAGTATTGTCCCTACAATTGAAGTATCAAGTTTAGTAATCTCCCCTGAAGCTATCCTTTCTGCCAGGGCAATGTCAAAGGCAATCGGCTTTGTATAAAAACATCCGTATGAAACCTTATCTCCGTTTTTTACCAGCCCGGCAGCCTGCTCAGCTGTTATGAGCTTGCTCCTGTAGCTGTTCATAAGTTTTGATGTCATAAAATTCATCTATGCTCCCCCCTTGAGGTATATATTTTCCGGACAGTATAGACGGTTTTTTTACGGAATGTCTCGTTAATATATATTCTGTCCATAAAAAATGGTGTACAGAATATATTATGACCATATCTTTTGAAAGATTACTGTAATGGATATTGTTATGGAACTTATTTACAGCGCCTCTCTTCAGTACATCTACTTCGGACCTGTATTCGTTTTTGTCCTGGCAATCTCTAAAATGATTTCCAGACATAAACTCCGAATTAATTATTTTTACTCACTATCCTATCTTTTCATGAGCCTGGGAATGCTGCAGGTAATTTCATATTCCATAAAGCCCTTCCCCGGTTACTGGTATGCTTCTCATTTTCTCATACCCTTTACTTTAGGCACACCCCTTTTTCTTTATCTCAGATTCAGATTTCTGCTGCAGGGGGCTATGATAAAGATACATCCCTTTATTATTATATTATTATCAGCAATTTCCCTTTTCATTTTTATGGGCCCGCTTTTATCCCCTGCCCTGTTTATTAAGGAATACGCTGAACTGAGGCCACTCATTGACCCGTCATTTTTAAAGCTCCCTTTATATTTCAAATCTGTTCACCTGATTAATTTTGCAGGAAAATTAATACTTACCGCCGGACTCCTGACACTTCTTATAAAAACCATGTACTTCTGGAAAGAAACCGACAAGGGTAGAATCATGCTGGCGAGAATATCATATATCTTTACAATAATGATGTTCCTCACATCAGTGCTGGGGGCTGTAGGTGATCTTATATGTTTTGGATTCAGCAAAGCAGCAGTGGCAATGGTTAATACAGTAACCCTGGGTGTGTTTTTTGCATCACAGTACGATCCGGAATATTATGCCATATTTAAACATTTAAGGCAGAAAAAAAAGTACGCAATCTCAAAGATCCGCGGCCTTGATATGGATTCTGTAATAAAAAGACTCAATGCACTGATGCATGATGAAGAGCTTTACATGGATGAAAATCTCTCCATAAAATCGGTTGCTGAAATGCTTCAGGTTAATCATCAGCAGCTTTCAGAGATACTGAACAGAGGCCTTGGAATAAGTTTCAGCACCTATGTTAATGACTTTAAAATTTCTGAAGCCAAAAAGCTTTTAATTGAGCAGCCGGAAATGACAGTACTTAGAATAGCCATGATGACAGGATTTAACTCTTTGAGGACATTCAACAGGATATTTGCAAAGAGTACAGGTCTTACGCCGGTTGAATATAGAATTAAAAAATCAAACGCAAAGGAAGTCAAAAAAAAATGCAAAATATTTCATAATATTTCATTAAAAATATTTATAGTTTAATGATTATGTCACTACCTTAAAAAAGTACAACGGAATAGAGTTAACAACAAAATTAATTCCGGCAGGGTAAAAAAAATGAAATAAATTAACCCGTATTGATCCAGGTCAATGCGCCTCTACGTAAAATACAGTATATTATAAAAGATTCATCCGGCATCCCCTGCCTGATAAGATCAGGCGAATTCAACTGATGTCATTTTGAATCTGAATTAAAGAAAATATTGTTACAGGAAGGAGAATATTATGTCAGCAACAGCACCGGCAGCAGAAACACTTAAATTAGCAGAAATGGCTCAATACCAGGAAGGGAGTATTGTCAGCAGGCAGATTACCAAAACAGAGGGTGGGAATATTACGCTTTTTGCATTTGCAGCAGGTCAGGGGCTGAGCGAACATACAGCGCCCTTTGATGCTCTTGTTCATATACTGGAAGGGGAAGGTGAAATATATATTTCCGGGGAGAAGTTTACTCTTTCCGCGGGTGAGGCAATTATTATGCCTGCGGACAAACCCCATGCACTGAAAGCGGTTGTGCCATTTAAAATGCTTCTTACAATGATCAGGGCAAAGTAATCGGGGAAAAGGTATTTATTTGACAAGATTTTAATTTCTGATTAGATAAGTTCAATCAGAGAGATAAAATGAAAATTTCCGGCAAAAAATTTAAAAGTATTGTTCAGGAGGAGGCGGATAAAATTATCTCCTCCCTCGCTTATGAGCTGAAGGAACCGGCAAAATCAGTACTCTTCCTTGTCAGTGACAGGGCTGAACCTGATATGGATGATGATGATACTGACGTCATGGGACTTTATGAAGGGACACCCCTTACTGAACGATCAATGTTTTATGGAGAACCGGAAATTCCCGACAGGATTACACTCTACAGGTATGCCATTGCCGGGCAATGCAGATCCTTGGCGGAGCTAAAAGAAGAAGTAAGATTAACCCTGCTCCATGAGCTGGGGCATCTTTTCGGATTTGAGGAGGATGACCTGGAAAAGTGGGGGATTTAGCCGATTAACCGGTAGAGAAAACCTCTGTCGATTTTTCCCTCTCCGCTACAGCGAGTTTAACCTGAAGTCCTGTTTTTAAATTAAAGGTATCGATCTCAACCTTAACAGAGTCATGTGCTATGCGAGGATCATTATTCTCCCTGCTGAGATGGCCCAGAACAACGCATTTAAGATTATCATGACAAATCCCGGAAATCAGCTTTCCTGTGGAATTGTTTGACAGGTGCCCCTTATCTCCGAGAATTCTCTTCTTCAGAAAAAAGGGATAATTCCCTTTCTGCAGCATTTCAATATCATGGTTCGCTTCAATAAAAAGGATATCTGATTCTGCAAGCTTACCCATAATGTATTCATCATAGCATCCCAGGTCAGTGACAATACTTATCTTTCTTCCGTCTTTACTTAAGGTATAACAGAGAGGCTCAACAGCATCGTGCTGAGTTCTGAAGGGGTGTATTACAATATCATTAATTAGAAAGTCATTGTCCGGAACAATCGGGTTAAAGAGGGATTCATCAATAACACCGCAAAGACTGTTCCCTCTGATTTTACCCCAGGTCAGCTCCGATGCATATATGGGGATCCGGTATTTCCGCGACATTACACCGAGCCCCTTAATATGATCGGAGTGCTCATGAGTGACAAGTATTCCGCTGATATTGCCCGGGCTTATCCCTAAAAGGGACAGCCCTTCAGTTATACGTTTACCGCTTATTCCCGCGTCAATGAGAAGATGAGTATTTTCACTCCCGACGTATATGCAGTTCCCGCTGCTGCCGCTTGCTATACTGCATATTTTAAGCATCCCGGTCTCCATGATGAAAGCCCCCTAACCCCCGAAGGGGGCACAAGTACAATCTGTTATCACTATTATAATTTTATTTCTATCGTTTCTTTATTTCACAATGGAATCGTAATACCCTGGAGTAATTGTTCCCTGTTTCTGTCATATTTCTATTGTGAATTAAATATTTTAAACCTGTTTTAATAGCAAGTCGTTTTTCATAGCTATCTGATTTGCAGACTCGCTTATAGTTTTACTTTTGCGTGCCCCCTTCGGGGGACAGGGGGGGGACGCTTCGGTAAATGCCATGGAGAATGAGCTTCGCTATTTAAGATTCATCCCTGCTCTTAATAACAGCAAGAACATGCTTTTCATCATACAATAGAAAAAGCATAAATCCGGCCACCAGGGCAAGGGCTGCAGCAATGGCTGTTAAACGGACACCAGATACAGAAGCTGCTGCTTCAAGGCCCATGTCAACAGCCTGGGCTTTTGAAAGCTGGTCAGCTGAACCTATTGCTATTGTGGATATAATAGGGAAAAGAAAAAGCGTTAATGACTGGCCCAGCTTGCTCATGAAAGTTCTGGCACCGAAAAAAATTGCAGCCTTGAAATTACCATTTTCAATACCATCAGCATCTGCTATATCAGCAACAATGGCATTGGGGAGTATTCCGAATGCAGCTATGGGGAAGGCTGAAAAAATCATTACTGCAAATCCCTGCATCTGCGGAGACAAAGGCATAAGTCCCCATGTGGACATCATGAGCGCAGCAAATATAAAAAGTATAAAGGATATACTGAGAATTCTTTTTTTCCCGAATTTTTTTGCCAGGAGAGCAATCGGGATATAAAAAAGAAAACTGCAGAGGAACATAACAGTCATAAGCGCTGTTGCCATCTCCTTTTCAAGGCCCAGGAGCATTATTACATAAAAGCTTATACCGGTAGCAACAAAAGTCATTGCAAGCCAGTAGGTAAGGTCGGATATGGCGAAATATCTGAAAGCTTTATTCTGGAAAGCTGTCTTCAGTGCTTCAAAGGAGCCCTCGCTTGAAACATGATCCTCGCAGTACCTTTTTTCATCAATAAAAAGTACGGGCAGGAGCATAAAAATAAATGCTATAACCGCAAATATTCCCAGAGTTATCTGCAGGGCTAATGTGGCAATTTCAGGTGAAGGGGGAGCAGCAGGGGTAATGGGCACGCCTGATAATATCCCCTCAAAAATTCCCTGTACAACATAGACTGTGTTGCCTGCAAGGAATCCCAGGGCCCATGTGATAGAGATCATTGTGCTCAGCTGAAGTCTTTCATTGGGCGTATGGCCAAGCTCGGACATAAGCGCAAAAAATGGTGTAACATACATGGTCATGAAAAAATAAAAGAGTATTATCGTTACAAAGACCCAGGCTGTGTTGAGCATGTTCCCCCCCTGTACTGGAGGAACAAACACAAGAAATGAAAGAAGGGCAAAAGGAAGAACACCGATTGCCAGAAACTTTCTTCTTCTCCCCATTTTGGATTGGGACCTGTCGGAAAAACCTGCTATAAGTGGATCTGTTACAGCATCAAAGAGCCGGCTTATGCCGCCGATTACGCCAATAACTGCAGCAGCTGCAATAAAGACAGGGAACATGGGTGTTTCAGCCCCTTCCCTTACAGGGGGACTGTAAAAATATACAAGAAGGTTTGCAACTCCAAATGAAGCAAGTGACCAGCCGAACTGGCCAAGGGCATAAATAATTTTTTTCCAGAAGGGTAGACTCTCAATATTCCGGCTCATGTACTGCTCCTTACATTTTAATTGAAAAAATAAATTCCAGAGATGAATTAAAAACCGCTAAAACTATTTCCAGCAATTCTTAATCTGAAATAATTTATCACCGGTTTCCGGTTTCGTCAAATTAAAAAAATTTCTTCAAAGAAAAATGGTTGATTTCCCTGACAGAACAGAACAAAGCTTTATTCGTTGTTCAGGTTCTATCGTTAAGGCAAGTTCCAGATTTTTTTGAAAATGAAAAATATTATTTGTCCCGGTATTTTACGGAGCGTGCCCCCTGTCCCCCAAAGGGGGCACGCGTAAGAATAATTTTCAGCAAACAGATTAACTAAAGTGGCAGAATACCCTTTTATATTGTTGACCTTGTAAAATTAGCAGATCAATATTTTAGGATTAAAAATTAGAGTATGATAATTCATGCATTGCAAATTACAGATGAAGATATTTTGAATAATATTGAAATATTTACAGGAATGATAAAAATAAAACTATCAGAATTATAGTATATGAACTCGTGCCCCCTCCGGGGCGCCCTGAGCAAAGCGAAGAAGTACTCCTGGGGTAGACAGGGGGAACAACATTACAGTAAAACAGAAGAGAGGACATCATTATGAAAAAAATTCTTGTAACAGGCGGTGCAGGATATATTGGAAGTCATGTGGTGAGGCGCCTTACAGCTAAAGGATTTACACCGGTAATTTATGACAACCTTTCCGGAGGATTCAGAGATTTTGTTAAAGACTTTGAACTTATTGTGGGGGACATCGGGGATTATGCTAAAGTCTGTGAAACTATAAAAAGCCGTTCAATTGAATGTGTAATGAATTTTGCATCCTTTATTGCAGTGGGGGAATCCTGCAGCAATCCTCTTAAATATTACGACAACAATGTTTCAAAAACAGTCACCCTCTTACAGGCAATGCAGGATTGCGGAGTGAATAAATTTATTTTTTCATCAACTGCTGCTGTTTACGGAAACCCCCTCGAAGTTCCTATTACAGAAGACTCACCCCTTAAGCCTGAAAGCCCCTACGGACGCACAAAACTTATGGTTGAGAATATACTTGCCGATCTTGAAAAATCTCACGGCCTGCGATACACAGCGCTCCGCTACTTCAATGCAGCCGGGGCTGACCCTGACGGGAGTATTGGTGAAAGCCATGTTCCGGAAACCCATCTTATACCCCTTATTCTGCGTGCAGCAATCGATCCTGATTACGCAATTACTGTATTCGGTGAGGATTATCCCACACCTGACGGCACATGCATACGCGATTATATCCATGTTTACGATCTTGCAGACGCACATGTGCTTGCACTTGAGAAACTCCTGTCCGGAGCAGAAAGCAGCATCTACAATCTGGGAAATGGAACCGGCTTTTCTGTAAAAGAGGTTATAGATTCAGCAAAAAAAGTTACAGGGAAAGACTTTACAGTTAAGTCAGGGCCGCGGAGAGATGGAGACCCGGCAGTTCTTGTAGCATCATCTGACAAAGCCCGTAAAGAGCTGGGGTGGGTTCCGCAATATCCCCACATTGACAGCATTGTAAGCTCCGCATGGAACTGGGAAAAACAGCAGAAGAGAAAGGGATATTAGCAGATAAAGATGGAGCGGTTATATTTCCCCTGCTCCATCAGATGCTGTTACAGAATAAAAATCTGCAGTAAGGCCGCACTCCTGCTCATAAATTTTTCCCAGTTCGGATTTGAACCTCTCAATAGAGTCATTTCTCACAAGGCTTATGACTGCACCTCCAAAGCCGGCGCCGGTCATTCTGCTGCCGCAGACAAAATCCATCTTCTGCGCGTTTAAGGCAAGGGTGTCCAGCTCTACCCCTGTTACCATGTAATTATCTTTCAGGGATAGATGGGAGCTGTTCATCAGTTCTCCGAAGAGCTTCAGATCACCATTTTTCAATGCTTCAGCAGCATCAATAGTACGCTGATTTTCCGTAATAACGTGAAGGGCTCTCAGGTATTCATTTTCAGTGAGAAGATTTTTATGAAGCTCCAGTTCACTCTCACTCACTCTGCATAGATTTTCAGCAGTGATACGCGTGTTAAGTTTCCCTAAAGCGGACTCGCATTCCATTCTTCGTTCATTGTATTTTGAATCAGCAAGTTCGCGCCGTTTATTGGAATTGGTTATTATGAGAGTATAATCATCTGTATAAAAAGGAGCATAACTATAATCAAGAGTTTCGCAGTTTAAAAGAATTGCCCTCTCCTTTTTCCCGAAGCCTACTGCAAACTGATCCATTATGCCGCAGTTAACACCTATATATTTATTCTCCACATCCCTGCAGAGCTTTACAATATCAAGCATGGTGAGCTTTAAATCGAGAAGGGTGTGAGCGATAACTGCAGTCAGAAGTTCTATAGAAGCAGAGGAGGATAGCCCCGCCCCATTGGGGAGATCCCCGAAATAGGCTATGTCAAAGCCCGACTTTTCCCCCGTCAGTTCAAATATACTTTTAAGCACACCTTTAGGATAGTTCATCCATTCATGCTGATTATCAAAATGCAGCTCATCGAGCCCGATGCTGCAGTGTATTGAGGGGAAATTGACTGAGAAGAGATTAAGCTTCCCGATACTGTTTTTTTTTGCTGCAGCGTATATCCCTTTATCAATGGCGCAGGGGAAAACCAGGCCTCCGTTATAATCGATATGCTCACCGATTAGATTAACCCTGCCGGGAGAGAAAAAAATTCTTTCCCCGGAGCTGCTTCCGGTTTTTTCGCGGAAATATTTTAATACTGCATCTTTCAATGTAACAGATTTCTCCTCAGAAATATTTTCAGACCCCACCCCGCGCTACTGCGCCGCCCGCGTTCTCAGGATGAGGTTGATTCAGGCTCAGGCACAGGAAGTGCCGAAAAGAGCCCGCCTCCCCACAATGGCTCACTACTACCCACTTCTCAAAATCCCCCTGTACTTGTTAGTAATATAACATATTAAAAGTCTTTTGGCCGTAATATAGGGGGACTTTAAAAAATAAGTTTTGAAATAAATCTTAACCTAAAAAACGCTATTATTTTACAATCATTTGTCATTCAACTTAAACAAAGTCCCCCTCCGGGCGGTGTACTGAGCTCGTCGTCTATGATGAAAATCAACTCTTTTTATA
>CAZBFP010000014.1:0-93061 GCA_964491265.1 uncultured Leptospirales bacterium | reverse complement strand
TAAAAGTGGTAAACTTAAAACCGGAATGGGTGGCAGGTTTCACCGGAATACGCAAGTTCATTGCGGATTTTTGGGATACAAAATGAATTCTGACCCCCTGTCTACCCCAGGATTACTTCTTCGCTGTGCTTACTTCGACGAACTCAGTACAAGCAGCGGGCGCCCCAAAGGGGGCACGAGTTATCTATTATATTTATAATGTTCCGCAATTCTTTTGTAAGCTCAACAATATAAAAGAATGTTTTAATAATGTTGATTTATCAATTTGCTCAAGTTTTTATTTTACGTGCCCCCTTTGGGGGACAGGGGGCTGGCTATAGCTTTATTATCCCCGCTGCCGGAGCAGCAGGGATAATATTACGGAGTGGAATATTGTTATTTTCAGACTTTTATATCTATGAAAATCAGTAGTTGCTGTTTTTTATTTCAAAGAATGCCTGAGGATGAACGCAGGCTGGACATTGCTGTGGCGCTTTTTTACCCTTATGGATATAACCGCAATTTCTGCACATCCAGTATACTTCTCCATCTTTTTCAAAAACTACACCTTTTTCAAGGTTTTCAAGCAGTTTAAGATATCTCGCTTCATGTTCGGCCTCAACTGTAGCAATCATTGTAAAGGCTGTAGCTATGTCATTAAAACCCTCTTCAGCTGCTATCCTGGCAAATTCAGGATAAAGTATTGACCACTCCTCGTTTTCCCCCATTGCAGCAGCTTTCAGGTTCTCTGCTGTTGTACCTATAATACCTGCAGGGTATGAAGCCTGTATTTCAACTTCTCCACCTTCAAGAAATTTAAAAAACCTTTTTGCGTGCTCCTTCTCCTGCCCTGCAGTTTCCATAAATAAGCCGGCTATCTGCTCCAGACCCTCTTTTTTTGCAACGCTTGCAAAGAATTCATATCTGTTTCTTGCCTGGCTTTCACCTGCAAAAGATTTTAAAAGATTCTGTTCTGTTTTTGTTCCTTTTAATGATTTTCCCATTTTTCACTCCTGTTTTTTATTAAGAATCATTCTTGATAGTTGTATTTTTTTGTAAATAACTTTTTTTTATTATATTCACTTTTTAATGCTCAGGTAAAGCAATAAAAAGTGAATATAATAAAAATCGTTTATCCATTACTAATCCCCAAAACTTTATTTTTAAAAATAATTTTTCTCATGAAAATATATTGACTTTCCACTGCATAGTAAATGATTGCCTCAGGATAATCATTCATATTATTCACTGGCGGGGCCGTAAGTTCCGTCCTATTAATTAAACAGGAAGGTGTGCCGATGATCGATACATCCTACATTCAAAGCTGTTCCCAGGAGGAGAGATTTTATCCTGAAGAACTGCCAAGGTTCCTTTATGAGCCTTTAAAAAAATATTTTCAGATTGTTCACAGCAGCGATTATGGTGATGGTATTATTTCCCTTACCTCGTTTCAGCCCGGTGAAATCGTTTTTAAATTTGTGGGATGGTTTTTAAACGAACAGACTTTATTCAGTCTCCAGTACGAAACAGGGATGTATCTGCATGATCCCCTTTTTATGGGGAAAGTGCTTCACAGCTGTGACCCTAACATGAGCTGTGATATGTCAACGCAGACATTTACTGCATTAAGGCAGATAAGGACCTTCGAACTTCTCACTATGGATTATGAAACAACAGAGGATGTTTTATTCCGCGGTTTCTGGTGCGAGTGCGGATCACCTTCCTGTAAAGGCTGGATCGAAGGGAAAAAGTACCGCCAGGATGTTAATAGCGGAATTATTGAACCTAATTTAAAGGAGGGCTGAATTGGACGCCTATAAAAGAACAGTCGTAAATGATAAAAAGTATTATGGAAAACACCTTATCCTTGATGCCAGAGGATGTAATGAGAATATTCTGTCAATGGATGCTGTTGCCACATTTATCAAGGAACTGGTTCCGGCCATTGACATGGTTGCACATGGCGATCTGGTAATAGACCATTTTGGTGAAGGTGATGAGGTTGGTATTTCAGCTGTGCAGCTTATAGTTACTTCTACTATTACTGTTCATACAAATGATAAATACAGGGATTTCTTTCTCGATGTATTCAGCTGTAAATGGTATGATGAAGATTTTGTAGCAGAAAGATTCAGGAAGGTATTTGCACCGACTTCAGTAAATATGACTGTATTGCTGAGAAAATAGTACAGATTCTGATTGCCGGAAACTGGTTATACAGACCGGCAATCTATTGGACTTACTACGTACTGTTTTTAATTTTTTTTTAAAACGCTAATCCTCTTTAGATTATAAATTCTTGACTCCTCCTGCTGTATGATTATGTTAATCCAGTGTTAATTTATGAACTATTTAGGCTCTTCCCGGATTTTTTGAAGAAGTAATAATATTATTTGTTCCTTTATCTGCCAGAGTCAGCCCCCTGTCCCCCAAAGGGGGCACGTAAAAGAAATACTTGAATAAGTTGGTGAATCAAGGTATTAAAACATCCGTTTAAACTATTAAGTTTGCAAAAGATTTTTGAAATAATATAATATATACAGGGATGAATTAATCTCAAGTATTGAGATTCAAACATTGTCTATTATAGATGAAAATGTATTAAACAATAATGGAATATTTCAGGAAACTAAAAATAAAATTATCAAAGTGATAATGTATTAACCCGTGCCCCCTTTGGGGCGCCCTCTGCTTGTACTGAGTTCGTCGAAGTAAGCACAGCGAAGAAGTACTCCCGGGGTAGACAGGGGGGAGAGATAAATTTCTGGATGTTAAGGGGTTAATATTGATATTGATGTATCCTTATAATAACTGCACGGTAAAATTGAACTATGAACAGCATTAAATACTGGATAGCATTGCAGCGGGTTCAGGGTATAGGCCCTGCACACCTCAAGGAGATTTATAAAGAGGTGAGTGCCCTGGAAATATCTATTGCCGATATATTTGATCTTAGTGAAACTGAAATTAAAGGTGAATTTAATTTCAGCAGCAGAATAGTTGAAGCTTTTAAATCAGCAGGTGAGATTCTGCCGTCTCTTGAGGAGGAGTATATCCAGGTTGTTGAAGCAGGTGTGGAGATTATCCCTTTTTTTTCCTCCTATTATCCGGCAAGGCTTCACAGCATTATGGGTAATTCCATCCCCCCCTTTCTATATTTGACAGGCAACAGGGATATTCTCATGAAGGATGGTGCAGCTATACTTGGAGACAATAATGTGAGCAGCAGGGGGGAATTTATATCATACCTTGCAGCAAAGGAGCTTGCAGCAAGGGGAATCACTGTAATAAGCGGTATGGCAAAGGGTGCAGGACTGGCGGCTCACAGGGCATCTCTGGAGTATGGAGGTGACACAATAGCATTTCTGCCGCTGGGGATTCTTCGTGCTGTTCTGCCTGAGGAATTAAAAATGGTTTATAATGAAAAAAAAACAGCTATTGTTTCAATATTCACCCCTCTGGCACCTGCTGATAAGTATAATGCCTTTAACAGAAATAAAGTAATCTGTGCAATGTCTAAGGCTGTATATATAGTTGAAGCACCTGAGGAGGGGGGGATTTTTGAGGCTGCCAGGTCTGCATTTAATTTTAAAATTCCTCTATATTCAACTGAGTATGCTGAATATCCTGAAAGCGCAATAGGGAACAGAAAAATCTTCACTGAGATGGGGGGAATTCCGGTAAAGGGAAAAGTTGTTAATGACCTTACTGTTCCCAATATGGACAGATTGATTGCAGATGTAAAATTTAAATAATATTCCCGCAATAATACTGCTTTTATGGTAGCAGTAGAATTATGTAGATTAAACTTGTCATTCCGGCCGAAGTGATAACGTAGTGCCGGAATCTCCTGTAAAAATCAGGAGTTATGAGATTCCCGCACCTGTACTGAGCGCGTCGAAGTATACGCGGGAATGACATCACCACTAAAATTATACGGTTACCTGCTTTTATACAATAAGCGGTATTAATTTTTTTCTTGCCCTGCAGGGGTATCTCCGTAACTTTGTAAATATATTATGACCGGTGAAACTTTACCGGCAGGGAATAGTAATGGATTTAACAGAGAATAAACAATCCGCCAGGAAAAAGCCTCTTATTGTTGCGCCGGCAGGCAATCCGGAAAAACTCCGCTTTGCTGTTAAATATGGAGCGGATAATGTCTATTTCGGCGGGGAGGGTTTTAACCTGAGGGTTCAGTCAGATAATTTTACCTTCAATGATCTTAAGGAGGGGACTCAATACTGCAGGGAGAGGGGAGTTAAAACCACTTTCCTGATGAATTCTTTCCTTCATGAAAAACAGATAAATGAAGCAGAGAAATATGCTTTAAAAATAAAAGAGATAGGATTCGATTCTGTTATGATTTCCGATCCTGGTATGCTGATGATATTAAAGGATGCGGGGATTGAAGCGGATTTCCATCTTTCAACACAAATGAGCACCCTTAATCACAGGTCAGCAAAGTTCTGGCTCGATGCCGGTTTTAAACGGATTGTGCTGGCTCGTGAAGTGACCCTTGATGAAATAAGAGATATTAAAAGAAACTGTGATGCTGAAATAGAAATATTTGCACACGGTGCATTGTGTATTGCCTACTCAGGGAGATGCCTTTTAAGCAGGTATCTTTCCGGGCGTGACGCAAACGGCGGAGACTGCTCCCAGCCATGCAGGTGGAAGTATTCCCTTGTGGAGGAGAAGAGACCGGGACTTTATCTTGATATCAATGAAGATAATTACGGCACTGAAATTTTATCCTCCAAGGATCTATGTCTAATTGAAAGGCTTGAAGAATATATAGATGCCGGCGTTGATGCATTTAAGATTGAAGGGAGGATGAAGTCTCTTTATCACGCGGCAAATACTACAAGGATTTACAAACACGCTGTGAACCTGGCTGGAACCGGGAAATTTGCTGAGAATCTTCCTTTCTGGCGCGAAGAGCTCGATCTTATTAATCACAGGCCCTATACCTCAGATCTTTTTAATGAGTTTGAACTTAAAGGTTATGAAGGGGTTCCCTATATCAATAAAGCACTTTTTGTCGCATACAGCATTGATGAAGGGGAGTCTGATGAGATTATGATAAAGACCTTTAATCCTGTTTACAGCGGTGAAAAACTTGACGCAATATATCCCATTGGTGATAGAATACTTGACTGCAGTTATACTGTTAAAAAAATATACTTCGAAGATCAGGAAATAGAAATGGCCAGGCCCAACAGTATCTGCAGAGTAAAATTGGATAGGGCGGCATTTGATGATGCTATTTTCAGAAGAGCTGTTAACCCCAAGGAGAAGAAGTGATGATTACCAAACCGCCAGGCGTAGAGGATATATTCCCGGATAAGGGTGTAAGATGGAACCATGTAATAAATTCGGCACGGAAGATTTTCCGTAACTTTAATTACAGGGAACTGATAACTCCCATAATGGAATTCACTGAGGTTTTCTCCAGGGGGATAGGGGACGACACTGATATTGTTTCCAAGGAGATGTTTACATTTGAGGACAGGGGTGGTCGGAGTCTAACCTTAAGGCCGGAAGGTACAGCAGGGATTGTGCGCGCCTATGTGGAGAATGGTGATTATAACAGGCTTGCCCTGTGTAAGTTTTTTTACATGGGCCCCATGTTCAGGGCGGAAAAGCCCCAGAGGGGTAGGTTGAGACAGTTTAATCAGCTTGGTGCGGAAATTTTCGGCAGCGCTGATCCATACTACGATTATGAAATAATCTCCCTTGTTGATTCAATAGCAAAGGGTGCTGGAATTGCAAATTACAGGGTACTTGTTAATTCAATCGGATGCAGAGAGTGCCGTCCCGGATATATGGTAAAACTGAAAAGCTATTATTCGGATAAAAAAGATGAGCTATGCGAAGACTGCAGAAAGAGAATGGATAAAAATCCTTTACGGCTTCTTGACTGCAAAAATGAAAAATGTTCAGCTTTAAAAAAGGGTGCACCTGTCATTTCTGAGCATCTTTGCCCGGAGTGCTCCAGTCACTTCGATTCTGTAAAATCATATCTTGATAAGGATGGATTGAAATACGAAATTGATAAATATATGGTTAGGGGCCTCGATTACTACACAAGGACTACCTTCGAATTTGTTGCTGATAATCTGGGGAGCCAGAATGCATTTGCAGGCGGCGGAAGATACGATTATCTGGTGGAACAGTTTGAAGGTAAGGCAACACCGGGTGTGGGATTTGCAGCAGGTATAGAGAGAATGTATCTGCTTATAGAGAATAATGATATAACAGCTGATGGTGTTGATGCCTTTATCATTCATTCCGGCGGAGAAAGTCTTAACCGCTCTGCAGCTCTTGCACGAAAACTCCGGGAATCGGGAGTTTCTGCGGATCTTGATCCTTCCGTAAAAAGTTTTAAAGCCCAGTTCAAAAGGGCTGAGAGGGAGAAAGCTGCCTTTGTTCTGATTATAGGAGAGGACGAGCTTGCAGAGGGTATTGTAACAGTAAAAAATCAGCTTTCCGGAGACCAGACCAGGGTCGCTTTTGAGGATCTCGCTGATTTTATAGGTAAAAGCCTGCGGTAGATTTTGGAATAATTTTGCATTTTCTTCAGCCCCCCGCGCGGAGAATTAAATGATTAACATAAATATTCCGGCGCGACCCCCGGAGGGGGTTAATAATGATTTATACGGTAAAAATATATTTTTATCAGTGTAATCGAAGTTTTTAATAACAGTAAAATCCAGGAAGAAGAGCCTTCCGTAGATTTCAGGAAGCCCCTCCGGGGGCCGGCTGTAAAAGTTTATGAAAATAATACAGGTTTTCAGCCTGGGGGCTATAAGCGGGTATAGATTTACAGAATGATTAAGGTTTTGCTTCGCTAATCCTGAAAGAGCTATAAATATAATATGGAGTAGAAATGAAAACTTTTCAAAATGAATATAGAAATAAGCTGGTTTCAGCAGAAAAAGCCGCAGGCATTGTAAATGATAATGATATTGTAGATTACGGCATGTTTGCAACTAAGCCTGTGGACTTTGATCTGGCTTTAAGTAAAAGGGTCGGGCAGGTTGAGAATGTCTCTGTAAGGGGTACAGGTTCGGTGCCGCCCTTTCCTGCTGTAATTCAGAATGACCCGGAGCAGAAGTCTTTTCAGTATTTCAGCTGGTATTTTACTCTGCTGGATCGAATGGCCGGTGATAAAGGGCTAAACTGTCATCTCCCTTTTAATTATCATGAGGCTACCTTAATGGCTTATCATTCCGGGGATATTGAATATTTAAAACCCAGGGTATGGTGCGCTCAGGTAACTCCAATGGACAAAAACGGCTGTTTTAATTTCGGTCTGGGGAATTCCCACAACAGGGGGCTTGCCTTATGGGCTGATATTGCTATAGTTGAAGTTAATGAAAATATGCCCAGGTGTCTTGGCGGGAATGATGAGTATGTGCATATAAGTGAAATAGATTATATAATTGAAGGGTCTAATTCACCTATATTTGCAACATCTAAAATGCCTGGCCCATCATGCGAGGAGAAAAAGATTGCTGAGTTTATTGTACCCCATGTTGAAAATGGTTCCTGCCTCCAGCTGGGCATAGGGACTCTCCCCAACCTTATAGGGCACATGATTTCCGATACTGATGTTAAAGATCTGGGTATACAGAGTGAAATGTTCTGCGATGCAATGGTTGAACTTTATGGTGCGGGTAAAATAACCAATGCAAGGAAGAGCTCTGATATTAATAAGAGTACATATTCTTTCTGTCTTGGTACTACAGAGACCTATGACTTTATACATGACAATCCCAGGACCGCATCGTGCAAGGTGCATCATACAAACAATCCCGATTTTATAGCTGCAAATGACAGGGTGGTTTCCATCAATAATATTGTGGAAGTGGATCTGCTGAGCCAGGTCTGTTCCGAAACTTCAGGGCTCAGGCAGATTTCCGGTACCGGGGGGCAGCTCGATTTTGTAATCGGCGCTTTTCATTCAAAGGGGGGGAAAAGTTTTCTTGCTTTTTCCTCTACCTATATTGATAAAAAAGACGGACAGGTGAAGTCGAGGATTAAGCCCCTTCTTACACCCGGATCTGTTGTTACTGTTCCGAGAACAATGGTGCATCATCTTGTTACTGAATACGGTATTGTAAATATGAAAGGCAGGTCTACCTGGGGACGCGCTGAATCGTTAATCAGTATTGCTCATCCGGACTTCAGAGAGGACCTTATAAAGTCAGCAAAAGAGATGGGTCTCTGGAGCCGGACGAACAGAATACCTTTTTAAATCAGGCCTGTGAATAGGCCTGTTCCACTACAGTCTCATCCTGATTTTTCTTTGATTCAAGAAAGCGTATTTCATTCCCTACTATTTTTATGCGTGATCTGGATTTCCCGTCTTCACTCTCCCATCTGTCCTGACGGAGTGTGCCGATCACCATAATTCTTTTCCCCTTTGAAACACTTTTTGAACAGAAATCTGCAACCTTTTCCCATGTTTCCACTTCGATGAATGAAACTTTCGGGGGTTCCTCAGATTTTGAATAATGGTTAACTGCAATTGAAAATGTGCATACCGATTTACCGGTTTTGGTTGTTTTAAGCTGCGGTTCGTGAGTAACAAACCCTTCAATTGTAGCAGCCGCGTAATTATGCATAAAATCCTCCTTTGATTAATATCTATTATTAATTACGTTTTTTCCCCGTTTTTTTTTGAAAAAAATGTATTGAAATTAAAAAAAATAAGTATATGCAGTAATTTAATGTATGATAAAATAGTAAGATAGCACCTGCTCATATGCAGTGATAGATCCGGTGAAAAGGGATTAATTTGTATTCTGAAATTAAAGCTATGATTCCACTCCTCTTTTTTATTTTTCTGATGATATCAGAAGGGGCTGCCCTTGACAGGCATATCTATGTAATAGGCCCCCGGGACAACCCCCCCTTTGAATTCCTCAATGATGAAGGAACAGCGGTCGGTTTTTCTATCGATCTATTCCGCAGGGCAGCTGCAAAAAAAAATCTTAAATACGAAATAGAACTCCTCCCTTTTTCACAAATGAAAGATGCAGCCGCAGAGAAGAAAGCGGATGTTATTCTCGGTGCAATAAATGGTTTTAGCAGCAATTACCGGCTTGCCTGGCCCTATCTTTCTATCGGTTTCCGGATTTTTGTTTTAAAAAATTCCAGACTCAATAATCTGGGGGATCTTAAAAATAAAAAGGCCGCATTTACCGGATCCATGCTGCTTTACGAGCTTTTTAAAAAAGATCTGGAGAAGAGTTTTGATCTTCAGCTGTTTAATTATGCAAATGATAACATAGCTTTAAAAAAGCTTTATGGCGGAACATATGATGTAATCATCTCCACTCATTTTAACGGACTGAGCAGTATAAAAGATTCAGGTCCCGGGGGACTGCGGACTATCCCTGTATCTTTTGGGGCCTATGAGTACTCCTTTGCGGTGAAAGAGGATAATCCGGAGCTCCTAACTTTGCTAAGTGATGCACTGGCAGAATCGGACAGCACCGGATTTATCAGCACTTCTTTCCGCAAATGGTTCCCTTCAGTCATGTATAATAATTATATGAGAGAGCTTAACTTGTATGCTCTAGCTGCTGCTGCAGGGCTCCTGATATTTATCTGTTTTTTCTTTCTTAATAATATTATTCTTAATAGAAGAATCAGTGATCATACGAAAAAGCTTAATCTTTCTCTTGCTGAACTTCAGGAAGCCCAGGCCCTGTTGGAGGAAAATGAAAAAAAGTTTAAAACTATATTTGAAAAATCACCAGCCGGTCTTATTATACTCGATTCATCAGGGAGGGTAATGTTGTTTAATAATACCCTGGTGGAGATATTCGGAATGGTAAATCCTGATGAGCTTTACCGGATGAATCTTGGAGATGTGGCAGGGGTATCGGAGCAGTTTTATGAAAGACTTAAGGGGAGCAGAAACGTTAAGCATGAAATAGAATACAGCTTTGACCGCGCCATGGCATCGGGAGGTTATAAAACTTCCAGGTCTGGAATTGCTGTACTTGAAGTAACAGTGCAGCTTATTCCTATCAGTTCCTCCCCTGGCGGAACCGGTTATTTGTGCCAGTTGAAAGATATAACTGAAACAAAACATCTTATGGATGAATTAAGGAGATCCTCTGAACAGTACAGGCTTACATTTGAAGCTATAAATGACGGATTATGGGACTGGCATATTAAAACAGGTGATGTATTCTTCAACAGGCGCATATTTACTATGCTCGGATATATTAAAGAGGTATTCCCTCAGAATATAACAACATGGCAGAATCTTATACACCCCGATGACAGACCTGAAATGATCCGCACAATTTTCGATAAAATCAGACAGGATATGTCATTTGTCATTGAGTACAGAATGACAAAAAAGGACGGCTCCTGGCTCTGGGTTGAGGGGAGGGGCCAGACAATTGAATGGGACAGCGAAGGTGAACCTGTAAGGGTTATAGGAACACATACAGATATATCAGTAAGAAAGGAGATCGAATTCAATCTGATAAGCGAGAAGGAGAAAGCGCTGAGAAATGAAGAGTTGAAAACGGTTTTCCTCCATAATGTTTCTCATGAGATAAGAACCCCGTTGAACGGGATTATCGGATTTTCCAGGATGCTTTCAATGACGAATCTTGATCCTGATACCAGGGGTATGTATTCAAAGCTAATTGAGTCCAACTCAGATCAGATTATGAATATTCTTTCAGATATTGTTGATTACTCGCTTATGGAGAAAAGTGGAATCAGTATTGATAAAGAAGAGTTTTCATGCAATGAGTTGATGCATCGGGTATTTGAACTGGTTTCTCATAAAGCGGAAAAAACTATACGATCAGAGGTTAAGCTTATATGCAGAAATCTTACTGATGAGAAAGATTTTTTCTTTTATTCTGATAAGGGGAAAATTATTCAGGTTATGGAAAACCTTCTTTCTAATTCTCTCAGATTTACCGGCAGGGGCTTTATCGAATTCGGATATTCAGTGAATGATCAGGAAATCAGATTTTTTGTTCTTGATGAAGGTCTGTCTATCGGGGAGGAGGAGGCTGACAATTTTTTTGACAGGTTCAGTTCCGGACTTACAAGGGGGAGATCAAGAGATATTGGTATATCAATTGCAGGTGATATTGTTGAAGCACTCGGCGGGGTTATTCATGTTGACCCTTTTAACAGGGAGGGGATAATGTTTTATTTTGTTTTTCCTCTTACTGCAGATAAAATACAGGGACGGCTTGAGGAGACAGATTTAAAAAATAAAAAAATTATGATTGTTGACGATAATTATCTAATATTTTTCCATCTTTCAGAATTTCTCCGCGGACTTGGAACTGAATCGATTTATGCACAGAATGGATATGAGGCTATTGAAATTATTAAAGAGAGGGACGATATCCATGCTGTTCTCATGGATATGCAGATGCCGGGCATAGACGGAATTTCCGCACTGAAAGAAGTAAAGAAAATCAGGGCTTCGGTTCCCGTCATTATTCAGACAGGGCATGTGCGTAAGGAGCAGCTGGATGCATATTTTTCCGCGGGCTGTGATGGTGTTATTGAAAAACCGATTGATGAGGATTTACTGATAAATAAACTCAGGGAAGTAATGCAGGAGAAGAGGAAATGATTGATTTATTTTTCCACTTCGGCTAGCTATATATTTTAAATTGTGTAATATTACTCAGGAGGAGTTATGAAAAAAATAGTGATTCTGGCGGCTGCACTTCTGTTGCTTTGTTCAGCATGTAAGGAGAAACAAACAACAGTACAGATGGAAGGGATAATAAACTTTATCTCAGGGGATGTTATAATTGCATCTGAAAGCGGTGAATCAAAAGCAAAAATCGGTGATTTTGTTACCGAGGGTGCAACAATAAAAACCGGTGTTCAATCTGCTGTTGATATTCATTTTAGCGGGAGTGTTATAAGAATACTGGAGAAAAGTACTGTCGTTATCCGGGAGCTTATTAAAGAGGTTGAAGGGAATAAGGAATTTACTGAGCTTTATGTGGAAGAGGGGAAGGTCTTTTCACAGGTTGCAAGGAAATTGAGAAGCGGTGAAAAATATCAGGTTACAACAAAAACTGTTGTTGCCGGTGTAAGGGGTACTGAATTTCTTGTTGAAGAGTCTGAAGGTGAAAGCAGGATTTCCTGTATTGAAGGGACAGTTGCAGTGAGAAAAGCGGATGAGGATGAAAGCAGTTTTGTAAATCTTGAGGCAGGGAATGAGGCTGTTATTGATGAAGATAAAAAACTGAATGTTAAGGAACTTAAAGAGCAGAACAGGGAAAATATCAGAAAAATACGTGATGATATTAAGGAATTACGTAAGGATATAAGGGAAAAGTTTGAGACTCAACGCGCTGAAATAAGAAAGCAGGTTTCAGATTTAAAGGAATCTACAAAAGAGAAAGTATCAGAGCAGAAGGCTAAGGATCGTGAAAATGTACAGGCTGTTAAGGAAGAGACTAAGGCTAAAGCTGAAGAAATAAAAGGGGACATTGAAGAGAAAAAAGCTGAAACAAAAACAGCTGTTCAGAATTTTGAAAAGCCTGACATGAAGAGTGTTAAGCCTGATATAAAGAAACTCGGCACAAAGGATAATGTTGAAGAATAGGTCTATTATAAAGAGGGTGCAGTTTTAACTTAAAATTAGTTATTTCTGTATCCTCTTTTTATTTTTCCCAGAGGAGGGCCCAGATTGTCCGGAGCTGCGGTTTCCACTTTCCGTTCTGAAAAGCGAGAGCCCTCCATTTTACACCAGCGGAAACATTTTTTTCAAGGAGATCCCATCCTCTCCTGTAATCGAATTTTTTCCACAGTGTTCCAGCTTTATAAATGTACTCACAGCTTCCGGTTTTAAGAAGCTCTTCCATTCCTCTGATGTAGTCAAAGTGTTTCCAGTGCGCACCGGCGTAAAAGAGGAATTCCGGATCACCTGAACTGATAAGGTATTCAAAACCTTTTTTGAAGTCAAAGGACTTCCATTCCTTCCCAGCATAATAGATGTACCTGGCACTCTTCATCTTCCCTAGTGCTTCAAGGCCCCGGTTGTAATCGAAACCTTCCCAGAATCTCCCTGCCCTGTAAAGATATTCTCCATTACCGGTGCTTATGAGAAAATCTATCCCCTTGTCATAATCAAATGATGGCCAGAAAATCCCTGACTTATGTATATATTCTGTTTCTTCTGAGGCGATAAGAGCTGAAAGCCCTCTGTGATAATCAAATATGGGCCAATGTCTGCCGCTCAGATATATATATTCCGCAATACCGGAATTTATAATCAGCTCTGACCCTTCACCTCCTGCAAAGGAGCTTTCTCTGCACCCTATGTTGTATATCTCTTCAATATCTCTGTTCTTCATACTGTCCGCATGTGAGCCTTTTGTCGTAACCGTATACCCCCGGCAGGCCTGGTGATTTTAACAGCCTTCCCGAATGGAGGGTTAAATTTTTCATCCCTGTCTTCACTTATAAGCCAGAGAGTATTTTTGTATTTTCTTAATCTGTCAATATCATAAATATAACCGTCTGTGATTACAATAAGAAGTTCGCTGTGGCCTGTCATATAATCATTAAAAAGCGATTCAAAGTATGTGGTGCCGCTGCTCCCCGATTTTATATATTTCCAGTCACCTTTTTTATAAAGATATGGCTTATCGCTTTCTTTAGATTTTACAAATGTATTGTTCTGTTTTTCAGGGATAAAAACCCTTTCATCAAGGCATAAAAGGTATACTTTAAATCTTCCAAGAAGGTCCTCAATGATCCCGAATGCTGCTTCAATATTGTAAGGTTTCATTACCATTGAGCCTGAAAGGTCAACCGCAACTGTAACTGCCTCTCTCTGTTTAAAAGATCTCCCCGGTGAATATATCCCCTGGCTGAAGTACCTTTTGTTGAACCGGTTGTAGGTATACTGGAATTCTGTTGACTGGGCTGTGAGGTCAACAATACTCTTCAGTTTCTTTATCCATGCAGTGTCTGTTTTACCCGGTGCTTCAATAATAGCAGAAATTTCTTCAAAGATTCTTTCATCCCTGCAGGTTTCATCTCTTTTTGCGGTATTTATGAAATGGTTAATCTTGGCATCGAGAATATTTCTGTCTGTGCGGGGTTTCATAACATGAATCCCGGTGGGGAGAGGATCACCACCTTCTGTTTCAAAAAAGAGGCCGTCCATATTTTTGAAACGGGTATATTTTTCTTCAGGGGCTGTGTTGTAGGAGAGGTCAAGGGAGCTTAGAGCCTCCTCTAGATCATCAAGGGGTGAACGCATCTTTAATCCAGGACCGGAGCTGTCATTTTTTTCACCAGCAAGTTTCAGTTCCTTCAGTTTTTCATCAGGCTGATCCTTGAGCCAGTAATAAACCTCTTCCCATGTTGGGTCAGCAATTCCGGTTTCCTTAAAAAATTCATCAGGGATAAACAGAAGTCCTTCCGGAAGGATAAGGGGGGGGACATCGGGTGAGTAAGATGCTTTCCTTGAAAAAAATGTTTTCCCATTCTCCTTTAGATAGCTGTTAATAACCATGTCCTGTGCAAGATTCTGCAGGTATATCTTCCCCTCCGGGAATCCTCTGTGATCATGATTCAGGACTATGTGCATCATTTCATGAATCAGGAGTCCTGTGATTTCATCACTTGTGAGATTATCGATAAATCCGGGATTATAAAAAAGAACAAGGCGTGAATGATATAATGTCAGAGCAAGCGTGGGGATATCTCTCTCTTCAGCAAGATCCACACCCTGGTAGAAGTATGATGCGAATCGGCTTTTTTGCCAGAGATCTTCCAGTGTTAATTCAAGTCTCATTGTACCTTAATTCAGCAGACCGGAATATTTTGTTTTTAAAAAATTAACGGTTTCAGCATCATCAATTCTTTTAACTGCTTCAGGAATAAGGGTGAAAATACCGCACTCCCGAAGGAGAATAAAAAAGTACGACATTGTGATATCCCCCCTTGCGTAGCCGATAAACTTCAATACATTGCTCAGTATTATAATGTCATTGGACTCAAGTGATCCTGAAGCTGTAGCAGCTTTCTCCTTCAGTATTTCAATAGTCCCATTCAGGGCCCAGAGTAAATCTTCTACAGAAATCTCCCTTTTTTTCAGCATATCAAGTTTTTCAGGATTCCCTTCAATTATTTCTGAAGAGCTGAGCTGGCGCGGGGATGTGAGCTGCATAAGGAAATCGCTCCCTGCAATATTCCCTATTAGTGAATAGATTATTTTTTCTATGCTGCTGTCACTGCTGATTTTAAGGTAGCTTACCAGTTCGGAATCTGTGTGGAGCTGGTAGGAATGCTTTAAGGCATTTGATACCTGATGCCACCCTCTGGGATTGGGATTGATCTTTGCCTCGTCCCAGAGCCGTTCAGGATACATGGAAATATATTTAATTATTGAAGGGTGAATACCTTCATCAAAAGCCCACCGGAGCCAGCCCTGTGCCGAAGGTTTTAAATGAAATAGAGCAAGACGGCCATCAAGGGCTGAATCATCAAAATCCGTTATAGTTGTGCCGTCGTCATCTCCAAGGTTACCTGCAAGAATAATTGAAGTTTTTTCCGGAAGCAGATGTTCACCGCATTTTTTTTCAGTAATAATCTGGAAAAGCGTCTGTATAACAGTGGGGTGTGCTCTGTTCGATTCATCAAGGAACCAGACAATTCCGTCATATCCTTCCGGAACCTGTGCCGGGGGGATAAATTTAGGTCTGTAGTAAATCATCTCTTTTGACTCGTGGTCAGGGACCGGGTAGCCCCCAAGGTCCACATTCTCTTTAAATGCCAGTCTGGTATCTATAAACATGAAATTGGCCGATTCAGCTGCCTCCTTCACAATTGCTGATTTGCCAACACCGGGGTGCCCGGTTATTTTAATGGCATAGTTGAGATTAGGTCCACCTTTAATATATTTCTCAATGAGGCTTTTCAATTCAACCGCAGTAACCTCAGAAGCTGATTTTTTCATTTCACATACTTCCTTTCTCTTTAATTATATTAGCATTACGAAGAACAGGGGCTGATTGTTCAATTATTTTTTTTACAATGGTAAAATCTTCAGAACCATCCTGAAAAAGGTGTTAATTAAACACTATATTCTAAAATCTTGAATGAAGTATAATATTTTATATACATAATACCGGTGTTTGAATATTTTTAGCTCAATTATGCTAAAAAAAATAATTACAAAGCCTCGCCAGGCTTTTTTTTCTTGCCTTTTTTTACACATTTTTATAAACTTAATAATAATATCTATTATCAGGAGTTTATTTATGAAAAAGACATTATATTTAATGATATTAGTCCTAATGATTTCCGCATTTTTTATGTCCGGCTGCGGCGGCGGTGGTGGTGGTGCTTCAAACGCCCCTGAGATTAGTGTTGTTCCAGAGACAACAACAGACGGTTCCGGCTCTACAGGCGGGTCAGACACTACAGGTGTTACCGGTACAACAGGTGATTCAGGTACAACTGATGGTTCAGGCACTACTGACGGGTCAGGTGCAACTAATGATACCGGTGCAAATAATGATGAGAATATAAATTATGTTGTAATAATACATACTGATGCAAATGGCAAACTTAATATAAATAATGAAGCAATTGATCCTGATAGCTATAATCCAGATGGAGACAATAATTCCAGTATCACTGTTACTGATGAAAATGGTAATAGCGTTGAATTCATTGTTACAAAAGATGGTGATATTAAAATCATTCCTGGAGATGGAACAGTAGAAGGGGAGTATACAGTAGAAGGGGAGTATACAGTAGTAATAGATACAGGTGAAAGAGAGTATACCCTTGTTATTGAGGTTGATGATGAGAATAATCCAACAGTTGTTACTGCAGTGAGTAATCCTTCAGGGAGCAGTATGGCAGTTGATCTTGATCATGGTAATCTGATTGTAAATGGAAATCCATATACAATTGCGTCTCAAGATGATGGGAAGTATTTTCAAAATTCCTCGGTGGAAAGTATAACCGTTAAGGACAGTAACGGGATTGTTCTTGAAGCTTCAATTGATCCTGTAACAGGTGATATAATTGTGAATGGAAATCATAACGGCCCCTTTGGTGTAACAATAGTAATGAATGACGGAACTGTAATTACCTTTATCACTGATTCCTCCGGCACTGTTTCCGGTAATGTAATTGTTTCCGGTTCTGCGGTTATGGTTGATTTAAATAATGGAACTATAAATACAGATAAAGGTGGGGTATCCCTTACCGGACAGAATAGTTATGGGAAATGGTACCTTCTGAATGAGGTTGAAATTCTTTCAGCAACTGCTGGAGAAGGAACAATAAATGTTGATCTTTTAAATATTAAGGTTAATGGTTCAACTGGTGATTTAATGATTACAGAGGGCGCTTCAGGTTCGGTTCCATCAGGCCCCTATGAAATAAAGGTATCAGTTAATGGAGAGCTTTATATTATAAAAACAGATGCCAGCGGAACTATTACAGGAATAATTCCGGGAAACATTCTGTTGCAGCTGCAGAACGGGTATGCACTCCATTCTGGAAATAATATTATTAAAATTTCAGAAAGCAGCAACGGATACTGGGATTTTAACAGCAGTATTGATTCCTTTATTGCAATGAATTCTAACGGGAACAGCATATATGCATCAATTGATAGTGAAACAGGTAATATTATTACCACATCTGAAGTAGCAGGGCAGGTAACAATAACCTTTAATTATACTGATGATAAAGGGAATGTTATAACCTATACTATAGTTGTACAGAACGGAAATGTCGCATCATATTTGGCGCTTATATCAGAGCCTGGACCTGACTTCGATTTCTCAACTGTTACCAATGTTAAAATATCCCTTAAAGTTGCTGATGAAAAAACCGGACTGCCACTTGGACAGGCTTCAATAAACCTGATAAAAGAGGATAACTCTTTAAACTGGCAGGGATTTACAAATAGTGAAGGGATTTCCATTTTTACAGCAACAGTTGATGCTGCGGAAAAAACAGCAAGGGTTGCTGTTTCCAGAGAAGGCTATGAAACTGTAGAGTCCGGCATAAACGGAATCGGCAGGCTTGTTGAGTTCGGCAGAAATATAGCACTGAAGCCTGTTGAAGAGGCGGTTGTTATTGATTCAGATGGTGATGGTGTTCCTGATGCGGATGATGAGTTCCCAAATGATCCTGATGCCGCAAGAAAGATAATAGGGGTTTATACACTGGCATTTGAAGATCTTTATCCTTCCAAGGGTGATGCTGATTTTAATGATGTTGTTGTAAGGCTTACTCTTGAAGAGAAAATTGACAGCCAGAACAGGGTGAGGGAGATTACCATTAGAACAAAACTCCTTGCTTCAGGCGCAGGTTATGACAGCCCGGTAGGTATAAATGTTTACGGGAACAGGATTATACTTGTAAGCAGCCCGAGGACTTTATTAGGAAGAAATTTTAATGCTCGTCCTGGTGAAACATATCTTGATATTCCTGAAACTGTTCACACAATTACTCTTAACAGGGCAAGAACAGAAGCAATGCCTTATGATCCATTTATAATATGCAATGGAGTTGCCGACAGAGAAGTGCATCTTCCTTTTGTTAAAACATCCTTCACAGGGAAAGTTCTGGATGATGATGGTTTCCCATGGGCGATTCTGGTTCCCAGTGACTGGTTATGGCCCTATGAGTCAGGTACCAGTGATATTTATAATGCCTATCCTTCATTTCAGGCGTGGTATGAGAGTGACGGCGGATTATATAAAAACTGGTATTCTGCTCCTGTGTCGGATTATGTTTTCGGCAGATAGAAGGTTATGTTGATTAAATGTGTAAAACTTATATAAAAGATAGGTAAATTATTGAAACACAGACCCCCTCCTTTTCGAGGGGGTCTGTGTTTAGAGGAGAATTAAGATTAATAAAAGAATATAGCTCATTCCGGATTTTTGGGATACTAAGAAAGTACTTTTTTTACTTTTCCCCCTGTCCCCCAAAGGGGGCACTAGTTATCTATTATTACTCTGAAAATATAATTGTTGCCACTTTGATAACTAATCCCTTTACATTGTTCCGCATATCTTTTGCAAGCTCAACAATATAAAGGATTTTTTAATACTTTGATTCACCAACTTGCTCAAGTTTTTATTTTACGTGCCCCCTTTGGGGGACAGGGGGCTTACTCCAGAATATGTGGAAACAAACAATATTATTACTTTTCCCAATAATCCGGAATGAGCCAAGAATATTATTTACCAGATTCTGCCAGTGAAATAATGGTATTCCCGGAAAGCTTTCTTAATACAATTATATGCATTTTTCATGGGCCATTATTCAGTAAAAAAACCGATATTCTGTTGACAAGAATATGGTGCTGTTTTTTTATTTAATTTGAAATGTAAAGCTGTGAATAATAAAGAGAAATAGCTTTTTATCTTAAAAAAAAGAGGTAGCCTGATGATGTTATTAAACCCGAAAAAATACAATGTTGAGTTTCCTGACAAAGAATCTAAGGAAATGATGCTGAAAACCATTGAATGGTTTGAAAATAAGGGTCTTAAAAAAATTAAAGAGGACTTCCATAACAGAACCTGGCCTAAGGATTTTGTTGATTTTCAGAAGGAACATAATATTTTCGCAAGGCTTTTAACCCCTGCCGGTTATGGTGCACCTGACAACAGGTGGGATACTTACAGAATTTACCACTGGGCTGAGATTATGGGCTTCTACGGTATTGCCTACTGGTATGTATGGGATGTTTCCCAGCTTGGTATCTGTCCTATATGGATGGGGAGCAATGAAGAAGCCAAACATAAAGCTGCAAAACTTCTTGAAGAGGGTGCTGTTTTTGCATTCGGACTTTCTGAAAAGGAGCATGGAGCTGATATCTACGCAAGTGATATGATGCTCTATCCTCAGGGTGATGGTACCTATAAAGCTAATGGAGACAAGTATTATATAGGGAATGGCAATGAAGCTGCCATGGTTTCAACATTCTCAAAAATGGCTGACACTGATGATTATGTTTTCTTCTGTGTTGATTCAAAGCATCCTGATTATGAGTGTGTGCAGAACACAGTTGCTCACCAGAACTATGTTTCCGAGTATGCGCTTCACGATTATCCTATTACTGAAGCTGACATTACAGAAAAAGGCCCTAAAGCATGGGACAATATGCTTAACACTGTTAATGTATGTAAATTCAACCTGGGTCCGGGCGCGGTTGGTATTGCCACACACGCTTTTTATGAAGCAATTGAACACGCTGCAAACAGAAATCTTTACGGCAAGTATGTAACTGATTTTCCTCATGTTAAGAATCTTCTCAGTGACTCCTATTTACGAATAACTGCTATGAAGCTTTTTAATCTTAGAGCAGTAGACTATATGAGAACAGCATCTAAAGACGACAGAAGATATCTCCTCTATGATCCTCTCTGCAAAATGAAGGTTACAAGGGAAGGGGAGGAGGTTATCAACCTTCTTTGGGATGTTATTGCAGCTAAAGGCTTTGAGAAGGAACCATATTTTGAAATGGCTACATCTGAAATAAGGATGTTCCCGAAACTTGAAGGTACTGTTCATGTTAACATGGCACTTGTTGTTAAGTTTATGACAAACTATTTCTTTAACCCTGCTGAGTTTCCTGAAATTCCTCAGTGCGGCGGAGCTGAAAATGATGCTTTCCTCATGGATCAGGGCCCCACAAGCGGTTTAAGCAAGATTCAGTTTCATGATTACAATATAGCATATAACAGCATCAGCCTCCCTAATATCGAGGTTCTTAAGGAGCAGATTGCTGTGTTTAAGGAATTCCTTGCCAAGGCTACACCAAGTAAGGAGCAGAGCAAGGATATCGATTACCTCCTTGCAATGGGCGAGCTTATGACTGTTGTTGCCTATGGGCAGCTTATTATTGAGAATGCGAAAATTTATAAGATTGATGATGATATTCTTGATATGATCTTTGATGTTCTTGTCAGGGATTTTTCCAAGTATGCTGTTCAGCTTTATCAGAAGAAATCTAATACTGCGGCACAGCTTGAGTATTGCCTTAAGATGATAAAAAACCCTGTAGCTGATGTTGACAAGTTTATGAGGGTCTGGGAGAAGTATGTTTATCCGCTTAAAGATGAATATAAAATGAACGACTAATTTTTTGCAAAGGGCTGCTCCATTCGGGGCAGCTCTTTTAGTTTTAATATGATGAAATTCCTGCTTATTTAATAATAATTTGAAATTAACCGGTGATATATTATAGTAAAATAAACTGTGCATTTTCTTGTTGACACAAAAGGAACATCGTTCTTTTTTTAGTAATGGCCGTTTTTGTGAAGTAATTGTGTTTTGTCGAAATAGTTTTAAAAATAATTAAACCCCGGTTTTCCGGAAAAAAAGGAGTAAATGATGAGCTTACTGTTAAATCCTAAAAAGTACAAAGACAGGGGATATCCTGACGAAAGATCGAAAGAAATTATGCTTAAAACCATAGACTGGTTTGAAAAAAAGGGACTGGCAAAGCAGAAAGAGCAGTATCATAGCAAAGAATTCTGTGAAGATTGGCAGAAATTTGTTACTGAAGAGAAAATATTTGAAACCCTTTTTCTTCCAAAGGGCTACGGGTCAGATCCCAACCAGTACTACAGCACATATAGAATGTATGAGTTTTCCGAAATCTGCGGCTTCTACGGCGCTGCTTACTGGTACACATACCATGTGTCCACATTGGGCCTTGACCCTGTTCTCCTTGGCGACAATGAAGAGGCAAAGCATAAGGCCGCAAAAAAGCTTCAGGATAATGCACTTTGCGCCTTCGGCCTTTCCGAGAAAGAACATGGTGCGGATATTTATTCTTCAGAGATGAAGCTTTACCCAAAAGGTGACGGAACATGGGTTGCTAATGGAAGTAAATACTATATAGGTAATGGTAATGTTGCAAGCACAGTTACAGTGTTTGGTAAAATTGCCGATACTGACGAATATGTATTCTTTGTTGTTGATGCGGAACATCCTAATTATGAGTGCGTTAAAAATGTTGTTGATGTTAACCAGCAGTATGTTGCCGAGTTTGCACTTCACGATTACCCCATTACTGAAGCGGAAATTCTTTCAAGGGGCCCCAAGGCATGGGATGACATGCTTAACACTATCAATATTTGCAAATTTAACATAGGTTCCGGTGCTACAGGTATTGTTACGCATTCATTCTATGAGTCCTTGAATCACGCATACCACAGAGAGTTATACGGCAAAAAAGTAACAGACTTCGCCCATGTTAAAAGGCTTTTCATGGATTCATGGCTAAGAATTATGGGTATGAAGCTTTTTGGACTTAGAGCCACTGATTACATGCGCGTTGCAAATGAAAATGACAAACGATACCTTCTTTTTAATCCTATTATGAAGATGAAGGTTGCCATACAGGGTGAGGAGACTCACGAAATGCTATGGGATATTATTGCGGCTCGTGGTTTTGAAAAGGATATGTATTTTGAGCAGGCTGTTGCAGAGCTTAAAGGTTTTCCTAAACTTGAAGGGACTCGTCATGTAAATATGGCCCTTATCGCAAAACTTATTCCAAGCTATATGTTCATGCCTGGTGAGTTTGAAGAGATCGGAAGGATCACTGATGACAGAAATGACGACTTCCTTTTCCGTCAGGGCCCCACAAAGGCTTATGCAAAAACCAAGTTTCATGATCACAACAAGGCTTACCAGAGTCTTGCTCATCTGCCCAATGTTAAGGTCTTTATGGAGCAGATTCAGGCATATAAGGAATATCTTATGGTTTCTGGCCAGGATTTAATGAAGCAGATGATGGAGTTCGATTACCTCCTTGCTGTTGGTGAACTTTTTACTATGGTTGCTTACGGCCATCTGATTATTGAAAGCGCTAAAATCGAGAATGTATCTGATGAAGTAATGAATCAGATGTTTGATCTTTATGTTCGAGATTTTTCAAGATATGCTCTTGATCTTTACGGTATGCCTTCTAACAGTGATGTTCAGCTTGAAAAACTTATGAAGGCAATAAAAAGACCTGTTCCAAATAAAGATGAATTTGATAAAGTACTCAATGAGGAAGTTTACAGTCTTGTTGATGTTTATGTACAGAATCCATGATCATGAGATTTATGTTTAAGGATTTTTAAAAAAACAGTGATAAATATCTCCCCGCTGGAGAAGGCTTCGGGGAGATATAATCTTTTGTTCTGCACTTAAATAGATGTTAAGAAATTAACATTAAAAAATAAAAGTAATTGTGTAAAGCAGACCTGTTTTAAGAGAATTCCCCGGGCAGCGGTTTTGTCCGGGGAATTTTTTTGCCGGTCTGTTTCATTCTTGAAGCCACGATAGATATTGGTGATTATTTGCAGTGATTCCCTTCAGGATATTTTTCTCTAATGGACCTGATAACATCTATAATATCAAAAAAAATCTCTACAATCTCAGGATCAAATTTTGTTCCGGAAAGTTTTTTAATTTCATTCAGAACATCCTCCTCCTGCCACGATTCTTTGTACACCCTCTGTGAGGATAGGGCATCATAAACATCTGCAAGTGCCACAATCCGTCCGTAAAGAGGTATCTCCTCACCTTTAAGAGTGAGGGGTTTACCGTTACTGTCTGTCTCAATTGCTTCACCTGTAAGAATATCTACGCGTCCCGGGTATCCGGATCCATCCCAGTTTTCATGATGTGTAAGGGCAACATCCCTTGCTACTTCATCAATCTTTGATTGTGCATAATAAAATATTTTTGCCCCCTGATATGAGTGGGACTTCATTATTTCATATTCTTCAAATGAAAACTTTGCCGGTTTCTTAAGTATTAAATCAGAAATTGCAACTTTCCCTATATCATGGAGCATTGAAGCCATTCTCAGCACGTCCTTGTCAGCCTGAATCTGGGTTTTCGGAATACCGCGTTTCTGTGCCCATCTTTCATAAATCTCCACTGAATAAGAAGCAACACGGTTTACATGAGCTCCCGTTTCCTTGGGGTCACGCAATTCTGCCATTTGTATCATTCTCAGTATAAGGGCTCTTGTCATCTGAGCCTTTTGAAGTATCATGCTTGCAATACCGGCAAAATGATCAACATAAAGCCTGTCTTCATCAGTAAATTCCCTGTCTTTCCCCTCCTCATCCATGGGATTGATAATCTGCATTACTCCAAGGATATCGCTTCTTTCATTTTTAAGGGGAACTGTCATTACAGCCCGGGTACGGTAATTTGCCTTTTCATCAAATGATTTATTAAATCCGTAGGGCTTTCCGGATATGTGGTAAACATCCTGTACAACAAGTGATTCCCCGGTTAGTGCTGCATATCCTGCTATTGAGTCTTCAGAAACAGGTAGTTCAAATGTTGAGTATATGAGTTTTTTCCCTTCAGGGAGTCTTCGGGATAATGTTTTATTCTGAGCATGTGTAAAGATAAGGTTGCTGTTTTTTTTGATATAAATTGTACCGGCATCTGCATCTGCGATTTTTTTTGTTTCATAGAGTATTTTTTCAAGGAGTATATCAAGATCCTGAAATGTGCTTATTTCAGATCCCAGGCGTATTATCTCTTTCAGCTTTTCATTTTCATTCATTGATTTTCACTTATAAATATTTTTTTATTTAAATCCACCCATATAAAATAACTTTATTCTGACTCCGTGTCACTAAATTTTTTAAATATTCAATCTCTATTGATTGACGAGTCCCGATTTATTCTAAAATGACAAGAAAAACTGTTGTCTTTTACCCCCTTAAAGGATTTACTAATCCATGTTAATTCTTTATATGCAGAAAATGGATATAAAATTACATTTTTTTAGTGTCTATATTCATGGTTATTTCCGGTCCGGATTTTTTTGGTTTTATATCAAAAAAAATTTTTATTTTTTTTGATATAAAAACGTATATATAAGTGTTGAGGAAAATATTATGATAAAACCGGTAAAATTAATAATCCCTTTTATCCTTGTTTCAATGATCGGAATTTATATCTATAATTACGGGATTGCTGAGCTTTTTACATTAGGTGCTGTTAAACAGGTAAGGGTTCAGGGTATAGATGAGATTGAACGTGAAGTTGAAATCAATGAAAAAAAGTTCTGGGATAAGATGCAATCAATGGAACAGGTTGGTTTATCTTATAAAAAGCTGGGCATTAAATACGCAGAGATGAAAAGCTGGACTCCGGCAATTGATACTTTAACTAAAGCAATTGAGCATGGTCAATCGGGAGCATATGTTCATTACTGGCTGGCTATTGCATATGCCAACCGGGGAAATGAATTAAAAAACAAAAATGATATAGATAAAGCTGAGGCGAGTTATAAACGTGCTCTGGAAAAGATCCCTTCTCTCACAAATGCCGAATACGGGCTTGCTCTTCTATATTTTTATCTGAAAGATGACAGGCCTAAAGCAGTTCAGATGATGACCGGGCTGATCCGTAAAAAACCGGACTATTATGATGCGCATTTTGCACTCGGCAGATTCTATTATGAAACAGGTGATAAACAGAAATCTTTATCTGTTTACCAGAATCTTTATTCTTTACTCGATTCAAAGAAGGAATCTTTTCAGGTCACTGAACTGAAAAAAAAATGCAGCGAAAATATTACACAGCTCATGCTTGAGCTTTAATCAGGTAAGATAATATGAACGATATTTATCAGGATCTGCTTCTGTCAATAGTCTCAGCTAAAAAGGGGGATCTTCCGGAAGGAGCTTTTGTTAATCGAGGCAATATTCTTTCTTTGATAAAATCTGAAAAATTGTCTACTCAGCCCCATATATCAAAGGAGTATTCAACCTGTCCTGAAAAAACAGCAGATGAGATTATCCGCAGGTGTGAAAAACAGAAAATTGAAATAATAGCAATTCACAATAAAAAGTACCCCCCCTTATTAAAAGAGATTTATAAGCCTCCATCTGTTCTGTTTGTAAGGGGGGAATTAAAATCGGGCGGCAGGTTCTTTTCAATAGTCGGTACGAGAAAATCGGATAAAAAATCGGAAGATATTACAAGAACCATATCATCTGCCATGTCTTCATCAGGCTTTACTGTTGTCAGCGGCATGGCAATGGGGATAGACAGATTCGCGCACCTCAGTGCAGTTAAATGCGAGGGTGGTACTGTCGCAGTATTACCTAACGGAATTGATGTTCTTTATCCATATCAGAACAGAGACGTTTTTGAGGCAATCGAAGAGAGTAATAGTTCCGCACTTGTATCGGAATTCCCCCCTGGAATTGTTCCTGGACAGAAATGGGTATTTGCCAGGAGAAACCGGCTTGTCAGCGGTATATCTGAAGGTGTTGTAATTATTAAGGCACCGCTTAAAAGCGGCGCAATGATTACTGCAAGGTATGCAATGGAACAGAACAGGGAGGTTTTCGCATGTCCGGGACATGCCTTTGATTCCGATTATGAGGGATGCCATTCTCTTATTAAAGATGGTGCTTCATTGGTTACATCTATGGATGATATTTTCAGGGAAATTAATCCTGAGACCCTTTTTAAAGTATCGGGAAAAACCTCAGATATAATAGACAATGGAAACACCGCCTTTCTGTCTGATCGAAACTACCTTAAGAGTCTTTCAGGTCTTGAAGAAAAGGTGGCAAAGTTGCTGAATCGTGAAGGGGTTGATATTGACCATCTTATAAGGGTGCTTGATGAAAAGGCTGACAGGGTATTGGAAGCAGTAATGACTCTTCAGATCGAGGGGATAGCAGAAAGAGTGGGCAACAGGGTATTTTTAAATTGATGAGGCTATTTTAATGAAAATAAAACTTTTTCTGATTATTCTTTTTTTCTTTTTACTTATTCTTTCTCTGTCAGCGGTTTTTAATCTCCTGCCTGATTCATTTTTTTCAAGTGGAATTCAGAAATCGGGATATTTTGAAAATATTGATAAAAAATATGAAATAATTGCAGACTCATTTATCGGAATTAAAATATTAACAAAGCCGGAATATGCCTGGATTTTTATAGATGATATAGAAAAAAAACATAAAATTGACATTAAAATATATAATAAAAAAGGGGAGGAGATCTATACTCCCGGTTTCCATGATGATTTGAGTGACAGCCGGGTTATGAATGTTATCAATTCGCCTGATGATTCAGGTTTTACCGAGGCAGGATATGGCTATTATGAAAAAATTATACCGATAAAGGCTGAAAAAAGATGTATTTTTTGTCATAAAAGAGAAAAAGAGGGTGAATTAATCGGACTTATCAGGTTTAAAGGTAAATACGAATCTGCAGTTTATCAGTCAAAGGAAAGGAGCATAATATTTTCTTTCATTTCACTTCTCATTGTTATAGTTTTAATAGAGCTTTTCAGGTGGAACCCTTATGAAAGAGTTAAAGAACTGTTTGACAAATGATTCCTATTGGTAATTTTAGTCTAAACCAATACACAGGACGCATAAATGCAGAAAAAAAAACGCCCAAGTACTTTAGTCATTGTAGAATCACCTTCAAAAGCAAAAACGATTAATAAATATCTGGGGGATGATTATATTATTTCATCCTCTGTGGGACATATAATTGATCTCCCTAAATCGCGGCTTGCCATTGATGTGGAAAACAGGTTCCAGCCTGAATATATAACCATTAGAGGGAAGGCGAAAGTTTTAAATGAACTGAAAAAACTTGCCTCCAATACTTCACAGGTGCTTCTTGCCACTGACCCTGACCGTGAGGGTGAGGCGATATCGTGGCATCTGGCAAACGCCCTTGCCGGTAAAAACAGTAATATTAAAAGAATAGAGTTTAATGAAATTACAGAAAGCGCTGTTAGGGAAGCGGTTGCTCACCCCAGGGAAATTGATATTGATTTAGTAAATGCGCAGCAGGCCAGGAGGATTCTTGACCGGATTGTGGGATATTTCATCAGTCCCCTGTTATGGAAAAAAGTAAAGCGGGGTCTTTCAGCCGGCAGGGTTCAGTCAGCAGCTCTTAAGGTTATATGCGACAGGGAGGAGGAGATTGATGAATTTTCTCCTGAGGAATACTGGTCCCTTGAAGCTCATTGCCTCCACAATGGAGAAGATTTTTCTGCTATTCTTACCCACTTGAAAGATGAAAAAATTAAACTTAAATCGAAAGAAGAGACAGATGCTGTCCTTTCAGCCCTTAAAAAGGGGGGACTTACTGTAAGTGAAATCAAGGAACAGGAGAGGCGGAGAAAAGCCCCGGCTCCATATATTACAAGCAAGCTTCAGCAGGATGCGGCAAACCGCATGGGATTTACCTCAAAAAAGACAATGATAGTTGCACAGCAGCTTTATGAAGGGATAAATATTACAGGCTCCGGACCAATGGGCCTTATCACCTATATGAGGACAGACTCAACAAGAATATCTGATACAGCACTTAAAGCTGTGCGCCAATATATTCAGGATAATTTCAAAAAGGATTATCTTCCTGAAAAACCGAATACCTTTAAACTGAAAAGCAGCTCTCAGGATGCTCACGAGGCTATACGGCCCACGGATGTATTTATTACTCCGGAATCGATAAAAAGTGATCTTTCCAGAGAGCAGTATCGTCTTTATGAACTTATATGGAAGCGCTTTGTTGCCTCACAGATGACTCCTGAGGTTTCTGAAACAGTTACGGTGTTTCTGAAAAATGGGGACTATATATTCAGGGCCGGGGGGAGCAGGGTACTTTTTAAAGGTTTTACCGAGGTTGATAAACAGAGCAAAACTGAGAAGAATAAAATTCCGGTTATGAAAGAAGGGGAAAACGTTCAGGTTCAGGAGTTTATTCCGGAACAGCATTTTACCACACCACCTCCAAGATTCAATGACGCCTCTCTGGTGAAATTTCTTGAAGAGTCGGGACTGGGGCGCCCTTCAACATATGCTCCAACCATTGATACTCTTCTGCGGCGATATTATATAAGCAAATCGGGCAAGCAGATTCATCCCACTGTTCTTGGTAAAATTGTAAATGGAATTATGAAAGAGCATTTTTCCTCTCTTGTCTCAATAGATTTTACTGCCGGGATGGAGGATAAACTCGATAAAGTGGGAAGTGCTGATGCAAACTGGGTAGAAATGCTTGAAGAGTTTTATGCTCCTTTTAAGGTTCAGGTTGATCTTGCTGAAGTTAATATTGCAGAGATGAAAGGTGTCCTTGATGAGGAGACCGATGCTGTATGTGAAAAGTGCGGCAAAATGATGATGAAGAAACTGGGCAGGTTCGGATTTTTTCTTGCCTGTTCAGGTTTCCCGGAGTGCAGAAATGCCATGTCTCTCCCCCTGGGAGAGTGCCCTAAGTGTGCAGGAAATGTAATCAAGCGTTCTTCTCCAAACAGCAGAGGCGTATTTTACGGATGCAGTAACTATCCTGAATGTGAATTTATTTCCAGAGATACACCTGCTGAAAAGAACTGTCCTAAGTGCGGCAAGCTTCTTTTTGCCAAAAAGACAAAAGGGCGGGGCGAGGAACATGTGTGCTATAATCCCGATTGCGGTTTCAGAATAGAACTTCTTGATGAACCGGAAGCTGCACCCGATAATAACGATGATCAGGAAACATAATGCTCTCTGCTCTTGATATTTTTCTCAATTACATTTTGTATGAAAAAAATTATTCAGAAAAGACTGCAGATGCATACAGGATAGATTTACTTCAGCTCTATGATTTCCTCGCAGGTAATATTGAAGAGTCATTTAAAGATTATTACGAACTGGACACTCTTATTGAGAATGGAGAACCGGAAATCAGAAGTATTACCGTAAGCGATCTCCGCTCTTTTATTGAATACTGTTTTGATAAAAATCTCAAAAAGTCCTCCCTTGAGCGGAAAATAGCTGTATTAAGATCTTTTTTTACCTTTCTTGTAAGAAGAGATTTAATCGATTCCGATCCTTCAAAAAAACTGATCTATCCGAAACGGGAACAGAGGCTCCCCAGATTTCTTTATATAAAGGAATATGAAAGTTTAATAAATTTTGAGGTTAAGACTTTTTTTGATGCCAGAGATAAGGCGGTTTTATCAATGTTTTATTCAACAGGCGCAAGAATTGCAGAGATTCAGAATGCGAAAATGAGTGATCTCGATTTTTCTGCCGGGAGACTTAAAGTGGCAGGGAAGGGGGGGGATGAAAGGATGGTCTTTCTTACTCCGGAAAGTCTGGGCTTTCTCAAGGAGTATCTTATCATTAGAAATAGATTGTTCGGAAATCCTCATGGCCCTGTATTTGTTAATAAAAGGGGGGACGGGATCAGTATTAAGGGGATATATAACCTTGTTATGAAAAGAGCTGCTGCAGCGGGCCTGTCGCATAAAATTACCCCTCATACCCTCCGGCACAGCTTTGCCACCGAAATCCTTAATCAGGGTGCGGATATCAGGGCAGTGCAGGAGATGCTGGGGCATAAAAGTATTTCAACAACACAGAAATATACACATACAACAAAAGAGCGGCTGAAAAAAGTTTATAACAAATATCACCCCCATTCAGGTCTGCGGGATAGCGACAAATAGTTTTATTTTCCCGAAATTATACCGCCGCCCAGAATATCCATTTCATCATCATAAAAAACTGCACCCTGACCTGCGGTAACCCCCCGCTGAGGCTCGTCAAATTCCACGTAGAATTTTTCTCCTTGAGGAGAAATGGTACCTTTTACAGGTGACTGGGTTGATCTTGTTTTTATCAAGGCCTCTCGTGTTTCTGTAATTATTTCTTTCATATGGTATGCATCTTCAGTATAAAGTGAGGATGTGTATAACTGATCTTCAGGTCCGGCAATAATGCGGTTTGCAGCACGGTCAATTGCAACAACATAGAGTGGAGATGCTGCTGCAATACCCATCCCTCTCCGCTGCCCGATTGTATACCTGTGAATCCCCCTGTGTCTGCCCAGAATATTCCCCTCTTTATCAGTTATATCACCAGGGCCGGGTGTTTTTCCGCTCCACTTTTCAATGAATTCCGGGTACCTGTTGTCCGGGATAAAACAGATCTCCTGGCTTTCCGATTTGTCTTTTACAATGAGGTTGAAATCGCGCCCCATCTGCCTTACCTGTTCTTTTGTGTAATCACCAAGGGGAAAGATTGCATTTGCCAGCTGCTCCTGAGTGAGCATAAATAAAAAATAGGACTGATCCTTCTTCTGCTCAGGGGACATGGAGAGATAAAATCTTTCATTGCTGAATTTTTTTCTTACATAATGCCCTGTGGCAAGAGTGGAGCATCCAAGCTTCTCAGCAATTGACAGAAGTTCTTTAAATTTAACTTTCCTGTTGCAGTTAATGCATGGATTGGGTGTTCTGCCTGAAATATATTCTCTGCAGAAAGGATCTACTATCTCCCTGGAAAAGATCTCAGTAAGATCAAATTCATGGTGGGGAATTTTCAGTGATTCTGCTATCTCAGCTGCGTCTTTAAGTGATTCAGTATATGAAGTGCTGTCAAAATCGGGGTGACTGAAAAATCTGGCAGTAATCCCCACCAGTTCATGTCCCTGATTTTTTAAAAGGAGGGCTGTTACTGATGAATCTATACCTCCGCTCATTGCAACTGCTATTTTCATAATATATTAACCTTTTTTTTCTTCCTGGAATAAAAACCCCTGCCAGGTACCTCTTTTATTAAATTGATCCTCAATTCCCTGAAGAACAGTACCTTTTTGCATCCCCCATTTAGGTTCAATCAGGGTATCCTCTGTCCTGTCCCCTGCAAGACGATGTATCAGGATATCAGGCCTTAATCGTTCAATGAAATCACATGCAGTGGAAATATAATTTTTAAATCCCATCATTCTGTAGTTTTTTTCAACTGCAATTTTTTCCAGGGGAGTACCTTTGATTATATGAAGATGATGCAGCTTCACACCCGATACCGGGAGCCTGGAAATTGTTTCCGCAGTTTCCATCATATCCTGCCAGGTTTCACCCGGGATCCCGAGTATTACATGAAGGCAGATCTTTATCCCGAACTGATCAGCCAGGTTTACAGCATCAATGGTGCAGCGGTTGTCATGTCCCCTGTTTAGAAGATTCAGGCTTTTGTCATGGCTGCTTTGCATACCCACTTCCAGCCAGAGTTCAAAGTTATCCCTGTCATAGGACTTTATAAGCTCAAGAATATCACGGTTAATGCAGTCAGGTCTTGTTCCTATCATTAGCCCTGCAATATCGGGAAAAGATACTGCAGTTGAGTAAATTTCTTTTAATCGTTCAACAGGGGCATATGTGTTTGAAAAAGCCTGAAGATAGGCTATATATCTGGTCTCTTTATCTGACCGTTTGAAAGCCTTGATAGCATTATTCATCTGCTCGTGCATAGACAGAAACTGGTGCGCTGAAGGGGAGGCCGAACCCTCTTCGGAGCAGAATATGCATCCCCCTTTGCTGATTGTTCCGTCCCTGTTTGGACAGGAAAGGCCAGTGTTTACCGGAAGTTTCAGTATGCGGCACTTATATTTTTCTGTAAGATAATCTCCAAAAAAATTATAAGCTTTGCCGGACCATACTCCCGGATTATATATTTCTTTCCCGTTCTGTTTTTTCAAAGTATGAATTCTTCAGGTACTGCTGATTCTGATAAACATCAGGATTAAGATAAACCTGTGAAACAGATTCTGCTTTAATTACATTAAAATTTTTGTCCAATTTTATAATATATATGCCGCTGGTAAAGTTAAAATCTTCTGTAACCTTTTTCCAGGCGGTTATATTTTTTTTATGTTTTTTCGACCATTTCCTGTATTTTACCCATTTTACTTTTTTATAATTATTTAGTGAATTGTAAATTTTTATAAGGTTTTTATCATCAGGATTAAGCGCTTCAACAAGAGCCTGGTGAAGCGTTACACCATCTTCCATTGTGAGGATTACAGGTCTGGTAATGGGGGAACTTTTAACCGGATGAGCAGACTCCTTAAATTTAACCGGTTTCGGTTCTGTGGAGGCAGCAGCAGTAGATGAACTTTTCCCGTTTCTTCTGCCGATTTCATTGTTATATTTAGCTCTGTAACCGCTGTATAAAGAGTTCCGGTCAAGGCTGGCTAATGCTTTATTAAAGTTTCTGCGGGCAGATTTATGGTGCTTCTTCTTTTTTTTAGCTATACCTTTTTTGTAGTGTCCTTCAGCTATATTTACAGTTTTCATTATCGACTGATAGTATAAAATAGAATCCGCTAAATCTTTATTTTTTGCATATACTTTCATTGCACTTATTGTTTTATTTGCCTTTGCTGTTTCTGCATTTTTAATATAATATATAGCGATTCGGGCAAGTTTTAAAAGCTCTACACGATCGTGAAATTTCACATTGTCAATTGTTAATCTGGAATCGAAAATATCTACACCATATATTTCTTTTAATGACTGCAGCAGTGTATCGTATTGCGATTTAACAATTCCATCCATATAATATGGATCTAAAATCTTCTTCTCCTCTTCAGGGTGTGATATAAAACCGTTTTCATAAATTACAGAAACAGGAAAATCAACATAGTATATAAACCGGTCATCACCTACAGCTCCATATTCCCAGTTGTTTGCTTTATAACCTTTTGCAATAAGTGATTCCCTTATATTTACAGCATATTTTCTTGAAAATCCGCTGGCATCAAATTTATTGTATAGAGTGAGAAATCCAGAATAGGAACCCTTAATATTTCGAAGCAGAAGCCTGTTCCGGCTGTCCCTTGCCATATGTATACCGGGGATATTAATTCTTCCGTCAGCTTTATTGAATATTGACACATTGTTCAGGTGCTGTGCAATAACAATAAAAGCCCCGGCATCTCTTGCCATTTGAACAGTTTCTGAAAACCTGAGAAAATGGTATGAATTCGATTTACCGTCCAGAACTTTCTGGAAATCATTTGAAGTAACTATATTTAAATAACTGTTTTCTTTAAGAAGTGTATATAGCTTCCTGGAGTAGTAAATTGAGTAATACTCCTCCGGTTTTCCTGTAACACCAATCCTGTTTGTTGTTATTCCACGCCATTCTCCGGTGCTGTCTTTACCATGGGCAGGGTCAAAAAAAATTGTCAGTTTGCCGCCGTTTTTCAAGGTTTCCGGTATATCAGTATAGGTACGGTCAATGAAATTAACAATTTCCGAGATATTTTCAAGGTGACTGGTATTTTTTTCCGATGTGAGGATTGAATTTATTCTCCAGGTCTGTTTTTTATCAATATTGTCTAATATATTTGAATATAGATTTGAGCTGAATAGAACAAGTATGGCTGTAATACTGAATAAGATAGAATGTTTCATATTCACCTGGTATTTTATTTTAAAGACTGTATAGATTTAAAATCATTTTTAAGATTTTTTTTATTTATATCAAAATAATATATATTAATTTCGCCGCAAGTCAAATCAGGTCTTAGAATAATTCCATGATTTTTAATCAGATTAAGAATGTGAACATCAGCCTCCCTTGACCCGGATTTACCCAGTTCATTCCGGATATTCCGGAATGCTCTTATCTCAAGATCATCTTTTATTATTTCGCTCCTGGTGGAAATACACTGCTCATAGGTAAAAATGTGAATCACAGCTCTGTATCGGTTGCTGTTTATCCATCCGGTTTTTTTGAATTTTTCAGAAAATATAGACTCCCCGTTATTTTTATTCTCCTGTTTACCTGCACTGTCATCTTTCACCTTATCTCTTGTACATGAGATGGCAAGCAGAAGAAGAACAGTGCATAATCCGGCAATCAAATACTGGTATAGTTTCAAAATAATTCTCCCTTTAGCTGAATTTAAGGAAATTGGCTGCTGTGATTTTAGACTTAATTTTTTTTAATCTGGTTAATAATATTCTGAATTTTGTCTGCTTCAGCATGATTGGGACGCATTGACAGTACACGTTCAAAATGAAAAGCAGCTTTATTATTATCCTTAAGATTTCTGTAATATATCATTCCCAGTTCTTCATGTGCTTCAGGTTGATTACTGTTTATCTGTAGCGATTTTTCAAATGCACTTACAGATTTTGTATAATCGTTTTTGTCCCTGTAGGTAATGCCAAGCTGAAAATATGACCTGTAGTCCATTGGAGTAATTGTAACTGCCGTATTGTATGACTCTATAGCCTCATCATAAAGTTTCATTTCATAATATGCATTAGCCAGATTGAAGTGAGCATTAAAGGATCGTGGCGAATTCGCTGCAGCCCTTTTATATTGCTCTATTGCCCTGTCGTACATTTTTTTTGAAGCGTAAAGTCTCCCAAGGTTAATATATGCATTGGTATAGTTTGGATTAATACCTATTGCCTTTTCATAGTGCTCTATTGCTTTAAATTCATCTTTTAGAGCCTCATGCGCTTTGCCTATCTCATAGAATGAAGGAGCATCTCCACCTTTTATGTCTGCAGCCTTCTGAAAGAGGGGGATTGCTTCACTGTGATTTTTCCTTTCCTGGTGTACAAGGCCTAGATTGAATAAAGCCTGGTAGTAGTGCGGATCGAGTGCGATTGTTTTCTGATAAAATGAAGAAGCATTATTATAGCTTTTCATCTCATGGTATGTTTCAGCAAGCTTGAAATTGGTGTCCGGGTTATTTGGTCTCAATTCAAGGTCTTTAGAGAAATTTTTAAGGGCTTCACTGAGATTTTTAGACTCAAGCTGGATATTGCCAAGGTTGAAATAAGCACGGTCCATTTTCGGGTCAAGGCGGATCGCGCTATTGAAATCCTTTACTGCATTTCCTTTGTCATTAAGTTTCAAAAATGAGAGCCCCCGTGAATAAAAAGCCCTGGCATTATCCGGCTCTGCTTCAATAGCCTTGTTGAATGAATTCAGAGCGGCTCTAAAATTATCCTGCATGTAGTAGATAAGCCCCAGCCTGTAATGGGAATCACCATTTTTAGGATTTATTCGGGATGCATTTTCAAATGATTTTTTTGCATCTTCATATTTCTTATTGTGATAATGTATTCTCCCCATCCAGTAATGAGAGTGGTCGTCATTTGAGTCTGCCTGAACAGCTTTTTCATATGCTTTTATTGATTCATCGAATTTCCGGTCAAAACGGTTTTTGTCTCCGATTTCTCTCCATTTCAGCGCATCTTTGCTTATATCATCAGAGGAAGCAGTTTTTGAAACTGATTTAGAATCAGCCAGGTCCTGCTGATCCTTCCCGCTCTGTATAATATCTTTACTTGAATCTGCAATCTCTGATGTTCCGGTATCTTTTCTATCTTCTGATCTTGTTGCCACAACAGTATCTGCGGTTCCTTTTTTTTCTTCAGCTTTTAATGCTTTTAGAGAAGCAGCATATTTTCTTCTTAGATTCGCGTCTCTGTTGTTGTATCGGAGAGCTTCTCTGTATGATTCTACAGCTTCAGGGAAATTCTTCTCAAGGGCGTAAATATCGCCAAGTCTTTCAGATGCAGCAGCATCTGATGAATCAAGCTCAAGAGCTTTTCTGAAAGCTGCAATTGCCGCATCCTTATTCCCCAGGCGCAGTTCACTCTCTGCAAGGCCCCTGTAGTATTTAGAATTCCGGGGGTTTAATGAGATAGCTTTCCGGTAATTATCTTTTGCTTCACTGTATCTCTTTGCATTATAAAGGGCGTTTCCCAGGTTATAGTATCCTTCCGGATTTGAAGGATCAATGCGTATCCCTTCCTGTATTGAAGCAATAGCACCTGCCACATCACCCGCTTTGAGTCTCTGTGCTGCAATATTTTTGTAGCTATCAGGATCTGTCGGTGCAACCTTCTGTGCGAGTCTGTATTCCAATAATGCCTTATCAATTTTTTCCTGGTCATCGTAGACATTACCCAGCCTGTTGTATGCCAGAGGGTAGCGGGGCTGATTTTTCTTGGCCTTTTCAAAGACCTCTATTGCTTTGTCGTAATCCCCTTTCAGGGCGTAGGCGTGCCCCAGGCCGTTAAGGGCAAGGTAGTTCAGAGGGTCTCTATCCAGGGCTTTCAGGTAGTATTCAATTGAACGGTCAATGTCGCCAATAGCTTTATAGAGATCAGCTATATTGATGAGAAATGCAGTATTTCCGGGATCGGTTTTAAGAAGATCAAGGTAGAGGCCCACCTGTTTCAATCGCATGTCCTCAATATCTTTTGCCGGATCGGAAGATTTGAAATAGAAAAATGAACCGAGTGCCAGTACAAGGGCAAGGGCAGCAGCGCCTATAGCTATTTTTTTTCTGTCATTATTGTAATAATACATTCTTTATCTCCATAAATATTAAAGATCATCTTCTTTGTAAATTTCTTCCAGTTCATGGACCGATTTTTTCGTTTCATGCCCGGCCTTCTTGTCTTCAGCAGCTCTCTCCTGTCTTGAAAGGGTAGCGCCTCCCAGAAGCAGAGCCTCTTCAATGGAAACCTCGCTCCCTGCATCGGGGATTTTAAAATCAGGGTCTTTCAGCAGTGCTATGATTCTTTTTATACTGTCGTACTGAGGATCTTCCGGTGCCAGCGTAATGAAGCGTTCCCAGTTGGAAATGGTATTGTTTTTATCGCGCATAAGCATCAGGTATGCTAAGCCTTTATGGTAGTATACTATGTGCAGTTTGCTGTCTCTGGCCAGTGCTTTATCATAGTTTTCTATAGACAGGGCACCATGCTTACGGAAATAGTGAATCTGCCCCATTCGGAAATAATTTTCTGCAGGAGCAGGATCAATTTCAACTGCCTTAAGGTATAAGTTCAGGGCACCATCGTACTGTTTTTTGTTTAAGTAAATATCACCCAGATAGGAATATGCCAGAGCATTCTGCGGATCTTTTTGTATCACCTCTTTCAGCAGATGTTCAGCCATGTCAAAATTTTTCTGAAAGAAACTTTTTGTAGCTCTGGTGAAAAGGTCATCATCTTTTTTTATCTGAGAAAGGGCGGATATAGAAATAAAGGAAAATATTAAAAAAAGAATCGGGATCAAAGAAGTATATTTTTTCATGTCAGGATTCCATTATGATAATATTAATTCCGGCTTCTGCCGCCATTTTATCTGCCAGAGGGTCCTCATAGAAGGATCTGAAAATAAAAGTATCTATGCCGCTGTTTATAAGCATTTTTGTGCAGATTGAGCAGGGCTTGTGTGTGATGTAAATTTTCGCCCCCTTTAGTGAAACCCCATGATAAGCTGCCTGAATAATGGCGTTCTGTTCCGCATGGAGACCTCTGCATAATTCGTGACGTTCCCCGCTTGGAACATTATATTTTATCCTTAGACATGTCTCTTCAGTACAATGACTGATTCCGGTTGGTGCGCCATTATATCCGGTAGTAAGGATACGTTTATCCTTAACAATTACCGCACCCACATGCCTTCTTAAACAGGTAGATCTTGTGGCAACATCCTCTGCTATTTTCATGAAGTAGATGTCCCAGGAGGGTCTTTCAATCATTTTTAACCTCATATTTAAAATCGAGCGGTATTTCAACCGGGTCAGGATAATTTACTGTTAAGAGAGATCTGAAGGTAAATGTTCCGGATGTAAAATCGATTATGCTCTTTCTTCTGGTCTTAAGCTTTTTAATATTTTTAAGATAATCATTCAAAATACTTCCGCTTATCTCTCTGGTAAAAATTCTGGTTTCGTCCATTTCAAGCTCAATAAACTTAATTCCCGGCCCGATTTCTTCTGTGAAAAGTATATGCCCGCCATCGATTATCTTTATCTGTGCCAGTCCGCCATTAAGATATATTCTGTTCTTTTCTTTTTCAACTCCTTTAATTGTAAGACCAAAAATATAATTATTTGTTTCAGGTATTTCTGCAATTGTGTAGTTGATTTCTGTCCCTTTAAGTGTAATATTGGAAGTTTGAATAGGCGTATCTTTTCCCCGGTTTGTAAGAATAAAAAGTACCAGAAGTATAATTAGTGCATCAAAAATCAGAATAAGCCTGGAAAATCTTTTCCGTTTTGATTCCGGTTTCTCACTTTTCTGCTGCTGTAAATCACGGAAAATTGACCCGCTTTTAGTCTCTTTTGAAGTCATTAAGACTTTTCTCTCCCTTTTTCAAGATCAAGAATACCTCTTGCTATCTGCTTATACTCTTTTGTTCCAGGTGTAAAGGACTTAATATATTCTTTAAAGTAGGATAGCTGCTCCTCTTTCCATTTGTCTATACCTGCATTAATTGTAACCATTGATGTATCCTCCATATAATATTACCTGTTTATTATCGGAAGGGGGGGAGGATTTCTAAACTATGAGACATAAAAAAAGGCCGGCATTAAGCCGGCCCTTTTAAGTATATAGTGAGTTGTATTTTTAGTCAACAAGCTCGAAAAGAGCAGCTGCTCCCATACCACCACCGATACACATGGACTCAATACCATACTTCTTGCCCATTCTCTGCATATTCATTACAAGAGTAGCGAATATTTTAGATCCTGTACATCCAAGCGGGTGTCCAAGAGCTATAGCGCCGCCTGTAGGGTTGATGATAAGGTCCTTGCTTCCGAATTCCCAGTACTTAGGATCTCCGATACCAAGTTCACGGGAACAGTGGATAGACTGAGAAGCGAAAGCTTCGTTAAGTTCGAAGATTCCGTCTTTTATCATTTTATCCATTGTCATTCCGGTCTTTTTGAAAAGGAGCGGAATTGCATATTTTGGTCCAACACCCATTTCATCAGGCTTACATCCTGCTACAACATATCCAACAAGCTTAACCTTTGGTTTAACACCATACTTTTCACAAGCTTCTTTGCTCATTATAAGGTTTGATGCAGCACCGTCAGTTGTCTGTGAAGAGTTTGCAGCTGTAATCTGTCCTGAATTAGGAGCATTAGGAATAACTCCTGAGAAAGCGCCTCTCAGTTTAGCCATCTTCGCAGTATCAGGCTGTGCCTGAACACCGTCATCATAGTCAACTGTATAAGTTTCTTTTTTGTAGGAACCATCAGGCTGAGGTGAAAATTTGTATGCTTCAACCGGTGCAATTTCTGTAAAAAGTTTTTTTGCCTGAGCATCAGCAGCTTTAAGGTGTGATTGAACCGCAAAGTGATCCATATCAGCACGGTTAACGTCATATCTTCTTGCAACGTTTTCAGCTGTTATACCCATTGACATATAAACTGTGTAGTCTTTAGCTGCCCAATCAGGGTGAGGCCTTGGAAGGTTTCCACCCATAGGAACTATAGACATGGACTCTACACCACCAGCCATAGCTACATCCATCATGCCTGCTTTAACTTTGAAACCTGAAATAGCAATAGCTTCAAGTCCTGATGAACAGAATCTGTTTACTGTAGCTCCGCAGGCTGTGATAGGGAAACCAGCCATTAGAGGTGCTATACGACCTATGTTGATTCCCTGTTCTGCTTCAGGGAATGCGCAGCCGATCATTACATCTTCAATAGCTTCTGTAGGAACTTTTGCTCTTTCAACAGTAGCTTTGAGTGTTGTTGCAAGGAGATCTTCCGGCCTTGTCTGGGCAAGGAGACCTTTTCCTCGTTTACATCCTGGTGTTCTTGTTGCTTCAACAATATATGCTTCTCTCATATATTTAAACCTCCTGAAATATCATTTGTTATATGAATAATGGTTTTCCTTTAGTAGCCATGTGCTCAGCCATCTTCTGAGAGCCCTCTGTTTTCCAGCAGTCAACAAACATCTCTCTTTCAAGAGCAAGCATTGCATCTTCAGAGATTTCTGAACCTTTGAATGCTGTACCGCCGGAGATAACATAAGCTACTCTTCTAACAACAGTTGATATATGAGGAGCAATCTGATATCCAGCAAGCATATCAGGAATATTAGCGTCAACTGCACCCATTGCATCCTGACCCATAACCTTGATAGGCAGATTCGCAGGAGGCACATATCCATCTTCAGCCATTCTTAGAACTTCTTTTTTAGCATCACCAATGAGGTAATCTCTGTTAAATACTATTCTGTCCTGAGCTCTGAGGAAACCTTTGTTTCTTGCTTCCTGTGCAGACATTGAAGGCATCGGCATTGCAATTGTTCTGAAAGCTGCAAGGAATACTGTCAGCCAGTCAGTTGGAGTTACAACAGATTCGCTAAGTCTTCTCCACATCTGAACGCAACCGCCGCCTGCAGGAACAAGACCTGCGCCAACTTCAACAAGCGCCATGTATAGTTCGTTGTGAGCTACAATTTTGTCTGCCCATAGACATACTTCACATCCGCCGCCGAGAGCAAGTCCAAAAGGAGCTGCAACAACTGGGAAAGAAGCATACTTCATTCTTTTCATTCCATCATGAACGTCTGCTATGAAGTCATTGATGCCTTTGAAGTCGCCTTTCTGTGCCATTCCCAGCATGTACTTTAAGTCTCCGCCTGCGCTGAATGCTGGAGGAATACCACCGGCTTCATTACCAATAACCATACCGGCACCGTTTTTTCTGATGAACTCGGTAACCTTTGGTATCATGGAAACGATTTCGCCGTTTATAGCGTTCATTTTTGTGTGGAACTCAAAGCAGAATACATCATCGCCTATGTCAACAAGTGAAGCACTGTCTGTTCCAAGAACTACTTTTTTAGCATCAGCCTTGATGTTTGAAAGGAATACCATGTTTGGGCTGTAAGGAATATTTTTATAGCTTTCTGAAGCAAAATCCCAGTATTTTTTAATACCGTTTTCGATTTTGTAGAAAGAATTTGCGCCTTTTTCAACCATTTTTTTAACATTAGCAGGAATTGTAAAACCTGCTTTCTCCATTTCCGGAAGAGATTCTTTAACTCCCAGATTGTCCCATGTTTCAAATGGACCGAATTCCCAGGCATAACCCCATTTCATACCGTTGTCAATGTCAACGAGTGTGTCAGCAATTTCAGGAATCCTGTTTGCTGAGTAGATACACATTGAAGAGATAAGTTTTTTTGCAAATTCATTATTTTTGAAAAGGTGTTTCTGCTTTTCGCCTGTTGTAGCAAGTTCTTTTGTTGCTTCAACTATCGGGTACTTGGCTTTTGAGTCGAAATCAACATGCTCAAGAGTTTTGATGTCGATAACTTTTTTAAATCTTTTCCCTTCAGGTGTTTTGCCTGAAAGATAGAATCCGCCGGCTTCTTTTGTCTTGTTGCCGTACATCTTCTTTTCCATCATTTTTTTGAAGAACGCAGGAGTTTTGTATATCTCTCTGTTTTCGTCTTTTGTGAGAAGTTCGTATGAGTTTTCAGCTATGTGATCAATTGTGTCATTACCAACAAAGTCAGCAAGACCGAAGATAGCTGTTCCAGGTATACCCATGGGCTTGCCGAACATTGCGTCAACTTCAGGAATTGTTGCTATTCCTTCTTCAATGTATTTAAAAGCTGCACAAATAAGCCCGACTCCAATCCTGTTGCCGATAAAGTTAGGGGTATCTTTTGCCCATACAACACCTTTACCAAGAGTCTGCTCGCCCCATTTGGAGATAAAGTCACAAACTTCTTTAGAAGTTTCAGGACCAGCTACACACTCAAGAATTTTCATGTAGCGAACAGGGTTGAAGAAGTGGAGGATAAGGAAGTTTTCTTTAAATTCTTTGCTTCTTCCATCCGCCATTTGAGAAATAGGAAGACCTGAAGTGTTAGATGCAATAATTGCACCGGGCTTCATTACTTTTTCGATTCTTCCAAAAAGATCCTGCTTGATTTTGAGATTTTCAACAACAACTTCAAAGATGATATCAACATCTTTAAGTTTGTCAAAATCATCAGTTAAGTTGCCTGTCTCAATAAGAGTAAGGTCAACAGCTTTGTTCATGAATGCTGCAGGTTTTGCTTTTACCTGTGCCTGAAGACCGGCTTCAACTATTCTGTTCTTAGCCGCTTTGTCATTCTTTTCCGCGTCTGTAAGATCAAATGGAGCGATGTCCAACAATAAAGTTTTGATGCCAGCGCTGGCACAAAGTGCAGCTATACCGCCTCCCATGATACCAGAGCCGATAACGGCTACTTTTTCGATCCTTCTAGTCATAAAAACCTCCTGTGAAAGTCTAATGATAAACAATTATTTATTTGTTTATAAGGTTGTGTGAAATAGAATTGTTTTTTCAATACATTCTGCACCAGGCTGATAAATTGAATTGCACCTTGACAGTGCATAAAATAAAAAAGCTGGTACAAAATCTGTATTTCATATGAAACTCAACACACATGCAATTTATAATTCATTTAAAATTAATGTCAATATGAATAACATCTAAAATGAAAAAATAGATAAAAAAATTCTTTTTGTATCATTATAATTGAATATATATTTACATGTTTGAGTGTTAAATTTTCAGAATTTCCATACTCATTATATGATTTTTATTTGTTATTTGATAGTATAGAGTGGTCATTTTCTGTATGGTACGGAATCGGGGATATTTAATGCAGTTATAGTTGGCATAGATTAATATTTTTTTACGTTTAGCTCTTTTGCGGCGTTCGAGTGATTAATTTACTTGAATTATGGAATTCACTTTTATATTCAGTTAATGCGGCGGGAAAAAAGATTTCAGGTTGGATTTTTTATAAAATAATTGCAGGTATAAATTTAACAGTTGCACTCTGAATCGCTGAAATATTCCAATTGAAATAATACAAATTAAAGGCAGGTACTGGTGAAAATGAAAGTAAAGGTAAAATCGGGTGTGGAAAAACATTCTGAACGGGAGGCTATAGCGGTTTTCCTTGATGAGGAAACAAGGGAGGGATTGCTGAAGGGTGAGTACATCGGGGCGGATTACCTTAATGAAATAGATATTGCTTCTATCAGCTCTGCTGCAGGGGAAATATCTTTCACTCCCTTAAAAAATAGTCCGAATGTAATTATCGCAGGTCTTGGAGAAAGAAAAAAAATAAGTAATGAATCATTGAGAAATGCGGCAGCATCAGCAGTCATCTTTGCTTCATCAAAAAAAATAGCCTCTCTTCTTGTTGCAGTGCCCGCAGTTGAAGCAATGACCCCGGAGGATTCATTCAGATATACTGCTGAAGGGATGCTCCTGGCTAATTATACATTTAACAGGTATAAATCCGGCAAAGAAAAGCCTGAAGTTCTTGAAAAAATTGAATTTCTTTCAGAAATAGAGAATGCCGGTAAAATTCTCCGGGAAGTGGAGATTGCTGCTGAAAATACACATCTATGCAGGGATCTGATAAATGATACTGCTGATGAGGTGAATCCGGTTTCATTCGCAAAGCTTGCACGTGAGATTGCATCAAAATCGGGATTGAAGTGTACTGTTCTGGATAAAAAGGGTATTGAAAAAAAGAAGATGGGGCTTATTCTTGCTGTTAACAGGGGGAGTGCTGTTCCGGCCCATGTGGTGGTACTCGAATACAGGGGGGATAGCAAAAGTAAAAAGGTTTTCGGTCTTGTGGGGAAGGGGGTTACATTCGATTCAGGGGGGATGAATATGAAGCCTTCAGGATCTATGGAAACAATGCGCATGGACATGGCAGGTGCTGCCACTGTACTTTACACAATGAAGACACTTGCTGAGCTTAAGGTTAAAAAAAATGTTACAGCAGTAATTCCTCTAACTGAAAATATGGTAAGCGGCACTTCATTCAGACCCGGCGATATTTTTAAAGCATATAATGGTAAAACAGTGGAGATCGGGAATACTGATGCTGAAGGGAGGCTTATCCTTGCTGATGCTTTAGCATATATGGAGAAAGAGATAAAGCCTGATGTTATTGTTGATGTGGCCACTCTCACCGGGGCATGTGTTGTTACATTTGGTGAAACAGTTGCTGCATATCTTTCCACAGATGAGGAAATTGCGATAATTTTAGAGGGTGCCTCAAAAGATACGGGTGAAAAGATCTGGAGGCTCCCATTCTTTGATGATTATGATGACAGAATGAAGTCTGAGGTGGCTGATTTAAACAATATGGCTGCTGAAAAAAATGCAGGCACTATATCCGGGGCTGTTTTTTTGAGGAATTTTGTTGAAAAAACCAAGTGGGCTCATATAGACATTGCAGGAACAGCATGGTATTCAAAACAGAGAGGGTACAGGCCTAAAAATGCAACCGGCTACGGATTGCGGCTCCTTGTGGAAGTAGTAAAAAAGTGGAGTTGATTTAAGCAGGAAGGAGATAATAGCTGAGTTGATGATTATGAAGTATTTGCCCGGGGCGGGACTTGAACCCGCACGGACACAAGGTCCAAGGGATTTTAAGTCCCTTGTGTCTACCAAATTCCACCACCCGGGCGATACTGCCGTAATCCTGGAGAAGGATTATAGGCGCCGAGCGGATTCGAACCGCTGAATAAAGGTTTTGCAGACCTCTCCCTTAGCCACTTGGGTACGGCGCCATTTTCTTAATCCATATATTTGCGGTTCATGCTGTTGTCAACATTAAAAATTTTAATTTGTTTAACAGGGGCTTTTCTGCTCTATAACCGGTGAAAAAATTGAAATACATAGCAGACTTCCATATTCATTCCAGATTCTCCATTGCAACCAGTAAAAAACTTATACCTGAATATCTGGAGTACTGGGCCAGAATAAAAGGGATAAATTTAATCGGCACAGGGGACTGTATCGATCCCGGATGGTTTGCCGAGCTAAAGGAGAAACTGGAGTCCTGATGAAACAGAAAAGCATAAGGGGATATGCCCTGTATGCAATACACTTGTAACACCCGGCGTTATGCACCGTGTGGCTGAACTTGCTGACAGGGATATGAGTGAAATAAAAAACACCCACGAATTTTATTCCATAACACAGCTCCCTGATCTTCTCGCAGAGCTCGCAAGCTGCAAAAGCAGTTCTGCAGCAAAAGTTACCGGTGAATATTTTCGATTAATAAAGGCCCTCGGTTCAGAGTTTCATATTCTTCTGGATGCAGAGCATGGCGAGTTAGGTGAGAAGGGGAGTGAAGTCCTTGCAGAATGTGTAAGGCGTCTCAGGAGCGGAGAGGTTTATGTGGAGAATGGTTTTGACGGACAGTTCGGCACAATTAAGGTTTTTGCAGAGGGAGAACTGAAACCTGCAGGAGGGAAAAAACTTTCCGGTGATTAAAATGAAGCTGTTTGGGAAAATATCTGGTAGTCCGCCTTTGAAGGATTTAGGGGGCTCTCCTGAATTCATCAATCCCCTTTAAAACCTTTTTTTTGATTTCATCAGGCGTAAGCTCAATATGCTCAAAAAAATAATCGGGTACTGCTGAATAAAACTCCATCCTCTCCCTTGTGGTGGGATGGGCAAATGAAAGGTATGATGAATGGAGGAGAATTCTATCCCTCCCTGTATCATTGACCGAACCGTATTTTCTGTCGCCATAAACAGGCTCACCTGAACCTGCAAGCTGGGCCCGTATCTGGTGCTTCCTTCCTGTACCCAGGGCAATAAGGTTTAACCTTGTACTCTCGGTTTCCGAAATTATCATCCGGTGCAGCAGTGCATATTGTGCATTATCTGTATCTTTTTTCCCCGCAATAGTTTTGTCATTAACCCTTGAAAGGAAAGATTCATGTTTTGTCCATTTCTCCGGACTCTTCCCCCTGGAGGTTTTACCCGGTTTAATTTCTGTAAGTGCAATATAAAACTTCTCCACATCCCTCTTCACAAACTCCGCGTGGAGTCTTTCTGCACCCTTGGAAGTGCGCGCAAAGACCATGAGGCCGGAAACCGGTCTGTCAAGTCTGTGGACCAGGCCGAGGAAAACCTTCCCCGGTTTACTGTATTCAGTTTTAATATATTTTTTTAATATGTCAAGCAGGGAGGGCCTGTCAGTTGCATCCCCCTGGCTCAGGAGTCCGGCAGGTTTGTTCACCACTATAATATGATTGTCTTCATGTAAAACTTCAAGCTCATTCATTTCTTTAGTTGGCTGGTGCACCAGGTTTTTGTAAAGATTTTTTCATCTTTGAAATTTTTTTTAGCATGAAAATAAAATTTACTTGCATTAAATCGCCCTTAAATAAATATAACACTCGTCTCAAGCGAGCGTGGTGGAATTGGCAGACACGCTAGACTTAGGATCTAGTGCCGAAAGGTGTGGGGGTTCGACTCCCTTCGCTCGCAAAGTTTAAAGCGCGGGAATAACTCAGTGGTAGAGTGCAACCTTGCCAAGGTTGACGTCGCGGGTTCGAATCCCGTTTCCCGCTCATATTTATCAAAAAAGGAGGCTGTTCAACAACAGTCTTTTTTTGTGCCCTGATTTCACCCTGATCTGAAAAAAGAGATCCGGCAAAGGTGAATTTTAAAATTTTCTGCGTTTCAGTATCTTCTTAATCATTTTATAAAAAAGACATAATCGGAAAAAATGTTTGACGCATGTACTTATTATTAATTTATAGTTTAAAATGATATACATTGCTGGGAAACTATGTTAAAATTAATATAGACAATAATGTGAATAAATCCGAATTATTTAAGGAAGGGGTATAGGACATTGAATATTCTAAGTGAAAAAAAGCATGAGAACGCTATTGTTGAGCTTGAAATCGAAATACCTGTTGAAACAGTTGAACTGGAATATAAGCAGGTTCTTGAAAAAATAAGAAAAAATGCCAAAGTTGACGGATTCAGAAAGGGGAAAGCCCCGCTTCCCATGGTTGAAGCAAAGTTCAAAGAATATGCTGACGGAGAGGTGGCAGAGAATCTTGCCCGGAAAACCGTTTTTGACGCAGTAAAAGAGAAAGAGCTTATACCTATTATGGAACCGAAGATTCATTATGATAAGGTTTTCAGGGATCAGCCTTTCATATATAAAGCTTTTTTTGAACTTATTCCAACTGCTGAACTTGGACAATATAAGGGTCTGGAAGTTGAAGAGATGTCCTGTGAAATAACTGACGCGGATATTGATTCTGAAATTAATACAATGAGAGAAAGGGCTGCTGAAACTGTGCCTGTTGAAGATCTGTCTGCAGCAGTAGAGAATGGCCATCTTGTAAAATTTAAGCTCAAAAGAACAGACAATGTTGATCCGGCACTTGCAGAAGGGATTGAATATAGAGAATATTCCATAGTTGTAGGTAAAAGCAAGGATGAATATACCCTTGATAAGCATCTTCTTGGTTTAAAGGCTGATGATGAAAAAGAGGTTACAATCGATTACCCTGAGTCATATTATATAAAAGATCTCGCTGGTCAGGCTGTAACATACATGGTAAAAATTGCGGAGATCAGTCTTGTAAAGCTGCCGGAGCTTACTGACGAGTTTGCTGTAAGTGCAGGTTATGAATCACTTGAGGATATGAAGAGTAAAACAAGGGAATATCTCTCAAATTTTGTCAACAACCGCATCTCTACTGATGTTAGAAATGCATTAATTGAAAAAATTGCTGAGTCCAGTACATTTGATATCCCTGAAAGTATGGTTCTCAATGAAATGTATTCACTTTTTGAAAAAACTCAGGAGAGGGTAGGATATAAGGCGGAAAGTATTGATCAGTTTGCCCAGGTTGTGGGGCTCGATCCTGAAGAATTCAGAAATCAGATGAGAGCAGAGGCTCATAAAACTATCAGAAACACACTTATACTTTCAGAAATTTCAAAGAAAGAAGAGATTAACCCCTCTGAAGAGAAGTTTAATGAGGTAGTAGAAAAATATTCAAAATCCATGGGGAAAAGCATAGAAGAGATCCTGGCTCTTATAGATCAGAATAACAGCAGATCTTCAATTGAAAATGACCTTCGTCTTGACAGCACAATGGAATTCATTTATGATAATGCTTCTGTTAAGAAGCTTAAGTCAATTCCTCTTGATGAATTTGCTAAAAAGAAGATGGGACAGTAGCGATTAAAAAATAAATCGATTTTAGTTGAATTTTATTTAACAGTAAGGCCGATAAAACTACTAATATGAAGTGTATTTGTTTTAATTTCCCATCCGTTAGAGAAAATAAATAATTGAGGTAATAATTAATGAGTCTCGTACCTATAGTTGTAGAGCAGACAAGCAGGGGCGAACGCTCCTATGATATTTTTTCAAGACTTTTGAAAGACAGGATAATTTTCCTGGGTGAGGCTATTGATGATCATATTTCAAGCCTGGTTATTGCACAGCTTCTTTTTCTTGAGGCAGAAGATCCTGACAAAGATATATTTTTGTATATAAATTCACCTGGCGGAGTTGTAACATCAGGACTTGCAATATATGATACAATGCAGTATATTAAAGCAGATGTTGCCACTATATGTATCGGGCAGGCTGCATCTATGGGTTCCCTGCTTCTAATGGCAGGGGCTCCGGGGAAGAGGTCAGCTCTTCCAAATTCAAGGATTATGATTCATCAGCCTTCTGCCGGATTTCAGGGGCAGGCATCTGACATTGAAATACACGCCCGGGAAATCGGGAAGGTAAAGAAAGCCCTGAATGAAATTTATTCAAGGCATACCGGGAAAGACGTCAGCATTATAGAGAAGGATATGGATCGGGATAATTTTATGACTGCTCCTGACGCTGTTGCTTACGGGCTGATTGACAAGGTCGTTGAAAGAGTAGAAAAGTAGAGGGAATTATGAGTGTAAAAAAGAAGGATCAACAGGAAAATCCGCTTTTGTGTTCATTTTGCGGCAAAAGTCAGGAAATAGTAAAGAAACTTGTTGCAGGTCCTGATGTTTATATCTGCGACGAATGCATAGAGCTTTGTAATGAAATATTAGTAGAGGAAGCGGGGTATGAGTTTGACAGCAGTTTTGATACTCTTCCAAAGCCCCGGGATATTAAGGAAGTTCTTGATCAGTATGTAATCGGTCAGGATGATGCAAAAAAAATACTCGCAGTTGCTGTTTATAATCATTATAAAAGAATTTTTTCAAACAGAAATATTTCTAAAAATGACGTGGAACTTGAAAAGAGCAACATTCTTCTTGCCGGGCCCACAGGTTCAGGTAAAACACTCCTTGCCCAGACTCTTGCAAGGTTTCTGAAAGTTCCTTTCGCCATTGCTGATGCTACCTCATTAACTGAGGCTGGTTATGTGGGGGAGGATGTTGAGAATATTCTCCTTCGGCTCATTCAGAATGCTGACGGCGATATTAAGAAAGCTGAAATCGGGATTATCTATATAGATGAGATTGATAAAATTTCAAGAAAATCTGAAAATCCTTCAATAACAAGAGATGTTTCCGGTGAAGGGGTGCAGCAGGCTCTTCTTAAAATGATTGAAGGGACTACTGCTAATGTGCCTCCACAGGGGGGGCGTAAGCATCCTCATCAGGAATTTATTTCAATAGATACCAAGAATATTCTATTTGTTCTCGGCGGAGCATTTATCGGCCTGGATAAGATTGTGCAGGCCAGGATAGGGAATAAGTCCATGGGTTTTGGCGCAAAGATTCAGTCCAGTAAAGAGATTGAAAAGACTGATATTGCCCTGCATCTTTCACCTGAAGATTTTATCAAGTACGGTCTCATACCTGAATTTGTAGGGAGGGTTCCTGTTATTGCCCATCTTCATGAACTTGACAGGGATGCTCTTGTGAAGATTCTAAAAGAGCCTAAAAATTCACTAATAAAACAGTATCAGAAAATATTTGATTTTGAAGATATTGAACTTGAGTTTGAGGAAGATGCAATTGTAGAGATTGCTACAATTTCAATGGAGAGAAAAACCGGCGCCAGAGGGCTCAGATCTGTACTGGAAACTCTAATGCTTGATTTGATGTACGATATCCCGTCAAACACAGAAATTCAGAAGATAGTAATAACAAAAGATATGGTCTTGAAAAAGAAAGGTCCTGTTATTAAGTATAATAAAAAGGAAAAAACAGCATAATCATTCTTCAGGGGAAATAATGACAAATAAAGTAATAAATTTCGATAAAAAGTATCCTCTTCTCCCTTTACGGGATGTGGTGGTTTTCCCATATATGGTAATACCTCTTTTTGTCGGGAGAGAAAAATCGGTAGCAGCTCTTGATAAAGCAATGAAAGAAGAAAGACTTATTGTTCTTCTCACGCAGGAGGATGCTCAGAATTCATCTCCGGAAAGAGAGGATCTCTACGATGTTGGTACAGTGGCGGAAATACTTCAGCTTCTGAAACTCCCTGATGGAACAATCAAGGTTCTTGTAGAGGGGATATCCAGGTGCTACGTTTCCGATTATGAAGACAAAGGGGACTATGCGGAAACAGGTATAAAGAGAATAGAAAGACAGATAGAAAACAGTATTGATAATGGGAGTTATAAAAGGGCTCTTCTTGATGTTTTTGAAAAATATATAAAAATGAACAAAAAAGTACCCAGAGAAGCGCTGACATCAGCTGAAACTATTGAAGATATTTCCCAGCTCACAGATGTTGTTGCTTCCCACATTGAGATGAGAGTTGAATATAAACAGTCTCTTCTCGATCAGGGGAGTGCCATTGAAAGAATCAACCGTCTTATTGAGCTTATAAATGGCGAAATTGAAGTAATGTATATTGAAAAAAAGATTCAGGGTCAGGTCCGTAAGCAGATGGAGAAGACCCAGAAAGAGTATTATCTCAATGAACAGATGAAAGTTATAAAGAAGGAACTTGGCCAGGGTGAGGGTGAAGTAGACGAAATAGTTGAACTTAAAAAGTCTATAGAAGAAGCCGGGATGAGCGAAGAGGCTCTTGCTAAGGTTAATCAGGAGCTTAAGCGTCTTGAAAAAATGCCCCCCATGTCAGCAGAATCTGCTGTTGTGAGAAACTATATTGAGTGGCTTCGTGATGTGCCATGGCAGAAGAAGACAGAGGATATTAAAAAAATTGATGAAGCCTTTGATATTCTCAATCGGGACCATTATGGCCTTGAAGAGGTTAAAGAGCGTATCATTGAATATATAGCTGTTAATAAGCTTTCTAAAAAGCTTAAAGGCCCCATTCTCTGCTTTGTGGGTCCTCCCGGTGTGGGTAAAACATCTCTCGGCCGGTCAGTTGCCCGTGCACTTGACAGAAAATTTGTGCGCATGTCACTTGGCGGGGTAAGGGATGAAGCTGAAATAAGAGGGCATAGAAGAACATATGTGGGCGCGCTTCCTGGAAGAATCATTCAGATGATGAAAAAAGCCGGAACAGTAAATCCTGTTATACTTCTTGATGAGATTGACAAGATGTCCATGGATTTCAGAGGGGATCCCTCATCAGCACTTCTTGAGGTTCTTGACCCTGAACAGAACAACGCATTCATAGACCATTACATGGAAGTCGCATATAATCTTTCAGATGTAATGTTTATTACTACTGCCAATGTGCAGCACAATATACCTCTTCCGCTTCAGGACAGGATGGAGATTATTGAACTTTCAAGCTATACTGAACCTGAAAAGCTTCGAATTGCAATTGACTTCCTGCTTAATAAGCAGATTGAGGAAAACGGCCTTAAACCTGAAAATATAGACTTTTCTGAAGAGTCTATGCTTTATGTAATAAGGCACTATACCCGTGAAGCAGGGGTGCGGAGTCTTGAAAGGGTGATTGCAAAGATCTGCAGAAAGGTGGCAAGGGAAGCTGTAGAAAATGAAGATGACTTTAAGAAGATAATTGATGAAGAGATTGTTCAGAAATATCTTGGCCCCACCAGATATAAGTATGGGGTAAAAGAGGAAGAGAGTGAAGTCGGATTTGCAACAGGGTTAGCCTGGACTGAAGTTGGCGGTGAAATCCTTAATATGGAGGCATCACTTATAAAAGGTAAAGGCGACCTTAAGCTTACAGGTAAGCTTGGCGAGGTTATGCAGGAATCCGCCCAGGCGGCATATACGTTTATCCGGTCCAATCAGCAGTATTTTAATATTGACGAGGAAGTCTTTAAAAATTTTGATATACACCTTCATGTTCCTGAAGGGGCAATACCAAAGGATGGGCCATCTGCCGGTATTACAATGGCAACAGTTATGGCATCCCTTTACAGTAAAATACCTGTACGCCGTGATGTTGCTATGACAGGTGAGATCACACTGCGCGGTAAGGTTTTACCAATCGGTGGAGTTAAGGAAAAGGTTCTTGCTGCTCACAGGGCACAGATTAAACATGTTATTATCCCGAAGGAGAATTTCAAGGATCTTTATAAAATTCCTGAGTATGTTAGGGAAAGCATGATTTTTCATCCTGTTTCAACTGTAACAGAGGTATTCTTTCTTGCTCTGGAGAGCCCCGATAAATTCTTTAAGGATCTTAATACAACTAAAGATCTTTACAACAGGTGGAAAGAGACTTTTGATGAATGGAAAATAGATATTCAGGACACTGTTGCAGGTGACAAACCTGTTACCATGTAGTTAATTATAGAAATAGAAATTTTTAAATACCCTGTCTAAACGGCAGGGTATTTTTATTTTAATAAATTATTCTGAAAAAATATGGAATCTCCCGGGAATGACACAATCCCTGAAATTATACTGCTACCGTTTATTTATAAAACTTTAGTGAAGATTATCAGAATTTTATTGGAGTTTTCATTAAATGGTTCTTTGAGAGAGTTTGCGTATATATTTTTTACAATAAGACCGTTTTCTTTTATAAATTTTAAAATTTCATTCAGTTCAAAGGCGCGCATAATATGTGTATCATTGATTACTTCAGTTCCATCCGGCCTATGGAGATGGTATCTGTATTTGACTTCAGCAATAGTTCTTGTGGAATCTTCAATTAATTCAAAACCCCGTTCCCTTTCAATGAGTGTATCTTTATATTGCAGTTTGCTTACAAGGGAAACCGGCTTACTCCTGATTTTTTTTACAGGTATGGAATTCCATACTTCAAATATTCCAATACCACCCGGTTTCAGTGCTCTCCATGTATTCCAGAAAAAAGTATCCACGTCTTTGTCATTGACAAGATAAACCATGGATCCGAATAGAGAAATTATCACATCGAATTCATTATAAAAATCGAAGTTCCGGAAGTTTTTGCGGATAAACTCAATTTTTTCAGGGAATCTCTTTTTTGCAATATTAAGCATCTCAATGCTGTTATCAATCCCGATGCAGGTAGAGGTGCTGTTCTTTAAAAAGTTCAGATGCTCACCGGTACCGCATCCAAGGTCCAGGATTGAAGGGTTCATGAAATCGGCCAGGAATGATTTTACCAGATTTATATCATCTTCAACTTTCCTGTGTTCTGATTCAATGGCGAAATAATATTCAGCCAGGTCTTTGTACAGTTTCATTAGAAGATAATGTCCGGGAACCTGCTTTTCATCTGGCTATCCAGCTCCTTTTCTATATCACCTGTTAACTGCATGGAGAGGAGTTTTGCTGCCAGTTTCTCACACTCCTCAATTTTTACAGAGCGTATAATTTTTTTAACCTGATACATATACTTGGAACTCATGGAGAAATTTCTGTAGCCCAGGCCGAGAAGGAGCATTGTGTAATTAGGTTCTCCGGCAATTTCACCGCATATTGATATGGGCACTGAGTATTCCTTTGATATATCCGACATCTTTTTAAGGTATCTAAGCACTGAAATATCAAGGGGGTTGTAGAGGTCTGCAACTTTTTCGTTACCCCTGTCAACTGCAAGGATATACTGTACCAGGTCATTGGTTCCAACAGAAAAGAAATCGACGTGGCCGGCAAGAATATCCGCGGTTATAACCGCAGAGGGAACCTCAACCATTATCCCGGTTGGAATATTTTTATCAAAGGGTATACCTTCTTTTTCAAGCTGCTGCATCGTTTCTGTAAGATATTTTTTTACTGTAAGCAGCTCATCTAAAGTGGATATCATGGGAAACATAATTTGAACAGCTCCATGAGCACTTGCTCTTAATATGGCACGGAGCTGTGTAATTAAGAGATGAGGATTCTTTAAACTGAATCTTATGGAGCGGCATCCCAGGAATGGATTTATTTCCATCTGAGTTTTTATAAAGCTGTATATTTTGTCCCCGCCGAAATCAAGTGTTCTAATAGTAACCGGGAAGGGTGAGAAAAAATCTATTACTTTTCTGAATTGTCTGTATTGATCCTCCTCATCAGGGAGGTCTTTGTTTAAAAAAAGAAATTCTGAACGGAAAAGTCCAACCCCCTGGGCGCCATGAGATTTAATAATTTCCATTTCATCCGGAATTTCGATGTTGCCGAAAATACCTATCTCCTCATTGTCGAGTGTCCTGGATGGAAGACTGGTAAGCTTTGCAAGTTCCCTCTCAAGCTCAAGCACATCCTTCTGGTATTTCATGTATTCGGCAATTTCATCTTCAGTGGGATGAATGATTATTTCACCATGAAGGGCGTCAACAATAACCAGATCTCCGGTCTTAACGTATGATGTAATATCATCCATTCCTACAATGGCCGGGATATCCATAGATCGTGCCATAATTGCGGTATGTGAGGTCTTTCCCCCATGATCAGTGACAAAAGCCATTACATGATTTCTGTTGAGGAGTGCTGTTTCTGAAGGTGTAATGTCCGGTGCGAATATTATTCCATCCTCTTTAATGTCGGACATCAAGGTTCTGTCATTTTTCTGAAGATTCCCGATAAGCCTTTTATTGATGTCGGAAATATCGATGATCCGCTCTTTAAGATATTCGTCATCAATTTTGCTGAGGGTATTTATAAGATCAATAGATATTTCGTTTATTATCCATTCAGCGTTTTTTTTATCTTGGCGGATTTTTTTCCTTGCTCTGCCGGTGAAGATGGGATCTTCAAGGGCCATAAGATGCGTTGAAAAAATTTCAGCCAGATCTTTGAATTCTTCGTTTGCAATTTTATTCTGAATTTCTATAATTTCATTTTTTGTCTTTGCCAGTGCATCTTCAAATCTTGTCAGCTCTTCATCGATTTTATCACTGCTTATTTCATACATGGGGATTTTGACTTCATTTCCATGAAATACAAAGGCTTTACCTATTTTTATCCCAGGTGAAGCAACTATTCCTTTTTTTATTCTTTTTGACATTATTTATCCCGGCGCCTGAAATTGTTGATTTTTAAAAAAAATTGAACTGATAAATTCTTCGAAAGAATGAGATATATAAACATTTTTTCCATATATGTCAATCGAATTTAAGGATAAAGGGGTGTAATATTGAGACCGGTATTTTCATCAAAACCGAGTCTTATGTTAGCGTTCTGAACTGCGTTACCTGACTGCCCTTTTATAAGGTTGTCAATTACTGAAACGATTACTACTTTACCTGTGCGCTTGTCAGGAATGGCCCGGATTACACACCTGTTGGTTCCCCTTACCTCTGATGTTGGAGGTGAGGTGTGTGAAACAAATACAAAGGGGGATTCTTTATAGTAATTACTGTATAGTGAGTAAAGAGACTCATCAGTATAGCTGTCTTTAATGTCAGCATATGTTGTTACAATAATACCCCTGTTCATGGGGATTATCTGGGGAACAAAAAATATTTTTTTATCCGTGCCGCATGACCTGCTTATGATATTTTCCACTTCAACCAGATGCTGGTGTTTCCCCTCTCTGTATGAGTTTGCAGCTTCATATCGGAGAGGATAGGAGTTGGCCTGGCCGGGATTAATCCCTGCACCAGATACACCTGTTTTGCCGTCACAGATGATTGTGTCGGAGTCAATCCCTCCTGCTTCAGAGAGGGGGAGCAGAGCAAGAATCATTGCCATTGCAAAACAGCCCGGGTTCCCTATAATTGGTGCTGTTTTTATCAGGTCCCTGTTTATTTCAGGGAGTCCGTAAACTGATTCAGCAAGTAATTCAGGGGCACTGTGTTCAGCAGACATGCCCTTGTTGGCAGCATAGATTTTATAATCTTCAATATTGCTGAACCTGAAATCACCGCTGAAATCTATTACAGGAATATTCCGTTCATAAAATTTTCTGATTATTTTCATCCCCACCTGATCGGGGGTTGCAAGAAAAGCAATGTCAATATTGTCAAGATCGGTCATTTCCGGATCTGTTACCATTAAATCGCAGATCCCTCGGAGGTGAGGATACATTTTTGAAATACTTTCTCCATGATCAAGGGCGGCAAGTACTTTTATGTTAATCTCAGGATGTGATGTTAAAAGGTCTATAAGACCAAGACCGCCGAAACCGGTAGCTCCGATGATTGCAGCATTTTTCATTGTTAAATTTTATCCTTTTATAAATTGTTTATTCGTGATCTTTCATGGTTCCAGGTGTCAGTGTAAATCTATCTTTACCTTCATTCCCTGCTTCTATGGCAAGGTTTCCTGAAACAATATCTCCATGGAGAAGAAAAATATTGTTACTGATTACTTTATATTTACCTGAATCAATCAGCTTCACATGTCCGCGCCCGCAGCTGACAGGCCCCTGGTAATTGAGATACTTTCTGTCGTGGTCCTGAATGCTCAGTGCGGAAGCTGTTTCCCCATTGAGCATTTTTTTGTAATCATCTAATTCTAAGCGCCATGTTAAGAGTGTGTCTTCCTTCTCAATCATAAAATCGTAATGATCTGTTTCAGTACTGTGATAATGTATTACGAAATTCATTTTCTCCGTGGAGTCCTCGCCGGTTCAAAATCGATTCTCAATGTTTCAATCTCAGCCTTAACAAGTTTCACTTTAAGTTTGTCTCCAAGTCTGAATACCTTGTTCGACCTTTTACCGGTAACAGTATACTCCTCTTCATTAAGAATATAATAGTCATCTCTCATATTTTTCAGGGGTATCATTCCTTCAATGGGCATATCTATGAGAGAAATAAATAGGCCGAATTTTGTCATCCCGCTTATCACTGCTTCAAACTCCATGCCCACACTATCCTTCAGTATGCGGCACGATTTAATTTTTATGAGGTCACGTTCCCCCTTCTGGGCAATCCTTTCCATTATTGAGGACTTTTCACCTATTTCCAGAAGCTCCGGCATGGTATATGGAGGGGGTGATGAGTCAATAATTGACTTGAGGCATCTGTGAACAACAAGGTCGGGATATCTTCTTATGGGTGAGGTAAAATGTGTGTAGTCTGTAAAACCCAGTCCGAAATGACCCAGTGGTTCAGGCCCGTAAAATGCCTGCATCATCGATTTTAATATTACAAGGCTCACAACCTGCTCATAAGGCTCTCCAGCCACTTTATGCAGTACCTCCTGAAGATTGAGGGCTGCTCCTTTTTTTAATGGGACTTTGATACCGAGTACTTTCATAAATTTTTTCAGAGACTCATTGTTGTCATCACTTATCTTTTCATGTACCCTGTAAAGAGAGGGAATCTCCTTCTCTTTGATGAAGCGTGAAACAGCCTCATTTGCGCTCAGCATCAATTCTTCAATCAGCATGTGACTTCTGAGCCTTTTAGCGAAACGTATCTCTTTTAGTTTGTCGCCGTCATAGATTATTTCCTGGTCTGTAAGATTAAGGTCAAGTCTCCCCTGGCTGCTCCGTTTTTTGTTTAGCGTCTTTGCAAGAAGGTACATCTGTTTAAGATTCGCATTAAGGGACCCGAAGCCCCTTTTCCCGAGAATCTCATCAGCCTTTTCATAAGTAAGGCGCTTGTTGACTTTTATTATTCCCCGGTAAGCTTCAAATTTTGTCATATTTCCGCTGCTGTCAAAAATAATCTCAGCTGTCAGGGTAAATCGTTTCTGAGTCTCCTTTAGAGAGCAGCTTTCATTTGATATTACTTCAGGGAGCATGGGGATTACCTTGCTTCCAAGATAATAGCTTGTTCCGCGTTTAAAAGCTTCCTGGTCAAGCTCTGACCCTATGGCTACATACGCGGAGACATCCGCAATATGTACATAAAGCTTTGTGCTGTTTCTGCCCGCCTTTATAGATATGGCGTCATCAAAATCCTTGGCTGTTTCGCCATCAATGGTGACTGTGAATAGTTTTGTGTAGTCTTTACGGTTTTTTAATTCATCTTCAGGTATCAGTTCTTCAGGGCTAATTTCCTCAAGTTTTCCGGTGTATGCATCAGGGAGGGTGTGTTTCAGCTTAATGCGGAGAAAATCAAACTCTTCGTTTTCTCTGTCGAATGTCTGCATAATTCTGCAGTCCCGTCTCCCGGATATAGTTTTTCCTGTAAGGGAAATGATCGCAAAATCCCCTGCATTTATTTCTTTGACAGGCTTCTGGCATATAACTTCCATATCAGCCGGAGTGTCAAGGAGAGAGAGTATGGCGCTCCCCCCCGATTTCCTCTCAACTTTAGCAGCATGAAGGGTTTTTTTTCTTCTGGAAATTCCCGTAACCTTTCCGTAGAAGAATCCTTTTTTGTAATCGTAGATTTTTATACGCACATGGTCTTCATTCTGTGCTGAATTTGAATCGATTCTGCTTATGATAATATCTTTCCCATTATATTCAGCAATAGCATCTTTCGAAGAGTTCAGCTTAATACCCCCTTCAAATTCCAGAGACCCCTGTTTGCGGAAAACTTTTTTCCCTTTTTCAAGGTATCCCAGTGCAGCAAGGGCGGTTAGGGTTTCTTCTATTTTGGAGATATCCTTCTGGGGGCGGTATACGCTCTTTTTTTTGCCTGTATTATTTTTTACCGGTTTTTCATCTTCCGGTCTTACAATAATATCAGTAAGAGCTTTTCTGGTGAAAACATCCGGCATAGACTCTATTGTTGAAATAATTTTTTTTATTGATACTGGCATAATTATACTTTTTCTTCCCCGGATTCATCTGTTTCATCAAAAACTTCGGATGGTTCCTTTTTCTTTTTAACTTCTTCAAGAGATGTTTTCAGTTCATTGATTTTAATTTTAAGATTATCAATTTCTTCAAGATCTCCGGAGATTTCACTATCTTTGAACATGATAGAATCTGCATTTGATTCATGCTTTTGAAGTACAGCATCACCAATTTTTGTTTTTCTCTCATCAATTGCAGCCATGGCTTTTTTTATTTCGATGTTAAGCTTTGCTATCCGTGTAAGGTTGTCGGTCTTATTTACAACCTTTTCGCTGTATTTCAGAAAAGAGCGTTTAATATCTTTCATAAAACTCATTTTTATTCTCCATCAGGTTTTTATTTTTCATCCAGTTAAAACATAGTGATAAATTAAGATAATTTCTACTTTTAATGATGAATTAAAAGTGCCTATTTTGTCAATCAATACTTTGGATTGGTTATAGCGTGGTTAGCTATTGATTTCTGCAAAATCATTTTCTTTTTTCTGCTTATCGGTTGAATCAGTCTTTCATATCCGAATGCCAGGCCAGATCCCTGTTGTTGCATCACTTAATTAAGTTTTCCGAATTATCAGTCATTGTGTTAATATTTTTTATATTTCAAGATGAGCACATGTGTGAAAATGAATATTTTTTTTACATATAGTAAGAGTAAACCGGCAAAGAAAAATTTTTTCAGAGGGGCTGAGAAAAAAAAATATTAAAAAAAGACATTCACTTGACAGTTTGTTTCATGTAAAATATTTCGTTAAAATATCTAAATTCTTGTTTAGCATATTCCCATAGGGATAATTATTCCGGAAAAAAGAAAACTAAGGGTGATAGAATGAACCATGTAAATGATCATCATAATGATTCATATTCATCTCAGATAAAACACAGTACAGGTGAGAGTATATTGAACTGCTATCAGTGCGGTAAATGCTCAGCAGGCTGCCCTGTTGCAGAGGATATGGATTTCCCGCCAAGCATGATAATAAGAATGCTCCAGACTGATAATGAGGCTGATAGAAATGCAGTGCTCCGTTCAATGAGCATCTGGCTTTGTCTATCATGTGAGATGTGCGCTTCCAGATGTCCGCAAAAAGTAAGCATAGCAGCAGTAACAGATTTTTTAAGACAGGAATCTGTAAGGCTTAATATGGTTAATCCCGGGGCAAAAAAAATTTTGGCTTTTCACAGGTCATTTCTTGATTCAATAAAGTATACCGGGCGATTATATGAGGTTGGATTAATAGGGCTTTATAAATTGAGAACACGTGATCTCTTCCAGGATCTTCTTACTGCGCCGGGATTGTTTTTAAAGGGGAAGCTTTCTCTTCTGCCGCACAGCATAAAAGACCGTACGGGGATTAGAAATATTTTCAAAAATACCCGGCTGGAAAAGAGGGGGGAATAATGATAAGGATCGGTTATTATCCGGGGTGTTCTCTGCCCGGTACAGCACGTGAATATGATGAATCAGTAAGAGCACTTGCCCCGGCAATCGGGATAGAGCTTGTTGAGGTTCCGGACTGGAACTGCTGCGGCGCAACTGCAGCTCACAATCTCAATCATGAACTTGCACTGGCTCTTCCTGCAAGGATTCTTGCCATAGCGGAACGTGAGGGGCTTGATCAAATCCTTGTACCCTGTGCAGCATGTTTCAGCAGACTTGCAGGGACAAGAAAAGAACTTCTAAATGATAACGAATTGAAAGATAGAATTTCAAAAGCCATAGATATGGATTATACAGGGAAGGCAATTCCTGTAAATATTCTTGATGTACTTTCAGGAATATCTGCCGGGGATATAAGTTCAAAAGTTACAAATCCCTTTAATTTCGCCACAGCATCATATTACGGCTGTCTTCTTTCACGGCCCAGGGATCTTGTGGGGATTGACCGCCATGAAGACCCTTTGGTTATGGAGGGGATACTGGAAGCAGCTGGTGCACGTCCTCTTGACTGGGCATTTAAGGTTGAGTGCTGCGGAGCTGGTTTTTCTGTTTCCAGAACAGATATTGTGGGCAGACTCTCAGCAAAAATTATAAATGACGCGGTAAACCGCGGTGCTGAAGCGATTATTGTTGCCTGTCCCATGTGTCATTCCAACCTGGACATGAGAAGACCGGCGATTGAAAAAGCGGCAAACAGGAAATTTGAAATTCCGGTTTTATATATTACACAGGCCATTGGACTTGCTCTTGGTCTTGATTTTAAAAAGCTGGGCCTTCATCGCCATCTGGTAAAAGTGAACCTTAAGCCGGATCCGATTGTCAGGGCGGCAGGTGAAGGTGCCCCGGCTCTGGAAGTGGAGGTTTAGATGTCAAGAATTGGAGTTTTTATCTGCCATTGCGGTGAAAATATCAGTGCCACAGTGGATGTGGAAAAAGTTGCAGAAGTCTCTTCTCATATCCCGGGTGTTGTTTACAGTACAGACTATAAGTATATGTGTTCCGATCCTGGACAGAATCTTATTAAGCAGGCAATTAAGGAGCATAATCTTACTGGCGTTGTTGTTGGAGCCTGCTCACCCAGGATGCATGAGCCGACTTTCAGAAGAGCATGTGCTGAAGGGGGGCTTAACCCGTATCTATGCGAGATGGCTAACCTGAGGGAGCACTGCTCCTGGGTACATGAAAAATCGGCTAAAACAACAGATAAGGCTGCTGACCTTGTTAAGATTATTACTGAGAAAGTTAAGAAGAACCAGCCGCTTCAGTCGATAAAAGTTCCTGTTACAAGGACTGCCCTTGTAATCGGCGGCGGGATTGGAGGTATACAGGCAAGTCTTGATATTGCCAATGCCGGGTATAAGGTTATCCTGGTTGAGCGCGACCCTTCTATCGGGGGGCATATGTCTCAGCTTTCAGAAACATTCCCCACACTGGACTGCTCGCAGTGTATTCTTACACCAAGAATGGTGGATGTTGCGCAGCATCCAAATATTACTCTCTACACCTATTCGGAGCTGGAGAGTATTGAGGGATTTATCGGGAACTTTAAGGCAACTATAAAAAGAAAAGCAGGTTATGTTGATAATGATAAATGTACCGGCTGCGGACTCTGTACGCAGAAATGTCCTGTAAAGAAAATTCCCAGTGAGTTTAACACAGGTCTCGGAAGCAGAACAGCTATTTATGTTCCATTTCCCCAGGCTGTACCGAATAAGCCTGTTATAGACAGGGAGAATTGTAATTACTTCCAAAAAGGGGTCTGCAGGGTTTGTGAAAAAGTATGTACAGTAAAAGCCATCGATTTTGAGCAGAAGGATGAATTCATTGAAGTTGAGGTTGGGGCTATTGTTCTTGCAACAGGTTTTGATGTTTTAAATACTTCCGCTTTTCCTGAATACGGCTATGGAAGATATAAGGATGTTATAAATGGACTTCAGTTTGAAAGGCTTGCTTCAGCCTCAGGTCCCACCGAAGGTGTAATCAGCAGATTATCTGACGGAGAGGTTCCTGAAACTGTTGTATTTATTGCATGTGCCGGTTCCCGTGACCCGCTCAAGGAGAGGGAATACTGTTCCAAAATCTGCTGTATGTATACGGCAAAGCATGCAATGCTTTACAAACATAAAGTTCATCATGGGAAGGCTTATGTTTTCTATATGGACATAAGGGCTGCGGGGAAGAATTATGATGAGTTTGTGCGCAGAGCCATTGAAGAGGATGGGGTTGAGTATATAAGGGGCCGTGTTTCCAGGGTTTATGAGGAAGAGGGTAAGCTTATTGTAAAGGGTGCTGATACTCTCATGGGGCACAGGCCTGTTGAGATTAAGGCTGATATGGTGGTTCTTGCTTCAGCAGGTGTTGCAAATGACGGTGCTTCAGATCTGGCCCAGAAACTTCATGTAAGTTATGACAGACACCAGTTTTTTTCAGAGGCCCATCCGAAACTCGGGCCTGTTGATACAAATACAGCGGGTATTTTTGTGGCAGGGGCATGTCAGTCTCCAAAGGATATTCCGGAAACTGTAGCTTCAGCTTCCGGAACTGCAGCCAAAGTGATGATTTTATTTTCTCAGGATGAACTGGTTAGAGAACCGATGATAGCATTTATTAACAGGCTCCCCGCTCCGGTATACACCACCTGTGTCGGATGTTTTAAGTGTATTCATGCCTGCCCTTATAATGCTATAGAAAAAGAGGAAATTACGGCAAGGGATGGTTCTGTCATTAAAGTTGTGGCAAGGGTTAATCCTGGTCTATGCCAGGGGTGTGGTACCTGTGTAGCTCTTTGCCGGAGCAAATCAATTGATATTCAGGGCTATTCTAATGAACAGATTTTTGCGGAGGTGATGGCAATATGAGCGGCGAAACCAGCATGAATGAAAACAGCAGTTCCTTTGAACCTAAAATTGTTGCATTTGTCTGCAACTGGTGCACATATACAGGTGCTGATCTTACCGGAACAAGCAGAATTAAGTATGCTTCCAATGTTAAGATTATCAAATTCCCATGCACAGGAAGAATGGATTTTATGCTCATTCTTAAGGCATTCGGGAAAGGGGCAGATGGGGTTATTGTTTCCGGATGCCATCCCAATGACTGTCACTATACATCGGGGAATTTCCATGCCCGCAGAAGATGGATGGTTTTCAGACCCCTTCTCGATTTCATAGGTTTTGATATAAACCGGATTTATTTTACCTGGGTTTCTGCAGCAGAAGGGGCTAAATGGGCAGATGTTGTAAATACATTTACAGATGAAATTAAAGTGCTTGGTCCATATAATGAATTTAAGAAACTTGATCATATCTGGTTTAAAGAGGAGGCTGCGGTATGATATCTCAGGAACTGAAAACACTATCCCGTGAGCTGCTTGAATCAGGGAAGGTGAGTATGGTTATAGGCTATGCTGCAGGTAAAAGGGAATATGTGCACGCTTTTTTTGCCCGGACACCTGAAGAGGCGGATCAGCTTGTTTTTGATGAAAATTGTGACAGAAACCTTGCTGTATACCTGATGAAAAAAGATATTAATGATTCAGGCAGAGTTGCTATTATTTCCAGACCGAGTATAATGCGAAGTATTATACAGCTTGCTGCTGAAAATCAGATCAAAGGTGATAATATACTTGTTATAGGTGTAACTGATTCAAATGAAATAAAGGTATTTGAAACCCTGGAAGATCTTGCATCATTTGTAAAAACTATACCTGTTGAGCTTTCAGAATCTGACAGGGCCAACCTGGCGGATATAGAAAAAATGTCTGTATCAGAGAGGTGGGATTACTGGATGAAGGAGTTTGAAACCTGCATCAAGTGCTATGCATGCAGGGCAAGCTGTCCTCTCTGTTATTGTACAAGGTGCACAGTTGAATGTAATCAGCCTCAGTGGGTTCATGTTCCTTCTCACGAGCTGGGTAACCTTGAATGGCATATAATGAGGGCAATGCACCTTGCCGGGAGATGCATCAATTGCGGGGAGTGCAGACGGGCATGTCCAATGGATATACCTCTCAATCTTCTTACACAGAAATTGATTGTTGAGATCGACAAAAATTTTGGTGTAATATCTGCAGAAAATCCCGATGACCAGTTTGTTTTAGCTACATTCAGTAAAGATGACAAAGAAAATTTTATCAGGTAGATAAATATGGCAGAAAAATATATAATAAAACATGAGATAATATCAGAATTGCTCAGCAGGGAAATGGACAGGGGCGCAAGAATTATTGCACCGGTTAAAAGGGGTGAAAAGCTTATTTTTGATGTTCTTAAAAATCTGGATGAAATAGTAACCGAGTACATCCAGACAGAAATGTCGGCAAAATTTTCTGTCTTCCCCAAGTATGAGGAGATTCTTCATTATACTTTTGAGGATGGAGATATCCGGATTACAGATGAGAAGGATACATCTGTTCCTACAATCGTTTACGGCACCAGGCCATGTGATGCGAAAAGCTTTGGTATACTTGACGCGGTGTTTATAGACGGCAATGATGACATCTTTTACAGTAACAGGCGCAAGCAGACAACTATAATTACTCTCAGCTGTATAGAAGCAGATAAGAACTGTTTCTGTACCAGCGTAGGCTCTTCACCGGGGGATACATGGGGAAGTGATATACTTCTTACTGATATAGGTAACAGTGAATATCTGGCTGAGGTATTATCAGATCGAGGTGAAAAACTTATCAGTTCATTTAAGGGTGAAGTTAAACCGGGAGATGGCGTTGAAAAAGAGAAATATCTGGCTCAAGTCGCTGAAAAGTTTAATCTTGATAATCTTCTTAAGATGACCGAATCATCATTTGATAATCCCATTTATTACAATCAGTCACTGCGATGTCTCGGGTGCGGTGTCTGTTCATATGTATGCCCTTCATGTACATGTTTTGATATTCAGGATGAGGTTGTTTCGCATACAGGTGTACGAATAAGATGCTGGGACTCCTGCGGTTTTTCCCATTTTACCCTGCACACCTCCTGGCACAATCCCCGGAGTGTTCAGAGCAAAAGATGGAGACAGCGTATTATGCATAAGTTTTACTATCAGCCCGATATGCTTAAAGTTATCGGCTGCGTAGGATGCGGCAGATGTTCAAGATCGTGTCCTGCGGACATGAATATTATTGATCATCTTAAAACAATTTCGGAGATATAAGAAATGACTGATAAAAATATATACAGACCATATCTGGCGAAAATTGATAAAATCATTGATGAAACACCGGATACAAAAACCTTCAGGCTCGTTTTTGTTGATGATGAGGTAAGAAATAATTTTTCATTTAAAGCAGGCCAGTTTGCCGAGTACTCTGTTTTTGGTGAAGGGGAAAGTACCTTCTGTATCGCTTCCTCACCAACAAGGGATGGGTATGTTGAATGTACATTCAAGAGAGTGGGGCGTGTAACCAAAGCCCTTTCCGCAATGCAGGAAGGTGACGTTATCGGATTCAGAGGACCATACGGTAATGTTTTCCCTGTAGAAGAATGGGAGGGTAAAAATCTTCTGTTTATTGCAGGTGGAATCGGACTGGCCCCTGTAAGATGCGTTATCTGGACTGCCCTTGATGAAAGAGAAAAATATGGTGATGTTACAATACTCTATGGTGCACGAACTGAAGAGGATCTGGTGTATAAACATGAGCTTGAAGATTGGGGAAACCGGAAAGATGTGAAGCTTATAAAAACTCTTGATAATACAGATAAATCTGTTCTCTGGAGAGGTGAAGTGGGATATGTTCCTGATATTCTCAGAAAGGCCGCTCCCTCAAGTGATAATACCATAGCGATTATATGCGGACCTCCAATAATGATTAAGCTCACACTCCCGGTTCTTCAGGATCTCGGTTTTACTCCTGAGACTATTTTTACTACACTGGAAAACAGGATGAAATGCGGATTCGGAAAATGCGGAAGGTGTAATATCGGAAAATATTTTGTATGTAAAGACGGGCCTGTATTTACACTTGAAGATATAAATAAACTCCCGCCCGAATTTTAAGGTTTACTGGCTCATCCCGAATTTTTGAGAAAGTAATAATATTGTTTGTTTGCATATATTCTGAAGTCAGCCCCCTGTCCCCCAAAGGGGGCACGTAAAATTAAATTTTGAGCAAGTAAATGAATCAAAGTATTATAACATTTTTTTTACTGCTGAGCTTGCAAAAGATTTGCGTAACAGTATAATGTAATAGTTATCGAAGTGGTAACAATTATATTTTCAGAATGGTAATAGATAAGTAGTGCCCCCTTCAGTGCGCCCGAGCGAAGCGACAAAGTACTCCCGGGGTAGACAGGGGGAAAAGCAATGAAGGACTCCCTTTGTATCCCTAAAATCCGGTTTAAGGCTTTATTATACGCCAGAATAGATCGTAAAAGTCTGAAATTTTATCTGCAAGCTTCCATTTCTTCCCATGATAATACCAGACAAGCACATGTCTCTGGCAGAACATGTAGTATAGATGATTCAAAGTACGGATGTGTATCTCCGTATTAATTCCACCCTTCTTTTTCACATCATCAAGTATTTCAGCCAGGACCTTCCCTGTACTGTCACGCCTGTAGGTTTTTTTTTCCATCCATGTTTTAGTAGGTACAGTAATAAAACCGGTAATTGCCACACCATTGTTCTGATCGTAAAAATCCATGGTAGCCCAGAAAACCTTCCTGAAAATTTCCTTCGGATCCTCCAGCCCTTTAACATGAGTTTTAATCCTGTCATTAAGTTTTTCCAGTGATTCATCAATAACAGTAAAAACCATCTCCTGCTTGGAGGAGAAGTATTTGTAAATTGTACCCAGGCTTATTTCACTCCGGGCGGCTATTTCTCTCATGTTTACCTGGTGATAATCATTGTTGGAGCATAACTCCAGCAGTGCCGGGTAAAGCTTTTCTTTTATTTTTTCCGGTATATCCTGATTATTCATGTTATAGTTAATTAACAGTCCTGCTGCGGTTTTAATCCGGATACAGGATTGTTGAATATTTTTCCCTCATTTATTTATATTCTTTAACCGTAGCATTGCCTCTTAATACAAGGAGGCCGTTCATGGCAAGAGCACCCATTTCATCTTCACCGGGATAAACATATATTTCAGCAAGCTTGCCGGTTCTCTCCCTTATCCGTTCCACAACCCTTGAGCTGTATGCAATACCCCCGGTAAGGAGAATTGCGTCAACTTCCCCTTTAAGTACTGTGAACATGGCTCCAATGTCTTTTGAGACCTGATAGATCATTGCCTCATAAACCAGTTCAGCCTTTTTATTACCTTCACTGATCATCTGTTCAACTTCTCTTGCATCATTTGTTCCCAGGTATGCAATCATCCCTCCCTGGCCTACAAGTTTTTTCCTTACCTCTTCGTGGGTAGCAGTGCCGCTGAAACATAGTTTCACTATATCACCAACAGGGAGGGAACCGCTTCTTTCAGGGGAAAAGGGGCCGTCTCCGTCAAGGCAGTTGTTAACATCTACAACTTTTCCTTTCCTGTGCGCTCCGATAGAAATCCCGCCTCCCATGTGAACTACTATGAGATTCAGATTTTCGTAAACCTCCCCTTTTTCATTCGCGTGTTTTCTTGATATAGCCTTCTGATTGAGAGCATGAAATATTGTTCTTTTGGAAAAGTCGGGATGTCCTGTTAACCGGGCAACATCGTCAAGCTCATCAACAATGGGGGGGTCTGCAATCATGGCTCGTGCCCCTGGAATATTTTTTGACATCTCCTCTGCAATAAGGCCTGCCAGATTTGCTCCATGTTTTGAATTTTCCCAACCTTTTTTCATATCCTCTTTCATGGCATCATTTATCGCGTAAACACCGGAGGGGAGGGGTTTTATAACACCGCCTCTTCCTACGATTATTTTAATGTCGTTAATTGATATCCCCGCCTTGTCAAGTTCCTGAATAATTATATTTTTCCTGAACTCGTAATGTTCTTCAAAGGTATGCAGCGTCGAAAGCTCTTCAACACCGTGGCTAAGGTTTATAGTAAATATACACTCTTCACCATTGAAAACTGCAATCTTTGTTGATGTTGAACCTGGATTGATAGTAAGGATTATTTCTTTCATAAATTTGTTCCCCCATTAGTATGCATTGGTATTATTAAAAAAATTATAGCTCCACACTTGCAGCAAGAATAATACTGTTTAGTTTTATTATATCCGTGTCTGCCCTTGAAGTAAGTACAACAGGCACAGAGGCCCCGATTGTAACAGATGCAGGCCTTGCTTTCGCAAGATAGACAAAGGATTTGTAGAGTACATTAGCCACTTCAATATTGTGAGCTATAAGCACATCAGCGTCACCTGCTACTTCGCTGTCTATATTCTTATATTCTGCGCTCTCTTTTGAAATGGCATTATCAAAAGATAAGGGGCCGTCAATAATACAGTTTGCAATCTGCCCCCTTTGAGCCATTTTAGATAACATGGCGCCATCCATTGTGGATTTCATATTGCTTCTCACTCTTTCCACCGGACCGAGTACTGCGATTTTAGGTTTTTCTATTCCCATGCCTCTGAAAAAATTAACCGCGTTATTTATTATACCGACTTTTTCATTAAGATCAGGAGCTATATTTAACCCTCCATCTGTAAGTCCGATAATTTTATGATATCCATTAAGTTCAAAAATTGATAATGAAGATAAAAGCTCACCTATCCGTAGACCGGTATCTCTTGCAAGTATGGGACGTAGAAAAGGGGCAGTTTCAATTTTCCCTTTCATAATTATTTGGGCAGCACCGTCATGGACAATCTTAACAGCAAGTACTGCTGCAGCTGTTGTATCCTTTTCATCGATAATTTCACATGAGGAGATGTTATAATTATTAGTTTCAGCAATCTCAATTATTTTCTCTTTGTCCCCAACCAGGATAGCGTCAATAATGTTTTTCTCCAGAGCAATTGATACTGCATCAAGAACATTCTCATCGTGCGCTGCAGCTACAACCATTGTTTTCTTTTTCAGGCTGCTGCTTCTTCCAAATATATCTTTGAGTCCTTTTATCATTTTATATCTCCTTAACTATTCATCTATGTGAGCAGATGTATCAGTATGTACAGGCTGAAAGAAGTATGCTGTTTAATCTGGTTTCAGGTGAATCGAGTTTAGTTGTAAGTACTATCGGGGCTATAGCGCCAACAGTAATTGAAGCAACCTTTGCATTGGCAAAGAGAATAAAAGACTGATATAGTGTTGAAGCAGTTTCAAGATCAGGAGCAAGAAGAATGTCAACTTCTCCCGAAACATCACTATTGATCCCCTTTTGAATTGCGCTTTTTCTTGAGATTGCATTATCAAAGGCAAGGGGGCCGTCAATGATACAGTTTTTTATCTGCCCTCTTTGCGCCATTTTTGAGAGTATTGCCGCATGAATAGTAGCAGGCATTTTTTCATTAACTATCTCAACAGCTGCAAGAACAGCAACCCTGGGGTTTTCAATACCGAATCGTCTCATAAGAAAAACAGCATTGCTTATAATATCAGCTTTAGTGTTTAAGTCAGGACTTATGTTTATTGCAACATCTGTAACAGCAACCAGCTTGTGATAATGTTCAAGTTCGAATACAGCAACATGGGAAAGGGTTTTACCTTTAATGACTTTGTCCTGTTTTTCAAGAAGGGGCCTGGTAATTAATGATGCTCCATGATAGGTCTCCTGACCGTTCATGAGAATCTGTGCCTTCTGATCACGTATAAGAGCAACAGCTTTTTCACCTGCTTTAAAGTCATTTTTCTCTTCAATTATTTCAATTCCGGAAAGGTCGTATCCTGACTCAATTCCGGTTTTTTCTATAACTTCCGGGTCACCAATAAAGGTTACATCGATAAATCCGGTTTTTTTGGCATTTATTACAGCTTCAAATACATTGCTGTCCTCTGCACCTGCAACAGCAAGTCTGGCTTTCACTTTGCGATTTTTCAGGTATTCTTCAAGATTCGAAAGCTTGGTAATCATCAATAATTGCCTCCACTGGTAAAACATGTTTTATAACATTGTTCTATTTACATGGTGTAAAATATATCAATGTTATTTCAAGCTTTTTTTTGATAATTACATCTTTTTAAGTAGAAAGAGTTGAGTTTGCAGTTTCGCAGCATATGGTTTTATGAAACTAAAACATGTATGTTTTAATTAATGGCGTTCCTGCAAAAAGTAACTTATTTTGCCACAGAGGCTCAGAGACACAGAGAAAGATGAACTAATTATACAGATATATGAAATCGTACATAAATATATTTACAATTTTTTGCAAATATGTATTATTGATTACTAATTTCTATAAAATTCCGTACCTCTGTGACTCTGTGTCTCTGTGGCAGACTTTTTGCAGTAGCGCCATTAATAGCTTGAATTAAATATACGGCATGATAAGGTTAAGTTATAAATCTGCTTCAGGTGATATTTTGATGGGTTATAGAGAGTATACTGATAAAACTGTATCTGTTTCAGAATATAAGCTTGCTGTATCAGACGGGGCAGAGCTTAAAATAATAGATTTTATACCATCAGGGGGATATGAGAATCGGCCTATCCTTATATTTGTAGCCGGGTGGATATCTTTAATTTCCGGCTGGAAGGGTGTGCTGAGAGAGGTAACTCCTGTATTTCGGACTATTTATGTTGAAACAAGAGAAAAATCCTCTTCCAGTGTTATTTCAATTAACAAAAAGAATTTTTCCATGGAAAGATTGAAACTTGATCTCCAGGACGTGATCAGTGAGATTATACCGTCGGATAAGGACTATGTTCTTGCCGGGAGTTCACTGGGAGCCTCTACTATACTCGAATATTGCACAGATTCTGAAAGGCCGGCTATCGGTGCTGTTTTAATAGGTCCTAATTCCGAGTTCAGGTTTCCCAGAATCCTGGGAGATCTTATACCCCTTATTCACCCCGGTATGTATAATGTTGTAAAGCCGGTAATTAAGTGGTATTTGAAAAATTTCAGGCTGGATAAAAAAAAGAGTGCTGATCAGGTTGCAAAATATGAAAGAACCCTTGATGAGGCTGATCCATATAAACTTAAGGCTAATGCTCTTGCACTGATGGATTACAGGGTATCCGGCGGAATATCTAATATAAAAATACCGTGTCTTATAGTAGGAGCAACAACAGATACCCTTCATGGTACAGAGGGTATAAAAAAACTGACTGAATCTATACCTGGTGCAGAGTATATTGAACTTGCAGGCAACACTGAAACACATAATGAAAAGGCGGGCAGATTAATTGCTGATTATATCAGGCGTATATCGCTCCAATAGTCCTGTGAGTAATTTTTCCCTTGATATTATATCAGTTAAAAAGGATTCTGGAAAAGTGCAGATTTTGTGAATTTTCTCAGTATTAATTCCTTAACTTTTTTTTTGAAATAAAATGTTCCATATCCCCGCCGCCGAAGGCGGCGGGAATATGGAAAACATCATTATTGAACTAAAAAATATCTTTAGGAATAATTACTGGAATTTTCTTTAATATAATGAATACCTGAGAGGATATAGTGAACAGCAGAAGTAATATAATTGAGCTCCCCAATCTTGAACATAATGAATGCTTCGGATGCGGATCAGAAAACTATCAGGGCCTTAAAATGAAGTTTTTTGCTGAAAATAAGAAGGTCTTTTCAAGGATAACTCTCCCATCCTATGTTATGGGGTGGAACGGCGTGGTTCATGGGGGGATAGTTTCAACTCTCCTTGATGAAATTATGGGTTGGAGTGCTATTTATCTTACTCAAAAGTTTATATTCACTAAAACAATGACTGTTAATTATCATAAACCTGTAATGGTTGGTGATCCCCTTTATGTTGAAGGGTGTATTATGGAAAGAACAAGTGAAAGAGAAGCGGTAATGAAGGGTGATCTTTACAATGGGAAGGGTGAACTGGCCGCCTCATCTGTAGGAACTTTTGCATTAATGGATCCTGAATATGTAAAAAAAATGAAAATTATGTCAGACAGTGATATTGATGAATTTACCAGGATTATTGATGCTGCTGCCGGGCTTGAGAAGAGTTAATTATTACCTGCAGAAAATATAGAAGCGATGCCGGTTAAAGGAGTTATTTATGAAGATTATATCCATATCAAACAATAAGGGCGGAGTAGGGAAAACTACCACCACGGTAAATGTTGCTGCTGCAATGCAGATACTGGGTAAAAAAATTATGGTTATTGATATGGATCACCAGGGGCAGTCAACTTATCATTTCGGAATAAACCCCAATAAAATTACTGAGTCCATTTTTGATGTTCTTAAAGGGGAAACCGATTACAGGGATACTATAATAAACAGGAATGGTATCGACCTTATACCGGCAAATCCCGATTTAAGGGGGATAGAGTTTCTGGCAATGCCGGCCAAGGAGTTCCTTCTTAAAGAGGCCATGGAGGATCTTTCCGGTTATGATTATGTACTAATCGATTGTCCTCCATCTCTCGGTGTACTTACGCTTAATGCTCTTGCCATAAGTGAGTATATTCTTGTGCCGCTGCAGGTCCAGTTCCTCCCGTTTCACGGTATGTATAATCTTTTTGAAGCAGTCCAGATGGTAAAGAGGCGCATTAACAGAAATATCGATGTGACGGGTATTATCGGTACCATGTATAATGCGAAAAAGACCATTAACCGCGAAGTAATTGAGGAGACAGAGAAACGTCTCCCGGGAAAACTCTTCACTACTTTAGTGAGAGAAAATGTTTCCCTTCAGGAAGCTCCCAGCTGGGGACAGACTATTTTCGAATATAAGCCTGACAGTAACGGAGCTGAGGATTATCTGGCCCTGACAAAAGAGATAATCAGCAGGTATGAATAGAATTATTCCAGAAAATGTTTTATTTTGATATAATTATTCTTAAAGATATTTTAAGTGCAATAATGCTGTTTTTATATCCCCACCGCTTTCGGCGGCGGGGATATTGGAGCATTTTATTCCAGAAAAAAGTTGAAGAACTATCACCGCTTATTTTTATAGAATTTTTACAAATTTTTTTGACTTTTTAATATTTATCAGTTACAATTTTGTAATAAACATTAGGGGAAATTGTAATTATGATAATAAGTAAAAAGTATGCGGCAGCGGCTTTAGTTATCCTTTTAGTTTCCCTTTTCATATTCTGGGGCCCCCCGGCTCTCATGGAAAAAACCTCAACCCCCGGTTTCTGCAATTCATGTCATGTAATGAACCCCCATTATGAATCCTGGTTTATGACGGGACTTCATAGGAACATCAAATGTGTGGATTGCCATCTTCCAAATACCGGTTTTATCCGTCATTATGTATGGAAAGGGATAGACGGGATGAAGGATATTATACTGTTCCATTCCGGTTTATATTCAGATTATTTTACAATAACGGGTCACGGCAAAAAGGTGGTGAAGGAAAACTGCCTCAGGTGTCATGAAGGTATGGTCTCTGTTATGAACACAGATGACAGGGACTGCTGGTCCTGTCACAGGAAAGTAATGCATACTTTCCCTTCAGTAAGTACAAATTTTTAACTACTATTAAGGAGTATTTTTATGAGAAATTTTACAGCGATATTATTCCTCCTTATATTTTCCACAGCATTTCTTTTTACAGGGTGCGGCGGGGATAAGCCGGAGCTTTTTCAGCCAGGTGTAATTGCAGATAATGAATTTGATCCTGAAGTATGGGGAAGATTTTTTCCTCTCCATTATGAATCATGGAAGAAGACTAAAGATCCCAAGCCCACAGGAAAGAGCATGTACCGTAAAGGGTGGGACAAAGATAAAATAATGTATGACAAATTGAGCGAAATGCCATACCTGGCTCTTCTTTTTAATGGCTGGGGTTTTGGTGTGGAATTTAATGAGCCCAGGGGGCATCATTATGCAATTATAGATCAGCTTGAAATTGATCCATCCAGGGTGGGGCCTGGAGGTGTGTGCCTTGCCTGTAAATCGCCATTTCACAAAACTTTTACAGAAGAGAAGGGGATGACATACCTTACAGCAAAATTTACTGATGCGGTTGACATGCTTCCTGAAAAATTAAAGCTTCTGGGGCCTGCATGTATAGATTGTCACAATCCATCTGACATGGGCTTGCGATTTAATAAGCTTCATCTTGAAAAGGGGCTAAAAGCTATTGGAAAAACCGATATTACACGTCAGGAGATGAGAACACTTGCATGTGCCCAGTGTCATATAACATATTATGTGCCAAGGGATGAAAAGAAAAAGGTTGTTGCTGATGTGGAACTCCCATGGAACGGCGGAAGATGGGGTGCAATATCTATTGAGGTTATTATAAAAAATCTTCTTATTGATCACAGAAGACAGGAGTGGACCCAGAAAGTCACAGGTTTTAATATGCCTTTTATAAGACACCCTGAGTTTGAACTTTTTACAAAAGGGAGTGTTCATGCAAATGCGGGTCTTTCATGTGCTGATTGCCATATGCCATATCAGAGAACAGGATCATATAAAATATCGAATCATGATGTAACAAGTCCTGTAAAACAGGATTTTGTTGCCTGCGGTCAGTGCCATACTGAATCCGCGGAGTGGCTGAGAAAGCAGCTCTTTACAATCCAGGAAAGAACAGTTTCGATGATCAACAGGGCAGGCTATGCAACAGCAACAGCAGCTAAACTTTTTGAAATAACACATGAAAATCAGAAAAAGGGTGTTGCTGTTGATAAGGATATGTACAACAGGGCAAAAGAGAGCTATATGAATGCCTTTCTGAGGCTTAATTTTATTGCCGCTGAAAACTCCATGGGTTTCCATAACTCAACAGAAACAGCAAGAGTCCTTTCCGATTCTCTTGCATTTGCTAATCACACGGAATCTCTCCTGAGGCAGGCACTTGCAAAAGGGGGGGTACGGGTCCCGGAAAAGATAAATCTTGATCTTAAAAAATATCAATCCAACAGGGGTATACATAAACTTAATTTCATGCCTGACCAGGAGTTTAAGGATCCCTATGGGACACAGGATTATTTTACACCAAAGGATGTAAAGGGGCTTTAATATTTAATCATAAGAATAATTTTAGAATCAAAGATGTATCGGGAGAGGCCCTGTCTGTAAAAGGGGGCCTCTCTTATTTTGTATGTATTAGTTATTTTAAGGATTTTAATTGATTTTTTTGAAGCTTCGGTAAGCCTGACCGTATGGGGCAGATATTTAGTTATTGGTTTATTCTGGAGTCAGCCCCCTGTCTACCCCGGGAGTACTTTGTCGCTTCGCCCGGGCGCCCCAAAGGGGGCACGTTAAAGGAATACTTGAGCAAGTTGATGTATCCAAGTAATCTGATACTTTTTAAGATATATATAATAAAATATCCTGAAATAATTACCGGAATTATAAAAAAAGAATTTTAAAGTTATAATAGATGAACTCGTGCCCCCTTTGGGGGACAGGGGGAAAAGGAAAAGGAGTTTGGATATGGAAAAGAAAAAATGCTACAAGGAAGACCCCTTTTTTGATACAAGACTTGAGAGCATTATCGAAAATCTTTCAGACCAGAGTCAATACAGTGATGTTTTCCATATTCCCAGGCATAATGTGCCTATGCCTTCAATTGATGAACTTAAAGAATCGATTGAGCTTTTAAGATCAGTACTATTTCCCGGTTATTTCAGGAATTCAGAAATTCATAGAAGCACTGTGCCTTATTATACCGGAGCAAAGCTTGACAGAATCTACAGAACAATGGTTGAGCAGATAAAAAGGGGTTTCTGTTTTACCTGTTCAGAAGTGACAGAGGATGAGTGTACAGATTGTGAAGTAATTGCACGGGATATTACTGTGCAGTTTATGGAAAAAATCCCGGAGATAAGGCGTATGCTTGCATTTGATGCTAAGGCTGCTTTCATTGGTGACCCTGCAGCAAAAAATATTGCGGAAACTATATTCTGTTATCCCAGTATTATGGCAATGACATATCACAGAATTGCCCACGAGTTGTATAAATTGAAGGTGCCTCTTATACCAAGGATAATATCGGAAATGTCCCATTCGAAAACAGGGATTGATATTAACCCCGGAGCCACTATTGGTGAATATTTTTTCATAGATCATGGTACAGGAACAGTAATAGGGGAAACCTGTATAATCGGAAATAATGTGCGCATTTACCAGGGAGTAACACTGGGAGCAAAGAGTTTCCCCCTTGATGACAAAGGTAGACCTATCAAGGATATTGCAAGACACCCCATAGTTGAAGATGATGTAATAGTCTATGCAGGTGCAACTGTACTCGGGCGCGTTACAATAGGTAAGGGTTCAGAAATCGGGGGTAATGTATGGATAACAGACAGTGTCCCCCCCTTTTCAAAGGTTATGCAGGCCAAGGCTCCCTTTAATATTATAACTAACGGCTCCTGATTTGTAAGATGGAGAATTTGCCGGGTGAACTGATAGTATACCGGGATGAACATATACTGGCTATCCTGGGGAAGGAGACTAAACCTGTTGATGAATCTTTTCTGATAAAGAGACTCGCAGCAGAGTTTGGCTACCCCGGGTTTGATTCTCATCTTTTTACCCTCCACTTTTCTCTTTTCCATTCACTCTATAACCTGAGGATATCAGAGGGGCTAAAGGGCTTTTATCTTCATATAAGTCCCATATATCTCCGGATTTTAAAAATGCCCCATATTTCACAATGTTCATATTACTATGAAAAGCCTGGTCAATACTGTCTGGCTGGGACTGAAGAGGGTAAGCATTTGTGCGGATTTCACCTGTATCAATTTGGAACTCTTCCTGAACCCGATTTTTTAACAGATTTTTATATAAATAGAGAAAATGTCCGTACTGATCCGGCTGTATTTGATAAAATCGGCCGGGGATTGAGAATATACGCCTCCCGGAAAAAAGAAACAGAGGCTGCTGCTGAACTTTTTGCACTGGCCCGCCCCACACCGGAGAAAATTAAATTAAGATACCACAGGCTGGCAATGGAGTTCCATCCTGACAAATGCGGAAATGGTGAAAAGATGATAGAGATAAACAGTGCCTATACGCTCCTAATGGAGGTTTACGGAGCATTAAGATGATTTTGCATTGACAGGATATATATTTATATATATAAAGTATATGTTTCCAGCATAAAAGGGTTTTTTCGATTTTAATATTTACTCAGTGTTAATTTCTTAAATTTTATTTGGAATAAAATGCTCTAATATCCCCGCCGCCGCAGGCGACGGGGATCTGGGAAACATCATCATAACGTAAAAAAATAGCTTTAGGAATAATTACTCATATCTACTGAATATTTATTTGAAATTTTCATAATCAGCTGTTAAATTGGCTGAAAACTTTAATTGCAGATTTTATATTGATATTAAGGATAAAATTATGATTAACCGGCTCCTGCCAGCTGTCTTTTTTTCAGGTTTACTCCTCAACCTATCAGGATATTTTATTGCGGCTTTTATTAAAGGGTATTACAAATTTCCTCTTTTCCTCGATTCAACAGGTACAATACTTTGCGGTATTATTCTCGGGCCTGCAGCAGGTGGTATTGCCGGTGTTGCGACAAATTTTATTCTTGGAGTAATCCATAATCCGGTAAATATACCTTTCGGTATCGTAAATATGTTAATAGGTATAACAGCAGGATTGATAGCAAAAAGATACGGCTTCATGAGCCTGAAAAGCTTACTTCTTGCAATAATTTTTATAGTACCCATAAGCGCTTTAAGCGGGGCAATTATAGCATTTTATCTTTTTGGAGGCGTTACAGGGGCTAAAATTGATCTTAATGTAATCTCTATTATAGATGCAGGTTATCAGATTTTTACCGGTTCATTTCTTGTGAGAATACCTGTTAATTTAATGGATAAAAGTTTAAGTGCTGTAATAGTATTTTTAATAATCAGATTTCTTCCCCCTCAAAATCGAGGGGATGCTTCTGCAAAATGAGTTTTTCATTATCTAAGCGGTTATGCTTTTTTTCCCTTCTGGTTTCTTTTATTCTTATGTTCTATTCAGAAGAAGGAATTAGCACGGAAAAGCAGCATTCTGGAAATTTAATAATTGCCGGAATTACCAATTCTCCCACCCTCGAATTTCTAAGTGACAGCAGAGATCCCAGAGGCGTTTATGTGGAGCTCTGGAAACTATGGTCTTTAAAAACAGGAATTGAATTTAATTATATAATAATATCACCGGATGAAGCTTTTAAAAAATTAAGTTCTGGTGAAATTGATATTATCATGGGGCCGGATAAAATTTTCACTGATTCATCTGAATTTATACCTACAGATATAATTTACCTTTCAGAATACTATATCTACACAAATAAAAGAATACCGCCGGTTGAAGCGGTCACTGGACTTTCACCTTTCAGGGTTGGCGCAGTACTAAACGATTCAGCATTTATTAAAGGACTATTCCCGGAAATTGAACTGGTGTTCAAAGAATCTGTTGAGGATCTGATCCAGGCATCAGCATCAGGTGAAATCAATGTATTTGTTGCTGAAGATGCACTTGTTAATAACAGACTCACCAGTATGGGGGGGTGGGGAAATTTTGTTCAGTCCTACAGGCCTGCAGGTTCACAGGCAGTGAGGGGCCTGGTTAAATCCGGTAATAGTGATGTTATTGAAGCAGTTAATTCCGGTTTTAAAATGATTACTGATACTGAAAGACTTTTTATTGAAAAAACCTGGGCAGGGGGGAATTTTAAATACCGTATACCCTGGGGTTTTGTATCATCAGTTGTTGTTATAGTTTTACTTTTAGCAGGGGTAATTGTAATATGGTTATGGAACTCAAGGCTTCAGAAAAAAGTTGATGAGGCCACAAAAGAGCTGAAACAGATGAAAGATGAAGCGGAAGCTGCTACCATTGCAAAGGGGCGTTTCCTTGACAATATCTCCCATGAGCTTCGAACACCTTTAACTTTAATTCTGGCTCCACTGGAAGAAGCCCTGGAAAAGGGTGCTTCACCGGGTGATGAAACCCTTAAAGTAGTAAAAAGAAACTCCTTCTACCTGCTTAATCTGATAAATGACCTTCTTTTCCTTTCCGGAATAAAAGGAAATAAAATAACCATATATGTTTCAGAAACCGATCTTTCATCTTTAGTAAAAACATATTGTGAAGAGGTAAAACCGGCTGCAGAGGGAAAGGGGATAAGTATAAATTTCAGTTCTCCGCCGGATCCGGTTAATCTCTATCTTGACAGGGGAAAATTCTGCCATGTTATTTCCAACTTTTTTTCAAATTCAATGAAATATACTGAACCTGGCGGCTCTATCGATGTATCAATAATTAATGCAGCTGATGAAATTGTACTGAAATTCAGTGATACAGGTTCAGGGATTCCCCTTTCAGACATTGATACAATTTTTAACAGGTTCAGCAGGGTGGAGGGTGTTAAAAGGAAGGTTAAGGATGGGACGGGAATAGGCCTTGCAATTGTCAAGGAGACTGTTGAACTTATGGGTGGTTCTGTTTCTGCGGCAAGCAGGTATATTGAAGATTACCCCCATAACCATGGAACCGATTTTTATGTAAATCTCCCTGTTGGAAGTGAGCATTTTAACGGCCGTGATGATGTTATTTTTGTAAATTCTACGGAAGAAGCGTCAACCTTTATGTCTCCCTGCTTATATAATTTATCTGAATCGGGACCGGTTTCCGGAAACAAGGGTGAAATTATTGCTGATGATGAAAAGCCGGCAATCCTTGTTGCTGAAGATAATGAGGATATGCTTAATTTTCTTATAAAACTCCTTGGTGATAATTTCAAGGTGCTTGCAGCCTTTAATGGGGCTCAAGCTCTGGAAATTCTCAGTAAAGAGGAGCCGGTTGATCTTATTCTTTCAGATGTTATGATGCCGGAAATGGACGGCTATGAATTTATGAAACAGATCCGGTCAGATGAAAGATATGCGGATATCCCCCTCATATTTTTGACAGCCAGGGGTGATGATCTCTTTAAATATGAGGGGCTTGCCCTGGGTGCAGTAGATTATGTGATAAAACCCTTTAACCCGGAGGAACTTAAGCTTAGAATAAAAAATCAGATGGAACTGAGTCTTATGCAGAAAAAACTGAGGGTTAAAAATGATGAGCTCTACAGCAGGCTGAAGGGGAGGCTGGAAAAAAAGGATCAGGTGATAACATCTGACAATGAAAAGAAAATGGAAGAGATATGCCTCTTTATTAAAGAAAATCTTAATGAAGATCTTAACCGTGATATGCTTGCATCAGCAGCAGGGATTATTCCCGATACATTCAGCCGTGTATTTAACAAATATACAGGGATGAATCTCTCCGATTATATCAACAGGCAGCGGATTGAAGCTGCAATTGAGATGCTTGAAACTACAGATAAAGCAGTTACCAGGATTTCAATGGAAACCGGATTTGAGAGTCTCCGTACATTCAACAGGGCATTCAGAAAAATTACAGGTGAAAGCCCCGGTGATTACAGGGCGCGCATAAAAAACAGTTAATCGGGTTCAATTTCATAAATTAAATCCAGCAGTAAAAACATACTTTTAACAGAAATTATACAATCTTACTAAAACTCCATTATTGCATCAGCCATTTTATGACGTCAGAAAATGGCCATACTTTTTTATGGTCATTTTCTGATTAATCAAAGGATGTCTTGCTATAAATATTATCTATGGCAATATTCCTGTAAAATCTGAAATAATCTAAGCGGGAGGTTGATATGAGCAAAATAATCTTCAGATTAGCCGTTGCAGGGGCATTAATCGGAATTATAAATAATATACTCCTCTTCTTGTCATTCTCAACAGGAATGCACGGCTTATGGTCAATTTTTCCCTATGCTGACAGGGGTGAGATGGTATTGTTAAATGCAATTTTAACAATTATTTTCTTTCTGATTATTCTTTTCCCCGGGCTTGTTTCAAAACAGGAAAATAGTTAGGCGGAACTTCAATGGCAGCCGGACAACATAGTATTGATAATCCTTTATTTTTATTAAAAAAAGCGGGTAAAAGATGTGAAATCATTTTTGCAGCCCTCCTTTTTGCGTCTTTTTTTATCCCCTGGGTTAAAGTGGGGGGCCTGTTTTACTATTCAGGGTATGTAATACCTGATGCCTTATTCACCCTTGCACAATTTTTTGAAGCTTCATCCGGAAATAAATCGGGTATACTTATTATGGCATATGTTAGTTATTCCCTCTATTTAATTCCATTTCTCAGCATTATAATTATTGTTATGAGTATTTATAATTTCAATTTGAGGATTGTGTCAATTCTTGTGGGGGTTGTACCTTTTATAGCACTTTCTTATGCAATCATTGAATTCGGTAATATTTTTAATAATCTCTATGCGGGATTCTACTTAACAATTTTTGCTTCACTTTCACTTGCTATTTCAGTATATATTAAATCATGCAGAAAAAATATTCAGAAATAAAGACTTTTTTAAAAGTAATTATTTCTAAAGATATTTTTTATTGTAATAATGCTTTTTTAATATTTACACTGCATTCTGCTGCGGGGATATAAGAGCATTTCATTGCAAATAAAAGTTTATGAGTTAACACTCATTATTTAATATTTATGGCTCATTCCGGATTTTTGGGAAAAGTAATAATATTGTTTGTTTCCACATATCCTGGAGTAAGCCCCCTGTCTACCCCAAGGGTACTTCTTCGCTTTGCTTACTTCGACGAGCTCAGTACAAGCAGAGGGCGCCCTGAAGGGGGCACGTAAAATAAAAACTTGAGCAAGTTGATGAATCAAAGTATTAAAAAACCCTTTATATTGTTGAGCTTGCAAAAGATATGCGGAACAATCTAAAGGGAATAGTTATCAAAGTGGTAATAATTATATTTTCAGAGTAATAATAGATAACTCGTGCCCCCTTTGAGGGACAGGAGGAAAAGCAAAAAAGTACTCCCTTTGTATCCCAAAAATCCGGAATGAGCTATATTTATTAATAGGGTGATATGAAAAAATTAATTATTTTAATGATTTTTATTTCAGTGCTTCCTCTACTGGCCTTTCAGCATGGCGACAGAGTTCTCGGGAAGTGGAGCGATGGATTATGGTATCCCGGGGAAATAACCGGTCTTGTTGATGAAAAGTTTATGATTTCATTTGATGATGGGGATATGGCTTTCCTTAATTCAAATGAAATTAGAGTAATTGACTGGAAAGAAGGGAGCAGAATCGAATGTAACTGGAAGTTGAAAGGGGTATATTATCCTGGAGTAATAAGGGAAAAAAGTAATGATCAGATACATGTTGATTATGATGATGGTGATAAAGAAATTACAGTAATAGGGAGATGCAGATCAAAATAAGCACTGGAGTAAAGGGGCCACTGGGAGCTGAAATCCCCGCGATTTGATATGCGGGGATTCAGTAAGGTTTACAAGTCAGCTATGATAATATGTTTCAGAATATTTCCGAAAATAAATAGTGTTTACTTAACCTTAACCCAGGTCTGGTTTCTTCCGATTAAAGAAAATCCTATAAATCCTCTAACAGTGAGCTTATCGCTGCTTTCAACTTTAAGATTACACTTGTACCATTTCCCGTTATCAGGGTCAAGTATCTGGCCGCCGGAATATTCCCCGCTACCTGAATCATATTTCATATTTTTTAGAAATACCATTCCTACAACAGGCTTATCTTTTAGATTCCCTTTACATTTGTCGCAAAGTGTATCCTGCGGCTTTAGAAGCAGTTTTACTATTTTACCGTATAAAACACCACCCTGCTCATAAATCTCAATATGAGCCTTTGGTTTCCCGGTTTTATCGTCAATATTCTGCCATAGGCCGGTTGGAGCTGATTGTGCAAAAAGTGTTGTTCCTGCAAGAATAAATGCTAAAATTAATGCTGCGGGTAAAAATTTCTTCATGTTTAAATGCCTCCATTTTTAATTTTTTAATATAAAATTTATTGATACAAAATTTATAATATCTTTTTCTCATGGAAAGTCAAGTCATATATGATTTTTATTTTGACTTTACGGCATGTATCGGCAGAATTTTTTATGAGATTAAAAGTATAGGATGAGTAAAATGGTCTAATGAGAAAAATCAGCTCATTCCGGAATGTTTGGAATAGTTAACAATCTTTTTCCCCCTGTCTACCCCGGGAGTACTTTGTCGCTTCGCTTACTTCGGCGAGCTCAGTACAGGCAGAGGGCGCCCCAAAGGGGGCACGAGTTTATGTATTATCATTCTGATAATTATATCTATGTCATTCCTTTCTCTGTTGTATTCCTGTTGTGAATTATGTATTTCTCATTTAATTCAATCATAGGAAAGACCACTGTTTTTTTGATGCCGTCATATTATCCGGCAAATCTTTTGTAGGCTCAACAATAAAAACGGGTGCTTTAATACTTTAATTCTTCAACTTCCTCAAGGGTTCTTTTTTCGTGCCCCCTTTGGGGGACAGGGGGTTGACTACGGTAGATTTGGGAAAAATAATATTTTAACTTTGTACAGGATTCCGGAATCAACGAAATCAGTGAAGCTGAAGTATTAAAATAATTTGGGTCGGATCGGGAATACATCAGTTCTGAACATGTATCCTGCCATAATCCTTCCGCTGTAAATAGAGAGGTGATTATCGCCGCCACCCCCGCTTCTGAAAAGATTTGTGGGATGGAAATCAGCAAGAGCTCCGATAAAAAAGTCTGTAAATTTAGTAACCCTGAATTTTAGATTTATCCCCCCTGTGGCAGTTACCTGATGAGGATTGATATATGACAGCGCTTTCTGAGACTCCATGTCATATAAAACAGAAGACCGGTTTTCAATTTCTGAATGGAAAATATTCATGTAGGTTAATCCAAGGAGAAGATTAAACGAAAAGTTCTCTGTATTGGCTGAAACTATCATAAGTACCGGTATGCTTAAGGTGTGAAATGACCATGTTGCTTCAAGGGGGTCAATCATACCAACATCTGCAGTAAAGTCTACTTCCATGTATCTGTATAGCAGTCCGCTATGTATGCCGAAGTGGTTGCTGAACATTTTTTCTAAAACAAAGCCGCCCCCTCCAGTGAGACCCGGCTGATCGGTTTCTACATCAGAGTCTATTGAAAGAATATCTGCGGCTCCGAATGTTCCTATGAAACCGAAGGAAACATTTCTGCTGCTGTATCTGTCGTCTTTTATTTTTTCTGATTCAATACTGCTTGTATCAGGTGCGGAATCTTCTCTATTCTCTTCATCCTGGCCCCAGACTGCCATGGAAAGTCCAAGAATCAGTAAAATTACAACAAGCCGGAATTTCATTTAATTTTCCACATCCATTATGCATGTGCCGTTAAAAACCGAACCGCTTTCCATGATTATTTCAGGGGCGATCAGGTCTGCATTGATCCTGCTTTTTTTAAAGAATTCAATCCGTTTGCTCGCCTTTACTTTGCCATTAACATTGCCGCTTATGGAGACTATAGCCGCATTTATTTCTGCACTTGTATTAGATTCCCTTCCGATAATAAGCTGGCCGTCTGAGAATATCTTACCTTCAAACTTCCCTTTAATTTTAAGGGAGGTTTTGAATTTCAGGGTCCCGCGGAATTCTATATCTTCAGCTATTACTGTATCAATTTTGTTTTCATCTTCTACGATTTCTTTTATTTCAGACATTTCCTGCTCCGGTACTTTAATAATTTATTATATTAATTATTACTGATTTTTATAACTGTATTATCTGGTATTTTTGTTGTCAAACAAAAAGGGTGTAATGTATAATAGATATTAAATTTTTTCGATATATGTAAATGGCTCATTCCGGATTTTTGCGAAAAGCAAGAATATTATTTATTTCCATATATTCCGGAGTCAGCCCCCTGTCTACCTCAAGGGAGCAGGTAAAATAAATACTTGAGTAAGTTGATGAATCATAGTATTAAAACATCCTTTTATATTGCTGAGCTTGCAAAAGATTTTCAGAACAGTATAAATGGAATAGTTGTCTAAATGATAACAGTTATATTTTCATAGTGAGAATAGATAACTCGTGCCCCCTTTGGGAGACAGGGGGACAGGTAGACAGTGGGATACGATTCATTTTGTATCCCAAAAATACGGAATGAGCCCTAAAAATGGATAAAACTTTTTTAATTATAGTTATATTTACAGTAATTATTCCTAAAGATAACATTTAGTGTAACTATGCTGTTTTCTATATCTCTGCCTTCGGCGGCGGGGATATTAGAGCATTATATTTCTAAAAAAAGTTAAGGAATTAACATTACTGTATATTACAAAATGGAGATATTATGAAAGAAATTCTTGATAAAGCAAATGAACTGGGGCTGATGTTAAGGTCTACAGAAGCCTTTAGGGAGTTTAACAATATCAAAGAGACTATTGACGGGGATGATGCTGCATCCGGGGCCCTTGCAGAGTATAATGCAGCTGCTGAAGCGATACAGCAGAAGCAGCAGAGCGGAATTGAAATAGAAAGCTATGAGCAGGAGCAATTCAGGGAACTTACTCAAAAAGTAATTGCAAATCCCATGCTCAAGGATTATCTTATAAAAAGAGATAAATATATGGGATTATTGATGATGATTCATGAGGCTATGGAACCGGGCCGGGATGAGGAATAATTTTTCTTCTTAGTAAAATAATCTAAAACAAAAAGGTACTATTATGAAGCCTGATCTGAACAATCTTAAGGAGCGTATTGAAGGGAGGAGGGATTTTATTGACCGGATTGCACTTGGTATACCTCTTTTTAAAGGCTATCTCATTAAAACTGAAAACTATGATGCTGATTCCATGATTCGTGCTTTTCTTGCTGAAAAACTTTTTGCTGTTAAGAAGAATCTCAGCCTATTATCATCTGATATGCTTAAAAAGGGGGATTTTGAGATTATAAAGGATATTGAATCCCTTTCAAATCTTATCGAAGGCCTTGTAAAAAAGGTTCAGTTTGCCGAGTACGGGACTTCCGGTGTTTTTTCAAAGGCTAAAATTACTGAAGATGATCAGAATCGTCTTCTGGAATATGACTGGCGGCTCCTCTCCTCAATGGATGAGCTTGTTGATTCAGCTGAGAATCTTCTCTCCCCGGGGTGTGAATCTCTCCCTGAGGGTATTAAATCGGTGGCCGGGATGATTGCGGATTTTGAAAGCTCCTTCAATGAAAGGAAAAATGTAATTCTGGAGGTAATATAATGGCTTTACTTGATGTGGTGCAGTGGGATAATAAGCCTGGCGAGGTAATAAACAGGTTCGAAGAGGGAGCTATCGCTATCGGATCACAGCTTATTGTAAAGGAGGGGCAGGAGGCGATTTTTTTCAAAAATGGGCAGGCACTCGATTCTTTCGGGCCTGGAAGACACACTCTTACTACAGGTAATGTGCCCATTCTTGAAAAACTGATCAATCTTCCCTTTGGCGGGAAAACCCCTTTCCCGGCTGAGGTATATTTTGTAAATAAAACCGAAATTCCCAATCTTAAATGGGGAACTAAACACCCCATGCAGCTCCTTGACCCTGTTTATCATATCCCTGTCCCTATCAGGGCTTTCGGGTCATATTCTATCAGGCTTACAGAAATACGATCATTCCTTGTTACTGCAATAGGGACATGGCAGGCTTTTACAACTGATGCAATAGGAACAGCCCTGCGGGATCAGATAATAATCCCCGGCATACAGGATCTTGTTGCTGAATTTATGATAAAGCAGGATATTACAATTCTTAAACTCCCCGCATACTATGACGAGATTGGTGCAGCAGGTAAAGCAAAGCTTATGATTGGATTTTCAAGTTACGGTATTGAGCTTATAAGGCTGGCTGTTGAATCGATCAACATACCTGATGAGGATGAAAATGTTCAGCGCTTAAAGAGGGCACTTGCTGATAAGGCTGAAATAAATATAATGGGTGATGATTATAAAACAAAGCGGACCTTTGACACCATGGAAAAAGCTGCATCCAATGAAGGGATGGCCGGCGGAATGATGGGAGCAGGAATGGGTGTTGGTGTTGGTCAGCAGATGGGATCTATGATGGGTTCTGTGATGGGTAATGTAACCGGGCAGGGTAATACAGCTGCACAGGCTGCTTCATGCCCTAAGTGTAATGCAATGAATCCTCAGGGGTCAAAATTCTGTTCAGCATGCGGCGGCCCTATGGTTGTGCCAAAGATTGCCTGCCCGGCATGTAATGAGCAGATTAAGGCTGATTCAAAATTCTGTCCCTCCTGCGGCGCAAATCTGCAGCAGGTAAACTGTAAAAACTGCAGCACGCCTCTTAAACCTGGAGCTAAATTCTGCCCTGAGTGCGGAACAGCGCAGTAGGAACCCGGCATGTCAGTGACTAATTGTACATCCTGCGGTGCTGCTGTTACAATAAAGAACAGGTTCAGTAAGATTCTTGTTTGTGAATATTGCGGCACCCATCACCGGATAAAAGATGGCAGCATCGATATTATCGGGAAGTTTGCAAAACTGGCAGACTTCCCCTCACTCCTGAAGCCGGGTTCAACCGGTACTATACTCGGCTCCCCCTTTACTGCTCTGGGGAGAATACGGTATAATTATGGAGGAGGTTTTTTTGATGAATGGTTTGTTGACCTTGATGGCGATAAGGGGTGGCTCACTGATGATGAAGGTTCCTGGTCTCTTTATAATGACTTATATGAAGCGGTAGATATCCCTGACATTGGCCAGGTAAAGGCAGGTCAGAACATTATGGTGGGGGATAAAAAAGTGATGATTAAAGAGAAGGGGAAAGCTGTAGTTGAAGGCGCAGAGGGGGAACTTTATTTCTATGTGGAGCCCGGGTCTGAAATTATATATTTTGATGCTGTTTCTGAAGGTCGTAAGATCGCCATAGAAATTTCAGATAATGAAGTTGAAGTTTTTTCCGGACGTCCGGTTTTAAAGAGGGATATTATTGTAAATTAGAATTGTTTCTTAAATGGAGTCAGCCCCCTTTTGGGCAATGTCATTAAGTTAAAAGCTTTACAGTTTCGCAACTGCCCCCCAAACCCTACTTCAACTAGTTCAGTACACTGCCCGGAGGGGGGCTTAAAGGCTGTTTTATTCAACTTTTCATTTCTTAAAAGAGTTTAAAAGTCCCCCACCGGGGGATTTAGGGGGCTTAACTTAATGACATTTGCCCCCTTTGGGGGACAGGGGGCGAAAAGAAATATTGTTGTAAATTAGAAGAATCTTCTTCAGTTAGAGGATATAATGAGTATAGATGATAAAGACAGGGTAAAAGCCTTTAAGTGTACTGCATGCTGCGGTGATATTGCGAAAGGTACAAAAATCGAAAGAGACGATGAGGATGATGAAAATGTACATGTTCCTGTAGCCACCTGCCTTCAGTGCGGAAAGGAATATGATCGATATACAAAGGAATATTACACTTTTTTTTCAGACTTCTTTATTTTTGATAAAGATGTTTCCCTTCTTAAGCTTGGCCTTAAAGGTAATCTTCATGGTAAGGAATATGAGATAATCGGCAGAATCCGCTATCAGGAGGAGGATGAATATGATAAAGCCACCTGGGATGAATGGGTAGCTGTTTGCCAGGATGGAACTTTTCATTATTTTTCTGAAGAGAATGGATCAATAATTGTATATGAAGAGTATAATCCCGAATCAATAGATCTGGAATCGGGAAAAACAAGCATACTCTTTGAAGGGAAGAGAATTAAAAAAGAGGAAGCCTATGTTTCCAGGATTGTCTACACTGAGGGAGAACTCCCGTGGAAAGCGGCCATAGGTGAATCTTCAACCTGTTACGATTTTAAAAAAGAGGGCGTCTTTTATGCAATAGAACAATCTGACAATGAGGTTTCAGTAACAAGGGGTGAGCGTGTCTCCTATGGCGATCTTATTGAGGCTTTTGATATAAGCGAATACAGGGAACTATATAAAAATACTGTAGCAAAGAGGAAAAGATATAAAGCAAAAGGGAGAGTCTATCTTTTCGGTCTTTTGTTTTCTCTGGGATCAATTATTTACGGCTGTGCCTTTTCACAACCGGTACAGGGGATAATGAATTCAAGACAGATTTTAACAGAAAATATTCCCATTGTTGACCAGGAGGGTTCGGTTTTCCAGAGCAGTGTAATTTTCGGTCCCTTTGATATAGCAGAAGGTGATTCTCTCTACAGTGCAGCACTTTCAGTTGATGAGTCTGTGCAGCAGCTGAGCCTGGAATGGCAGTCTTTCAGATTAATGCTTATCCCTCAGTCAGGGCTTGATGAGATTACAGGCGGCAGGTCGAAGAATTCTTCTGTTTTACGGGAATTATTTGATGAAATTGATGTTCTTGCAGAGCCTGTTGAGGTATATACTTTAGCAGGCGATTTCTGGGATGAGGAGGGGCGCGATTCTGACGGTTACTGGCATGAGTCTGAGCTTAGCGTAACCAGAAATTTTGTTCTTGATTCACCCGGGAAGTATTATTTTTACCTTGAACTTTACAGTAATAAAAAACGAAATCCATCATCCCTTATTGTAGAATTAAAAAGATCATCAGGGTACAGATATTTTGTCGCTGCTGCTCTTCTTATGATTATACTCTGGGCAGTAAATTTTTTCAGGTCAATAATGTACAATGAACTCCCCTTTAATTTTTCAGGTGATTAGGAGCTGAAATATGATAAGACCGGTAATTATTTCCGCACTGATTCTTTCAGGCGCTTTTCTTTTAACCAGCTATAAAATCGGTTATAACAGGGCCGGATCAGATTATGTTAAAAAAATCAGCGAAGAGAGAAAGTCGATCCGCGCAGGGAGCGGATATTATACCCCGGTTTCAAGGGGAACAGGGAGTTTTAGAAGCGGTAAATAGAAAATTTCAGGCTTCCTGAAAGGGGGGCGGTTTTTGATATGATTTCAGGTATAAAAATTTGGAGGTATATAATATGGATTTCACAGGACTTCTTTACGGGATTATGGATACAGTAATTTATTCCCTGGTGGGTATAATACTTATGGGGCTTGGATTTCTCCTTATAAATTTCTTTACACCATTTTCTGTAAAAAAAGAGATTGAGGATGACCAGAATATTTCTCTCGGGATTATCATCGGTGCTGTTATAATTGGTATTTCGATTATAGTTGCTTCAGTTATAATGTCACCATCAGGCAATTACAGCGCAAAAAGGACTGTTGTTGAGCAGACCGATATACAGAAATAGCAGTGAAGGAAAATCTTAATAAAAGCGAACAGAGAATATTATTATTCTCTGTTTTTCTGCTCTCCCTCTGCGGAATAATATATGAGCTTGTGCTTGCATCCCTGGCAACATATCTTTTTGGTAATCCTGTACAGCAGTACTCGATTACAATAGGGGTTTTTCTCAGCGCAATGGGGCTCGGCTCATATCTTTCAAGATATATTACCAGTAATCTTATTAAGGCTTTTATTACTATAGAGGTAATGCTCGGCGTTGTAGGGGGACTATCTGTAGTTATTCTTAATTATCTTTTCTCCTTTTCATCATCGTTCTACCTGCTTCATCTGTTTTTTCTTATAGTAATAGGAACCCTGGTGGGACTGGAAATTCCGCTGATTACAAGAATTTTAAAGAAGTATGGAGCGCTTAAGGATATTCTTGCCAATGTGCTTACCCTGGATTATGTGGGGGGGCTCGCAGGATCTCTTCTCTTTCCCCTTCTTCTTTTCCCTCTACTTGGAAGATTTCTTACATCTCTCCTTGTTGGTCTGATAAATATTTTTGTAGTGCTCATTGTTATAGTCAAAGTAAGGTATCCGCAAAAACGGGCTTCCGATTTTATCCTCCCGGTTTTTTCAGCGGTTATTATGATAATCCTGATAATTAATTCACAGTGGGTATCTGCTTTAATTCAAAATAGAATGTATTATGATGATATTATATTCAGTAAAAGGTCAAAGTATCAGGAGATTGTTCTTACAAGAAACGGTGCGGATTTCAGGCTCTATCTTGACGGATCACTTCAGTTTTCCACTTCTGATGAATACAGGTATCATGAAATGCTTGTATACCCGGCTCTTTACCAGAGAGAGAAAAGGGGGAGGGATGCCCTGGTTCTTGGAGGGGGGGATGGCCTCGCAGTAAGAGAGCTGCTCAAATCTGACTCAATCGCCACAGTCACCCTTGTTGAGCTTGATGAAGTTATGATAGATCTTGCCATGAACAACTCTACCATAAGCTATATAAACGGTAATTCACTTGATGATCGCAGGGTAAAGGTTATTGCAGGTGATGCATATGATTTTCTTATTAAAAACAGAAAACCCTTTGATCTTATAATTGCAGATTTCCCTGACCCTCATGATGAAACTATAGCTAAACTTTATACAGAGCAGTTTTTTAAACTGGTAAAGCGTTCATTAAGGGATGATGGAGTTTTTGTAACCCAGTCCACATCACCGCTATCTGCCAGAGAGGCTTTCTGGTGTGTAAACAGAACCATGGGTAAGGTTTTTACTAATGTTAAACCTTACCATGTTTATGTTCCCTCATTCGGAAGCTGGGGTTTTAATATGGCTTCGCAGGAGCCTCTCACTGATGAACTTTCTGTAATTGACAGGGGGGATTTCCGGTATTTCAGTTTCTCTGCTTTTAAGGCATCCACTTATTTCCCTGCTGATTCCGGATTTATTGAAACAGAGATAAATACATTTAACAGGCCGGTTCTCTACAGGTATTATCTAAAGGGGTGGAAAAATTCTGATTTTTAAATCAGTAATTATTCCTGAAGAAATTTTTTAGAGTAATTATGCTGTTTTTAATATCCCCGCCGCCTTCGGCGGCGGGGATATTAGAGTATTTTATTTCAAATAAAAATTAAGGAATTAACATTACTTTTAAAATAAAAAAACTGCTCAGAATTGAGCAGTTTTTTTATAAGTATAATTTCAATTTAAGCTAAACAGCTTTTGAAAAATTACCTGTTTTTATGCAGCTTGTGCATACACTTTTTCTCATCGCACGATTGTTGATCAGTACTCTGATTTTCTGTATATTTGGTCTCCACATTTTTTTAGTCTTTTTATGCGAATGGCTCACGTTACAACCAAACTGTACAGATTTACCACATAATTCACACTTTGCCATTGTTTTTTCCTTAGGTTTCAGTAATATTATGTCAATATAGAAATTGAAGAAAATTTTTTCAAGTAAATAATGTCGCAAATGAAAGAAAATGTAAACAATTTCAGTAATTATTCCTAAAGATATTTTTTAGTGCAATAATGATGTTTTCCATA
>CAZBFP010000013.1:0-97739 GCA_964491265.1 uncultured Leptospirales bacterium | reverse complement strand
GGAGTTAAAAGAATATATTGACAATGAAGAGGAAGAGGAGAGAATAATTTCATTTGTAGCATATATAATGAAATTGACTGAAATTACACCTGAAAAATTAAACGATGTATTCAGCCGTATTTCCCACAGAGGAGGTGATGTTATAATGACAACAGCAATGAAACTGAGAGAAGAAGGTATTCTTGAAGGACGTCAGGAAGGACGAATGGAAGGGAGACAGGAAGGGAGACTGGAAGGCATATTATTTGACCGCCGTGAAACCCTTGTTCGTCTTTTAAAGAAGCGTTTTGGTGATGCTGTTACTTCTGAGAATATAAAAGCAATTGAAAGCTGTGAAGACCTGGAAAAGCTTAAAAACGCTATTGAGGCTTTAATCTCTGCGCAGGAGTGTTCGGAGGTTTTAAGTTTTATCAGATGATGTTACGGAAGATCTCCAGCCTCTCTCATCATATTTATACTTTCTTTAAACCATTCACCTGTTTTTCACGCAAATTAACAGCATTTGCCCCTAAACTCTCTGCGCCCTGGCTTACTACTACCCACTTCTTAAACAGTACCCGGCTGATCCACTGTGCCCTCACCCATAAATAAACTTTAATGTTAATTCATGTATTGATACCGGGGAGAGGGGTGACCTCATAAAATAGTCCCGGCAGTTACCTTAACCGGGCTTTGACCCTGATTTAATTTCACATTGTCTGAATCAGGATTTTCAGGATGGATGGATTAGCAGGATTTGTGTTGCTTAATTTTTCCTTTCTCATGATATTTTTCTCAGCTTCTTTATTCTTCATTTTTTATCCTGTCCATCTTCTAATCCTTTAATCCTGATGCTGACAGTGAAAGAATTTCAGGATTAAGAACCTTTACTCTCCTGTATCTATTGTAAAAAATATTCTCCGGTTTCCCATAGAAATGAGCACCTATTCTCCCTGTGCCCTCTGCGCCTCTGTGGCAGGAAAAGTCAGGCTAATACTTTATGCGGGCTCTGACTATGATTTATTTGAGGTGATGATAATTGTTTAGATAAGACAATGTCATATAAATACAGAAGGACTAACATTAAATTTTTCTGATAATAATTTTATTTGTCTGATGTTTAATTCCCGTTTCCCGTTTAAAATTTCTGATATCACTCCTTGAGAGCCAATTTCTTTTAAATCTGTTTGTTTTAAATTATTCTCATTCATTAATTCTTTTAAAGTATTGATTCCTGATATATCTTTTACCCTATAATGTTCATCTTCATATTTGGAAATCAATAGTCCTATCGTTTCCATTAGTGAAGATAGAGGATGTTTCTCATTATTTCTGACTTCATCAATTAAGTTATCTAATGTATTGCATAATTTTAAATATTCTTTTTTATTATGCGGCACAGTTAAATAATCTGAAACTGATGGCCATATTTTTTCTACTTTTTTTAATTCTGAATTTATCATATTATTCCCTCCATTTATTTTTATCATATTCTTTATGTGTTAGTATGTGACGAATATATAAAATTTGTCTATTATAATGAATTGCAGCAATTAGCCTATATTTATTTCCTCCAATATTGAATACTGTTAAATTATCCACTATATCTGCATTGGGGAAAGTTTTTCTTAAATCATTAAAAGATATAAAATCAGTTTTTGATATAATCTTATACCATGTATTCAATGAATTTTCGCTATCCCTCGACAGCATTTTAGAAAATTCAATTATTTTTCTTTTCGTAATTACTCTCATTAGATTAATATATCTCATTTAGAGATATACGTCAATGCCTTTTTGTATGAAATATTATTTCTTCCGGTTCCCGGTTTTTTTATTTCCGGTCTGCTCGACCCCTGAAAATAAAAAAATTCCGTAAAGAGTTGCTATAAGCCGGAAAATGAATATTTGCAGCTTTTAAGATACCTTGTAAATATATGGTCATATCAGGAGAAGAACAGGGAGCCTTTAACACTGGTAATTCCTGTTATTTTTTATCACGGAAAAGAAAAATGGGAAAATTTGAGGATAGACTAAAGGTCATGCAGTAAACTGATATGCTTAAACCAGAATCCGCCAAACCGCAAAAAAAATTTCTCCATCTGTACCAATTCCTGAATTTTTTATTATATTAAATTATTATGAAAAAACAAAACTCTAATACAGCATACCTATTATTACAGGTTACGAACCGAATATTGAACAGAACGAATCTGTTGTTTTTACACTTCGTGTGCTTTACGCGCTAGTGCCATGCCTCTGTAATGCAGCAGGTTTTCTCATAGCGCTCCTCTACCCTCTGGACGGGGAGACTTACAGCAATATACGCAGGGAAATAGACTCAAGGAAGGTATAATAAAATGAATGAAATATTAAATATAATTCTATATAATCTTGCAGCAGTAGCTCTCCTCATGTCAGCAGGATGGATATACAGCATAGTTAAAAACAATGTAACAATAGCAGACAGTCTCTGGGGATTATGTTTTATGCTTATTGCATGGCTCACATGGTTTCAGTCAGATGGGTGGTTCTACAGGAAAACCGTAATAGCAATACTGGTGACCCTCTGGGGGATAAGACTTTTTATACATATTACTAAAAGAAATATGGGCAAGGGTGAGGACCCCAGGTACACAGAGTGGCGAAAGCAGTATGGGGATAATTTCCGTATTGTGAGCCTTTTCAAGGTGTTTCTGGTACAGGCATTATTTTCATGGATAATAGCTTTTTCAATGCAGGCAGGGCAGATCTCATCAACTCCGGAATTCATTACAATCTTTGACATTGCAGGAATTATTATATGGATCGCAGGCTTTATATTTGAATCATCAGCAGACAGACAGCTTGCCAGTTTCCTCGCGCAGCCCTCAAATAAGGGGAAGGTGATGAAGCAGGGTCTATGGAGATACAGCAGACACCCCAATTATTTCGGCGAATCATCAATGTGGTGGGGCATATTTGTAATAAGCCTATCCGTACCCTGGGGATGGATAACAGTAATAAGCCCCATAGTTATAACCTGGACACTACTGCGAATAACAGGGGTCACACTCATGGAGGAGACAATTTTCGGGAACAACCCGGAATATAAAGAGTATGTGAATAAAACCAGTTCATTTATACCTTGGTTTCCGAAGAAGTGAAAGGGCAAATCGAAAATCATTTGTTAAAAATATGGCTTTTTCTATTCCAGGCTCATAAGATAATCTTTTATACTGGAGTAAACCTTTTCAGCAAATTTATAATAACTGAGCGCTTCATCAGTGGTAGGTTTCCCCTCTGGAAGAAGCCCGGTAATGCCCGGATACCTTGAATCTATATATAACTGATCAAGTGTTTTTAACATATCCAGATCGGCTTTAATATCAAAATATACACCGGCAAGCTCATAAAGCCGTATAAGGCCGTGTATTCTCGGATTTTCTGAATCCTTTTCTTCAAGCACTGATTTAAAAGATTTTTCTACGCACTGCTGAGCATGAAAAGCGGCCAGATTAGTCAATTCCGGATTATTCATCAGCTCCCTGACAGCAAGCAGGTCATCACCGGCGGCTTTAATCCATTCTGAAGATAAAAATTTCACAGCAGCCTGATCCCCTCATCTACTATGTTTCTGGAAAAACCGCCCCCCATCTCTATAAAGCGCCTGTTCATCTCTCTTGTATGAACAATCAGGTCAACAGGTATCTCTTTTTCGATATCATATAGTTTTCTTGCCACATTAAGATAAATCGCATTTTTTTCAGTAAAACTTTGCGGCATAAACTCATCTTTAGTAATAACATAAAGATCAATATCACTGTCTTTACCCGGATTTCCCCGGGCATAGCTGCCGAATAGAAACACTCCCTCAGGGTCAAGAGGTTTCAACGCTTCAACAATTCTCTTCTTCAATTTTAATGGTAATTTCATAATAAATTAATTACAGCATGTAAATATTATTAATGTCAAGTTAAATACAGTTTATAAATCTCAATCAGCCCAGAGGCCTCTTTTCATAGACCTTGCTTCCCTGTAGGCTTTTAAAAAGCGGTCTTTGTATTTAACATTCGGCGGGACAGTCATTAAAGTTGCGTAACCTGCTTTCAGCATAAGCTCATTAACCATACGGCCGTCAGCCAGATAAACATAGGCAAGGAGGCGCCTGTAACGGTCTCTCTGCTGCACATCGAACTCAAGGTAAATATATTTTTCACCTGCTAAAAGGGACTTTGCAAAAGATTTTGATCTTTTCCCTTCTTTCACAATTTTTTCAAGTGATAAATTTTTCCTTTCCGAATCCCTTCGTGCCTTGGGATTATTCGAAGCTTCGGGGGTGTCAATACCTGTGAGGCGCAATCTTTCATTTTTACCTTTGTACTGGATAATAAAGGTATCCCCGTCAACAATCCTTACAAGCCTGCATTTTTCATATTCAGAAAAGAGGGGGGAGATCAGAACTGATACAAGCAGAAATGAAATAATACTATATCGTTTATTTTTTTTCATAATAGACGATTTTACCTTCATCCCCGATCGCGGACAAGTTATTTTTTTAAATTATATCCACACAAAAAAATACCCCCTTGCGGGGGTATTTTTCAGCAATATAAATATTAAGAGTTTCCCGAAAACTCAGAAAACCTTTTATTAAAGATTTTCTCCGCATGCGAAGCTTGCGTCGTTTATTTTCAGGATAGACATATCCTCTTTTTTTATACCTTCAGCAATAGATTTCGCTGCAGGAAGAATACTCTTGATGTAGTATTCAGCACTGAATACCTTACCCTGGTAAAATGCCGCTTCTTTATCTTCATTAGGAAGATCTTTAACAGCCTTTTTATCGGAAGGATCAATCCCCTTAGCTTTGTATATTGCCTGAAGCTTCTCTTCAGCAACACCAGCCATCCAGAGGTGAAGCCAGCCGAGGGAAACACATCCAACAAGGTTAAGGAATGGATAGGCGTTTACTATTGGCACCATGAACTTCCCTTCTTTACCGCAGTTGGCAAAATACATCCCCATACCTGCCATGACATCGATATATTCCTTAACATCTTTAGCCATATCAGCAAGTCTTTCGTTTCCTTTATATGCATCATAGGTCTTGTTCATCTCAGCAAGGTAGCTCATAAAAACAGCACCTTTTTTGGCGCCAAGTTTTCTTGCCACAAGGTCAAGGGACTGAATTCCATTTGTACCTTCATAAAGAGAAGCGATTTTAAGGTCTCTCATAAACTGGTGCATGGGGTAGTCATTACAGTAGCCGTATCCGCCAAAGCACTGAACACCAAGCTCTGTTACACGGAAGCCCATATCTGTTCCGTATGCTTTACAAACAGGAATAAGAAATTCCATAATACCATGCCATTTATCAACTTCCTCACCTGAGCTGGCATGAGCCTTATCAAGACATAAACCGCAAAGATAAACAAGTGCCCTCAAGCCTTCAGTATGGCTCTTCATCCACATAAGCATTCTTCTTACATCCGGATGCTGGATAATTGGTACACTTTTCGCTTCAGGGTTCATCATGTCCTTGATGTTTGTTCCCTGAACCCTCTCTTTACAATACTGGAGAGCGTGGAGATATGATACAGATGATGTACTAACACCCTGAAGTCCCATACCGAGACGGGCTTCGTTCATCATCTGGAACATGATTCTCATCCCCTTTCTCTCTTCGCCAAGAAGCTCGCCTATACAGTTTCCATTGTCGCCAAAACTTATAGAACATGTGGCGCTCCCTTTAAGCCCCATTTTATGTTCAATACCTGTACAGGCAACATCATTTAATTCGCCAAGTGAACCATCAGCATTTACCCTGTACTTGGGAACAAGAAAAATAGATATCCCCTTTGTACCTGCAGGGTCACCTTCAATCCGGGCCAGCACAGGATGAACCATATTTTCATAAAGATCATTCTCGCCGCTTGTTATAAATATCTTGGAACCTGAAATTTTAAAGGTTCCATCATCCTGTCTGACAGCCTTTGTTTTAAGTGCACCTACATCGGAACCTGCATCAGCTTCAGTAAGACACATGGTGCCCCCCCACTGCTGAGCATACATCTTATCCATATACTTTCTTTTCTGCTCTTCTGTGCCGAAATTATCAATAAGATGTGCTGCTCCCACTGTAGCCTCAGGATAAAGCATAAATCCCATATGGAATGCATAGTACTCATTTGCAGCCATTGCTATTGAATAAGGCATACCCTGTCCGCCCGACTCAGGATCAATAGCCATAGTAAAAAGTCCCGCCTCATTCATTACTTTATGTACATTATGATACTGTTTAGGAATAGTCACCTTGCCGTTATCAAACTTTGCTCCACCTTCTGAATCCACCTCGCTATAGCAGCCCAGCACATGCTCTTCGCAGATCTGCTTAGTAAGATCAAGGGTCATGTCAAACATCTCCTGATCAAAATCACCAAATTTCTCTGTTTTTAACAGTTCCTGAACTTCTAGCAGTTCATAAAGCACAAACTTCTGGTCACGGGAATCAATTATAAGATCCATAAAACTACCTCTCTTAAAATATTTTTAAATAAATTCAGTAAAGCCGATTTGCTGATATAAAAATGAACAACCGCGACTTTATCTATATTACGGTTCATGCTCAAACAAATGCCGCAGGCAAAACAGCTTTACACTTTGTTCTTCAGGAAGCTGAACCGGCCTTTACCGGTAAAACCCCCTGATAAATGTATTTTCACCAGCAGTTCTCCGGACAATTCATATCCGGGAATAAAAACATCTGACTGCCGAATTTAATGCCTATTAGGAAAGTTATTGCATATAAATCCACAAAAATTTTAATTCTGCTAAACTTAATGCTCATTTTTTGCCGCATCATCATAAAAAAGAATGGGTCTCTTTTTAATGAAAAACTAAACATATAGCGGTAAATATCAGAAAAATTATTATAAAAGGTAAGATTTCAATAATGCGATATAAATACCAGGGAGTTATTTTATCAATATGCTGAATAAAAGCAGGATTTAACGGCAATAATCTATAATTTTATAAAGAGTTACTAAAAATGATATTATGAGGAAAAACAAAAAAAAGATTAACAAAACCGGTCATTTAAAGAAAAATATAACCGGATCATGTTAATCCTGATAAAACCACTTAAGCTGTATCAAAAAAATTTCAGGTCTACGTTACATCACTGCAGTAATCTTTAAGCCTGCTCCTGAGATAAAAAAGAAGCTCTTTTTCAATCTTGCAGATTTTGTATAAAGTAACATCTCTCTCCTCAGATATTGCACGCAGATTCTTATCATGTATTACCCTGTCAAAAAATACCTGCCGTGTTTTCTCCGGAAATTCGCTGAGAATATCATGAACTGTGCTCAAAACCTCACCATCAATAACGTAGTTCTCAACCTGTGAATAAAAATCCTTATCCATCTCCTTTAATTCGGGCAGAAACCTGTTACTGTTTTTATAATCGCGGGCAAGTTTCCTCTTATAATCAATTGCCGCATTTTTAGCCGACTTATAAAGGTAATTCCTTGCATTATCGGAATCAAAATCGAGCTTATCCCTGCAATTATATATTTTAATAAAACACTCCTGTGCCAGATCCTCAGCTGCTTCATAATCAGCAACATACTTCAGAATCTGAGCAATAATACCCCTGAAATTTTTTTCATAGAGCTTTCCGAAATCACTCTCCGTATCTGATATCTTTTTCACCTGCTGCCCTCCTTTTTACGGCTTACACCGCAGTATTTCCTTAATGTTTTTTCCGGTAAATATACAGCAATAGCCCCGGCCCGGAGAAGACCGTGCATAGATTTTAACGCTGTTTTTAAATTTACCAGAAAGTTGTATTTGTTTGTGAGAAATTTATATATATTTTATATATTTATGATTTAATGTTACATGCAGAAATCAAAAAAGTCAAATTTTAACTACAAATTTTTAAATAAATAGAAAAAAATGTAACATTTTTTGCTATAATCAACCACAAGATTCTTCGGGAAAATTTAACCTCCGGGAAATCGGTGTAGAATATTATCCTTCTCAGATTAATTCCTTTACATTTAAAATATTTTTTATTGATCTGAAAAGAAGATAAGAAATATTACAACCCGCTGACCGGATAATAATTACATGGAAAAGATAAAAGTTATACTTTACCAGAAATCACTTGGGATCGAAGTATCAAGAAATGATCTGCGTGAAATGGCGGAATTCAGGCCCCACTTTGTATGTTTCCCTGAGTATTTCTTCGTAAACAGGCGCCTGGGTAACCACGGGCAGACACACCTTAACCAGAAAAGGCAGATAGAACGAATCTCACTTATTTCAGAGGCGCTTGAAACAGTTGTAATAGGTGGAACAATGCCTGAACTTGCTGACGGCGTAATGTATAATACCACATACATCTATCAGAACGGCGAAGAGATCGGTTTTTATAGAAAAAAAAATCTCTTCTTTGCTGAAGAGGGGATAATAACTCCGGGGAAAGAGCTTAAAGTATTTTCAGCTCATGGGATTAAGTTCGGGATACTGATATGCGCAGACGTTTTTCACGATGACAGCTTTCAGTTTATGAAAGATAATGGCGCCAGAATTATATTTTCACCTACATTCTCTCTCATCAAGGATGAACCGGTTGAAGAAAAATTTAAACGTGACAATGATATTTATGTGAGGGGGGCTGCAATCGCTGGTTCACCTATTATTAAAGTCTGCGGTGTCAGATCGGAATACAAAACCTTTCTTCAGGCAAGGAGCCTTATTGCAGATCCTCAAAAAGTTCTTTACAGGGTTTCCCCTGATGAAGAGCATACAGAGATGATAATAAAAAAGGAAATTGAAATTTAATATGCTGGATAATAAGCTTAATTGTAAAAAATGCAAAAAACAATCAGCTCAGGATGCACTCTTCTGCCAGCACTGCGGCTATAAATTCGAAGTAAGAAAAGTTGGAACTGCATCTGATGGAATAATTAATCACAAATATGTAATATACACATTAGTAATAGTATTCATGGCAGAAATGATCTTTTCCTTTATTGCAGGATTAGGCTGGTACATATTCTACCCCGATGCAATGGAGGATATACCTAAACTCGTTATTGTTGCCTCCATAGGATCACTTTCAGGGGTCTTTTTCGGATCACTATTTGCAGCATACCGCTTTGCAGAAAGATCAATAAAGGAAGTTACTGCAGGGGCTCTGGCCTGTGTAGTAATTTCCAAAACTATCGATATTTTTGTTACAGGGAGTTTCAGTATTGATATTTTAACAGGTCTTCTGGTATCATCTGTTATTGCATTTGCAGGGGTATTAGCGGGACATTTTTTAAAGATAAAAATCAGCGGATAATGCTTATTCTATTTACCCCCTGTCCCCCAAAGGCTCACTACTACCCACTTCTCAAAAGCCCCGTAAATCCCCCGGGTACAGGCACTCACTAAAAGATTTTTCGCGAAATATCTTTTAGCATTTTGATGGATCTCGACTTGTGGGTAGTAATGAGCCCCCTAAGGAAATACAGGCACAAATAATATTATTACCTTTCCCGGAACCGGAACGATCCTGCCTTATTAAATTAAATTTAACACCATCTTATCATCCGCCTGTATAATCTCATAAAACATTTATTGACAATCAGTAATAATTCCATTTTTTTAACCCAAAATGATTATATTTCCCCGCCGCCGAAGGCGGCGGGGAAATATAATCATTTATTTTACACTAAAACCAATATTAAGGAATTAACATTGATTGACAATAATCATACCCCTTTTATCTATATATATCTATATTATTAACCTGAGGTATAGTACAATATGAAAAAGATAATAAATATCGGGCTCATAGGATTCGGAACTGTGGGTTCCGGTGTTTTTAACATAATAAAAGAGAACCATGAAGTAATATGCATAAGAACCGGTATGGAGTTAGTAATTAAAACCATCTGCGACCTTGATACTGAAAAAGTTAAAAAGATTGCAGGAGCTGCTTCTGTAACAGAGAACTGGAGGGACATTACCGATGATCCGGAAATTGATATTGTGGTTGAACTTATTGGCGGGACTGAACCGGCAAAGAGCATAATAACTGAATCGCTGCAGAACGGGAAAAATGTTGTTACTGCAAATAAAATGCTCCTTGCAGTAAACAGCATTGAAATCCTTGAAACATTGATAAAAACAGGAAATTCCATAGGCTTTGAAGCAGCAGTTGGAGGAGGGATACCCTGCATACTGACACTTAAAAAAGGGCTGGTTGCAAACCGGATTAAATCTGTTACAGGAATATTAAACGGAACTACAAACTATATACTTACTAAAATGGAGGACGAGGGAATATCATTTGCCGGGGCGCTTAAAGATGCCCAGGAAAAAGGTTTTGCCGAATCTGATCCCACCTTCGATGTTGAAGGTATAGATGCAGGGCACAAAATCGCACTCCTGGCCATGCTCTCCTACGGCAGATCATTTAATTTCAGCGAAATTTCAATCGAAGGAATTACAAAGATAAGCCCTATTGATATTTCATACGCCAATGACATGGGTTATGCGATTAAGCTGCTTGGAATAACAAAAATGGCAAAGGGGAAACTGGACATTCGAGTTCACCCCACAATGATCCCCAAAGACCACCCCATGGCTTCAGTGAGGAATGAATTCAACTCCATAATGTTTGATACAGATATGGCTGATGCAGTTGTTCTTAACGGCCGCGGCGCCGGGAGCAGACCCACCTCATCAGCAGTAATAAGCGATATAGTTGAACTGGCGGACAAAAAGGAATTTCTGGGAAAATTTACAGGCCAGGCGGAGCTTATGCTCCCCAGTGAAAGGGTTTCAAGATACTATATAAGGCTGCAGACTGAAGACAGCCCCGGTATTCTTTCACAGATATCAGGTGTTCTGGGGAATCATAATATATCCATAGCCTCTGTAATACAGAAAGAGGTGAGTGATGCATATGTACCGCTGATTATTGTTACACATGAAGCGATTGAAAGTGAAATATTTAAATGTATAAATGAAATTGAAAATTTTGAATTTGTTAAAGAAAGTATAACCATTATTCGGGTTGAAGATCTATAAAGAGGGATATAATGAACAATTACAAAGCTGAATTCAGATGTATATCCGGGTGTACAGAAAGATACCCCCTTGATGAAATAGTATACAGGTGTAGAAACTGCGGCTCCCTTCTTGAAGTACACCACGACATGGAAAAACTTGCGGCTAAAAGCGCTGCAGAATGGAAAGAAATATTCGATAAAAGAACCGGCACAAGCCAGTGGCCATACGGGAGCGGGGTATGGAGTAAAAAGGAGTGGGTAATACCGGGGATTGACAGTGAAAATATTGTGTCAATGTATGAGGGGAACACAAATCTCTTCTGGGCAAAACGTTTCGGTGCCATGTTCGGAATGAATGACCTGTGGGTAAAAATGTGCGGGAACAGCCACACTGGATCATTCAAGGACCTGGGAATGACCGTTCTTGTATCAATGGTCAATGAAATGATAAGTAAAGGTAAAAAAATAAAAGCCGTTGCCTGTGCTTCAACCGGAGACACCTCAGCAGCACTTGCAGCATATGCAGCTTATGCAGGCATACCATCAATTGTGTTTCTGCCGAATAATAAAATATCAACTGCCCAGCTTGTACAGCCCATGTCCAATAATTCAATAGTAATATCCATGGACACCGACTTTGACGGATGCATGAAAATTGTTCAGGAAATAACAAAGGATAACAGTATATACCTGGCCAACTCAATGAACTCACTCCGTATTGAAGGGCAGAAAAGCATCTCAATTGAAATGGTGCAGCAGTTTGACTGGGAAGTCCCAGATGTGGTTATTATACCCGGCGGGAACCTGGGGAATGTTTCAGCCCTGGGGAGCGGATTTAAGATGATGCTGGAACTTGGACTTATTAAAAAGAAGCCGCGCATAATTCTTGCCCAGGCGGAAAAAGCGAATCCTCTCTACCTGGCCTACCTGAATGGATATGAAAATTTCTCACCTGTAACACCGGGCAAAACCCTGGCATCTGCAATCCAGATAGGTGACCCTGTGTCTGTTGAGAAAGCAATAAGAACTCTTAAAGAATTTGATGGTATTGTTGAGCAGGCAAGTGAAGATGAACTGGCAAATGCCGCTGCCCTTGCTGACAAAACCGGAATGTACTGCTGCCCCCACACAGGTGTTGCCCTTGCAGTAATGATAAAACTGCTGGAAAAGCAGAAAATATCTAAAACAGATAAAACCGTTGTAATATCTACAGCACATGGACTTAAGTTTTCCGAATTTAAAGTAGGATACCATGAAAAAAATCTTCCAGGTGTAAACTCACTACATGCCAATATGCCGGTTATGCTTCCCCCTGATGCTAACATGGTACGGGAAGCGATAGAAAAGGAACTTTCCGCAAGAAAATAGTCACCACAGATAATATCCCCCCTACCTCATGCAGAGACTCAGGGGGGAAAAAATTCATAATATAATGCGGAAAAAATATTATATTATAATTGAATTATTATATTATAAAATGTACACTTAAAGCTATTCATATTTTTATCAGGGCGGTCTGAATGGTTACCCATATATTCAACTCTTTACTGGAAAATTATGATCAGTCCGATTACAGAAAGTCCCAACAGGCAGGAATTATTCTCACAATTATTCTTACTGCTTATATTTTTCTAACTGCATCCCTCATATACTATTACTACATAAATTATAAACCTATTGTAGTCTATGCTGTATCAGCATCCATGAGTTTACATTTATTATATCTATACCTACTTAAGATGGGGTTCCTTGAAACGGTTTCCCAGGCTACACTTATCACAAATCTTGCGATGTTGTGGACAGCCATATTTTTCCAGAGCGGTCCGGTTATCCACAGAATCGATACCCTTTTTATTATTTTCGGCGCACTTGCTCTGACCCCTCTCATTGACAGAAGGCGGGGATACTACATACTTGCCTATTACGTAGTAAATATCATTATCCTGGGCGGTTTTCTGATAATGCTCTCATCAACCGGTGAGCTGTCTGCAAAATCTTCTGTTTCAATTTTTGCTGATGCACTGACTGGATTTCTATTTTCCGGAGCAATCTCCTTCTTAATCTATACTATAAACTTAAGAATGCATGAAAGAGACGCTGAAAAGGAGAAAGAGCTTATAAATAAAAAAGAGGAGCTTGAGGCCACCAATGAGGAGCTTACAGCTTCGATGGAGGAGCTTGAAGCAACTTCCGAGGAGCTTTATGCCTCAATGGATCAGATGGAGGACTCAAACCACGCCCTTGAAGAGGAGAAGGAGAGACTCCTTGTTACAATCCGCAGCCTCAGTGAAGGTGTAATCACCACAGACACTAATAACAATATTTTACTCATGAATCCTGTTGCGGAAAAGCTTACAGGAAATGACCAGCGTAAAGCTGCTGGGCAGCCTCTTGAGCGGATACTTCACCTGAAAGATATAAACAGCGGAAATACCCGGCACTGTACTAATATATTCCAGGGTAAAAAAGAAGGAGCTCTCCGTGAGAAAGGAATACTCTCCTCAGAGAACAGCAATATGGAATACATTGTTGAATTCAGCTCTGACCCCATAAGAAATAATAACGGGGATATTACAGGCTCGGTAATTATTTTCAGGGATATAACCGATGAGGAATTCATTGAAAAGGAAATGAAAAAAATTCAGCAGCTCGAATCTCTCGGTCTCCTTGCAGGGGGGATAGCCCACGATTTTAATAACATCCTCACCTCTGTATTGGGAAATGTAAACCTTGCAGGACTCAGCACAATCAGTAATTACGATAAGGAGCAGTGTCTCCAGGACGCGGAAAGCGGGCTTCTCCAGGCCAGGGAATTGACAAAACAGCTTCTCACATTTTCAAAAGGCGGGATGCCTATTAAAAAAACAACTTCAATTAAAAATATAATAGAAGAATCAGTTAAGTTTATTCTCAGGGGATCGAACATAATATGCAGACAGCAATATGATGATAATCTCTGGAACGGGATTGCAGATAAAAGCCAGATAAGCCAGGTAATACAGAACCTCATAATAAACGCCAAGCAGGCAATGCCTGATGGAGGGAAAATTGACATAACAGTGGAAAATCTGTCAGTAGAAAAAAATAATGATCTCCTTATTACCGAGGGTAATTACATTCTTATAAGGCTGAGTGATAACGGATCTGGAATTGATAAAAACATATTGCCCGATATTTTCAACCCCTATTTCACCACAAAAGAACGCGGCCACGGCCTGGGCCTGTCAGTTGTCTATTCAATAATTACAAAGCATAATGGATACATATTCGTTGAATCAGAAATCGGAGAAGGTACACTTTTTTCCATATATCTCCCTGCAACAATTAAGGATATAAAACCTGAGACTATAGTTACAACTTCCGCTTTTACGGGAGGCAAAAAAATTCTTTTCATGGATGATGATGAAGAGATAAGGAAATTGGCAGTAAAGATGATAGAGCTCCTTAACTGTGAAGCTGTTACTGTACCGGACAGTGAATCAGCAGTGTCAATTTTTACGCAGGAGTTTGACAAAGGTGCTCCATTTGATATTGTTATTCTCGATGTGACAATACCTGGAGGACCGGGTGGAGAGGAAACAATTAAAGAGCTGATCCATATTGATCCGGGGATTACTGCTATTGTTTCCAGCGGCTATTCGAACAACCATGTCATGTCCGATTATAAAGAATACGGGTTCTCTGCTGTAATCAGCAAGCCTTACAAATTCGAAGAACTGGTCAACACAATCAGCAGTCTCTTCTCAAATTAAAGGGGTTTAGAAAAGGGTTTTCATCTTACCCAGAATTTTTCTGTTGAATAGTGCCCCCTCCATCAGCCCCCTGTAGAGAAACTCGGACCTGGCCCCGGCATTATCATCGTCATTATCCCCTGTTCCATAACCTTCAGTTATTGTGTGTATTACCCTCTGTATGGAAAAACTTATCATGGGCCCTGCGCTTTTTCTGTTCTCAATAAACGCATCTGCCTCGGAAAGCTTTTTGAGAATATAGTTTACCCTGCCCGGATCTGACCTGTCTGCACCAGTAATGATCATCTCTTTTAAATCAGATGAAAGCCTCACCCCTTTCTCTAAAACCGGAATCAGCTCTTCAATCTCCCGGAGCATTGCATCAGCCCTTTTTATTACAGCCTCTCTCTTCCCCCCGGAAAGATCTCCACCCTTTTCAAAAAGCTCATCAATAAGCTCTCTGATTTTATAATCTTCATCAGGAAAAGGGATTTCATCACTCCTGAGATTTTTTATACCTTTTATCATTACACCGTCAGCACTGGCATTAATCAAATCAGGATCATTACGGTTTTCAAACCAGTTTATAAAAATCATCATCTTGCTGGTGCTGTGCACGGGAGCCCCGTTTTTCCCCGGAACCATAAGCTTTGGTAGATAGGCGAGCTGTCTCCTGTTAAACATGAGGGGATTGTCAAATCTGCTGCCGCGGTTAAAAATCTGTTCGTCAAGATAAGAGCCCCTTGCATGGGCCAGTCCGCTGGTAAAAGAAAGATCCTGCCCCACCATTATTACAGGTGAAGCCCCTGTCCGTTTTGCAAAATCGTAGGCATTTGTCGAAACAGATCCGCCATTGGTTAGCTCGCCTCGCGGTGCGGAAGAAGATTCAATCCATTTCATCATATCAAATGCTACACCTGTCATTACTTTGGGGCCTTTAAAAAATCTTAAAAGAGAAGGATGAACTGCGGGATCTGCCACCAGCACTGCTGATGTTTCTTTAATCCCTTCAAAATACCTGGCATTTATAAGCTGAGGATCTACAGCTATGCAGAAGTGAGGTTCAATACCATTATCGACAAGAACTTTATAGGATGTATCTACTGCTACTATGACCGCGCTCTGCTGATTCTTCCTGATAAAATCGAGGCTCCGGGTAAGAGAGGGGCCTGCGCAGGCAACAATAGCGGGTATCCCCTTAAACCGGTCAAAAAAGATATTCACCCCTGAAGATTCCGTAATAATCCTTATATTTCGGGCAATGTTTGAAACCCAGGTTTTTTCGAATTTGGAAAGAGTGGCAATATTAACATCCTTTGTGGAAATAAAGGATTTAACATTTAAAGACATATCTGAATAATAGTCAGGATAAACCTGATAGGAGCCCCTGTGCATAACAAAAGCTGCCCTGCGGGATGTTTTCCCTTTTAATATTGCGGAAATACTTTCTTCAGAGGGATCAAGAAGGATAGAGATTCTCTTGTCACTTAAAATCCGGGTCAAATCCCTGCACTCAAGGGCCTTGAACAATATGTGAATCTCTTTTTCAATTATTATTACCCTGGTATCTTTTCCGCACTTTTCAAGGAGAACCTCACAGTGATAAGCGAAACCGAAACCGAATACAATTATCAGGTCTTTATCCTCAAAACTGCTTTCACTCACAGCCCTTTCAGCTTCGCGGACCGGGTCAATTCTGCTGTGAACAAAAAGCTTTTTCCCCTCACCTGTTAAAACAGCAGGGACCGGGTCCCCTGTTTTCGATTCAATAACCTCAAGCCCCCCCTCTTTAATATTATCAAAAAGACTTTTTTTAATCCCCCTCTCTTCAAGATAAATAATATTTTCTTTAAAATAATTTTTCATCCCTATTTATTCCAAAACTTATTATTGTTAATAAATGCTCTATTATGGGGCTGCTCAAAAAGTAATTTCCTTGTCATACCGGCTGTAGCGTAGCGTAATGCCGGTATCTCTTAGGCCTGATTTAATCAGGAGATTCCGGTATTTGCAATAATTGAAGTTGCAAAACCGGAATGACAAATCCCCGAAAATCTGACTTTTGAGACAGCCCCATATTAAATTGTCAATTTTTACACTAAAATATATTTTCAGGAATTAAAATAATTTTTCATAACATATCAGCGCATATTAATTATTATTGTGTCATTTTCTTTAAGTACAGTTCCTGGTAAAGGCCTTTGAGCTGCAACAGTTCCGGACCCCTTAATATAATGTTTTACCCCAAGACTCCTGTTTAAATCAGCAAGTATACCAGATACTTCAAGAAAATTCATCCCCCTGAGATCGGGCATGGTATTGCCGCTGAAAAGCTTACCTGCAGGACTTTTTTTTATTTCAATGCCAGTAATATCATCTCCGCCAATACCCATATAGGGAAGAACCCTTTCGATAATCTTTTTAAATACAGGAGCTGCTGCAGCACCCCCTGTAAGATTATCCCCCGGGTCATCAATTACTACAAGAACGCAGATTTTAGGATTTTTATAGGGAGCCACCCCTATAAAAGATGAAATATTTTTATCAGAATATGCCCCGAGAGATTTCATGAATTTCTGGGAAGTACCTGTTTTGCCAAGTGTCTCATAATATCCTGATTCAGCACGGCGCCCTGTGCCGTCAGCAACAGCCTGACGCATCATTCCCATCAGCAGAGCAGCATCCTCCTCTCTCATTATCCTGCCCCTGCTCCCGGGGTAATAACGCTGCACCACTGTTCCGTCAGGTTTTTCAACCCCCTCAACAATTGAAGGGGACACATAAACTCCCCTGTTTGCTATTGCACCAAATGCCGCTGCCATCTGCAGGGAGGTAACAGATATTTCATGACCTATAGAAATGGAATACCTGGAAAGACCCGACCATTGCTTTACCGGCCTTAATATACCGGAAGTTTCACCAGGAATACCGGCACCCGTAGGCCGGCCAAAACCGAACTTCATCAGTGTGCTGTAAAAATTCTTTCTGTCAAGATTCATGACAGACTGGATAATCCCGGAATTACAGGAGTACCTGATTATATCTGTCATGTTAACCCTGCCATGCTCATGAAGGCAGTTGATAGTAACTCCCCCCACATCTATCTTCCCTTCACATACAAACTCTTTTTTAAAAACCTCCGGGTTATGTTCAAGAAGCGATGCTGCGGCAATCACCTTTAATGTTGAACCAGGTTCAAAGGAATCGACAACTGTATAAAGTCTTCTTATCTGCTGACTATAATTCTGGTACCTGTTTAAATCGAAAGATGGAACTTTGGCAAGAGCAAGCACTCTTCCGCTCTCTATATCAAATACAACAGCTGCACCCTGATCCGCCCGGATACTTTTCACTGTTGAGCCCAGTTCCTCTTCTGCGATATTCTGAATAAGCCTGTCTATTGTAAGACGAAGATTTTTTTTCTGATAAATCTCCCTGGCACTTTCGTCTCTAACCACTTCATCTCTGCCGGAAAGAAGCTGATCAAATCGATGTTCAAGACCCTCAAGTCCGGTATTATCAATACCCACAAATCCAAGTAAATTTGAGGCAAGATCTCTGTAGGGATAAACTCTTTTGTACTCTTTACGGAAATGAATCCCCCTGATCCCCATCTCTCTTACAGCAGCAGCAACAGAATCATCAGTTTTACGCTGGATCCAGACAAATCTTTTCCCTCGCTGGATCCTTTCAAGGAGGGTACCGGCAGGGACCCCCACAATCGGAGAAAGAGCCCTTGCCACAAGGAGAGGATCGCTTACCTCTTCCGGATTTGCAAAAATAGATTCGGTGACTATACTGAGCGCCAGGACATAACCGTTACGATCAAGGATATATCCTCTCCCCGTATCTGCAGGAAGACTGTCAGGTATAATTATTTTTTCGGAAAAATGGAGGTTAAAGAGTTTAATTACAATGAGGATAAAAAAAGCAAATAAAAGGAAGGCTGTCAGGTATACTCTACTATTAAAAGCTGATCTGTTCATATCTGTTATTAAGTTTTAATAAATCGAACTGTATAGCCCTGACAACCTTCTCATAATATTTGTACTATCTTATTAATCCCAGATGGGAAAAGTTTCCGCTTAAAATTTCCTGTGTATTCCAGTAGAGAATAAAGGCTCTCCCTTTAACATCTTCAATATCAAGATACCCGAAATATCTGCCGTCTGATGAATTGATCCTGTTATCACCCAGAACAATAATTTTCCCTTCAGGCACAACACCTTCAATATTATTATGTTTGTTAATATTGAAATGATCATAATCTGTTGGTTTGCCAAGCGTATAGGGTTCATCCATCTTTTCACCGTTAATATAGACAAATCCGTCACGTATGTGGAATTCATCACCCGGAAGGGCTATGGTTCTTTTAATATAATCCTTATGCTTCTCACTTTCGATTGGAGGTGTAAATATAACAATATCCCCTCTCTTTATTTCTCTGACAGAAAGAAATTTGAGATGAATGCTCTTTTCCATACCGAGCATTTTTGGTATAACAGGGCCGTATGTAATCTTTTCAACAAAGAGATGATCACCTATTTTAAGGGTCTCTTCCATAGAACCTGTTGGAATATAATAGGCCTGAACAACATACTGAATAATATGAACAGCAAGTACCAGGGCCACAACAATGGCATCAACAAATTCCCATACTTTTTTGAATACAGCTGTCCTTTTAGGGGCCATATCCTGCAGAATCCCCTGTATGGCATCACGTCCCTCTTCAGAGAGGAGTCCAACCGGGAAGGATGTGGCTGTGTATTTATCGCGAATAATAAGATTACCGACAACATTTATCTCCAGGTATGTTATCTCATCAGCAGGAATCTTTACAGTTTTATCAGCACCCTTAACTTCAATAAATGCTGTATTAAAACGGATCCCCCCCCCTTTATACTTTCTGTATTTTACAATATAATTTATATAACGGATAAGATAAAATGAAGTTGCAAGACTCCCTATGAAATAAACAGCCATGCATGGTGTTTTCACAAAAGGGATAGCAACAGCCAGAAACAGTGTTGAATAGAAGAATAGGAAGAGATATATTGATCTTTTCAGGAAGAATCTGGAAACTTCAGGACCGCCTATAATAGAATATTCCGCATCAATATCTCTTGATTTATCAAGTCTGAAAAACTGAATCATTCATTTCTCCTTGGAATTACACTAAAGAGCCGTTAAAATCGGCAAAGTGGAGTAAAATACACAACAAAATAGAATAAAAATACAAAATTTATTGCACAAATAACAACATACATTTAAAATAGTTAATTATAAGTGTCCACAACTTTTTTATATGAAAACATTAGAAGATATATTAAAAAAAACTCCACCCCGGCAACTTAAAGAGATGACCGCTATCCTCTCGATGAAAAGCTATAATGAGAGCAAATTGAAAAATGCCCTGTTAAACATATTCAGTCTCACCAGAATCCTGTCTCAGTTTTCTTCCGATGAACTGAGCGTTCTCAAGCTTATCTATACTGATAATGACGGTATTTCCTTTGGTGAAATACAGAAAAGAAACAGCATGGATCTCCAGAGGATAGAAAACATTATCAACATCCTTTCAGGGAACCTTCTTGTATATATAACCAAGAATAGACAGCTCCTGAATAAAAAAATGGATAAAGTTTACTGCATTGAGGAGATAAAAGGGATTTTCCCCATAGCCCAGTGCAGCGACATAAGGGATTACCTTCAGAAAACTCAGGATTCCATGATAAATGAGGCCCCTGCTGCAAATCTGCTTACAAAAATAAAGGACCAGAAAAGCCTGAACCTTGTGAAAGAGATTGCAGCAAAGGGGGGGATAATCTCTGTAAAAGAACTGGCTGAAATATCCCCCTCACCTGACACGGAAAAGAAAATTCTCGATCTTATTGATAAAAATATTCTACGTTCTTTTTTTATCATATCAGAGGTAATGAACACATATATTGCTGTTTCTGAAAATGTCATGCCTCATGTTATATCTCTTTTCGGTGAAAGCCCGATAGGCAGAAATAGTGATATAAATAACAGCTTTAACACTGTAATTAATCTTCTTCACGCCTATGACTCTGTATCATCCTATGGCCTGTTCCTGACAAAACAGGGGAAATTCAGGAAAATAGATATAAAAAAGATTTCCGACCGGATGCTCGCCCTGAAAAATTACAACTCAGAGGATCTGGATCAGGAGGAGATTGCCCTATTCTCCCTGCAGCTTATGAATATCCTTGAATGTCTCAAAATAGACAGAGATATAGGCCTGGTAAGCCTGAAAAAGATAGCAGACAAACTTGATGATCCGGTACAGCTTTTAAAAGCCCTTTTTAACAGAATCATTGCAGGGAACCGCTCTATAGATATTTTCACTTCTGCTATAAAAATACCTGATGCAATCGACATTAAAACAATTCTCCCCCTTCTTCAGAGGGTAAAGAAAGGAGACTACAGGTATTTCAAACTCCTCTTTACAATGTCTGAAAGCATTAATAATATTAAGAAATTTGATAAAATTTCGATCCCTCTACAGGAAGATGATGATGAGAGATTTAAAGACCTTATCGATTTTCTTATAATAACCGGTGTAGCCGGTATTGAGCAGGGTGAGCTGGCTTTAACAGAAGAGGGGAAATGGCTTCAAGCTGCACTTAACAACAGAAAATACAGTAGGGATATTGAGGCCAGCAGGTGTGTTTACATAAACCCGGACTTTTCTCTAATGGTTCCGGATAAAGAGATTGATCCTGTTTCCTTATACTATCTCCTTGCATATACTGATATAATTAAAAATGATGTTATTACTGAAGTAGCTATAACTAAAAATTCCATTGTAAACGCCAACAAGAGGGGTATGCACATTGACAGGTTCATTGCCACTCTTAACAGGTTTGCAAAAAACGGAATACCTCAGAACCTTGAATTTCTTTTAAAAGAATGGACAAACCAGACTATACGGATAGAAATATCGAGATCAATTCTGATTCACTCAAGCCACAGTGCTCTCCTTGATGAAATATCCTATAGCAGTATTTCCGGACTTATTATTAAAAGAATATCGGAAAACTATGCGATTATTGCAAAAGACTCAATTGACGATATTGTTAAATTTTCTAAAAAATTTGATGTGGTAATAAATATTTTCGAAAACCAGGAACCCTGATTAATCCTGGATTACCTTGATTTTAAGCGGAAAACTCCAGTCCATAAATTCCTGAAGAGCCTTAATTGTTTTTTCCTGAACAAAATAGAGTTTGTCATTGAGCTTAACAAGCCCCCCCTTGTAGTGAGTATGCTTCATCTGATGATCAACCCAGCCCACCAGAATAACCTTTCGCCAGTTATCCACTGTTTTTAATACCGGCAGCTTTCTCAAATGAAGTTCCTTTATTACCCCATTTTGAACCGAGTCAGCTAAAATTTTTTCCCATTCCATATTTATTTCATCTCTTCTGTTTATTTATTATATTTTATTCTAATATACATATATCAGAATAATAATCTCAATAATAGTTCCCTGCAAATCCTTTTCCCCCTGTCCCCCAAAGGGGGCACGAGTCCATTTATGATAACATTGTTAATTTATTTTTATCATACCTTAAACTATTTCAATATTAATTGATACAAATTCACCATTGCTCTATTTAGGTGCTCCCTCTGGGGAATAGGGGACTAACCCTGGTGGAAATGGTACTTAGTAATATTATTACTTATCTCAAAGATATGGGAAAAGTCATTAAATTATCGGCTTCAATGACTTTTTTTAAGGTCAATATTCTCTTTCATCAATAAACTTATTTTTTCAAGAAGTTCGCTATTCTCCTCTTTTAAGCGGGAAAGCTCGTTATGAAGCTCAAGAGCCTCAACTCTGCTTAATTCCGCCACATTCTCAGTGGCATCGATTATTTTTTTTGCGTCATAAAGCTCTTTTGTGGAATAATCGATTAATGACTCCTGGGCCTCAATAACCTTGTTTGCATCAAGGAGTTCGCTCCGACGCAGATCATCAAGCATCTCTTCAGCCTCTACCCTCTCCTTAAGAACAAGGTAGTCCCTGTTTCTCATAAGGGCTATGCGCCGTATGCTATCATTGAGATGGAGCTGATCCTCCATTAGTTTTTTTTCAAAATCGATCATCCTGACAAAAGCCTCTTTTTCAGCTTTCTCATCAAATAAATCCTTACGATTGGGACCAAGAACAGCCTCAAATATTTCCATCCGGGACTCAGCTTCCCTTGAAATAGCCGCCATAATACTTTTATATTTTTCCACAAGTATTGTTTTTTCAAGAAGAAGAAGAAACTCACGATTATCCACAGGCCTTGCAATAAATTCCACCTGGCAAAGATTGCTGCATTTTACATGACTATTCTCCATTTTAGCCTGATCCATAATAACAAACTTGACCCTGCTCCCCCCTCCTTCAAGCGAATCGGCAAATGAAAGAATATCAGGGGCTTCAATACCGGTATAATCGAAAATAAGGATATAATTTTCTCTGCAGTTATTTAAAATGGTTTTATCATCAAGGGCTGAAAACTTTTTAACAGTAAGTCCCAGGGATTCAATTACTGCGGCAAGTTTTTCCCCATTATCATTATCTGTAAAGAATACCACATTCGCATTTTCCATGATTAACCCGCATAACATTTTCAGAATATAAATTTAAATTTATATTCTTTCAAGCCTTAATAACAACTCTTTTTTTAATTTTTTTCAAATATGAATCAATTTCTCATGGCTAAAAGGACATAACCATGCTCTATATTACAAGCAAATTAGATCAGACAGATAAAAAAATACTTGTCATTACAGGCATATAGCTAAATTTGGCTAAAAATTCAGTGTTAATTTCTTAACTTTTATCTGAAATAGAATGCTTAAATATTAGGGCTGTCTAAAAAGTATTTTTCTTGTCATACCGGCTGTAGCGAAGCGAAATGCCGGTATCTCATACACCTGATTCTATCAGGAGATTCCGGTATTTGGCCGGCTTTATTAGAACATCCTGTTCTATGCCGGCAGGCAAACCTCATGTTTGCTCCAAAAACTGAAGTTGCAAAACCGGAATGACAAATTCATTAAAATCCGACTTTTGGGACAGCCCCAATATTGGGAACAGCTTTATTACACAAAAGATATCTTTAAGAATAATTACTGTTATAAAATAATAAAAATTAATATGAGGAAAAATTTGAAATTTAAGAAAATTACCGCAATATTGCTCATAAGTAGTGCAATATTTTTCGGATATAATAAATGGCTCTTTTCATGGGGACTTTTCGATCTTTTTTCAGACCAGGCATTTTCTGAAGACGGATTCGATAGAGTCAAAGAGTTTAATCCGGAAACAGACATTTTGTATCTCCCCGGCCTTGACGGCAAAGACATATTTCAGGCATCAAAAGACCTTTCTATCACAAGGAAAAAAGAGATAAGGAAATTTATTTACCTTTACCTCACCACAGGGAGAGAATATGTAAAGGCGTCAATTGTAAGATCCTATGATTATATGGACATTATTGATGAAATAATGAAAGAATACCCTGATATCCCCTCAGAGATTGCTCTTCTTCCCCTCCTTGAGAGCGGGTTTAACCCCATGGCAGTTTCAAGAAGTAATGCAATAGGGCTGTGGCAGTTCTTAAGCAATACATCGGTTTACTTTGGATTAAAATCGGATAAATGGGTTGAGGAGAGAAGGGATATTGATAAATCCACAAGAGCCGCCCTTGAGCATCTGCGCCACCTCTATAATTCTTTCGGTTCCTGGGATCTGGCTCTGGCAGCCTATAATGGCGGAGGGGGGCAGGTAAGAAGAGCCATGGAGCGGTCAGGGGCTGCAGATATCTGGGAGCTGAGAAAAGCCGGGGTTCTTACAAAGGAAACTGAGGAGTATGTCCCAAGATATCTTGCCCTTCTCATTATCTACAATAATCAGAAGCTCTTCGGCCTTGACAGTGAAATTACCAGGCCCTCCAAAGAGAAAACGGTACCTGTAGAGTTGAAATACACGGTCGATATAAATGAAGTCTCCAGACACCTTGATGTATGCGTTACAGTTATTAAAAAATTCAACCCTGAATTAAACAGGAACCTGACCCCTCCAACAGTAGAGAATTACAATCTTAGACTCCCGGTAAAGGCTGCAAAAGATTTTGAAAATAAAAGCAATATTCTCTACAAAAAAAAGATAAAAAATGCAAAGCCCTATACTGTCAAATCAGGCGATACCGTTAACGGTATCGCGGCAGCGCACAGAACAAAGTCATCCCTTATTATTCAGTTCAATGATCTTCGTAAACCTTACATTATCAGACCTGGACAGACCCTCTATATACCTCAATAAGTCAGTAAAATATACCTTTTAAAATTATAAGCCCCTGCAACATTCATACTTTCTTCAGAAGAATTGTGATTTTCTGATATTTCAGAGCATTCAGCTGTTTCATATATCAGACATATATTAAACCTGATTTAGAAAGGCCATATATTCCCGAATAAAAATACATTACCAACGACAGCCATTTAACCGGTTTTTACTCTTAATATTGATAATTATTACCGAATATATAAGAATAAGGATTCAGGTCAGGTTATTATGAAAAAAATTCCTTTAATTAAAAGCAACAGCAGCTTAAAGACAATATGGAACATCATTGTTATTTTTGCGGTATTGATATTCTCAATTATATTTTCCTACCGGTACACATTTCATATTTATTCTCATGGTCCCCTTTACTGGGGAATATTATTGATCCTGGCAATTGATATAGTTATTAATTTTAATTCAACAGTCAGGGTGGAACATGCGGAGTCAAATGACAGAAAGATTATAGCCGGACACTACTTAAAACAATGGTTTACACCTGATCTGTTTATTGCACTCCCTCTTGATTTTATACTGCTTATGGCCCTGGGGATTCCGGAGGAACATGAAGGGAAGCAGCTCTATTACTTTGCACTTATGTTTATTACAATTATCAAACTTCTTAAAATCAAAAAAATAACAAAGGAGCTTCAGCAGTATTTGCGGGTAAATCCCGGCATAATGAGACTTATGATTTTTGCTTTCTGGTTTACCCAGGCAGTACACTATATCTCACTGGGATGGATTTTAATCGGCGCCTCTGAATCTGCACGCATCCCCATTGACCAGTACATAAGGGCGCTTTACTGGAGCGTAACAACAGTGGCAACAATAGGTTACGGGGACTATCTTCCTGACCACGACAGTAATTTACAGATAATATTTACAATAATTGTCCAGATATTCGGTGTGGGTATGTACGGCTACATCATAGGTAATGTGTCCGGGCTTATTGCCAATTTAGATGTTGCCCGTTCAGAATTTATAAAAAAAATTGAATCAGTAAGAATTTACCTTAACAATAAAAAAATCCCCGGGGAACTGCAGGAAAAAATTCTCGGCTATTACCACTATATATGGGACAAAAAGAAAAACATATCTGACGCAAACCCTATTTCAGATCTGCCTGATAGCCTTACTCTGGAAATTATGCTATACCTTAACCGGGATATGCTGAAAAAAGTTGATCTCTTCAAAAACGCGGAAGACATTTTCGTCCGTGAAGCCATCTATCTTCTAAAACCGTCAATTTATATCCCGGATGATTATATAATAAGGCAGGATGATTACGGAGACTGCATGTTTTTCCTTAGCAGCGGAGAGGTTGAAGTACTTGTTAATAACCGGCAGGTAGCCAAACTCTACCCCGGGTCAACATTCGGGGAAACAGCACTCCTTATTGGGGAGAAACGAAGCGCCACAATACATACACTCACACACTGCGAGGTTTACAAACTGTCAAAAACTGATTTTGACAATCTTCGCTCACGTTTCCCTGAATTTAACAGAGAAGTTGAAGAGATATCACGCCAGAGGGGACTCCTTAATAAAGATTAAATTTCTGAAGACAGGCCCTGAATATTTTATAAAATATTTCAGTTTTGATTCATGAACTTTTGTTAAAAAAAATGCTGCAATACCAGGATTGTCTTAAAAGTAGGATTTAAAAGCATTTGTCATTCCGGTTTCACCCCAAGAGTGCTTCCTCACTGCGTTCAGGGCGTGCAGCTTCAGTTTTTGGAGCAAACATGAGGTTTGCCTGCCGGCATAGAACAGGATGTTCTAATAAAGCCGGCCAAATACCGGAATCTCCTGATAGAATCAGTTGTATGAGATACCGGCATTACGCTTCGCTACAGCCGGTATGACAAGAAAAATACTTTTGGGACAGCCCCGGTATTGCAAACAGGAATATTTTACTATATTAAAGTTTCTTAAAATATTTGATTTAATTAATCAGCTTATGCTTTACAAATAAAATCTCTTTATTGGAATGTAGCTTTTATACAATTTGACTTATAATTATCATTGACCCCACAGTAATCGGGACATAAATCAGCTTTTATAAATTCCATCTGTGGGTTAAAAACCTTTTGGAAGATGGGGACTAAACAGTAAAACACAATTAAAGGAGCAAAAAATTGGATTATTATAAAATTAAAGGCGGCAGAAAACTTAAAGGTGAAGTAAAAATCTCCGGTGCAAAAAATGCCGCACTCCCCATCATTGTAGCAAGCCTCCTTGCTGATGGTGAAACAGTACTTACCAATGTGCCTGACCTTAAAGATATAAGAACAATAATAAAAGTTATTGAGTACCTGGGAGCGGAGACTGAATTTGACATCAGTAAAAATATTCTTAAAATAAAAGTAAGCTCCATCAAAAACGGCGAAATGCCCTATGAGCTGGTAAAGACCATGCGGGCCTCTGTTTATGTTATGGGGCCCCTCCTTGCCAGGCTTGGTGAAGCTGATGTTTCCCTCCCGGGAGGATGTGCTATCGGGGAGAGGCCTGTGGATATTCATCTGGCAGGTTTTGAAGCCATGGGCGCAAAAATTGATATCGAACATGGATATATTAAAGCCAGGGCGAAAAAACTGACTCCAGCCACATTTACCATGCGTCAGGTATCTGTTGGAGCCACAGCTAATCTTATAATGGGATCTGTCCTTACTCCTGGGAAGACTGTTCTTGAAAACTGCGCCATGGAGCCTGACATTGTAGATCTTGGTGAATTTCTCAATAAGATGGGTGCAAAAATTACAGGGCTCGGTACAGAGCGGATAATTATTGAAGGGGTAAAAAAACTAAAACCCACCACATATTCAATTATGCCGGACAGGATTGAGGCAGGCACATTTCTCCTCTGCGGAGCTATTTCCCGGGGGGAGGTTAAAATTACCGACTGCATCCCTGAACACATTCAATCCCTTATTACAGTGCTTACAGATATGGGTTTTAAAATTGAGACAGGGAAGAGCAGTTTAAGTATTGCCCCCTCATCAAAACTGACCGGTTTTATGGTAAAAACACTCCCCTATCCCGGTTTCCCCACAGACCTTCAGGCACCGCTCATGTCCCTGGCAGCCACTATACCCGGTATAAGTGTAATAATTGAGACAATTTTCGAAAACAGGTATACTCACGCTGCGGAATTAAGGCGTATGGGTGCTGATATTACAATAGAAGGTAATGTTGCCATAATAAAAGGTGTTAAAAAACTATCAGCAGCACCTGTAATGATGTCCGACCTGAGAGCAGGGGCATCTCTTGTTACTGCAGCGCTTGCGGCAAAAGGTGAAACAGAAATTCGAAGAATTTATCATTCTGACAGGGGTTATGAAAAATTATCAGAAAAGTTATCTTCAATTAATGCCGATATAAGGAGGGTAGAAGGAGGAACTTTCTGATGATTAGAGGACTTTATACAGGCGCCAGCGGAATGATTGCCCAGGAGGCAAGAATGGATACGGTTGCCAATAACCTGGCTAATGTGGACAAAACCGCTTACAAGAAAGATTCTGCAATTTTCAAGGCCTTCCCCGACATGCTTATACGCCGCATCAATGAAAGCGGACTCGGCATAACACCTGCAGGTTCCTATGACACCATGCCATATGTGGGGAAACTTGGAACAGGCGTGGAAGTTAATGAGGTATTTACAAACTTTGAGCAGGGTTCTTTGCAGAGAACAGAGAATAATTTTGATCTGGCCCTTGAAGGAAGAGGCTTTTTTACTGTGCAGACAGAAAGGGGTGAAAACTATACAAGGGACGGATCATTTACTATAAATCAGGACGGAGTGCTTGTTACACACAACGGCAATCCTGTACTTGGAGAAAACGGCATTATAGTTGTTCAGAAACACAATTTCATTGTTAATGAAAGGGGTGAAGTCCTTATTAACAGCGAAATTCCCAGAGACCCGAGAAACATGGTAAGCATAAACAGCAATACCTGGGAGGATGCGGTTGTTCTGGATAAGCTTAAAATAGTTGATTTTGAATACCCCAGGGAGATTAAAAAAGTAGGGGACTCAATGTACAGGGAGACCAAATACTCCGGGCCTCCCCTCCCCCCCGATAATGTGAAGGTGATCCAGGGATTCCTTGAAAAATCAAATGTAAACATCATCCGCGAGATGGTGGATATGATTGAGGTTCAGAGAAGCTATGAGGCGAACCAGAAAACAGTAACTACACACGACCAGGCTCTTGGCAAGCTTATCAACGAACTTGGGAGATAAATTTTCACTATAATAGAGTCTAATTTTTTACTGATGCATTTATAATTCGCAGAAGCCCCTGTTCAGGGGCTTTTTTATTTTATTCCCATGGATTTATAAAATCACAACCGGATATCTCGACATCCTTAATATTTCTCGTGACAACAGCGCAATTAAAGACTATACCTGTAGAAGCAATAAGGCTGTCGATCACAGACATTTTTTTACCAGCCTACTCTGCTGCACCCTGAATCTTCCCCCAGCAAAGAGCTATTTCGTTATTAATATCAATTATTCTTCCATTAAATCTTTGTTGAAGATCAGAATCGAGCCAAATCTGCAGTTTTTCCTTTCTCTTTGAAGCAGGTAATTTTTCGATCCCTTTTTGAATTTCGCCAATTGTTAATACACTTAAATAAACATCTTCTTCGTTGATAGAGTTTAGCCAATTTATAACAGATATCTCCGGTTCCGTCTTTATAAGCTCAGAAATTACACAGGTATCAAGTAAATATTTCACAGATTAACCTCACGGCCGTAATCAGTGACTCTGTCAAATTCAATATCTGAATTACACAGTGGAGAATTTCTGAAAAAATCTACCAGTGTAGAGGAAGATGTTTTTTTATCTTCCTGCTTTAAAATTGTCACATATGCAATTAAGGTGCGGTTTTTTTTTATTTCTTCCGGTTTGTCATCAATCCATTCTATAGAATTATCAATAATCTGTGCTTTATATGTTTTAAGCATCTTATTTACCCCTTTATCCAGGTGAATTTAACCATACAAATGCATCAGCTTTACTAAAAAAATACAATATTTACTTACCAGACGAGTGACCAGCTTATATTGAACATTACTGTCTATAATTTATTCTGATTATACCTCAATGTCAAGTATAATCATCAATCAACATTGCTCTGACCCTTCCCGGGAAAGGCCTGGGGCTCTGACCCCCGACCGAATAAAGCTTACCCCTCTCGCCCCAATGCTACAGCAAGGGCAATTGACATAAATTTGCTCCTTTCTGAATCTGACCTTGAAGTAAGTACTACAGGTACATTTGCGCCCAGCACTACCCCTGCACAGGTTGCCCCTCCAAGATAGATCATTGTTTTATAAACGGCATTCCCTGTTTCAATATTGGGACAAAGAATAATATCACTATCCCCCCCCACTTCAGAAACAATCCCCTTCTGCTCACATGCCTCTTTTGAAACTGCATTATCAAATGCCAGGGGGCCGTCAATTATGCATCCTGCGATCTGTCCCCGCTTATTCATAGTTGTAAGGAGAGAGGCATGGACTGTAGCCTCCATCTTTTCATTAACATTTTCAACAGCAGCAAGAGCGGTAATCTTCGGATTGCTGCATCCCAGCTTTGAATAGGCATTAACAACATTACGGATTATCCCTGCCTTATCATTTAATCCGGGGAGGATATTAATTGCAGAATCTGTTAAGCAGAGGAGCTTATGGTAATGTGGGGATTCGAAAAAAGCGATATGGCTCAAAAGACCGGTTTTGCTGATCCCGTTAACTTTATCAAGCACAGCCTTAAGCACCACCGCAGTTGAGGCTTTCCCCTTCATTAGGATGTCAGATTCCCCATCTCTAATATATTGGACAGCAAGAGCTGTTGCCTTAACATGATCAGGCTCATCTGTAATTGTAATCCCGGTTAAATCAAGGCCGACAGATCTGCAGATTGATTCAATCTGCACCTTATCCCCCACCAGCATCGGTGAAACAATACCCGCATCCATGGCGTTTTTTAAAGCCTCAATAACATGCTGATCCGCAGCTGCAGCAACAACAATCCGCGCAGGGGGTTTTAACAATGCTTTCTGTTTTAAATCTTCAAGGGTCTTTAAAATCATTTTTCACCTCACAACTTATATTTTTGCGGCATTGATTCTTCTGCTGATTGAAGGATGGCTGTAAAAAATAAATTCAATAATAGGATGCGGTTCCCTGTCTGCCAGATTAATGGCTGCCAGTTTTTCCATTGTAGAAATAAATCCATCCCTGTCCCCTGTCACTTCAAGGGCATATTTGTCAGCCTCAAATTCATACTTTCTTGAAATATAATTTGTCAGCGGCATCATCATAAGGCTGAAGATTGTGAGGTAAAAAAGAAGAACAGGGAGTGCAGCCAGATCATAAATCTTTTCAAAGCCCATGGCATCTATTGTTAAACTGTACAAAGTCCCGCAAATATAAAATGTAACAAAAATAATTACTGTGCTTAAAAAAATATTTTTTACTATATGCCGGTATTTATAGTGTCCTGCCTCATGTGCAAAAACAACTGCTATTTCATTTTCATTAAACTTTTCAAGGAGGGTATCGCTTAAAATAATCCTTTTGGTTTTCCCTATACCTGTAAACCCGGCATTGGCTTTTTTTGTATCCTTGCTCATATTAAAACTGAAAATCCCCTTTATATCCACATTCACATCTTTGAGTATCTTTTTAAGCCTCATCTTTAATTCAGCATTATCAAGCTCCTTAAACTTATAAAAAAGAGGAAAGATAACTACAGGGGCAATACGCGCAAGAAAAACAGATATAAAAAAAATAAAGATGCTGAAGTAGAGCCACCAGAACTGACCTGCAGATTTAAGGAGAAAATAGAATGTAATCCCCACAGGTATCCCAATAACAGCCCCCACCAGAGATGACTTGATTCTTTCAAAAAACCATTTTGCCAATGTCTGATTGGATAGGCCGAACCTGTGCTCAAGTATATATGACCCGTAAAAAGAGAGGGGGAAACCGGCAACAGAAAAAATTGCTCCTGCCAGAAAAATAAAAACTATAAAGTTAATGTACTCATTCCCTGTAACAGATGCAGCACCTGCCATCAGGACTGATATGCCTGAGAATGCAAGAATACCAAGTAGTGTTATATCAATAAAAATGTCCGCTATCGAGAGGCGGACTTTAATTTTATTATACTCTTTCTCTTTTGATGATTCTACTGATCTTTCCATTTATATTCCCTTTAATTTAACAAGAAGCTATCTAAAAAGTTTTTTTGTCATACCGGCTGTAGCGAAGCAGAATGCCGGTATCTCATACAGCTGATTCAATCAAGAGATTCCGGTATTTGCACAAATTGAAGCTGCAAAACCGGAATGACAAATGCAATAAAATCGACTTTTTGGATAAACCCAGAAAAAAATTTCTACTGAAAAAACTAAATAAGGTCTCTTCCAAGATGAAATGCCTTTATATTCTGCTCAATAAACTTCTCCTTAACAAGAGACCTGATAGCATCCTCCCAGATGGGGATTTCAAAATCGAGGTACTTTGAAAGGGTGCCGAGCAGAACAATATTCAGGGCTTTTTTTGTTCCTGCCTCTTTTAATGCTTCAGCAGTATCCACAACAACTGTATTTTTAAAATTGCTCTTAAGCCATGCTTCGATGTCATCAGGATACTTCATAGCACCCATAACAACAGGTGCAGGATCTATCTGCTCCCTGTTCACTATAAGTACCGCGTCTTTAGCAAGGTAATCCAGCTTTCTCATTGCTTCAAGGAGCTCAAGTGAGACAACAAAGTCCGCAACCCCCTTTGGGATAAGGGGGGAGTAAACCTTTTCACCGAAACGGATATTACAATCCACACTTCCGCCCCTCTGGGCCATCCCGTGAACTTCCGATTCCTTAACATCAAAACCTTTATGAATCGCAGCTTCCATTAAAACCTTACTGGCCAGGATTACCCCCTGACCACCAACACCGGCAAATATTACATTTTTCATCAGATATGGCCTCACTTTTTAAGTATGCACTTTCTTTTCGATATTATAACAGAAGGTTCCCTTGCGGCCACTTCCTCTTTTACTATACGCTCAAAATTTTCCACATCCTTGGGATCGGTCACCACCACTCTCTTTACACCAACCGCCCTGCATAGAAGCTCAAGATCGAGTTCGTGTGTCTGCTCACCCATAAGTGTTACCCCTGTGGCCGGATTCTCCTGCTGCCCTGTCATTGCAGTAACCCTGTTATCAAGGATAAGAACTGTTCCTGTCCCTTTATTATAAACAAGATCAATAAGGGGGGTTACACCTGAATGGACAAATGTTGAATCCCCGATTACAGCAACTGAATTTGCAGCCATTTTATCACCATGGGCTTTTTCAAATCCCAGGTGCATCCCGATACTTGCACCCATGCACCCCTGTGAATGCATTGCTGAATATGGAGGAAGAACCCCGAGAGTATAGCATCCGATATCACCATTAACAACAAGATCGAGTTTTTTAAGAACATTAAAAACAAAGCTGTGGGGACACCCTTTACAGAGCCCCGGAGGACGATTAGGTATATCCCCCTGGTAATCGGGGAGCGCTTTTACCGGTTCTTTCCCGTTAAGAACAGAATCCACAATTTCAGGTGTTAGCTCACCGCAGAGTGGAACTATCTCCTTCCCGGTTGCCTTAATACCCATGGCTTTAACGTAATCTTCAATAAATGGATCGAGCTCCTCAACAATATAAAGCTCCTCAACCTGTGACGCGAATTCTCTTATGAGCGCGTCAGGGAGGGGCCATACCATGCCGATTTTAAGTACTGAATCTTCCGGGCAGGTCTCCTTAACATACTGGTATGCAACACCGTTTGTGATTATACCCCTTTTTTTACTCCCCCACTCTATTTTATTAAGCCCTGAAGTTTCGGAATATTCTTTCAGCTTCAGATGCTGCTCCTCAATAAATTTATGCCTTGGTCTGGCGTGGGCAGGGATCATTACATACTTTTTAGGATCACGGACAAACTCCTTAACCGCAACCTCTTTCCTTTCCCCCATCTCCACAGGCCCCTGAGAATGTGCAATTCTTGTTGTAATCCGCACAATAACAGGCCTGTCAAACTGCTCGGAAATATCAAAGGCGATCCTGGTAAACTCGCCCGCCTCAGCAGGGCTTGAGGGATCGAGCATGGGGACTTTTGCAGCACGGGCCATATGCCTGTTATCCTGCTCGTTCTGTGAGCTCCATGCGCCCGGATCATCGGCATTTATTATAACAAAGCCGCCATTTACACCTGTATATGAGAATGTGAATAGAGGATCTGCGGCCACATTGAGCCCCACATGTTTCATTGTTGCAAGTGCCCTTGCACCGGCAATAGAAGCTCCTGCTGCAACCTCAAGTGCAACCTTTTCATTGGGGGACCACTGGGACTTCACCTCCCTGTAGTCTGCAGCCATATATTCAAGAATTTCCGTACTCGGCGTACCAGGGTAACCGGCTGCAACGTGGCATCCCGCTTCCCATGCGCCGCGGGCGATTGCCTCATTGCCAAGCATTACTTTTTTACTCATCTCTTTTCTCCAATTATATCGATCTTTCTGACAATATTGTACCCTTTACCCTCCAGAGCCTCTTTGGCTTTTTCAATATCCTCAAATCTGAATATCATCACTGCCTTATCATTCCTCTTTTGTGTAAAAGCATACATATATTCAATATTTAAATCCATTGCAGCAAAAGCATCCAGTGCTTTAAAAAGCGATCCGGGTGTATCATCTATTTCAAGAGCAAGAACATCCGTTGTTGAACATGTAATACTCTGCTCTTTAAGTGCTTCATAACCCTTATCAGGATCATTAACTATCATTCTCAAAATACCGAAATCTGAAGTTTCGGCAATTGTAAGGGTGATAATGTTTATACCCCTGTCAGCAAGGACTTTTAATACCTTCTGAAGATGACCCGGTTTGTTTGAGACAAATGCGGAAAGCTGTGTTACATTCATTTCACTCCTCCCGATTATTTATTTTCTTTTATCAACAACCCGTACAGCCTTCCCTTCGCTTCTGGGGATCGACTGGGGCTCTACAAGAGTAATCTTTGCTGAAATTCCAAGGGAACTTCTGAATTTATCTGTAATACTCTTTGAAAGATTATTAAGGACTTTTATCTCATCTGAAAAAAGCTTTTCATTCACTTCAACCATCACTTCAATATCATCCATTGAACCCTTTTTATCTACAATGATCTGGTAATGAGGCTCTGTCCCTTCGATCTCCATTAGTACAGACTCGATCTGGCTGGGGAAAACATTAACCCCCCTGATTATAAGCATATCATCAGACCTTCCTGTTACCCTCTCCATCTTAACCAGGGTTCTTCCGCATTTACAGCTGTCATGATAAAGCCTGGTAATATCCCGGGACCTGTACCTTATTCCGGGGAATGCCTCCTTTGTAAGGGAGGTATAAACGATCTCCCCCTTTGAACCTTCAGGGAGTATTTCACCTGTTTCAGGATCAATTATCTCCACATAAAAATGATCTTCAAAAACATGAAGCCCCGATTTTTCAGAACACTCAGAGGACACACCCGGGCCTATTATTTCACTAAGCCCGTAAATATCATAGGCATCGATCTTCAGCCTTCGTTCGATTTCGCTCCTCATCGCCTCTGTCCAGGGCTCTGCTCCGAACACGCCAAGGCGGAGCTTTGTTGAAGAGATATCAAAATCGGGCATATTCACTTCAATAAAATCAGCTATATTAAGTGCGTATGATGGTGTAGAACAAAGTACTGTGGAACCGAAATCCTTTATGAGCATTATCTGCCTGGGGGTATTCCCACCCGAGATTGGAACTGTTAAGGCGCCAAGCTTTTCTGCTCCGTAATGCAGGCCAAGGCCCCCGGTAAAAAGGCCATAGCCATAGGCGTTCTGAAGAATATCCTCATCAGTTACACCGTATGAAGCAAGGCTCCTGGCAACCACCTCGGAAAATACCTCAATATCATTTTTTGTGTAACCCACAACAGTGGCATTCCCTGTTGTTCCTGAAGAGGAGTGAACCCTTACAACCTTGCTTAAAGGAACGGCAAATAATCCGTAAGGGTAGTTATCCCTCATATCCTGCTTGGTGAAAAATGGGATTCGTCTCATATCATCAAGTGACTTAAACTGGTCCGGATGGAACCCGGATTCATCATACTTTTTCTTATAGAAGGGGACATTGTCATATGCATGCCTGATAGACCATTTCAGCCTTTCAAGCTGCAGCTCCTTCATTTTATTTCCCGCCATAGATTCAATTTCTCTGTTGAACATTTTTGCTCCTTCTGAGTATCAGACACTATTATTATTTTAAATCATGAGTTTAGATTAAAAAAATTCAGTGTATATTCCAAAAGAAATTTTTAGTGCAGCAATACTTTTTTATACACCCCGACTCTGAAGTCGGCAGGGATATTCAAGCATTTCATTCCAACTAAAAACTAAGGAATCATCACTTAAAAATTAACCAGTGCTTACATTTTATTGTGCAATTTCATATATCAAGAACTTTTTATTATGGACATAAAAAGAATATCCCCTTTATATCCCCGGTAATACTCAAATTGAAGGAGATGATTATGCCTCTATTTACTATTGACAAAGAAAAATGCGCCAAAGACAGCCTCTGTGCTCTCGACTGTCCCATGCAGATTATAGCAATTAACAGAGAAACCGGAATTCCTGAACCATCCCCGCATGCTGAGAATCTCTGCATCAACTGCGGACACTGCGTTGCTATATGCCCCAAAGCCGCTTTCAGCCTTAAAACAATGGGTCCTGATGATTGTGAAAAAACTGCAAAAAACTGGAACCCCGGGGAGGAGGTAATAGGGAACTATCTTAAAGCAAGAAGATCTATACGAAAATTCAAAGATGACCCGGTTGAAAAAGAGAAAGTTGAAAAGCTTATTTCAATCGCCGCATATGCTCCAACAGGCCACAATTCCAGAACTGCGGAGTGGATGGTTATCCAGGGGAGGGCCAAGGTTAAGGAACTCGCTGCTGAGGTGATTACCTGGATGAAGGATATGGAGACATCATCCCCTGATATAGCGAAGATGATGCACTTTGACATGATGATTAAAGCATGGGCATTCAACATTGATGTTATTACACACAACTGCCCCACTGTTATAATTTCACACGGCCTGAAGCTTCACCCCGCCACCTCACAATCATGTACAATTGCCATGTCCCACCTTGAAATTGCCGCACCTTCCCTCGGGCTTGGATGCTGCTGGGGTGGATTTCTCGCATGGTGCGCCTCATCATGGAAACCGATGAGGGAGAAGCTGGGGCTTCCTGAAAACCATAATGTTTATGGAACCATGCTCATCGGGTATCCGAAATTCAGATACGCAAGGGCTCCAAAAAGGGAAGCGAAGATTATCTGGAAATAACAAGTCTGCAGCCTCTCCCTTATTACAGGGAGGGGTTTTTGATTATCCGGACTACAATACTATTCTTCAAAAAGATGAGGGCCAGTTTCTTGAAGTGTGCATTACTCTTAATACTTCAACATTATTATTTTTAACCCGATAAGGAATAATGTAATAAGTGTTTTTTATATATAATTCTCTGGTACCTGGAACACGTCCCTCTCTTCCGCTTTCCGGATGCTGCTTTAAAATTTCCGATTCCTTCCAGATAATGTTTACTGTTTCTGATGCAGCGGTAATGTTGTCTTCGGCAATGTATTCGTATATTTCATCAGGATCTTTTAAAGCAAGCCTTAACCACTTAACTTCCATTTAATTTCCATTTTTTATGATATTGGGAAATTTCTTCATCACCTGCAAAATTACCATTATTGGCTTCTTTGACCGCTTTGTTGCCTTTGACAGCTTTTCCAGCTCTTTAAGCGTTTTTGTATTTATTCTTGCTGAAATAGTTGTACTTTCCATATTAAGGACTCCCCTACTGTAGGTTTAAAATGTAATAATTGTAGACATTTTATCAACTTTTTCCCCCAAAAATACTAATAAAAAAATAAAATGCTCTGACCCTCACTTCTGGATTAAAAGGCTCTTCCCCTCAACATATTCGCTTATTTTATCAATAGCCGCCCTTATGTCGTTAATACAAAGCTTAAATTCCCTCAATCCACTCAACCTCGCTCATGACTTTATCCTTCTGGTCAGGCCTTATGGTGAGAAATTAAGGCTAAATTACACACTTAGGGATAATTGTTTAATTTACAATAAGATCTATCGGAAGGAAAGGAACTCCTCTACTGTAAGATTTGTTCCTTTGATTATATTGTTAAGGGTTCCTTTCTTCATGTCCCGGTTGTGTTGAGGCACAACAACCATAAGACTATCCTTTATATAGATCCCATGGCTCCCTTTTTGACGGTGAAAGACAAAACCGATATTTAACAGTATCCGGACAACCTCTTTAGGCTTAAGCGAAGGGAGATGAGGGCTCATATAGATACACAGACTTCCGTAATATGAATATCATCAATTATTATTGTGTTATGCAATTCTTTCCGTGTTTCAAGGTATAACTCAACAGCCTCTTTAATGTTAGCAAGAGTTTCATCGTAGGTTTCTCCTTCAGATACACATCCGGGCAGTTTAGGGACAAAAGCAGTATAACCGCCCTCTTCCTGTGGTTCTATTATTATTTTATAAAAATACTGCATCTTGTAATTCTCCATTTTTCTTCCAGCTATACTCCATGAAAAAATAATTTAATAATATTACCGGTGCTTGTCAACAAGAATTGGATGGAGGCCAGTCAAGCTCAACCCCCTTTCAGCGTATTGATTCTTATGATTTTAAGTTAAGCCCGGTTTGTCAGATTGTAACCTGTAAAATTATAGCAGATACAGGTAATAAAGAATATGGGATTCCGATTTTCTCCATATCAATCATAAAAAAATCTTGCCAACTACTATAAGCCTGTAAAATATCACCTATGAATTATGAATACCTTGAAACTCTGAGAAAAAATCATCCTGCCTGGCGGCTCCTTTCAGCTGATTCGGCGCCGCTTGTAATCAGCTTTCTTGAAAGAACCTTTATCCAGGGGAGTATGCGCTCAATAAAGGAATCTCTTATTGAAGAGAAACTGGATGATTTTCTCATCCATATCCGTTCCATCTATGGAGAAGATTTATTCCCGAGAAAGTCATCTGAATATCTGGATGACTGGTCTGAAAGCTCCCGCGGCTGGGTAAGAAAATACTACCCCGGAACAGGAGATGAAGCCGAATATGACATTACCCCTGCTGCAGAAAAAGCCATTGAATGGATCCGCAGCTTTGAAAAAAAGGAATTTGTAGGCACAGAATCAAGACTCCTTCTTATATTCAGCATGCTGAGAGAGCTTGTTAATTCTACAGAGCGTGACCCTGAAAAAAGAATCGCCGAGCTTGAAAGAAGAAAGGAAGAACTTGACTGCGAAATTGAAGATATCAGAAGCGGGAAAATCACTTCATTTGACTCAAGGCAGATAAGGGAAAACCTCTGGCGTATTGAAGAGGAGATCCGCAATCTAATGTCCGACTTCCGTGAAGTTGAAGAAAACTTCCGGGTGCTTGACCGCCGGACAAGGGAAAAAATTGCCACCAGCACACTGGGGAAATCTGAAATACTTGATGAAATTTTTAACGATCAGGACACGATTGAACAATCTGAACAGGGGAAGAGCTTTGCGGCCTTCTGGGTATTTTTAATGTCACGGAACCGTCAGGATGAACTGGATCAGAACGCCGGGAAGATACTCAAGCTCGACTGCGTAAAGGAGACCGGCGGGTCACAAACGATTCAGTCAATGAAATACAATCTCCTTGACGCTGGCGACAGGGCCAAGAAAACATTAGGAAACCTGAATGAGCAGCTGCGCACATTCCTTGACGAAAAGCTGTGGCTTGACAACAAAAGAATAATGGACCTTATAAAATCAGTTGAAGAGAAAGCGCTTGAGATCAGAAACAATCCTCCAAAGGGGAATGACTTTTTTGCAATAGATTCCCTTGCGCCCGAAATTGTTCTCCCCATGGAAAGAATACTCTTCACTCCGCCGGGGAAACCCCCTCTTTTTAATGAAAAACTTACAGAAGGTGTAGCAGATAATGCCCCTGAAGCACTCTATTCCCAGCACTATGTTGACGAGGCCCGCCTCAGGGAAAACATAAGGATAATACTTGCTGATAAATCCCAGGTTTCATTAAAAGAGATTGGAGAGATAGAGCCCTTTAAAAAAGGGCTCTCAGAAATAATTGCATATATGGCAATTGCAAGCAGAGAGGACAACTTTATTATTGATGATAGTGCCGCAGAAAAAATTAAATACCTGGACAGGGATGTGCTGAAAATAATATCACTCCCTAAAGTGATATTCACAAAATAAGGGAATACGATGGAAGAACAGAAAAACAATATGCTTTCAGCGCTTATGATAAATCTTTTAAAGGGAATCATATACCGCGACAAAGACCCGCTTCTCTGGCAGTCACTCCCGTCACTCCGGGCCAGGGTGGCAGAACAGGCCGCAGTGCTTGGACTGGAATGTGTTGTTGACGAGACTGAAGGTTATGCCTACTTCAGGCAAAAGGACGCTGCAGATGGAGAAAATGAAATACCCAGGCTTGTACCGAGAAGACAACTGAGCTACACAGTAAGCCTCCTCTGCATTCTGCTCAGGAAGAAGCTTATAGAGGCTGATGCCGGCGGAGAAACATCACGGGTTATACTCACAAAAGATCAGATAATAGATATGACCAGGCTTTATATGCCCGATACAGGGAATGAGGCAAAGATGGCGGACAGGATTGAATCCGCCCTTAAAAAAACTGCTGAGATCGGTTTTGTAAGGGCAATGGACTCGCAGAATGAAACATATGAAGTTAAAAGGATTCTCAGGGCCTTTGTAGATGCTGACTGGATATCATCTCTTGAGGAAAAACTCAAAACCTACATGGAATACAGCAATGAACAACTGGACTGAAAAAGAAACAGCTAAAATGCCCGGTTTCAGGCTGGAAAAATTTGAACTGCTGAACTGGGGCACATTCGATAAAAAAATCTGGACTATAAAAACAGATGGTTACAACTCACTCCTTACAGGGGATATAGGCTCAGGTAAATCGACACTTATTGACGCCATCACCACTCTTCTTGTGCCTGCAGGGAAAATAACCTACAACAAAGCAGCAGGCGCTGAGGGTAAGGAACGCTCCCTTCCCGATTATATCCTGGGTCATTACAAAAGGGAGAAAGATGCGGAAGCGCTCCAGGCAAAGGCTGTATCCCTGAGAGAGCGGGATAATGCATTTACAGTTCTGCTCGGGCGTTTTCGTGACAGTAATTTTAACGAGACAGTAACTCTGGTGCAGGTAATGTGGCTCAAAGAGGGGAAAAGCCAGCCGGAACGATTTTTTGTAATATCATCATCACCCCTCACTATAGAAAAAGATATTTATCTCCCCGGAACTGATGTTTTAACCCTTAAGAAAAAACTGAAAGCAGATCCCCTCAATGAGGTTTATGACGCATACAGTCATTACAGTGCTGAGTTCAGGCGCAGGATGGCGATACAGAGCAATCAGGCAATAGAACTTCTTTACCAGACCGTGTCCATGAAATCGATAGGTAACCTCACCGAATTTGTCAGAAACCATATGCTGGAAGCAACCGACGCAGAGGATGACATAGACACTCTCTGCCGCAACTTTGACAATCTTAACCGGGCCCATGAGGCTGTAATAAAAGCCCGCAGGCAGATTGAGGAACTCACTCCCATTGTAGAGGAGTGTGACAGATATGATGATACCGAAAATGAAACTGAAGAGCTTCGTCTGGCCAGGGAGAGCATTTACAGTTATATCGCGGAAATAGAAAAGGATCTCCTATATTCAAGGATAGAAAGGCTTGAAGATGAAAAAAGGAGAACTGAAAAAAAGATAGCTGCCAATACAAAGGATGCCGAATCCCTGGAAGGAGCGAGAGAGAAGATACGGCGCGACATAGAAGACAATGGTGGAAGGCGCCTTGCTGAACTGGAAAGGGAGATTAACGAACTGGCTGAAGAAAAAACACGAAGAAAAGATAGAAACAATTTTTACTCAGGCCTTGCGGAGAAAATCGGCATATCCCTGCCGGGTAGCGAGGATGACTTTTACGGGAATATACCCCTCATTAAAAAGAAAATAATTTTATACGAAGAAGACCAGAAAAATAAAAATTCTGAAAAGACAGATGCCAGCGTTGAAATGAGAAGGCTTGACGGGGAATACAGACAGATTGAGGAGGAGCTCGATTCTCTGAGAAACCGGCCGACCAATATCCCATCACATAATCTTACCATGAGAAAAAAACTGTGTGACTCCCTCGGTATTGGTGAAGATGAAATTCCCTTTGCAGGGGAACTTATAGAAGTACGGGAGGATCAACCTTTATGGGAGGGGGCAATAGAGAGGCTTCTTCATAACTTCGGATTAAGCCTCCTTGTGAGGGATGAGTTCTATGAAGAGGTTAGTGATTATGTTGACCGGACCAATCTTCGGGGACGAATTGTATATTACAGGATAAAAGAGAACCGTGAATCAAAACCGCTGCAGGCGGAACCGGACATGGTAATCTCCAAACTCCGGATAAAACCTGATTCAAAATTTTACCAGTGGCTTGAAAATGAAATTACAGGCAGATTTGACTATGCCTGCTGCGAAACTCTTGATGAATTCAGGCACCAGCCGAAAGCGATTACAATGGCAGGGCAGATAAAAACCGGCGCCATCCGCCATGAAAAGGATGACCGTCACCGGATAGATGATAAAAGCAGATATATCCTGGGCTGGAAAAATGAAGAAAAAATCAGAATTCTGGAAGGAGAGCTCCTGATAATTCAAAAGGCCGGAGATGAATACCTGCAAAAGGTTAAGGAAATAGATCTTCAGTTAAATAAACTTGCAGAACTGAGAGACGCTGCCCGTGACATGGGATCCATAGGGGACTACAGGGAGATAGACTGGAAGGGTGTCGTTAAACAGATCGATGAACATAATAATGAAATCAGAATACTTGAAGAATCAGCAGACATACTCCGTACTCTTAAAGAACAGCTGGACAACCTGGAAAAACAGCTCAGGGGAAAGCGGGTAAAATATGAAGAGCTCCTTGGCAGAATGGGGGAACTTGGAAATCAGCTGAATGATTCAAAAGAGAAAGTAAAAAAGGCTGAGGAAATATTCAACACCATTGCTGCTGAAATAAGGGACAAAACCTTTCCTGTTATTAACAGGGTAAAGGAAGAAACTTTTTCTGTGAAGAATATTACTCTTGCCAATATTGAGGAAGGCCAGAAGAGGATCAGGGAATCGATTCAGAAACTTATGGATAATCTGACCAGCCAGAACCGAAGACGTAATGAAAAGATAAGCAGCCTCATGCAGGCTTACAAAATCAGATACCCCATGGAAACAAGTGAGTTTGACGCAAAGATTGAAGCTGCAGATGAATACCGGAAAATTCTTGAAAATCTGGTAAATCAGGATCTTCCCCGTCATGAGGAAAAATTTAAAACACTGCTGCGCGAGGGAACTATTCAGGATATTGCCCTTTTCCAGAACAAACTTGAAAAGGAACGGATAGAGATTTCCGGGAAGATTGAAACAATCAATTCATCTCTCCGTGAAATTGAATACAACAGGGGGAGTTATATTACACTTATTCCTGACAGAACAATGGACCAGGAGATAAGGCAGTTTCAGGAAGATCTGCGCCTCTGCATGGGGGATACCCTCAGTGACAATGGAGATGTTTACACTGAAGTAAAATTCCGCCAGGTAAAGGAACTTATTGACCGTTTTCAGAGACGTGAAGGCCTTGCTGAGATGGACCGCAGGTGGACAGAAAAGGTAACTGATGTGAGAAACTGGTTTGTTTTTTCCGCCAGCGAACGATGGAATGAGGATGACTCAGAAAAGGAATTCTATTCCGATTCATCAGGAAAATCGGGCGGGCAGAAGGAGAAGCTTGCCTATACAATTCTTGCAGCAGCCCTTGCATACCAGTTCAGCCTTGTAAAAGACGGACTTTTCAAGCGTTCATTCAGGTTTGTAATGATAGATGAGGCTTTCGGCCGGGGGTCGGATGAATCGGCACGATACGGACTTGAACTCTTTAAAAAACTGGAGCTTCAGCTTTTAATAGCAACTCCGCTTCAGAAAATCCATGTAATAGAAGATTATGTTAAAACCGTGCATTTTGTCTACCAGGAGGATAACCGTTCTCTTGTAGGGCATATGACGATAGATCAATACAAGGCAAAGAAAAGAGAAATGGAGCTTCCCCTGCAATGATCACACCGGTGGAAATAAAAAAAAGGGCGCTCAAGCTCTGGGAGAGCGGCAGTTTTATTTCCGCCTGGTGCGGCAATGATAATATATTCCCAGTGAACATCCCTTTTGGCAAATCAGGGGGAAGCACAATTTCAGACAACTTCATTGAGACAAGGGGGAGTATTGCTGCTCTGGCTGATTCATCAAAGGATAAAACCGGTTCAGGATATTCTATTGAATACAGGACAGTATCACACAGGCAGCTGGGGAGGCAGAACATACCCTGCAGGATCTTCATTGAAACAGATAACGACTTCTTAAAGCTATGCGGGAAAAAGAAAGAGTTCGATGATTTCAAAAAAGCTTATGCACACTCAAAAGAAAAAATTCCCGGTCTCTGCAGATTCATGCAGGATAAACCTATGCAGGTAATCGACAATCTTTCTATATGGGATAAGCTGATACAGGTTTGTTTATATTTTATAAATAACCGGAAATCGGGGCTTTATATACGGCAGATTGTAATTCCAGGTATTGACACAAAATTTATTGAGGCGAATAAAAGGATTATTGCAGATATTCTCATTTCCCTTGATCCGGGGGGATGGGGCTCTGACCCCCTCCCTCTTTCAAATCACGGCTTTGAAAAACGTTTTGGACTTCTATTTGACGAACCCTTAATACGCTTCAGGATTTTGGACAAAGATCTTTTTATAAATAGTATATCAGACATGACTATTCCCCTTTCACAATTCTCTTCACTTGATATGAAGGCAGATAAAATATTCATTACAGAGAATAAAATCAATGGTCTTACATTCCCCATGGTTAAAAAGGGAATTGTAATATTCGGACTCGGTTACGGAATTCAATCACTCAAAAAAATCCCCTGGATAAAAAACTGCCAGGTTTTCTACTGGGGAGACATTGACACGCACGGTTTCAGCATTCTATCCATGGTAAGAAGTATATTTCCCGGGTGCAGATCAATGCTTATGGATGAGGAGACACTCAATACACACATACAAAGCTGTGTTAGAGAACCTGATTCTAAAAGGTTTACCGGCGAACTCTCATGTCTGAGCGAAAAAGAAAAAGATCTTTTTGAGAAACTGAAAAATAATACCTTTGGAGAAAACTTAAGGCTTGAACAGGAGCTTGTGGGGTTTGATTATCTTGAAAAATGGTTTTCGAAAGAAGGGATATGCTTAAGCGATAAATAAGGCTTTATTTTTATCGGGCTCTGACCCTCATATCAGATAATGGGCTCTGACCCTACTTCATCACCTCCCCACTAATTGACTTATTTCACTAATTTTACAAAAAAACTAAAAAAATGCTCTGACCCCTATTTTTTTTCAAAAAAATTCCCTCAGAAAACGTATTAATATTAAGCGCTTAACAAATTCTGATATTAGCAGAGAGGAAAAAATGCCAAGACCATTAAGAACTATTGCACAGGATGTAACATACCATTGTTTCACACGATGCAGGGGAAAACGGGACCTGCTTAGAAGCAAATACGGGAAAAAATATTTCATTGAATCAATACAGTTGTGCCAGGAAAAATATAATTTTGAGCTCATTGCTGCGGAAACTGTTGCCAATCATATTCATATTCTTATAAAAACTTTAGAGAACAGAGAGACCATTTCTCTTATTATGCAGTTTATTAAAGCACGAATGGCAGAAAAATACAACCGGGGCACAGGTGCAACAGGGCCATTCTGGAACGAAAGGTTTGGTTCTACGATAATTGAAGAATCGGACAATCCGGAAGAATATCTCCTGTGCGAAAAGGTCTTTCCAGGGATCCCCGTGAAAATGAAATCGGTTTTATAAACTGCTACCTTGATGAGAATTTCATTTCTCCCCTTAGATTTACTTTGCATAAATATTTTTTAAAGTTAGGGGGGAATTTTATAGAATGTGCAGAAAAATTTCTCTTTTATGAGGATGCGTACCGGAAGAGGCTGGTTTTGTGGGTTTAAGGGGGGATTCGGGGTCAGAGCCCTATACCCAAAACAGCTACTTTTCCTGCAGAATTGAATGAATTAAAGTACTTAACTCATTCATTCTGAATGGTTTCTGGATATAACCTTTAACTGTAGTTCTGCTGATCATACCTGTAATATCTTCATCATGAAAACCGGAGGAGATAATTATCTTCACATCCCCGCTTATTTCATTAAGTCGTTTTATAGTTTCAGTTCCATTAATCTCAGGCATAATCATATCTAAAATCACCAGATCAATCTCGTCTTTCTTTTGATTGTATATTTCAATACCCTCGTGCCCCCCTGAAGCTGACAGTACTGTATATCCTAGAACAGTGAGCATATCATTCAGATTCGCCCTTATCCTGTCGTCATCATCAATTATTAGAACAACCGCATCGCCGTAGAGTACAGGGCCCTGATTTTCCGGTTTAATAAAATCCTCTTCAGATCTGCAGGGGAGGTAGAGCTTAAATACTGAACCTATGTTAATCTCGCTATAGATATCTATTGCTCCGCCATGCTCATGGATAGTGCCGTATACTGCGGAAAGCCCCAGCCCTGTTCCTTTCCCTGAAGGTTTAGTTGTAAAAAAAGGTTCGAAGATTTTGCCCATTATTTCCTTAGGGATCCCTTCACCTGTATCAGATACACTGACCTCTATGTAATGACCCGGCTGAATGAAAAATGACTGCCCCTTAATAAAATATTCATCAAGATAGGTCACTGAGGTTTTAATGGTAATCACACCCCCATCAGGCATGGCATCCCTGGAATTAAGGGCAAGATTCAGGAGCGCATTTCCCAGAAGATTGGGATCTCCATTTATCCTGCTCCTTTCAGAATTCAGCGAAAGAACAACCTGTACACGTTTGTCTATGGTATGCTCCAGAATATCTGCAACATTTCTGATTATATTATGAAGATCAAAATCCCTGAATACTACTCCTGCTTTGCGGGAAAAGAGCATAAGTTTCCGGATCAATGCAGCAGCCTTTTCTCCGGTTTCAAGTATTCTTAAAATATACTTTTTCTGATCAGGCTCTGACCCGTATTTAAGCATGAGGAGCTCACTGCTCCCTATCATAACACTGAGCATATTATTAAAATCGTGGGCAATCCCCCCTGCCAGTCTCCCCAGAACGTCCATTTTCTGCGACTGGCGGAGCTGCTCTTCAAGAAGCTTCTCCTCTGTTACATCAACTATCATCTCCAGGATCGCCCTGTCACCCATATAGTTGATAAGAATAGCTGAGTATATTATATCTCTTCTTTTCTTATCTTTAGTATAAATAACTGAATTTACATTTTCCGTGAGCCCTTCTCTTGATATCTCCGCTACCAGGTCTTTATAATCATCTCCGGTATCAGGATAGAGAGAATTATACATCCCCTCTTCAAGTAGTTCATCACAGTTGTAACCGGTCATAATCTCAAAGGAGCTGTTGACCCTTAATATCCTTCTGCTCTTTAAATCTGTAATTACAATACCGTGGGGGCTCTTTTCAAATATACTCCGGAAAAGCTCCTCCCTTATGCGGAGATTTTTTTCACTTTCAATAAGCTGATCCCTGGCATGCTCCTCCTTTTTTCTGTGAGATTCCGCCCTGAATGAAAGGAAAAATGATACAGCAGCTGAGAATAATCCAAGGAGAATACCGGCTGCAACAGAGTTTCTTTTCAAGGTATGAATTTCACTCTCAGCTTCATCCAGGTAGACCCCGGTACCTATTGTCCAGTCCCATGGCTCAAACTTCTGGAGCCATGCAATTTTATTTCCCAGCTTGTCAATCTCATCCCTTCTCTGCCACACATATTGTATTGCACCACCCTGAGGGATGGAATTTGCAACTGATGACATTTCCTTCATCAGTTTTGTTAAAGCCCTGCCGTCAGGGGCAGTCATCTTTTCCGGATCAACGTTTACTATGTCCGGCCTGAAGGGGTGCATAAGAACTACACCGTTGCTGTCAAGTATCCAGAAATAGTCCTTTGCCTCATTGCCGAACCTGAAGTCCCGTATCCTGTTAAGAGCCCTTTTTTTTGCAATATCCTCTGTAATAAAATCGGGGGGGAGGTCCCTCTGAAATGAAGAGAGATAATCAATAACCAGTTCCACAAGATGTCTGCTGAGAGCCTCCTTGTTTTCCAGATGCTTTTTTTCAAGGAAAGGTACAAAGAATCCGAAGATCATTACCATAAAAACTGTAAAAACTATGAAGGATGGAAGCATTAATTTCAAAAAATCTTTAAGGAGTCTGTTTCCCGATTTTTTATTTTTCATTATTTTTTCATGATTCATTCATTATTCCAGGATAAGAGGTTACATCTATCAGTATAATCAAATTAGAGTACAAATCAATATAATTTACTTTTTAATTATCATTTTATTTGTTTCAAGGGGTTATTCTTACTATCTTTATATTATAGTAATCAGAAACAGGGGAGTAAATACCCTGACTTTTTCTCTGCCCTTTGCGGCAGAAGAAGATAAATATGAAATATAAAAGAAATTAGGGAGGTAGCATATGAGCTATTGGGAAGAAGTAAGAGATATTGTCTACAAAGGGGTAAATATGGCTGTAGATAACCTTAAAGAGGGTGCAAACACGGCTGCTGAGAAAAGCAGACAGGGGGTTACCTATTTACAGCTGAAAAAGGATCTGTTTTTGGAGCAGAGAAAGCTTCAGGTATTCCTTGCTGACTTAGGGGATGTTACCCATAACCTCTATAAAGAGAATAAAGACATATATGCTGATGAAAAAATTAAAGAGATTATGGCAAAGGTGATAGAAAGTGAAAACGCCTGCAAGGGAATTGAAGATAAAATCGCAAAAATAAGTGAAGAGGAAAAAGTAGAAGCCTCTGAATAATTACTCAGGCGCATACCTGCTTGAAAAGGTATGCGCTCAATGCCTACCCCTCCTGCGGTATAGACCCGATCTTTTTTTCATTATCCCAGAAAGGGGATATTGTAAGAAGATTATCTATTACACCTGGCAGAATTGACAAAGCATAATCAACCTCTTCATCTGTGGTGTACCTGCTTAAACTGAACCTGATGGATCCATGAATTCTGGAGAATGGAAGATCCATTGCCCTCAGCACATGGGAAGGTTCCAGAGATCCGGTGGAACATGCTGATCCTGTTGAGACATAGACCCCCTTCTGGTCAAGATGGAGGAGAATTGACTCACCCTCTATAAATTCAAATGTAATATTTGCCGTATTGGGGGTCCTTTCGGCACCCCCTCCATTTACAGATGAAGTTGGAATGCGCTTTAATACTTCACTCTGTAGCCTGTCTCTCAGTGACGATAATGCTTTCATATCTTTAAGATGATATAGAGCCATCTCCGCAGCTTTACCCATGCCGACAATTCCGGGGACATTCTCGGTACCGGGCCTTCTCCCCTTTTCCTGGTGTCCGCCGTAAATCATGGGCCTCATCCTGGTCCCCTTTTTAACATAAAGTGCGCCTATACCTTTTGGCCCGTGGAACTTATGAGCGGAAATTGTATAAAGATCGCAATTAAGCTCCTGAACATTAATAGGGATTTTCCCCGCAGCCTGTACGCCGTCAATGTGGAAAGGGACCTTTTTCTCTTTAAGGAAAGCCCCTATCTCCTTAACAGGCATAATTACACCGGTTTCATTATTAGCGTGCATAATTGATACAATAGCTGTTTCGTCGCACACAGCTTCTTTTAAAACCTGAAGATCAACTACACCATTACTGTCAACAGGGACATAGGTTATGCGGTACCCCTCCTTTTCCAGCTGCCTGCATAAATTCAAAACAGCGGGGTGTTCCACAGTTGAAGTTATCACATGCTTTTTATCGCGGTAATAGGATGTTATCCCCCTTATGGCCAGATTGTCCCCTTCAGTTGCTGTGCCTGTAAATGTAATCTCAAAGTCATTTTCCGCGCCAAGAAGCTCTGCAACCTGGTGACGCGCCTTTTCCATATCCTTTGCAACACGGCCGCCAAAGTAATGCATACTCGACGCATTGCCGTACATCTCTCTATAAAAAGGGAGCATTGCATCAAGAACTTCAGGCGCAACCATTGTAGTGGCATTATTATCCAGATAAACATGCATTGTCATATCACTACCACCTAAACATGCTTTACTATGATATCTTTAGATACAGATTTACGAAGCTCACTCTGAACAAAATTCTCCAGAGTCATGGATGCTGACATACAGGATGAACAGGCGCCGCGGAGTTTAACAAAAACAACATCCCCCTGTACATCAACAAGTTCGATGTCGCCGCCGTCTCTTTTTAGCCCGGGCCTTATTACTGAGTTAATAGCATCCTCTATCTTTTTTATCTTCTGGAGATTAGTCATAGGCTCTTCGCAGCATCTGTCATCTTTAATGCTGCATCTCCCCCTCTCCTCTTCAATTATATCCTCAATCTTAGGGATACAGGTGCCGCAAACGGTTCCCGCACCTGTGGATTCCATCATATCATCAATATTTGTGATCCCCTTTTCATGAACAGCCTTTCTGATGTCAACATCAGTAATGTTCATACACTGGCAGATTATCTCACCCTCATGCTCATCGTCAACCGGGGGTTTTTCACCGCGGTAATCAGCAATTGCATTTATAAGCGCCTCTGATCCCATAACAGAACAGTGAATTTTCTGATTGGGGAGTCCGCCAAGATAATCGACTATATCCTGGTTTTTAATCTTTTCAGCCTCTTCAACAGTTTTACCCTTGATCATTTCAGTAAGGGCGGATGATGAAGCTATGGCGCTGCCGCATCCGAATGTTTCAAATGAAGCATCTGTTATGATATTGTCCTTTACCCTGATATAGAGGGTCAGAGCATCACCGCATACAACGCTCCCCACATGGCCCACACCGTCAGGGTTTTCCATTTTACCCACATTAACAGGGTTGGTGTATAAATCCTTTACCTTTTCTGTATATTCCCACATATTGCGCCTCTCAATATTAATTTGTCTTTTAATCAGATTCCTCATGCCCCCCGGATGGGACAACCTTGAAATACTACCTTAAACCTATTAAAGTCTTTTTTATACTTGTTTACCAGAGTCATACACAGTCCCCCTTTGGGAAATTTAGGGGGCTCTCTTTAGCCTCAATTACCCGCGGATAAAAGCGAAATTGAGATTCCTCCCTGCATCGCCATACCTGTGGGAAAAAAATTCATTATAATTTGTTCTGTTGCAGATCCCTGTATTAAAAATCTGTCCCTCAGGTATACCGGATCTGACACAGGAATCTTCTATACTCCCCCATAGATCAACAAAAAGCTTCCCTTCTCTTGAAAGAGAATTATCAGGGAAATGCCCTGCCACATCCTCATTTACCTCATACATCTCAGGGCCTATTGAGGGGAGGATAAAAACGTGCATATCACCGGGGTCAGAGCCGAATTCAATTTTCATTTTTCCTATGCACTTACCCGCCACATCAAGCATTGTCCCCTTCCAGCCGGAATGAACTGCGCCCAGAACCTGCTTAACTGAATCATAAATAAAAACAGGAACACAGTCAGCAGTGCGTATTACAAGGGCTATACCGGATATATTTGTAATAAGCCCGTCAGCCTCACCATATACAGGTAAATTCTCCGCAGGAAACCTGTCAACAAGAAGAATATGATCCCCATGAACCTGTTCAAGCATTACTATATTTTCTGGAACAAGACCTGTTACTGATGAGAGGAGCTTTTTATCCGATAATCGCACATCTCTGCCCGGACCTGAATAATCGGTGGAATTAATTTCCCTCCCTGTTGCGCCTATAGTAACAGACTCAATTTCTGTATTGAGCTGGAAATATTTTCTTTCATTTTTAAAAAACTTATTCATTCTCAATCCTAGTGAAAAGAGATGCTATATTGTAAGATACTATTAAACAATCTTTGTTTCCAGATTAAATGTATAATTTAAATTGCAAGACGTTTTTTATATAATAATAAAAGAAACCCGGGGTATTCCCTGAATTCAAATCAACTATCTATTCCGGATCAAGATCTTCCACAACCCTTTTCATATATTTAAACATTTCATCGTCAGATATAGGCCACACTTAACAAGTCTATCTGCAATTTTCCGGCTAAATAGCTGAGTAGTTACCTGTTATTTAAAAAAACAGAGAATCACTCATGGCTTAAAAGTCCGGGAGCAACATTCCAGTAACCGCCGTCCTGAGTATCAATAGAAATTGTCTTTTTATTGATTCTTATTATAACACCGGAACGTTTTATGCCGTCAGACGCATTAAAAGAGACTCTTTCTCCAATATTAAACTTCATCATCTGGTCAGTGCTCCTCTGCTGAACAAGAAGCTTAATCCTTTCCACAACAAGCCTGTTAATATACCTCAGTTCCTTTTCACCCAGCTTCTTTATAAACTCCTCAATTTCCCGTACATCCCTATTCATTATTTCCTTCATATTTAACCTCAACCATAATCATCACTCTTATTCCCGGTCTTTTCATCTATTAAGTCAAGAAATAATCAATTACACAAAGAAGCATTTTAACATTTCAAATTAAACAACTCATCTATTCACTTAACACCCCACTCCTCATTTCCATCAGATTATACCTGGAAACACCTTCAAGCCCGCTTTTGAAAATTACTGACCTGAGAAAGGCGGCAGAGATAGCAAAAAAAACATAACTTAATTCATCATTAAAAGAACTGCGAACAAGGAGGCAGCCTTTACAGACCGGAAATCCTCTCTTCGTTGCAGTAAATATTAAAACCGGCACCCCGGGCAAAACCGGCCACAGTGATACCATACTGAATTGCATAATCAACCGCAAGACCGGTGGGTGCAGACCTGGAAATTAGAACAGGTGACCCTATCCTGGCGGTTTTAATAAGCATCTCAGATGAAATCCGGCCGCTTAAAAACACAACTGTCCCTCCCGTGTCCAGCCTGTTTAAAAACTTATACCCCATTATCCGGTCTAAAGCGTTATGCCTTCCTATATCGTCATATCTTGCTATAATCCTGTCTTTGTCAGCGAGTGCGGCAGAGTGTACACCCCCTGTAGTTTTAAAAATATCTGATTCAGCATCAAATCTCCGCATCAGTTCCAGAAGGGTTTCTGCCGGTATAGTCAAATCTCCAATGACAGGCCTTACATTATCCTGGTCATTTAAAAAATAGAGTGAAGGCCGCCCCTTGCCGCAGCAGCTCGCGAAATTACGCCCGAGAAAGGTGTCCATCTGCGGTACAGCATTGAACGTTTCAATCCAGACTACCCTCTGTTTTTCACGATAAAAATAATCCTTTATATCATCCGGGTCACTTATTATACCCTCCCCTGCAAGAAATCCTATTACCAGCTCCTTTTCCATTACAGGTGAACATACCAGTGTAGCAAACTCCTCCCCGTTTAACATAAGAGTAAGGGGAATTTCATTAACGATATTATCATCAAGCTGGACGATTTCCCCCTGTCTGTACTTTATCACTCTTCTTGTTTCATAAAACTGCTGTCTCTCTCCCACACTGTTAACCCTCTGATGTCTATAAAAGCCTGTTATTAATTATATCTTCAAGTATTGTTATAAAATAATCTACTTCATCAATGGTGTTATAAACATAGTAACTGATTCTCAAAGTCCCATCAATCCCCAGATGCCTTACAAAAGGATAGGCGCAATGCCCCCCTGACCTGAGAAAAATACCCTCCCCGTCCAGAAATCCAGAGACAAGATGCGGCTCAACCATGCCAGCCCCTTTGAATACATTAAAAGATATTATCCCGCACCTTGCACCACCTTTCCGGGGTCCGTAGACCTGGATGCTATCGCCGAATGCGGCCAGACGGTCAAGAGTGTAGCCCGTCAACTCAGCTTCATGCCGCCAGATATTATTCATTCCTATCTGAGTCAGATAGTCCATTGCACCTGTAAGAGGGGGGTTTATAACCGGGATATGAGCCCCGCCAAGAGCGACCGCCCCGCAAAAATCGGGGGTTCCCGCCTCAAATTTCCATGGAAGCTCTTCCCATATAAACTTTTGTTCTTTACCCCTGATCTCTTTAATCATACCCCCTCCGGTCATAAAAGGAGGGAGCAGCTCAAGGAGATGTTCCCTCCCCCAGAGTACTCCTGTACCTGCAGGGGCCAGCATCTTATGGCCGGAAAAGAGAAAAAAATCACACCCCAGATCTTTTACACTTACCGGCATATGAGGCACAGACTGGGTTCCATCTATAATAGACAGGGCCCCCGCATCTCTGGCAATTGATGCTATATCGGAAACAGGGTTAAGCGCGCCTGTAACATTTGAAACATGGGTGCAGCTGATAATTTTTGTTTTTGAATTAACCATCCTCCTCAGGCTGTCTAAATCGACCAGCCCCTCTGTGGTCAGGGGAGCTGTCCTTACTACGGCTCCGCTTTTTTCCGACATTATAAACCAGGGGATATAATTAGAATGATGTTCCATGTGTGAAATTATTATTTCATCCCCTTTGCCGGGCCTTAAATATTCATCGGGGCATAGAGCAAGTGAATTGCAAAGGAGGTTTATTCCTTCAGTACTGTTCTTTGTAAATATAATTTCCCGGGGAGAATCTGCCCCGATAAATGAAGCCGCACTCTTTCGAGCTTCTCCGTAGAGCAGGTTTGAGATTGAACTCTGTGAATTAACCGAACGGTTAACCGGAGCATTATAGTAAGAATAGACGCGGGTAAGAGTATCAAGTACCTGCCGCGGTTTTTGAGATGTAGCCGCGCTGTCAAAATAAACAGGCTCTTTCCCCCTGATTTTATTTTCCAGATAGGGAAAATCTTTTCTTATTTTTTCAGTATCAAGATACTGAGTCATATTAAAGGCCTATGTATTTTGAATAGAGGGTTTTCGCTGCAACAGGATCGGATATATTTTTTATTATAACTCTTCCTTCAGGGAAGATATTTAACTCAAAATCCCCGGTTTTAAAATTCATCATATAATTATTATACCTCACTTCTCCGGATCCCTCAAGTCTCCCGGCAAGTTCATTAAAGTCAATCCTCCCTTCACTATCCGGGCTGACCTGAACTGAGTTCTGTCCGCAAAGGGTAACTGTTTTTGACCCGCGCCCCTTTTCGAGAAAATCATATCTGTGATTTCCGCAGACCGGGCAGTCTATACCGCGGGAGGTAACATTAAATTTCTGATATGTCCCTTCCCAGACATCGGCATATATGAGGGCCCTGGAGACTGAAGCTGAATCACCTGTGAGTATTTTTAAAGCTTCAGCTGTTTCAATCGATGTTATAAAAGTCACAGCCGCACCGAGAACACCCGCTGTATCACAGGTGGGGGTGGAACCTGGAGAGGGGATATCAGTAATAAAGCAGTTGAGGCATGGAGTAGTACCCGGGATTACCGGGAAAACCATGCCGTAGGTAGAGACAACACCCGCGTAGATCCATGGTATGCGCAGTTTATCAGAAACCTCATTTATAAGGAATCTGGTTTCAAAATTGTCTGTGCCGTCCATAATAAGGTCAGCACCGGCAACCAGCTTCTCTATATTCGCTGAAGTTAAATCAGCAACCACCGGAACTATTTCCGCTGAAGAATTAATTTTCTGCAGTTTTTCCGCAGCAGCAACAGCCTTGGGGAGTCCCTTTTTTATATCATCTTCATCAAAGAGTATCTGCCTTGGCAGATTATCATACTCTATATAATCCCGGTCTATAATTGTGACTTTCCCCACCCCTGCCCGCACCATATTATTTGCAGCTGATGTGCCAAGAGCGCCGCATCCTGCTATGACTACAGAGGAGTTTTTTAATTTCTCCTGTCCTTCAGGGCCGATTTCTCTCAAAAGAGTCTGTTTATAGTACCTGTCCCTTGCCAATTCTGCTGTCATCTGTCACCTACCCTGTCTATAGTTCCACCGCCAAGAACAGTATCATCCAGATAAAAAACTGCTGACTGACCCGGGGAGATGCCGGGTTCCCCCTTATCAAGAGTAACCTTAACATTTCCGGAATTCATAAGTTCAATAATTGCCGGTAAATCTTTCTGTGATGACCTGGTTTTAACAGTAACATCCATTCTGCTCACAGGCTTTTCTACTGCTATCCAGTTAATATCCTTCACTATAAATGATGAATCAAGGGATTCCGATTTTGAACCTACCACAAGCCTGTTTGAATCTGGATCAAGACTCAACACATATAAAGGTTCCTCCGCTGCAATCCCTATACCTCTTCTTTGACCGGGCGTATAATTCCATAACCCCTTATGTATCCCGATAACCTTACCGTCACTTCTTACTATATCACCTGCATTCTCTTTTACATTCAGCAGGTCTTCATAATCACCGCTGTAGAAATCCTGACTCTCTTCCTTTTCATGAACCGGCAGGCCGTATTCTTTTGCTTTAGCCCTGACTTCAGATTTAGTCATTTCTCCAAGAGGGAAAAGAACACCGGCAAGCTGTTCCTGTGAAAGACGGTATAAAAAATAGGTCTGGTCTTTTGCGCTGTCTTTACCCTTTTTGAGAAGGAAACGGCTGCAGTGGCTGTCATAAACCGTGTTTGCATAATGCCCTGTAACAAACTTATCAAAGCTTATCCCCGATTCACGTGCAAAATCGGGAAGGATTCCGAATTTAATTTTATGATTGCATACAATACAGGGGTTTGGAGTGCGTGCTGAAAGATATTCTTTTCTAAAGTAAGCAAGTACAGTTTTTTCGTACTGGTCTGAGCAGTCTATAACATGAAAAGGGATATCAATAAGGGAGCATATTTTACGCGCCTCTTCTATATCCGATTCCTCATCAGGGCCGTAACAGGCATTCCTCTTTACCTCCACAGCCTTATCTGTTTTCCGCCAGATCGACATGGTTATACCGGTAACATCATATCCGGCTTCTTTCATCAGAAGAGCGGCAACCGAAGAATCGACTCCGCCGCTCAGGCCAACCGCTACTTTCATTTAATTTGCCGCCTTCTCTCAGTAAAAAATATTAAGAACATATTCTATATTTATAGCCAAATCTGCTCCGGTTAAAAAATCCCCCGGAAGTCTATATTGAATAATTCCCGGTAACTGCTTCTGAATCACGTTTCTCTTTTAAGTTCCGGACAAGCTCCTCAAGTGTTATACCGTCCAGGTAATCCCGAAGGAGGATGCTCATCCCCTCCCATACATCCCTTGTAACACAGAAGCTCGATTTACCGCAGACATGGGAATTCCCCACACAGTCTACAAGGGAAAGATCCCCCTCAAGGGGCTCAACAATCTCCCTCAGCTTAATCTCGGAAGCGGGCCTGCTTAGAAGATATCCGCCATGTGCTCCGCGGAAAGTTGTCACAAGCCCCTTTGCCTTCAAAGGTATAATTATCTGGCTTAGATATTTTTCAGAAATCTCCTCTGAAGCAGCTATATCCTTGAGGAACACCGGTTTTTTACTGTCACTTGCTCCAAGTGCCAGCATAAGCCTTACTCCATACCTTGATCGCGTTGATAATCTCATAACCACTCCGTTGAATAAATTTTCCGCTCCTTAACTTCAGCCGGTCGAAAAATGAATCGGCATATTACAGCTGATCTTCAAAGAGCCATGTACTCAGGTACCTCTCCCCTGTATCCGGGAGAACTACAACTATTGTTTTCCCTGCAGATTCCTTTCTCTCCGCAACCTTAATAGCCGCTGCCATAGCTGCTCCACCGGAAATCCCGGCGAGAATCCCCTCATCCCTGGCAAGTTTTTTTGCGGTCTCCCCCGCATCAATATGGGACACAGTAATAATTTCATCAATGATCTCTTTATTCAGTACATCAGGAACAAACCCGGCACCGATCCCCTGTATTTTATGAGGGCCTGGTGTTCCACCTGAAAGTACAGGTGAGTCCACCGGTTCAACAGCTATAATCCTGACAGAGGGTTTCAGCTTTTTAAGAACCTCCCCCACACCTGTGATTGTGCCGCCGGTGCCCACACCCCCTATAAATATGTCCACTCCGCCATCTGTATCATTCCAGATCTCCCTGGCTGTCGTTGACCTGTGAATCTCCGGATTAGCGGGATTATTGAACTGCTGCGGGATGAATGAATCCGGGATCTCCTTAGCCAGTTCTTCCGCTCTGGCTATGGCCCCCTTCATTCCTTTAGCGCCCTCTGTAAGTACAAGTTCTGCTCCGAAAATTTTCAGAAGCTGACGCCTCTCCATACTCATGGTATCGGGCATGGTAAGTATAAGCCTGTAGCCCCTTGCAGCTGCGACAAAGGCAAGGGCAATACCTGTATTACCGCTAGTTGGCTCAATGATTGTTGTGCCCTCTTTAATAAGCCCCGCATTTTCAGCAGAATCAATTAATGCCACACCTAATCTGTCCTTTATACTTGAAAGTGGATTAAAGGACTCAAGCTTTGCAAGTATTGCAACATCATCATTCACCAGTCTATTGATCTTCACAAGGGGGGTGTTCCCCACTGTTTCTGTTATATCATTAAATATTCTTTTCATCTTGAACCTCCAGTATTTGCGACGGTTATTATTATCTTACCCCTTTTTCAAGGGCCTGATCTATATCCGCAATAATATCATCAATATGCTCAATCCCTATGGAGAGCCTTATAAAATCGGGTGTTACCCCTGTTGCAAGCTGCTCTTCAGATGCAAGCTGCTGATGGGTTGTACTTGCAGGATGTATCGCCAGGGACTTGGCATCCCCCACATTTGCCAGATGAGAAATAAGCTCCAGTGAATTAATGAACTTCTTCCCCGCATCTGCGCCCCCCTTTATTCCGAATCCCAGGATAGCCCCTGCTCCGTACTTAAGGTATTTACCAGCCAGCTTTTTATCAGGATGAGAATCGAGTCCCGGATAGTTAACCCATTCAACAGATTTATGATTCTCAAGGTGTTTCGCAACAGCCAGGGCATTTTCCGAATGCCTGGGCATACGGAGATGAAGGGTTTCCAGCCCCTGAAGAAGGAGAAATGAATTAAATGGGGAAATAGCCGGGCCCATATCGCGCAGCAGGGTAACCCTGGCTTTTATAATATAGGCGATATTACCCATGGGCTTTAATGCTTCGATAAACGGTATTCCGTGATAACTCGGTTCAGGATCGGAGATGAGGGGAAACTTTCCGCTGCTCCAGTCGAATTTCCCGGAATCTACAATTACACCGCCGATTGAGGTACCGTGCCCGCCGATAAACTTGGTTGCCGAGTAAACGATAATATCAGCTCCATGATCAAAGGGCCTGAGAATATAGGGGGCCAGGGTATTATCAAGAATAAAGGGTAATCCGTGCCTGCGGGTTATTTCCGATATACCCTCCAGGTTCACCACATCGAGTTTAGGATTACCCATTGATTCTGCATAAACAGCCTTTGTCTTTGGAGTAATAGCCTTTTCTATAGCTTCAAGGTCATTGGACTTAACGAAATTTACCTTTATACCGAACTTCGCCAGAGTATAATGGAAAAGATTGTATGTACCTCCATAGAGATTATCAGCTGATACAATCTCATCACCTGCTTTAGCAATATTGAGTATGGAAAGCGTTATAGCTGACTGACCGCTTGCAACAGCAAGAGCCCCCACTCCACCTTCCAGTGCTGCGATACGCTTTTCCAGAACATCAGTGGTTGGGTTCATGAGCCTGGTGTAGATGTTCCCGAATTCCGCAAGCCCGAAGAGCGCTGCAGCATGATCAGTATCCTTAAACTGATAGGATGTTGTCTGATAAATGGGCACTGCCCTTGAACCTGTGGCAGGATCAACTTCCTGACCTCCATGGAGCATCAATGATTCCAGTTTTAATTTTGCGTCCAGCTTACTCATGCTATCCTCCCATCCGGCATTAGTTTATATACCATTATTTCTATTGATTTAGTAGTAATTAAACCAGCACCGCTTTTTTTGTCAATAATAAACTCAAATTTTTCTCTAAAAGTTAATTTTTTTCAGAAATTTCTCTTCGATTTACCCTCTTTCCTGATCCAGCCAGGTGCTCTGACCCCCTTTCCCGACCAGGATGCTCTGACCCTCCAATCTGCACTAAAGTATTTTATCCTTATATAGTGGTTAAGAAAGCAGCAGTAAAAAAATATTTATTTTTTCCATCTAAAAAATGAAACAAATTACTACTTATTCAATCATATTGGTAGAATTTAGTCAGTGCATTATTTATTTAAATAGGCACTTTGGCTTACATTAAATTAAAAGAGGTTAAAAACATGGATATGACTCATTACATGGAACTACTTGCGACTAATCAGCCCTGGAATCTTATCATCTACATGGCTATTCCGGTAATTCTGGCGGAAACAATCGCTATTACCGAACTCTATCTTCTTTATACCCGCAATTTTACCGGAGCCGTAAGAAAAATTAACAAAATTTCCGGAATTATTGTAGGGATATACTTTGTTGGAATCTTTATTTACCTGTTCAAAAACGCAGTAATACCAATAACTGCAGCCGGAGAATGGAGAACCTTTATTGATGTGATTGCAGTAGGTTCCTATCTGCTGGGTGTGATACCCCTTTTCGGGATGACCCTTCTTGAGTTTAATATCATCTACAAAAACTATGATGACCTGAACAAATTAAAAATTCACGCCATATTTGTGGCCATTTTCCTGGTGGTAGCTCATATTGCTATGATTTTCGGTATGCTTTCACCGGGAGTAATATCCGGCGCTGCTCATGGGGGGATGGCAATGTAACTTTTTAAAAATCCACTTAATCACAATAAAGGGACTTTCAGGACATCTTTCCGGGTCCCTTTTATTTTTTCCAGAATGCAAATTCAAAGCCCTGAGATCAGCGAAAAAATTACAATCAGTTCAGGCGCTACAGAGGCGGACAGTACAATAGATTCACTTGAAGCCCTCATGGGAAAGGGTGACCAGACAATGTACCTGGCAAAAAGAAATGGACGCAACAGGGTCTGTTCAGCAGAAGAGATGTGACATGGTGAATCAGCCATCACCCTGCGAGGCCCATCTGAAGAAAAATTTCCGTATAACAGGCTTCCATATTTCAGGGGACCAGACTGAAAACAGGTGAACCCTGCGCCTCAACCTGTTGGGGGGGAGATCAAGGAGACTTATCATTTCATCAAAAATCCCGCTTGTTTCACAATCTTCTATTATATTCCCATGAGGAAGAAGGATAGATTTCGCGCCCAGGCTCGCCATATTCAGATATGAGCTTCTCATACTCTCCCTGTAAATAACAGGGAGAGGGAGATAGTAGCGGTTTTTGACCTCAATAATACTGTCGCCGCAATATAGAATCTTCTCCTTCTTATGAAAAACAGCTATATCATGAGTTGTATGACCGGGCGTATAAAGGACTTTCCAGTCAGGGAAAATCGGGAGATCATCACCATCATCAAGGAGGATGTCCGGTTTTGTTATGCGCCGGCTGAAGATTTTATGAATGCGAGTCCCCTGCCTTTTAGCAACTATCTGGGCCATGAGACAATCGAGTATATGCTGCAGCAGTCCGGAAAATCCGGCATACCACTGATCGATATTTTTATATGCTGCAATTAAGGTGCCGTATTTTTGCCTCAAAAGGGGTGCAGCGCCGGAATGATCCGGGTGCATATGGGTTACAATGGCAAGTCTGATGTCAGATAGAGGCCTGTTAAGTTTATCCCTGCAGAAATTTTCTATTACTTCAACATCAGCAGGTGATCCACCGTCAAGGAGGAGAATAGCATGATCATATTCCACCAGAAAGAGATTGTTTATATAACCCTTGAGCTTATGAATTTTCATAATCCCCCCAATAGCATTAAATGCTCTGCCTGAACACTGTTCAATGTAATAAATATTGTTTAAATTGTCAAATACTATTTACTAAAATAAATGAAATTTTAAATTATCTTCATTTTTCTCTTGCAATAATGGGGATCAGGGTGGTTATACTAATACTATACTTGCTAAAAAGGGACAATATGACTGAACAGCTGAAATTTACAGACCTGAAAGAACAGGAAAAAATTCACAGAAAGAACCTTATTCTTGATGCTGCTGAAAAGATTTTTGCAAAAAAATCCTTTGACGATGTAAATATGCGGGATCTTGCCAAAGAAGTGGGAATATCCCCCGCTTCAATATATACCTATTTCCCTGACAAGGAAGCACTTTATGTAGAGGTATCCCTTAAAGGATTTGAAAGAGCGCTTGATATTATGACCCATATGCTTGAATCAGGGGATAATACCCTGGACAAGGTTGCTGTACGCTACATGGAGGAGATGATAGATAATTACGATTATATGCGGATTGTTCAGCATTGCGTCATGGACGGAAAATTCAAAACCGCAGAATCGATTGAACAGCTCAAGGATATTTCCCGTAAACTTTTTACAGTTTTTGACAAAATCCTTGCCACAGAGACCGATGTGCCCGATTTAAGAATGACCACTCACCTTATTTTTTCAGTACTTAACGGAATTGTTTTTACATTCGGGAAATACCCCGGAAGAACAAGGGAGGAGGGTGTGGAGCATATGAAGCGTCTTGCAGGACTTTTCATTAAGCTTTTAGGCAGAGACTCATCAGAAAGTAATTGAATAGGGATTAAATAATATCGATTTCGTATCTTTTTCTTTTTACAAAACCGGAAATTTTTCTGTACCCGCTCTTCTTTATAAGTTCAAAAGCCTCATCATACCCTGCGCCAACATCCCCAGGGGAGTGGGAATCGGAACCAAGGGTTACAGGCACGTTTTCCTGAAACAGAATCTCCACAATATCGGATGATGGGTATATCTCACCCACCGGTTTACGCAGGCCCGCTGTATTTATTTCAACAGCAGTGCCGGCCCGGGCAAGCTTTGCTGCAATTCTTCTTACAATAGAATCCATCCTGCTGCGGGGCCTGTGCCCGAATTTTTTTACCAGGTCAAAGTGCCCTATTATATCGAAAAGCCCCGACCCTGCCATTGTTTCTATTATTGAATAATATTTCAGATAAATCTCATCAATATCCCTTTCATCAAAACCCTTAACATACTCAGGATGATCGAATGCCCAGCCGTCAATAAAATGGCATGACCCCATAATAAAATCGACCCTCTCATCAGAAAAGAGATCTCTTTCAAATGTATCAAAGAGGGGAAAATCCACCTCAAATCCAAGGCGTACATTAATCTTTCCCCTGTAGGCTTCCGCAGCCTCGATTATGCTGTTTATATATAATGCTGTCTCGTTGGGCGCCATGGAAATCCCCCGGCGCAGGTCTTCAGGCATTGCAGCATGATCGGAAAAACCTATATCGAGCATCCCCTTGTTTACAGCTGATTCAATATATTCATTTATTTCACCCGAAGCATGACCGCAGAGCGATGTATGATTATGATAATCGAGCATGGTAATCAGTAACCGCGGCTTGAATAAAAGTGTGAAATATCTGTAAGGGCTTGAAAAATTTTACTGTCAGGTTCCGGTGATTTAATAAAAAACTTATCCATTACACCTTCACCATGAGGATCCACAAGGGATATTATATCCCAGAGAGATGGTATCCTGTTCCCCCCTTTCTCTGTCACCTTATTGCTTTTATTTATAGTATCTTCTATTATTTTATTATCCATAAGATTTTCTATGCTTATGGATATAAATCTGCTATTCTCATCTTTACTGTTGGAGATCCCGTAAGATGCCGGATGGGTAAGATATAGAATAAGTGCTTTCTGTTTTTTAATATAAAGAGCTGCAAGCTCAATATTACCAGCCTCAATATATCTGGGGCGGAGAACTATTCTATCAATTTTCCGGAAATCCTCTTTATATGGATAGAAGGAAAGGAAAAAACGGATCCTGTCAGGGGAAGGGACAAATATCTGAGGCCCGGGGTAACCGGCTGCAGGATATATTATATCAATAAGATGGCCGCCTGTTTTATACCTGTCTGTAAGGTAAAGGTTTTCACTTCTGTTTATGATGATATCATCAATTTCAGAAACAATGTCATTCCCTATCTCCAGAATATCACTCTCAATACCCTGCTGCCCATAGTTGCTGCTGTTATAGTACTCCCTTATATCAAACATCCCCTATCCGCTTAAACCCCTTTTTTAAAGACCAAGAATATCGCTCAGCAAAGCCCAGGCCTGTTTCCTTTTACCATCATAGGAACTTAAAGAATTATTATTCCCTGTTTTTACATAATCGGCAAGATAGTTCCCCTCGTCAATAAGAAGACCGAAACACTCTGTCATCTTTTTAACAATCGCAATATCAGGTTCAGGCACTTCTCCGGCCGCAAGAAACTTCTCCAGATATTCCTTCTGCACCTTCATCTGCGCAGTAATTGAACTGATAAAGGTAATTGTTTTCTCATTATCATAAACACCTTTACTCTGTGAATCAGCAATAACCCCGATTGACAGATAGCCCAGATACAGATTGGAAGCAGTGGAAGCACCGATAACCTCAAGCTTCAGTTCACTCCCGAAAGAAAGAGATGCAGAAAAAAACAGAACAAGAATCAATACTGATATTTTTTTCATGAGCCTTACCCCCCTTATTATTACCCCTTCCCTGCTGAGCCAAGGACATTTATATTTTTATGCATGTAAAGCTCCTTAAGGGCATCCCTTGCAGGGCCCAGATATTTCCTTGGATCGAATTCACCCGGATTATTAGCCAGCTCTTTTCTTATGGCTGCTGTCATTGCAAGCCGCCCGTCTGAATCGATATTTATTTTGCACACTGCTGATTTTGCCGCTTCCCTGAGCTGCTCTTCAGGTATGCCGATTGCGTCATCCATCTTACCGCCGTATTTATTTATATCCTCAACAAGGGCATGAGGGACTGATGAAGATCCATGAAGAACTATGGGGAACCCGGGTATCCTCTTCTCTATCTCTTTGAGTATATCGAGCCTTATTTTAGGATCTGTGCCCGGCTTGAATTTGAATGCGCCGTGGGAAGTGCCTATGGCAATGGCAAGACTGTCCACGCCCGTTCTTGAAACAAAATCCTCCACCTCATCAGGCTGGGTAAAAACATGCTCATCTGCTGAAACATCATCCTCAACACCGGCAAGGATTCCCAGCTCACCCTCTACTGTGACATCATGGCTGCGGGCAAATTCCACTACCTTTTTAGTGAGCTTAACATTCTCCTCAAAAGAATGGTGCGATCCGTCAATCATTACAGATGAAAACCCTGACTCTATGCAGCTTTTGCACAGATCAAATGAATCACCATGATCAAGGTGAAGAACTACTGGAATATTATGCCCCAGCTCTTTAGCGTAAGCCACAGCACCTTCAGCCATATACCTGAGCAGGGTCTGGTTTGCGTATTTCCTTGCTCCTGCTGATACCTGTAAAATTACCGGTGATTTTGTTTCTACACAGGCCTGTATTATTGCCTGAAGCTGTTCCATATTATTGAAATTATAAGCCGGTATTGCATATCCGCCGGAAACCGCCTTTTTAAAAATATCCCTGGTGTTAACAAGGCCAAGGTCTTTATAATGTATCATTGCATTCTCCTTAGATTTTATAATCGGTTTTATTAATGTTAAGTTTTTCAATTACTTCTGAGTGATTCCCCTGTAAAATATAATGTCAATATATTTTTACTCACGCCACTTCAGGTACTCCGGGGAATATTTTAATTCTACGGGCTATGTCATTCCCGCGCATGCGGGAATCTCATAACTCCTGATTTTTTTCAGGAGATTCCGGCAGAGCAGCCATGATGGCTGCCTGCAAGCACGAAACAGGATGTTTCTATAATGCTTGCCTACGTTATCACTTCGGCCGGAATGACAGGCTTCTCCCGCAAACTCTAATGCTGCCTCTCTCCGGGGGAGCACCTGTGAATCAATTTAATATAATTTACTCCATAATCAAAATTATTTTTCGAAAAAATCTTGATTAGTCAGGGCCGATTCAAAAGAGTGCATTTACATGGAGATGATATAAAAATATGAAAACCAACCTTTACAAATCAAGCCTGGCCCTTCTTACAGCCATGATACTCTGGTCAACATCATTTGTGGCACTTAAGTCAACCTTTACAGTATACGAGCCCATGTTTGTTATTTTTGCCCGGCTCTTTCTGGCCTCCATATTTTTCATGTTTATAATAAAAAAATTGAAAACTAAAATTACATACAAAAAAGGTGATTACCGGTTCCTTATTCTCATGGCGCTTTTTGAACCATGTCTCTACTTTATTTTTGAGGCCAAGGCGCTGGTTTACACAACAGCATCACAGGCAGGGATGATAACATCCATGCTCCCCCTTCTTGTTGCAATTGCCGCGTTTTTTATTCTTAAAGAAAGAATGTCCTACAAAACAGTGGCGGGTTTTATAATCGCAGCAGCCGGAGCTGCCGTATTAAGCATATACAGCGATGTAACAGAAAGCGCGCCAAACCCGGCTCTGGGTAATCTGCTGGAATTCTGCGCAATGATCTGCGCCGCAGGATATACCATAACGCTTAAAAAGCTGAGCTACAGGTACGATCCCTTTTTTCTCACAGCAATACAGTCATTTATCGGGTGCATCTTTTTTCTCCCCATGATGTTCATTGACGGCACCGGTTTCCCTGATACTTTTAATCCTGCTGCAGCAGGAGCAATTTTGTACATGGCATTTTTTATTACAATAGGGGCTTACGGCCTTTTTAATTACGGGGTCAGTAAAATTGAAGCGAGCAAGGCATCTGCATTTATCAATCTTCTCCCTGTTTTTTCCGTATTCTGGGGATGGCTCCTCTTAAACGAAAACATGAACAGAATACAGTATATTGCTGCTGCTTTTGTACTTGCAGGGGTTTATCTGAGCCAGAGAGAGAAAAAAGAGAAAGAAGCGGCAAAAGAGGAGATCACAGTACCTGATCTCCCTCTATGAAATAATTATTCCTGAAGATATCTTTTAGTGTGATTATGCTGTTTCCAATATCCCTGCCGCCGTCGGCGGGGATGTTGGAGCATTTTATTTCAAATAAAAGTCAGGGAATTAACACTGATTATTTACTATGGAAGAGAGCCCGCGACACTACCCTGTCGAGCTTATATATCTCTTCAAAGTGATCATTAAGGGCCTTATCCCTTTCAAAATTCTCTTTAATTGTTTTAAGCATATTCTTAAGCTCTGTGAGCTCCCTGTATTCCTTAATATAACCCTTTTCAATAATTTCCGCAAGATACAGAAACTCATATTTCCTAAGTTTTACACGGAAGAAAAAAGTCGGCCCGTAAATCCTCAGCACCTTCTCCGGTGAGAGGAGGGCGGAATGTTCTTCAAATTCCCCTATCTGCGGCGACTGGACCGCCCTTCTTTCAGCACCGGCAAGAACCTCTTCCACAACTTTTATTTCATCCGGGACCTCCGGCTGCGGCACAGTTTCACTTTTACTGAAGGTATTTAAAGATTCCAGCACTTCATTGAGTTTATTCTCCTTCCACTCCTCTGAATACTCCTCAGGATGATTGTGTATAAGATTGTCATATTCATTGAGCATGATTGTAATATTGGCAAGTTTTCCGATTGGAGATCCTGCCATAAGAGCAATATTGGAAAGAAACTCCCTGACAATGTGAGCATAGGAGATTTTATTATGCTTCTCTTTTTCATAGACATCAACAAGACGCTGCTGAAACCGCATTTTAAGCTTATGAATTACTGCGGGCTCACTCACCACATAGGCTTCTACCCGTTTTATCTTCTGCTTAAGATTCTCCTTATGAATAGTCATTACAAAAATTTTATGACACTCCGCAAGGATTGTAATAGCATGCTTTATATCCCCCTCACTGTACCCCTGTGAAGACATAAATTCCTTGAAAAAAGTATCAGACATGGCAACAGCGCTTTCATTTTCCCGTGAGTTCATCTCCAGGATATGAGCAAATACCTTATCAACAAGCTCTCTTCGATCCATTTATCCCCTTCCCCGGCTAAACTCTTTTTCCGCATACTCCAGGAGATCATTAAACCTGATTCTCTCCTGATTAAAAAACTCCGCACTCTTTTCCTGAAGAAAAAAGATGTTGGCAGCTGCAAGCCCCCTGTTAAGCGCTTCAAGATTAAGTATATAACCTGAATCGATAGTTTCAATATCTGTAAAATTTAATGGGCAGAAATCGGTTTTACCCTCGATAAAGATAGGATACCCGTGACTGCGGCATATTACCGGACGAACATCATATATAAGACAGGCATCATCTTTGAGAAAAATACACTGATCCGGCTTCCTGTCAATCTCATTTAGAAGAGAAGGCTCACCCTTTATTTTCAGATAGATATTCCAGGCTTCAATAGCAAATACAGATTCGATTATACAACAGCTGCTGCAGCCTCTGCAGCATTTTATCTGGTCACTGTATTTATCATAAAGCCTTGATACATATGAATCAAGGGAGGCAAGAAGGCTATTGTATAATTTAAAAGCATTAAGGCTCATTGCTGAATACTCCATTAAAATTAACTATAGCGGTATAATTTTGGGTTGATGTCATTCCCGCGCAGGCGGGAATCTCATAACTCCTGATTTCTTCAGGAGATTCCGGCTCTACGTTAGCACTTCGGCCGGAATGACAAGTTTAACCCACAAAATTCTACTGCTGCCGGGACTAACCTTCATTTAAAAAATGTTTTCCTTGACTAAATAATCTTTTAATAGAATAAGCAAAAGAGATCAACTAAAAGGTGACCCATGATTAAAAAAAGCTCAGCCCCGGTCTTTATAATTGCATTTATACTTATTGCAGCATCCCTTTACGCCTATTCACATAAAAGATACAGCTGGATAAACCGTAAAGCAATAAAAGAATATAGAAATATAATTAAAAACCCCGGAGCCTGGCTCGTCCTGGGAGAATCGGAAAAAGGGAATCCGGTTTTTTACAGAGAATTCGGCAGCGGGAGTAAAACCACAGTAATTGTAGGCGGGGTCCATGGAGATGAACCTGCAGCTACTACTGTGGTAATAAAACTGGCGCAGTTTATTCAGCGCAACCCCACGGTGATCACTGAAAAAGCTGTTCTTATTGCATGCATAAACCCTGACGGCCTTCTCGCCGCAGCAAGAACCAACAGCAGAGGGGTTGATATTAACAGAAACTTCCCTGCACCTAACTGGTCCGCCGAATTTATTAAAAGCTACAACAACCCCGGACCTGAGCCCGCGTCGGAAAAGGAGACCCGCCTTGTAATTAAAATACTGGAAAAATATAAACCCCAATTGCTGATTCAAATGCACCAGCCATTTAACACAATATATGCCAATAAGTTTGTTCCGGCAGAACTATCAGAAAACATGTCCTCCATAACAGGACTCCCGGTAGAAGAGGATGTATGGTATCCCACACCAGGTTCAATGGGGAGCTATGCAGTATCGGGGAGATACAGAATGCCGGTTATAACATTCGAAATGGGGCGCATCGATCGGGAGCCCGATTACAACAGCGTTATTGTGTCACTGGTTACAGCAATCAACTACACTACGGAGAAAAAGGAATAAAGCTTATTCCTGATCTTTGGGAAAAGTATTAATTTTATTTATTCAGACATCAACAGGGATCATCCCCCTATCCCCCAAAGGGGGCACGTAAAAGGAAATATAAGTTAGTAGATAAATCAGAGCATTAAAACACCTGTTTATATTGTTGAGCTTGCAAAAGATTTGCTGAACGATATGACGGGATCAGAAAAAAAATTGATTAACACGTGCCCCCTTTGGGGGACAGGGGGGGGAAGCAATCAACAGCGCCCCGGGAAAGAAGAAATAAAACTTCAACTCATCACATCCCCGGAGGGATAAGCTTTTTAGATTTCTCTGTTTTAAGGAGAAGGTTCACAGCCCTGTAAACATCAATCTTATCGATCACCTCATCATTGTCACTATATATGGCATAAGGTGCACTGTTGAGATCTTTATTGTTCTTAAAGAGTATTTTATAGCCCTCACCAACAATAGCATAATCATTCCTTTTAAAGCTTACAAGTATCCCAAGTGAGGATACAGCAAAATCGTAATCGGGATTATAACTGAGAAGCGATTTCCCTGTCATAAAAACATTTGTATTATAATTAAGTTTAATTTTGTCAAAAACCGTGGGGAGAAAATCCGCATGAGATGTATAGCTGTATTTCACGTCACTCTGCTTAGCGCCAGGATAGTATAAAACAGCTGCAGACTGGATCTGCTTATTATTAAGGCCCCACGTGTGGCCAAAGCTGCCATGTTCCCAGAACTCCTCACCATGATCTCCGGCAATCACAATAATTGTATTATCAAGTCGCCCCATCTTTTCCAGGTTAACCAGAAGCTTATTAAGGAGATGGTCAAAGTAATATACAGAATTCATATACCTGTTAAGAAGACCCTCCCTATGCTGCTCAAACTTCTCCTGCCTTCCGCTGATAATTTGAAACTTCATAGTAAAGGCCGGCTTAAACTTTTCAAATTCCGGAGGATAGTAGTAGTTAAAATGTGTAACATTAAAAAGATAATAGTCAAATCTCGGCAGCTCCGATTTATCACTGCGGAGCTCCTCAAGATATTTATCAAGGAGCATCTTCTCTCTCGGGGCATAATCATCTATAATGCCGGGGATGCGGACAAATTTCCCCTCTGTATTTTCAATAATATCCCGGTATATATACTCATAGTTTTTTGGAGAATTATAATATATTGACTGCCTGTACCCCAGTTTTTTCAGTACTTCAAGGGGGAGGTTCCTGCACTGATTCCCCCTTAAAGGCTCAAAATAATAGGGGGAGAGCCCGGTAAGCATGCCGTATATAGCGCCCGGGGTATTGTTTCCTGTAGCATAATGTTTCTTAAGTATAATACCCCGCTCCTTTGCAAACTTATAAAAATGAGGAGCATTGGAAGGATTGAGCATATCGGAACGGAGCCCTTCAACATTTATAAAGAGAATATTATATTTCTTTTCAGCCCTGAAATCATGAGACATTATTGAATCAAAATTATCTCTAAGCCTGAGCATTTTTTCAACCTCTGTTTTTTCGCTGAGCATGGGGGGATTTTTAAAAAGCTCAGGGAAAGATTCAGAAGCGGTATTTTCCGCACCAATCCTGATAGGGTCTTCAGGGAAACCTGTTATACTCTGCCAGGGGATCTTCTGCTTCATAATACTCATCTTCCAGCCATCTGCAGCAAGGGACACGAGCTGAAAGTGAAGCAGTACTGTTGTTACTGTAAGGAAAACTACAAGTGCTGCAGTGAAATTTATATTGAGCACCCTCCCCTTAAGGAGTTTATCCGCAACCCTGAAACAGATATAGAAAAAGAGGATATAGACAATAATTGCCGCAGAGAGCTTCAGCACAACAGAGGTAAAATCACCAAGCTCCCCCCCCTGCCATCCGCGGATTGTCATAACAAAGCCTTCAAGGCCAAGCTGTTTCCCGAAAATAAGCACTATAATATAATTAACAAAAAAGAGAGAGGATACAATGACATTAGAAATCAGGTAGGAAATGAGGGAACCGTTTTTAAAATAGCCGGTAATAAGATGAAAGAAAAAATAAAAAAATCCATTCAGTGCTATCATTGAAGCAAATATATAGAGGGAGGTTAAAACAAGCTCCTTATCAAATCTCCCCCCTGATTTATCCAGCATTATAAAGAAGGTAAAAAAAATCGACCAGAGGAGAAGATTTACAATACCGGCAGCTTTTATCTTTAAGATTGATCTTATTTTTTCTGTCATTATTCCTGTACTCCGCGATTTTTTACCAGAAAGTACCATGACATAAATATTTCAAATGTTTTTCGATAAATTTTATCTTATAATTAATAAGATAGCGATAGAATTTTGCAAGTGCTGTCATTCCCGCGCAGGCGGGAACCTCATAACTCCTGCTTTTTTCAGGAGATTCCGGCAGAGCAGCCATGATGGCTGCCTGCAAGCACGAAACAGGATGTTTCTATAATGCTTGCCTACCTTATCACTTCGGCCGGAATGACAGACGTTCCCCCTAAAATTCCACTACTACCAATTCATAACACCGGAATTTTAAGAGCAGATTTAATCACTCAATAAAAAAAGGTTGAAAAAATGATATTCAAAATCTCTATTGAATCTAAAGTTAAAAGCACGCAGATATCTACATATATGCTGATCCTGTGCCTGTTTGTATAAATTTAGTATAAAAATTTCTTAAAAAACAGTAACGAGGGGAGATGAAAAAAACCGCTATACTCTTTATTATTGTCATTGCTGTTATATCAGCTCATGGAGGGAACTTTTCAAAGCCCCTGGAAAGATCAGCCCTTAACCTCTCATCAATCCCGTATAAAATAGTTTTCGAAAGCTATGATAGGGGGAACTGGGATCTTCACATAATCAATGCAGACGGCAGCGGCAGAAAGAATATTACAAATACCCCGGGCATCCATGAAATGTATCCCAAGGTTTCACCGGACGGGAAAAAAATTGCATTTGCAGCAGACACTGGTGAAGGGCGAAACAGGAAACGCGACCTTTACATAATGAACATAGACGGATCAGGGGAAAAGCCTGTGTCAAAGAATTCAAGGCAGCCTGCATGGAGCCCTGATGGAAGATATATCGCCTTTGTAAAATCTGAATCCACAAGACGATTCTCAATGGAGAGCTGGGCAACAAAGGGTCTCTACTTTTATGATACTGTAACAGCAGAAATAAAAGCTCACCCCAATAATAAGATCGAACATCTCTACAACCTGTCATACGCGCCCGGAGGGAGATATTTAACCGCAACTGTGCTTGGGGGGATGGGATTCCGCCACACAAATATTGCTGTTGATCTGCAGAGCAGAAACTTCTTTGTCCTGGGGATTATCGGGTGCAGGCCTGAATTCACTCCTGACGGGAGCAGAATAATCTGGGGGAGGAGCGACACCGAATTTCAGATAGCAGATATTAATTTAAAGCGGAAGCCCCCTGTTTCCGCTAAAAGTATAAAATCCTTTATTAAAGTAGAAAAGGGTTATGAAGTATATCATGCAGACTGGTCACCGGACGGCAGATATATAGTCTTCACCTATGGCCCTGATGGGGATCAGGCAGTAGGGGGGATGGCCCCGGGGTGGGATATCTGCGTGGCTGAAGCAGCCACCGGTAAATGGGTAAAGATAACAAATGACGGCAAACATAACAAGGAACCGGACTGGGTTCCTGCGGGGAGAAATTAAATGAAAAATCTACAGCTACTGACTATAGCAGCCTTAATATTTATCACAGCAGTATCATGCACAAAAAAGGGAGATAATGCCAATAAGGTTATAAAAACAGAATCGGGCATAGAAATGGTTTTAATCCCTGCAGGTGAATTTATCATGGGGGGGGATGGTGAAGATAATTCACCGGCCCGGAAAGTAACTGTATCGGCATTTTATATGGATATGTATGAGGTTACCCAGGATATGTATAAAAAACTTGAGCTCCCTGATGCCTCACATTTCAAAGGGGGATCAAACCCTGCTGAGATGGTTGCCTGGGTTAATGCTGCCATCTACTGCAATGAAAGATCAATTGAAGAGGGGCTCACACCGGCATACAATGAAGAAACATGGGAGTGCGATTTCTCCGCAAACGGATACAGACTCCCGACCGAAGCTGAATGGGAATACGCTGCCAGGGCTGGAACAACAGGGAAACACTTTTTCGGCACCGATTCAAGACTCCTTAGAAACTATGCCATATTTAAATCCAATTCACAGAACCGCACAGCACCGGTGGGCACAAGAAAGCCTAATCCCTGGGGACTCTACGACATGTACGGCAATGTGGCTGAGTGGTGCAACGACTTCTATTCAAAAGATTATTACAGCAAGGCGCCAGCAGACAATCCCAGGGGGCCCGCATCAGGTACCGCCAGGGTAGTACGGGGCGGATCATGGGCTGATGATGAGAGCATCATAAGCTCGGAAACAAGGGGCTACGATGATTCATTAAATGACGCCTGTATATTAAGGGACACAATAGGCTTCCGCGCAGTAAGAAGAGCCGACTAAGTAAATGCTTTTCCACACCTGGACCTTTCTTCTTTTCTTTGCTGCAGCCTTCCCCCTTTTCCGGTTAATAAAATCGGCAGAGGGGAAAAGACTTCATATAATGATCTGTTCCTTTATCTTTTACGGATGGTGGAACCCTCTTTATCTGCTCCTTATATCATTTGTAATAACCCTTGATTTCTGCTCAGTATATATGATGCATAAAACAGGGAGGAGAAAAACATTCCTCACCCTCAGTATAACGGGGAATCTCACAATGCTCGGTTTTTTTAAATACGCAAATTTCATTATCACTAATATTAATACATTTTTTGAATCAGCAGGGATAACATATGCCCTCCCTGCAGCTGACATTCTTCTCCCTGTGGGTATTTCATTCTATATTTTCCAGTCCATGAGCTACACCATCGATTATTACAGGGGAGAGGTGGAGCGCGAAACCAGTATAATCCAGTATGCAGCTTATGTTTCTTTCTTCCCCCAGCTGGTGGCAGGCCCTATTGAAAGGGCGAGCCACCTTCTGCCGCAGATGAGAAACTGGCCCGCAGCAGGGGGTAAAGACGCGGCAGAAGGGGCCTACCTTTTTATGCGGGGTGTATTTAAAAAAATCGCCCTTGCAGACTATTTCGCCCTTTACTCCGACCGCATATTTGCAAACCCTGCACAGTACGACTCAGCAGAGCTTCTCCTTGGAGCCCTTGCATTTACATGGCAGATTTACTTTGACTTCAGCGGATACACAGACATGGCCCGTGGTATAGCAAAATCGATGGGGATAGACCTTATGGAGAATTTCCGCCTCCCCTACATGGCAGCAAGCATAGGGGAATTCTGGAGAAGGTGGCACATCAGCCTTTCATCATGGTTCAGGGATTATGTGTACAAGCCCCTTGGCGGAAACAGAACCGGAGAGTTCCGCACAGGAACAAATATCATTATCACAATGCTCCTTTCAGGGCTATGGCACGGGGCAGCGTGGAATTTTGTACTCTGGGGATTTATACACGGCATGCTTCACCTTGCAGGGAAAAAACTCTCACCCCTTTCCATTATTGGCAGGATACCTCTCTTTATAAAAAGAATTTCTGTATTCATTATTTTAATATTCACCTGGATATTTTTCAGGGCCGAAAATGCAAATGATGCCTTCATAATGATTGAAAGAATATTTACCACACCATTAAGCATGCCCGATTTCCCGGCAGTAATGTTTATTTTAATAATACTCTGTTACTTAAGTGAATGGCTCAGGGAATATAATATTATAAGGTTTACCCGAAGCCCATTCTTTAAAATTGCAGCCTCAATATTTATGCTCATATATCTCCTCTTTTTTGCCTCATACGGGGTTCAGGAATTTATCTATTTTCAGTTTTAACAGGCGGATGATGAATGAATAAAAAAAATTTATACATAATAATCGCGGCATCAGCCTTTCTCCTTTTTATTACAGCTGCACCCCGCACTTTTACACTGATTGATGATAATGAATTTACCGGTAATTACCGCATCCCCTACCCCATGGGTGAAAACTACTATTTATTCAGTCATTACAGCTCATCATTATCCAAAACAGAAAAAATACTTTTTCTCGGCGACTCTGTAATATGGGGACACTACGCTGACACGGGAAATACTCTCACTGCGCAGCTTAACAGGCTCCATGGAAATGACAGGTTCGCCAATATGGGAATTGACGGTATCCACCCCGCAGCCTTGTATGGCCTGGTAAAAAAATATTCCGCCCATATTGAAAACCGTGACATCATAGCGGGGGTAAACCTCCTCTGGATGAGCTCCCCCAGGCATGATCTATCGGGAGAAATAAACAATGAAATAAATCATAAAAAACTCCTCCCCCAGTTCAGCCGTGACATCCCGGCATATGGAGCAGGACTTGAAGAAAGGATATCATCTTTTATAAATACAAATTTTAAAATTATCTCATGGGTAAACCATATAAAAATGTCATCATTTGCTGACTCCAGTTTCTACAGATGGACAATTGATAATCCCCGCAAAAATATCAGACACTTTTTCAAAGGGAGGGATATGAGCTATACTGTTCCACCCCCCATGCGGCAGGCCGGAGTAGCACTGCAGAATGTTACATGGGTCGAACCTGAAAACTCAATTCAGTGGCAGTACATGAAAAAAACCATCAATCTTTTAAGAGAAAGAAACAACAGGGTCAGAGCATACATAACACCCTACAATCTTCACTCACTCACCCCTGAAAGCAGAGAGCGCTATATTGCCATAAGAGAAATATTGATTAGAGAACTTGAAGCGGAAGGGATCAGCTGTATTACAGGGATAACCCCAAAACAGGAGTACTTTGCAGACGCCAGCCACACCGGAGAGGAGGGCTACAGAATACTCGCCGAAGAACTGCTGCAGAATAAAAAATTCAACTCACTGCTCAGGTAGAACAACACGGATACCTGCAGAATCCGATCTTTCCACAGGAGAGATAGGCCACCTTTTCCATGATGCCATATCCGCAGGCGCGTCAAGAATGGAACCTCCCCGCTTTACCCTGAACATATAGTCACCATCCGGGCCTGCAGGATCAGTATTATCACCGCTCCTGTAATAATCCTTATCGTACCTGTCCCAGCACCATTCAGAAACATTGCCGCTCACATCAAAGAGCCCCCAGGGATTAGCCCTTTTAGTCCCCACATTTCTGTACTTGTGATATTTTACCCACCAGAACCGGCCCCCCCTGTACCTTGTCCTGCCAGCATTGAAAAGATGCCAGGCGTAAACACCTGAAGTCTTCCAGGCAGAACTGCGGCCCCAGTGGAAATCGGTTTTTGTCCCTCCGCGAGCTGCATACTCCCACTGAGCCTCAGTGGGGAGCCTGAAACCATCAGCCCCCTTTACAATTGTGACCCGCCATTTATACTCATCAAAATCAAACTTATTATGTGGATCAGCTGAAGTTTTATCAATTTTATAATAAGGTTTAAGCCCGTGCTTTTCGCTTAAAAGATTACAGAACTCAACAGCATCATACCAGCTTAATCTGTAAACAGGGAGATTATCCCCCTCCCCGTACCTGCTCTTTTCAGCAGGATTAGACCCGGTAATGTCCAGGTACTGCTTCTGGTTAATCTCATACCTTCCAATCCAGAATCCCCTGGTAATTTTCACTTCCCTTGCAGGAGAAGCATCCCCGCCGCTTTTACTCCCCATAGTAAAGGTGCCGGGCTCGATATAGACCATGTCAATACCGTAATGGTTACGCACATTGCCGGTTTTGAAATTTTCCTGAGAAAAAGTGTTTACTGAAAAAAGTATAATTGCAAAAATAAATAAAATTCGATTTATCATAATTATCTACTGCCGTTTTATTGATAGGATTTGATGCAGATCAGTTCAGTTCTTAGCCACATCAGATGCTGAATAGAAATCGTGATATTTATCATCCCTCACAGGGAGTACCCTGTTGATTACATGAAGTCCTGTTTCAGCACTGAGTATTTCAACGCGGTAGTTAATATCAAGAGGATTGATGTTAACCGGAATTATAGAGTAGGACTCAATACCTTTTTCTGAAAGTTCAACCTGTACCATCATCCCGGTTTTATGCGAAGCACTATGTCTCCCGGCAAAGACGAAATCCCCCAGGCTGTAAAAAATAAGCCCCTCCTTATATCTCTCAACAGGGCCCACAGCATGGGTATGATGCCCAAGAATAAGAGAGGCCCCTGAATCGATAAGCTTCCTTGCAAGGGTAACCTGTTCATACTCAGGCTGAACAACCGGATAATCATATGCCACTTCCTGCCCCCAGTGAACACTCACAACAACAGCATCAACCTTGTCCCGGACACGTCTTACAGCAGCGGTGAGGATCTCATCAGACCCCCCTGCTGCACCGGGAGAATCAGCACCTGCCCATACGCTTCTGGGAACCACCCTGCTGAAAGCAAAAAAAGCAATTCTCGTCCCCCTGTGCCACACATAGACCGGCTCAAGAGCCTTTGCAATATTATCCCCCATACCAACAGGAGTAACACCAGCCTCACTTATTCTCTCAGCAGTATCATACATCCCCTCCACACCAGCGTCAAGAATATGGTTGTTGGCAAGTGAAGCTATATTTATATTAGAATATTTAAGCATATCCTCACTACCGGGGGGGGATTTAAAATAAAAAATCTCATCCTTATCACTGAAAACCTTCAGGGGGTGTGAAGTAATAGGAGCCTCCAGATTGCAGAAGGCAATACCCTTAATCTCATGCTTTACCCGGGAAAAGGGGAATTTCATTGCATCCTCCCTTCCGAATCTTTTTATCCTGTTATTAATAATATCAGCCTTAACAGCATAATTAAGAACCACATCACCCATTGCTGTAATAAGTGCAGGCTCCTTTTTAGGCCACACCCGCCTCATGTAAGCACTGTTTTTAAAGCCATAGGAGAGTGCATTCTCACTGTTTTCAAATATAGGAGCATCACTCTTTAACAAGTGCTCAGGGGGCTGATAAATCATCTGCGGCCCGCAGGCAAGGAAAACAAATATTGCCAGGAGGAAGAGCGGTCTCTTCCGTTTCTCTATCTCTGCCATAATAAATGCCCATTTAATTTTTATTTCTTTCATCTTTAATTTTCTTATTTTTATCATAAGGTGTAATACTATCATTAAATAAAAATAAGATCAACTATTTTTATTATAAGCAGAGTGCCGATAATAAATAAAATTGATTAAAGATATATAGTAATTATCCCTGCATCTACCGGTATCATCCCCCTGTCCCCCGAGGGGGCACGTAGAAGGAAAAGAAAAGTAAGTTGATAAATCAGAGTATCAAAAAACCTGTTAATGTTGTTGAACTTGCAACAGACTTGTGGAACAATATGACGAAATCAGAACAATAATTGTGGTATAATTTAAACATTGCCTATTAAAAATAAAGATGTACTAAACAATATTGAAAAAATTATAGAAATAAGTTAACTAAATAGTAAACACTGGAACTATAATACCTGAAGGAAATTAATTGAATAAAAAAACTGTTATTATTTCGACCCTGCTGCTGCTTATGCTGATTAATACCGCAGCATTAACCGGGGACTCAGACACACCACTTTTCCGCTACAGGGTCCAGGAGAATAAGCTCCCATACGGGAACTATGTCTTTATCCGCTCATACCGCAACGTTACCCAGATTCTAATATCAAAAGACTACAATATACTCCTCCTCTATACTGACAGAAACAACAGGAAAGATAATAAGGTACCTGGTACAGGATTCTCCAGTGTCGATTCAGTAATTCTCAATATCCCGCCGCTTAGTCAGGGGGAATTTGATCATATAATAGAAACATTCTTAATTGAAGGGGACTCAAGAGAATTTTCCACCCGGCCAAACAGGGCACTTAAATTCTTCACAGAGAATGTAAATGAAGATTATATCCGCTATACAAAAGAGGATACAGAACACCGGCTGCGCCTGCTTGATGATAACAGAGAAGTAATATCCGCAATGAATTTTGACCCCTTCTGGAAAAGCCTCTCCATAAGAGCTGCAAAGAACAGTGCCGGGGAATTAAATCTATACCATGAAGTTCTTATAAGGGAAACCTGGGACAAAAACATAAAAAAAATAATCCGCCGCTACTCATCAATACTGGCATCAAATATTAAAGAAAATGAAGAGTAATCGATCCATATCAGCCTTGACAAAAACACCCCTCTATTTTATTGCACAGACATGAACAAACCTGAAGAAATAAAGGGAAAGTTTTCCGCACGCATGGTAAAATGCGTCTATTCATCAATAGCCCCTGCATTAAAAACAGCAAAATTTCTCCTTAAAATAATGATCCCCGTATCACTGGGTGTAACACTTCTGAAATTTACCGGCCTCCTTGAAACCGCAGCAGCAGCTGCAGCACCAGCCTTCAAACTGATAGGCCTCCCCGGAGAGTCGGCGCTTGTATTTTTAACCAGTATTTTTCTTAATATATATTCAGCAATTGCAGTAATAAGCACACTGGACTTTACCATGCGGGAGCTTACAATCCTGGCGCTCATGTGTCTCATTTCACACAACTTTTTTGTGGAAACCGCGGTGCAGAAAAAGACCGGATCTTCAGCAGTAAAAATTACTGCAGTAAGGCTCTTTCACAGCTTTGCCGGAGCAGTAATATTAAACTACCTTCTCCCCTTATCAGTGGAGAGCGCAAAGGGTTCCGCATCAGCAGTAAAGCCTGCAGAAACATTATCAGCAGCAATGGAAGCCTGGCTCTACAATTCCTTCTTTCTTATTATACAGATACTCATACTAATAACACTTCTCCTCATTCTCCAGAGAGTGCTTGAGGAGTTCGGCATAATAGGAAAGCTCACTGCTCTGTTCAGGCCCCTAATGAAAATAATGGGACTCCCTGAATCAGTATCATTTCTCTGGATTGTGGCAAACACACTGGGCCTTGCATACGGATCAGCAATAATGATTGAGCAGTCGGAGAGCGGGAAGCTCACCAGAGGGGACGCGGATATACTCAATCATCACATCGGAATATCCCACTCACTCCTTGAGGACACCCTCCTCTTTGTAGCAATAGGGGTACCTGCAGCATGGATAATATTTCCCAGGGTTTTCCTTGCAATAGTCCAGGTATGGGCAATGAAGCTTGTAAGGGGCGCATTGAGGAAATAAATTCATCATTGCAGCAGCCATCCCGGTGAGGCCTTATGCTTCGCATAAGGAAAATACTGAATAATTTTCTATTAATAGTGTGCAAAAGCTTGACAGAACCACTCTCTCATTAGTACTATATATAGTACTAATGAGAGGGCTATAAAAATGGCACAGACAATAACAGCAAATGATCTGAAAACAAAAGGTATCTCCATACTGAATGAAGAAACTTCCTCAGGGGATGAAGTAATAATAACAGTAAGAGGAAAAAACAAATATGTTGTTCTTCCTGTTGAAAAATATAATTATCTGAGAGAGTGCGAACTTGAAGCTGCCCTGCATGAATCAAGAAAAGAAATAGAGAATGGAAAGTTTCATAAAGAATCAGTGGAAAAGCATATAAAGAGAATTACCCGTGGCTGAAATTATTTATACAGAAAGCTATATTAAAAGAGCCCGGAGGTTCATAAAAAAACATCCCGATTTATTGTCCCAGTACGAAAAAACATTAAAACTGCTGGAAATAAATCCGGAGCATCCATCACTCCGTTTACATAAACTGCGTGGTAAATTATCAGAATTATACTCTGTTTCAATAAATATTACCTATCGTATCTGTATCGATTTTATTATTGAGGATGACAAAATAATTCCAGTTGATGTGGGAACCCATGACGAAGTTTACTAAGGAACTGGAATCAACATTATCAGATAAAAAATCAGCCGTATATTCTTCAAATTTATTTTTGCGGATAAAGGCTTTCCATTGTATCTGCTTCTGTGGATCAACCCTGAATGAATTCTGCATAAACATAGGTACTTCCGGGATCTCAGTATCTCTATTTGTGAATGTACTTTTAATAGAATCGGCCAGAAGTTCTCCATTAAAACTGTAAATGTCCGATAGCACGCGAATATCATAGAAGTCTTTCATTCTGCTGTTAAATATCCCAAGCTTAACCATAGCCTGGAATTTTTCAGCTATAACACTTTCTGCGCTGTAACCTTTAACTTCAGGCGAAGGGAAGCCAAGGATCGAAGGATACTTAAGTTTTACAGCTGCCGGCCTGTATCTTTAGCCTTGTTCATTAATCTTTGATGAACAGATTTACTAATGTTGGCAGCTGTCATATTAAAGCCTCAATATATTCCAGGTTGTCTTTCTTCTTTTTAAAGTCTATTATCATAGTATATCCATCACCTTTCCCGGTATTAATTACAATACATAATATATTATAACACAGGACCTGTGACAAATAGTGACCTATACGTTTGTTTAATATTTTTTTTATTTGAGGCAGGTTAAAGAGTCAGATTTTTTATTTATCAAGAATCAGAAGAATTCTATTAAATACATTTTCAGAAAAACTAAGATATTCAGCCGCATCAGATATTTCAGGTCGGCCGTATGGCGTAAGGCCTGTCATTGCCGGATACCTGGAGTCTATGTAGATTCTGTTTAAATCATATAATAATTCTTCATCACATGAAAAATTAATTATATTCACTACCATTTCATAAAGACGGATAAGGTCATGTACTTTAGGCACAGACATGTCATTTGATTCTACAACAGCTTTGAAAATTTTTTCAATACACTGATGTGCATGAAAAGAAACCACAGGTGTCAGGTATTCATCACCTGATAATTTTTGTGCAGCAGTAAGATCAATTCGGGCAAGCTCAATCCATTCCCTGACTTTATTCTTCAAGCTATAGCCTTTCCATTATTAAGTACTTCCACAGCAAAAGAACTCCCCTCTTTAAGGAAATTACGCCATTCATCAATAGTGAAAACAAGTATATCCATCGGCACAGCAGCGTTTAAATCTTTCAAAAGCCTGCGCACCTTGCGGTGGTTTTCCATTCTTTCCTTAAAAGACCGGGGATAGCCCTCTACATTCAGCACCACCAGAAGATCAATATCACTGTTTGCATGAGCTGATCCTCTTGCGTGAGAACCGAAAAGTATAACCTTTAACGGTTTAAGTACCGCAAGTCTTTCTGATATAATTTTGTTCAAATCCTCAGAATTTAAAGTATCCATATTAAATAAAAAAGCTAATTTAAAAAAAATGTCAATATAATTACATACTGGATTTATTAAAAAAAAGCGGGTTTTAGGAAATGTCGCCTGATAACATCAAGATTATAGTAATTCGTATCGTAATCTTTGCCATCTGCGGCAGTAGTCCGGAATTTCCGGACAACTGAATTTTCTTCCAGTTCGCCTTCTTCAAAGATATGAACGATATGTTCGGAAATGGTTCGTTTGTTCTTAACAAATAGTGCCGCCATCTGCGCCTGAGTAAGCCAGACAGTCTCATCTTCAAGGCGCACATCTATTTTGATAGTTCCGTCAGGATTCTGATAGATAAGGAGTTGGGAGTTATTCATAAAATTTATACTCTATCCTGTTATTTATTCACCTTCACTTAATATGCCCTCACCCGCATAACTGAACCGCTGGCTGCACTTGTAAACCGGGTGAATATTATTATTACGTTTTCCCCATCATACTCTTTTCAGCTTCAATAATCTTTAAATATCTCTGCTCACAGGGTTCACTGAGCTTTTTTATCTTACTCATTCTCCGCCCCCCACTTGTGCTGAGCTTGGTCGAAGCAACTCCGCCTCAAGCTCCTCAATCGACGGCAGAGAAGACTTCAGCTCATCCGGCAGACTCTCTGTTATCTGCTTTTCCCACTCAGCTACGCCAATCGGATTCGTATACCCTTCCAGGGCGTATTTGGCCACAGTATGGTTTTTCTCTTTAACCAGAAGTAATCCTATTGTTTTTTGATCGTCGGGATGCCGCATCAAATCATTTACAATATTCATATACAATATTCATATACATATTGAGCTTACTCACATACCCTGGATCAAATTTGCCCGATTTTAGCTCAACCACAACAAAGCAGCGTAATTTAAGATGATAAAACAAAAGGTCTATGTAATAATCCTCATCACTAAATTCAAGGTGAACCTGCCTGCCGACAAAAGCAAAACCCTGCCCCAGTTCGAGGAGAAACTTTTCCAGATGCTCAATTAATCCGGTTTCAAGCTCCCGCTCCCTGCGTGTATCAGCAGTACCAAGAAAATCAAAAACATAAGGATCCTTAAAAATCTGATTTGCCATGTCTGAATCCGGAGGCGGTAGTGCGATTTCAAAATTATTGGCGGTTTGGCCAATGCGCTTATGGAGCTGAAACTCTATTTGATGAACAAGAATATCGCGACTCCAGCCGTTCTTCAATATTTTTTGAGCATACCAGAGTCTTATAGAAGCATCACTGAGTTTATCCAGAAGTGCAAGATTACTTCTCCATGGAATTTGTGCAACGGTGCGTTGCACTATTTCTTTCTCAGGCCAGCATTCTGCAAATTTACGCATATATTTGAGATTTCTGGAAGAAAAGCCCCTCATGTCAGGAAATTCTTCTTTTAAATCATATGCCATCCGGTCTATAACTCTGGCTCCCCACCCTTCATCCTGCTGCTTTTTAAGAATAGCCTTACCAATATCCCAGTAAAGCATCACCAATACGGCATTTGCAGATAGTACTGTCTTTATCCGCTCATTCCTGATGCGAATTTTAATATCCTGTATAAATAATGAATATTCTTCCGGCATCACCTGAGCGGTATCTGCAACCGGAACTGCAATCCCTTCCTTCTTTTCAGCTAAGGCATTCATTTTTCGCTCATCGGTTACTTTTTTCATTCCGCCTCCTCCGCCTCAATCTCATCCAGTATCAACTGCAGCTTATCTATAATTGAATAATAATATAATTTCTTCTTATTATTATTACGTTTTCCGCATGGTTTTTTTTGAAATTTTTTTTATTTAAGAGATTTATATTAAAAAATCAGCTCCTCGCTGCTGCAGGTCCAATATAATGGGCAGACATTCTTTTGTTTTCCGGGGCTATTAATATATCTATACAGCTTTTGAATAGTGACGGACGCTTAGTATTTCATCAGACTTTAACAATTCAGCCCAATGCAATGCATTACATTATTTTTACACCCTCTTTTTTAACTATCTCAATAAGTGGGGAAGTAATAATAATATTAATACCAGTTTACCAGGGGCAGATTTTTTATCCTCTTAAAATGATTTTCATTATTAGTCACTATTGTACAATCATTAGCCAGTGCTATTGAAGCGATTAAAATATCAAAATCATCAATCAGATTTCCTGAAATTTTTAACTCAGCCTTTATTTTTCCGAACAATCTTGAGGATTCCGCATCTTCCTGTATAACAGTCAGATTTTTTCTGAACTCATCAATCCTGCTTAAATTGTCTTTTACCTTAGCAGAATTATAAGCTCCAAAATATAATTCAGCCAGTACAGTATTTGTGATTGCTATAGAATATATCCCGATGCTTTTTATCTTAGCTTCAATCTTCTTATTACCATTAAGCAGATAAATACAGATATTAGTGTCAAGAATATAGATCATGACAGGGTCTCAATATCCCGGCGGGATCTTCTTGATTTATATATTTCATTAATCTGTTCTTCTGCAGTTTTTTTATCATCCCACTTCCCGCATAATGATAAAAAACGGGCTGTCGCTTTCTTTTCATCTTCAATGGCAGTTGTCATCTCCTCCCTGAAAACCCTTACAATTCTTACTATTTTTTTCTGCATAGATTCCGGCAATCCATGCATTTCATTTATTATCTGCTTTTCATATACTGTTTTTGTTTTCATTGTTGCACCTCTTACCCCGCGCGGCAATAATATTCTAATTCAGTATTTCAAGAACATACTCTCTGTTGATTGAAGATTTCAGGTTCTTCCTCCTCAATTCTGATATTATATCATAATATCGCTTTGCTCTTCTGTCAATTAAAATGATTAGTTACTCCTTCCCGTATTACGGCATATTGCTTATAAGCAGCCGGCTTAGAATCTCCGTTTCAATAATCCTTAAAAATTTCCTGCCAGAGTATTATTTCTTCAGCTTCTTAAGCCTATTTATATCCTCTTCAATTTCTTTAAGGCTGCTTTCGTACTCAACCTGTCTTTTTGTATCATTATATTTTTCAAACTCCGTCCCGGCTTTTCCCATAGCCATTTCACGGCTTATCTGTCCGGCATGGTTAAGAAGTTCTCTCCCATTGAGTTTTAGAATTGAATCCAGGCGTTCAATCCAGTCTTTCATGTACATTGGTGTTTTCTGCTGCGCCATGGTTTCAGCAAATGCCAGATACTGTTCAACCAGCAAACCAAGAAGTTTTATTTCATCTTCGGTTAAAAAATTTTTCGCGATTGTTACATCTGATTTTTTAATGGTATTGGAACTTTTTTTATCAAAAGACTGCATACCCAGTAATGGAAGAGAAGCGTCAACCCTTCGGTATACCAGCTCTGCAGCTGTTTGCCTGCTTATGGCCCAGAGAAGCTTATTCTGCACTATTTTAAAAAACTCTATGGTTTTTTCATCTTTCGGATTATAATCAATGCTGGTTGTGTATATATCTTTTATTTTCTGATAAAAAAATCTCTCTGAAATACGAATTTCACGGATTCGATCCTGGAGTTCATCAAAATAATTCAATGAACTGCCGGTTTTAAAACGCTCACTATTGAGAACAAAGCCTTTTACTATGTACTCTTTGAGCTTCTGCGTAGCCCAGATGCGGAATTGTGTACCCTGAGGTGATTTTACCCTATAGCCCACTGAGATGATAACATCGAGATTATAGTATTTTACAGACTTTTCCTGAGTTTTATCAGGTAAGGCACCATGTTGAGTGGTATGTCGGAATTCCCGACATACCACTTGCTCTTCAAGCTCGCCCTCTTTAAATACATTTTTAATATGTTCTGTTATGGTTGGCCTGGCTTTACCAAATAGTGCCGCCATCTGCGCCTGAGTAAGCCAGACAGTCTCATCTTCAAGGCGCACATCTATTTTGATAGTTCCGTCAGGATTCTGATAGATAAGGAGTTGGGAGTTATTCATAATATTTATACTCTATCCTGTTATTTATTCACCTTCACCCGATCTGCTATCAGTTATATTACAGAACTTCCGGCTCCAATTGTAAACCGGGTGAATATTATTATTACGTTTTCCGCACTGAAGACCTCACCCCGCCAGTTCGGCAGGCTCACCGCATCGCTCCGGCGCGCCACGTTCTCACGATGAGGTTGATGCAGGCTCAGGCACAGGAGGTGCCGAAAAGAGCCTGCCTCTCCCAAGTGAGAGGGCTTCGTATTATATAATCCAAATTATGATCGTTCCGCTCATTCCTCCACAACTCCATAAATAGATCCCCCGATTTTCTTTATTTCAAGCCTCTTCAACAAGATATCTATGTACTCATAGAAATGTCGCACCGGTGCGACATTTTATAATTCTGAAACAATATCTTCGATAATGGCTTCAACTTCAGTCGAAGCCATTGCAGGGTCAACTTTTGTAAATATTTGAATTTTTTTCTGATGTTTCTCTGTATCTGTTACTTCAGACTTATCTATTGCATTTACCCCCTCAGTAATATGCCTCATTTTTTTATGTCCAAAATCAATAGCTCTTTCCCTGGAGAAATATGTATTATAGGATGACACCAGTTTCAATATACTTATGTACACATATATTGTCTGTCTTGAAAAGCCCAGTTCCTCATCGCAAAACTCAGCAAAAGTTTTATATTTTACTCTATAAAGTTTAGTCCTGTGTATTTCATAAATGCTTTCCGCTAATTCAAAAAAACCAGTTTCAATTTTAATTTTTGCTTTTAATGCTTTTCTAACCAGACCGTCATATGATTCGATATCTTTGGGATCTGCTTTATTTATTAATTCATCGTTTCGACTCATATAAACCCCTTAATTTTTGTCGCACCGGTGCGACATTTTATTTAACTTCCCGAAATTGAATAATATTATAATTTAGATATTTATTCTCATTATTATTACGTCTTCCGCATGGTTTATTTTGAAATTTTTTTATTATTTGAAAAAAATTTCATCTGCACCCCGGAGATTTTATTCCATGTTACTGCCGCTATTTAATCTGATAATTCCGGTTTTTTTCGCTTCAATAATCCTTAAATATCTCTTTTATTATAGTGGCTATATGTTTTTCTGATGCCGGCCTGCCGAATATTGTAAATCTGGACAGATGGGGGAACCTGGCAAGTGTTACTATTCCGCCGGGTGTCCTGTATTTTGAAACTGCTGCCTTATAATGACCCCACCCTGTTTCGAGTTCTTTTCCCTTAATGTGTTTGTAACCCATATCTTCGATTATTGTTTCAACATATTTATATGTATCCCTGTCGATGCACATTATAACCTTAAACTGCAGTTCCTTTAATATTTCTTTCCATATCCTTTTTGCAAATTCCTCAGTTTCTTTTTTACCCTTAAGTGATTTTATATTTCGTGACCTGAAGGGTATAAAATATGCGCATAAGGAATTCTCCAGAACCTTTCTGAAATCATTCTCTTTAATTCTATCTGCAATCTCCTTGAAAAGATACTGCACCTGTTTCTGCAGAACGGATTCTCCGGGCAAAGCCCCGCTCCAGTTTTCTGTGAAATATGCAGCGCCCTTTTCGCAGCTTGAGGATGGATGGTCTTTAACATCTGCATCCCCTCCCGGGTTTAATGTTAAAAAGAGTATACCGTTATTCTGCTCCATTGTTTTTTCTGATGTAACAAGGAAACGCCAGCCCAGGTTGTTGGGATTGGTTTTATATTCTGCTTTTATTAAGGAGATTGTTTTATTGAAGAGGTTCATTCCGGTACTTTTTCAAGTTTCCGAATCTGCTTTATAAGCATCACTGAACAACTCTTTGAACAGTTCTTCATTTTTATTAATTTCATCTTTTGTTACTCTTAAATGAATCCGTTTACCTTTTCTTTCCTTAAAAACTGTTATCCCGGCTTCTTCCAGTTTTTCTATCCAAAGATCTTTATTCGAATTTTTTGAGCCTATTCTTAAAAATGCTTTTTTAGGCCAGAAAAGAACCATATTGTTCGATTTATATTGATCTCTAATTCCTATGGATCTTTTTAAATAATTCTGAGATAATAAAGGATTGTTTCTTTTCAGTAATTCAATACAATAATCAACAGTACTAAGAGTTTCTTCTGAACTTTTTTTGAGCCAATATGATCTATCAGCTGGTTCATTATTTTTGTCATCACTGTCGTCATCGGCTCTCTGGATTAAATCGAGAACTTTTGTAAAATTTAAAACAATTTTGTCATCGATCCTCAATGCATTTAACTGAATAGCAATTATCGGTATTGCCTTGTTAAAGAGGCTTATCACATTTAAAAAGCGGCTGGTAATATCTTCCGCAATTATCACAGCAATATGGTCATATTGCGGATATCTGTTTCTTTCTTCATCCCAGTATTCCAGAGTACGGATAATATGGGACTCATCAACTCTCCCCAACTGTATCTCTACTTCATATCTTGTATCAGTTTCATCATCTTTTAATAATAAATCTAATCTTCCATAAGTTAATGGCTTCTCCATCTCTTTTAATATCAGCTCACCTAACCCCAGAATTGAAGGGTCCTGTGATATTATTTCCTGCAGCCATTTTTCATTAAAGTCAGGACTACCTTTTAAAGATACTTTTTCATGTTTTAAATATTGCAAGCTCATTTATTTCTCCAGGTTAAGTAAATTACTGTTTCTATGGTCGTTTCCTTCTCCGGACTTTATAATGCAAGTGCAGCCAGATAAAATTTTCAACACTACCTCATCCCCTGTAAACATTCTCATTGTGCCACCCTAAATATTCCCCTGATGGTATATCAGCAGCACTGGCCGGGAGTATCTGTAATTCTTTTCCATGATATGAATAATACTCCCTGCCGTTTTCAAATTCAGTTTTTATTCTGGAACTGACTTCAACTCTATACTCTTCAGTTACAGTAATATATCCCTTGTCAAAGAGCTTATGCATATCGGGCCGTAAAAGAAGCCCGTTGGATGTCTGATGAGGTCCTGATTCAGAATAGGCTTTTATATGAGCAGCTTCAAGAACAGGGAGTGTCTTTTCACCTGTTACAGCACAACGCCTGGTATATGCATCAGCCACAAGTACCCTGAAAGCACCCTGTCCGAGCCGCGGCTTTATTAATACAGGGGAACCGAATCTGTCGATCCCTTCTGCAACTAATATTGCATCACTCTCTTTTAACTTTCTTTCAAGCAGATTAACCCTTGAAAGCCGCTCTTCAACTTCTCTCCAGAGTCCCTTCCCTTCAGAATCTTCTGTTGTATAGGTTTTTCCCTGGACTATGTTTTTATTCCAGCTTGCCGGAACTTCTATCCAGTCATCTTTGTCAAAGAATACCGGTTCTGTTAATACTATGCAGCCGATTACAGGGTTATCTTCTATCTCCTTTTTTTTATCTCTATATACGGTTATCTTTTTTTTAAATTCTGTAAAAGTTCTGCATCCGTTTCTGTCGCCGAAATAATCCCAGGCTACGGATAAAGGAAGGAAGGAATGACTGGCGAAAAACCCCACGCCTCCTATTGCATTTATGAGGCTTTTAAGTTTAAATAGAAATGGCGCTCCCCTTTCTATAGCTTTGAATGTTAATGTCCCGCCAGGCTGCCAGAAGTTAATATCTTCAGGGTTCACCATGCGGAGGTAATTATACCATTCTGTGTCTGTTACGCCAAGGTAGAATTTCATTTTTTCACTTTAAATAATTTTTTAATAATTCCATCTAAACTTACTTCTTCGAACTGAGCCTTTTTTACAATCTTAATGTTCGGTCTCTCTTTCTTTACGCCTTCAGCATTCCCCTTTGAATGCTTCGCTGTTTCAAAATTATCCATTTCATTCTTTTTCGGGATGAATATACGATATTCAAACTCAATGGTTTCATCCTTATCATCAATTATAACCCAGATTACACTGGAATGCTTTTTGTCAGCAAGTTTGATATTTACTTTCTGTTGACTTGTTTTCGCTCTCTTCAGGGAGCTTTTGAGCTGTATATAATTTGTAATATTATTATATGTTATAATAAGATCATAACCCGCATTATCAATTTCCGATTTCAATACTTCTACATCAAATATTCCTTTTTTCCAGAACAGTTCCAATATTTCAGCAAGGAACCGGTGCTCTACAAACTTTTCACGGAATAGAGAAAACTCATAATCATTTTTATTTTTCATTTATTATCTCATTTAAAGATATAATAAATTTACTCTCATTAACATTCATCCATTCAACAAAGTCAGAGAAATTTTCACTAACCGGAATTTTCATAGCAAGTTTATAAACGCTTCCGCCATGACCTTTCAGTTTTCCGATTAATACCGGTTTATAATCACTCTCTGTTTTTGAATCCTGATAAGGAAAAATCACCGCGCCGGTTTCTGACATCAGTACATGCATATAAGAAATAATCTGATGTATATCATCACGGCTTAAAGCATTGTTGTCTTTTTCCAGATGCTTATATTTTGCATCAAGCACGAGCCCTTTTTCTTCAGAATAGAAATCCGGATAGCGAGGGTATGATTTTTTATCTTTAAACAAATAAATTGCATTTTTACCAGTTTTGTTTTCAGAGTGTTTAATTCCGCTCCCCTCCAGCACCGTATTCAAATACTCCTCCCACAACCAGGCACAGTCAAAAACTACCCCATATATTTTATCAGTTTTATTCTCTTCTGCCAGCGCAACTCCTTCATGCCGCAGAATTTTAAGGCATATCTTTCTCAATGGCTCGTACTCATTAAAATAAGGGTGAGTAATCCTGGTTCTATTCTGGTTCAGAATTTGCACCTGATTCCTTGAATTAAAATCCGGGGTGTAATTCGCAATTTCCTGTGCAGCCTGCCTAAATTCTGTAGTCCTGTCAAAAAGAAGGTTTCTCTTTTCCAGATGATTGATGGTATGACGGATAAGCTGAGTTACAGGATTATTAAAACTGTATTCCCTTGTCGTATAAGCAATATTCCCTGAAAAGGGTATATTCTGCCGGATATGCCTTTTAATATCAACTGAGCCTTTAACATCAGGATTGTTATGATGGAACCATTTATACTTTTTGAAAAGTCCCTGCCTGAAAGCACTTTTTAAATAGTGGGGGAAAAGAATTGCCAGAAAAAATTCAAACAAGTTTTCTTTACTATGGTCAATTTGAAGATCAAGAATAGTGGGGCAGAAAACGCGCTGAAGCATGTATTGAAAGAAATATTGATTATTGTTATCTTTATCAAAGCGGGAACGTATCTGCAGCTTTACATGATTTCCGCTATCATCATTTATTCCTATAAAACCAACAATATTTTCCGTATGGAGATTATCATTAATCAAAGAAAATATCTTTGAATCCTGGACATCATCTTTAAACTGCCCCTTTACAACCAGCAGACCCGGATTCTCTTTTTCAAGATCATCAATGCTCCTGCCGGATATTTGCTGCAGGAGTTTTACATGATCAGAATTTTCTACAAAGAAATTACCCCTGTTATTATCAGTTGTCGGTTTCATAGGCTTTTTGCAACTCTTTGAGTTTCGACTCAGAACCCTGCAATCCTCGCAGATACTCACTCAGTAAAGGCTTTAAATGCAGATCCCATAATCTGTTAAAATCACCATTATAATTTTTCAGTTTCAGAAAATATGCCGCACCTATCTGATAATGTGATCCCAGCTCTGGCATTTTCTCAATTTCCGCATTAAGACTATTCATTCGTTTTTTAGCTTCAGAAACATCTATTTTATCAGTTATTGAATCCAGCATATTCTGTGTATCTTCTGCTTTTATCTCTTTCCATACAAAGCGCCTGCGCATGGCAAAGTCAAAACTTTCAACACTGCGGTCTATGTCGTTCATTGTGCCGATTATATATACATTTTCAGGAACATAAAAATAGTCTTCATCAATATCTGAAAACAATGTATCCTCAGTCTGCATATTAGAATACTGCGTCTTTACTTTCCCTTTTTCACCACGATATCCAGGATCAATTGAAAAAAACAATTCACCAAATATCTTTGAAATTTCACCACGATTTATTTCATCTATTATAAAAACATAGTTTTTATTAGGGTTATTCTTTGCTTTTTTGCAGAATTGTTTAAAAATACCGTTTTTTAACTCAAAACCTATATCATTATTATCCTCATTTTTTACAGGTCTTAAACCTTCAACAAAATCTGTATAATCATAAGATGGATGAAATTGAACAAATGAGATATCACCATCACTTACAATTTTATCTTCATATAAAATTTCACCTTCTGCTATATTAAATAAATCATAAAGTATTCTTTGAAACTCAAAGGGTGTAATGTCTAAAGATTTGCATTGTGCCTTATAAAAATTGTTGATTACTTTATTTTTATCACTTACTGAAGTGCTGTCAGTTTTTAAATTAAAAAGCCGTATTACATTATCCATATGTTTAGTGCTATTTATCGGGAAAAAAACCTCCGGATAGTAGGTATTCAGAATCTTCAATATCAATCCATTCCCGAACTTATCTTCATAATCTTTACTATTTCCAGCTCCAATTAATCCATGAATATCTGACAATACAATCTCAAGGGCTTTCCTGTTATCAGCTTCATCTTTTATATATCCATGCTTACTATATTCTTCCTTTTTTTTACTCCAATAGATAAGATATGAACGGGCACTCCCTGGTGCATATTTCCCAAGGGTCTTTAAACCTGTTTCAATCCACCAGCAGAAATTATTACGATCTCCCTTACCTGCACAGTATTCATCAAGTGTAAGTGATTGAATTTTTTCTTTAGGGAATTGCTTTAAAAACATTTTCAGCAGGTTTTCCTTTTCCTCCCTTGCTTCTAAATCCGGCTTAAAATTATCAATAGCATTCTTCAGTATTTTAATGGGAGTCTGTCCGGAAGCTGAATTCTCTTTGACAATAGATTCCGCAATCTCTTTTGCTAAATAGGTTTTACCTGTACCCGGAGCACCAGTAAGGATGAGATTTTTGTTTGCTTTAAGATAATCTATTATGATATTCATATTATTTTGTCCCATAACATCGTTTACAAATTTATATATTTCATCATTTTCTCTTAATTGCTCGATTGTTTTTCGATATGAAATATTATCAAAATCCTTAGGTAAATTTTTAACATCCAGCCAATTAACTTTAAAACGATACCAGTTAATTTTATCAGTAATGATACCGATACCTTTTACTTTTGTAAATGTTACAGAATGACCTTTCCCTTTGGTCGCACTGGACTTCATAATAAGCACATCTCCGACACTAACAGCATCAAGCATGCTTTTATTCTGCTCATCTCCATGATGAGCATAGCCGTCATACCAGATTTTCTTTTTAAAAAATTCTCCAGATACATCCTCTGTGCCACCCCATGAAGCACCTACTGCCCAATAATTCACAAAAATACCTCCCCGCTGCTTATAATTATTTCCACAATCATCAAAAACATCTGTTCCAATAAACTCACGATTCCCGGTCACTCCTGAAAATCCCGATCCTCTTTCAAATAAACAGTCACTTCAGAAACATCCAGACCGAAATAGTTCAGCACTTTTTTCATGGCGTCTCTTAATGAATTAGCTGAAAGATTCAATTCTGCATAAACAGTTCCACCAACCTTACGGGAGAATCTCATATCATGTTCACTATTTGAAAAAAGCGTATTCCCCCTTTTGCTTATAAACTCTTCAGCTGTAGCCAGGGTTTCAAATTTTGACCTGTCATGTTCCTTGAGTTGATTCAGGAGTGTAAGGTAAACACTGCGCCATGTGGTTAAATCTTTATATGCAGTCCCCTGAAAAACAATGCCAAAAGGCCTTTTGTACATAAAGTCTTCATCCAGAGAATGAGGTTCACGTATATTCAGTTCTTTAATAATCCGCTCATTCTCTTTAGTTTCCGGTTTTTCCTTAGCTTCTTCAGTTTCTTTATTCATCCCCGCAAACTGTTCAACCAGTAGTGCTATTTCAGCTGACAGTCTGTCAAGGTCGGTCAGCTTATTATTGAACTCTGTTTTAAAAGTAATCCCTTCCTGTAGTTCCTTATTGTCGTTATGATTAATTGATAACCAGATGTCATCAGATAGGGAGAGGAGATTTTCTTTTGCTTCTTCAAGGCTGGATAGGATTGACTTGATTTTCAGTTTCATAATAATGCTTCTCCAGTTGAATTTTTATACAGTTTGATTAAAGAAAATATACTACACAGCCGGCATCTCCTGAAAAATATCTCCATCAATAAGTTTGCCGTTTGCTTTTTTATTTCTCTTCACTCCGTCACTTCCCCATGTACCCCACTGTTTAAAGAAGAAAGATACCTGTGCTTCCTCAGCCTGACTTTTTATATTCTTTACCCATACAGGCTGCATGGGCCTGGCCCTGGGACCGCTTTCTCCCCCCACTATTACCCAGTCAATACCGGTTAAATCAAAATGTTCTAAATCTTCAAGCAGAGGTTCGCATGATAAAAATTTTACAGAGGCGTTTAAATCTCTAAGGTCATCCATTCTGTATAAGGCTGACTTGTCCTCAACTGTAACCCCGGGCCACAGGTTAGGAGGAATTACTCTGCTGCTGAAATACTCCTTTAAGCGATGTGACCTTTTTGTTAAAATCTGGTAATTGTGATGCGGTGTTTCTTCTATGATTTTTATTACCTTATCAATAAAGGTAAAGGGGATTTCATCATGGAAGAGATCACTCATGGAACATACAAAAATATTATGAGGCTTTTTCCATTTAAAAGGCTCACTTAAAGCTGATTCATGGCTTGTCAGTTTAAATCCCGATTTATATTTATCATTACCCATTGACTTAAGCCTGCTTGCCATAACTTCAGCATAGCAGTTAAGACAGCCTGAAGATACCTTTGTGCACCCTGTCACAGGATTCCATGTTTTGTCTGTCCATTCGATTTTTGTTGTTGTCATTTTAACACTTTATACATAATTATTTTTCTTTTATCATAAACATTTTCGTAAGTAACCATAGGGGATCTGCTGTCATAATCAACTAACTTTTCTTTTTTCATCTCCCTGATTACTTCAGCACCATGTCGTCCCAGATGCCCCTGAGACAGGCAAAAATCATAGGCCTGCCTGTTATTTTTTATAATACCTTTTAAAATCTTATCACGAATATTTTCATTGAATGATTCTATTTTAGTTAACCTTTTCCCTTCAAAAAGATCCAGTTGTTCTTTAATTCCATCATCATCAATATCATAATCAGCTTCACCATTTAATGAATTCCTGGCCCAGGATATGGTTAAAAATTTATCTACAGCACGGATATGAGTGGCTCCGAATATTATTCCATGAATATTTGATCCTTTCTTTATAGAAAAGGGATATAATCTGAGCTTTGTATCATCAGGCAGTTTATTCTTAAGTTGTTCTATAAGGCTCCTATGTATGGCTTTATAAGGATTCTTTTTCAGATACTCAATATCAAGATCAAGGTTAACCCGAAATTCCGGCCTTTCTCCAAATCTTAAAAAATATGATGATGATACAAAATAAAGGAAATCAGTTTTCTTTGTCTTTTCCAGTGCCAGCAGATATTTATCTGCCAGATATTTAATGCCGTTCTGATCAAGGTAGACAAGGGAGGGGAATTTTTGAATCCGGGTATATAATTTTTCAAAAAGGATTCCAAAATCTTCATTATAAAAATCAATTTCAACGAAACTTTTCAGCTGTGGATTATCCTCAATATATTTATTTACCGCTTCCTGGAGAACAGTAAACTTATCCCGTTTATATTCGTTTAAAAAAACCTGTATTTTAGTTTTTCTCTCGATTATAATCTTTTCATAATATTTAATCCTGTCAAGAAGCCTTATAGCACTGCCGGGCACCTGGTTATTATCATATCCTGTACCAGCGAAAAAATCAAAGATGCATATTTCCCGCACTCCGGACATTACAAATGTGGGAAGCCAGGCTTCCGCATACTTTTCAAAAAGCTCCAGCTTTGCTATTGTGCCTTCGTCATATGGGGTGTCATGATGATCTATAGCCGGCATTTTACTTATCCCCCAGGTATTGTATTTTTTTACCCTGACCTGTAAGCTTTAAGGCGAGTTTTTCTATACTCCCTTTCTGTCTGGCATATGCTATAAAAACCTCATCTGCCATGTCCGCTGCGAAGGCATTTCTTACTGCTGCTGTTTCCCGTGATACCCTTGTTACAGTTTCATCAAAAGGGGACAGGATTAATAGCCTGTTATTCTGTAGTGCGATTTCAGTTTTATCATCATACTGCTTCTTTAAACTGCGGGCAAGTACCATTATTAATGGCTGTGTCCCTTTAAGGAGTATGTCGTATACGTCATTTTCAATCTTTGAGTGAAATCCTGAGATTACACATACACCTTTATTTTTCTGCTCCACTGCCCAGTCGTATACTTTTAAAATTGTTAAAGCCGATACACTTTGTGAACATAAAAATGCGGTTTTACTGCATTTAAGAATATCAACGTTGCCTCTGTGAAAAAAGGGATTCTCCATTGAACCCTCCGGAATTGAATAATATTAAGATTTAAACATTTCTTCTCATTATTATTACGTTTGTAAGCGCTTAATTAACCCCACCCCCTGAAATTTCCAATAATTTGAGGATCA
>CAZBFP010000012.1:0-118166 GCA_964491265.1 uncultured Leptospirales bacterium | reverse complement strand
TTATTCTGAATTATTGCGCTTTATAATGATAATTTTTGCAGTGGCGCCATTAATTCCAGACTCAGCCGGAGCAGAGACAAGGGGTCGTTTTTTAATCACTTAAACTCTGATGAGTGATTAAAACCTGATTTAATTCCCCCTTTTATTATTATTGACAATCCTGCCTGCAATTATACCCTAATGTTAGGGGTATAAAATGAAATTATTGTTAAAGATCTCTTTACTGCTATTATTTTTTCTTTCCCTCCCTTTATATTCAGGTGATAATCTGACAATTTCTTCTATTATATCTGAAATAGAATCATATAGAAATAAAAGCATAACAATGACCTTAAAGCTGAAATATATTGACAGAATTTTTGAAAAGATTGTTTTTTATGATTCTGAGAATATCGATATTGAATTCGATATTTCCGGTAAAGAATTAAAAAAACGGCTCCACAAAGATCTGCTCAATGTTCATGAAGGGATGGTTTACAGGGTATCTTTTACTGTAACAGGTACAGGGCATTTAGGGGGCCTTGTCGGGGATATAGAGGGTTTTAAACCGGCATTTCTGGAGAAAATTCCATGAAACCCCTGAAACAAGAAAGCAGAATAGCTGGGCGGCTATCCTGCCTTCTCTTTTCTTTGCAGTGCCAGATTTCCGATATGATAAAAACGGGAGGGAATTATCATATCTCAACCTGTATTTCTCTATCGGCAGATCGGCTTAAAAACTTTAATTAATCTGGAAAAAAATGACAGGAACAGTTATAAGGGTTTTCGGCAGATATTACACAGTTAAATACAATAATGCTGAATATATGTCTGTATTAAGAGGAAGAATTAAGAAGGATAGCCAGTTTAAGCTCTTTTCCAATCCGGTTGCTGCGGGTGACCTTGTAAACTTCTCTATTGACAGGGATGGTCTTGGGGTTATTGAGTCGATCATTGACAGGAAAAATTATTTTTCCAGAAAGGATAAGCTCAAGGGGAAAGAGGACATTATTGCAGCTAATCTGGACCAGGTTATTTCTGTTCAATCCTTCATTAATCCTCATTTTAATCTCAGGTTTGTGGATCGAATTCTTGTAAGGGGGGTCAGCGCAGGGGTAAAGGTTGTTCTCTGCGTTAATAAGCTTGATCTTGCTGAAAAGGGTGAGACCGATTATATAAGGTCCTACTACAGGGATTCAGGTCTGGAAATACATTTTATGAGCGCCCTTTCAGGTGAGGGGATTGATGTTTTTAAAGAAACTATTTCCGGGAAAAGGTCTCTCCTTATCGGATACTCAGGTGTGGGTAAATCATCTCTCCTTAACAGGGTCTTCCCGGGGCTGAATATTAAAATTACAGAGGTTTCAGAAAGCACGGGCAAGGGGAAGCATACTACCACCAATGTGCAGATGGAGCAGATCGATGAAAATACGGAGCTTATTGATACACCCGGTGTGCGCGAATTCGGTATTATGCATGTTGAACCTCATATGCTGGGTGCATATTTTCAGGACTTTAAAAAGCCCTCTATGAAATGCAGGTTCAGCCCATGCAGCCATGACCATGAACCGGACTGCGAAGTGCGGAGACTTGTAGAGCTTGAAAAGATTCATCCTGACAGGTATATTTCATATCTTAATATTCTCTATTCTCTCAAAGAGAATCTGGAAAATATGTATTGACCCGGCTGCATTATGATTGATATTAAAAATCTTACTATTACTTTTGAAGAGAGAGCTGTTCTCAATGGTATTAACCTTAATGTAGGCGAGGGTGAAACCCTGGTGCTTGCAGGTAGAAACGGTTCAGGGAAGTCGGTGCTTCTTAAAATTGTGGCGGGCCTTATTCAGGGTTACGGCGGTTCTGTAAAGATTAAGAACAGTGATATCAGGGGCCGCTACAGCTCCGGAAGGGCCGCTGATCCTGACTCATTCAAGATAGCCTATGTTTTCCAGAAGGGGGGGCTTTTTGATTCAATGAGCGTTTTTGACAATACCGCTTTCGGATTACGAAGAATGGGGCTTGGAGAGGATGAAGTTTCCTCCAGGGTTTTTACGGTTCTGGAGCGGGTGGGGCTTAAGGGGAGCGAAAATAAACTCCCTTCGGAGATTTCAGGCGGCATGCAGAAGCGCGCCGGTCTTGCCAGGGCTATATGTATTGATCCTGATATTATTCTCTATGATGACCCTTCAGCAGGGCTCGATCCAATTCTTTCAGATTCCATATCTGATCTTATTGCAGATATTAAAAGTGAGAGCAGGACAACCGCCATTGCAGTAACCCATGATCTGGCAGTAGCAGAAAAAATTGCTGATAGAATAGTCCTTTTATATGAGGGGAAAATTGTATTTTCCGGCGCACCTGAGATTTTTTTTAAAAAGGACAATGAATATACCAGGCAGTTTATAGAAGGTGATCCGCAGGGCCCAATAGATATTTTCAGCCAGTAATAAATTAAGAGGAATAAAAAATATGATAGTTAAAAAAAATAAGTACGATGTTACAGGGATAGGCTCTGCACTCCTCGATTTTATGGTTACAGTTGATGACTCTTTTCTAAAGGAGATGGGACTGGAGAAGGGGGGGATGCATTTAATTGATGAAGCGCGGAGCAGGGAAATTTTTACTATAATATATGACCTGAAAATGGAAATAATACCGGGGGGGAGCAGTTCCAACGCGGTTGCAGGTCTTGCTGCTCTTGGCGGCAAAGGGGCTTTTGTAGGTAGAGTGGCTGATGATGATAACGGTGCAAGCTATATTGCCCAGACAATCGGTTCCGGTGTTGAATCTTTTATCACAAAGGGGAGCGGTATCACCGGTCATGCCATTACATTTATTACACCAGACCTGGAAAGGACTTTTGCCACTCACCTGGGCGCTGCTCTTGATCTTTCCCCGGATAATGTTGATGAGTCCCTTATAAGCAGCAGCTCACTCCTTCACCTGGAGGGCTACCTTTTTGAAGCTGAGAACCTGCGCCAGGTATGCTTTAAGGCTATGAATGCGGCAAAAAAGGCGGGTACACTAATATCTATTGATCTGGCAGATCCGGGGCTTATTGAAAGAGCCGGAGCAGTGCTTGAGGATGCTGTTGATAATTTTGCAGATATAGTTTTTGTTAATGAAAATGAGGCTTTGAAGTTTACAGGCTTTTCTGAAGAGGAAGCCCTTCATCGGCTTGCTGAGCGATGTTCTTTTGCTGTTGTTAAGCTGGGTGCACGGGGGAGTTTAATTAAAACAGCGGGTAATACAGTTAAAATACCATCATACAGAGTTGATGTTGTTAATACAAATGGCGCGGGGGATATGTATGCTGCAGGGATTCTTTACGGCCTTGCAAAGGGTTTTGATCCTGAAAAAGCGGGGCGGATAGGGAGTTATGCAGCTTCACTTGTGGTGGCATCACCCGGGGCAAGATATAAAGGGGCTGTTGATCTTTCCGGTATTATTTAAAAAAAACTTCCATGTCATTAACAGCTTTTTTGTAGGCTTCTTCAAAATTCAGGCCGGGTTTATATCCGGCCGCGTTTTTATGACCCCCGCCTCCGTTTCTTATGGCAATTTCAGCAACATTTATGTTCCCCTTGGTTCTCATGCTCACCTTAACAGGGCCGTCTGTGTCCTGCTTAATAAGGAGGCTTGCCACAACCCCCTTTACTGTAAATGGAAGATTAATAATCGATTCCCCTTCAGAAAAGGAGCCGTTTGTTTCTTCAACCATCTCGGGTGTCAGTTTCATCACTACCATTTTCCCATTGTGCATTATTTCCATAGTTGAAAGAATTTTTGTTCTAAGCTGAAAGCTTGAAAGGGAGTTGCTCTCATAGAGCTGTTCGTAAACTGTAAAGGGGCTCACCCCGTACTCAAGGAGATGTGATGCTATGCTGAAGGTTTCTGAGGTTGTTTTAGGGAATCTGAATGAGCCTGTATCAAAGACTATTGCTGCATATATTGCCTGTGCGGTTTTAAAATTCAGTTCCTTCCTGTAAAATTGAATGATACTGTAGATAATTTCCGCGGTTGATGATGCTTCTACTTTGATGAAATTTACATCAGCCTTATGCAGATCACCTTCGTGATGATCTATTATAAAAAAATCTTTTACCCTGGGGCGTAGAGTTTTATAAATTGATCCTATGTTTTCATAGTCATTTGTATCGAGTATAATATGAACAAAGTCTTCAATGTTTTCCGGCAGCCGGGATTCATCAATGAGTACTGTCAGTTCATCATCAATATCCATAAAGCTGCAAATATCGGGTACCGGGTCAGCGTTAAATATATATGCCTCTTTATTAAGCTGCTTTAAAAGATCAAGAAGGGCTATTTCTGAACCGAGTCCATCTGCATCAGGGCTCTCATGAGTTGAGATAATAAACCTGTCATACTTCGTGAGAAAATTATCCAGATTAGTGAAAGCACTGTTCATATCTACACCTCTTTGATCTTCTCCTTAAGCAGGGGGAATCCCATCTCTTCTCTTGTTAATACATATTTTTCTGCGCATTTTCTGGCAATGTTCCGTACCCTCGTTATATAGCCTACACGCTCAGTTACAGAGATAGCGCCGCGGGCATCGAGCATATTAAATACATGGGAACATTTCAGCACATAATCATATGCAGGGAGAACAACGTTGAATTTGTCATATGCAAGTATGGAAAGACACTCTTTTTCATAAAGGTCAAAGAGTTTAAAGTGCAGATCAGTGTCTGCTATGTTGAAATTGTAGTGTGAGAATTCAATTTCACCTCTATGGTGAACATCCCTGTAGCTGAACTGCTCATTCCACCTGATATCAAAGACATTGTCTATCCCCTGTATATACATGCATATACGTTCCAGACCGTAGGTGAGCTCTACTGAAACCGGGTCAAGATCTATGCTGCCGCACTGCTGAAAATATGTAAACTGTGTTACTTCCATGCCGTCAAGCCATACCTCCCAGCCAAGTCCGGCTGCTCCAAGGGTGGGGGATTCCCAGTCATCTTCAACAAACCTTACATCATGTTCTTTCAGGTTTATTCCTATATATTCCAGCGACTGCAGGTAAAGATCCTGTATATTTGCCGGGGATGGTTTCATTATCACCTGGTATTGATAATAATGCTGAAGCCTGTTGGGGTTGTCTCCATATCTGCCGTCTGTAGGCCTTCTTGATGGTTCAACATAGGCCACATTCCAGGGCTCCGGTCCCAGTACTTTTAAAAATGTTGCAGGGTTAAATGTACCGGCACCTACTTCCAGATCGTATCCCTGAATTATGACACAACCCTGTTTTGCCCAGTACTCATTAAGCTTTGCTATAATATCCTGAAAATACATCATTATTCCTCTTGGAAAAAAATTAAAACAGACTGATTGACTATTGAACAGAAATTCAAGTCAAGTCTTTTAGTATATTTTGAGCATTTACTTGTCATTCATGTTCGGTTCTGGAAAGATATTTCTTCCTGAGAGCTTCGTGGAAAGTCTCAAAATCTTTTTTCAGGTGGAGGCTGAAAAACTCAAGAACATTGTCATCTGCAATTTCAAAACGGGATTTTTTATTATCAATTTCCACAAAAAGATCAGCCAGGTAAACTGTATATATCAGTGTTTTCAGCTCATCAGGAGCGCGATGGGGCCTGTGGTGCAGTTCAATTGTTTTTGTCAGTGACTCATTAAAGTTCCACTTTTTGCAGATCATGGCACCAAGAGAGCTGTGGCTTATTCCCAGGGTTATCTCTTCAAGAAGGCTTGAATCTTCAAGGCCTTTGTAGCCTGAAATCTTTTTTAATTTATTAAATAGATCACCCTGAAGGGAAAGCATAACAATCCGCCCGATATCTGCAAGGAGCGCCGCAAGATATACCTGGTCTCCAAGCCGGGAATCTTTATGCTTCTTCTTCATTATCTGCTGCGCGTAAAATGCTCTTTTATATGAATCATTCCATATCTCTTCAAATTTTTTATACCTTGTTTCAACAACTTTCTGAACCCCGGTTGCCACAAGAAGTGTATTTATTCCCCGGATACCTATCACTTTTACAGCTTCATCAATTGTCTCAACACGGTTCATGGTCAAATAGCCGGCGGAGTTGGAGAGCTTGATAATTGAAGCAGTGAGCCCCGGATCGCGGGAAATGGCATTGCTTATATCTTTAATTGTGCTTTCCGTATTTCTGCACAAAAGTCGTATCTCCCGTATATTATCAGGGAGGGTGGGGATCTCAGCAATCTCTTTAAGTATCTCATCGGTAATTTTTGCGTGAGTTTCAGGTACACTGCTGTTATAGGGGATGCTCAGGTTTACAGAAGTAAGGTTGTCGCTTCTGTTTATTTTAAAGGAATCCCGGGGGAAGCCTGAATTTCTAAGGAGCATGAGTGCCATAATAAGTCCAAGTCCTGCACCTTCAGAATCATCAAGAACATCAGTAAAGGCTTCAGCGATATCCTGGTACTTATAGGCTTTATTAACCCTGGCCTTGATTTTGTTCAGTTCAGATTCCAGTATGGGGATATTGTTTCGTACTTCAATACGGATATTGTTTTCAGATGTGGCAAAGCTGACCCTTACAATATATTTTGAACCGTCCAGCGATTCAATCACTTTGCTGCCGGGAATTTCAAAAACATCTTCCTTAAAAGATTCCATCCCCTCTCTATACAGAGCGGGATTTTGAATATCAAGCCCTTTTGATTCAAAGTATAACCGTTTCAGATTTGCTTTTATTGCATTATTTATAAGTTCTTTTACTATTGAAAGAATAGTATCCTTGTGGAAAATAAGGTCATACTGCTCCAGGTATCTGTGTATTATCTTAATTACCTGAGCTTCAGTTTCCGGGTTGAACCTCTGGAATTGAATATAAAAATCGTCACCATGTATTATGGAGTGAAGGTAATCGGGAGGTTTAATGAAAAAATATTTAGTATCGATCTCTGCCAATTTTTTTCTCCTGACTTAACTGCTTAAATATAGTAGAAAATATGATAAAGTTATTTTTTTAGCAATCACTTTTCTTGCTCCTCTGTAGTTACAGGAGCGATCCCCTGTTAATTCTTAAAATAGAGCATATTTTAACTGCTCATGTATCAGATTGCCATAAAAGTCTGTTTCCTTTTTAATCTTATGATGGGGCTTCTTCATGATAATTATAAATAATAGAATTTCATCTTGACATGTTGAAAAGTTATAATTATTAATTACTTGACTGATGCCGGCCTGGTAATTCCGGTTATATATTGATCATCATAACTTATTCGGAGATTTTCAGATGAGGTATAAGGCCGATTTCCCAAATCTAAACACAAAAATCCCTGATGGTATTGCTCCCGGAGGGAGGCACTATAAAGTGATGGTTGTAGACAGCAGGGAGTTCAACAGAAAACAGATTGTGCAGATATTAGAATCTGAAGAATATGATATTGTTGCCACTGCTTCCAACGGCAAAGAGGCGCTGGCTCATTATGACAGGCTTAATGGGAAGCTCGATTTAATCACAACAGAGCTTGATATGACCGTACTGGACGGTTATGCCTTAACTTATGAGCTTAAAGAAAGGGGAAACACCTCTCCGGTAGTGTTTGTAAGTGAGGAAACTACAAAAGGGGTAATGCAGGATCTTATCCTTATGGGGGTTAAGGATTACATCCTGAAACCTGTAAACAGGCGGATCCTTCTTGAAAGGATTAAAAAAGTCATGACTAAGTATTCGTCATAATAGAGTTTTGTTTGTTGTTATTCCTGAGTTGTACTTGAAAAAGAGGTTTTTATGTCAAATGATTTAGAATCTGCAGCCAGTAATTTTTCCGAGCAATCCAAGAAGCTTCAGATTGCCATGTATTATACATATGATGATCAGGATAAATCCAAGAAGATGCTTGCAGGTTCCTATCTTGATTTATATGTTATCAAGGGGCGTTTTTCATCTTCAAGTGTATATGGCGCCTTTCTTCTTTTCATCAATTATGAGTATCTGAAAATAATGCATACATATACTATAGTCAGCCGTTCTTATGAAACCAGTGAAATTAAAACATCGAAGGACTGGCGTAATTTTGAAAGGGAGATGATAAGTATTGCAAATACCGGCGATTTTGATGAAGCATTTACCGGACAGCTTAAAGAGTTCCTCAATAAGGGACTTAATGTAAAAGAACTTACAACAATGGTGAGGCTTCTTGAACAGGATGATGCTATTGCTCTTAATCACGATTTTCAGAGATTTCTAATAGATGTTTCAGGGTATCAGAATATTGAGGTATCTATTGATTATGAAAAAATTTCTTCTCTTACAATGGAAATGCATTCTGTAACAAGTACCAAGGTTACACCTGAAGAGCTGGCAAAGGGGCATGTTAAAGCAAAGCCCCCTGAGGTTAAAATAGAAAAAATTGACGACCCCCTTGCAGGGAAAGATGTTAAGCTTATTCTTAACGGTACCCTCATCCTTTCACCTATAAAAGGGAAGGATATTGGCAGTCTTGTTGAGGGTGACAGAATTAAATTAAGTCTTGTTGATAATAATCCGAAAGCAGTTGAAGTTGCAAAAGCCTTTAATGCCTATGATGCTGAAAACAGCAGGTTTAAACCTATAACAGGGCGTATTATTTCCAGAAAACATGAGGGTGTTTATACATTTTTTGCCATAGTTGCCAAGGGTATTTTTGTTAAAATTGTTGAAGAAGAGGATAGTATTAAGGTTGCAATGGACCCTGCATTTTATGATAATGCTAAGGCTGATGATGACACAGCCGGATCAAAAAATAATATGGGTCTTATTGTTGCAGCACTAATATTCCTTATTCTTACAGGTGTGGTGATATATTATTTGTTGAAAAGCTGATTTTATTAAACCGGACGAATGGGGATACCTCTGGAGCTTAGTGTATCCTTTACCTCTTTTATGCTTATTTCCCTGAAGTGGAAGATTGAGGCTGCCAGTACAGCGTCTGCTTTTCCTGCTGTAAGTCCTTCGTATAAATGGTCAATAGTCCCTGCACCCCCCGATGCTATTACCGGTATTTCCAGAGCTTCAGAAACAAGCCTTGTCAGTTCTATGTCATAACCATCTTTTGTGCCGTCCTTATCCATACTGGTGAGAAGAATCTCTCCAGCGCCAAGTTTTTGAGTCTTTACTGCCCACTCAACAACATCAAGTTCCGTGGGGGTTCTTCCTCCGTTCAGGTACACAGTCCATCCGCCCCTGTCATTTTTTTTCGCGTCTATTGCAACAAGAATGCACTGGGAACCGAATTTCTCTGCTGATGCTGTAATTATTTCAGGATTAAGCACTGCGGCAGTATTGATAGAAACCTTGTCTGCTCCATTTTCCAGAATGTGGCGCACATCCTCAACTGATCTTATGCCGCCCCCTACTGTAAATGGGATGTGTACAGTTTCGGCCACCTTTTTTACCATATCGAGAATTATATTTCTTCTATCCGATGATGCGGTTATATCAAGAAAACAGAGTTCATCTGCACCTTCTGAATCGTAGAACCTGCCGTTTTCAACAGGGTCTCCGGCGTCAACAAGATTAAGAAAATTAACACCTTTAACAACACGGCCATCCTTAACATCCAGGCATGGGATAATTCTTTTGGCAAGCATAGGATACTCTCCCTGTTAATAGCGGGTTAAACCCGCATATAGATTTATTTACAGCTCATTCCAGATTTTCGGGATACAAAGGGAGTACTTTTTTGCTTTTCCCCCTGTCCCCCAAAGGGGGCACGAGTTAACTATTATCACTCTGAAAATATAATTGTTACCACTCCGATAACTATACCCTGTATACTATTCCGCAAATCTTTTACAAGCTCAACAATATAAAGGATCTTTTAATACTTTGATTTATCAACTTGCTTAAGTTTTTATTTTACGTGCCCCCTTCAGGGCGCCCGAGCGAAGCGACAAAGTACTCCCGGGGTAGACAGGGGGCTGGCTCCGGAATATGTGGAAACAAATCATATTATTACTGTTCCCAAAAATCTGGAGTGAGCCTGATTTATTGTAATAATAAAAAATGTCCTATACCCTATGTCAAGATATTGTTTCACAAAAGCCGTAATTATTTTGATAAATGTTATTTACAAAATAACTGCATGATAGCTTTAATCATAGATTCAGAAGCAACTGAAATTTGGAGAAACATGATATTATGAGTGAGCAGATAGACAGCTATACAGGCTATTATAAGTCATTTACTGATAAATATTCCCAGCTTATTGATACATTTATAAGCGATTTTTATAAAGAGAAGATTGAATATGCTGAATCAGATTACATGAAGGATATGTACGGCATAATTCTTGAATATTGCCTTCGAGATGGGAAACGGATAAGGCCGGTTCTTATGTTGAACTCCTATCTTGGTTACAGGAAAGGGTTTAAAAAAATAAAGGAGATTATTAAATTCGGTGCCGCAGTTGAGCTTATGCATTCATTTCTTTTAATACAGGATGATATTATAGATAAATCATTAACAAGGAGAGGGGGCGGGGCTATGCATATCCTGCTCCAGGAGAAATATTCACATATTACAGGTATCAGTTCAATCGGTTCCGATTTAGCCATAGTTCTTGCGGATGTGGTTTTTGTTAATGCAATAGAAATAATAAACAGAGCTGATGCAAGGGCAGGTGATAAAAGCAGATTCCTTGATATCTTTTCTAAAACCTATGAGAAAACAGCATGGGGACAGATCCTGGATTCATTAAGCTCCAAGCCGAAAGATGCGGATATCAATAGTGATACCCCTCTGCGCATAAGCCTTATGAAAACAGCTTTTTACACAGTAGCATACCCTATTATAATGGGGTATGTGCTTGCCGGAGAGAAAAAGAAGAGTGAGATGATGAGTATTGAAGAGTTTTCTCTCCCTCTCGGTATTGCATTCCAGATAAGGGATGATGTGCTGGGTGTTTTCGGAGTGGAAATGGAGACCGGTAAATCTGTAGATTCAGATATTGAGGAGGGGAAGTTTACTCTTCTTGTGCAGAGTACTCTGCAGAGACTCCCCGTACCTGAACAGGAGGAGTTTCTGAAAATTCTCCTCTCAGAAAAAAAGTCGGGTAAACAGGTTTCTTTTATCAGGAATAGTATTCTCCATAGCGGCGCTGCTGATGATACTCTGGCACGTCATTTGGAGTTAATAGCAGAGGCTGAAGCAAAGCTTGAAAAGCTAAGGCTGAATGAGAGTGCAAAAAATGTTCTCCGGGGTGTTGTTGATGTAATATCACATATCCCTGCGGATATAAGCAGTTTCAGATAGTTTTTAATCTTAATTCTTTACCAGGTATTTTAGTGTAGAATAAAAGATTAATTCTCCGGGGTTGTCTAAAAAGCTGGATTTATTTGTATTTGTCATTCCGGTTTCACCCCAAGAGTGCTTCCTCACTGCGTTCAGGGCGTGCAACTTCAATTATTGCAAATACCGGAATCTTCTGATTGAATCAGTTGTATGAGATACCGGCATTTCGCTTCGCTACAGCCGGTATGACAAAAAAATACTTTCTGGTCAGCCCCAGAAGAGAAAATTTTCTGTTATAAAAAGTTTCAGAAATGATCACTGGATAATTTTTATTATCTGCATAAGTCTCGATTTTTCTATTTCAGATTTTTCTTTAAGCTCTATGATCAGCGGATCATGCTCCGGTCCCTTATGGAATTGGCCGTAATCATTTATTATGCCGATCCCCCTTGTGTAGTCACGCTTTCTTGATTCAATCACTTCATTATTGAGTCTGCTGATAAAATAAATATAATTTTTAAGGTTTTCCTTAAGGGGGACATCTTTCAGTTTTATCTGTTCAAGAACTGACACTGCATGTATCCAGCAGGGGTTTTGAGGATCGTTCCGGAAAAGAACTTCCGGTTCAGGGGCGACATTATCCCCCAGCATTTTGGCTGCTCTCTCCGCCAGGTGCTTAAGGGCATAGAAGGCAATATGGAAATTATAGGCTTCAATTCCCGTTATTCTGCTCTTTTCGGTAATAAAATTTTTCCCTGTTCCGCTTATATCATCCGGTGTATATACATCTTTTTTTATATTGATCTTTTCCAGGCGCTTTACCGCATCTATCATCATATCAATATTTTCAGGCCTGAATATTTCCAGGTCGATTCTATTCTGCCCCGGTCTGCTTCTTTTAATAAACTTCGATTCATTTCTTATAATTGCATAAATATTTCTGTATAACCCCCAGGCAGGGGAAAGTTCATTTAAATAGAGGGGGATCCCGTCATAGTGAGCAGAGGGCTGATTTATTAGAGAAAAGGGAAACTCCAGTGACTGGGGCATTGCAGTTACACCGGTGCTTATAATTGTATAGGGTGATTTTCGGTAATCTGCAGGGAACTTGATGTTTGTACCAAGTCCGAAAAACATCCCCTCACCTGGAAATATTTCCTGATCCGGCTGCCGTGATGTATGATTGGAACCCACATTAGCGCCGTATCCTATATTCCCTCTCCCTCCGGGCCAGATCGCTGCTATAAGGAGGGAGTGGTGATGCGCTGCTGTAAAGGGCCCGGTAAATGATGATGTGATTTCTGCTTCTCCGATTGATGAACCCGGGCCGGTGATGCTGCTGATTATTATGCATTTTTTTTCACATTCCGAGTTTTCCATTATTACAGAATTGTGAATCAAAGCCATTGATGAAATCGTGCACCCCTGCTGTATGGCGGAATTTTTTATCTCTACACCATATCCTATAAATGCCGGGTTTTCATCATCGCTAAGAATAACCGACTTATCTATAATCCCTGCGCCTGAGATCACTGTGCCTGCACTTATAATTGAATCGGAAATGGAAAGTGTATTTTTTATAATGCAATTTTTACCTATTAATCCGCAAATAAGTGTGGAATCATCTTTGTATGCATTGATAAATTTTTCATAGGTTTCTCTATCATATTGCGGGCTTAGCAGTTCATTGAGAATATTAAGATTAATTTCACAAAAAACGGTGATTCCTCTCTCCCCGGTTTCCGGGCCTATACTTACAGAGAAAGAGGCTGCTTCATTAACCTGTGAAGCTGCGCTTATTTTTTTAACATGGAAAAGAACAGTGCCGGGTGATATTATATAGTTGGATACTATTCCGCATGATTCAAGAAGGGACTCAGAGCCGATTTCAGAATTAGAAATAATACTGCTGTATATCCCTGTAGATAAAAGAATATTATCTCCGCAGTCAATTTCTCTTCCGCTGAATCTCCCCAGGACACAATCTCCGTAAAACCGGTTGTTCATTATGAATTGAGCAGAAAAATCTTTATGGACCAGTATTCTGCTCCAGTCGCTGCAGAAGTTATTCTGTTTTACTAATGCTTTTGTTTCATCTTTGGATAAGGGCCTTACCTGCTGTACTGTTTTATTCCGGCCTGAAGCAAGCCTGATTTCCTCAAGGGTTTTCAGGAAGCGGGAGTTTTCAAGCACCAGTGAGAGATGATGTCTGAGGATGTTGTTCTCCATTTTCTTCTCCCGGAATTAAATATTTTAATCTGACTATTAATTTAAATCAATGTTTACTGATGCCACTATAGCCAGGATCAGTTTTAATTATCCCCGACCTCTTCGGCTGCTGGGGTAATATAGCATTTTATTCTAAATAAAATTTAAGGAATTCATACTGTATCAGCATAGACTTTTAATATGGGAAAGTAAAGAATAATTTAAGTAATGAAGATTAACTTTTCTGTAACTATTTATAAACTGGTGGTGAAATTGCTCTCCGCCCCGCCTGTGGCGCAGCGGAGATAAAATAACACCTGTTTTTGAACAGTTACACTTTTCTGCAATCCTCACTGATGACTTGTAAAAGATTCTTTTTTAAAGGTATAATATTTTTTATAAATTTTCACTGAGATAAGAGCAGTAATAGGAATTGAAACAAAAAGACCGATGCTTCCGATTGCAGATTTTACTATTTCTCCCAGAATAAGATTATAATTAAGGATCATACCGACGCTCATTTCAGGCTGAATCCGTATAGAAATAAAAAGAATCAGCGCCAGCGAGCTCCCTACATAGGCAAGTATAAGTGTGTTAACCATGGAACCGAGTATGTCTGTTCCTATGTTGAGCACTGACTTGTATGCAGTTTTTTCATCTATTTCCGGATTTGCGCTGAATATTTCTGCTGTGGATGATGCTATGGAAATACATACATCCATAATAGCGCCAAGTGCAGCTATTATCATACCGGAAAGGACAAGTCCTTTCATATCTATTCTGATGTTTGAGGCGTAATAAACAGTAAGCATTTCATTTGTAATAATACCGGCCAGGTGCATTATCGAACCGAAAGTATACGCAAGTATTGAAGAGAAAATTATTCCGCATATTGCACCCAGTATAGCTGCAAGTGTTTTCAGTTTAAAGCCGGCAATAATGGGTAAAGTTATAATAATTGATATAATTGAAATCAGAATGGCTATGGGGAGAGAAGGGTAGCCCTTAAGTGTAGCCGGGATAAAAACAAGAAAGAGGAGTGCTATTGTGACCAGAAGTGCCAACAGGGAGGCAAGTCCTTTAAGCTTTCCCACAATTATTACTATAACAACCATTAGCGCAAGAAGAACAATAAGGCTTTTTGTGTTGTCCATGTCGTAAATCGATATATATTCAGTGCTCCCTTCAATACCCAGGCTGGAAATCCCGATAAAGACCCGGTCCCCTTTCCGGTACTGCATCTCTTCAGGGAGTTCATTCTCCCCGCTGAAGACCGCCTTTTTTGTTTCCCCTTTAAATTCACCATCCAGAATTTTTAAAAATATCCATGATTCTACTAATGGAATACCCTGTGGATTTGCGATCTCCTGCAGCTGGATATCAGTTATTTCAGCCTTAGCATAAACCATGGAATCGTGGTAGGTTCCCTGCTGAGAAAAGATGGGGATGGAAATCAATAGTATAAAGAGTAATATTAGAGGTAATTTTTTCAAAGTCTCTCCTCGGGGGATTACAGGTCAGGCTGTTTCCCTGGTACGGCGTAGTTTATCTTCAACTATGGAAATGAAAAGTTCATGTATTCTGCTGTCATTAGTAAGCTCAGGGTGAAAACTTGAGGCCATGATATTTCCCTGGCGGACCAATACCGGGGTGTTTTCAAATTCAGCCAGTACTTCAATTGCTGGTGACACAGTTTCAATCCTCGGGGCTCGAATGAATACACCGTTAAAAGGGGGGCCTGGAATCCGTTTAACGGTGAACTCAGCCTCAAAACTTTCTTTTTGCCTTCCGTAAGCATTTCTTTGAACTTCAATATCCATTACAGCCAGATGGGGCTGCTCTGACCCTGAAATTTTTTTAGCAAGGAGAATCATGCCAGCGCAGGTTCCGAATAGGGGCATCCCCTTTTCTATTTGTTCAAGGAGGGTCAGAGCCATGCTGCCGGATTCAAGGAGTTTTCCCATTGTGGTGCTTTCACCGCCAGGTATAATCATTGCGTCAACTGATAATATGTCACTGGCGGTTCTTACTTCCAGGGTATTGCAGCCCAGGGAGTTAAGCATTTCTATATGTTTAGAAAAGGCGCCCTGAAGTGCCAGGACACCTGTTGTTATTCTATCAGGCATTAGTATTTTACCAGCCCCTTCCAGCCAGTTTGTCAGCTTCCAGAAGTTCTGTCATTCCTATACCTGTCATTGCCTCACCCAGATCTTTTGAGATTTCAGCCAGTTTTGCCGGATCATTGTAATATGTAACTGACTGTACAATCGCTTTTGCCCTTTTTGACGGATTGCCCGATTTGAATATACCTGAACCGACAAAAACAGCTTCAGCTCCAAGGTGCATCATCAGTGCCGCGTCAGCCGGAGTTGCAATTCCACCTGCTGAAAAGTTTGGTACAGGGAGTTTACCTGTTCCTGCTACTTCAACAATCAGTTCATAGGGGGCGCCGAACTCTTTTGCAACTGTCATCAGCTCCTCTTCAGGGAGGTTCTGTATTCTTCTTATATCATCCATAAGTGTTCTCATGTGTCTTACTGCTTCAATAATATCCCCGGTTCCAGCTTCCCCTTTAGTCCGGATCATTGCTGCGCCTTCACCAATTCTCCTCAGGGCTTCTCCAAGATCTCTGCAGCCGCAGACAAATGGAACCTTAAACCTGTTTTTTAATACATGGAATCTGTCGTCAGCAGGGGTTAAAACTTCACTTTCATCTATAAAATCAACACCAAGTGCTTCAAGTATAGAAGCTTCAACAAAGTGACCGATTCTGCATTTTGCCATTACCGGTATAGAAACTGTTTCCTGTATCCTGATAATAACCTCAGGAGGGGACATGCGCGCAACCCCCCCTGAAACACGTATATCAGCTGGTACTCTTTCAAGTGCCATTACTGCCGAGGCTCCTGCATCTTCAGCAATTTTAGCATGCTCAGGTGTAACAACATCCATTATCACACCACCCTTGAGCATTTCAGCAAGTCCCACCTTTGTCTTCCATGTTGATTCCTGTCTATTTGACCATAAATTATTGTTCATATTCTTCCCTTTTGCCTTTGATTTCGTTATGTTTCAGTATTTATTCTTTATAGTGTAATAATGCTGTTTGAAATATCTTCGCCATATGCGGATATTAGAGCATTTTAACCGGAATATAGTTAAGGAATTAATACTGGAATTTTATTTTTTCTCATTTAAGTTATTAAGAAATATAATAAGAAACATTTATATCAATTCTCAATATTATAATGTGCATGTTAAATTGAAGCGGTATATTTTCAATTTTTTTTTAATAGTTTCAAATTTTTGTTCGGTTATGTGAAAGGGAGAAAGGGGTCAGAGCAGGGGGAGGAAAGTGAAAGGGTCAGAGCACATAAACGAAAACTTAAACCGTAAACCCTAATATAGGTACCGGGGAGACAATTGATCCGGTTATAATATATAACAGTATTTCAGCCGGGGACTGGAAGAAATTGTAGATCAGCAGAATAAATGATAGGTTATCTGAAAAATCCCGGGAAGGGACTGATCTTCAGGATTAATGGTTATATTTCTGAACTGTAATTGATTTGGCTTTATCCTTTTTGAATTCTGCCGGGAAGTTTCTGGTAGTTTTTTTCTGAAATTGATTTTATATAAGGGCTCTGACCCCGGAATCTCCCTTATATCCACAAAACAAGCCTCTTCCGGTATGCATCCTCATAAAAGAGAAATTTTTCTGCACATTCTATAAAATTCCCCCCTAACTTCAAAAAATATTCATGTAAGGTAAATCGAAGCGGAGAAACGAAATTCTCATTAAGATAGCAGTTTATAAATCCGATCTCATTTTCTCGTGGATCACGGGAGAGCCCCTTGCGAACAGGGTTATATCCGATATACCATAGCAGCCACAAGAGATATTCTTCAGGATTGTCAGATTCTTCAATAATTGTAGAACCAAACCTTTCATTCCAGAATGGCCCTGTTTCACCTGTGCCCCGGTTGTATTTTTCCGCCATGCGAGCTTTGATAAACTGCATTATAAGAGAAATGGTCTCTCTATTCTCTAAGGTTTTTATAAGAATATGAATATGATTGGCAACAGTTTCTGCAGCAATGAGCTCAAAATTGTATTTTTCCTGGCACAACTTTATTGATTCAATGAAATATTTTTTCCCGTATTTGCTTCTAAGCAGGTCCCGTTTGCCGCGGCATCGTGTAAAACAATGGTAGGTTACACCCTGGGCGATAGTTCTTAAAGGTCTTGGCATTTTTTCCTCCCGGATAATATCAGAATTTGTTAAGTGCTTAATATTAATACGTTTTCAGAGGGATTTTTTTTGAAAAAAATTCGGGGTCAGAGCCTTTTTTTTATTTTTCTGTGGGAGGTGATGGGACAGGGTCAGAGCCCATATTGGGGTCAGAGCCTCACAACACCAAAAAGTCTCATTTTTATCTTTAAATGTATGTTCAGGAATTATTACTTAAATTTTTATTAACTTTTTCTGATTATGTCGATAATCAAAAGAGAAACCGGAGGAGAGGCATGCTTAAAAAAATAATTATATCTATATTTATACTGTTAATTTTACCGGCAATCTTTGGTGTAATCAGTGCAAGAGAGAGCTATGAGGATTATCTTGAAAGGTACAACAGAAGTAACAAAGAGAATATCCGTGTTACGAGAGATAAGCCTCTTTCGGAGATAAGGCCTGGCGAGAGAGACACATTTCTTGAAGAGCTTAGAGGAGCTGTACGGGAGGAGATTGACCAGAGTATTGTTAAAGAAAGTAGAGATAGCAGTCATAAAGTAAACAATAATAAGTTTGTTGAAGATGTGAGAAGAATTGTTAAAGAAGAGATTGAGGATGCAATTAAAATAAAGCAGAGTAAGTATCTTAAAAAGGGGACTTTTGAGATCGGCGGGTTTCTCTCCTACCAGGCAAGGGGCGTAGATTCAAATGAGGAGGATAATAATAATATCCTTAGAGTTTATCCGCAGCTTGCCTATTTTCTCTCCAGTAATATAGCATTTGCTGTAAAGGGTGAGGCTGAGTTCAATCTTACTAATGATACCCAGGCTTATCATGCAGGGGCAGGGCCTCAGTTTGTTTTCGGGATTACCAGAAATGATGATATATGCTTTTATGCGGATATGATGGCAGGGGTAAGCCGTAATACTCAGGTGTCTGATGAGTACGGATACCGCTATTCAAACGGCATAGGGCTTAAATTTATCAGCGCCAGCGGTGTTATCTTTAATATAGGTGTTCAGCTTGTTTTTGATAATCTCGGCGAGAATGCAACAGGTTTCCAGAATATTATAGTACCCACAATAGGTATTACTGCCTGGTTTTAGGGGGATTTTTTGTCCGCAACGGTTAAAAGTGAGGAAGCAGCTGAAATAAAGAGATGCGCGGAGGGACTTTTTTCCCGCTATGGCGGGGATTCGGACCCGATAATCGCCGGATTATTTATGCGTCGTATTATATCTTCCGGGGAGGAAAATCTTGGTGAAGTCATTTCGCAATACTGCTCTGACCCCTGCCATGATAATGAAGAGTTGAGACAGATCTTTTATCAGGAAATTTTGAGCCTTGTATCATCTGCAGTTATACCCACTATTAACAGGTTTATTGATGATTGTGATTTTAATTTTTTTGATGCTGTTTCAGATTCCGGTTCTATATCAGTGGAGTTTATAAGAGAGCGGATCTACTTTATTTTTAAAGAAACACTCGATTCCGGGGCCGGTGAAATAATTTTGAACAGCTCTTTCAATATTCTCAGGTACAGGATTATTGATAAATATTTAGATGAAATATTTGCCATGGAAAGCGAGCTATACAGAGAAATCATAAAGGAAGTGCCTAAATCCTTCAGTTTGAAAGACTGTAAAAATTTTATTAAAACTATTTTTGTGGTTAGACCCTCCCTCTATCCGGAGATAAACTGGAAAAGCACTAAACACATAAGTGATGAAGAGAGGCGGGTGATTGCTAAAAGATATGAGAGCAGATTCCGGCCTATCCCCTGTAGAATAATTGATGAAGCTGTAAAATCATTTAATCCCATGAATGTCACCAGCGGTTCTAATGCGGTTGCCGGGCTGGTTTATATTTTTGATCTATTCTGCAGAGTTTCACCCTGGCAGGGTGTGCCTGAACCTGGAGCAGAGCCCCCTCATAAAAGCTGGTTCTCCCTTGCTTTAATTAACTCTGAATATTTCGGTTTTAACACTGGTATACTCGAAGAACTATATTGTATTGCAGGAGAAAGAAACTGGTGAAAGGATTATTCAACAGAAAACCTTTATCGGTTCTTATCTTTACCGGAGTTGTCATTTCTCTTATACAGTCACCAGCTGCTGAAGCAGGGAGAATTTTTGGCGCAGGATATGTGTTTATTCTTACTTCAGCACTAACCGGGATAATTGTTGATATTTTTTTCACAGCGGAATTTATTGCAAAGGGGATAAAAAGCGGTGATGAAGATGGTTTCTACAGGTATTTTTTTAAACGTGACGGGTGGATCGATTTCTTAAATTCTGTTGTAATGCTTATTTTTGTATCAGTTCCCCTCATAGTAATCACTTTTTCTCAGTGGAGCGACGGGGGTATGCTTCATTTCTTTTTAATACTATATGGAATCTCCCCGGCACTGCGGATATTAAGAATCCTGAAACTATCCTCTATACTTGGTGGTGAGACATCTGGAATGGCTTCGCGACATACTGCTTATATTGCTAACTCAGCAGTGATTGTTCTTTTTGTTGTGGCCTTTCTGACTCAGCTACCCGGTTATGGAAACAGCACGGGGATTCTTTCGATATATTTCTGCGCAGTAATAATAGTCATACTTTTCCGTATAATATACCGCAGGCATTTTGAAGGGACAGTATCTGATGTTATAACGGTTATTGATCGTGGTTTGAGGAGGCGGAATTACAATCTCCAGGCAAGGATTAATGATAAGTATGCGGATGATGAGATTTATAAACTTGCATCATATTATAACTCGGTTTTTCTTCCGGCCAAGATGAAGCAGATCCTTGATGATAAGCGTGTCAGGGGTAATGTTTCGTCAAAACAAAGCAGCAGCAGTGAATAGCAACATGGATTCGTTTTTTAATATTTTACATCAATGATCTTAAGAGAAGTGTATTCATGGCTGTTCTGATTGTCACTCTCCTTGAAAATCAGTATTATTTCTGTTCGGAAGTCTTTTTTTATAATAAAGTAATACTCTCCGCTCAGTTTTCTGACAAGATCTATCCCTCTGCCCGATTCTGAAATAAGATCGGAAATATCTTCACCTGTTTCAAATGATTTTTCAAGAAGCATGTTCTGCTTAATAACATCATTGATGCTTTCAAGAATCCTCTCTTTTGTAAGCTTCCCATTATAGTCTGTTATAGATATTGCATAGGTATCATCAGCCCTGCAGAAAAAGAGATCCACAAATGAATTATCAGGAAGAGTAACAGGTATTCTATTAAGCTTTTCTGCAGTAAATCCATGTGAGTGATAGATCGCGTTTATTGCCATCTCATTAAGAAGCAGTGTAAGAGTCGATTTGCGATTTATAGAGAAACCCCACACTGAGACCTGGTCAATTATCATTGCCACAGCTTTTTTTATCTGATCTGAACTTTTAATCCGGATTTTTTTTATGTCTGTCACATTGTCCAGGTAGTTTCTAAGTCCGAAAATTGCTGTACCTGTAATAAGCTTTACTGAGAGAGTGATAAGCTCCGATTCGTTAACCGGCTTATGGAGTACATTCCCGATACCCTGGCTGAAAACCCTGCTGAAGAATGTATCTATATTTTTATCTGTAACCATAATTGTGGGCATGCCGGGGTAGTTTTCACTGATATAATCGTATAATTCAAAGGCATTATCACCGGGGAGTTCAACTTCAGAGACCACAAGGTCAAATTCGTAAGCCTTTAATTTTGAGATTGCATCAAATGCTGAATCGCAGAAAGTAACCTCAAAACCGTATGAGGAGTATATATTCCCCAGGGTTTTTTTATATTCAGAAATATCTGCAATAAGAACCTTTTTTTTCATTGAAATCCTCAGAGAAGTAATATAATATAAATATTAGAATATTACTTTTTATGTCAAATTAATATTTTAAAGCAGCAGAGAGTATTTAAATTTAAGCATTCCACTGAATTAAAATTTTTTGATTGATTGTTTTAACCATATGATGTAATTTTAATATTAAATAGATTCTGACGATAATTGAAGTAATATTTATTTTTTTTAAATCCGGAGGACGAATGAAGAGAATAATAGTATTTATATTTATGATTTTTATGGCAGGGCAGTTCTTTACTACAGCACAGGATAACAGGCTGATTTCCGAAAGGCTTGATAATCAGGGGAAATCCTATGATAAGCAGATTCTTGAACTGAATACGGCAATACAGAAAAAAGTTGCGGAATCAGGGATTCTCACAAATAATAATATAAGTGCACTCCCATACCAGACACAGTTCAGGCTGGGGCCTGACAAAGAGAAACCGCAGTATTTTGAAGTAATCAGACATTCATTTATCCGGAGCGCTCAGTTCGGCAGAGATTATGTCGGAATAGAAGAGAAGACCCTTCGTGTCTATACTGACGGCAACACAATCAGCAAAGTCGAAACAATAGTATTAACAAAAAATTATAACAGCCAGGAAGTTGAAACTGTAACAGTTATTGATCCTTCGCCATTAACAGAAAGTACTGATGATATGGTTTTTACTCATGTAGCTAACAAGCGTACTCTGGTTGATCAGAAAAAGATGAGTGATATTAAGAATACACTTGCGCAGCCCCACAGGAATGAGATAAAAATACAGTTCATTATTCCGAATTTAAGTACATTACTTAACTCAATAATATTTATAAGTGAATCCACTCAGAAGAGTTTGGGCGATTCTGACCAGGAAATGCTTGAATTTCTTCAAAGATCAACTCTTTACTAGAAATTTTACCTGAATTATCACTGCAAAGAGGTATTTTATTTTACAATAAAGTACCTCTTTTTTATTCTTGGATCAGTTTACCCGCAACTTCTGCTTCATGGAGGATACCTTGAAAAATCCTATTCTTGTACCTGAACTCCGGGATCTTCTGCATAGAAAAAAAGTCGGCATATTAAAATCTTTTCTTGAAGATGGTCACCCTAAGGAAACAGCGGAATACCTCGCACTTCTTAACCCGGATGAAATCTGGCGTATAATAAATCTTGTGAATAAAGAGCTGAGGGTTGAGATTTTCAGTTATCTTGATATGGATGTCCAGGTTGAGATGGTTTCCGGTACAAGGAAAAAAAATATTACTGAACTCCTTATGGGGATGGGGCACGATGACAGAGCGGACCTTTTTCAGCACCTTGAAAAGGATCTGGTTGACAGGCTTCTGGTGCTTCTCCCCCTTTCTGAACGGTCGGATATTGTAAAGCTTACTTCATATAAAGAGCATACAGCCGGCGCAATAATGACCACCGACTTTGCCACACTTAATGAGAATGACATTGTGGAAAAGGCTATTGCTAAAATAAGGCGGGAGGCTCCTTCAAAAGAGACAATCTACTATATATATGTAATAAATGATGAGGGCAAACTCATAGGTTTTGTTTCCCTGAGAAAACTGATTATATCCCGGCCGAAAAAGAAAGTCCGGGACATAATGAAGAGGGATGTTAAATTTGCTTATATTTCAAATGACAGGGAGATCGCTGCAAGAATAATTGAAGAGTACGACCTTCTGGCCCTCCCTATAGTTGATGAGCATGAGAAGCTTGCCGGTATTGTCACCTATGATGATGCCATGGATATTCTTAAAGAGGAGCAGACCGAAGACCTTGAAAAACTGATGGCTATCAGCGGCGGGGTGGAGAATAAGACATATCTTGATGTTTCTTTTTTTACTCATTTCAAGAAAAGGGCTTTCTGGGTTATTGCACTGGGTATAGTTGGGATACTTACAGCCTTTATTATAGAATTTTTCAGCGGTGCAATAGAAGCCCTTATTGTACTTACTTTTTATATGCCGCTCCTTAATGCTGCAGGTGGGAACACCGGTTCCCAGTCTGCAACCGTGGTTTTGCGGGCACTGACCCTTAATGAATTAAATTTCAAAGATATTTTTAAGGTTATAAAAAAAGAATTTTACGTGAGCTTATTTCTCTCTCTCTGCCTTGGTGCAATTGTATTTTCCAGGGTAATGCTCCTCACAAATCCATCATCAATACCTGAAGAATTCACTTTGATAAGCATTGCCATGGTTATTTCTTTTTCCCTTGCCCTACAGGTACTCTGGGCAACAATATTCGGCGGTGTAATACCGATTATTGCCACCAGGTTTAAACTGGATCCGGCAGTGGTTTCCAGCCCTCTTCTTGCCACATTTGTGGATATGGGCGGTGTAATTATTTATTTTTCTGTGGCAAAGCTTGTTCTGGGAATTTAGCAGGGGGAATTTTTTACACCTTTGCGATTATAACAGCCCTTAAAGGAGACTGGTATCCTTCAATTGTTCTGCTTCTGTCATCCGGATCAAGAAAATCTTTTAATGATTCGGTTTTTACCCACTCTGTTTCCCTCTGTTCCGCTTCAGTTGTTACTGATATGTCAATACAGAGAGTTTCACGGAAACCCGCTTTTTTAAGCCATGATTCAAGTACAGGGAGTGTGGGTATAAAATAAACATTCTGCATTTTAGCATATCTCCCTGTTGGATAGAGGCAGGTGTGACTATCCCCTTCCAGAATCAATGTTTCAAGTACAAGCTCCCCGTCTGCTGCCATTATGAGGCGTAGACTTTTTAGAAATTCTACAGGTGAAATTCTGTGATAAAGGATACCCATGCAGAAGATAGTGTTGAATTTTTTACCCGGTATATACATCTCTTCAAAGCGGATAGGGAGGGTGTGGAGATTGTCCAGGCCTGCAATAGAGCGTAGCAGATTAAACTGGTAATAAAATACAGCATAAGGTTCTATCCCCATTACAAAAGCTGGTTCATGCTCAAGCATACGGAACATATAGTATCCGCTGCTTGACCCTATGTCCAGAATATGTCTTCTTTTAAGGGGGGAGATTGAATTTTTTATTCTGTCCCACTTCAGGTTTGATTTCCATTCAGTATCAATAAATATTCCGAATACTTCAAACGGGCCCTTTCTCCATGGCCATAACTCCACGAGGCCATTTCTTAAAGTATCTTTATCAGCAGCGGAAATTTCATCAGCAGACCCGATTTTTACAGTGTCATCTGTAAAATCTGTTGTTAATGCTTTGAATTGCGACAGCTTTTGTATAATTCCTGAAAGCCTTCTCCCCTTGGAATCGCTCACTGACAGCTCATATTCTCTCTTTTTCAGGAGGCTTGAATAATATTCTATCTCTGCATCTTTGAAATAGAAAGAGGGTGCTTTTTTAAGGAATTCTTCCATATTACTTCACAGAGAGAAAAGCGGCAAAGTGAAACCACTTAAACCATAATTCTATTTTTGTAAATCCTGCATTCCTGAGCCTTTCACTGTGACACTCCACAGTTTCAGGGATAAGCACATTTTCCAGCGCTTCCCTTTTCCGGTTGATCTCCATCATTGAGTACCCATTCTGCTCTTTAAATCTGTAATAAATTTTCTGCTGAAGCGCGGCAAGTTCATCATCGATATTTACAGTCTTTTCTGTTAAAAGAAAAATTCCGCCGGGAATAAGTGATTCATAGATATTTTTGATTATGGTTTCTCTGTCATGGGGAGGTATAAACTGCAGGGTAAGATTTGCCACAATGACAGATGATTCCCTGAAACTTATATCTCTGATGTCGGAAATTACAGGTTCAATACGCCCCTCTGCACCGAATCCTTCGACTCTTTTTCTGAAAAGGTCTATCATCGGTTTGGAATTGTCCACTGCAACCAGACTGAAATCCCGATCCTTCATGCCGGTAATCAGCGCAGAGGCGTAATTACCGTTGGAGCAGCCAAGATCGTAAATAGCTGTTCCCTCTTTATAGAATTTTGAGGTGAGGAGGGCCTGGATTTTTATTATTTCATTATAAAAAGGGACAGATCTTTGAATCATATCGTCAAAAACAGTGGCTACTGTATCATTGAATTCAAAGGGTGTCTGTTCAGGGTAATTTAAAAAAATATCATCTTTCTTCATTGTTTTAATCTCTATATTTTGATCTGTTATGGTCAGCTGTTTATTCTTAACTTTTTTTAAAAAAAACTGTTACTGTATCAGGAGCTGTCTCAAAAGTAATTTTTTGTCATACCGGCTACAGCGAAGCGAAATGCCGGTATCTCTTAGGTTTGATTCAATCATGAGATTCCGGTATTTGCATAAACTGAAATTGCAAAATCGGAATGATAAATACTTTTGAATCCTTAACTTTTATTATAATCTAAATATTACTGTTTTAAAATATCATTTATTATAATTCCTGCTGCTGTAAGCCCGAAGATTCCAGGCATGTAGGATATACTCCCCTGAACTCTTTTAGGCGCACTATGTTCAGGGTATTCAATCCCCTGGGTGTTGAGATTTTCCCTGGAAAATACACATCTAACACCTTTTGTAATTCTCAGGGGCTTAAGCTTTTTTCTCAGGGCCCGGGCAAGGGGGCAGTATTCTGTTTCACTTATATCCCCTGTCAGCACCCCTGCGGGGGAGAGTCTGCTCCCGGCTCCCATTGATGAAACTGAAGGGATTTTCCTTATATATAATTGATGAATAAGTGAGACTTTTGAATCCACTTCGTCAATGGCATCTATTGCATAGAGTTTTTCTAAATCCCAGGGTATTATCTCTTCTATGTTTTCAGGGAGTATTCTTCGTGTAATTTTAATTATTTCAGCTTTGCTGTTTATCTCTTTTATTCTCTTTTCAGCAGCATCGGTTTTGTATTTACCTATTGTGGAATTAAGAGCAAGTATCTGCCTGTTTATATTGGAGGGTACCACCACATCAAAATCAACAAGTATGAGCCGTCCCACACCAGCCCTTGCAAGCGCTTCAGCAGAATACCCCCCAACACCGCCAAGTCCGAAAACAGCAGCTGTTGACTCAGCAAGTTTTTTTATCCCGTCGCTTCCTGTAATAATTTCTGTTCTTGAATAGTCCATTGTCAGTTAAACCTGAATATCCTTTTGGCGTTTTCAGTTGTCGCTTCCGCGATTTCCTCCCTGCTGATTCCCAGTATTTCCGATGCTGCCTGAAGATTAAAAAGAATGTTTAATGGTACATTCGGCTTAACTGTTCCCGCAGGTGGTATGTCGGGGCTGTCAGTTTCAAGAAGAAAGGAGCGCGGAAATATTTTTTTTAGTACTTCGATTCTTTTTCTGCTGTTTCTGTATGTTAATGTTCCCCCCATGGAAAAGGATAGTCCCATCTCCATAAGTTCTTCCGCTATTTCGCTGCTTCCGGAAAATGCGTGAATTATCCCCCCTCTTTGCGGAAGGCCTGTTTTTTTCAGGGAAGCGGCAAGTTCATTAAATGCCCCGCGGCAGTGTATTATTACAGGTATATTTTTTTCTGCTGCGAATCTCATCTGCTCCTGGAATACTTCTTTTTGCAGTTCAAAGTCGGGTGCAGCAATTTTTCTGTCAAGTCCAATCTCTCCAATGGCAATTGCGCCGGAGTTGATGCATTCTTTAAGTCTGCTGCAAACAGAAAGATCACTCTCTTTTACGTACCAGGGGTGCACACCTATAGTAAATTCGACCTCTTTATATTTTTCCGCTATCCGGCGTGATATTTCCCACTGGTCTATGGTAATTGATGATGTAATAAGTTTAATGATACCTGCATCAGCTGCGTCAGATATTATTTTATCAAGTATGATGCTGAAATCAGAGCTTTCCAGATGGCAGTGTGCATCAACGAGCTGCATGACAATCAGTCCGATAATGAGTCAATCTTTACCATCTTATCAAGGTACAACTCAAGGTCACCCATGGAGATAAAGAATTGATTTTTTCCTTCAGTGTCAAATTCCCCTACAAAGGAGGCATAATGCTTCCCGCAGACAATAAAGAGTTCCTGTTCAGGAAATTCTGTGAATATATATTTCAGATGGGCAATTTCACTATCGTCCATTTCATTAATCTGTCTGAAGTCGAGTATTACTTTATCCCGGGAAATACTGCTAATAAAGGCTCCTGAAAGGATTTTATTCCTTTCACTCATCGCAGCCTCTGACTTGAGAGTGAAGCGGAAAATCAGGGATGTTTTATCCCCTTTTCGTGTTACTATAATATTTGTATTGGAATTTTTCTCAAGTTTGATACGCTGCTCTCTGGACTGGCTGATTGCGGAACGGACCTTCCCGGACAGGAGGAGGGGATCGCAGTTTTTTGATATATAGTCGAGAACACCGAATTTCATTGCTGTAAGGATATCGTCTTTTTTAGTCTGGGATGTATACATTATTACAGGTATATGTCTTGTCAGTTCATCACCCTTAAGTTTTTTAAGCACTTCATATCCGTCAATATCGGGCATAACAACATCAAGAAGTATAAGGTCCGGGTTTCCATTTTTGGCAAGCTCAAGTCCGTTTTTGCCGGATGAGGCTGTGAGCACATTGTGCCCATCCTTTGCAAGGGCATCGGATGTAATTTTAAGGGCCATTTTCGAATCGTCAATCAGCAGAATAAGTCCTTTCATGTCAGGGTCATAGTTCAGGTCAGGTAAAGCAGGGCCCTCCTTTTTTGTTTTATCATCTGTGCCTGTAAGGAGTCTGTGAATACATTGAAGAACATGAATGTCATTGAACGGCTTGGCCAGAAAATATGATGCGCCGTTATGAATACCCTGAATGATGTTCAGCTCCTGGTTTGCTGAGCTGATGATTACAATTTTAGCCTTGTTGTCGTATTCACGAATTATCTTTGTGGCTTCTATGCCGTCCATGCCCGGCATGTTGATATCCATGGTAACCAGATCAGGCTTGTATGTTTTATATGCTGACAGGGCCTTATCCCCTCTTTCACATTCGTGCACAATAGTATGCCCCATGGATGTGAATATATCGGAGAGCCTTCTGCGCATAAGCTTTGAGTCATCAACTAATAATATTTTTGCCATGAACTTTTCTCCAGGATTTATTGAATTTCAGTATTATTCCATTGATAATTCCTGAGCTTTATTATAATTGAAAATATTCAATTCTCCCCACCGTCAAAGGCGGTGGGGGGATATAATCTTTTATCGTATACTAAACTGGAAGATCTGTTAAGAAATTAAAAATCTATTAATCTCCAATAATTTTTACAAGGACACGCTTAGGGCGATTCCCGTCAAATTCCGCATAGTAAATCTGCTCCCATGGGCCGAAGTCAAGTCGTCCATCAGTAACAGCGGCTACAATTTCTCTCCCCATAACAGAGCGTTTTATGTGGGCATCCCCGTTATCCTCACCTGTGCGGTTATGCCTGTATTGAGAGATAGGCGCATGAGGAGCAAGTTTTTCAAGAAAATCGTCAAAATCCTGAATCAGGCCGCTCTCAGCGTCATTTATATAAACACTTGCTGTAATATGCATTGCATTAACAAGACATAGCCCTTCTTTTATCCCGCTTTTTTTAAGTTCTCTCTCCACCTCAGGGGTGATGTTAATATACTCTCTTCGTGATTTAGTGTTAAAAGTAAGATAGGTTGTGTGTGATTTCATCCTATTTCTCTCCTATAGCCATGGCAATGACCTCCACCGGATGGAGTACTTTATAGTCTGTATTCATCTCGATCTGCATTTTACAGGTTTCGCAGTCAGTAATTACAAATTCAGGATGAACACTGTTAATAAGGTTAAAAAGATTTTTCCCCACATCCTGAGATATCCTGAAATTTTCATTTTTAAATCCGTAGGTCCCTGCAATTCCGCAGCATTCTGAATTGAGTACAACCAGGTCAAGGCCAGGTATCATTTTCAATACATTAAGGGTGTACATTACTCCGCCGGTCCGCTCCAGGTGACATGGGGAGTGGTATGCGGCTCTGATACCTACGTTCTTCATTGCCGGGATATTCCCTGAAACAAATTCGTCAAATATGAATCTTGTGATATAGAAGGTTCTATCATTGATAGCGGAATTGTCGAGTTTAAGGAAGCCTGAGTACTCGTGTTTAAGGGCATATGAGCAGCTTGAAGAAGTGGAGACGATTTTTGTGTCCGGCTCTGTCTGGGATAAAGACTTTATGTTAAAAAGAGCATTTTTTTTAGCCTTTTCAATGTATCCGTTTGCAATCAATGGGACCCCGCAGCATTTCTCCTTTCTGATTTTTACTCCATAGCCCAGTGCATTAACTACCTTTACCATCGTTGCTCCAAGATGGTGATCATTATAGTTAACATAACAGCCGTGAAAATAGGTTACATATTTTGCATAATCATCCTGTGATGGCGCAATTTCTTTTTTAAATTTATTCTTAAAGGTCCCGCTGGCGTATGCAGGGAAAACCCTGCCGTAAGGGATCCTCAGCAGAAGATGCATGAATATTTTTACAATTCGAAGATTAACAATAAAGTTTACGATAAAGCTGAACATTGTGGCCATTGTGCCTACCAGATCCGTTCTGCTCATAAAAAAATCGCGGGGCCTGAACCAGTGGATTTTAGCGTAATTCCATTTCGCTTCCTGGATTATTTCAGCAATCTTTACGTCTGAAGGGCAGGCAATTTCGCATCTTTTGCAGTTTGTACAGTATTTCAATGAGGCATCAACGAGTTCAGGATTTTTAATCCTTAATCTTTCAGCATCAGGCCCTGACTGCTTGGGGCCCGGGAATAGATGTGAAGCCTGTGATACAGGGCAGTACATATTGCATACAGTGCATTTTATACAGTGGTCAAAACTTATATTTTCGAGCTTTATCATTTTTTCTTTCCCTTAATGATTCTTTCCGCACAGCAGAAACCGGTTGAAATTGCCACACCCCCGCCGTTCCCCTCTTTTACAGGATCGTAGCCTGATAGAACCGATCCTGCGCAGAAGAGGTTTTTTATTGTTTTCCCTTCTTTACTCTTCGGATTTAAATTTCTGTCTGTTTCAACTCCATAGCTTAGAAAGGGGTGGCTTTTCTTATCAAAAAAGGAGTCGCTGTACCAGTTGCTCCCTGCGGCTCCGGAGTTTACCTGCAGTTCAAGTATAGGCTCAAAGATCCTTTTGTATTCACTGGCAATCCCTCCGCTGAAGAAGCTCCCTGTTGTAAGGACGTAAGCTTCCGCTGTTATGCCCGAAGATCCTGAATTCTGAGTAATTATCCTGCTCAGTACCCCTCCGCTGTATTCAGCGGATACTGCCCGGTCTCCCGATATATAATCTCCGCCGGCGTTTACAAAGCGGTTTTTCAGGGCATTATCGAGCCTCAGTCCTAAAATCGATGGAGGGAGTGTGGGAATTTCATAAATATATTTCCCTGTAAGCTCTTCCAGTCTTCTCCTGATTGCAGTGTAGTTTTTTATTCCAAGAAAAGCAGGTAAAGATACTGCTTCCGCATCACCTGAAGCTTTTGTAATTTCATCTGCTATTCTGGGGAGGTATTTTTCAGTTTCAAAAATCCGTGCCAGGTCAATAGATCTGAATTCATGGAGATTTTTTTCTGTATTCATATAATAAGGAAGAGATATCTCACCTGAAATAATTTCAATATTCTTAAAGAGTATATTTTTTTTCAGGGCATCAATTGTCTGTGCCGGGTAATAATCTCTGAAACCGCTGAAGTTCAGGATGGCGATTTTGCTTTTATTGTGCAGAACCTTTATTGCACTTTCATTGAATATGCTATCCTGTGAGAGGTAGGAGGGTTTAAGCGTACCTATTGCGCTTATATGAAAATGATTCAGTTCCCCATTGCTGTTTAATGAAAGGGATTCCCTGCTCATCTCATCTTTAAAAAAAGCGATGCTTTTTTTTATAGTTTTGATCCCTACTTTTGAATAAGGGTGATTTTTCTGTTTAGCTATTATTCCTGAGATCTGGTCAAAAGGTTTCTTAATAATTTTACCCTTATTGTCGTATCCTGCCAGGTCAATTGAGCCTGATGAGAAATGGAGGGAATTCATCCCTCCTGAGATAATAGCGGTTTTTAATCCTTCAGAAGCGCAGCGGATGCCGCAGGTGAGCCCTGCCATGCCGCCCCCTATAATAAGACAATCGTATAACACAATATTTAACCCGTCTTTTTATTATTTTTATTATTATCGCCCAGGCCGAAAAGCCCCTGGTATATCCAGTATGTAAACTCCGACTCTCTGAGTCCATCACCCCATAGAACCGGCTTTATCCCTTTCCATCTTTCTTCAAGGAAATCTTTGAGCAGTTCAACTGAGCCTGAAGGGGTGGCGCCGCCGTATTCCTCAAAAAGCCCTGCTCCCCTGTAGGCGCATAATTCACCCTGGCAGGGGCCCATACCTATGCGGGTCCTTCTTCTCAAATCAATAAGATCACGTACCTTGAGATTTTTTATTGAGTACTCTATTTCACCTTCAGTGACCATTTCGCATTCACATATTAGTCTGTAATTCTTCTTTTTCTCTGTGAGTATGCTGTGGACCCTGTGGCCATGCCTGTAAAAGGTTGAACCAACAACAGAGTTGGGAATACCGCTGAAGGCCTTAACACTTTTTTTTCTGCTTAAACTCTCCTCTGAGCCGGGGAGGGGGATTTTATGGGTTTCACATTTCTTTTTTACACCCAGTTTTCTGCAGGCCATGTCAACCGCTTCCTCTGCCATGAGCCTGTATGTCATAAGTTTCCCGCCGGCAATTGTAATAATGCCTTCTATATTATCTCTCTGCTGATGATCTATAAGCGCAATACCCCTGCTAATATTTCTTCCATGAGTTTCTCCTGAAACAGCAAGAAGAGGCCTTATTCCGCAGTATGCCCTGAGAGCCCTGGTTTTTTTTACATTGGGTATAAGTTTCTCTCCGTCATTGAGGAGAACAGAGATTTCGTAATCCCGCACTTCAAGGTCTTCAATCTCATCATAGGGGATCTCCTTTGATGTTGTGCCTATGAGTGAAACAGTGTCGCCTGGAACAATTATATCACCATCTGCAGGGGGTCTGCACCTGTTTACAACCACATTGTTTATGCGGTAATCAATTATAAGCATTGAGCCTTTGGAAGGAAACATTTTAAGGTTTATACCTGCCATGTCGCAGATCTGCTGTCCCCATACACCTGCTGCGTTTATTACCAGTTCAGCCTTTATTTCGATCTCTTCTCCGCTATGGCTTACGCATTTCAGCCCGGTAACCCGGCCGTTTTGTACCATAACCTCTGTAACTGCAGTGTGGGTTAAGACTGTTGCTCCTCTCTCAGTAGCGTCGAGAATATTGGCAGATGAGAGCCTGAAGGGGTCAATAGTGCCGTCAGGTACTGTAATAGCAGAAAGAATTGCCGGATTAAGATTCGGCTCTATTCCCAGGGCTTTTTTGGTTGATATCTCTTTTGCTTCAATCCCGGCAAATCTGCATGCCTCAAGGAGCTTGCTGTGATAAACAGGATCATCTTCAGGGAGGGTAACAAAAAGCCCCCCGGTATTTTCAACGCAGTGCCTTGCGATTTTTTTAAGGATTTTGTTCTCCTTTATGCACTCTCTGGCTGATTCAATATCCTTTACAGCATATCTGGCACCTGAATGGAGGAGCCCGTGATTTCGCCCTGTTGTACCGGAGGCGATATCGTTTTTTTCAATAAGTACAGATTGAATCCCTCTCATTGAAAGGTCTCTCAGGATGCCGCAGCCTGTAGCACCGCCCCCAATTACTGCCACGGTAGTTTCTATAACATACATTAAGTCAAACCGGCCCTTTAATATTTTAATTATCGAAGAATTTAATAAAACCTATGGGAAAGTAATGTCAAATATTTTATCTGTTAAAATTATGTTTATAATCAGTTTAAGAAGGTGTATATTGCTGTAAATGATTAAAAAAACAGTAATTATTCCTGAAGATATTTTTTAGTGCAATAATGATGTTTTTCATATCCCTGCCGCCTGCAGCAGCGGGAATATGAGAGCATTTTATTCTAAATACAAGTTAAGGGATTAACACTGAAAAAAAAATTAAAAAATACTGAAAAAATTGACATTTAAAGTTCAGATAAGCAAAGTGTTAAATAATGGTGAAGAAATATGATTTTAGAAAAAATAGACAGCCCGGATGACTTGAAAAACCTCAGCGAAGAGGAGATGAACCTTCTTGCGGAAGAGGTGAGGGCCTATATGCTGGGCGTAGTTTCAAAGACCGGAGGGCATCTTGCTTCATCCCTGGGAGTGGTGGAGCTGACTATTGCTCTTCATCGGGTTTTTAATACCCCTTTTGACAAGATAATATGGGATGTGGGTCATCAGGCCTATGCGCATAAAATCCTTACAGGCCGCAGGGAAAAATTCAGGGAGATGCGGCAATACGGGGGGATAAGCGGTTTCCCCAAAAGGAATGAGTCCCCCTATGACGCCTATAATACCGGTCACAGCAGTACAAGTATATCCCTTGCTGTTGGTGAAGCTGTTGGAAGAGATCTTCAGGGCGGTAACTACAAAGTGGCAGCTGTTATAGGTGATGGCTCACTTACAGGGGGCATGGCCTTTGAGGCGCTTAACCATATAGGGCATATCGGGAATGATGTAATAATAATTCTTAATGATAATGAGCTTTCAATTTCGGAAAATGTAGGGGCATTGTCAACATATTTAACTGAAATGATTTCAAGGAGTCTTTATAACCGCGTAAGAAAAACAACCATGGAAATGGTAAAGTCTATACCTTTTTGCGGGAAGCATATATATAATTTTTTAATAAGGCTTACCGGATCTTTTAAAAGCCTTATTATACCGGGGCAGCATTTTGAAAATATGGGGATACGATACTTCGGCCCTGTTGACGGCCATAATATACCAAAACTTATTGAAATACTTGGCAGGGTAAAGAGTATAAATTCGGGGCCCAAACTTGTACATGTAATAACTAAAAAGGGGAAAGGTTATTTTGCTGCAGAGGATGATCCTTGCAGTTTCCACGGAACCGGCCCCTTCTGTATTGAAACAGGGGAGAGGGCAAGGGGTAACGCCTGTGAGTCATATTCCTCAGTAGCAGGTAGAACTCTTGCTGAAATTGCAGGAAAAGATCATCTTGTTGCTGCAGTAACTGCTGCGATGAAGGAGGGTACGGGCCTTTCTGCCTTTGAAAAGGTTGCTCCTGAAAGACTTTTTGACGTGGGTATCGCAGAACAGCATGCTGTAACATTTTCTGCAGCCCTTGCTTCAACAGGACTTAAGCCTTTTGTGTGTATATATTCAACCTTTCTGCAGAGAGCCTATGATCAGCTTATACACGATGTGGCTATTATGAATCTCCCTGTAAAGTTTCTTATAGACAGGGCAGGGATAGTGGGCGAGGATGGTGAAACTCATCACGGCGTTTTTGATTTGGCAATGCTGAGGAGTATCCCGAATTTTATTTTTCTGGCACCTTCAAACGGTGCAGAGTTAAGGGATATGATCTACTATGCATGGAAGTATGAGAGCGGGCCTATAGCTATAAGGTATCCCAGGGGCGCTGTTGAAATACCCTGCGTTGATGTGGAAAATCCCTCGGAATTTGTTCCGGGGAAAATTAAGGTCATGTCCCGGGGATCAGATATTGCAATTATTGCTGCAGGAGACATGGTGAATACTGCTGTAAAAGTGAAAAGTATTCTTGAAAGCAACGGCTACAATGCATCTGTTGTAAATCTTCTTACTGTTAAGCCTCTCGATATTAATGGGCTGACTGATGTAATAAAAGAATCGGAATTTTTTATTACTCTGGAAAACGGTGTGATTGACGGCGGAATAGGTGAATTTATTTATTCTAATCTCGACTCTGAACTGGCATGCCGCAGACTTTTCAGCGGCGGTTTCCCCGATACATTTGTTACTCACGGCAAGTCGGACCAGCTTTTCAGTGATTACGGCATTGCTCCTGATGAGCTGTATAAAAGAATTATCGATGGATTTTCTAAAAAAAAGTCTGTTAAAAAAATTGGTGCTGTATCATGATTAAATTTTTTCAGATGAGCAGAACTTACCCTCCGGTTAACAGGGGGAATACTATTGGATTGGTGAAAATATATGAGACCTCAAGGTAATATCCCCCAGAAATATCAGAAAGTTCTCGAAATGGATCAGGTTCTTAGAAAACTCATTGCTGAGTATTATATGGCCCTGAATGAGATGAAGGATTCAGGAAAATCGGTTGAACTCCTTGCAAGCCATGTGGCAATTATGGTCGAGATGATAAATGAGTTTAAGAAAGGGTGATTTTTTATCAGTAATTATTCCTGAAAATTTTTTTTAGTGCAAGAATGCTGTTTTTAATATGGGGCTGTCTCAAAAGTCAGATTTTCTGGGATTTGTCATTCCGGTTTTGCAACTTCAATTATTGCAAATACCGGAATCTCCTGATTAAATCAGGCCTAAGAGATACCGGCATTACGCTACGCTACAGCCGGTATGACAAGGAAATTACTTTTTGGACAGCCCCATATTAAAGCATTTTATTCCAAATCAAAATTAAGGAATTAACACTGATTCTTTATTGACTTTCACTTAATATTATATTTATTTTATTGTTATGATAAAAAAAATAAAATCATTAACCTGTTTATTTATTCTCATTTCCGCTTCTTTTCTAATTGTTTTTTCCAGCGGGTGTAAAAATAGACAGGATTTCTCAGGGACATACACATATCAGAGCGGCCCCTGTGAAAGCGGTACCATAACTCTTACTAAAGTGCAGGGATTCGGGGATAAGTATTATCTTGTTACAGTCTATGGTAAATCATTCCCTTCGGGGAAGGAATTTCTCGGCACAATTGACGGTAAAAAAATAGAACTGCAGAACGGCACTGTTATTATTGAAGATGGAAGGATTGATGTTATTTCCGGCAGTAAAAGCTGCATTTACGTTCTGCTTGATTAATCTGCACGGCCCGGCCACTTGTCTACGGCAGGGGTACTTCTTCGCTTTGCTTACCTGGACAAGCTCAGTACAGGCAGAGGGCGGCCTGAAATGGGAAAAGTAAAAAGCAGCCATTAAGGGTGATTTGATTGCCGCTATTTTAATAATGATAATTAAGGTTATATATATTTTAATGCTATGAAAAATATAAGACTTGATGTATATCTTGCGGAAAGAGGTCTTTCTCTCTCCAGAGAAAAGGCGAAAAAAGAGATTCTTGCGGGCTGGGTTACAGTAAATAATGAGACAGCGCGTAATCCTGCAGCTAAAATAAAGGGTGATGAAACCGTAAATGTCCAGAGACCCGGGAGTGTTTATGTAAGCCGGAGGGGGGATAAGCTTAAGCATGCACTTGATGTTTTTGGTATTGATCTTACAGATAAAACCGTTCTTGATCTGGGGGCCTCCACAGGGGGGTTCACCGACTGCATGCTCAGGGCGGGAGCTGCAAAGGTTTATTCAGTAGATGTGGGGTATAATCAGCTCGATTATTCATTGCGTATTGATAACCGGGTTGTAGTAATGGAGAAGACCCATGCCAGGGATATCCGTGAGGATATGTTTCCGGGCGGATTTGACTTTTTTACCGCAGATCTTTCATTTATTTCAATACTTAAAGTGCTTCCATCTGTTCTGAATATTACCCGTAATATTGAAGGGGTTGTTCTTGTTAAGCCCCAGTTTGAGGCAATGCCGGGGCAGCATAAAAAGGGTGTTGTCCGGTCTATTTCTGATCATGAAGAGATACTTGAGCGTGTTCTTAATGGGATAATTGAAATGGGATTTTCTCTAAAAGGGGTGACCTGGTCACCGGTAAAGGGCCCTGCAGGTAATATCGAATTTCTTGCATATATTAGTTCACCTTCAGCAGAAAAGAGTGAGGGGCTTCATCAGATTGTAGAGGAAACAGCCCTATCTGCCCATAACATACTTAATAAACTCCCCCCTGATGCTGATTAAAATGGGGCAAAAAAAGGTATTTTAAAATTTTTTATTGTTGCTTATTTTCCGCGGTTTTTTTAAAAATTAAAAAAAAATTAAATATATAGATAAATTTAAATAAAAAAAAATTGCCGATTTAAAAATTTGCTTATTTCCAGTTGTAAATTGCACATGACCATTTCAGGGGTGTATACCCTGATTAAAATACATTTTGATTACATCAATCAAAAGGAGAGATAAATGAAAATATTAGCTTTAAATTGCGGAAGCTCTTCTTTAAAGTACCAGTTATTTGACTGGGAGAAGAAAGAAGTTGTTGCAGTAGGAATTGTAGAAAGGATAGGGATTGAAGGATCTTTTATCAAGCATGAAGTGCCTGCAAAGGATAAGGAAATTAAAACAGAAACAGCTATTCCTGATCACAAAGTAGGGATTAAACTTGTTCTTGAAGCCCTTGTCCAGGGTGATGGTGCTGTTATTGCCAATATGTCCGAAATTTCTGCTGTAGGTCACAGAGTTGTTCATGGCGGAGAAAAATTTAACCACAGCGTTCTTATTGATGATAAGGTTATTGAAGCAATTAAAGAGGTTTCACACCTGGCTCCTCTTCATAACCCTGCCAATCTTGTTGGTATTGAAGCTGCTATGGAAGGACTCCCGGGAGTTCCACAGGTTGCAATTTTTGACACAGCTTTCCATCAGACAATGCCTTCACATGCTTATATGTATGCTGTTCCCCACGAATGGTATGATAAGTTTGCTGTAAGAAGATACGGATTCCACGGAACAAGTCATCTTTATGTTTCAAAAAGAGCAGCAGCTCTTCTGGGCAAGCCTGCAAAAGACTGTAATATTATTACAATGCATATAGGAAATGGTGTTTCCTGTGCAGCAATAAAAAATGGTGTCAGTGTTGATACCTCAATGGGCCTTACACCTCTTGAGGGCGCTATCATGGGAACCAGATGCGGTGATATTGATCCTGCTATCCCTATGTTTATGCAGGGAGAACTTCAGGTTGGGCCAAAAGAGATGGATACCCTTCTTAACAAGAAATCTGGTCTACTTGGAATTACAGGGAAATTTACAGACAGAAGAGATATTCTAAGCGGAGCAGAAGAGGGCGATGTTAAGTGTAAACTTGCTGTTGATATGGAGTGTTATAAACTGAGAAAATATCTTGGTTCATATGCTGCAGCTCTCGGACATGTTGATGCTGTTGTTTTTACAGCGGGTGTTGGCGAAAATGCAGGAGATATCAGACAGCAGGTTCTTGAGGGCCTTGATTGTCTTGGAATCAAAATAGACAAGGATAAGAATCTTAACACCAGGGCCAAGCATGGTGAAACTGAGATTTCTACACCTGATTCTAAAATTAAAGTATTCATGATCCCCACAAACGAAGAACTCGTTTTTGTTGAGGATGTTGTGGGTATACTTGATAAAACATATGATGATCATATGGTTTATGGATACACATTCCTGAAAAAATAGATTCCGGTAAAGATATCCTGCTGCATTCAGCATTAATGCTGAATGAGTGAGATGATCATTGCTGCAATTCTTCAATAAATCGGGGCTGTACCGTGAAAAATCGGGACAGCCCCTTTTATTTTATTCTCCTGAGAATAATTCTTGACCCTCTTTTTAATTTTTAAGTATAATTGATCTGATTTTGCTGCAGAATGATCACCTGAGGTGGATTTTGATGAAAAAACTTTCTTATCTTCTATTATTTTTATTCTTTTCAGTTTCACTTCTCCATGCAGTTGATATAAAAAGTGTTGTTGCCTATCCAGTCCCCTTTGATCCGCGGAAAGGGACATTAACGATAGATTATCCTGATTCAGGTGGTTCTGTTGTGCCGGGCAATAATGTTAAGGTGACTGTTTTTGACATAAATGGCGATACTGTTACGGTTGTGAATGGTATTATATGGAACGGCAGACGCAGTAATGGTGAATATGTAAAGCCCGGCCTTTATATTCTTAAAGTGGAGATCAGTGATAAAGACGGCGGTTACTGGAAAAAGCTGATTCGTATTCTGGTTAAATATTAAAAGAGGTTCCTTTGAATGAAGGTTATAATAAAAAATATATTTATAATTTCTCTACTTTTTGTTTTAACAGAATCAGCTTTTTCTGAAAATGCAGGGTCCAGGGGCGCATTCACAAGAGGGGGCTGGGCAGGAGCAAGGTATGTTGCTGCAGCTATGACAGGGGAGGTTCTGGCAAATGATGTTTTTTCAATTTACTGGAATCCTGCGGGACTCACAGAGCTGAAGAGAAAAACAAGGCTCACTGAAGAAGAAGTGACCAAAAGAGCAAGGACCGGCCGTATTGATGAAATAACTGAAGAGGATCTGCTCAGCTTTTCCGAGTCAGGGTATGAGAAAGTTTTTGTCGATGCCGGAGTGTCATATACCGCACTTGACGCGGAAAGGGATGCGGTTTTCACAGGTTTTGCATTCAGTTTGTTTAAGGGTGTGGCAGGGGCCGGGTTTTATTCAATAATGTCCACCGGTATTGAAACACGGGATGATCTGGGGAATAAAACAGGTACAGCCGCATATTCAGGTTCAGTGGCTTACTTTTCATATGCCTATTCAGCTAATGTGGCATCTGTCGGGGTATCTTTAAAAGGGATATATGAATCTATTGATGATGCTCAGTACGCGGGTGCCGGAGCAGACCTGGGCGTTCAGGTTTATTTACTCCCTTTCTTTAAAGTAGGTTTTATGGCAAGGGATCTGGGGAGTTTTTTAACACCCTATAATTCACCGGAGCTTGATAAGCGCTACGATTTCTTTTACCCTGAGTTCAGCATCGGAGCAGCCATTACAAGTGATGCAGGATTCCGCATTGCATTCAATGGTACAAAAAGGCTGGAGCAGACCGGTTTTATTTTCGGCGGCGCTATTGAGTACGATCTGTCCCGCAGGGTTATAATTATTTGCGGACTCAGGGATGATTATTTTTCATCCGGTGTTGTAATAAAATTACTGGGCATGGATGTTTCCTATGCATTCAGTTTTGACAGAATAGATCTGGGTTATAATAATACTGTGTCTATTGGCATACTTTTTTAAAAGGTTTATTGATGTCAAATGTAACAAAAACAAAAATTATGGGTATATTAAATGTAACACCCGATTCCTTCTATGATGGCGGCCGTTATATCTCTTTAGATAAAGCTTTTAAACGGGCACTGGATATGTATAAAGAAGGTGCAGATGTAATAGATGTGGGCGGAGAGTCAACCCGGCCAGGTTCCTCCCCTGTTTCTGCAGATGAGGAGATTGGCAGAATCTGTCCTGTTATTGAGAAAATTTCCCGGGAGATTGGAGTATCTGTATCTGTTGATACGACTAAATCAGCAGTGGCAGCTGAAGCTCTTAAGTGCGGTGCTGTCATGATTAATGATATCAGCGGTCTTTCCTTTGATAAAGGGATGGCTGGAGTTGCGGCTGAGCATAAAGCAGAACTTGTTATTATGCATATTAAGGGAACTCCCGTAGATATGCAAAAAAATACTATTTACAATGACCTTATTCAAGATATACTTGATTTTTTAGCTGAATCTGCCAGCATAGCGATTAGTGAAGGGGTTGATAAAAGCAGAATTATTATTGATCCGGGTATAGGTTTTGGTAAAAGCATTGAACAGAACTACGCAATTATAAATAATATAGAAAGATTCACTGAAACAGGTTTCCCTGTACTGATAGGCTTGTCAAGAAAATCACTTATCAGCAGACTCTACAGCAGTGAAGAGGACAGGCTTCCGGCTACAATAGCGCTCAATGCTGTTGCTGTGAGCAGGGGGGCTGCATTTATAAGGGTTCATGATGTGAAGGCGCACCGGCTTGCTATGGAGAGCATTGATTTTCTGAAAAAAACCGGCAGTTCCGTCTGTTACAAACAGAGATTATGAATATTATATGAGCATTAAAGGGGAAAGCAAATACCGGTAAAGGTTTTAGTATTCAGATGAATGAATTATTTAGCAGGATAGTATTTTTTTCAGGGGCTTTCTGGGACTATTTCAGGAATGTTGTAGATATACTCATAGTAGCCTATATTTTTTACTGGATTTATAATTTTTTAACAAACACCAGGGCGGTTCAGCTTATTAAGGGTGTTGTTGTAATATTTATAGTTGCAGTTATAGCCGGGCTTCTTCAGCTCGATACCCTGGACTGGCTTATTAAAAATATTACATCATACCTGGTAATTACTGTTATTATTCTTTTTCAGCCTGAGCTGAGGCGCCTTATAACAAGGTTCGGGCAGAAGAACTGGCTTGTTGCAGATTCCACTACAGATTCATTCCAGCTGGATGAACTTGTAAATGCTGTTTTTGCAATGGCATCTGAAAAAATAGGTTCACTTATTGTGATAGAAAGAAATACAGGGCTTAAAAGCTATGTTGAGTCGGGTGTAGCTGTTGATTCAGGAATTTCTGAGGAGCTCATAAGAACTATTTTTTATCCTCTAACACCTCTTCATGATGGAGCACTTATTATCCAGGAGGGGAGAGTGGCAGGCGCTGCATGTTATCTCCCTCTTAGCGATTCAAAACAGCTGAAAAAACAGCATGGCGCAAGGCACAGGGCAGGCCTGGGCATTGCAGAAGAGACAGATGCTCTTGTTATTGTCACCTCTGAGGAAAGGGGCGAAATCTCAATTATGGTTAACGGGCGTATGTTTTCTGGAATTAAAAATGCTGATTTAAAAAATATAATTCTTTATTTTATGAATCCCAAGACAGCTTATGAGGAGAAGTACAGTATCTAATGAAATCATATTTAGATAAATTTTTTGCTTTTTCAAAAAGAAAAAACCTGGTTCCCAAGCTGGCCAGCATTATTCTTGCTGTAATTCTGTGGGGATATATAACCAATACCAGGAGCGGGGACTTAAGGTTTAATATACCTGTTGATTACCGGAACAGTGATAATTCTCTTGTTGTTTCAAAGGTCTCACATAAAAATGCTGTAGTACGTATTTCGGGCAGGAAAGATGATTTGAAAAATGTTAATGCCAGGAATATTGTTATCTTTGTTGATCTGTCAAAAGCTTCAGTGGGGGAGTATTCCGATTATAAGGTGGAGCATGTCAGAAATGAAATCCCTGAAGGGATCGATATAAAGGTCTTCCCTGAAGAGGTAAAAGTTTTTGTTGAAAAGGCAGTAGAGAAAGAGGTTAAGGTTGTTCCGAAATTCAGCGGTACCCCTGCAAGCGGTTTTCATGCAGGGAAGGTAAAGGTTGTTCCAGATACAATTACACTCAGGGGAGCTCAATCTCTGCTTGGTACGACAGACATTCTCTATACCGCTGATATTTCCATTGATGGGAAAAGTGAGATAATCAATAGGGATGTTGCTATTGAAAGATTAAATGCTGAAGGGGTAGAGTATAGCAGATCGAGTGTTAATGTAACAATACCTGTTATCTCTTATTCTGATATAACTGAGCTTGAAATACCTGTTATATTACAGAAGGTAAAAAAAGGCTTTAAGTATAGATTGGAAACTAAAAGTGTGAAGGTTCATATAATTATGAGCGGGATAAAAAAGGGGGTTGATTATCCTTTATCCGCAGTAATTGATGTATCTCTTCTTGAAATTGATGAAGATGAACTTGATAAAAAGGGGAGGATAGAACAGGAAGCTCCAATTATTCTTCAGGGACGGATACCTGACATTGAAGAAAGAACTATTTCCATTACCCCCGATTTTGCAGTTGTTGAAGTTACCAGAGAGTAGAATTTTTTACCGGAGAGAGTGATGATAGCAAGGGTTTTCCAGATTATTTTTTTTGTAGTTCTTATTTATATCGTTATAGGTGTGGTAAAGTTTATTTTCAGGCTTGGCCGTACCACGGCAGAGCTCAACAGTAAACTTGATGAGAAGAGCAGGAATGCCGCCGGTAATCGTGGTGACAGAAAAGGTAATGAAATTATTGAGCTCAATAAAGATCAGTATAAAGTTGAATAAATATGAAAGGAATTAACGCTGTAATATTATTGTTCTTTGCACTCGGGCTTCTCTCCTGCGGGAGACCTGAGGGGGAATTTGCATTTAAATTTCCTGAGGACAAGGGTTACAGAAAAGTATTAAATAGCCCGGAGTTTGACAGTGCTGTTGAAGTGGATTGGATCTATACCTTCAGCAGTATCAGGGGGAGGGTCAACTTAGGGGTGATTTTATTAAAAAAGGAACTGCTCTGGGTCGATATCCTTGCTTATACCGATTATGCTGATTCTGAGAAGAGAATAGTATACGGCAAAATTAAAAGTCTGGATCCTGGTGACTACAGGCTCATGATCACAGAGATAAAAGATGATGAGCAGAACATAATCGATGAATTATATTTTTATATTTATGCTGACAGAGAGAAGTGGGATTAATCCCCTGGTTTTTCAGTCTGCTTTAAACTATCCATAATTTTGTAAAGTGTTTCTCCCCCTTTTTTAAGAGAATCGATTTTTTCTCCGCTGTCCTCTATATATTTCTGTGTTGAACCTGGAACCTCCTGGCCGCTGTAGACCATATAAGCAGTGTAAACAGTCAGCATAATCAGAAAAAATATTATAATTTTCAGCAGTCTTTTTAGTATGGAGTAGACCAGCAAAGATGCAAGGAGTATTCCTATAATAACCATAATGTTATTTGATAAGAGTGAATTAACTAATTCTGTCATATTAAACTTTTCCCTGAATTGACTTTTGCTTATGAGCCAGAGGCATTTTATTGTCATATTTATATGAAATACCCTGCCATAGTCAATTATTATATGGCTACGTGGTGTAATAAAATTACATCGGTATAATTTTTAGGGGTAATTCTGTCATTCCGGCCGAAGTGACAACGTAGTGCCGGAATCTCCTGAAAAAATCTGGAGTTATGAGATTCCCGCCTGCGCGGGAATGACAACCCGCTGAATTATACTTATACCATAAAATTCAGCTATCATCCATCTTGGCAGATTAGAGATAAGGATTCTATTTTGCACTTGACTTCGATACTTCAGATATTCATGATTATGAATAAACATTACAGGAAAGACTTTATTTATGAAGATACCATTTCATAAGGCATTTATTGATGATAATGAAATCAATGCTGTAACTGAAGTGCTTAAAAGCGGCTGGCTTACAATGGGGGAAAAAACCTTTGAGTTTGAAAGGAATTTTTCCGCATATACCGGTGCGCCAAATGCTGTTGCTGTAAACTCCTGTACCTCGGCACTTCATCTTGCATTAAAGGCTATAGATCTGCAGCCCGGTGATGAGGTTATTATCCCTGCTGTTACCTTCATTGCTACATGGGAAGTGATAACCTATTTCGGTGCTATCCCTGTTATTGCTGATGTGGGAAAAGATACACATCTCCTTGATGTCATTTCTTTTGAAAAAAAAATAACCGGCAGAACCAGGGCTGTAATACCGGTTCATTATGCGGGTCAGCCCTGCGACATGGACCCCATAATAGAAATTGCCGCAACAAAGGGTATTTATGTAATTGAGGATGCTGCCCATTCGCTTCCTGCCTATTATAAGGGGCGCCCTGTGGGCTCTATAGGCGATATTACCTGTTTCAGCTTTTATGCTACCAAGACTCTTACCACTGGTGAGGGGGGGATGATAACTACAGGGAATGATCTTTTTGCTGAAAGGATGAGGAAGCTCCGGCTTCACGGTATTTCAAGGGATGCCTGGAACAGATATTCCCATAAGGGGAGCTGGAGATACGATGTTGATGAGGCAGGCTATAAGTATAATCCAACAGATATAAGTTCTGCAATAGGGATAGAGCAGCTTAAAAAGAGTGATGCTATGAACAAACAGCGTAGTGAGATTGCCGGTTGGTATAATGATTATTTTAATAATTGCGGGCTTGCTGAAGCCTATACTGTGAGAGATGAAAGAATTTCCTCCTGGCATCTTTATCCTCTTAAAATTAATATAGAATCTGTAACTATTGACAGGGATCAGTTCATTGAGGAGATGAAAAGCCGCGGGATCAGCACCAGTGTCCATTTTATTCCTCTCTACAGGTTTTCCTGTTTCAGCGGGAGCGGATATGAGGCATGTGATTTTCCCGGGAGTGAATATGTCTTCAGCAGAACAGTCTCACTTCCGGTTTATCCCGGCCTGAGCCATGATGAGGCCAGGTATGTTGCGGAGAATACGATTGATATTCTGGAGAAATTCAGGAAGTAATTACGGGGCGCATGTTAATCAAATATTGCTGAAGGTGCTTTAATCCGGGGAGTATTCCCTTTTCAATTTTTCAGAGAATAATATTGAGTTAAAACATCTTGACAGTAAACATACCTTAATCTTAATTTTGTCGATCAGCGGGATTCCCTGCTATATACTAAAATAATGAAAATATCCGGCTTTAAAGCCGTAAAGGGATTAATATGACAAAAAAAGCTCTTATCACCGGCATAAGGGGGCAGGATGGAGCCTACCTTGCAGAAAATCTTCTAAAAAAAGGGTACGAAGTTTACGGTGCAGACAGAAGAAGCGGAGATACCACTTACTGGCGTCTTAATGAACTTGGAATTAAGAATGATATAAAGACTGTCTATATGGATCTTCTTGAGGTGACAAATATTCTCAGGGTGATCGAAAAAATAAATCCTGATGAAGTTTACAATCTGGCAGCACAGAGTTTTGTGGGGACATCTTTTGATCAGCCTATTGTAACATCTGATATCAATGCAATGGGTGTAATTAGGCTCCTTGAGGCGATACGGCTGGTGAACCCAGGCATGAAATTTTATCAGGCATCTACAAGTGAAATGTTTGGCAAGGTTAGGGAGATCCCTCAGACAGAGGATACACCTTTTCATCCCCGCAGCCCTTACGGGGTTGCAAAGCTTTATGCTCACTGGGCAACTGTTAATTACAGGGAGTCCTATAACATGTATGCATGCAGCGGAATTTTATTTAATCACGAATCACCGTTGAGAGGCCTTGAGTTTGTTACAAAGAAAATAACGATGGCTGCTGCTGCAATAAAAAAGGGTAATCAGAAGAGTGTTGTTCTGGGTAATCTCGATTCTAAGAGGGACTGGGGGTTTGCAGGTGATTATGTTGAAGGGATGAGACTTATGCTCCAGCAGGATGAAGCTGATGATTATGTTCTTGCAACAGGAGACACTCATTCTATACGTGATTTTGTGGTTGAGGCATTTAAATATATTGACGCAGAGATAGAATGGGACGGGGAAGGAGTTGCAGAAAAGGGGATAGATAGAAAAACCGGCAAAGTTTTAATTGAAGTATCCCCCGATTTTTACAGGCCTGCTGAGGTTGATATCCTTATAGGGAGTCCTGCAAAAGCGGCAGAGAAGTTGGGGTGGAAGCCTGAGGTTAAGTTTCCTGAGCTGGTGCGTATGATGGTTGAATGGGATTTGAAGAATTGATTCGCGGTGTGAAAAATTGAAAAGCACTATACACCAGAAAAAAAAGATAGATGTTTTTATTGTTGATCCTCAGCCTGTTTTTACTGCAGGACTTGAACTTGTTATCTCCAGGTCCTCATCATGCAGGGTAAATGGCACATCTTTGTATTATGAAAATTCAATTGAAGCTGTGAAGTCAGCAGAGCCTCATGTGCTGGTGATGGATATATTCCCCGGTACAGCAAAGGGTATCGATTTTATAATCGAAGTTTTAAAGCAGAATCCCGGCATAAAAGTTCTTGTGCTTTCAATGCTTGATGAAAATATTTATGCCGAGCGCGTATTAAAAGCCGGAGCCAGCGGCTATATTATGAAAACTGAATCCCCGGAAACAATAATCCTTTCAATTGAGCGGATTTTCAGAAATGAGCTCTGCCTTAGCGAAAATATATCATCAATGATCCTTCAGAAGTATGTGGGTGGAGTGGAAAACATTGAACTTGATCCTGTAAGGCTTTTATCTGACAGGGAGCTGGAGATTTACAGTCTTACAGGTAAGGGGCTCACTTCAAGGGAAATTTCATCCCTTTTAGAAATAAGCGTCAATACAGTGGATAATCATAAGTCGGGCATTAAGTATAAGCTGGGGCTGAAGAATTCAATTGAACTGATTCAGAGTTCTGTGCTCTGGAGCAGGGATAAGGGGATTCTTTAAATTGAAATGAAAAATTACAGGTATATACTTCTTGATCTGGACGGAACACTCACAGATCCGTCTGAGGGGATCACAAACTCTATTAAGCATGCATTGAATAAATACGGCATCTCTGCAGAAAAAAGTGAACTGCTCAAGTTTATAGGGCCCCCTCTTCGTGAATCATTTATGGAGTACTATTCATTTTCACCCCGAAAGGCGGAGGAGGCAGTAGCTTATTACAGGGAATATTTCTCGGTAAAAGGGATTTACGAAAACAGCATTTATCCAGGTATACCGGAAATGCTTGAGGGGCTTTGCAGTAAAGGGAAAAAACTTTTTCTGGCCACTTCAAAGCCTGCAGTTTATGCGGGCAGGGTTCTTGAGCATTTTAATATTGCATCATATTTTGATGTTGTTGCCGGAAGCAATATGGATGGTTCCATGGGTTTAAAATCGGAGGTGGTTGAGTATGCCCTTTCCACCTTGTCTGATGAAGAGCGTAAATTTTCTGTAATGGCCGGTGACAGGAAGTTTGACATAGAAGGGGCTAATCTGAGCCATATCGATTCAATAGGCGTTACCTGGGGCTTCGGCACCAGGGATGAGCTTGTTTCAGCCGGCGCCTTACATATAGCAGACTCAATATGGGAACTTGAGTCAATTCTTCTTACGGGCTAATATCTTGTCGCATTTTAAACTTGAATTGAGGCTATGATCCCTGGAAAGGGATTTTTTTATAAATCAAAAAAAAATTATGTCTCATAAAAAAACTCTTATGTATTTTCCCATTCTGCCGAATATGATTACATAAAGGTACATTCAGGAGTTTTTTATGTTTAATCAGTCAAATCACATGACAACAAACTATCTTCTTGAGAGATCCTTAGATGTTGAATCCTCCAGAAGGAAGGTTATTGCAAATAATATTGCCAATGTTGATGTTCCTCATTTTAAAAGGAGTGAGGTAAACTTTGAAAGCGAGCTTAAAAGGGCTGTAAGGGAGAGGGAGGATCCTTCTAATAAACTCCCCGCAATTTTAACAAATGAGAAGCATATACCATTTTTTGTTGAGAGGGATTTGCGTTCTGTTCAGCCCAGGGTGAATCTTGATTACACAACTATTTACAGAAATGACGGAAACAATGTTGATATAGAGAAGGAGATGGTTGACGCCTCAAAAAATATGATGAGGTATAATGCCTTTGTTACTGCACTTAATCATAATTATAAAATGATTAAACTTGTGATGAAGCAGGCCTGATAAAGCTTTAAAGGGGTAATTTCTATGGGAATGTTCGACAGTTTTAATATAGCATCAACAGGGCTTACTGCCCAGAGATTGAGAATGGATCTTATAAGCAGTAATATTGCCAATGCCAATACCACAAGAACACCCGAGGGTGACGGGCCCTATGTACGGAAAAGGGCGATTTTTGCTCCAATTAATATAAGGCCTAATTATAAGTCACCCCTTGTTCCGGACAGAATTCATCATGGAGAGGGGCAGGGGGTCAGGATTGTTAAGATTGATAATGACAAAGAGCCTTTTAAGATGGTTTATGATCCCACACATCCTGATGCGATTAATACAGGCCCGGAAAAAGGGTATGTTAAAATGCCTAATGTAAATGTGGTAATGGAAATGACGGATCTTATATCTGCATCAAGGTCTTATGAGGCTAATGTAATGATTGTAAATAATGCCAAGTCCATGTTCGGCAAAGCCCTGGAAATAGGGAGAATAACGGGTTAAGGTAAGGGGGAAGTGCCATGTTCAGAGAAAAAATGAGTTTAAACGATGTCAGAGTGTCTCATGACCTGTCAGGAAGAATAAATACAAAGAGGAATGACAAGCCTGCCGGCCTTGAAAGGGAAACGCGGCTCGATGCAAAAGTTGAAATGAGATATGCAGGATAATCGGAAATAATAATAAAAACATTGGAGTGTAGTTATGATTATTGAAAATATGGTGTCAGGAAATATTGTAAAGATGATGACCACGGAGCCTTTGCATTATACAGGGGAGCCTATTGTGCGGAGACCGGGTGATGATGTGTCCGGATCTTTCGGTGATATGCTTAATAATGCTGTTAAGCAGGTTAATGATCTTCAGCTTGATTCTGAAAAAATGATGCAGAAAATGATTTATGAGCCGGAATCGGTTGATATACACCAGGTAATGATCTCCACTCAGAAAGCTGAAATAGCCATATCTCTGACCAAGGCAGTGAGAGACGGGGCAATTAATGCTTACAAGGAATTGATTAACCTGAGATAAACATTTAATCCCCCTTTTTAAGGGGGGTTAAATCTGAAATTGCTGAAATTTTCAAGAGGTCATCATCTGGCAAAAAGATGACATTAATGGAGGTTTTTTTAGGAAATTAATTGACATTTTATCTTCTTTTTTGTAGAAGTATTATGTCTCATTATATTAATTTCCGTTGCAGGGGGCCGTATCATGGGTGATTTTTTTCAAAAAACATTAACACAGTTGAAAGAGGTTTTTGCAAAACTTGATAATACCAAGCGGATAATCATTGGTGTTGTGACTGCGGTTGTAATTGCTTCTTTTATTACCCTTTTTACTGTGTCGAGCAGTGAGCCCAATATCCCCCTCTTTACCGGATTGAGCGCCAATGACTTCGGGCAGGTAACTAAAAAACTCGATGAAATGGGGTACTTCTACGAAGTTTCAGGTACCGCTAATATTCTTGTCCGTCCTAAAGATAGAGTGATTATTGTTACTAAGCTGGCTCAGGAGGATATGATCCCCAAAGGTATCCCCGGTTACCAGCTTTTTGATGTTTCCAGGTGGACTGAAACCGACCGGGAGCTGGATATCAAGTACATGAGGGCACTGCGGGGTGAAATAATCAAACACCTTGAGTCTCTTAAAAATATTGAAAAAGCCTCTGTAGAAATTGCCATGTCCGAGGATAGCCTTTATTCAGACAAGGATACTCCATATACTGCTGCTGTAACTGTTCATCTTGCGCCAGGTTTTGAAAAACTGAGTCATAAAGAGATTAGAGGTATAACATTTCTTGTTTCCAGGGCTGTAGGGAACAGGCTTAAGCCGGAGTATGTGACAGTTACTGATAATTTCGGTAAAATAATTTCCGATTTTGATGATGATTTTGAAAATGAAAAGAAAGAATATACAATTATTGAGCATAGAAGAAAGATTGAGGAGAGGGCGCGGGTCAAGCTTTTAAAAGAGATTCGTGAAGGCCTGGAAAGGATATATTCATCGGATAGAATTCAGATAGTCCGTCTTAATATGGATTTTAACTGGGATAAAATCTCAGAGCAGCAGGAGGAGCATACACCTATTGTAATGGTTCCTGATAACCCCCGCACCCCCTATTCTGAACGGAAGGTGCAGGACTCACTTGTCCTTTCTGAAAAGACAACTGAGGAGAAATTTCAGGGCCATGGCTGGAATCCTGAAGGGCCTGCAGGCACAGAGGGGAATAAGCCTCCAGGGTATAAGGCCAGTGATGATCAGTTTGCCAAGTATGATAAACAGGAAAATATAAGAAATCATGCCATAAATAAAACAACCAGAGACATTCAGCGTGCTCCCTATGATATAACCCGTGTCTCAGTTGCAATTGTTATTGACGGTATCCAGGATCTCCCCAGGCTTCCCAGCGGAGAATACGATCTTGATCCGAATAAAAAACCGATTCAGCTGGAAATACCGGAGGATGAGCTCAGGAAAGCTGAGAATGTAGTAAAAAAAGCAATCAATTTTAATGATATTAGAGGGGATCAGGTTGCTGTTGAAAACATTATGTTTGACAGAACCGATTACTGGAACTCCCTCCGTGATGAATACCGCAAAAGAGAGCAGATGAAGAAGATTCTCCTTGCTGCTTTAATCGGTGTTGTGGCTCTTTTTGTCGGTTTTATCCTTTTCAGAGCAGTGCAGAAGGAGATGGAGCGGAGAAGGCGTGCCAGGGAGGAGGCTCTTGCTCTGGAGCAGCAGCGTATGCGTGAAGCTGCACTTAAGGCAGCTGAAGAGGAGGGGATATCTGTTGAACTTTCCCTTGAGGACAGGGCGCGGCTTGAACTTCAGGAGAGCGCTCTTCAGATGGCTAAGGAGAGGCCGGATGAAGTGGCACAGCTTTTAAGGACATGGCTGGCCGAGGATTAGAATTTTTTAATTTGACAATCCCCGGTTTCTGACGATATAATATAGTAAAGAAGGATTATTTGAAGCTGTTACAGGATTAACAGCTTCAAATCTTTTTATATACATAAACGGAGACATGAGATGCTTCAGTCTAAAAAATCACAACTTACCGGGCGACAGAAGGCTGCAATTTTTCTCGTCTCTCTCGGTTCCGATGTTTCTTCCGAAATATTCAAGCATCTCAGGGAAGACGAAATTGAGCAGCTCACATTTGAAATAGCCCGACTTGACAAGATAGAGCCCGATGATAAAGACAGGGTTCTCCATGAATTTCAGGAAATGATGATGGCTCAGGAGTTTATTTCACAGGGTGGAATAGACTATGCCAGAGATGTTCTTGAAAGGGCTCTTGGTACTCAAAAGGCTATTGATATTGTAAACAGGCTTACTTCATCTCTACAGGTGAGGCCCTTTGACTTTATAAGGAGGACTGACCCGAGTCATCTGCTTAACTTTATTCAGGGGGAACATCCTCAGACTATTGCACTTATACTTGCATATCTTGATCCGCAGAAGGCTGCGCAGATTCTTGCTGAACTCCCTCATAATATTCAGGCTGACGTAGCCCGGAGAATCGCTGAGATGAAACGGACTTCACCAGATGTACTTCGTGAGGTTGAGCGTGTACTTGAAAGAAAGCTTTCCACTCTTGCCAGTGAGGATTTTACACAGGCGGGTGGTATTGATACAATTGTTGAGATACTTAACAATGTTGACCGTGGAACAGAAAAAATTATTATTGAGGCCCTTGAGGAGGAGGATCCCGAACTCGCTGAAGAGATCAAGAAGAGGATGTTCGTTTTTGAGGATATTGTACTCCTTGATGACAGATCTATTCAGAAGGTTCTTCGTGAGGTTGATACCCAGGAGCTGGCAAAAGCCCTTAAGGGGGTTGATGCTGAGGTTCAGGAGAAAATATTCAGAAATATGTCAAAGCGTGCTGCTTCACTACTCAGGGAGGATATGGATTTTATGGGCCCCATAAGACTTAGAGATGTTGAGGAATCGCAGCAGAAGATTGTTAATATTATACGAAAACTTGAAGATGCCGGAGATATAGTTGTTGCCCGTGCCGGTGAGGAGGAACTCGTTGTCTAAATTAGTATTTAAGCCTTCAGAAATATCACAGGCATCTGCTGTTAAGCAGGTTGAACTTCCTGCACGATACCAGAAAAACCTTATTGATGCAGATGAGTATCAGGAATTTGAAATGGATGAAGAGGGGAATCCTATTGATATTTACCAGGGCCCTTCTATTGAGGAGATGGAGGCTGAGCTCGAAAGGTATAGAAGGGAAACCGAAGAGGAAGTCAATAAAATGCTGGAGCAGGCCAGGAGCAGGGCTGCACAGATTGAGGAAGAGGGGAAATCAGCAGCTTTTTCAGAACTTGAGAAAGTACGTGAGCAGATAAAAATCGAAACAGAGCGTCATAGAGCTGAAGCTGAACGGGAGATTGAAAAGAGCAGTTTTGAGGCGGAAAAGATAATACTTGAAGCTGAAAAAAAAGTATCGGAAATTGAACATGATGCTTATATGAAGGGTCATGAGGCTGGCCGTGAGGAAGGATACAAAGAGGGGCAGGCTGAGGTAATGCGCCTTATAGACAGGCTTGGTACTATAGTTTCTACAGCGGTAGATATCAGGGATGAAATCATTAAGTCATCAGAAAAGCTTATGACAGAGATGATACTTATGATTTCCAGAAAAGTTATTAAAGATGAAATTGTTGAGCGTCGTGAAGTCGTAATAAATAATATAAAAGAAGCTATTAAGCGCGTTAAGGACAGGGATAGAATTGATATACGGGTCAACTTTGCTGACCTTGACATGACCACTGCTCATAAGGATGAGCTTATTAAGATGATGGAGTCACTCAAGAAAGTCAATATTTACGAAGATTCAAGGGTTGAAAGGGGCGGATGTATTATTGAGACAGATGTGGGGGCAATTGATGCGAGAATATCAACTCAGCTTGATGCTATTGAAGAAGCAATAAGGAATACTACAACACTTTAGTTTGTATAAGCGGGCCGGAATTATTCAGGCCCGGTTTTTAATGGAGTTCAAGGAGACATAATATTGATAAAGATTCTTCCACATGAAAAGGTTGATATCCTTTCAAAGTATAAGCAGATTATTGAGGATATTGATGTAATTAAATTTTCCGGTAAAGTGGAAAGGATTGTGGGGCTTATAATTGAAAGTGTGGGGCCGGCGGTAAGATATGGGGATCTCTGCAGAATAAAAACCGGAGAGAGCCAGTATCTCTATGCTGAAGTGGTTGGTTTTAACCGGAACAGGGTAATACTTATGCCTATCGGGGAGATGAAAGGGGTGGTACCGGGTGCTGAAGTCTATGCAGTCGGTACTTCTCTGACAGTACCTGTAGGTAAGGAACTGCTGGGACGTGTGCTTTCAGGTGTAGGGAAACCTCTCGATAGCAGGGGAGAAATTTATTCAGCTGTAAGATATCCGGTTGAGGGGAGAGAGATAAATCCACTTAACCGTACAGTAATAGAGGAGCCTCTTTCAGTGGGGATAAGGGCTATTGACGGCCTCATCACTGTGGGGAGGGGGCAGCGGATTGGTATATTCTCAGGTTCAGGTGTTGGTAAATCTACAGTTATAGGTATGATTGCCAGGTATACAAATGCTGATGTGAATGTAATCGCGCTCATTGGTGAGCGTGGACGGGAAGTTAAGGATTTTATTGAAAAGGAGCTTGGACCGGAGGGACTCAAAAGGTCTGTTGTTATTGCAGCCACATCTGATCAGCCCCCCATGCTTCGCCTTAGAGGGGCGTTCCTTGCTCATGCGATAGCGGAATATTTCCGTGATCAGGGTCTTGCTGTAAATCTCCTTATGGACTCGGTAACCCGCTTTGCCATGGCACAGAGGGAGGTTGGTCTGGCTGCAGGTGAGCCTTCAGCAACAAGGGGTTATCCGCCATCAGTATTTTCATTGATTCCCAAACTGCTGGAACGTGCAGGTACAAGCAATACAGGCGGAAGTATAACCGGTTTCTACAGTGTTCTGGTTGAAGGTGATGATATGAACGAGCCTATTGCTGATGCTGCCCGGGGTATACTGGACGGCCATATTGTTCTTGATAGAAAAATAGCAAATCGCGGTCACTATCCTGCTATTGATATTCTAGCTTCAGTCTCAAGATGTATGAAGGATGTTGTAGATGAGAAGCATCTTAAAGCTTCAATGATTTTTCGTGAAATTCTTTCAGCCTATACTGAGGCGGAGGATCTCATCAATCTGGGCGGTTATGTGCGGGGAGCTAACCCCCTTGTTGACAGGGCTATTGCAATGATGGGACAGATGAATGATTTTCTGAAGCAGGGGATTTTTGAAAAGGAGACTCTGGAATCGACCCGTGAAAAACTGGTAAATATGGTTATGCCTGAAGTTACTGAGACTAAACAGAAACCGGTAGAGACACGTTCACCCGCATTTGCCAGAGTTATAAGGTAATGATCTGAAATGAAAAAATTCAAATTCAGGCTGCAGAAACTTCTTGATATACGTGAAGCGAAAGAGTTGGAGATCCGTAATGAGCTGATGAAAATTCTTGCCATTCAGAACAGAGAAAGGATGATTCAGGAGGAGATGCAGAATAAAATTAAATCATATGAGTTACAGCAGAAAAACGATATGGCAAGGGGTATCTTTTCCCCTGAAAAAATAATGTCACTAATGCGCTACAGGGATGTTTCTTTGAGAGCGATTGGGGAGTCTGAAAAAAAAGCCCTTTCTATGGAGCCTCAAATTCAAGGTGTAAGGGAGAAACTGGTTGAGGCTTCCAGAGAGAAAAAAATTGTAGAAAAACTTAAAGAGAGAAAATTTGCTGAATACGATTATGAGGTGAACAGGGAGATCGCGAAAGAGAATGACGATATGAACCAGAAAATTTTTATAAAAAGGATGAACCAGGAGCAGTAACATGATAGACGGCATGTTCAGCATAATGGCAAGGATTAATGATATCAGGAGCAGGTTCGGTATTGTTCCCCCTTCTGCAAAGGATAAATCTCAGGCAGAACCCGGTTTCAGCAGAATGGTTGATCAATCTTATGGGGATAAAAATATCCCTCTCCTTCATAGCGACCGCCCCGTATCAAAGGGTGAAATTGAAGATATTATATCCTTTTATTCAGGGGAAAAAGGTGTTTCTCCTGACCTTGTTAAGGCTCTGGTGAAATCCGGTTCAGATTATAATAATGAAGCTGTTTCTCCTGATGGAGCACTGGGGCTTATGCAGCTCATGCCTTCAATTGCAGACAGGCTCGGCATTACTGATCCCTTTAATCCGGAGGAGAATGTGAAAGGGGGGATTAATCTTCTAAGCGATCTTCTTGAGAGTAATAAAGGTGATTACATGAAAGCCCTTGAAGCATATCGATCAGCAGGGAATGATAATGATTCAGCTGTAAAAAGTAAAAGCGGTGAATATGCGAAAAAGGTGATTGATTTTTATATTAGTGATGATAAATAATATTAAAAGAGCAGGTAAGGGTGAGAGGTTGAGATGAGAGGAGTTTCTGACAGGTCAAAAGTATTATATCTACTGCTGCTGATTATTTTCCTTTCAGCTATCGGGGTTTTCTGGCTCGATTATATCGGCCTTATGGATCTTTCCACCTATGCGAGAAAATTCAGGTCTGAACCGGTATCAGTAATGGAGGCCGGGGGTGACGAACCCTCCCTTATCCAGAGAGAGGAGTTCCTCAAAGAAAAGGACAGGCTCCTGGAACGGGTTGAGGAACTTGACAGAAGAGAGGCTCTTCTTTCTGAAAGAGAAGGGGAGCTTAATGCTGAAAAGGGGAAACTTGCTGAAGTTAAAAAAGGCCTTGAACTGGAAAGACGGAAGCTGGAAGAGGATAAGAATAAATATTCAGGATACAGGAAAAATGTTGAGGTTCTTGCTAATAAGATGGCGAATATGCCCCCTGAAGAATCTGTAAAAATTATGGAAAAGTGGGAGGACCCTCTGATTATTGATGTGCTGAGACAGATGGATGCAGAAGCATTAGCTGAGGGGCGTGTCAGCATAACAGCTTTCCTTATAACGCTTTTTCCCAAAGAGAAGGCGAGCAGAATTCTTTATCTAATGACACAGCTTTAGAATAAAAATCAAATGAATAATATTACGGTAATAAATTCAGGAAGAGGGGAGGCTTATCTCTGTTATAAGACTTAATAATTCACGTTTCCCTTCACCTGTAGTTGCTGATGAGAGAAAGATTGAGTCGCTGCTTACTCCCAGTGATGTTTCAATTTCCTTTATCCTTTTTGCCCGCTGGTTTTTCGATAATTTGTCTGATTTAGTAATTGTAATTGCAACAGGGATTTCCCGGTCAGTGAGGAAGGCAATGATTTCCTCTTCGTAGTTCCCCGGGGTTCTTCTTATATCAACAAGCATAAATGCGAGTTTGAGGTTTTTTCTGTTCTGCACATATTCCTTTATAAGGGGCATAAATTTTTTTCTCATTGGTGCGGGAAGTTTTGCATATCCGAATCCGGGGAGATCCACAAATGATTTGTTGTCATTAACAATGAAAAAATTAATCATAGTAGTAACACCGGGTCTTGATCCGGTTTTAACCAGGTCTTTTTTCCCCAGCAGCATATTAAGGAGAGATGATTTCCCTACATTCGATCTGCCGAAAAAGGCGAACTCGGGATATTCAAATTCAGGGAATTGTTCAGAGGATGTGCAGCTTTTTAAAAATTCAGCGCTTTTTATCTTCATCTAAATATTTTTCTCCATAATCAGGGCATCATCATTTATATAAAAGCTTTTACGAAGACCGATTATAATAAAACCGTATTTTTCGTAAAATTTTCGAGCTGTTATATTACTTTTAGAAACTTCAAGTACTATCTTGGATGGTCCCCCTTCGCTGTAAAGCTTAATTGCCTCATCAATCAGTTTTCTCCCTATTCCCATACCCCTGTAACATGTTTTTACTGCAATGCTGTTTATCTGCAATTCATCTGCAACTTTCCACGCGGAAATATATCCCGCCGGATCTGAATCAATAAAAGCTGTAAGAAATATTGAGAAGGAGTAATCTAATTCATCTGAAAACTGCTTTTTAGACCATAGGCCAATTGATTCTTTTTCAATTTCAAATAAAGAGTCAATATCAGCAGATTCTGTTTTTCTTATTAGCATATCGGAAGGATTGGCCATCAGGTTTATATTGCAAAAATTAGAAATTATTAACAGATTATCGGTTCATCGCATTATCTGCTGATAGCATTTAGTGAATATTTTTAATCATGTCCAGAAGCTGATCATGGGTAAAAGGTTTTTTCAGTGTAGCATTTGCTCCAAGATATCTTGCCGTATTCAGATAGCTTTCTGAATCGATTCTACCACCCCCGGAAATAGCTATGAGAACTATATCAGGATATTTTTTTCGTATCTCTATTATTATTTCAATGCCGTCTTTATCTGGCATAATTATATCTGTTATAAGAATATCAGGCTTAAAATTAATGATAATATCACTAACTTCCAGTGCATTATCTGTAGCTAAAACTTCGTAATTATTAAGCAGAAGAATTTCAGTCAGGCTTTCCCTGATGGCATCATCATCTTCAATTATTAAAATCTTTTTCATGTGTCAACTCACCTTTTTTTCTGCTGACCCCACTAAAAGCCTGGAAAGATGAGTTGTCAAGCAAAATGTATCTATTATTTCATGTAATTTTTTGAAGAATTATTCCTTTACATAATTTTCCATTTAAATGAAATTATCCTTATACTGTTATTTTTTTGGCAGATTTTCTGATATTTCATCAAAAAAATCAAAAAAAATATGATAAAATTCGTATATATAATGTATAGATAAAAGGATTCATATAATGAAGATAAAAATTATTTTGACTGTTTTTCTGGTTCTATCTTTTAATCCCCTGTTTTCTGTGACAGGTGATGAAGCGCTTTCGAAGTTCAGAGCGCGTATGAACGGCATTGAGAAAATGACAGGGGTTATATCCTGGACAACTTCATCCGGTGTATCCTATACAGGTAATTTCAAGTATCTTAATCCCGGTAGGATCCATATTAAGTTTTCCAATCCGGCTGGAAGGACAGTTGTTTCTAATGGCCGTACTCTCTGGGTATACTCCCCTGCAAGTAATATTGTTGGCGTGCAGGAATTATCCCGTGACGGTTCAGGGGGGATAACATCATTTACTAACGGTTACATGGCTCTATTAACAGATCAGGGCCCGAGCGGATATATTGTAAAGCTTAAAAATGAAAGCCGCCACTACCAGGAGGTGACACTTATGCTTGATTCCTCCTTCTTCCTTAAAAAGGCTGTATTAAAAAGTAAAGATGGTTTTACATACACCTTTACTTTATCGAATATAAGTACAGCAGCTACTGTTTTACCCGGAACTTTTAATTTTGAAGTACCGGCAAATGCACAGAGGGTAAACAATCCTCTTAATATTCAGTAGAAAGGTTAAATGCTTTGATCAGGTACATATATCTGCTTCTTATAATATTTTTTTCAGGTTCAGGGTATCTATCCTCCCAGTCTGTAAAGGAGCTGTCAGGGCTTAATTATACATATCTTGGACCGGTCTTCTCTATTTCCCATGACAAGGTAGAATATAAGGACTGGTTTGAAACAGAGCAGGGTACAAAAAATATGTCCGGTCTTTCATTATCCGGCGGCCTCTCTTTGCAGATATTTGTTGAAAGTTTTTGTGGAGATTTCCAGATTAAATATACCAGAAGCAGCTACGATTTTAACCTTGATCTTTTAGAGGCATCTATACAGGGGAAATATCTCTGGGAAATCAATAATTATCTCTCAGCAGGTACCGGTTTAGGACTCTATTCATTAACAGCGCTATCAAATAGCGATCATAAGGGGAGTGCAGGATTGCAGATCCCTTTATCCGCAGTGATTACTCTTTCTGAAACCTGGAAAGTATTCTTTGATGTTTTTGCCAGATACGGCTCTTTTGGAATGGGGGAAGGGTCTACACAAATTTCTTTCGGTACAAACCTGGGACTGGTTTACAGGGTTGGACGGATATAGAGGCAGATCAGGGATTACGGGGCTACCTTCAGTCCCAATATTTGCTTTTATTGCTGCTGTTATTTTGTTTTTTTATAGTGAAGGGGATATTTCCCCAGGTTTACCTGTTCTGATATCTTCTATTACTTTTCTTCTTCTTTTTTCTCTGTTACTTTATTCTTTTTCCCCTCTTATTTTAAGAAATGGTATGATCGGTGTTTTATTCACTGCTTTTTTCTCTGTATTATTATTTTCAATTGTATCATCTTTGCTGTATCTAAAAATCAGTGAACGAATATCTTTAACTGCCCTCCCTGATGAGATAGATTCTCCGGTTGTAACCATTACTGAACAAAGGCTTATGAGAACTGGTATTGAATACTATTTTAATTATGCCCCGCAGGAAGGGGGGGAAATCAGGGGGTACCTTTTTGTGCAGGGGAGCCTTGACATTTCTTCAGGGGATACTGTTCTGATTCACAAAGTAATAAAGAGGAGTGATCCTGTTAAGGGGAATTCATTTTTAAAAAAATTATACAGGGAGGGGGTACACTTCCGGGTATATGCCTTCCCTGATGATATTACCTTAATTTCCAAAGGGGAGAGTTTCGGGGAAAGGGCTAAAAATGTGCTTTTAAGCAGAATCGGCTTTTTGTTCCCTGCTGAGAGTTCCGGACTTATTAAAGCCCTATATTCAGGGAATAGAAATTATATAAGCAGCAGGGTTGTTGCAGGTTTCCGGGATTCCGGTATACTTCATGTCCTTGCCGCATCAGGGCTTCATGTTGGGATTATTGCATCAATCCCCATGATTTTTCTTTTCATGGGCTTTGACAGAAAATTTTTATTGGGCTGTTCACTGGTTCTTGTGCTGTCATATTTTCTGGTTACAGATATGCCCGTATCTCTCTTCAGGGCTTCTGTTATGTTTGGAGTGGTCTATATGCAGATACTTTTGAACAGGCCTGTCAATCCTTTAAATTCTCTTTTCATTGCCGGATCGGTCATTCTTCTTGTTATGCCATGGGAAATATACAGTGCCGGCTTTCAGCTCAGCTTTGGAGCTACTGCAGGTATAATTATGTTTTACAGGGGTTATGCCGGTGCATTCAGTTCTTTCCCCCCCTTTTTCCGCGATTCTTTTGCTGTTACCCTTGCTGCTCAGTCAGTAACAGCTCCGGTGATTTTTTATCATATGGAGCAGATTAATCTGGCTTCCTTACCTGCAAATCTTGCTGCTATTCCTCTCATTACTGCAGTAATGATTACATCACTTACCGCCCTGGTAATATCGCCATTCAGCAGTATACTCGGCTGTCTGACCGGGGAGGTGACTCATTTTTTTTATAAAATTCTTGTGACAGTAACCGATATTTTTTCAGCGATGTCATTAAATTATTATACTGAATCAGTATCTGTTCTTCTTCCGGCTGCATTTATACTATCCCTCACACCCATTCTGAATTTTAAAAAGATCAGAAGGTTTAAGCTCCTTGCTGTTGCTGTCTCAATAATTATAGCCTTTGCAGCTTTGGAAAGATCTTATCCGGAAGACCTGAAATCGATTATTATATCTTCAGGAGGTTCCTCTGTTGAAGTTTATCCAGGGGAAGCAGCCCTGGTTAAGCTGATGATTAAAGATCAGGGGGAGGGGCGTATGATTTTTGATTATTTTAGAAAAAGTAATATAAATCCCCTTGTTGTTGAAATGGAGGAATATTCCTTCCCTAATATACGGTTTTGCAGAAGGCTTTTAACTGACTACAGGGTTGATGAGCTTATAATTAATGAAAAAATTGCTGCTGCATGGGGCATGGATGAGATATATATGCTTGTAGATGGAGAAAAAATTAATCTGACTTTAAAAAAAATTAAAAATTGAATAAGGAAGGGTGATGATTTAATATAAATAGTGAAATGTACCGATAAAATAATTATGGGACAATAGAAAAATATGCTCAAAATCCTTAATAAAAGAATCAGGAAATGATATTAATTGATGATAAAAATTACCCGGAGAAGGTACTGAAAGGGGAGGATGTGACCCTTACTTTCAAGTTTATTGATGAAAGTTCACTGGTACTTGTAAATACAATTCTCCTCAAGGTTCTTGCCAGAATGGGGAATATTTTCCTTCTGGAAACTGTTATAACCATAGTCAGGGAAATAATATTTAACGCGTTTAAGGCTAATCTTAAGCGCATGTATTTTTTAAGTGAAGGAATAGATATTAATGATCCGGAATTATATGAAGATGCTATGCCGGCATTTAAGGATAATTTCCTTTATAATCTTGATTCAGTGGTTTCTATAGTAAAAGCGAGTGATTACAATATAACAATCACTTTTTCAGTAAAAGAGAATAGTCTTCGCCTTACGGTTTTTAATAATGTGCCGATTATCCAGGAGGAATTTAACCGGATTCACATGAGAATACAGAAGGCAGAGGAATACGAAACTTTGACTGATGCTTATAATGATGTTTATGATCCTACTGAAGGTGCCGGACTTGGGCTTATTCTTATGATTTTTCTACTTAAAAATTCCGGCATAGGAGCGGGAAATTTTTCAATTGATTCAGATAAAAAAGGGGTTACAGTTACTATTAAAATTCCAAGGGAGCTTAAAGAGGAGAAAGTCGTTACAGAGGTTAAACGGAGGGTTCTTGAAGATGTAAGTTCGCTACCCGCTTTCCCGGAAAATATTATGACACTGCAGCGTATGTGCAGCTCTCCTGATACTACTCTGGATGAAATTGCAGTGAATATTGTTAAGGATCCCTCCCTCACGGCTGACGTGCTAAAATTATCAAACTCTGCCGGTTTTGTAACAGGGAAACGGATTACTACAATTAAAGAGGCTGTAAAAATAATAGGTTTCAGCAATCTGAATCTTATTCTTACTGCAAGCGCTTCAAGAAAAATTTTGAATGACAGGTATAAAAAATTTGAAGCAATCTGGGATCATTGTATACGCGTTGCATATTACGGCAGAATGATAGCAAAAAAGAAAAATCTTAATTCCATTTCCGAGTCTGTTTTTATTTCAGGGCTCCTTCATGATATTGGGAAAATTGTTCTTCTTTCAACAGACCGGTCTATTGTTGATACAATTTCAGAGATAACTAAAAATAAACAGCTCAGATCTTCATCAATACTTGAGGAGATTTCTATCGGGATTAGCCATGCAGAGATAGGGGGGCTTATTGCGGAAAAATGGAATTTTCCTGAGAGCCTTGCATCTGCAATAAGGAATCATCACTCTCCCATGAACAGCGAATCTGAATATAGAGATATTTCATATGCTGTTTATCTTGCAAATCTGCTCTGCGGGGTTGAAACAAATAAATATAATTACTACTATATAGAATCTGATATTCTTAAATGGGCAAATCTTGCAACCACCGATGATGTTAAATCCTACCATGACACTCTTAAAGATAACTATTTAAAACATTTTTCTGTCGCGGGATAATAAATGAAAAATTACCTGGTAAGTGAAACCAGAAGCGGTTTTAAAACGCTCACATACAGGGATCAGGAAGAGGGAAGGGACATAAGACTTCATTCCGCCTACGATCCGGTTAAAGAGGCTCAGCGATCCGTGTCAGGGTTCAGCAGAGGCAGATCATCCGTTCTCCTTGTTTCAGGCCTTGCCCTTGGGTATCATCTGGAGCATCTTGCTTTATCCGGTGATATTGACATCCTTGTAATTGAGAGGGATCCTGAAGTTGTAAAAATATGCTCTCAGGTTAACCCTGGTATATTGAAAAAAATAATGATTATTACATCTGCATCAGAAATTGAGTCTTATTTTGACAGACTTGATATGTCGGGGTTTAAGGGGATTTCCCATTATACTCATCGTCCTTCATATCAGATAGATCCGGAGTTTTACGATTCAATTACAGGCAATATAAGCAGGCATGTTTCATCCAGGGTTAGTGATCTTCTCACCCGCTTTGAATTTGAGGAGAGATGGATTCGCAATATATTCAGAAATCTTAAGCACCTTGCTTACGCAGAAGGAGTAGGGCGCTTTTTTGGTAAATTCAAAGGTTACCCCGGTATTATTGTGTCTGCCGGTCCTTCTTTAAAGAAAAATATAAGTGAGCTGGAAAACCTGCGGAACAGGGCCGTAATTGTTGCTGTAGATACAGCTTATAAAGTCCTGTCCAGGCATAATATTACACCACATTTTGTTGTTACCCTTGATGCACAGAAATACAGCAGTAAACATTTTCTCGGTGCTCCGGCTAATGATACTGTTTTAGTAGCTGATATCGTAAGCTGCCCTTCTATTCTAAACTCATACAGCGGCAGAAAGGTAATGAGCACCACTTCAAAATACTTTACCGATGAGCAGGGACACACCCGCAGAGAAACAACCCCGGTCATGGACTGGGTGGAAAAGTTTACAGGCCACTTTGGTGATATCCAGTCAGGCGGATCTGTTGCTACAAGTGTTTTTGATATGCTGCTTAATTTCGGCTGTGATCCGATTATACTAATTGGACAGGATCTTGCCTATACCGGGAGGGAAATACATTGTACCGGCACATATCATAATGATGACTGGCTCCCCGGTATCAACAGGTTAAAGAATCTTGAGTGTATAAATCAGGGTGTAATAAGAAAAAGAAAAATTAAATATGTCCCCGGGTATGGAGGGGATAATCCTGTAATAACAGATTTTGTTTTTGATCTGTACAAGTCATGGTTTGAGGACTCTTCACGCCGGGTTTCAGTGGATGTTATAAATGCTACAGAAGGGGGGGCTGCTATTGAAAATACCAGGGAATTGAGCCTGTCCCGATCAGTGCCGGGGGAAAAAACCGGGAAGAGCCCTGATATGATTATTAGCGAAATTTTCCGCGGATCAGGCAGGCTGGATATATCTCCATTAAAAGCTGCTCTTTCCAGTACAATGGCAGAGATCGATAAACTTATTAAAGCATTTGAAGATAATGTTAATAATCCGGTGGAGGAGGCTGTTACCATGGTTGAATCGGAAAATCTTTCTCCCCTTTTTCGTCCTCTTTTGAGAAAAATAAATATTTACCTTGTGAGGCGTAATATTGAGGGGAGCAAAGGTGAGAATATGCTTCTTGAAGAAATAAAGGGTGCAGCATTTAAACTGAAAGCTTACATTTCTGAATCAGGTCTTTGCTGAGGGTTTAAGGTCTTAAGATTAAATAACATTTAAACCGATAATAAAACAGGAAAACCAGTTTTAAAAATAAAAGGTTAGCAATTAAGAAATCGACATTATGAAAAAAATCAGAATAGTAAAAGTAATATATTTTATAACTGTGACTGCCCTATTCTTTATTCATGGTACCTCTTTTGCTGCATCAGCAGATTGGGTAAATGGGAAGATAACTGTTTCCGGGCAGAGCAGTGTTATTACAGACCTTATGGGGAGACCTGTTGATAATGAGACAGGAGAGGTGATCTCTATAGCAGAGGGGGGAGCAAGGGCATTCGAAAGGGCGAAGGATATGGCTTTTGTTGCTGCTGTTGCAGAGTTAAGAGGTCTGCGGATAGACAATCATACACTTTTTTCCGATCTGGTACATGAAGATCCTCTGGTCAGGCAGCATCTGTCTGAACTTCTTGATTCTCATGCAAAATATAGAGAGGTTTATATTGATTACCTTACCCGAGGATGTATTCTCGAAATTAATACCGGGGATATTATCAGGGCAGTAAACTATAATTTCCCTGCAAGAGAATTCCCTCTGAGAAGTGATATTGAAGTATCAACACTTTATACTTCACTCATAATTGATACAAGGGGGCTTGGAATAAAGCCTATGCTTTTCCCGGTTATCTATAACGAGTCGGGTCTGGAAGTTTATAGTAAAGACTATATTATTGCAGGTGAAGCTGTGAAACATAATACGGTTTCCTATGTCTATAATGAAAAGGATGCTGTAAATCATAGAAAAGCAGGACGGAAGCCTTTTTTTACAACTGCCTTGAGAAAAAGTGATGGGGCACCGGTTGTTTCAGATGAAGATATTAAAAGAGTATTCAGTGATAAAAAAAACCTTGATTATTTAAGAAGATGCAGGGTAATATTTATCATAGACAGGTAGGCGGCCTTTATGAACCCGGTTTTTAAAATATTAACATCAGCTATTATATGGCTTAACAGACATCTGGATTCATTGAGTTTCCAGACAGTTGAGACAATCCGCAGAGCATTTTATTTTCTTATGTTCATTATAGTTATTATCGCAGTTATTATCGGCTACAATATGGGAATCGATTCGGCAAGAATTAAAAGTTCTCCTGTTGCAGAATTTATTGATGATGCCTTTAGAATAAAGGTTAGCAGAGAGAGGGGAGGGGATTTTTCAGGGATGCTTGAGTCGGAAATGCTGAAAGATTCTGAAATTAACAGCCTTACCCGGTATGAGTTTCCTGTAAGAATTGATGACACTCCTGAAGTTGAAAAGAAAGTAATTGAGTCTGAAACTCTTCTTCCCCGTATTGATACATCTCCCGGCACTATCCGGTCCGATAGTACTTTTGAATCTGATGTGATTGAAAAATACGCAGAAAAAATTCCTCTTGTTAAGCCTATTGAGAGGGAGTATGAGTCCGGGATAAGCGGCGGAATTATTATTGATAGAGATGATAATACAGAAAATAATGTACGGCAAAACAGTGGGGATAGTATTAAACTTCTCCCCGAAAGCGGTACTGTGAAACCGGATGTTTTAAAAAATGACCCGGGGATTATAGAAAGGTGAAAAAATTATTTATTATATTTATTGCTGCACTGCTCAGTTTTCCTCCGGCATACTTAAATGCAAGGGATTACAAAAAAACTGAAGATATTATTACGAGCATACTCACTGAGGAGGATGAGGCAAAACCAGTAGAGAAGGATGAAACAGAAACACCTTCAATAAATAGAAATATGGAGTCTTCCAATGATGAGGAGAAGAGGGAGACAGGAAAAATCCCGGCCATGTCAGGAAAAGATGCGGTACTGCTGAAGAACGGCATAGAGCTTTATAACAGCGGAATGATGGAAAGCTCACTTGCTGCTTTTAATGAAATTATTAGTAATTATACCGGGAGCCCTTTCTCTGACAGTGCAAGAATATGGTCTGGACGGATTATTCTCGGCAGGAACCAGTTTGATGAAGCAATTACACAATTTTCTGCTGTAGGTGAAAATTCGGGTGAATATCCCGCTTCACTTTTCTATACTGGCGAGGCTCTCCGTTACAAAGGGGATTTAAACAGATCTATAGAAACCTTTAAAAAACTTTACAATTCATATCCTGAAAACGGGTTTTCCGATAAAGCTATGCTTGTTTCCGGAAAACTATATCTTCAGCTAAATAGAGGGTATCAGTCTCTGGAAGCTGTTATTGGAATTATAAAGAACTACAGTGACAGAGATTCTCTGGACGATGCCTATTATCTTATGGCAAAAATATATGAGAGAGATCCTGTGCTAAGGGATTTTGAAACTGCCAGAAAAATATACAGGGTTTTTCTTGCTAAAGCAGGTAAACAGGAAAAATATTTCAAAGATTCCCCTCTTCTTCCGGCTGTTGCCAGGGATCTGGAAAATCTTGAAAAAACCTATTTCCGTCTTGAAAGGTGATAAGCGTTTTTTTTATTGACAGTCTTTATAAAAAACAGATAAACTTAAGTTAAATTCGATTATAATTTATGCATATTGAAGCGCTCCGGCATGGTAATATAATGATAGATATCTATTCAATAGACATTGAGACTCTGTACAAAAGCACAACTCTTTCTCCTCATATGGAGGACTATATTGAAGCAATAGCAGTATTGGCAGATACAAATAAAGTTGTCAGGGTTAAGGATATTGCTGCAATTTTGAAAATTAAGATGCCAAGCGTTACATCTGCTCTAAATAAGCTGAAAGAAATGGATCTTATCGAATATGAAAAGTACGGGTATATTGAGCTAACTGACGCTGGCGACATTATTGCCAAAAGGGTAATGAGCAGGCATATGTGCCTTAAGGAGTTTTTCATTAAAGTTCTTCAGCTGCCTGCACATGCTGCAGAGCAGGAGGCCTGTAAGATTGAACATCATATTTCAGCAGAAACATGTAAAAGAATACACCGGCTGCTTATATATTTCCGGTCCGAGGAAGCAGCGGATAAAGAGTGGACCAGAACTTTAACACAGATTCTTATCTCTGAATAACAGAAAAACCCGCAAAAGCGGGTTTTTCTGTTTCTATACTGTCAGCAGTAAAGCTGAATTATTTACTTTTCTTTTTCTCAGCAATATCCTTAAGTACTTTCTCCTGAACATCTTTCGGGAGGGGAACATACTTGAAGAATTCCATTGAGTAGTTAGCACGGCCGCTTGAAATATTTCTCAGTTGAGTAGCGTAGCCGAACATCTCCATAAGGGGGACAAATCCGTTCAGTTTTTGTGCTCCCTTTCTATACCTTCTCATAGATTCGATACGGCCCCTTCTTTTATTAATATCACCAACAACATCACCGATGTAATCATCAGGGGTATTCACTTCCACCTTCATTAGAGGTTCAAGGAGAATAGGGTTGGATTTTAAAAAGGCCTGCTTAAATGCTATAGATGCACATGTACGGAAAGCCATATCTGAAGAGTCAACAACATGGAAACTCCCGTCTAAAAGCACAGCCTTCACATCAACTATAGGGAAGCCTGCAATAATACCTTCATTTAGTGTGAGCTCAATACCTTTCTGTACAGAAGGGATGAATTCAGCCGGTATGGATCCCCCTTTTATATGATCAGCAAATTCAAATCCTTTGCCGTCATTGGGCTCAATACGAAGCACAACATGAGCGTACTGCCCCTTGCCACCTGTCTGCTTGGAGTGCTTGTAGTTAACTTCATGCTCCATTGTTATGGTTTCTCTGAAAGCAACAGAAGGCTCACCAACTACTGCTTCTACGTTAAACTCATGTTTAATTCTGTCTATGATTATCTCAAGGTGCAGTTCACCCATACCGGAGATAATGGTTTCACTTGTTTCTTCATCAAATCTGACATTAAATGAAGGATCCTCCATGGAAAGTTTCCTCAGGGCAGAGCCGAGCTTCTCATTCTCTTTCTGTGTAGGGGGGCTCACCTTCAGCTCTATAACTGTTGGCGGTATAAAGATAGATTCAAGGTGAAGCGGATTCTCTGCTGAGCAAAGAGTGTCCCCTGTTTTTGTAAACTTCATTCCTATTAGAGCGATAATGTCACCCGGTTTTGCCACTTCTATATCTTCTCGCTCATTAGCCTTAATTCTTAAAATACGGCCGATCCTTTCATACTTATCTTTTGTTGAATTATAAACCTGCATACCGGTTTTAAGCTCACCGGAGTAGATTCTTGTGAAAGTCTGCTGCCCCACATAAGGGTCATGAATTAATTTAAAAGCAAGCGCTGCTAAGGGATCCTTTGTAGTAGGATTTCTTGTATGCGATTTTTCAGGATCATCTATATCTGTTCCGAAAATAGCTCCCACATCAATAGGTGAGGGGAGATAGTCGATAACAGCATCAAGGAGAAGCTGAACACCTTTATTCTTATAAGCTGATCCGCACAATACCGGTGTAATTAAAAGTTTTAGAGTAGCATCGCGTGCAGCTTTTTTAATCAGATCTATTGGAACATCTTTCCCGTCAAGGAAGAGGTTCATTATCTCTTCATCAAAATCAGCCAGTTTTTCTATGAGATTCTGCCTTGCCTCTTCTGTGGCTTCACGGAATTCTTCAGGAACATCAATCTCCTTTCGTTCAATTCCATCAAAGACATAGGCTCTTCTGGCAACAACATCAATAATACCTGTAAAATCCTCTTCAATCCCCATTGGAAGCTGAAATTTCGCAGGGTTGGCATCAAGATATTTATCCATTTGAGCTATGGTCTCATCAAAGTCAGCCCCGATCCTGTCCATTTTGTTAACAAATGCAATTCTGGGAACTTTGTATCTGTCTGCCTGGTTCCATACAGTTTCACTTTGCGGCTCTACTCCGGAAACAGCACAGAAGAGCGCCACCATTCCATCAAGAACCCTTAAGGATCGTTCAACTTCAAGAGTAAAGTCAACGTGTCCGGGCGTGTCAATAATGTTTACCTGGTAATCTTTCCAGGAGCATGATATAGCTGCTGAAGCAATTGTAATTCCTCTTTCCTGTTCCTGCTTCATGAAGTCCATTGTTGCCTGGCCGTCATGGGTCTCTCCAAGTTTTCTCGTTGTGCCTGTAAAAAAGAGAATTCTTTCAGTCATGGTAGTTTTTCCCGCATCTATATGAGCGGCTATACCAATATTTCTCAGCTTATGAAATGGCATGTATACCTCACAATGTATAATTTCTGATAGTTTTATATTGATTCAAAATTGCTGGATACAGATGGTCTGGTGAACTACTTATTATCCTGCTTGAAAATAAATCAATGAGTCAGATGGCATATTCGAAGTAGGTTCAATATTTGTCAATTTTTTTTTAGTTCGCGATAATTTTAATTAGTTCAAGTTGTATCCCTGCATTATATGCAGCGCTGGTTCCAGGGTGCTCTTCCATTATGTGACGAAAAATTGCTCCTGCTTTTTTGTCATAACCCATCTTTGTGTAGCTTACCCCTGCCTGGAAATATGCGTCAATCCCCTCTTCAGTATAACTGTATTCCTGATAAATACCCATATATGCTTTAATTGCTCTCTGGAAGTCGAATCTGGATATATGGATTTCTGCGATATTTCTGTATGCTCCAGCCCTGTGTATTCCGTTAATATATATCTCAAGGTATTCATTAAACTCGTTCAGCGCCCGGTTGTAATCATTTATTTTCATGAATTCAACACCGTTTTGATACTTCATACTGTCTGCAATCCTGGCGCTGTCAAGGTCTCCGGTTTCACCGGATGCTGCTGTAGTAATAAGAAAAAGGAGTAAGGTAAGTCTAATAAAAGTATATCGTACAGGAATCATCTTAACCTCCGGATTATGTCGTATTAATTATCGGCATTCATCCTTTTTGTTTTAGTAAAATATCGGGATTTGAGGAAATTTGTTGCTTTTTTTATTGTCTGCACTACAAGTCAATTAGAATCCTCATTTCTGATGCATGATGATTATGGGTAGCAGTATAATTTTATTGGTGTTGTCATTCCCGCGCAGGCGGGAATCTCATAATCCTGTTTTTTCAGGAGATTCCGGCACTACGTTATCACTTCGGCCGGAATGACAGGCTTTCCCCCTAAAATTCTACTACTACCAGATAATAAATTTAATTTACGGGGTTAACCTTGACATCAAGATCATTAATAATATTTCTTGCTTTATTGCTTTTTACGGCAGGTTATTCATATTTTAATCATGAAAAACTTTACAGGTTTTACACAAAAAAATATTTTGAAATTTCCGGTAAGAGCGATAACTACCTGACAAAATCAAAAAAACTGTATCATGATGGCAGGCATGAGGAGCTCAATGATTTTATTGAGACCTTGATGTTTATCAACCCTAATGATTACAAGCTGAAACAGATAGCCGGCTTAAATTACATTAAGCTGGGACGTGAAATTGAAGGAGCAGAGCTTTTTGCTTCAACTTTACAGGCGGGGGTTGAGGATGGCAGGGAAATCCCCAATGTTGTGAGGATTCTTTTTCGTAATGATCATTTCGGAGATGTTGTTTCTTTTTTTGACAGGGGAGTAATGATTAATGATGTAAATATGTCTTTTTATTACGGGGCATCACTTTACCTTGCAGGCAGGTACAATGAGTCTATTGACAGACTTAAGCATGCTCAATTTAACGGATTTACAGGCTCTGAGATCAGCTATTATATGGCTTTGAATATGGAACAGACAGGGAATCTCACCGCTGCTGCGTCCTATATGGAATCAGCCTATAGTCAGAATCGCAGAGATACTGGAATAAGGTTATCTCTGATCCGTATTTATAGAAAATCGGGACGTCTTAAAGAGGCTGAGGTTTTATTCAGAAGCAGATAATATCAGGATTGGTTTGAACCGGTTTTTGATATGTTTAAAAGAATTTTATGTGTAATCTCATTAACTGATGAACCGCTGATACCTGATCTTGTAAAAATCAGGTTACCTGTTTTAAGATTGATGCAGCGTATCCATGCTTCACTTTTGCTGTCATTGAATCCGATAACCATGAGGTAATCTATTCCCCCCGGCCCGATTTTTCCCATAGATTTATAAGCTTTTTTACCTGAATCAGTAAATTCAAAGGTGTACTTTCTATGCAGATTCCGCTGATTTAAAATATCTTTATAATAATCACCCCCGGCCCATGTCCCATGGAGAAGGGTAACAGATTTCCGGTCGTATATTCTCCTGTATGACGCAGATTCAGAGCTTATATGGTAAAATTTTTCTATCCCTTCTGTATCGATGCTGTTTTTTACTGATATTCCCTGGGAGGATGAGAGTTTGTACCCCCGGGTGAGAATTTCATAATAGAGTTTATTCAGATCTTCCCCTTCAATATTTGTAATTACAGCAAGTCTGGAGTTTCCCGGGATACTTTCAGATTTATAATGCATTGCCGGATCTGTAATGTTTTTTATATTAAGAGAGAGTCTGTCAATGAGCCTGAAAATCTCTACTTCAAGAAAACCGATGTCAGTAAAAGTGAAAATACTGGATGAGTTCACTTTATATATATTTATTTCTGTTTTTATCCTGTTTCCGCTTTGCGGCTCAAAAGTACCGAATATAAAAAAATCTGCTTTAATACCGGAAGAAAGGGGATAAAGTTCCGCGTCACTAAAATCTTTTTCAATCTGTTTTTTTCTGAATATTTCTTCAATTGATCTTGGCTTTATTGCTGAAATACTGTATTTCGATTCAAGCGAGCTTGCCAGAGCATTAGGCAGGATTGTTTCAAGATAGTCAAAGTCCCTGTTGCCCGATTTGTTTACAAATGTACCGATAGCTATAGATTTCCCCCCCTTAAGGGCAGCTGATTCCAGCGCAGCAGGGGAATCGGTACCGGATACAGGTGTTTGAGCAGCTAGTGCCGACCCCCATATGGCACTAATGAATATGAGTGCCCAAAAGTATTTAATTCTGCTTTTTATCATCTTCCGGTAATATTTTTAGCGAAATGTGTGATTATTGTTTCCACATTATCATTATACTTTGTAGGGTAATTTTCGATAAATTCAATGTCAAGTGTCCTCAGGTTTACAACCCTGGCCCAGCTTACATGCTCCCAGTCTTTCAGATCGAGTACAATCAGGTAGTCCACATCCCAGGAGTTTCTGATCTGCTGAAGTGTTTCAGCTTTGTTCAGTTCAAAATTAAAAACGTGAAGTTTGTAGATATTGTCATAGGTTTTTTCAAATGTTGATAGTGTGGATACGTTTTCATCTGCAATATTGTATGAAAGTTTTTTCAAGTCGGCAATATCATATACATCACTTAAAGCATAAAGATCGGATGCATTAAAAGCCTTTACCCTTAATCCCCGCTTCATGAATGTTATAAGTACCGCATTTTTAAGGTTGTTGGGTGCATCAATTACTACTCCAATCTTTGAATTGGGGGATAGTTTTGATGAAGAGTGTATAAGCCCTTTTTTCGAGCTGCAGGAAACTAGAAATAACGAAATTATTACTATAACTATTAGATCTTTATTAAAATTTCTGGTCAGCATCTAACTACCTCGTTCATAAATAATAGATAATGTTATTATAACATAAAAATATATTATTAGTCAATATTTAATTTTATTTAGAAGCATATTTCTTCAGTTATTATACGATATTCAGGGTTACCGGGAATATATTATGGCGGGATTTATATAAAAAGCCCTGCATGTTTTATACAGGGCTCTTTATGTTGCTGAATACTATTATTACTGTTCTTTTTTCTCTTCAGCCGGTGTTTCAGATTTTTTCTGCTTAGTCAGGTACTCTCTTAAACCTTCTTTCTTAACTTCACTCTCAGCTACCAGTTCCATCACATACTGATTAGCTTCCTGCCTTGATTTGTATGAAAGGATCTGCTGTCTTATGTAGGCAGTGGCTTCATTTGCGGTTCTTCCGGCAAACTGTCTTCTGTTCTGGTTGTAGTACTGGGCAACTTCTTCATCAGTTACCTTAATCTTATCTTTCAGCTTCTGACCGAGATAATACTGTGACGCTGTCTGTATTTTTGTTATTTCAAGTATTGTATTAAGCTCTTCCTTATCTATTGATTTGTCATTCATGGCCTTGCTGTATATCAGTTTCTGGGCAATAAGATGATCAAGAAAATTTGCTTTATTGAGGAATGGGTGGTTGGCATATGAAGGATCATTTGCAAGCTTATCAACTTCCTCTTTTGAGTCTACATTGGCCATCATTTTGTTCTGAGTATAGTAGTATCTGTTGAATTCATCAATACTTATTGTTTTTCCGTCAATTTTTGCGGCCCAATCTCCGGAAGTATTGTTGCAGGATACCGTCATTAATACTGACAGGGATAATAGAGCAGTAAGAACTAAAGCTTGTATTTTCATTTTATTTTCCTTATTTTTTTATAAAATTGTGGGGATATTCAAACATATATTGAGATAAGGCTTCCATCAGGTGAATTGTTGCAACCATTTTTTCAGCTCAATTAATTTTTTTTCAGGATTTTTGGCCGGTGTTTTAAAAATCAGAATTTCCGGATCCCTGGGGTCTATTTTAAGTCTTGAGTCTGCAGATATCTCTTTTATCAGCTTTTCAGCAGGTATTAAACAGGATGATGTAATTTTAATATTTATTTTATTAGGATCTTCAAGGATTTCGTCTATCTGAAGGGCGGATGCAAGTGTCCTTACTCTTTCAAGTTCAACAAGCATTATTACTTCAGGGGGTTGAGGTCCGAATCTGTCAATAAGTTCAGATTCAAGGGTGTCTACTTCTTCTACTGTTTCACATGACTCGAATCTTTTATAGAATTCAATTTTCTGTTTGTCATCGGAAATATAATAATCGGGAATAAAAAAATCAGCTTTGATAAATACCGAGGTTCTGAAGTAGGGCTTCACCTCCTCACCTTTAAGGGTTTTTACAGCCTCATCAAGCATCTGGCAGTAAAGATCAAATCCCACCTCCATTATGCTTCCCGATTGCTCTCTACCGAGAATATTCCCTGCTCCCCTTATTTCCAGGTCTTTCATCGCTATTTTAAATCCGCTCCCAAGATCTGAATATTCAGAAATGACCTTAAGTCTCTTCTGCGCTTCTTCAGAGAGGCTGGTGTGGCGCGGATAGAATAGATAGGCGTAGGCTTTTTTTGTGGAGCGGCCCACACGCCCTTTGAGCTGGTAAAGCTGTGAAAGACCGAATGTATCAGCTCTGTTGATGATTATTGTGTTAACATTGGGCATATCAAGGCCCGATTCAATTATAGTTGTGCTTATCAGTATGTCGTATTCACGGTTCATGAAATCGATCATAACTTCCTCAAGCTCATGCTCATCCATCTGCCCGTGGGCAATGCAGCAGGTGGCCTCAGGAACAAGCTTTGAGAGCATAATCATCTGTGTATCGATTGACTGAACCCTGTTGTGAACAAAGAAGATCTGTCCCCCCCTGGCTTTTTCCCGGAGAATAGCCTCCCTTAAAACATCGGGATTTTCCTCAATAACATAGGTTTCGATGGGGAGTCTGTTTTCGGGAGCTGTTGCGATAATCGAGAGATTCCGTATCCCTGCCATGGACATGTGCAGGGTTCTGGGGATAGGTGTTGCCGATAGTGTAAGGACATCAACCATCACCCTGAATCTTTTAAGCGATTCCTTATGCTTTACACCGAAACGCTGCTCTTCATCAATCACCAGAAGGCCGAGATTTTTTATTTTCATGTCTTTGGCAAGTATGGCATGGGTGCCGATAACTATGTCGATCTCTGCGTTTTCCAGCTTTTTCTTTATAACACCGATTTCGCTTTTTGACCGGAACCTTGACATCATCTCAATATTGACCGGGTAGCCCTTGAAGCGTTTTTTAAATGTTTCAAAATGCTGCATTGCCAGTATGGTTGTGGGGACAAGAACTGCCACCTGTTTCCCTGCCATTACTGCTTTAAAGGCAGCCCTTATTGCAACTTCGGTTTTACCGAAACCCACATCGCCGCAGACAAGCCTGTCCATGGGGCGGTCTGTTTCCATCTCATCTTTCACATCTTCAATGGCCGTAATCTGGTCAGGGGTCTCCTCGAATTCGAACCGGGATTCAAACTCCTCCTGCCATTGTGTATCAGGGGGGAATCTGAATCCTTTAAGGGCGTTTCTCTGGGCATAAATTTTTATCAGCTCAGCAGCAATCTCCTCAACCGCACCCTTTACCCTCTCTTTGATTTTATTCCAGGCTGATTTTCTCCCCAGGGAATCGATGCGCGGTTTTTTCCCTTCAATACCCAGGTATTTCTGAACAAAGTTTATCTGGTCAAGTGATACATATAGTTTGTCCGCATCAGCATATTCAATAACAATAAAATCTCTTTCCACACCCCCTGCGGTCATTCTTTCTATTTTGCTGAATATCCCTATGCCGTGGTTGATATGAACAACATAGTCGCCAGGCTTAAGATCGAGAAATGATTCTATGGGCCGCGATGATCTGTTTTTGAAAAATCTTCTTTTTCTGTAGCTTTTACCGAATATTTCATGGTCTGTAAGAATCAGGGTTTTTATCCCTGCAATGTCTGCGCCGTTGTTAAGGGGGGAAATGACTATATTAAAAGGCGCATCCTTTTCCAGAGATTCAAAGTTGTGGTGGGGATTGAAATCAATGAAGAGGTCTGATAAACGGCGTGCCTGACCTTCAAAGGATGTTGTCATTATTATGCTGTATCCGTTACTAATCCGATTCTCTATCTCTTCACGTACAGATTTTATTCTCCCCTGAAATCCGGGGAGGCTTTTTATGTTCCAGTTAAGCGCGTCTGTTGATGTTGTATAGGTCTGAAGCGAGATGGAATGGGCAAGTGCCCTGTTCAGGGAATTCCTGCAGAGCAGCCGTTCAGGAGGGAGGCAGTGCAGATTTTTTTTCCTTTTCGTATAAAGTTCAGAAAAGTTTTTTTCCAGATTTTCATATGAAGCGATAAGGCTGTTGCTCTCAATCATAAAGACCGGCATATCTTCGTCAAAATATTCATAAAGGGTGCTGTCAGGTATAATATCGTGAAAGAAATCCTCTATCCCCGGTATTCTGTCTATGGTGGAGTCATCCTCCTTCAGCCATTGCCTTATCTCTTCAGGGAGAGGCATCCCCTCATGTGTGTTTTCTCTGAGATAATCCCGCAGCTTTTTCTTTTCGAGGTCAAAAAGTGTAAGCTCACGCCTGGGGTATATTGTTATCTCCTCAGGGGGCTCCTCACCGGTTGATACCTGTGTGTTTATGTCAAACTCGCGGATAGATTCAAGTGAATCACCAAAAAAATCGAGGCGTACAGGATTTTCCAGTGAAGGGAGAAATATATCTATTATGCTTCCTTTAACAGAAAACTGTCCGAATGAGTCAACCCGGGCTTCTCTTGCATAACCGTACTGCACAAGTGTTGCAATAATATCATCAAAGGGGTATTCTTCGCTCACTGACAGCGTGAGGCCTTTTTTAAGGAAAAATGACATGTGGGGGATTTTTCTGACAAGGGATTCAACTGTGGCTATTACTATGGCCGGTTTTCCTGATATTAATCTATAAAGTGCTGTGATCCGGTCTCTTTCAGTTGTTTCTGAAGGGGACATGAATTCATAAGGTATTGTTTCCAGTGGGGGGAACCGGAAAAGGTATTTGTCATCAATAAAACAGGATAGATCCAGGAACAGGTCGTTGAGAGTCTGGGTATTTTCAACAACTACAAGTGTGCGGCCCATAAACCTGTTGAAAAAAGAGGAGATTATAACAGGGAAGGCGCCCGGGGAAATCCCCTCTATGGAAAGCTCTTTATTTTTACTTGAGAGAAGTTGAGCAAATTCCACTGATTCGGTAAATTGATCACATATATTTTTTAAAATCATATTCTATCCGTTTATTCTGATTAATGTTCAAATTCTTTAAAAATATTTTTTAGTGTAATAAGGCTGATTTCAATACCCCCGCCTTTCTACGTCGGGGGTATTAGAGCATTATATTCTAAATAAAAGTTAAAGAATTAACACTGATTTTAGGACTATAAAGATAAAGCGACAGAGGGTCTCTATTTTTCAAGGAAAATAATGTAAATCGGTTAATTATTGCTAAACTGCTATCACAAGCTCATTATTCCTCTGGAATAAAAAAATCTTGATTTAATCTTCATTATCATCTATCACTCGAAGTAGAAAACTTCGAGTGTTTCCAGGGTATTTTAAAATGAAAAAAAATATTTTTTCCCTCCTCTTTATTTTCATCTTCTCTATTCCCCTTTTCCCGGGTGAAAAGCTGGACCTGATGGAAAGTATAATAAAGAACTATGCTCAGTTTAATTCAATAAGCGGATCTATTGAGCAGCATATTTTTAATCCTGACGGATCATATCACCGTTTGAGCGGTGATTATGCTGCTTCCGGGAGCGGTCTTTTACGTATCGATTATTATTCACCTTCGAGGCAGACAGTGGTCAGTAACAGTGAAGGGCTTTTCTGGTACTACCCTGACAGGGATATACTTTTTGTTTCAAAGAGCGGCAGCAGTAAGAATGAGAGCCTTCCGGCTTTTATAAAGCGTATCAGTGAGAAGGGTGGAGATAATATTTCACTCAAATATGAGGGGAGGTTTTTTTACGGCTTTTTCAGGAGGGCACACGTCTACAGGATTAATCTGAAAAATAAAACCGGAATCAGGGTCTGGGTTGAACCTGAAGGGAGATATATTCTGAGAAAGTATGTACTCGATTCTGCAGGGAGGGAGATTGTAAAAGAGCTGTACAGTGACTATATCGAGTCAGATGGAATTTATATCCCCTCGGTAATTGAGCTTCATGTGAGAACAGCGAGCGGTACTGTGCGCACTTTGACAGAATATACCAATCTGCGGGTTAATAATGTTATCAAAGATTCTCTCTTCGATTTCCGCATAAAAAGTTCAATGGATGTGAGGAGTTTAGATGACAATTAGGTTTATTTTAAATATAATTATATGTGCTTCACTTATATTTATATATGCTGTCACACTTGATGCAGTTGAATTGAAAGAGGTTAAGTATTACGGTTACAGCGGAGTTGTTGACCTGAAGGATATCTATTTCCCTGCGGATCAGGAGATAACAGATGAGACTGCTAAGAGGATCAGCGCGGAAATTACCCGTAAATATCATGAACGGGGTTACAGGGCCTTTTATATAGAGAGGGTTCTTGTTAAGCCTGATGGTGTGGTTGAATTTTACTTTAATGAGTCCGCGGTTTCCCATGTTATTGTTTCTGGTCTTCCAGGAAATGAGTCTGACAGAATTAAGGGTGAGCTTTTTAAAAAAGGTGAGCCATATAATGAAGAAATTTTAAAAAAGAATATAACAGCTCTAAAATCTAATTACGGCTACAGCAATATACATGTAAATGTCGAGAGAGAGGCTGATGGCCGGATTCTGTTGCGGGCGGAAATAGTTAAGAGAAGGAAAAGGCTTAACTTCTCTGTTCAGGGTGATGCAATTTACGGCACAATCCCTCATGTGTCCTGGCAGGGGGACTATGAATGGGGGAATCTAATTTTTGGATTTTATTCATCATTTAATCAGCGTTCAGCTGACATCTCAGGGATTTCTCTTTTTATTGACTTCCCCCTTTCTGTCAGTACCGGGGTTCTTACCGGATTTAATTCACAATGGAGGAGTGATTATTATGATGAGACCGGCATATTCAGTGATAGATCTATATTCCCGGAGATAGCACTTTACAGTATGTCCGGGCTGCTGGGCCGGGCTGTTGTTGCTAAAGGGGAGTATTACCGGCTTTACGATTACCCGGAATCTGAGGATGGTGCGGAGTATTCCGGTTTTTCAGGATTAAGGTTTTTTTATAATGACAGGGGCTACAGGATTGACAGACGGGATGAGCGTAATGTTAATTTTGAGATTATTGCAGGGAAAAACAGTCTTGAAGATGGCCTGCAGATAAGGATTGAATCTGACCTGCTTCTCCCTTTCCGTTTTTCCAGGCGGGGGGAACTGGTATTGAAAAACAGTTTTTTTCTTACAAGCGAAAAGGAGAGGCTTTTCCACAGGTATGTGTTTAATTATCAGTTGCCCGGGAGGTCGGGTGATTATCTGACCTCAGACTTTAGAAATTCCTCAGGGGTGGAAATTCCTCTGGAAATTTATCCGTCACTCCTTTACATCGGTCCGCTTTTTTATTACGGTATATACAGGGTCCAGGGGAGGGGGTATGAAAGTTCAAGGAGTGCCGGTCTTTTTATATCTGTTGCTCCACAGGGTATTTCTCTTAATTTTGCATATGTTTATGATATTTCATGGGATATGAAAGATGGTGTTTTCCTTTTTTCAATGTCAGGTGCTTTTTAATAATAGTCGGGGTTTAAAGAGTATTCATAGAGCAGAACGTTTGTTTTTAATATATTTTCTATATCGCTTATTGTGTTGACTATGGATGTACGGGCATCAACAAATGACTGCTTCTGTGTTTTGGTTATATTTGTCATTTCTGCCGGGTTCTTTGATGAAGTAAAGCTGTCTAGCCTTTTGATATGCTTTGAAAGGATATTGTAAACACGTTTAATCGATGAGGACATCTCGTATAGAAAAATAAAACGCATTGTTTTATCCTTGTTCCCGGCGAGCAGGTCAATCATGTCCTTACCGTCATTATCAATTTTTGCCTGGTAGTAGGTAATGGACCTGGGGTAGTTGGAGAGCTCTCTGTAGTAGCTTTCAAGTTTTTCAAGCTGCTGTATCCCTTCAATATCCAGGCTTCGTGCTATATCGTCAAATTCAGTGGAATCCATTTTATTCTCTTTCGGGAATATTCCGGAATCGTTAATATTCATCAGTATCCCGTTTATTCTCTCTTTATGTACTTCCACTCCATTTACAACATTTTCAATAAAGGGGTCAGGTTCAAAAAAAAGAGTCTCTTCATCGGGGATGTCAGTTTTTTCTTCAGTGTACCGGTCTTCATGGATTGCCTGCTCATAATGGGCTTCCGATCCCCTGTTGCGGAATATCTGCCTCTGGTACTGTTGTGTCTGGCTTGTGTGAACCCTCTCAAGTTTTATTATTTCTATTTTTCTTCCGGCGCGGTTATACTTCAGTCCAAAAATATTTCCAAGGGGGTCTATGTAGCGGTTATTAAGGTCATAGACAGATATTTTCCCGGTGTCTATTTGTGATACATCTTTAATTTTAATAATCCGCTTTTTCATTTTATCAGAGTGCTTCAGGGTTCAGTTTTTCAAGTGCATCATCGAATTCCACTGCAATATAATAATTCCCTGATGAGAGGAATTTGAGAAATTTCAGTGCTGTCTCAGAGGGGTTATTTTTGAGTGCTCCTGTTCTGATAATCCTGCCCTGGATATTAAGTTTTTCCTTATTCAATTCAAAGTGTACCACCACAGGTACACCGACAGTAGTTCTTTCATTGGTGACTATAAATACTCCCCCTTTGCTTATATCAATAATAGATCCCTTTGCTTTTTGAGGAACATCGAGATTTATATCAATTGTTTCAGGATCGCCTTCGTAATAATCAAATTTTGATTTTATTTTACAGGGAAATCTTTCATATTTCCGTTTATTCCCGCTGTCGCTCATCTTTTTTCTCCTGTAGATGATAATGAATCATCAGATAATGATGGAGTAAGTTTCTATTGTCAAGTCTTGTTTGAATAAAAATAGACCGCTGCTGGTTTAAACCGCTCTATTTTTTTGCAATGTTAATTCCTGAAAATATATTTTAGTGTAAAAATTGACAGTTTTATATGGGGCTGTCTCAAAAGTCAGATTTTCGGGGATTTGTCATTCCGGTTTTGCAACTTCAATTATTGCAAATACCGGAATCTCCTGATTAAATCAGGCCTAAGAGATACCGGCATTACGCTACGCTACAGCCGGTATGACAAGGAAATTACTTTTTGGACAGCCCCGAAATAGAGCATCTTTTAATAATAAGTTCAGGAATAAATACTGATTTTTTTGTTAAATATTACAGTCATGCTAAATTAATTAAGATGAGTGACATCACGTCTATTTTTTATTTACACCGCGGCATTTTTAATAATATGGATAAAAATTAAAGAAGTATGGTTAATGGAATAAGAAAATAAATAAATATTAAGGATAATGATATGTCAGAAAATACTAAATATATATTTGTCACAGGGGGAGTATGTTCCTCACTCGGGAAAGGGATATCTGTTGCTTCTCTGGGGCTTCTTCTGGAAGGTCACGGTTATAAAATAGCCCTGGTTAAGATGGATCCCTATATAAATATTGATCCGGGAACAATGAGCCCATTCCAGCATGGTGAGGTATATGTAACAGAAGATGGTGCTGAAACAGACCTGGATCTGGGGTATTATGAAAGATTTACCAATTCCCGGCTTTCAAGAAAAAATTCAGTATCAACAGGTCAGATATATCACTCTGTTATTCAGAGGGAGAGGCGGGGTGATTACCTGGGGCGTACAGTGCAGGTAATCCCTCATATTACCAATGAAATTAAAAAGCGGATATTCGATATAGCGTCAGAGGACATACTCGATTTTGTACTTGTTGAGATTGGCGGGACCGTGGGGGATATTGAATCGGTCCCTTTTCTTGAATCTATCCGGCAGATACGTCATGAATTGGGGAGGAAGAGGGTTATGAACGTGCATCTTACCCTTGTCCCATCTATAACTGTGGCAGGGGAACAGAAGACAAAGCCTACTCAGCATTCTGTTAAGGAGCTTATGCAGCTTGGGATTATTCCTGATGTCCTCCTTGCCAGGGTTGACAGGCCTCTAAATGATGAAATGAAAAGTAAAATCGCATCCTTTTGTAATGTTTCCGAGAAGAATGTAATTTCTGCTGAAGATGTGTATGGTACTATTTATGAAATACCCTATATGTTTCAGCGTAACGGTTTTGACCGTATTACCCTGGATCATTTTGAGCTTCCGGCTGGAGAAATTAAGCTGGGTAAATGGGATAAATTTATAAAGTCTTATAAAAACCCGAAAAAGAAGGTTAAAATTGCTGTTGTAGGGAAGTATATTCAGCTTCAGGATGCCTACAGGTCTATTTATGAGGCCCTTCTCCATGGCGCAGTTTCCAATGAAGTGGAGCTTGAGATAGTGCGTATAGATTCAGAAGATCTTGAAACCTGCGGAGCCGGTTCGATTAAAGATTTTTTTAATGGTGTTCACGGTATTCTTGTGCCGGGCGGATTCGGCAACAGGGGTATTGAGGGTAAAATCAGAACTATTCAATATGCCAGAACAGGGAAGATCCCATTTTTCGGAATCTGCCTTGGTATGCAGTGCGCTGTTATTGAATTCGGGCGGAATGTCTGCAATCTTGAGAATGCCAATTCAACTGAGTTTGATCAGGAAACTCCTTACAAGGTAATATCACTACTGGAAGAGCAGGAGATTATTGCTGAAAAGGGGGGTACAATGAGGCTGGGGGCTTATCACTGTGAATTTGTAGCTGGTACAAAAATCAGGGATATTTACGGGAAGGATTCGGTTATGGAGAGGCACAGGCACAGGTTTGAGTTTACCATGAAGTACAGGAGTCTTTATGAAGAGAAGGGGATGAAGGTAGGGGGGGTATATCCGCGAAACAATCTTGTGGAAACCGTGGAAATAGCAGATCATCCATGGTTTGTTGCCACTCAGTTTCATCCTGAATTCAAGTCAAAGCCGATTAATCCTCATCCTTTATTTAAAGATTTTATCAGGGCTGCTGCTGAAGTTGAAGGATAATAGTCTCATTTGCAGATCGGAATTTCAAAGGGTAGCGGTGTAATTTTAGGGGGTGATGTCATTCCCGCGCAGGCGGGAATCCCATGACTCCTGATTTTATCAGAAGATTCCGGCAGTGCAGCCACGATGGCTGCCTGAAAGCACGAAACAGGATGTTTCTATAATGCTTGCCTACGTTTATCACTTCGGCCGGAATGACAAGTTTAACCTGCAAAATTCTATTGCTACCATTTCAAAGGTCACTTCTTATTTAAAATATTATTGACATAGCCTGATTATCTTTATAGAATTATATAATGAATGATATAAAGAACCTCGATCAGCTTGAACAGCTTGAAAGACAGGTGGCAAACCTTTCAAAGCTTGTTGAAATTAATGGCATAATTAATTCCACACTTAATATCAGCCGTCTCCTTTCCATAATTATGGAAATGATCAAAGATATTATGGAAACAGAAACCAGCTCTCTTCTCCTTTTTGATGAGGCTTCCAGTGAACTTGTGTTTAAAGTTGCTCTCGGTGAGGCTGGCGAGGAGCTTAAGGAGAAGTACCGGGTTAAAATGGGGCAGGGTGTAGCCGGATGGGTTGCCCTGAACAGAAAACCTGTAATTGTAAATGATGTATATAATGACCCCAGATTTGATTCAATGTACGACAGAAATACCGGTTTTACCACCCGATCGATAATATGTTCTCCTCTTCTTTTTAAAGGTAAACTTTTAGGGGTGATTCAGGCAATAAATCCGATAAAAGGGGAGGACTTTGATGAAGATGATATGAATCTTTTCAGGGTTTTCTCTAACCAGGCTGCACTGGCTGTTCAGAATGCAATTTTTTTCCAGAGGGCTATTGAGGAGGAGAGGCTCACAAGCGAGCTTGATGCAGCAAAGTCGATACAGGATACACTTACACCTGTTATAGGTGAGTACCAGGACAGGTATAGTGCAGCAGCAAAGGCTCTCCCTGCAAGGGAAGTGGGCGGAGGTTTCCATTTTTTCAAAGAATATAAGAAAGGGGCATTGATTTTTGCAATGGGTAATCTGGAGCAGAGGGGAATACCCGGGGCATTGAGAGCTTCAACTTTTTCAGGTATTGTCAGGGTTCTTGTTGAGATCGGGATACACAAGCCGGATGAAATTATAAAAATTATAAATGGAATCCACACGGGTGAGCCAATAGGGAGTTCCGGTTTTTCATTTTTTGCCGGTCATATTAATCTTGATACAGGTATTATAGAATTTGTTAATGTTGGGGATGCCTGCCCGGTTTTAATCAGAGGAGGGGATGCCAGGTATCTCCGGTTTAAGGACCGTTCCGCCGGTTATGTGGGGGATGACGATTTTTTTGCTTCTTCTGTTTCAATTCCTCTGAAAGAGGGGGACAGGTTTGTTGTCTTTTCAAGAAGTCTTCCTGAAAGTAAAAACCGTTTCGGCAGGACTATGGGCCTCTCCGGTATAATGAGTTATCTTGAGAAAGAGAATGGGGAGGCTTGTGATATAATAGACGGCCTTCTGGATTATATTCATGACTATACCGGGAAGCTTGAAAGGAAAAGAGATATGTCTCTTGTAGCCTTTTCATTAAAAAAGAAGGTTTAACTGATGGGAGAATTTGTTTCAGTTATTTTCTGCAGGAGATGCGGTTCCAGATACTCCGAGATCCAGGAGTGGAGCGATAATGGGAATGCAATTCTGCATTGCAGATCATGCAACAATAAGACTGAGCTCCCCGGGTTCACTATGGGCAGATGCCAGGTAACCAGAAAGGAGCTCGGAATCGCCAGAAATACAATTGCAGGGAAGTGGGATTTTGAAAAGTAATTTTTTCTAATTCCCCCTTCTTCTGCAATGAATACATTAGTTGTATTTCTTTAAAAGTCTTCTGAATATTACACTCAGAAAGAATAATCCTACTCTTAATAGACGTCCTATTCTCCATGGCCGGGTAATAATTCTGTAAAACCAGTCCTGCCCCTTTTCCATGAAATATGGGGGTGCTTTCCTTTTTTCGCCCGATATTGTATCAAGGCTCCCCCCCACGCTTATAAAAACAGTGTTTTTAAACCCGTTTTTTATTTTGTAAATCCATTTATCCTCTTTAGGGAATCCAAGACCCACAAAAACTATATTCGCTTCAGATTTTCTAATTGCTTCAATTACAGATTTTTCCCTTTCCGGATCGAAAAAACCGCCGTGGCGCCCTACAATCCGAATATTGGGGAATGATTTTTTTATGTTGAAAAAAGCTTTCTCAGCAGTTTCAGGTTTCCCCCCCACCAGGAATATTGTGTACTCCTTTATCTCAGCAAGACGGATAAGTTCCATCATAAAGCTTAATACGCCGATTCTCTCTTTAAGAGGATTTTTTAAAATCCTGGCTGCCCATTCAAGCCCGGCACCTGATGCCAGATGCATGTCAGCCTTCTGCGAAATAAGTCTTAAATCATTATTGGTTTTTATTCTGTGAAGTTTATAAGGATTCAGGGTTATAACGTGATGCACACCCTTCTCCTCTATCATTTTTACCGTTTTGTAAACAGCCTGTTGTCTCGAAAGGTTGTCTACTCCAATATCCATAATATTGACAATCCCGGTATCACTTAGTGAAACCTGGTTGTATTCAAGTATAAGATCCCTTTCTTCCCTGTAGGAATTATAAATATTGGAATCTTCTGGCATAAGAAATCCTCCTGGTTAATAATCTCTTTTCATTGAACAGAACTCGCCGCACATGGAGCACTGATCTTCCTGGTCTGACGGGACGGCACTTCTGTAGGCTTCAGCTTTTTCTCTGTCAATGGCGAATTCATACATTTTTTTCCAGTCACGTTCCTTTCTTGCTTTAGACATGTTGTTATCCCAGGAGCGTGCTCTTGCTCCTATTTTAACAATGTCCGCTGCGTGTGCTGCTATTCTTGAAGCAATAACCCCTTCTTTTACGTCAGCAGCGTCAGGGAGCCGCAGATGTTCAGCCGGTGTTACATAGCAGAGAAAGTCAGCTCCTGCTGCAGCTGCTATGGCTCCGCCGATTGCGCCGGATATATGGTCATATCCGGGGGAAACATCTGTTACAAGGGGGCCGAGAACATAGTATGGAGCCCCGTCACATAGAGATTTTTCAAGACGCATATTGTCAGCTATCAGGTCAAGAGGCATATGGCCCGGCCCTTCAATAATAACCTGTACGTTTTTCTCTTTTGCTCTTGCAGCCAGTTCACCAAGTATTATCATTTCATGTATCTGCCCTCTGTCGCCTGCGTCGTGAATTGCGCCGGGGCGTAACCCGTCACCAAGACTGAGCACAATATTATACTGGGCAAGAATATCTAAAATTTCATCAAAGTGTTCAAATAAGGGATTTTCTTTATTGTTGAATTTCATCCATTCACCTAAAAAAGATCCGCCCCGGCTTGTGATTCCGGTTATTCTTTTTTGTGAGTGAAGCGATTTCATCGAAGCCTGTGTTACGCCGGAGTGGATAGTCATAAAGTCAACACCCTCTTCAGCCTGGTTTTCAACTATTTTCAAAAAATCGTTTATTGTCATTTCAACAAGGGATTTCTTTTTACCGGACATGCGCACTGCAACTTCATATATTGGTACTGTTCCAAGGGGTATAGATGATTTTTCTATAATCTGTTTTCTGAATAGGGAAAGATCCCCCCCTGTACTCAGATCCATAACTGCATCGGCCCCTGCTTTAACCGCTGCATCAAGTTTTTCCAGCTCTGTGTCCAGATCAAATAGATCGGGGGAGGAGCCTATATTGGCATTTACTTTTGTGCTTAAGCCTCTCCCTACTCCTACGGGTACAATTTCACGGATTTTGTTTTTTAGTATAACGATTTTTCCTGAAGCAAAATCTTCAAGAACCTGTTCCTCCGGCACCCCTTCACCTGCCGCTACAAGCTTGACCTCCTCTGTGACAACCCCTTTTCGGGCTTTAGAAAAAATATTCATCTTTTAAACCATCTTCCTGTTCATTTTATTGGAGAATTTCTGCCGTCAGATTACATATTATGCGGATATTTTTTTAAAAACAGCATTATAAAGATATATATTTACCACATAAGGGGGTGTCAATGATAATTCTTGGGTAAAAACATTTCTGTTAAATACCATTTTTTATTAAAGCCGGATATTTTAATTGAATAAATTATGTATCCGATTAATATAGTAATTTAAGTATAGTATTTTTTTATTATAGAGATACTCTAATATCTTAGCAGCCTTCGATGTTAGAGATAGATAATTATTAAATTTTTTACTGAAAAGTTAAACAGGACATGGTAATGGATAGATTAAAAGAATTACAGCAGTTTAGTATTTATGAATCGGGGAAAAGGTACTTTTTTGAGCCTGATTCCAGGCATGAGTTTTTAAAGGAAAGAATTTATGATGTAATCAATACATATAAACCGGGTGTAGTTGTGAAAGCCGGTTTAGGGAGCGGGGGTCTGGTCCTTGATCTGCTCAAGGATCACGAGGGTATTGTTCTTGTGGTTGTTGAGCCCTCTCTCAAGGTGATTAATAAGTTTATTGAGCAAAACAGTGACAATGAGGCTGTGAAGGGTATTCGTTTTATCAATGGCGAATTTCTGCAGTTTCCGGTCGATTACTATGCTGCTGACTTCATAATATGTGTGGATAATCTTGATATTCTCGAATCCGCGCCGGTTATTGATGAATTCAGGAGAGCCCTTCAGTTTGACGGCTATTTTCTATTTGGAGGGGTTGTCCTTAATGATGAAGATCTCGAAGGGATTTACGATGACTATATGAAAATTATTTTCCCCCTTCATAATGACTATTATCTTAAAGATGATCTGAAAACACTTTTAGATTTAAAGGATTTTTCATTTATTAAAGGAAACATGGAGCATTTTGAATTTAATCTCCAGGAGCTTTCTGAACATCTGGGTGGTCTTTACAATATCCCTGCAGATGAAGCGCAGGCGTTTATTGACTCCAGAATCGATTCTTTTAAAGAATTGTATAAACTGGATGACAACAGGATTACATTACCCTATTTTACAGGGCTATTTTTACGGAGAAAAATAAAGGTAGATCTCCCCTGATGAAGAAAGTTTCTTTTATTGTCTTAATAATGCTTTTGTTTATTCCTCCCGTTTCTCTCTTTTCCCAGATAGGTGAAATTGAGATTACAGCGCAGGCTATTCTTGCCAGGGTGGATAGTATTATGCAGTACCCCCAGGGTGAGATGAGGGGGCGTATGAAGCATATTTCTCCTGACGGCAAATCCTATACAATAGATTTTGTCGGCAGTATTGCCAGGACCGACTATCTTTTCAGGTTCAGTAATAAGTCCAGGGGGGAGGAGCTTAAGGTGCTTTACAGGCTCGGTGGAGAGGATATTTGGGTTTACAGCAACCATTCGCTTAAACTTTTCCATAAAATGGGGATTGATAAATATGACCCCCTCCTTTCTACAAACTTTACTCTTCTCGATTTTTCCAACTCAGATTTCCAGAGTAATTATAATGCCAGGATTACAGGGCAGGCATTAATTAAGGGTGTTGAGTGTTACAAGCTCGATCTTGTTCCTGTTTTTCAGGGGAGCCAATACGGTCTTATTACCCTTTATGCCAGCAAAGAGAGATATCTTCCTATGAGGATTGATTATCATGACAGGGACAGGGTTGTTTTTAAATTTCTTTCACTTTCACGGACAATGGAGAAAGGGAATGCAGTAGTCCCCCTGCGATACGACATGCTTAATATCAGAAATGGTACTGTTACAATTTTAAGTTTTCTCAGATATGATGAAAATGTTACATTCCGCAGCGATATATTCAGACCTGAAACATTAGGGGAGTAAAGTGCCTCAGTTTTTTATTAATAGAGATGATATAAAAGACGGGATAATTAAACTGTCAGGGCCGGACTTGCGTCACCTTGCTAAAGTGAGGCGCGCTGCTGCCGGTGATAAAATTTATCTCAGGGGAGCAGACGGTAGAGGCTATGAAGCCAGGATTATAGCAATAGATGACTATTCTATTTCTGCTGCAGTTGAAAATGAATATGAAGAGGATAGCGGTAATGTATCTCTGAAAATTTTTCTCTCCCTGCTTAAGGGCTCAAATTTTGAGTTCAGTCTCCAGAAATGTATTGAAGCAGGTGCTGCTGAGATTACACCGCTCTTTTCGGAGAGAACAGTACCTGATATAAAAAATAAAGTTGAGCAGAAGCTTCAGCGGTGGAGAAAGATCGCTTTAGAGTCGGCAAAGCAGTGTCTCCGGAAAAATATTCCGGTTGTAAATGCGCCAGTTGATTTTAAAACTGCAGTGATAGAACCGGGCAGTGAAGAGAGGATAGTAGCTCACCCCGGTGCTGAAGTTCAATTAAAAGATTATCTTCGAAGCAGAGTTCCGCCGGTTTCTGCTGATTTAGCAATTGGCCCGGAGGGGGGCTTTTCACCTCAAGAGATAAAACTGGCAGAGCAGAGCGGATGGAGTATTATTAATTCCGGCTCAAGCCATCTGAGAGCGGAAACAGCTGCAATAATTATTCCTGCTATTATCATTTATGAATGGAGCTGATAATGAATTTTACTGTGAATGGTAAAGAGCATAATATGGAGATTAAGACCCTTGTTGATCTGATGAGTCACTACAAAATTGATTCTTTATCCGTTGTTGTAGAAAAAAACGGTGTTATTGTGCATAGAGAAAGTTATGAGGGAACTTTAATCGAAGAGGGAGACAGATTCGAAATTGTAAGATTTGTGGGCGGCGGCTGAAATGATGAAGGGAGTTGCTACAGTAATAGATGCCAATATTAACAGGGCTATGGAGGGGATCAGGGTTTGCGAGGATATTTTCCGGTTCTGTATACGGAACAGTATATCATCAGAATTTAAAGATATCCGTCATAAGCTTCTTGATGCAGTGACAGGCAGATTCGGCAATTCTCTTGCAGCTTCAAGAAACATAAACCTTGATTCTCAGAAATTTATTGATACAGAATCTGAACAGAAAAGAACCGGCTATGAGGATCTTTTCTTTGCAAATATAAGAAGAGCCTGCGAGGCAGTGAGGGTAATGGAGGAGTTTTCAAAAACTCTACCCGGCCCGGGGAGTAACCCTTTTCAGAATATACGGTTTACTCTTTATGATCTTGAACAGAGGGGCCTTGCAGTAATAAGAAAGAATGATATATTAGAAAAATTTAATTACTCCTTATATGGTATTCTGGACACAGCATTTGTGAAGATACCGGATATGGCTCACTCTGCAGAAATTATGGCAGGGGAAGGGTGCAAAATTATTCAGCTCCGCATGAAGAACTCACCATCCGGTGAATTCCTGAAAATAGCTGCTGCAGTTTCAGATATCTGCAGGAAAAATGAAGTTCTTTTTATTGTTAATGACAGGCCCGATATTGCGCTGCTTGCCGGAGCTTCAGGTCTGCATCTTGGACAGGACGACATCCCCCCGGGGATTGCATGTGAGATTTTGAAAAATGATATGATTGCCGGTCTTTCCACTCACAGTATTGTTGAGGCAAATGAAGCTTTTAATTCCTCAGCAGATTATATTGCCATTGGCCCTGTTTTTGACACTTCCTCCAAAGCGGGGGTGATGCTGCCGGGTCTCGGAACAGAAATTCTGGAAGAGGTTTGTTCTATTGCCAAAAAACCGGTCGTGGCAATCGGGGGGATTACCATGGGAAACATTAATCTAATCCTTGATGCAGGATGCAGGTGTACTGCTGTTATTTCAGCACTGTATCATGGCGGAAACCTTGCAGAAAATGTGAGGGGCTTTGTATCTTTGATTGAGTCCAGGAAGGGGTGAATTTTTATTGTGGAGAATAAAATAAAGATTCAGATCTCCATTCGTGATCAGTTCAGGCTTCAGTGGAATGAAGTTAAAGATGAAAAACTTTCCAGGAAAAGCGGGCTCATTAAAGATGGGCTCTCTGCATCAGAAGTGAGACATGATAAAATATATCGTTCAATCAGGAAGAAGCAGAGATTTCTTTCCAAAATGATAAGGCACGCAGAAATAAAAATTAACAGGTATCTGAACGGTCCGGGGGGGCGTGATGCAGGATAAAACCTCTATGGTTTATGCAGATAAAAAGGGACTTGTATTTGACTACCCGGGGCTTCCCCCTGTTTTCCGTTCAGGGGAGAGGTTTTTACATGTTAAGGATGAGGATTTAATTAAGTTCCCCTACGGGAGTTATCTTTTTACACTACCTGACAGATACCCGATTACTTTTCGCAATGGTGGTTTTTCTGCAGTTAAAAGGGATCTGCACGGAAATTCTATTAATGCAGTTGCCTCCTTCCCCGCATCTGGGTATTTGCGCACATATTTGCCTGCTTATGAATCGAAAAACAATGCTCCTACGCTTCCGCTATGGGCATACACCGGTGTTGTAATTAAGGATGATGATTTCTATATACCCGCAGTAAGGATAGATGATGATATCCGTTCAGATCCTGCAATTCATGAAAATCACGGGGAATTTAAAAAAGCGGTTAATGAGATAAAAAATCTCTATCCGGAGAACAGGCTTGTAAAGCAGCTTTCTGTCTGTTCCACTGAATACAACTGTCTTTGCGCTAGAAATTTTTTTCTCGGCCGCTTTGAAGCCCCGGTTCCAACAAGTCCTGCCTGCAATGCAGACTGTATCGGCTGTCTCTCATACCAGGAGGAGGGGGCTGGTTTCTGTCAGTCACAATTCCGGCTGGAATTTTCCCCGTCACCGGAAGAGATCGCAGAGGTTATTCTTCATCATTTTAACAGGGTGGAGAGTTCAGTTGCCAGCTTCGGGCAGGGGTGTGAGGGTGAACCTTTGCTGAGGGGGGCTGATCTTATTAAGGCGGTTTCAGCTGTAAGGGGAAATACATCAGCAGGAACAATCAATATTAATACTAATGGGTCAAAGCCTCAGGTTGTTTCTGAGTTGATACAGGCCGGGCTTGATTCAATCAGGGTAAGTCTTAATTCACCTACTGAAAAATATTATACCGCATATCACAGGCCTTCAAATTACAGCTTTAATGATGTGCTTAAAACGATAGATATTGCCCTCAATGCAGGGATTTTTGTTTCGATTAATCAGTTTTTTATGCCCGGATTTACTGATGCTGAAAGCGAAGCGGAATCTCTGTTCAATTTTCTGAAGCGGTTCCCTGTAAATATGATACAAACCAGAAACATTAATATCGATCCCGATTATTTTTTCAAAAGAATCGATTTTAAATTTGAAAATTTTACCGGTATTGGTAATCTTATAAATAATCTGAAAAGCAGTTTCCCTGAATTAAGACTGGGCTATTATAATCCCCCTTTAAGAAAATAAACAGGAGAAGTGAATGACTGATTACATCAATGACCCGGTATTATATGCAAGAGAAGTTGTGGGTAAAGATCCTATGGCTCAGTTTTTGGGAATAAATGTTGATGAGGTGAAAGAGGGTTACGCCAGATGTTCAGTAACGATCAGTCCTGAATATCTTAATGCTGTTGAGCGTGCTCATGGCGCTATTATTTATGCTCTGATTGATCAGTCCCTCGCTGTAGCTTCTAATTCCACCGGAATAATTGCAATGTCGCTTAATGTGACAGTTAATTATGTTTCTTCCGCACGGGCAGGGGAGAAGCTTTTTGGAGAGGCAATACCTGTTAAAATCGGGAAAAAAGTGAGTCTCTGGAAAATAGATGTAAGGGGTACCGAAGATAATCTTGTGGCTACTGCTGAAGGTATTGCTTATCATAAGTGATTTTTTTTGTTGGGTGTTTCTGAATTATTAATTTATTAACAGTGTAAATTCCTTAAGTTATATTTGAAATAAAATGCTCTCATATCCCCGCCGCCGTTGGCGGCGGGGATATGAAAATATCATTATTGGACTAAAAAATATATTCCGGAATAATTACTGATATATTAATTTAAAAAACCGCCTTGAGAAGGCGGTTTTTAAATTATATGCGGATTCTATATTAATCTTCGCTTATTAACCTGTTGTTCTCGAAAATCCCTTTAATGCGGGACCCGTCAGGCCATTGGATTGTTCCGTTTCCGTTTATCTTGCCGTCTTTCCACTGTCCGGTATAGGTTACCCCTTCCTTCCATGTGTAGGTTCCGGTTCCATTTTCAAGACCATCTGCCCATTCACCGTTATAAACATCGCCATTGGTCCATTTGTATTCGCCCTGGCCATGTTTTTTGTTATTTTTGAATTCGCCGGTGTATACATCGCCGTTATTATAGGTGAATGTACCCTTGCCGTCACGGATGTTCTGGCTGAATTCACCATCATATTTAGACCCGGAAGGCCACATCATCAATCCCTTCCCGTCAACTGTACTCCCTTTAAAATCACCTTTATATTCAAGACCCTGGGGAAATTTAACTGTTCCCTGTCCTTCCAGACAATCACCTTCAACACAGGTTGTTCCCGGCCCGTAAGCCTTTACAATAGGGGAATCCTTCTGGTCAGTGCTTGAGCAGGAAGTAACAAAAATTGCAATTATTCCCAGTAATAATAGTTTTTTCATTTTTTAACTATCCTCCGGTTAAGCTGGTTAGATTATTCTTTTAATAAAGAAGATTAAAAGAATAATCTTTTTAAAATTAACAGACATGAATCAAAATTCAACTCATGTCTGCATAGATTGTTCTACTCAGTAATAAGCTTTATGTCTGTATTTGCCGGTATGGTGTCAACATATACATCAAGGACAGCAGCTTGACTGGTGTTTCCAACATTATCTTTTGCGATAGCTTCAATTTTATGCATACCGTTTACATTGAACTGTATCGGGCCTGTATAAAGTATAAAATCAGATCGGCTGTTTATTCTGTAATAAATAGAATGAACTCCTGAATCAGCATCTGACGCAGAAATAGTATACTTGTAATCTTTTGAAGCCACCTTTTTGGATTCCTTCATGAAGAATTCCTTGTCCGGAGTTATTTCAACAACAGGAGCTGTATTATCAACAAGGATTTCGATGTCCTCAATACCTTCAGCAAGAATATTACCTGAAGCATCCACAACTTTAGTTACATATTTTTTGGTAAGGTTTCCAACTCTGTCTTCTGCTGCTATGCTTATATTAACAGGTTTTAATGAGTTAATGGAAAATGGTTTAAGATATTCCATGTATTCTCCATCTTCAATAGCGTAAGCAACACTTCCAACACCAGAGATATTATCACGTGCGGAAATAGTGTAATCGTAATTGAATTTGTCGGAAGCATAAATTTTGCCTTCAGTTTTAGCAAATGGCGCAGTAATAGTTACTATTACTTCCGGTGAGGTTATGTCAACTATTACATTGAGGCTTCTGAGCTCCTCTCTGTTCCCCATTTTGTCTACACTGTAGTAGTAAATTACCTGGGAACCTTCCTCTTTAAGGTTGAATGGACCTGTATAAAGCTGCTCTTCGCCATTGTTTATTCTGTAGAATATCTTGTCCTGCATTATGTTATCACGGCCGAAGAGCTCAAACTGGATTTTGTCGTTTACATATGTGTTATAACCATCAGTGAAAGTTTTGGGAGTACCTTTAAGAGCAAGTACATCTTCTTTTTCAAAGATTTTTTCCTTCTCCTCTGCTGCTGTATCTTCAGCAATATCATCCTCGGTTATACCGGTGAATTCAGCAACTTCTTCGTTATTAATGGTTTCATCCGATTCTTCCACGTCTACCTGAGAAAAAGCAAGACCTGAAAGGGTTAGAAAAAATGCGAGTATTAATGCTGGAATAAGTGAGAATTTGTTCATTTGTAACCTCCGGTTAATTATTAGCTGTCTATTTAGCAGTTATTTGATAATGCGAACCAACAGACAGTAATTTGTGTGAGTTAATAATTTTTTCAATCTAATTATTTTAAATTACATATTTTTTTCTCAATAAAAATATATAATAAGAATAATAAATATAATATTTGCGTCTTAGTCCACTACTTTTACGCAAAGTTAAAAAAAAAGAGAAGTATTCGTCTTTAGCAGATAATTAAAGCCTCTCCTTAATATGAGGAGAGGCTTTTGCACTGGTTTTTTTATTCAGAACTACTATTTCTTTACAGGTGATTATTAATATTTCCTGGAAGATCTTGCCGGTTTTTTCACCCCTGACCGCATTGTTTTTGCAGCAGGCTTACCTGAAGGGTTTGCTCTTTGAATAAGAGGTTTCCCCTGTTCAGTTTTTTCGTTAAAATCTTTTAATATTATTTCCGCCTCTTCAAAAGGTACAGTGAGGAAGGAGAAGCTGTCCATAACCTTTACTTCAGTTATTTTGGATGCATTGACCTTCGATTCATTGTTAATAAGTTTAATGAGCTTTCTTGGCGTAAGGCCATCTTTCTCACCTAAGGAAACAAAAAGACGGGCGGTGCCTCCCGGCTTGACCTTGATTTCGCTTATATCCTTGTATTTCTTTTCATCGAGTTCGCTTTCCATAGAGTATTTAAGGATTGCTGCAACCGTTTCGACCGGGTCTTTCTCTTTGAGGAGAGTTTCTGCAGTTGAGATGAAGTTTTTATGCTCACCGCTTGCTATTATTTCATTAAGTTCGGAATTAATTCTCGATTTTCTTATTTCAACAATTTCGGATGCTTTCGGAATTTTCTCTTTTCTGATTTTAGTCTTGGTTATGTTTGTAATATAAATAAGCTTTTTATACTCAGATGGGCTTATAAAAGTTATTGCAATACCCTTTTTCCCTGCCCTTCCTGTTCTGCCTATACGGTGTATGTAGGATTCAGGATCCTGTGGTAGTGAATAATTTATTACATGAGAGAGATTCATAACATCAATCCCCCGGGCTGCCACATCTGTGGCAACAAGTATGTTGATCCTTTTTTTCTTGAATTTATCAAGAATTCTCTCCCTCTGATGCTGGGACAGGTCTCCATGAATACCGTCTGCATCGTATCCCCTGTCAACGAGCTTGCTTGATATTTCATCTACTTCTACTTTTGTTCTGCAGAAAATAAGTGAATAGAAGTTTTCATTGATATCAATGATTCTGCAGAGTGATTCGAGCTTGTCAGCCGGTGCAATTTCAAAATATATCTGATCAGTGAGATCCGCTGTAAGGGGATTTTTCTGTACTGAAAGTATTTTGAACTCTTTCATATATTTTTTTGCAATAGCCATAATCCGGGCAGGCATTGTAGCTGAAAAAAGAAGGGTTCTCCTGTCAGGGTTGGTTGTTTTGAGTATAAGCTCAATATCATCAACAAAGCCCATATTGAGCATCTCATCTGCTTCATCAAGAACAAGGAATGAAATCTGATCAAGATTTATGCTTTTTCTCTGAATATGGTCTATTATTCTACCCGGGGTTCCAACAATAATATCAGCGTTTTTGCTTAAGCGTCTAAGCTGATCTGTCATTGACTGGCCGCCGTAAATCGGTAGAATATGCAGTTTCTTTTTACCTTTAAATGAGTTGATCTCTTCAGAGACCTGAATTGCAAGTTCACGGGTAGGTACAAGAATCAGCGCCTGTACTTTTTTTGAGTCCTTTACAAGTTTCTCAACAAGGGGGAGCCCAAAGGCTGCGGTTTTACCTGTACCTGTCTGAGCCTGTCCCACTACATCACATTCTTCATTCATCAGCACTGGAATAGTTTTAATCTGTATCTCAGTGGGCTCTTCAAAGCCTTTTAAGTGCAGAGTTTTTACTGTTTCATCTGATAAACCAAGTGATTTAAAATTTTCTAACATTCGTATGTTTCCTTTTTAAGTAATGATTCCTGAACATAAATTATAGTCTAAAATAAAAATTTGTTTTAACCTTCGCTGAGTCTGCAGCGGAAATTTTCCGAGGTTTTTTATACTTATAAAAAAGTTAAGGAATAAATACTATTTCCTTTTATAGTTATTAAGCCATAGAAGAACAGAGGCACTAAAACTGCAATGTTTTTATTGAAATGAATATAAAAAAACAGATTTACCTTGCTAAAAATTAGAGCATAAGAATAATGTCAATTCAGCATGCGCTATAATCAGTTTGATGAGAAAGTATATCTTCAAATAGTATTTTTACTGAAAAAAGGTTAATTATGCCATCAAGTATCTTCAGATCTCTTGGCTTCAAAATATTGTTATTCTATATACTGTTATCTTTAATCAGTATATCATTCGTTATCTCAATTATTTTTGAAAATCAGGTAGATCTTATCAGCAGAAATATTATGCTGGAATCGGAGAAGAAACTTTTTCATCTTATGGGCGCTTTAAATAAGCTGAATAGTGAAATTTCTCAGGGTGATCTCTTCGATGTGAAAAATGAGCAGGAGCTCTTGTCCCATCTGACAGGTGCTGTGGGTATGCACTATGAAGACTTTATTATTTTTTCTGAAAAAAATTCTGAAATATATAAATCATCTCCTGATCTCTCCCTCCCCGATTCTTTTAAGGAGGACGCACTCCGTTCTGTGACAACAGTAACCTTTACAGGTAAGAGTTACTATATGAGGATTGATGAAAAAAACAAGATAATCAGCTTTTATATCCCTCTAGAAGAATTAAATATGAGCAGTAATATACTTTATATTAAAGAAAAAATTGATATTCTTGATGAATCTTTACTCAATCTTTATAAACAGGCTGCCTATGTAATTGTAGTTGTATTGCTTTTTCATTTTCTTTTTGCTGTAATTCTTTACAGGCTGATTATACATCCCATAACTGCGCTGGAAAAAACAGCAAGGAAACTTTCCAGCGGAGACTTGACAGCCAGAGTCCGATTTCCAGACAGGCATGATGAATTAGGAGTACTTGCTGATGCATTTAACAGTATGGCTGAATCTATCACTCATAATATTCAGTCTTTGTCATCAGAAATGGAAAAGAAAAGATCGATCAAAGATCGTTCAGAAAGGATTGTAATCCGGGATGAAATGACAGGACTTCTCAATGAACATTATTTTTTTGAAAGGATCAATGAAGAGATAAAACGTGTGAAGGATAATTCAAAAGATATTTCACTTATACTGATAAATATTGATGATTTCAAAAAGACAAATGAAATATTCGGGAAACAGACCGGAGATATTGTTCTGCTGGAAATATCCAGGATTATGAAAAACAGCTATCTTAAAGACTGCATCGTTGCCCGCATCAGCGGCGATGAATTTGCCATACTTCCCCCCTTGTCTTCAGCTGAGACTATAAAGGAGATTGCTGTAAAAATTATTTCTTCTGTTGAGCAGAAGGAGATTATTACCCCTGACGGTAAACTGTCTGTTACAGCATGTGCCGGAATTGCATATTATGAATCTGAAAAACTTCACCTTCTGGAAAGCCCGGCGAGTATTATCGGGATCGCAAAAGAGGCTCTTAACAATGCCAAGAGGAAGGGGAAAAGCAGAGTTGAGTTTATCCGGGGAGATTAGTGGATGAGAAAAAATCTTTTTAAAATTTTATCCCTGGCAGCTCTACTGTCTCTCTTATCTTTCCTTTTTTTTCTGAACGAGACAACAATTTTAATCAGAATTAATGAGTTAAAGGCCTATCTGCAGGATCTCGATTTTTATGAAGGGGGCGTAGATCATATCTCACTTATTGCCACCTATGAGGTTAATAAAAAAATCTATGAAGAAAGAATAACACAGGATGCGGCGGATTCAATTGAATATGGAATCCTGTCTATGCAGATCAGTCAGTTCAGGGATAAAGATGAGAAAAAGTATAGGCTCTTCTATTATCCTGCGACTTATATTATCAACTTTAACAGGAAAATTCTCGGTAAAGCCCCGGTAAAATATTCCCATGAAAAAGATGATTATTTCACTGACCTGGATCAGGCTTACTATTATGAAAGAAATTATCTTTTCACAAAAGCTATACCTCTCTATGACAGGATTCTTGAGAGAAAAAATTTAAGCAGCACCATTCGTGCCAGCGTACTGCTCCGCAAGGGGTATTGCTATGCCCTCTCCGGTTCTGATGATAATGCCCAACAGACCTATAACATGGTTATCGCTGAACATGGCCATGAAGGAGCTGCTGTGACAGCCACAGTTCTTTTGCAGTATCTTGAAGGTTTCAGCCAGGCGCGAAAGAGAGTGCTTTCCGATGATGCTGATTCAATCTTTAAAAGCCGCAGGCTTGTGAGTCTTCTCGCCTATGAAAAGGCGTTGGAGGTTTTAAATAAAGTTTCGAAAAATGCATCTGCTGATGATATTTCTCAGATAGAATATTTTAAAGCGAGAAGTTACAGGGGGATGGGTAATAGTGAAAAGGCTGTTGAGTCTTTTCTTAAGGTAATTACCTCTAATCCCGATTCAGTTTATGCCAGACATTCCAATAGACAGCTTTATATTATCGGTACAAATATGGGTGGTGCAAACAATGTCCTTAAAACATCTAAAGATATTAATCAAAAGCTGAAGGATCCTCTGTTTGATAAGATGACTTCAGACCAGAGGGGATCTGTTCATTCCGCAATTACATCAATGGATAGGGTAAATATTATTATCCCGGAAAATATTGCAGGGAAGGTTAGAGATATTAAGTTGAAATCGGATGAAGTGAGTTATTCTTATGTGACAATTACTACAAAGGATGGGAATAGATTTATCGGGAAAATTCTGGAAAGCAGCGATAAACTGATTTCTGTAGAGACAATAATTGGGAGAGTGGATATAAAAAAGGAAACAATTGCTGAAGTAAGGGAAAATAATTAATATGGGCCGCTTATGGTTAAAAAATTTTTTTTCTTTATAAGTTTTCTGTTTGTAATCTGTTTGAATCTGGCAGCTGATATTCTGATTCTAAACAATGATATGATCCTGAGCGGTGAAATTATTGAGGATAAATATCCGGAATATATTAAATTCGCAAATTACCACGGCGTGTCTATTGTTAATTATGATCTGATTAAAGAAATCCATCGAACAGAAGGTTCTAGAGAGGATGTTGAAATTCTGAGTAAATTTGGGTTAAATGTTTATGAAGAGGATGTAAAATTGAATTACCAGTCTGAAGCGATGGAGCTTAATGAGCAGGTTGAATCAGAAAAAGTTGAGGCTGATGAAACCGGCGGAATTTACGCAGGGCTTAATTTTTTCTACAGCAGAAATTACGGGGATATAAAACCTGAGATCCCTTCAGGCATGGGTATTTTTTCTTCAGTAATAATTCCAGCGGATTTTATTAAATCTGCGGAAAAATTAAATATAAGTGATATCGAGTGCGGAGCCGGTTATTTATACTCAGCAGAAGGGGAAAAAAGTATTGAGAGCCTTTCCTTTTCTGCAGGGCCTGTATGGAGCTTCCAGCATTCTATCCTGGGGTTCGATTTCAACTGGCGCTTGTCAGGATTAATGGGGCTTGGATACTATTCCGTAAAAAACGGGGATAAAGAATCGGACGGGGTAAAGTGGAATTTTACCATCCTTGCAGGACCGGAATATAATTTTTCTTCGGTGATAGTTACTCCCCGGCTAAGGTTTGATTATATGTACGACAGCTACGCTCCCCTTACAAGCCTGGGATTAAGCCTCGGTTTAGGACGTATGTTTTGATTATGATTAACAGAATATATAATTATTACAGAGATATTATTAGCCGGGGAATTGGCGGTGTTAAAAATATAATTTTACTGGTGATATATTTTTTATCTCTTCTGCTGAAGATTTTTATTGTATCACTCCCGCTTTATTCCTGCGGCGGGGAGTTTGAAACATTATTTGACGGTCCTTCGCTTATCTACTGGTCGGAAGAAAACGGCAGTGTAAACCGCATATATAGTGATGGCACAGGGAGAAAGAGAATTATAAGCTCAGATCATATTTCTCTTGATATCGCAGTAGAAAGGTCAGGAAGGTACATTTTCAGGGCAGTAGAAGATAGTTCAGGGAACTATCATATCAGGAGAACAGGAACTGAAGGCAGCGGAAATATTTTTGTGTATTCGCCAAACACTGATTTCGGGCCGTCGGCACTCTCTTTTGATAAATCCGGAAGAGAATTATTCTGGAATGAATATAGAGATGTTCCTGGCCTATTGAATAATGTATGGAAATCAGATTCGGATCTCATCCTTTTAAGTGAATTAAGGTGGGCGAGTGACGTAGTTTATAATCATATATATTCCATCTGTGTCGATACCATAAACAGAAAAATCTATTTTTCTTCAAATTCATACTATGATATAGGAACACCATCTGGAAGCGGAAATTCGGGATCATTATTTATGAGAGAGCTTGATTTGAATACGAATTCAAATCTGGCTGATTTATCAGGTTCCGGTCCGGGTGGGGACTCTATTCCTTTTAAAGGGATAGCTGTGGACGGCCGGGGAGGTTATGTATATTATGTAAAACATACTTCAGGTTCGCCGGCAATAATGAGATCTGATCTTAATCTGGCAAATTCTGAAGAGTGGATAGCTGCTGATGGTTTTGACATAAGTAAGATCGCTTTAGATCTGAACAGCCGGAAAATATACTGGATTTCAGCATCAGACAAAAGAATCTACCGGGGGGATATGGACTATCCGGACTCCGGGGTTGAAGTTTTTCTGAATACTGTAGGCATCCCTACAGGTATTGCCCTCGATTAGTTATTCCAGATACTCTTCAATTAGATTATCCAGCGGAAGAGGACGGGAAAAGTAATATCCCTGGAAATTATCACATCCCAGCTTTTTGAAAAATTCAAACTGTTCTTTAAGTTCAAAACCTTCAGCAACAACATGCAGTCCCAGGGAGTGGGCCATGTTTATTATATGCTCAACAATGGCTTCCTTTTTCCGGTCACCCGGCATTGTCTGCACAAAGGCCATATCTATTTTAAGTATATCAACCGGCAGTTCAGATAAATAGGAAAGAGAGGAGTAGCCTTTGCCAAAATCGTCTATGGCTATGCGGAATCCTTTCCTTTTAAGCTTTAAAAGATTTTCCCTCCCCGCTTCAAGGTTCTCTATAAGTTCGTTCTCCAGGATCTCCAGTGTTATCTTTTCAGGTTCAATGCTGTGTTGTGCTGCAAATGCAGAGAGGAATTCGCAATAATCTGAGCTTACAAGCTGATTTGTGGAGAGGTTTATGCTTATGTCGAAACGCTGCTTTATCCGCATCTCCATATCGTAAAAAGCTTTGCGAATAACCATGTCATCTATATCTTTTATTAGTCCCGCTCTCTCCATAAGGGGGATAAAATGGCCTGGCCCCCCTATTGCGGGATCCGGATTTGTGCATCTGAGAAGGGATTCGGCATATACCATTTTTCCGCTGCTGTCTACAACTGGCTGGTAGAATAGAGTGAACTGATCCAGTGAAATGCTGGTTCGTAAAAGATTAATTATATTTATTTTTTTTGAAGAGGAATCGGTAATTTTATCGGAAAATTCTGCGTATGTATTTTTATTTATTTTGGCTTTGCGCATAACACTATAGGCATTATCAAATATAGTATCAATATCATTGCCGTGACCAGGGAGATGAAGTATTCCAAGGCTTGCGCTCACAAGGTATGAATTGCCGGAAATAGGGAAAGGGTTGCGCAGTGAAGAAATGATCTTTCTGGTGATTTCTTTTGTTTTAGTTACACTTTGATTTTTTTCAAGTATGAAAGCAAAATCATCACCACCTATTCTGTATAAATCACCCTCCTGTGAAAAATTTTCTATAAGCCTCTCACTGAGCAGATTAAGTAACTGATCACCCGTCTTTTCTCCGAATGAATCATTAAAATCCTGAAAGTCATCAATATCAATAAAAATCAGTGAGAATGACGCGTCCGGATCTTCTGTATTCTCCAGCTTTACTGTCAGGTCCTTAATAAATTTTTTCCTGTTATAAATATTAAGCATGGGATCATTGAACAGTTCATACTCCATAGCGGTTTTATTTTCCATGAGGTTTGCCAGATAATCTGAATAAATTTCAGAGACTGAAAAATGAATAAATAATATAAAAAGGGCCATACCTGTACTGGTGTGCGGGTATAATGTACTCACATGTCCTGCATAACCCTTATAAAAGAAAAGAATATAAAAACCTATCAAGTTGAAATAGAGGAGTATGCCAAGTGCTATGAGAATATTTTTTACAGGGATCCGGATTTTGTTATATATTATAGATAGTGATATAAGTGAAATTGAATAAATAATATAAATCACCAGTAACAGATCAATTAAAATTACCATGAAGGACGGATTCTCTGGAGCAGATTTCTTTATCAACTGAGAGGGTGAACTTATACCCGATTCAGGTGAAAGAAGACCGGGATAAATGATAACTGCTGTAGTAATAAGAAGAAAAAATACTGCCCCGGTCATGATCAGGATAGTATTAACTTTATTCTGTATGCTGTTTAATCTGAGTACTTTTGAAAGCATATATGGTATTGCTGTTAAAAACAGCAGCAGTGAAACTTCCCCTGCAATTACAAAGTATCTGTCTAAACCGTAATTAAGCAGAAGAAGGGAAAGGGTGCTGAAAATTATATATAAACCTGATGTTAGAATTAAGAGTAATTGCGGGAGAATTCTAATTCCGGATGTTTTATAGGAATATAAGATTCTGATAATTGCAAAAAAAGCAAAGCCTGAAAGAAATATGGAGACACCTGTATATGTAAAAGGGAGACCTGATAGGCTGTTCATTTATATAATCCTGTATTGTTCATCCCTTTTTTTTTACAGATCTTATCCTGATTTTTTTTAAGCTTATGTAAGGTAACTAATCAATAAAAGGGTGTAAAGCAAATTTTAATTATGAATACGGCTATTCTTTATATGCGGTTTATTGATTATTCATTTTAGTCTTATTATAGGAGTATTTCCTTTCAAAATTAGTACCCTTGTACTATTTACCTCTCATCAATATTCTATTAATTTATATGTATATGATTCTATGCTTCTATTATCTTTATATAAGGGAAGAACAGGATGAGGTGAAAGATTAATGATTATTGCTGCAGGTGAAATCCTCATTGATATTTTTGAAAATTACAGGAGAATAGGGGGAGCCCCCTTTAATTTTTCTGTTCACATGAAAAATTTCGGCCTTGATGTGAAGTTTATTTCGCGTGTTGGTGATGACAGTGAAGGAAGAGATATTATAAGGTATGTTGAGCTTAAAGGCCTTAATCCTTCAGATATACAGATTGATCCTGACCATGAAACCGGGAAGGTATATGTTAAGCTTGATGACCTGGGGGTTCCCGATTTTAAAATAGCAGATGATGCTGCATGGGACTATATTTCCTTTGATTCAGCACAGAGGGTTTCCGGGGATTATAGTGAAGGCCTTATATATTTCGGCACACTTGTTCAGAGGACAACCCGTTCTTTTGCAGCTTTGAAGGATTTTCTGGAATCGAAAGGTTCCCGATTCCTGAAGTTCTGCGATCTTAATCTCCGTCCCGGGGGTTGTAGTGAAAAAATTATTAAACAGTCACTTCATTACTCGGATATACTTAAAATCAACAGGGACGAAATGAAAGAGATTATGAACATATACTCTATTGATAAACCGGATGAATATTCTTTAAAGTTTCTATCAGAATCGCAGAGCATTAAAACAATACTTCTTACAGACGGGGCAGATGCAGTTAAGCTGCTGGATAAAGGGAGAATTTACTCCAGGGTACCGGATAAGATAGATAAAATTGCTGATACAGTAGGTGCAGGGGATGCTTTTTCAGCAGCAGCAGCCTGGGGGATATTAAACGGCAGGGATCCGCAGATGATTCTGGAAGCGGGGATAAAACTTTCAGGAGCGGTCTGCTCTGTAGAGGGCGCCCTGCCTGATGATATAAAAATTTATAATGAAATAATTAATCTTCAGGAGCCGGGGTAATGGAAAAGGAGAAGGGGTACTATATTCAGCTTTTCAGCATACATGGTCTGTTGAGGATGGAAAATATGGAACTGGGGCGGGATGCTGATACAGGAGGGCAGATAAAGTATCTTGTTGAACTGGCGAATAATCTCAGTGCTTCGAAGAGGGTGAGGAAGGTTGATCTTTTTACACGGTTTATTGATCAGAAGGATATTGACGAAAGCTATTCAATACCGGTTGAGAAGATTAATGATAAACTCCGTATTGTCAGAATTAAGTGCGGCGGCAGGAAGTATATTCGTAAGGAATTGTTATGGCCTCACATGCAGGAGTATATAGACAAGACTATAAAATTTATAAAGAGTGAAGGTGAAATCCCTGACTTTGTCCATGGGCATTATGCAGATGCCGGATATGTTGCAATGGAGCTTTCAGAGATTTTCGGTATAAATTTTATTTTCACCGGTCATTCGCTTGGAAGGGTGAAACTCAGCAGGCTTCTTTCAGAAGGGATGGATGAAGATGATATTATAAAAAAATACCGGATTAATTACCGCATCAAAAAAGAAGAGGATGTTTTAAAAAATACAGATCTGGTTATCTGCAGTACAAATCAGGAGCTTAAGGAGCAGTATGGTCTTTATAATAATTCGGGCGGCATTAATGCATCTGTGATTCCGCCAGGTATTGATATAGAGAAGTTCTATCCCTACTATCATGACCTGGTTTCTGAATCTGCAAGGGATGAGTTGCGCCTTCATGCAAAGGCCTCTGTGATCCGGGAACTTAACAGGTTTTTGATCTATCCGGATAAACCTCTTATCCTTGCTCTTTGTAGGCCTGATAAAAGAAAAAATATTTCCGGATTGATTAAAGCCTATGGTGAGGATCGGGAGCTTCAGGCTATTGCCAATCTTGCTGTTTTTGCAGGAATAAGAAAGGATATCCATGATAAGGAGGATAATGAAAGGGGTGTTCTTACTGAGATGCTTCTCCTTATGGATAAGTATGATCTTTACGGTAAGATGGCGATTCCCAAAAAACATGATTTTGAACTTGAGGTTCCGGAACTGTATAGAATTACAGCTGAAAGGAAAGGAGTATTTGTAAATGCGGCTCTTACAGAACCTTTTGGTTTAACATTGCTTGAGGCTGCCGCATGTGGTCTCCCGATTGTTGCAACAAATGACGGGGGGCCGATTGATATAATCAAAAATTGTAAAAACGGCGTGATTGTAAACCCTTTGAATGAAAAGGATATAGCTTCAAATATAAAATCGATTCTGGTTAATGATGAAAAATGGAGTGAGTACTCAAAAAACGGAATAGTAAATGTCCGTAAGCATTATACCTGGGAGTCTCATGTGGACAGGTATCTTGATTCACTTGACAGGCTGGTGGCGCAACAGAAGAAGAATGTTGTAAAAGAACCTTACCTTGGAGATAGAATAGGGAAGAGACTTACGGGACTGAATTATATGATAATAACTGATATAGACAATACTCTTATTGGTGATGACAATTCGGGACTTCAGGAATTAATAGAATATATTCAGCGGAATAGAAAAACCACAGGATTCGGCGTTGCAACAGGTCGTACAGTCGATTCAGCAGTCACTTATTTAAAAAAGCACGGCATACCTGACCCGGATATAATTATTTCATCAGTGGGATCGGAGATTTACTACGGCCCGGAATTAATTTACGATAGAGGATGGGAGGCGCATATTTCCCATAAATGGACAGGAGATATTATTAAAAAGGAACTGGAAAGCTTCGATTTTCTTGAATACCAGGAGGAGCCTGCACAGCGTAATTATAAGATCAGCTATAATATGGACTATGATAAGCAGAATTTTAAAAAGATTCACTCCAGGCTTACGGAGAAAAAGATCAGGTACAGCCTTATCTATTCACACAATGAGTTCCTCGATATTCTTCCCTATAGAGCTTCCAAGGGGAAGGCTATACGTTATATAAGCTATAAGTGGAGTATACCTCTGGAAAATTTTATTGTTGCAGGAGATTCCGGAAATGATGAGGACATGCTTAGAGGTGAGCCAAAGGCTATTGTTGTGGGTAATTACAGCCCGGAACTGGAAAAGCTTAAGGGCTTAAGACATATATTTTTTTCCAGCAGGCCCTGTTCTGCAGGGATTAGTGAGGGTATAGAAAATTATAAAATTCCTGATCATTCTGAAAAGAAATAGAGAGAGCGCTTTATTATAAACTAAACGTATTTTATTTTAAATAAAAGTTAAGGAATTAACAGTGAGGCTGTTTAATATTTTAAAGGAGGAGAAGGTAATGTCAATTAAACTGAAAGAGAAACTGATTAATAAAAAAGAATTCAGCGAGTTCAGGGAGCTTGTGTATATAATTGCTGAAGAAAAAGAAAGAATCCTTCTCCGGAATGATCTTCTTTTAATATACGAGGAGTTCTTAATTAAAAGAGGGGGGCAGATAAAAACAAAAAGCGGTTCTTCTGTTTATCAGTTTATAAGGAAGATTCAGGAGCTTTTTGTAAATGAGGACTACATTATTTTAATGCATCGCTACGATATCGCAAGGTACAGGTTCTACAGCTTCAGGATTGATACTGAAGTGATGGAGGAGATTACACTGGATGAATACCTGGATTTTAAAGATGAGAAAGTATCGGGCCCTTCAAAGCCGGGTAAAAATTTAAAGATAGATTATCTTCCATTTTATGATTATACACCGAATATTAAGAATCCGAAAAAAATAGGACATGGAATAAATTTTTTAACCAGATATCTGGCAAGCGGAATTTTCAACAGCCCGGAAAAGTGGAATGATAACCTTTTTAACTTTCTCAAGCTTCATAATTATAACGGGCAGCAGATTTTATTAAACAGTTCTGTGATAAAGGATTATGGATCATTTTACCATAGTCTTGAGAATATGCTGAGATGGCTTAAGGGGAAAAGGAGTGAAACCAGACATGATGATGTTGAACGCCAGCTCCGGAAGTTCGGATTTGAACCGGGATGGGGCGACACAGTTGAGTCTATGGTGCAGTCAATGCAGATTCTCCTTGATCTGCTGAATGAACCTTCAGTTGAAGGCTTTGAGGAGTTTATAAGCAGGGTTCCCATGCCCCTTATTTCCAGGGTGGTTATTGTTTCTCCTCATGGCTGGTTTGCCCAGGAAAAGGTTCTGGGGAAACCGGATACAGGGGGACAGGTAATTTATATTCTTGATCAGGTAAGGGCTCTGGAAAAACATCTGCAGGAGGATATCCGTAAATCGGGGCTTAAAATAAAACCGCAGATCATAGTCCTTACCAGGCTTATACCTGAGGCTGGAGAAACAACATGTAATTTAAGGAAGGAACAGATTCATGATACTGATAACTGCTGGATACTTCGTCTCCCCTTTAAAGATGAGAAAAATAATGATCTAAGGGAGTGGGTAACCAGGTTTAATATATGGCCCTATCTTGACAGGTTTGCTTTTGATGCTGTTCCTGAAATACAGGGGGAAATGCAGGGGAGGCCTGATTTAATAATAGGTAATTATTCTGACGGCAATCTGGTTGCGTCATTAATTGCTGAAAAAATGAATGTTATACAGTGCTCTATTGCTCATGCATTGGAAAAAACGAAATATCTTTTCTCCGATTTATACTGGAAGGACTTTGAGGAACATTATAATTTTTCCATGCATTTTACTGCTGATATGATCTCTATGAACAGGTCTGATTTTATTATTGCAAGTACCCACCAGGAGATTATCGGGACAGAGGACACAATGGGGCAGTACGAGTCGTACCAGTTTTTTACCATGCCCGGCCTTATGCAGGTTAAGGGTGGGGTTAATCTATTTGCTCCCAAATTTAATGTAATTCCTCCCGGGGTTGATGAAAAGGTATATTTCCCCTATAATGAGAGGGAGAACCGTGTTGAAATGAAGCGTGAGAAATGGGAGAAACGTCTTTTTACGGATACAACTGCTGATATTTTCGGTACACTTGATGATCCTTCATTGCCGCCGATTTTTACAATGGCAAGATTTGACAGGATTAAAAATATTACCGGATTAATTGAAGCATTCGGGTTAAGCGAAATTCTGAAAAGTAATTTTAATCTTATCTTTGCCGCAGGGACAATCGATCCTATGGCATCATCTGACCATGAAGAGAGAAACGAGATCAATAAAGCCCATGAACTTATTTCGCGCTGTAAACTTGAAGGTAAAATAAGGTGGCTCCCCAGTGTTAATAAAATAGATACTGGTGAGGTTTACAGAATCATAGCAGACTATAAAGGTATTTTTGTACAGCCGGCGCTTTTTGAAGCTTTCGGCCTCACGATTCTTGAGGCTATGCTTTCCGGGCTTCCCACATTCGGGCCAATTTTTGGCGGGCCTTCAGAAATTATTGAGCATGGTAAAAGCGGGTTTCTGATTAATACAAGTAAACCGGAGCTTATTGCAAAGGGACTTGAAGAATTTTACAGGGAAAGTTCAAAGCATAAGGATTTATGGCAGAGTGTATCTGAAGCGGGTGTTTCCAGAGTAAGGGAGAATTATACATGGAAACTTTACAGCAGCAGCCTTATTAAACAGACCAAGCTTTACGGGTTCTGGCGCTTCTCTGTTGCGGAAAAGGGGAAGGAGGAGATGGATCGCTACAGCGATGTTTTATACCATTTTCTTTTTAAGGAGCGGTCGGAAAAATTGAATTCCTGAGCTTGAAGATTTAAAGGATGCTGAATCAGACCATATATCTTCTACTATAATATAATCGTAAAAGAATATCGATTGAAAAGAAAAGAATCATAGGTATTACAAGAAAAATAAGAGTGAGCAGCGAAGAAATGGAATGCTCCGATGAATTGAGAAAAGGGAAGAGGTAGCCGGAATATGAGGGTACAATCCCCCCTCCTATGAGGAATACCAGAAAGTATTCTGAAAAGGAAACCAGAAATACAATAGAGCCGCCGGCAGCGATGGATGGGAAAATTACCGGGAGCTCAACTGAGATGAATGTCCTCAACGGGCCTGCTCCCAGATTTCTGGAACAGACCGCGGAATCTTCTCCGCATGCTATAAATCCTGCAGTAAGGGCCCTGAGCATATAGGGGTAGCTTACTGTCGTAAGTATAAGCACTACTCCGGCAAATGAATCGGTTATACCTGCTTTTAAAAAAGTATAGTGAGCACCCATGGCAAAGAGCATCGCAGGGAGGAGGGCAGGGGTGATTAGGAGCGATTCAAGAATAATTCTCCCCCGGAATTTGCGCCAGGCAAAAATACGGGCCGGGAGGAGGGTTATTGCAAGGGTGAGTATAACTGATGAAATAGAGTATAAAAAAGATGAAAACAGGGAAGCCAGTATTTCGTATTTCTGCGATATTATATAATTGAAGCTGTGCAGACTTAATGAGGTCGGGAGAAGTTGAGGATATGGCCAGTTCTGCGAGAAAGTGTAAATAGAGAGCAGAGCCGGAGGCAGAAGAAAGAAAAATATCATGAAAGTAATAAATATTTTATGCTTCATTATATCTTCCTGTCGCGAATGTCTACACCAGCAATCAGTCTTGAGTAGAGATAAATAAATAGTGTGGAAAAAATGAGAATTACAACAAGCATGGCCATTGCAAATGGGCGCATTGACAGGTCTTTCTGGAAAAAATAATCGAATATCCTTATACTCAGCATTCCCGGATTGCTGCTTCCAAGAACATAGGGTATTTCAAAACTCCCTATATTGTAGATAAAAAGAATTATGAAAACTGTACCTGTTACAGGGACCAGGTGGGGGAGGATAATGCGGATAAAAATCTGCCGGCTCCCGGCTCCCAGCATTAGAGCTGTTTCGATCAGCCTTTTGTCCAGTCTGGAGAGTACAGCGTATATCATAATAACAGCAAAGGGTGTCTCCTTGTATATACCGGCAAGTATTATATCAATCCCCAGCCTGCTGTAGAGAATAAGGGGGAAGCTCTCCATTGAATCTGTTAATCCGAGAAAATTGCTCAGTGATGAAAAGAATCCAGATCTGCTGAATAATAGAATTACGATAAATCCCACAGTAATGTGGGGTAGAATGAGGGGGATTCTTGTGAGTATGCCCCATTTTTTTAAAGATTCAGGGAGTTTCCATATCCTGTAGGATATATAAATTCCGCCAATTACCGAGATTAGTGATGATGAAAGAGAAACAAAGAGAGTCAGGGCCAGGGAATGGTAAAACCACCCCTGACTGAAGAGCTCTCTGTATGCAAAAAAATATTCCGGGTATGTGTAGCTGAAAACAAAAATACCCATAGACTGCATTACTGCTAAAAAAATTCCGCTCAAAAAAATTACACAAAAAGGTATGAGCAGAGGGAGCAGATATAATAATATTTTAATTCTGCTGTAATTCATTTGCCGGTAAATACTTTCTCCCATTCCTTTTCAAGCGCTTCCAGGTATTGGGGCGACATTTCAGGTACTGCATATTTCTCCAATACCTCTACAGGGAGTACGGCTCCACCTGAATTTAAAAGAGTAAACTTTTTCCGGATTTCCGCATGCAGTTTCGAAATTTCCAGAACAGGGAAATCGCCCCAGTTGGCCGGATCTTTTTTGGAGAGCTGAGCCTCCGGTGAAAGGAGAAAATTTGCCACAACCATTGCCCCGGCTTTGTTGGGGGCATTAAATGGAATCGCAGTAAAGTGAGTATTATAAAGTGATCCGTTCTTCATTACAAATGTTTTCACTGTTGAAGGGTATCTCCCCTGTAGTATTTTGTTGGCAGCATTCCCCTGGTTGTAGTTCATGGATATGAGAACCTCACCTTTTTCAAAAAGTGTCTCAAGTGCAGCCAGGCTTTTGGGGTATACTTTACCGTCGTTCCAGAGGCGGGGTGATAATTCTTTAAGATAAGCCATGGCTTTCTCTCTGTTTTTTTCAAAGAGTTCACGGTTATACTCCCCCTGATATTGTTTGTATCCCCCTGTTGCAGCGTAAAAAACCTGGCGAATAAAAGCTGAGCCTGTGAAATCGGGGGGCTGGGGATAGGTGAATTTCCCGGGATTTTTTTTAACCCATTCCATAAGTTTTTTGTATGTATCTGGCACATCCTTTATTACAGCTGAATCGTACTCAAAGACAAACTGAGCTCTTCCGTAGGGGATTTCGTACCCTTCAACAGGATAGCCGAAATCGTACTCAACAGTTTCAGGGTCAACATATTTTACAAAGTTGGGGAGACTGCCGCTTACCGGTCCATAGAGGAGTCCGTTCTCTTTAGCATTTTTAAAATTCTCCCCGTTTATCCAGAGAAGATCCATTGAGCCGGTATCTCTCCCCGCCTGTTTTTCTGTAAGGAGTTTATTAACAAAAACAGCCGCGTCAGATGGTATTCTCACAAGCCTGATTTTGTATCTCTTCTCCAGCTCCGGTGCCGCGTATGTGTCGATCCAGCTGTTTATGCTGGATGAACCTCCCCACATGGCAAATCTTACTGTTGTATTTTCAGCGGCTTTAATTGTATCCTCAAAAGATTCGAACACTGCATCTTCACTTCCCTTTTTACCTGAACATGATACTGTGAAAATAAGGGCTGCGATTAAAATAATTTTTTTCATTGTCTACTCCCTGAATTCTATTATTTCATCAATAGTTATATCTACTCTGTCACCAGGCTTAAAAATATTACTGCCGTTGAATGAAAAGAGTTCATAACCTTTATATTTTACATACACAGACCAGTAGTGCCCGGCAAAGTGTGATCTCTCAACTATTCCATGAGAATTTGAATTGTCACTCAGCTTTAAGTAAATAGATTCCGGGCGTATGTACACATACTTACCTGACGCAGGGGCCTGATCACTTATCCCTGTAAGTAATACTGCAGGAATAATATTTATATCCCCCAGGAGGCGGGCTACAGGGATGGATGCGGGGTTTCTGTAGATATTATAGGGTGTATCATGCTGAAGAATTTCCCCGTTAATCATTACAGCTATTCTGTCAGAAATTGTAAATGCCTCTTTCAGATCATGGGTGACACTGACAGTTGTTATGCCGAATTTTTCCTGTGTTGATTTTATGAATGATGCAGTACTGTTCTTTAGCTCCTTGTCCAGGTTGGCAAAGGGCTCATCCAGAAGGAGCATGGGGGGGTTGAGTACAAGGGCCCTTGCTATTGCTGTGCGCTGTTTCTGCCCTGCTGAAATTTGTGAAGGGTATAAATTTCTCTGTTCAGATATACTGAAAAATTCCATGATCTCTCCTGTTTTCCGGTTCAGGGAGGATTGAGTTTCATTTCTGGCTCTCAGTCCAAATGCAATATTTTCAAAAACCGTCATATTGGGGAAGAGGAGATAATCCTGGAAAACCAGAATAGGGTTGGAGAAATTTTTTTCTCTTTCACTGAATTCAAGGGACCCTGAATCGTGATTCTCGATCCCCGCAATTATCTTAAGGAGTGTGGTTTTTCCTGATCCGGAGGGCCCCACTATTGATATAAGTTCCCCTCTGTTAATTGTCAGGTCAATATTGCTCAGTACTTTTTTACTGCTGTAAGCTTTATTCAAGCCTGATATTTTTAGAAACATTATTCTTCCATCTGCTCCTGTTCAGGTTAGGTAATTCAGGAAAAATTATACGCTTTTTCCCGGAATGTTGGGATAAAAAAATTTTTTTTTAAATCTTTTTCCCACTGTCTACCCAAAGGGGGGACGTGTTAATCTATTATCACTTTGATAATTATATTTTTATATCTCTATAATTTCATTCTTATTTAATACATCTTCATCTTTAATATTCAATGCTTCAATTCAAATATTCAACAGAAATTCCACATGCTAAAGTGCTTGTTATCAGGTGCCCCCTTTGGGGGACAGGGGGTTAACTTGGATTACTCTGAAAATAAAGTTCTGATTTTTTCAATCCTTTTACGGTTTACACCCATATCTGAATAGCCGGTACGTGATGCTGAGCGGATATGAATTATTTTTTTATTGTCAGGGAAGTAAAATTCCACATCATCAACAAACCTGAAAATTTTTGACCTGAATTCAAAATGCATATAATCGTCTGTTTTGTTTATCAGCGTTGTCCTTTTCATCCCAAGTACAAGAGATTTTAGTTTACCCGCAGCCTCATTTTTTGTTGTGCTGTATAATAATGGTTCAATAGAGTGTGAAGAATCTTTTTCAAATGATGAAACACAGTTAGGTGAAGAGGGGCATTTTTTCAGCTCTCCATTTTCCAGCCCAAGAGAGAGATTGTTTTTTGCTGAACAGCTCCCCAGGGCCATGAGTCCTGAAAGGGTAAATCCTATTATAAAATTACTTTTCATCTTTTTTTATCCTTATTTCTTTTTCAGTGTTTATTCCTAAACTTATTATTGTTAAAAATGTTCTATTACCCCCGCCGCCGGAGGCGGCGGGGGTATAAAAGTTCCCATTTTTACACTAAAATACATTTTTAGGAATTATCGTTAATTCTATTTATTTTTTCCTGAAAATTTTCTGAATAATCACAGGAAGGAGTGCAACAACTCCCAGGAAAATAAATGCAAGCATCATATTTAATGTAAATATGTCTGATGGTGAATCGATATTCTGTATCTGTTTCCCGGCGTAAATATATGCTATTGAACCGGGGAGTATACCAAGAGATGTGGTCCACACAAAAGTAGTGATGGGAATTTTCGTAAGGCCTGCAAGAAGATTGAGGAGAAAAAATGGAAAAACAAAAATGAATCTGAGCATGAGCAGATAATTCCTGCCGTTTGCTTCCAGTTCCCGGTTTAACCGCTCCAGTTTGTCCGCGTATTTTTTCTGAAGAGATTCACCGGCAATATATCTTGCAGCTGCAAAAGCTGCTGTTGCACCTGCTGTGGCGCCTATATTTACATGAATGACTCCGGCATAACCGAAAATGTAACCGCCGGTAAGTGTCATAATTGTGGCGCCAGGTATTGAAAGAGCAGTAACCGCAATATAAACAGAAGTAAATATTATTGAAGAAAGGGTATAGTTTTCCTTAACCGCACTGCTCAGTGCATCCCTGTTTGCCTTGTAGTACTCAAAGGTAAGGTAATCCCAGAGACCGGCAAAATAGGATATAGTAAAAACAGCCGCAAGAATTGCAAGAAGGAGTAATTTTTTATATTTCATCATTTTTTTTCCTTATAAAGTCTTTTAGTAAAGAAATTAAAGATTAGTTCTACCCGCCCCCTTTGGCGGCGTGGAGGATAGAGCATTTTATATTTTAAAAAAATCAGGAACTATTTCTGGTTCCATCTATTTTCTTCCTCTTAGAAATGATATAAATTTGACAACCGGGTTGCTCATAATTCTGTCAATATAGGCATCTTTTGAAATATCCTTAATAATGTCGGAATATGAAGGATAGGCATGAATAACCTTCTGCAGCTTATAAAGTGGTATCCCCATTGTTTTGGCAAGGTGGAGTTCATGCATAACCTCTCCGGCCCTTTCTCCGCATATATGTATACCGATTATTTTACCGTTTTTTCGTGTAATAACTTTTGCAAATCCTCTGAGGTTTCTGTCAGTTATTGATCTATCCAGGTGCTCATACTCCTTGCGGAAAATCTTTATTCCTGTGCCGAACATTTCCCGGGCCTCAGCCTCTGTTAGTCCGCTTCTGGCGCATTCAGGTGATGTAAAGGTTATCCAGGGCACATTACTGTAGTCAGCTTTCTTTTTGAATGGGAGGAGGGCATTGGACACAGCCACCTTTGCCTGGTATCCTGCCATGTGGCTGAACTGGTAGGGGCCTGCAACATCACCGCAGGCATAAATATTTTTTGCGCTTGTTTGCATGTACTCATCAGTTGTTATCCCTTTTGAGCTGTAATGAACCCCCGCAAGCTCAAGTGAGAGCCCCTCAATATTCGGCTTTCTCCCTGCTGCAACAAAAATTTCTGCTGCGGAAAAAGTTTTTTTCTCTCCATCCTCTTCGATCATTACTTTTTTTACAGCTTTACCGAAAACCTCTTTTATAGAAATTCCGGTATAAATTTTTATGCCAAGAGATTCCATCTCTTCAGTAATGAATGATGAAACCTCCCTCTCTTCTCTTGGGAGAATGTTCCCCTCTGCTTCAAGAATAGTTACATCTGATCCGAGCTGGGCAAATGCTGTTGCCATTTCCGCGCCAATAGCTCCCCCCCCTATGATTATTATACTCGCAGGGACCTGTTTAAGGTCGAAAATATTCTGGTTGGTCCTGTATTCCACACCTGACAAACCGGGTATGGGCGGGATTGACGGACTTGACCCGGTTGCGATTATTATTTTATCAGCTGAATATTCCTTATCACCAATCCGCACATTGTGGTTGTCAATAAACTGCGCATGCTTATGTTCAAAAACCTTAATGCCCGCTTCCTCAAATGCAGCAGGCGGATGGCTGTTGTATACATTCTCCCTGATATCCTGCACCTTCTTGAAAATTTCACTTGTTTTAAAATCTTTCTCTTTAAGGCCCGGTTTTATACCAAGTTTATCCATAGTGAAAAGCGATCTGTATGCTGCAGATGATTTAAGCAGGGCTTTGCTGGGTATGCAGCCTGTCCAGGTGCATTCACCGCCAAGTTTTTCCCTGTCTGCCATTGCAGTTTTTTTACCCAGGCCTGAAGCAAGTTTTGCTGCAGTAAGCCCTGCAGATCCCTCTCCAATTACAAGTACATCAAAATCATATTTTCTCATATAGACTTCCTACCTTTCCCCAATTTCAATATATTCAATATAAGCAGTTGATGACTCCCCTGTATTATCAGAATCACTCATTATAGCTATTCCTGCTATTTCCGGAGGATCCTCACCGAATGCTTTTCGATAGTCATTAAGTATATTTACCCTTTCATCAATCCATTCCCCCTTCCTGCTCTCTCCATGCTGAAGTATAATCATTTTTGACCTGTCAGTGTAGGGGCTTGTTAAAATTGCTGAAGAATGTTTTCTGTTTGCCCAGATATAATTAAGTGAGCTGTGGGGCGGGTATTCTCCATAGATAAGTTTCGCAGCGCTATATTGCGCACGTGTTGCAAGATTTGCTTTTTCAGGATTATATTTAAAAATCACATATACCCTTATGGGGTAGTCGTCACCTTTTTTTAACCGTGCATCGCCGCTTTTAAATACATTGTCAATTTTCCATCTCCATTTAACTGCAGGGTATGTATAAACATTGAATTTCTCCTTTAGAATTAATCCGGAGGCGGATGCATTAGATTCAGCTTTAAGTATGTTTCTGTTATCCTCTTTAACAATTGTGTAGGTACTATGTTTTTTAATTTTAGGGAAAGTAAGCGGTTCCCATCTGACCCTGGAATTGAAGTCTTCCCTTATAAAGCGGTTCTCCGGAACAGCTGCAGATGCTATGAGAAGGAGAATGAGTGAAATGTAGAATATATTTTTCATTGATCAGCCTTTATTCAGAATCAGATTTATTCATATTTAAGGTTTAATATACTTAAATAAAAACAATAAGTCAAGGGGGAACGCAAAGAAATATTCCTAAGGGTGGGGCAATGTCATTAAGTTAAGAGCTTCACGGTTTAGCAACTCCCCCCCCAAACCCCCCGGAGGGGGGCTTAAAGGCTGTGATCCTGATCTTTCCATCTTTTAAAAGAATTTATAAGTCCCCCTCCGGGCGGTGTACTGAGCGTGTCGTCTATGATGAAAATCAACTCTTTTTATAAAAAAATCATGCAGCTAATAGTG
>CAZBFP010000011.1:0-120032 GCA_964491265.1 uncultured Leptospirales bacterium | reverse complement strand
ATAATCACTATATGTCAAGCATTAATCCTACTTTTTGCAGTAGCACCATTAATTATACTGCACAGGTTGAATATACAGTATCTTCTATAACGGTAACACCTACAGCAGCGGGTGTGGGAGCGACTATAAAAGTGAAGGGCAATAATGTAATATCAAACACGCCTTCACAGAGTATCATCTTGAGTTATGGGACTAATACAATTTCAACAGTAGTGACCGCCCAGGATGGGACAACCACCAAGACCTATACGGTGGTTGTGACAAGGCCTAATGCTCCGCTCTACAATCTTCGTGATATAGGGCCAGCTGGGGGTTTAATATTTCATATAGTTAACAATGGTAATGGTAGTTATACTTATTATGAGGCTGCTCCTAAATCAACGGAGTGGTCTATTATTCGTTGGCAGAGCCCCTTTGTATTAATTGGTGCATCATCGGATGTAGCTCCTCGACTGACTGCTATCGGTACCGGCTGGACCAATACAATAGCCATTAAAAATTGGCTCAATAGCAAGGGGCAGTATGGTCGTGCAGCTCAGTTGGCTTTCAATTTGACACATGGTGGTTATAGTGATTGGTATCTGCCGAGTAGAGATGAACTATATGAGATGTGCTGGGTATTGCATAGTCGAAGAGCGTTTAATAATGGAAGTTCTTGGGTGACGGAGAATAATCCTTCTTATGGAGACAATCGAGTAGGAGATTTTAGTAGTACGCATTATTGGAGTTCGTCTGAGGGGGGCATAGGAGGAAATGATGCAGGGCGTCATAATTTTGTGGATGGGTACTACGGCCTGTGGTATAAAGACAGAGAAATGAGTGTCCGTGCTATACGGAGATTTACTCAATAAGCTGTTTGATAATTAAAGGAAGTCGATGCAAGAAGTGCGGCAGAGGTTTAATATAAGTTTATTTGGAACAAACGTTGTGAAGAGACTGAAGTTCATCAGTTTTTTGTTTTCTTTTTAAGAGTAAATTATGTTTGAAAAATAAAATGATGCATTATGTGTAACTCTAAAGAGAGAAATTAGCGACTACTGTTCAGCTGTTCAAGGTAGGCTTGTAGCGGATCTTAAGCCTCCTTCTTTAATTTGTAGAAGTTTATATTTCATCTGGCACATTCGGTCACTGTAGATGTCTGAAAGATAGAATCTAACTGTTTATCTTTCGTCATATGTTTTGAATCCCAAAAGGTCTCCATCGGTGTTTTCCCAGAGCAATATTTACCGGTGTGAGGCCTTTCTTCGTTATAATTGTCATTACTAAGATAAATTAATTGACTCTCCTTTATTCTTCTCTTAAAATAAAATCACATCTAATTCCCGGGGGGTATAAAATGTTCGATTCCACTATAAATCCATATATGACTGATAAATCTGAGTGCATATTCACCCACCACCTTCCCCAACCCCTCTCTTCCAAATCCCGCTTCAACCTGAAGCACCAGCACCTTAACTTAGACTATTTCAAAAGTATTGCAATAGCAATACTTAGCACCCGCTATCCCCGCCAATGCCCGGCCTGCAATTGCCGCGACTACAAAACCATAAGTACCAGAGAAACCGAGGTCGTGTGCCGGGACTGTAAGACCCATTACTCAATAACCTCCTACACTCCCTTACACCACTTCAAACTCCCGCTCTGGGTATTCGGATACCTTGTTAAAGAAGCAATGGACCTGCACCCTCAGCCTCTGACTGGAGCACACATCAAGAGAAAACTGGGAGTAGGGAGTGCAACCTCTACTATGCTTAAGAGAAGACTCCAGGTATTCCTGTCTGATTTGATGCCCGGGATTAAAGAAATAATGGCTGAAGAGATAAGGAAAGACTTTCCCGAGGGCTTTGTATTGCCGGAGCCCGGGACTGATATTAAAGAACTGGTGAAAGACAAGGCAGTAGTGTATAGCGACACTTTAGCGCTATTCAGTGCGTCTCAGCGTGCTAACGGCTATAGGTCAAGGTACAAGCATAATGGGCAGACCTCAAGTATATACCTCACAGACTCAGTGGCTAAGGACAAGGGAAAGTACCAGATAGGTACTTTAGTACACACCATAGCCATGAAGCGAGGGGGAGTGGTGTTTACCACAGTGCCGGACCAGAAGCAGAGGAGCATAGAACCACTACTTGATTTTCTGCCCCGCGACCACGTCCACTTCTCAGACGAGGGCTTTCCCTGGTTACACAGAATAGAGGAGAACTACCGTACCATTAACCATAGCGGGAGAGCCAAGTCCTTGACTCGTAACGTATGGGCCCGGGAACGTTGGTCGAAGGCTGGAGTGCATAACCAGGTAGCAGAGGGGATGCAGAGGGTTTTGAAAACGTCAATGAGGAACTATTGCTACGTCAGTCCCAGGTATGGGCAACTGTACTTAGACGAGTTCTCGGCGTTGAGGGCTATGAGGGTCTATGGAGTTGAGAGGGTAGTGGGGAGAATTGGGGATAGTGGTGGGGGGATGTCACTGCGGCCATCTTTTTGATGATGATATTGAATGCTCCTGTTCATCATCAAAGGTGAGTATGTATTTCCAGAAGATTGCAGGACCTGTAGTTGACCGGATCGATATTGAGGTTCTGGTTAACAGGGTTCCCTACAGGGATTTGATGGATAAGGGGATGTATGAGTCATCAGAGAGAATCAAGGAGAGGGTACTTGGGGCGCGGGAGGTGCAGAGAAAAAGATTCGGCACAGGGCTGAAGTTTAATTCCGGTATGGGGCAGAAGGAGGTTCAGGATTACTGCGCACTTAGTGATGCAGATGAGATATTTTTCGAGAATGCGATTAAAAAGCTTAATCTTACTGCCAGGTCATTTTTTAAAATATTAAAGGTGGCAAGAACAATCGCGGATCTTGACGAATCGCTACATATCGGTAAGAAGCATATACTGGAAGCAATCTCGTATAAAAATCTTTATAGAAATTACAGGGTATAGGTGCTGAAATAATATCTTGACTCTTTCTCAAACAGCAGTATTATAAAGATAAGGCTTGATTAATAGATTGCCGGTTTGTTCATGAATCCCGGCATCACTGTTTGAAGGAGAACCGCAGATGAAATCTTTATTCCGCTTACTTTCCGTAATTATTTCTCTTATTATTTTAAGCCTGATCAGCGGTGAGATAAAAGCGGATACTTCATCTTCCGCAATAGATCGAAAATTAATTGCTGAGGGTTATTTAATTCCTGCGGCCCATAGCAGGCAGAAAATCCTTGCAGAACTTAAAATCTATGAATCGGCAAAACCGGGGGCGCCATATTTGGTTGAACCGGTGCTGAAGAGACCCTACAGAGCCGGCGAATTATCAAGTCAGTTTCTGAACCATGGACTTGCTGCTGTAAATTTCCATAGATTTCTTTCAGGACTCCCGGCAGATGTTAAGCTTGATAATGACTGGAGCAGTCTGGCCCAGTATGGCGCTGCTCTCCTTGCAATAATGAATAAAGGTCTTTCCCATACTCCGGAGTATCCTGAGGGTATCGGCCTTCCGAGGGATTTTTATAATAGAGGCTACACCGCTGTTTCCACAAGTAATCTTCATTCCAGTCAGAACGATCTGGCTCAGGCGGTAAAAGGGTTTGTCCACGACTCGGACAGCAGCAACATAGACAGGCTGGGACACCGTAGATGGGTTCTTGCCCCGGATCTCACTTCTACAGGTTTCGGTTTTGTCAATGGTTATACTGCTATGAAGGTATTTGACCATGGTGTGTCATCAAAGCGGAGTGAAAAATTCGCTTTTTCCGCCTGGCCCCCTGCAGGGGAGATGCCGATAAGTTATTTCCCCGGTAATACAGCCTGGTCATTTTCGCTAAACCCTGAAGCTTTTGGAGGAATAAAAGGTGACACTCAAACCGTTACCGTAATTCTCACACGGATCAGAGATGGAAAAACATGGAAATTCGGCGGGCCTTCAGCTGAATCTGACGGTTATTTTAATGTTAATAATGAAAGTTTCGGTCTGCCGTATTGCATAATTTTCCGTCCTGATAATATGGGGATGATTATGGATAATGATGTTTTTGAAGTGAAAATAAACGGCATAACAAACCGCAAAGGGGATGCCGTACCGGTTGCTTATAAGACTGTTTTTTTTAATTCCGGGGTAAATATCACATCAAATGCTGTTTCAAAAAAACCATCGGTCTTGACAATTGAGAGCAGTTTCAGCACTGCAAAGTTCGGGAAAAGAAATGTATCTGCAGAAAAGGGGCAGCTTACTTTCGGATACACCGGATTGTATATCCGCGGTTTTTCTGTGACAGCAGACAGCCCTGAGGGAATTATTCCTGTAGGTTTTTCAGTGAATAAATCGGGAAAAATTTTCGGCCCTGGAGAGTGGGTGTCAGATGGAGGGAAAGAAATTACATCTCTCAAGGTTCTTTCTTCTGCCGGTGGCTATAATATCAAATTTACTATCTTCTGCAAAGAGAAGGGGTGGTCACCCTGGGCTGATGCAGGGAGTGAATTGAGCTTTGGAGCCTCCTATCCGATTGAGTCGGTTTCAATAATGATTTCGGGTGACTGATTATTTGATTTACCGGGCAAGGCTTGTTGCATTTTTGATACACCTGTGTGATAATTTCAGCACACAGTATTGCATTAAATTCTAAAACTTCCATGAATATTTTATCGGGTAGAGCTTATTCTTTGTAAAAAGTGATTCAAAAAGTCAAATTGCTGCTTTTTGATCCCAATTTGTGCAGTAAAAGAACATTATTTGCTCCTTACGGGGAGCCCTGTTTTTTTTATATTTTATTTCCATATGGCACATAAATTGCATATATATAATATAGTAAGGGGAATTTTTCTTATAATTTATTTATCTGGAGCGGGATAAAATGAGAGGGAATGTTGTTACACTGGGTAATAAAAAGCTTATGTTTAACCAGTTTTGTGAAAAAATTGAAAACTATGAACTTGAACTTTCAAGAGGGGATATTCTCAGCATATTAAAAGAGAGTGAAGTAAAAAATCCGGCACTTATACCTGCAATACTTAATGTAGTAAAAAATACCTACCACATAAACATGAAATTTTAGCAGGCTGCCCTTTGCAGGACAGCCCCTTTTCTATGTAATATTTCTGCTCTTTCTGTTAACCTCAAATCCCTGTCCAACCAGAGAGTTGTATAATTCATTAAGGTCATCTGTTGCAAAGGCGCATTTAAATATAACAGCATCTTTATATGCAAGAAGATCGACTTTTCTTACTACAACAACTTCCAGGAGATCATCCCTGGTCTGCTGAGCCCTTCTTTCGCATACTTCAGCAAAGGCGATTTTTCCTATCCCCTCTTTCTTGAGAAATGCTGTAAAATCATCTATAGAATCAAAGACTCTTTCCCCTGTCATAATCGTATCTATATCCTTAAAAAATCTGTAGGGTAGGTGTCACATATTTCTTTTACACCGGATCTGACTTTTTTAAGTACAGCATCATCATCCATGTTCTCTACAATATCAATTATGAGAGAACCGATTTTTCTGAAGTCATCCTCTTTAAGTCCCCTTGTAGTAAGTGCAGGGCTCCCTATTCTTATGCCGCTTGTAACAAATGGGGATTTGTCATCAAAGGGTACCCCGTTTTTGTTGCATGTAATCCCTGCCTCTTCAAGTCTGTTTGCAACCTCTTTTCCTGTAAGGTCTTTATTCCTCAGGTCAATCAGTATGAGGTGATTATCTGTCCCCCCTGAAACAAGGTTGAGTCCGCCGGATAGAAGAACTTCAGCAAGTGCAGTTGAATTTTTAAGAATCTGCTTCTGGTAATCTACAAAGTCAGGTTCCAGGGCTTCTTTAAAACTTACAGCCTTTGCCGCAATTGTGTGCATTAGAGGCCCACCCTGTGTTCCGGGGAACATGAACTTGTTTACTTCTTTTTCAAGCGCTTCACTTGTGAGTATTACTCCACCTCTTGGCCCGCGCAGGGTTTTGTGTGTGGTCATTGTTACATAATCGGCAAGTCCAACCGGTGATGGATGTACGCCTGCTGCGACAAGGCCTGCTATATGGGCAATGTCAGCAAGAAGTTTTGCTCCAACAGAATCAGCGATCTCCTTGAATTTTGCAAAATCGATAATTCTTGGATATGCCGATGCACCCGCAATAAGGAGTTTCGGTTTTGTATCTTTTACCACTCTGGCAAGTTCATCGTAATCTATGAGATTATTATCCTCTCTCACTCCGTAGGCAACTACATTAAAATATTTTCCTGAAAAGTTTACAGGTGAACCATGAGATAGGTGACCTCCATGAGCAAGGTTCATCCCCACATATGTGTCACCCGCGTCAAGTATGGACATCATTACAGCCATATTCGCCTGTGCACCTGAATGGGGCTGAACATTTGCCGCTTCAGCCCCGAATAGTTTTTTTATCCGCTCAATTGCAAGGGCCTCTACCCTGTCAGCCTCCTGACAGCCGTTGTAATATCTTTTCCCCGGATAGCCCTCTGCATATTTATTAGTAAGCGTGGATGATGATGCCTCAAGAACTGCTCTGGAAACATAGTTCTCAGAAGCGATCATTACAAGGTTATCTTCCTGCCTTTTATTTTCAGCCTGGAGAATATTGTATACTTCAGGATCACCCGATTTTAAATCATTGAATAATGTCATTTTTTACCTCTTTACTATATGGAGAATTTGCTTTTGAAATAGTGTTAATTCTTTAACTTCTATTTTAAATAAAATGCTCTAATATCCTCGCCACCGTAGGCGGCGGGGATATGGGAAACATCATTATTGCACTATAAAATATCTTTAGGAATAATTGCTGCTTTTCACCAATTATTCATGAAGGGGGGCTTATTTCTGTCAATTGAAAAAATATATATTAAACGTCTTTACCCGAAACCTTCGGCTGGTATTCCTGGAATGTTTCTCCGTACATGTCCCAGACAGTGACAAATACTGCAGAGACCAGCCAGGAACAGGGCCATAAGGAATTGTCTGATTATTGCCAGGAATAACAGGGAAATAATTATCACAGCCGTGAGTATTGCAATTTTGTTCACGCGAATCTGTTTCATCGGGATCTTCTTTGCTTTGATTCAGGTATTATATGTCGGCTGTTTTTTTATTCATTAATTACAATAAGTAATTCCTGGTAACGCTGCCGGATGTCATTTTTATCATTTTCATCCTCTACCGAATTCCGGCTGGATCGCATAATCATATCAGCCTGTCGAAGAATGGCCTGTCGTTGCTCCGGATAGCATGCACGTTCTGCTATGGTTTTTAATGATTCTAAAAGGCGGATTGTTACCGACACACTTGCTTTCCCATATTGACGGATCTGATCAAACGCGACGTTTACTACTCCTTCAAACGTAGGTGTCTTTGCAATAATCCGGAGTCTGCCTTCAGCATCATAACGGTGAGGTAAAGGGAATGCTCTGCTTGTTAAGCAGCAAAGCGCCGCGCCTAATCGATCGATGCATGCTATTGCTGTGAAAGGGTCATTTATTCCTGGTGAAAGGGCGCGTAATGCGATTTCAACAAGCTGATGGATCGCAAATTCTATGTCCTGCTCCGGACTGCGTTGCTGACCAATAATAAAAAAACCGGCTATAGGGTCTATGAACTCTTTTTTAACCGGTTTGCTGCTTTTTACTGCAGCAAGCGGACTCCCCTGGACAATAAATTCTCCAGGCCGGAAAAGGAGATGAACACAAAAGTCATGTTCTTCAGCTGTTTTTAATAAATTACCGGTATCAATAACTCTTAAATAACCGCTTATTGGTGCAGTTATGTCGTTAGCATAGGTATATCTGTATTCTGCTGGTTGTGCGTCATTGATCTTATCTTTAATCTGCAAAGATTTATTTTCTGATTCTTCAGGGAAAAACTGCTGCAGATGTTCAGATAATTCCTGGTAAACTACTGCAATTACCCGGTCTGCCTGTATTGAAGTTGATACATGATGTATAAAGAAAATGAAGACACCCGCGTCAACTATAGCGAGAATTATCGCAAAGGTAACAGAAATATTTGGTATAAAGACCCGGCCATCAAAACTATAAATTGACCGTAGAACAAGCAGGCAGTATATAAAGGTTGCAATGAATGTCCCGAGAACAATCTGATTGCCCGTATCGTTCATAAAATTTCTTAACAACCGGGGACCAAATTGAGAAGAAGTCAATGCCAGTGCAACAATAGTAATTGAAAAAGTAACACCGGCAACTGTAATCATAGAACCTGCAAGCGTAGACAGGATAGATCGCGCCCCTTCGGGACCGCCTGCATACAAAAAAGGGAAGGCTTCGAAGTTCTCCGGTTCTATAACGTTATCCAGTGCAATCATGGTAAAGGATATTATGATTGAAAAAACAACCATTAAGGCAGGGACAAACCAGAAGCTGGTGCTTATAATTTCCCATAGATTGAGCAACTTATTTTTCATATTAATAAAGATTTCCCTTTACATCTATATTTCATTGATAAAAATTGATAATTATACATTGTTCCCCGAAAGTTTTTTCTGCAAATCTTAAGGTACTATCAATTTATGCAGTGCAAAGGGATAAAACAAAAAATAAATCGGATGTTGCGGATGGATTAATTATTTTCTCAAGCAGCCGCCTGTTCAACGACTTCACTCTGTTCCGTGGTCGGGGTTAATGTGGTGAATCGTGTTGTGAATTGCCTGGAAACATTCCGGGAAAAAGAATCTGATTTTAGCATATAATACCGGCTATTGCATTTTTAACCGGAATTATTGCAAGTCATGGTTTCTGGAAGGAATCTGCTTTAAAATTAAAAATTATACAATAAAAGAAGGAGAAATTTATGAGAAAAAAAATATTGCTGATGGTATCTGCTTTGCTGCTGGGATTTGGAATAGCTGCTTCTGCAGCTGAGATTGATTCAGGATATGTGTTTCTGAAGAATTATAACGGGACCTATTTAAATATAGAAAAGGGTCTAAAATCAACGGTAATTGAGTCCGGCTGGCACAGTGCTCAATGGACTTTTGAAAAGATTTCAGGAACAGACAGGTATAGAATTAAAAACCGCTGGAAAGGAACATATTTAAATATGGAAAAAGGCTTAGCATGCGGGCCCATTAAGCCGGGCTGGCATAGCGCCCAGTGGATTGTTGAAAAGCGTGCAGGCAGCAAAGATGAATATACAATAAAAAATTACTGGAAAGGGACTTATTTATGGGTGATATCTAATATGGTAACCATTTCCAATAAACCTGATACCCCTGGTATTTTATGGAAACTGGAAAAAAATCTGAAGATAGCCCCTGCAGTAAGCAAAAAACCCGATTTTTTTATTAATAATAAGGATAAAGCATTTAACTACAGTTCTGATTCACTTGTGGCAAGATATACAGGAACTGCCTATATTGCATATATTGATGATAAGAGGGTGTATATAGTTACAACTTCTTCCGGAACAAATCCTATGACAGGGAAAGAAGAGACTGTCAGCGGTATGATGCGTGTTTTCTATAATCAGAAGGATGGATCATATTCTGACGGGACAAATGACCCGGAGTTCGGTCTGGTCGGGAAAGTTGATGCAAACGGGAAAGCACTTGATATGAGTCATAGTCAGGGTGGTATTCGTCTGGAATTAACGGGAAACCCCAAATCTTCAGCTATACCTAAAACACCTGAGTTTTTTATTAAGAATAAAAACAGAGTATTTAACTGCGTTCAGCATTCAATGGCTGGTTCATACAAAGGAACAGCAAAAGTTAAATCCATTAAAGGGAATGAAATCACAATACAGGTTACCATGCAGACAGGCAAGTGGGATTATGTACTTTATTATATGGATGGACATTATACAAATAATAGTCCGGAGTACATTGAGTGGGGTGTTGCATCTGCATCAAGCAGAACCCTTGATATAAATGGTGAAGAGAGCGGTTATACTTTTTCAGTTAGGTAAAGAGTTTTTTGGAAGCATTTGCTGAATACTTTTTCAAGGGGGGCTTTATATGCCTCCCTTGAATTTTTTTATAGTTGAGAAAATATTTGGCACTCCCGAAAAAAAGCATCTGTTTATTCAATATAATTTATCCTGTATAGCAGTGAAGCAATAACCCGGTTTCCGGGAAGACTTATATTTCACTCCCCCCTGAAAGGAAGCGCCATATCCCGCCCTGCTTCTTTTGCCGCGTACAAAGCCTTATCCGCCCTATCCTTCAGCTCATCGGGTGTGGCTGCATTTTCCGGGAATGCGGCAAAGCCCATGCTACAGGTGAGACGAAGTTCCTCATGCTCTGCAAAGCGCATTTCCCTTATTGCTTTGCAGAGATTATCACATTTTATCTGCGCCATTTCCAGATTTGATCCGGGAAGAAGAAAAATAAATTCGTCCCCGCCGTACCTGACAAGAATATCCTCAGAAGGGAAAACCTCTTTGAAAACAGAAGCGCATTCTACAATAAGCCCGTCACAGAATTCCTGGCCATACTCATTATTAAGAGTACCAAAACGGTCCATGTCGAACATAACAAATGTAAGGGAGCCCCTTTCGGTTCTGGTTTTGTTGAAAAGACTTCCAAATGAATCTTCAAGATACCTTCTGTTGAAAAGCCCGGTTGCAGGATCAGTGATTGCCCTTTTTCTCGATTCCTCCCCCCACTGAACCATCTGGGTGATGAATGCGCCTGTGCTCATGAGCCTTCCAACTATAATTGAAAGCATATTATTCATTATCTTAACAGCAGGGCCGGGCAGGGTGCGGGTAATGCGGAAGAAGTCAGATGAATGGAGAACAAGAAATTCCCCATCCTCAATAACTCTGCATGAGGCAGACCTGGGCGCTTCCTCTATAATAGACATCTCTCCAAAATAGCTCCCCTCTCCCAGTTCAGAAAGAACAACTTCCTCTTTCTCATTATCTGTAATAAAAACCGAAACTTTGCCGCTTATTATAATAAAGAGTTCATCACCTGAATCACCTTCACGGAAGAGCATGTCCCCCGATTTGTGGCTGCAGATTTTCATTTCAGCAGCAATAAGGTCCAGGTGTTCATCTGACTGACCCTGGAAAATTTCCACGTTTTTGAGGATTTCCCCTTTTACCTGTTTTGAGCTCATTTTATAAGTCCTCCGGGAAAAGGATCATGTTGCCTCCACGTTCCCGCCCCACAAGGGGTATGTCGTGGGCCTTAAATATTAAATCATCTGCAATGTCCGCGTGTTCAGGGAAGAGGGCTGCGCCAATACTCATTGAGAGGAAAACGGTTTTATCCCCTGTTGCTGTGGAAATATCGAGTTCGTTAAACATTTTAAGTATTGCCTCAGCCTTTTTAAATGCCATCTCCCTGGTGAATCCGGGGAGGATTACACCAAGCTCGTTCCCCATGTAGCGAAGAACAGTTCCCTCATCCCCTGTAAAGCGGTTAAGTGCCGCTGCCATAATTTTAAGGGTGTCATCTCCCGCCTCATGGCCGAATGTGTCATTTATCATTTTAAAATTATCCGGCTTCATGAGGAGAAGCCCCACAGGGTATGACCTGTCTGTTATAATGGTGGGGAGTGTTTCTTCAAGGTATGTTTTATTGTAAAGACCGGTGAGTTTATCCCCGTAAACCTGGCGTTTAAGTTCCTGCACCAGGGCCGAGTTCTCCTTAACGAGTCTGTTTGCTTTTCGAAGCCTTCCGGAAAAGGTTTTTAAAAACCGGTAAAGCACTGCTGCTGAAATTTCCGGACGGTTTTCCAGTTCATTTTTTAAGCTCTCCGATATTTGAAGAAGGGATGTTTTTTCAGCTGCAATTGCAGAGGCATTATAGGTGTGCCCTGTGAAAAATTCCAGTTCCCCTATAATATTACCAGGTGTCAGTTCTGCAATTACTGAAATATTCCGGTCTGTATCGGTTTTGAAAACCTCAACTGTACCCTCAGTCAGTATGTAAAGGTTGTCACCCCTTTCACCTTCAGAAAAAATCATTTCTCCCTTTTTGCGTACTGACTCGCTGCAGTGATCAGAAATCAGCCGAAGGCCCTCATCATCAAGAGGGGAGAAAAGTTCTGTTTTTAATAGCCAGTATTTTTTATCTTTCATAAATTTCAGTTTTTATTTCAGTTTTGTAAATATTTATAGCTCTTTCCGGAATGTTGGGATAAAAAGCAAATTCTTTTACCCCTATCTACCCCGGGAGTACTTTGTCGCTTCGCTCGGGCGCCCTGAAGGGGGCACGAGTTTTTCTATAATCACTTTGATAATTTTTATTTTTCTTTTTATTTAAATTTACCATTATTAATTAATACATCTTCATCTTTAATTCACAATGTTTGAATTCTAATACCCGGCAGAAATCCATCCTTCTATCTATCATATTATTCCTCAAATCTTTTGCAAGCTCAATAATTTAAATGAGTGTTTTAATACTCTGATTCACTACTTACTCAAATGTTTCTTTTACGTGCCCCCTTTGGGGGACAGGGGGCTGACCCTGATAGAAGTGTTAACAAGCGATAAATGAGATAAAAGTCTACAATTTTTTTATCTTCAGCATTATAACATTATCTGCATCTGATTTTTTCTTTACATGAGCAGTTGAATAAATAAAATTAAACTTCAACGAATAATACCAGGGGAAAAAATGAAAAATCAGACATTGAACCAGATCTTTTTTAAATTACTGTCTAAAAGCTTTATTTCAAGGATTTTCGGCTATACAGCATTAATCCCTCTTCCGTCACCTGTTCTGGGGGCTATTATTAAATGGTATGCGGGTAAATACGGGGTGAAACTTGATGAGGCAGTTATACCTGAAGGTGGATTTAAAAATCTTAACTCATTTTTTACAAGAGAGCTGAAGAAGGGTGCATATAAAGTTGATAAGGATAAAAAATCTGTTGCTGCAACAACAGATTCCAGGGTTGATGAGTTTGGAGATATTACTGAGGATATAATTATTCAGGCAAAGGGGCTCGATTATTCTGTAAGAGATCTTATACCATCTGAAATGGCGGATAATTTTATTAATGGTAAATTTATTACACTTTATCTTTCACCCGGAGATTATCACAGAATTCATTCACCTGTTTCCGGTGAAATTACCGGATTTTACAATATTCCGGGGAAGCTTTATTCTGTTCAGGAATCTGTAGTTAAATCTTTGAAGGGACTTTTTGTTGTGAATGAAAGACTTGTTACATATATCGATACAGGAAAAGGTAAAGTTGCTGTCTGTAAAATAGGGGCATTGAATGTGGGGAAAATTTCAATTCCCTATGATAAGGCGGTAACTAACCGCATATTGAGGAAAAGAAACGAAGTTCTGTACCCTGAAGGGGGGAGGCCCCGCATAGAGAAGGGGGGGGAGATCGGTACTTTTAATCTCGGCTCAACGGTGATAATACTTTTTGAGAAAGGTATGATCGATTTTAAATCAGTTAAAAAAGGTGACAGAGTCAGGGTAGGGGAGGCAATCGGGTATCTAAAAAAATAGTTTTTTACGCTTTTTTTTCTTTAACTTTCCGTTTTTTATATTACATTTATAATACAACTTTGTACATTGAAAAATGTACAAAGAGTAATATTATGACGTAAATTCAAAAACTTTTCTTTGAAATTACCTCAGGCTGGTCAGGAGAGATTAAGGGAGATAAAAAACAGCTAAGCCAAAAAATAAAAGTTGTATTATAATCATTCAACTTTATGGTTATAAAACTTTTGTTGTACATTTGGTGCTAAATTAAACATAAAAATGGGGGGTATTATTATGCCAATAAACAAAGCAATGGAAAAACACATCAATAATCAGGTCACATTCTGGTCACAGCAGAAAAATGTTATAGAGAACATTGAAGCCAGGCCGAAGAAACCTTTTATAACAATCTCCAGGGAGTATGGTGTAGGGGCTTTTGAGGTTGCCGGAAAAATTGTAGATGCCCTTAATAATCTGAAAAAAAGTGAGCCGGAATGGGCAGCCTATGACAAAAAACTTCTTGATAAGATTGTCCAGGATCTGGGGCTTTCAAAATCTCTTGCTAATACTTTAACAAGCAGCGCAAGAGGTCAGCTCACTGAACTTTTCCAGACATCTTTCAGTAAATTCCCTACACAGGTGGCTATTTACAGAAAACTTGCTGAGACAGTAAGAACAATGGCTTATAATGGTAATGTGGTAATAGTCGGCAGAGCCGGAAATTTAATCACAAAAGATATGTCTAATGGATTTCATGTAAGGCTTATAGCTCCTGCTAAATGGAAGATTAACAGGCTGACACAGCTTTACGGTACCCCTTTTAAGGAAGCTGAGCAGGCTATAGTTATTAAAGATAAAGAGAGAGACAGCTATATTAAGGAATTTCTTAAATTTGATAATGCTGATCCCTTGAACTATCATTTGATACTTAATATGGGGTATATCTCCTCTGATGAAGCAGCCGGGATTATCAAAGAGGCTCTTATAAGCTTAAAAATGATGTAAGGTTTTCGATGGATAATAAAAATGCGCAGATATTCAGAATGGATGAACATGTTCTCTATTGGGATTACCACTCAGGGGTGCTTCTTTGTAAAAGCATTGAGAGCGGAAGGAATCTGTGGATTAAAAAAATTGAAGATCCCGGTATAATAAGCGGTGCTATTGAGGATGAAGATAGTTTTTATATAGCATTTGAGTCCGGGGAGAGGAGCGGTGTTTTTTTGACTTTAAACAAAAAAGACGGCGCTACTCTCTGGGATATACCGGGTCGTGCCTATCTTTACAGAATTTTTCTTGATTATATATTTTTAATTTTTATTGATGATGCAGGAACTTTTTTTCTTCTCAAAGTGTCAGTAAGTGAGGGTACAATTAGCTGGCATCATAATGTCACTGAGGATCTGCATGAGTATGTTATAAACAGGGAGTTCCTTCTGCTTAATTATTTAAGCGGTAAAACTGAGAAGATAGATATCAAGACCGGGATTACTATATAAAATGGAGAGAGTAATGCTTAATAATTTTGTTGAAGATGCAACTAAAACTCTTGCACTGACCAGATCGCTTAACAGATATAAGGCTCCCTTTACAGTTACCGGAAATTATAAGCTTATTGATAATGGGGTAACACCTGAAGCAACAGTTCATATTGAAGCTGAAGGGACATCAATACATGAAGCATCAAACGGCAATGGCCCTGTTGATGCCCTTGCAAATGTGCTTAGAAAAGCCCTGGCTCCTCTATTTCCAGAAATAGAGAAGATTAAACTTGTTGATTATCACGCGAAAATACTCGATGCTCAGAGGGGTACACGAACTGAGGTGGAGGTTACTATTATTTTTACTGATGGTGAGGAATTGTGGAAGGTTTATTCAATGTCAGAAAATATTAATCACGCTTCCTTTATTGTACTTATTGACGGCTTTGAGTTTGCCATACTTAAGCATAGAAGCAGCCTCTAAGGAAAATCTTTAAGGGGGATTGTACCCCTACCATCCTCTCATCTCTTCGCTGAAAATATCTATACTGAATGGAATATTCTCATCAAGCATGGGCTCAGCATTTCTATGTGATCTTGCCATATTTACCCTGGCGTATTCATTCTCCCGGTCTAACCGCTTCATGAAATCGATAGATTTCCAGTATGCCAGGTCTCTTTTCGGTGCATCATCAAGATTCTGGTAAACCGCTCCCAGATTGTTGTAGGCTGATGAAAGGGTTTGAAATATTTTAAGATGGCTCTGCTTAGAGCTGTCTGTAACCCTTATTTTGTCAGCCTCGTATTCAAGAACCGATGCCAGCTTAAGAAATTCACCTTTTGCAGATTCGTAGTTACCGTTATGATAAAATGCGTTCCCTATTGACATCATAATTTCAGGGGAGCTTACTGTGCTGTCATAAAGATGGAGCCATCTGTCAAGGGCCATGGTATAGTTCTTTTTAAGGTAATAGATCCTTCCAAGGTTATAATTAAGCTCAGGAGAATTATAATTCCGGTTTGATGCTGTAATATAATACTGCTCCGCAATTGAATAATTAGCGAGCTTCTCTACGCTGTCATCTATCATCTCGTCATCAAGAGCGCCTTTTCTGCTTTTTACCCTGTCAAAGTAGTAATAAAATATATGTCCCAGGTATGTGTTGGTTTCACCTATTTGCTCTGTTTCTCTGTAAAAATCCTCTTTGGTAAATGCGGGCTGATTACCATATACGTCAGCAGCCCTTTTCAGATACCTGTAGGCTTTTACCGGTTCTCTGGTGCTGTAATGGTAGACACCGGTTAAATGGAGAGCGCTGAAATAATCGGGCGACATGCTCAGTGCTTTTTCCAGATAGCGCTTCATCAACGTAAGATTTTTTTGCGCCAGATGAAATCTGGCATACTGTATCTGAAGCTGCGGATAGTCGGGATCGCGGTTATTAAGGGCTTTGAGAACCTCAAGAACTGCCGGGTATGTATTGTCGCTCTTATCCATAAGCCTGGGGGATGTAACCCCGTAGTCGATCCTGATATTGGAATCATCTTTTGCTCTTTTATCCAGATAATACCCTGCAAGTTTAGATAAAAGAGGGGAGGGAAGATCGGAGAGCATCTTTTTCCCTCTGATTTCCGCATGGAGCGTTGCAACCATGGGGAACGAATCCCTTTCTATGTAGAGGTTCAGTAATCCTGAATAACCGATAACTGAATTTTTGTCAACCCTCAGTATATCTTCGTAATATTTTTTAGCCTGGAGGAACTGTCCTTGGTAAAAATATGCGTTCCCTATTCCAAGCATGGCTGTTACATTCTTTTCATCAACAAGAAGGGTTCTTCTGTAGAAATTGATTGCCAGGTCAAGGCTCGATTTAACAGATGCAGCGTCTTCCCGCCCTGCAAAGTACCAGGCTGCGATGTTCCCTCTTACTGAATTGAAATATTCCTGGTCCACCCGGGCATAAAAATATCCCAGATTATTTAAAGTTTTTGTATCTGTTCTGTCAATGACATAGGCTTTGTTAAGCTTGTCCAGAGACTCTTTGTAGTCAAGATTTTCCAGGTATGCCCTGGCATATTCATTATAACCGTATAAGTAATCTTTTACATAGTCTCTTTCAACCAGATCGAAAATCTTTTCCGCTTCATCGTACCTTGTCCGTCTCTCAAATCTTCCGCCGGTGAGCCCGCTCTGGACAATAATCTGTACACCATTGTTTATAAGTTTTTTGGCCATATATGGTTTATAAACATACTGGTATGAAAGGATTGTAATAAAGAATGCCGAAAGCGCGGTTGCAGAAAAAATCTTTGTAATTCTAAGCAGTCTTTTCTGTCTTTCCCGCCCTTCCATGGTGTATTCAGGGCGTGATGTTATAATCTTTCTGCCGGGAACTCCTGCTTCATCAACAGGTATAATTTTTCTTTTAAGTTTTTTCTCAAGAAATTTATGTATGTTCTCTTCAGGTTTCCCTGTAAGTATCATATCAATGAGTCTGCGCATGTCTGTTGCGGGGATCCGGTCGTTAATTACAGTATCTTTGATAGCATCTCTTACAGAGGGATTAAAAATGAGCATGGCTTTTTTAAGCCGTGCAAGGTCTTTTGCTGAGAGTTCAATTTCCTGTAAAGGGACATCGGCACCTGATTTGCCAGAAGCTTGAGGTTCCGATTCATAAACATCATCCCCAATGATCTCATCTTCATCCAGAGGCTCAATAGTTAGAATGTCGTCATCAATATGTTCCGGTGCTGCTGATTCTATATCATCGAGCATATCATCTGCATCTAATGAAACAGCGGACTGATCATCAAAATCGTCAAGATCATCAGAGATATCGGGGAGATCATCAAAGGCGTCATCACTGAAGCTATCAAGATCATCAAGGGGGCTTATATCTGATGTGTCGGCTGATATGTCAATATCATCAAAACTGTCTGTATCTTCTGCGGTAACTTCAGGAGATTCTTCAATATCCGCGCTTATTTCACTTTTATCAAGGTCGTCAAAATCGATATCAGGCAGATCTATTTCATCTGTTTCAGGTATTTCTGCTGAATCATCAATGTCCAGACTGTCCAGATCAGGTATGTCAGGTATGTCATCACCGTCAATAGCCAGTTCATCTGCGGAGCTGGCGGGGATATCATCCATGTCAAGATCGGAGAATTCCTCAATATCTTCCAGTGAGTCAAAATCCTCTGCAGCCCTATCATCTGTTATATCCAGGGCCTCATCCTCAAAAGGGGGCAAGGCTTCATCATCTATAAAGGAGATGTCTTCATCAGCAAGGGGGAGAACCTCATCATCTGCAGGAGCTGCTTCTTCATCAAATGATGAATCAATATCATCAAGATCTTCAAATTCACTTATCTCAGATGTATCAATCGCTGCAGGCTCATCTTCTGTGAACATGCTGTCATCAAAATCATCATCCAGGTCAACAGATATTTCATCAGGGAGTGTTTCGCCTTTTTCTTCAATATCATAGTCGTCTGAATCATCGAATCCATCATTTGTAACAGAATCAATGCTCTCTCCCTGTTCAGGGGGGGCGCTCACAGTATCATCGGGCTGGGCAGGTTCACCGGTTACAACACCTATAATTCTGTCTATTTCTGACAGTTCTTCCGGGGTATAAACGATTTCAGTTTTTTTATCAGCCATTAGTAATTCCGCAAATTTATTATACTATGCGCATAAAGAGACATAATTCAAACAGTAAATTTTATCCAGGAAAAAAGCAATTAAATTATTTGAATTATTTCTACTCAAATAATCTAAGGAATTAATACTTATTATATATTTCTTTCCTGTTAATATTTATCGACATAATCTATCTGTAATTCAACTGAAAAGTAAGGCTCTTCCCGGATTTTTGGGAAAAGTAACAATATTATTTGTTTCCACATATTTCGGAGTCAGCCCCCTGTCCCCCAAAGCTCATTACTACCCACAAGTCAGTTTAAATAAATAATCTTTTTTGAATAAACCGATATTATGAGCTTTTTTATGCCCTCATCCCCCCGGCCCCCTTCTCCCATAATAAAAAATAATACCTTGTACTTAATTCCCCGAGGGAGAAGGGGGAGAATTAGGATAAAAACAAACATGTGTTCATTTTTTTATGCGGTCACCCCTCTCCCCGGTATCAATATATGAATTAACATTAAAGTTTATTCATGGGAGAAGGGCCGGGGGTGAGGGCACAGTGGATCAGCCAGGTACTGTTTAAGAAGTGGGTAGTAGTGAGCCCCCAAAGGGGGCACGGCAAAGAAATACTCCCGAGAAAGGACAGGATTTCTTTTGTATTCCAAAAATTCGAAGTGAGCTTGAAAAAAAATTGATATTCATGGTGAAAGAGTGACGAAGATATTACTGAATACTCTTATGTCGATGAGGAAGAAATGAAGGTTTTTCCAGGAATTATTATTGTAATACTGGCCTTAAGCATGACTGCTTCCAGGCCCCATAGCCTCCGTACTGAATATTATTACAGCCTTACTATGCTGCGGGAAGCAAGTCCGCCGGAGAATATCAGGCTTGTAATGGCCAATAATCTTTCAACGGAGAGGAGTGTTGTTTCTGAAGGGACACTCTTTACCTACAAGGATCGCAGGGCGAAAAAAGTCAGAATCGCCGGTAATTTCTCCTCATGGAAAACTGTAAACATGACAAGAGGGAAAGACGGGGTATGGTTCTTTTTTTTATCAACTGAGGAATTTAGTGGCAAAATACAGTATAAGTATAATGTTGACGGCTTATGGACAGATGATCCCGGAAATGCCCGTAATGAATATGACAGGGCTGGTTCATATCTGTCTATAGCTGAAAACAGGATTCATGATGAAGGTAAACTTCTTTCCCTGAAGTTTATTGATAGAAACAGGGTTCAATTCAGGCTTTATAAACCTGATGCACGCATCATTTCCCTTGTGGGTGATTTTAACGGATGGAATCCGGAAAATGATCTTATGAAGAGGGGGGATGACGGTGTATGGCGGCTGGAAAAGAGACTCCCCAGAGGGGAGTACCGCTATAAATTTATTATTGACGGAGAGTGGAAGCCCGATCTTTTTAATCCGGTTTCTGCATCTGACAATACAGGGGGGATATGCTCTCTGCTGAGGGTTAAATGAGGCGGACCACTTTTAACGGCCGCAGTTTTCTATATTAATTTTCCGGGGTTTCCCATACTCCGGTTTCCCAGTTCAGCTTCTCATTAAGATCGAAATTATTTTTATATGACATACTTTTATTCTCTTCTATGTAGTATCCCAGGTAATAGTATGAAAGTCCAATTGACTCAGCATATTGTGCTTCTTTGATTATGCTCAGTGTGCCGGGTCTGTATTTCATATATTCCGTGTTATATATGAAATAGACACTGCTTAATCCTTGAGATGAAATATCGAGATATCCCACACCAATCAGTTTATTCTCCACATAGTATTCAGACTGCATAGAGGGGCAGGATTGTACATAAAAGGAGTTAAGAAAATCTTCATAATCAGCTTCCCGGCGGAATCTTTCTGCAGAATGAATCCTGTATAGTTCAAAAATTTCATCCCTGCACTTCAGCTCATTAAACTCTACCCGGATTCCCTCTCCATTCCGGAGGACCCTTCGCTGGCTTTTTGAAATTTTTAATTTATCTGCCCGTAATCTCAGGGGGATGCATTTACTGCAGCTTCTGCATTGGGGCCTGAAATAATAGTAGCCGAACTTTCTCCATCCCCTTATAAGGAGATACTCCAGATCCTCCCCGGAAAGATCTCTGGCGAAAAAATATGAAAAACGCCATCTCTCCCCTTTGATATAGGGGCAGTCAGATTCTTCACTTATCTTTGGTTCACTGAGTAATATCATGATTAAAAAAATATCAGAGAGGAGTATTATTGCAAGGATATTTTGGAATCAGAAAAAAGTAATCGTTTCTGACTCTATGAGGATAATTTGAGCATTGCTTTTAATTCTGCAATATTTACCGGCTTGATTATTATGCCTATAGGGCTGGTTCCTTCCGCTTTGATGAGTATGTTCTTGTCAGAATATGCTGTACAGTATATGTGATCAATTTTTGCAGTTTTTAAAACTTCATTCATCACATCAATACCGGAAAGCTCATCCTCCAGACAGATATCCATGATTAGAAGATCGGGAGCTTTGTCCGCGATCATGTCAATAGCATCCCGGCCTGAGCTGCATATCCCTAAAATCAGATGCTCATTCTGCAGGATATTTTTCAGAAATATGGCGCTGATTGCTTCATCTTCAACAATAAGTATCCGTTTTTTATCCATTTGACCTTTCAACCGGGAAAGTTATGCTGTATTTTAATCCTTTAACACTTGTTCTGGTTATTGTGCCGCCAAGCTGATTAACCAGCAGTCTTATTAGCTCAAGTCCCTGTGTCTTATCTGTCATGTTTTCTTCTGCATCGATTCCGATTCCGTCATCTTCAACTGTTACAAGAAGGTTGTATCCTTCTTTGCTGATGTTTACTGTTATGGTGCCGCTCTCTTTTCCAGGGAATGCATGTTTGCAGGAATTGCTGATAATTTCATTCATGAGAATTCCAAAAGGGATACCCTTTATGATATCAAGAAATGAGTCATCAATATTGAAATCTGTTTTAATCTTATTCTTTAAATCCGGGTATAAATCTGTTATGTGTGAGCAAAGCTCAGGTATATATTCCTTGAGCCGTATGCCGGAGAAGTTTTCCGACTGGTAAAGTTTTTCATGGACAAGGGCCATTGAATGTATCCTGCCTGAGAGGGCCTGGATAATATTTTTTGAGTCAGGTGTCTCTGCCCTGGAATTTTCCATATAAAGAAGTGATATTATTGAATTGAGATTATTCTTTACCCTGTGGTGAATTTCATTAAGAAGTATTCTCTTTTCTTCAAGATTTTTTTTGAGATTCGATTCAATGATGTCGCGCTTTTGCAGTTCTCTGTAGAGGAGAAAGAAAAGGAGTGTAGAAGATATGAGAATAAATATCCACCCTTTATAGGTCTGAAATGCCGCATATTCATCTCTGTCCGGGATTAGGATTTTCAGAATAGTGTCTGAAGAGAGTATCCAGATGAACCCGCCCAGGAAATATATGAGAGTTATTTTTATAGTGCCGTATAGTTTTCTGTTTATCATAGAGATTCCATGAATAATAACATAACTTATAAATTATAAACTGTCACTAAAAAAAATTTTCAGATTTCCGAAATTTTTTCAATGATAATTCCTGAAAATATATTTTAGTGTAAAAATGGACAATTTTATATCCCCGCCCCCTTCGGCAACGGGAATAATAGAGCATTTTTTAACAATAATAAGTTCAGGAATAAATACTGAAATTTTATTATTAATTGTATCGGGGGAAAGATTCCGGGTGTAGTCAGTGATGGATCGATTAATACCGGTTGAGCAATCGTAATTGTATTTGACAGGACCGTGATTTTTATTACTTCATTAAGATTATATTGGAAAATTATTTTTACAGGCTCTTCAGGAGGGATACCCTTTTGACTCTCAATGTTACAACTAAAATTTCTATTAAAGATCTGCATAAGTCTTTCGGGGATAATGCTATTCTTAAAGGGATCGATCTGGAGGTATATAACGGTGAGATCCTCTGCGTAATCGGGAAGAGCGGTACGGGGAAGTCTGTTGTGATGAAGCATCTTGTAGGTATACTGAATCCCGATTCAGGTGAAATTTTTGTGGATGGGATAAATTTTACCCGGTCGGATAAAAACAGCAGAGAAGCAATTGTGAGAAAGTACGGCATTCTTTTTCAGGGGGCTGCACTTTTTGATTCAATGGATGTTTTTGACAATATTGCTTTCGGTTTAAGAAGAAAAAATCTTTCTGAAGATGAAATTTCAGAAAGGGTCATGGGGATGCTTGAGCAGATGGGTCTTGGGGATATCGGGGGGAGGCGTCCTTCTGAAATTTCCGGAGGGATGCAGAAAAGGGTAGGTCTGGCAAGGGCAATTGTAATGCATCCTGAAATTATGCTCTATGATGAGCCTACAACCGGGGTTGATCCCATTACTGCAGGCTCTGTAGACAGGCTTATTGTTGAGATGAGAGATAAATACAGAATAACCTCAATAGTCGTAACCCATGACATGAAGTCAGCCCTGGAAATCGCCGACAGGATTGCAATGATTTATGAGGGGGAGATAATTTTTACAGGCACCCCTGATCAGGTAAGGTCAACGGATATTCCTGTTATACGGGAGTTCCTTAAAGGATCGGTAAAATTGTAATATTTTTTTTAAAGAGCATCATATAGCAGAAAAGAAGCAGATAAATTATTGACAAAGCGGAATTTTTATATTTTAGTAAAATCGAAATGATTTTAAAGGAGAGTGTTTATGGATTCATATAATCACAATACAGGTTCTTTCTCAGGGAAAGGGGGAGTGGAAATTTTTTTTCAGAAGTGGCTTGTTGAAAAAGCTAAGGCGGTTTTAATTATTGTTCATGGCCTTGGTGAGCATTCTGGAAGATACAGTAATCTGGTGAGTGCTTTTGGCGGAAAGAATATTTCAGTTTTCGCCATAGATCACAGAGGACACGGGAAATCTCAGGGTAAAAAGGGGCATATTGATTCATTTATGGATTATATTTATGACCTTAAACTTTTTGTCGAATATGTAAAAGAGGAGAACAGGGGGCTTCCTGTTGTTCTTTACGGCCATAGTATGGGGGGGGTAATTGCTGCAAAGTATGCCCTCACATACAGTGATGACCCTTCAGTTGTTGTATTGTCATCTCCAGGTTTTGCTCCGGCCTTTACAGTCCCAGGGTGGAAAAAATCTGTAGCTGCATTTTTTTCAGCAAGAATAGGTTCTCTTACCATGTCGAATGGTCTGTCATCATCAGATATTTCCCGCGATAGCGAGGTTGTTGCAGCCTATGATAATGATCCTCTTGTTCATAATAAAGTTTCAGCAAGATGGTTTACTGAGTTTATGAAGACAGGAGAGGATTGTATGGCTAATGCCCACTCTCTTATGAAGCCGCTGCTTGTTTTTCATGGCAAGGGGGATAAAATTGCAGATTATAAGGCATCTGAAGAATTCGGCAGAAAAGCCGGCTCTTCTATAAAGGAAGTTTTACTTTATAATGAAATGTATCATGAACTAATAAATGAACCTGAAGCTGACAGGGCGAAGGTTCTTAAAGATGTGGTTTCCTGGATTTTAACTCAGATCGAAAGTTTAAAGAAACCTTCAGCAGTAAAGCCTGCTGTTAAAAAAGCAGCACCAAAAAAGGCTGCATCTGCTAAAGCCGCTACAGCAAAAGCGAAAAAACCTGCGGCAAAGAAAACCGCTTCTGCAAAGCCTGCTGCTAAAAAGGCTTCAACTGCAAAAGCTGCGGTGAAAAAAACTACAGCAAAGCCTGCTGCTGAAAAAGTATCAGCTGCAAAACCGGCAGCAAAAAAAGCTGTAAAAGCAGAATCGAAAGCAAAAACTAAAACGACAGTGAAAAAATCAGCACCTGCTAAGAAAAGCACTGTAAAGAAAAAGTAAAAATACATAAAATATTCAGTGTTAATTTCTTAGCTGTTTTTTGGAATAAAATTCCTTAATATCCCCGCCGCCATAGGCGGCGGGGATATGGGGAACATTATTATTGCACTAAAAAATATTTTAAGGAATAATTACTGTAAAATATTATAAAAAAAGGGCTGCTTTAGAAGCGGCCCTTTCTTTTATAATAAACACATTTTTATTTTTTATTCTGTTATTGCCTTTTTCAAAAGCTTCAGTTCTGCAGCTTTAAGCTCTCTATGATCCCCTTTATTAAGCCGCGCCAGGGTAAGGGGGCCGTATCCTGTTCTTTTCAGTTTTACTACTTTATACCCCAGGTTCTGGAATGTGTATCTAATCTGCCGCTTCTTCCCTTCAGAAATTATCATTTTCACAAATTTTCCGGTTTTTTCGATAAAGCTGATAGATGCGGGTCGTGTTTTAATTTTAATCTGGTGGACAAAAAATCCTTTTTCAACCCGTTTTTTATCAATCTCCTCAAGAGGTTTATCCAGCTCTACAATATATTCTTTGCTTACTTTAAAATCGGGTCGGGTAAGCTTGTAGGACAGGTCTCCGTCATTTGTCAGCAGGAGGAGCCCCTCGGTATCCTTGTCAAGCCTCCCCACAGGAACAACACCAGCCCTTATATATTTTTCAGGGATAAGGTTCATTACTATTGGTCTCCCCTTTTCATCACTAAGGGTGGTAATATACCCTTTAGGCTTGTTCAGCATAAGGTATATTACCTTATCATGTGTTTTGATGGGGGAGCCGTCCAGTTTCAGCGAGTCTGTTTCACTGTCGATAATTGTTGCCAGGTCAGTGACAATTCTCTTATTAACACTTATTCTACCTGAAGTAATAAGTTCTTCTACTTTTCTTCGTGAGCCCAGACCGCAAAGGTTGAGGTATTTATTTAATCTAACTTTCATCTTCATTATTCCCCGAAGGGGTGTCCTCATTTTTATTATCCTGCTCATATTCTTCTACTTCTGAGGAGGGGTTAACATTAATTTTCTTAAACCGGATCTCTTCCTTCTCTTCTATTCTCTGAAGAGAATGGCTGTTCCCTTTTCTTATATAGTTCAGATCTGAGTCAAATGTGGTCCCTGAAAGGAAGATCACCATATTTTTGTTGAAATCGAAATTGTAAACCCCTTCAATAACCTTGCCCCCCCCCTTAAAGTAGGAGCGGTATCTGCCGTCTTTGAATATTTCAAGGGCGTGGTTTGTAAAATCGCCATATCTGTTAATGCTCCACCATTTGCCATGCAGGTCATTACTCAGTTCTTCAGTCTCTTTTTCCCAGAACCTGCCAAGGTAGGATTCCAGAGTTTCTTTCCCTGACGCGTCAAGGACTTTGATATGTCTGCCGAATGTCCATCCGGTAATGTTATTCTCAAGTTTGATTTTATACCAGTAGTCTTTATGCCCGCCGATAATTCTCTCTTCACTTGATCTTTCAAGAATTTCAACAATAGTTCCTTTATTCATCTGTTTGATTCTGGCAGAAAAAACAAGGGGATCTATTCTAAGCGCTGTGTCCTGTGTGAGAATGACACCCATATCCTTTCTCTGCTCTTCAATTTGACCCGATTTTTCCGGATCCTCTGTATTGCTGCAGTTGAGCAGAATCAGAAGAGGGAGTGTAAATAGTAAAAGTGTATTTTTAGATATTTTCATTGTTATATTAACCATACTTTTTATGATGCTTTTTGATAAAAAAGGGATTCCCCCGCTTGTCAATAAAAAATCTTTTATGAGTATTACATGATCCGATGTCGATCCGGGTTAAGTCATTTTAACTGCTCTATTCAGATATTATGAGCGTCAAAAAAAACCTTGACGGGGTGTTTATCAATACTAAAATCTATTTTATGTCGCCTTGTTATAGTATTTTATAAATTTAAGCAGAATTCAGCACCATTAATAATAAGAGGTGTTTCCGGTTCATAATATATGACAAAGTCCGGTCAAAGTGCAATAAAAACAAGCTATATTAAAATAATTATTTTTTTTATTATAATCCCTGCATTATTTGATGTTGCCTCAGCAGCAAAAGGTGTCCCTGTGATAAAAATAGGGGGCCGTGATTATATCCCACTCTACAGCATTATTGAAGAATTTAATATCGAAAACAGCTTTGATGTAACTTTCCAGAAAGGGAGACTTTATTACAAAAGTCATTATGTGGTATATAAAACAGGCTATTCCCTCCTTATTGTTGATAACCGCATTGTCCGTCTTGATAACCCTGTTATACGGTGGAGAGGCGGGATTTATATCCCTGTTGAAGGTGCTGTGATAATTATAGATTCATTTTTCAGCGGAATGAACGCACAGATAAGTGCCAGCAGGCTGATTATTGATAAAAAAATTCCTTTCCGGCCGGATAAGCCGGTGCCGGGTGATGAAAAGCTGCCATCTGCCAGCGAGAAGGACAGGATAGGATTCATTATAGTCGATCCGGGTCATGGCGGTAAAGACCCGGGTGCTATAGGGAAGGGGGGGCTTCAGGAAAAAGGATTGACCCTTCAGATATCAAAAAGAGTTGAGAGGATGCTCAAGAGCAGATTAAAGGATATTAAGGTAAAAGCCACAAGGAACAGCGATGTCTTTATTGAGCTGGCGGAAAGAACTGACATTGCCAACAGGGAATTAAAAAAGGGGATTAACGGATTATTTGTCAGTATTCATGTTAATGCTTCAATCTCCTCAAAGATATCAGGCTTTGAGACATATTTTCTTTCCCAGAATCCTACCAATGAGGAAGCAAGGAAAACAGCAGCACTGGAGAATAATGTTATTATCCTTGAAAGGGGTAAAGATGCAAAAAAAAAATACGATGATGTTGATCTTATTGAAGCCCTGATGATGACAACCCAGATACAGAGGGAGAGCGCGCTTCTTGCTGAATCTATCCAGAAGAGTCTTGAAAAGAATATTAAAGGTTTCAGATCAAGGGGTGTGCAGAGAGCCGATTTTTTTGTTCTCCGGGGGGCCCTTATGCCAGCGGTGCTTGTTGAAGTGGGATTTATCACCAATTCCAGGGAGGCTTCATTTTTGAAAAGGGCTGACCACCAGGAGAAAATAGTAAAAGGTATTTGTGACGGGATAATAGATTTTATTAATGAATACAATAAAACGATTATAAAGAAGTAGTCTTATTTTTAAATAATGGCGGATTACTGTGAAAAAATTCTTGATTACATGCTTCATATGTTTTTTATGTGTCACTTAGATACGGAGAAAAGGGAACAGCATAAATGAAAATAATATCAGATTTAAAAAATAAAACAGCGTCTGTTAAAAAAGAGATAATATCTCTCAAGGATAACTATTATGCAAAGGATAAGAAGGAGAGGAATAGAATAGCAATTCTTGTTTTATCTTCGATTATGTTTCTTAATTATATAATGTTTTCCTATCATATTGAGAGTAATATCTTTGATATTTTCCCCTCGATTCCGGTTATTGAGGACAGAGTCACAATAAATATTTACATCCCTTCTGAAGGAGCATCTGAAATTGTTACTGAGGAGCGGGTTATACATGAGGGGCTTTCTGATGAAGTTCTGGTGAAAAAACTTTTTTCTCTTGTTACAGCCGGCTCTTTCTATGAAAATACAGCCCTTAATGTGCCGGCACAATATACAATCAAGAAAATATGGCTTTATGAAGCAGAAGGCGGCAAGGGTAAAATATGCGCCATAGACCTTATGCCTGAGATTCTCGCTCGTGATATTACTATTGTTAAGGACTCGGAAAAGCTTTTTAAAGAATCACTGGAAAAGACAATAATAGAAAATATGCCCGGAATTTCAGGGGTAATTATTCTGGAAAATGGAGTCCCTTCCAGGAATCTCTGGGAAATCTGATAAATATAATTTATCAGATCTTTAGAGGCCACTCCCCTCTGAAAACTTCAACAGCAGGTCCTGTCATATAAATGCAGTTATCTTTTTCATTCCATTCTGTCTTAAGATCTCCGCCAAGGAGATGAATTAGTATCTCTCTTTCTGTCTGTTTTGTAAGAACCCCTGCAACTGTAACAGCTGAAGAGCCTGTGCCGCATGAGAGGGTTTCGCCGCTCCCTCTTTCCCATGTACGCTGGATTACCTCTTTGCTGTTGACAATCTGTACAAATTCCACGTTTGTTCGTTGAGGGAAAAGATCTGAATTTTCTATAATAGGCCCATATTTTGAAACCGGGAAATTTTTCACATCCTCGACAAAAATAACAACGTGAGGATTCCCCATCGATACTGAGGTAATCGTAAAGTCAATGCCGTCAGGGAGGTGGAGGTTTTCGCTTATAACCATCCCTGTTTCACCGAGCATGGGAATCCGCTCTCTCTGAAGTATGGGCTCCCCCATATTAACTGTTACTGAATCAACAAGGCTGTTTTTCAGTTTAAGTTTAAGTTCTTTAATTCCGCCGTCGGTTTCGACAGTTATCTCTTTTTTTTCTGTCAGATTATGGTCATATACATATTTCGCCAGGCATCTTATCCCATTGCCGCACATTTCAGCTTCACTTCCGTCGGAGTTGAACATTCTCATTCTGAAATCAGCGGATTTTGATTTAAGAATGAGAATAAGACCGTCTGACCCTACTCCGAAATTTCTGTTGCTCATTTCAACTGCCAGCTTTGAGGGGTTTTTTATGGTCTCCTTTCGATCATCTATATATATATAGTCGTTACCTGTGCCGTGCATTTTAGTGAATTTTATCATTTATATCTCCGGGATTATGTCTTTTAAATAGATTGTAATATAATCTGAGAATATTTCAATTAAAATTTTAGGCTTCATCCGGAATCTCGGGAAAAGCAATAATATTATCTGTTCACGCATCTACCGGGGGAAGCCCCCTGTCCCCCAAAGGGGGCACGAGATATCTATTATAACTCTGAAAATATAATTGTTACCACTTCGATAACTATTCTCTTTATATTATTCCGCAAATCTTTTGTAAGTTCAACAATATAAGTGGATATTATAATACTTTGATTCATCAACTCGCTCCAGTTTTTATTATACGTGCCCCCTTCTGGGCGCCCTCTGCTTGTACTGAGCTCATCGAAGTAAGCACAGCGAAGAAGTACTCTTGGAGTAGATCGGGGGCTGACTTGTAGTGCGATGAACAAAAATGATTAACTTTTATCCCAACATCGCGGAATGAGTCAAATTTAATAAATTATAAGAAAGTTTGTTAAAAAATGCTGGTAAAAGTGTGAAAGTCATTTTAAGAGATAGTATGAAAAAAATCAATACCCTTATAGTTATCCTCATAGCAGCGGAGCTTATTTTTCTGGCCATAATCTTTTTCGATTTTTCCCCTGGAGATGCTGTCAGGGTTAACTGGGAGAAGGGGGGAGCGGCAAAGTATAACAGGCTTTCATCTGTGCCTGTACTCCTTTATCATAACATCGTTGAGGATCATGTAACGCCAAAGAGCCCCTTTGCCATAAAAAGGGGCACCCTGGTTCGTCATTTTAAAATTCTGCAGGAGCGGGGGATTGAAGTAATACCCCTTGCGGCACTTGCCGGGGGTGGAGGTGATGAGCAAAATTTCAGCGGAGGGAGGTCAGTTGTTATTACGTTTGATGATGATTATCTCTCCATGTACCGTATTCTTCTCCCTGTAGCTGAAGAATTTAATTATCCTCTAACCCTTTTTGTATACACAGACGGTATAAGCAGGGCCGGCAGGGGGGGGCTTGACTGGGCCATGCTCAGAGAGATGGAAAGAAATGGTATAGATATACAGGGGCATTCAATAAGCCACAGTGATCTGACCGGAGTAAGTCTTAATGAGGGTAAAAAGCTTTACGAAGAATTTGTTCTTTCAAAAAGAATAATAGAACAGAATCTCAACAAGAGGGTTCGGTATTTTGCATTCCCCTACGGCAGGTATTCACTTGAACTGCTGGAAATGGCAAGGTCTGCAGGGTATGATAAGGTTTTTTCCACTGATTACGGGCCTAATATTATCACCCGGGATAATTTCTGTTTACGCAGGCATCATATAAAAAACAGCTACTCGGAGGATTTTTTTATATCAATAGTGGAATAAAATAATCCTGTTCTCTGGTATTAGGGCTGTCTAAAAAGTAATTTCCTTGTCATGCCGGCTGTAGCGAAGCGGAATGCCGGTATCTCATACGCCTGATTTAATCAGGAGATTCCGGTATTTGCTTAAGTTAAAGCTGCAAAACCGTAATGACAAATTCTTTTTAATTCGACTTTTTAGAAATCCTCAATACAGGAGTATTGTATTCCAGATAGAAGTTAAGGAGTTAAAACTGATTCTTTGAAATAAAAAAGCCGGTATTGGTAACCGGCTTTTCTGCAGTATTTATTAAATGATAAAAATTATTCTTTTGCTTCGTTTAATATTCTTTCAGTTTCCAGATCCATCTGTATAATGTCATCCATAAGCTTTGGAATCTCTACATCAAGCTGATTAAACTGCCTGTTTATGATCCTTGCCTCTTCCGGGGTTCCCTCAAAGGCATATTTGGTCAGATTCCCAATTATTCCTTTTATATTCTCCTGTTTGTTTTTTAGAATAAAGATAATATTCGGGCCCGATTTGTAACCCCAGTGAAAGCCGTCAGGGAGATGGACTGTAAAAGTTTCTGTAACACCATCACCATCAGCATCCTGAGCATAATATATCATTCCATCTTTAGTTTTCCCCACTACTGATGTAAAGTATCTTGTGGGACCGTCATCGTTAATAGACTTGGGTATGGGGCGTCTTTCAACTTTCAGTTCCGAATCTTTCCGGTTAACCATAAGGCCTTTAAATATTTCCACATGGCGCTGTATAAAAGAATCCCTTGTTTTTGCATAAAATTCATTATATCTCTCATCCAGATTTTCCTGTACTCCAAAGGGGATCTCTTTTTTTTGAACCTCCTGGCGTCTGTCTGTTATACGGACATAATCAGGTTTACCGTCAATTTCCTTTTCCCAGAGCGTGTTCATAATAAGGCGATTTTCCATCTCTCTGATTACCCGGTTTTCTTCAACAATTTTCGGATCATCATATCCGTCTTTAAAAAGATACATCTGCCTGTCCCGTATAATTAGAAGTGCAGCAATAGATGTATCCTGAGTCTGGTGCTCCTCCGGGTCTATGATATTCTCAACCTGCTGATAGGCTATCCTGTCTTCATCGTATCTTGAGACATCATCTATTGTAATAATTTTATATGATAAATCTCTTGAAAAGGCTGATGATGTTATCATGATTATGGTTAATATAAGTGCAGCTTTCCCGGTGATATTGTTGAGCATTTGTCCCTCCATGAGGCATAAAAAAATTTCTACATTTTTATAATCGGTTCCTATACAATAATTATATAATTCTTTGTGACTTTTTGTCAAATATTTTATGTTTTGTGCTTATTTCTTTCCTTTTTCCATTTTGCCTTATCAATCTTTGTCCAGCTTTCAACAACATGTTTTGAAATTTCTGTTTCAGCATCTTTTCTGGTTTTAGGTTTTTTCCCCTGATTTTTATCCGGATTCTTTCTGTTTTTTGCATTATACTCCTCAGCCTCTTTCAGGGTCAGAGGGGGTTCGGAGCTGTTTAATTCATTAAAGATGCTGCTTTTATTTTTATCTGTAGAGATTATGTCAATAAGGGTCATCAATTTTTTTCTGTTGGTGATTCCCGCAAGAATTTCATTCGGCACAATATCCCCGTAATAGGCGGAAGCGATTGCCCCGGCTATTGAAGCAAGTGCAGATGATGATCCACCTTCAGCTGCTGCAGTCATAAAAATATCGCCCGGATTTTTACATCTTGCGGCAATAGATAGAGCATAGGGGAAGAGCACTTCCGGGAGGTTGATTGAAGCCCTGGCAACAGGGGATGGATTATCTTTCCCTGCAATACTGCATATAGCTTTTTCACAGTCATCAATTTTTTCAATACCCTCTGTTTCAGCCAGAGTGTTTTGGAAGCTGCGGAGTTTTTTTATAACATAATCAGGGTTTACACCGGATTCAAAAATCAGGTTTCCATGTTTTTCCGCGAAGTCTGCTGTTTTTTCAAGCGACCTGATCGACATTTTAAGCATGTCTCTCTTTTCATCTGAATTAATAAAATCTTTTAAAAGGAATGTCAGTGCTATTGCGGCAGCGGATGTACCCGGATCATGAGTAAAAAGAAGGGAGTAATTTAAGAGGGCTGTCATAAGATTCTCCTCACCTGTTTTAAGGAAAAGAAGCGGCACAGCTGCCGGGGCAATTCCTGAGCAGGGGCGGTTGAATGGGGGGGCCTGCTCCTGAGGAGGGTTTTTCAGCGACAGAATAAGTCTTCTCTCTGCTGAATCGGGATTTCTGAAATAGCTGTAATCAAGGCCGGGTAATTCGGGGGAATCCTTTACCATCTGCAGAAAGTTTTTTCTGTTCCAGATTTTCTTATCAACCCCTGCGCCGCATAAAAGCATAAATTGTGTAATAGAAGAATAGAGACCCGGCTTTCTCCATTTATGCATATTATTTTTCAATGCTGCTTCAGGGTCCGGGAAAGGCTTAAGATCCCTGAATACGCTTTTAATATGGGCTTTTTTCATCCCTTCAAAAACATATCCTGCAGCGTCACCTGCAACGAGTGCTGTTAATATTTTTTTTATATCATCATTCATGATCTTCAAACATACCTTATTATAAAATTATTTAAGAGGGGCTTATCTCTTTCTTTTAATGTTCCGGATGAATTAAAAAAGGTTTCTGCTGATAATTCAATAAAATTGTTGCTTTATTCCGGTTTTTTTCTTAAATACTATTATAACTTGAACATAGGGGGCGCAAATATGAAGCGGTTTATGCTTTTATTACTGCTTATTGTAATGTGGAATGGAATTACAGGGTGTTCCGGCAGAAACATTGATGAATATGCCATGATTACTTTCCTTGTCGGTGATGTTAAAATGAATAATATTGAAGCTCAGATTGGTGATATTATTAAGGAGAATGATGTTATTGTAACATCTGAAGGGGCTTTTTGTGATATAAAGATAGGTGAATCCATAGTACGGATAAAGGCTAAATCTGAGGTGGCAATATCCGCACTTTTACGGACCGGAGATATAGAAAGCACAACTCTCGGGCTTTCATCCGGCTCTATGCTCTGCAAACCGAAAAAGCTGGTTAAATCTGAAGATTTTCTCGTTAAAACTCCTACTGCAGTTGCCGGTGTAAGGGGGACTCAGTTTTCTGTTGAAATAGACAAGGCTGTTTCAACAAGGGTCAAGGTTTTTGAGGGTGAGGTGAAAGTTGCAAAAAGAATAAGACAGTTTGAGGAGAGTGTGGAAAGGGTACTTGAGATTGCCCCTTCGGTGCAGAGTAAAGAACAGATAATTATTTCTGCTGATGAAGTCAAAAAAGCTGAAACCCTTGTTGAGAATGCCCTGAAAGTCGAGACAGCAAAGGGTGGCGGTAGTGAAGAGATTATGGAAAGGGTTATTAACAGCACTAAGGGGAGTATAGTTATAAGCCGCAGCGCTATAGAAAGTTTTAAGGCTGATGATTTTATCCGCGAGAGCGGAGAAATTTTTGCTGTTGAAGAGAAACCGCGTGAAGTGATAGTCCGTATAGCCAGGATAATTAAAGAAGAGAAGGCAAAACCTCAGCCTGAGGGGAGGCTTCTTGTAACAAGGTATGATGTATATTTCATTAAGGATGGGAAAATCCTATGGGAGGGTAAACTCCTTTCAGATCCGGTTAAGGATGAGGATAAAATATTTGTGGCTGCAGGTGACTATGTCTTCTGTGCCCTCAATGATGGTCCTGTTCTATGGAGACAGAATTTTAAAAATGATGGTAAACTTTCTCTGTCAGATGGGAAAGTTGTTGTTAAGGCAGGGGGGAAAGATATACCCCTTGATCCGGAGACTGGTGAGAGGCTTTAGGGTAATTATTCAGTAATAAAGCTGCAGAAAGCAGATTGTTCCCCCTTCGGGGGGAGATTCTGCAAATACCGCTCCGGTCTGCTTCCTTGTAAAGCTTCGCTATTCTCTTCAAACCGGTATGAGATTCACTGGAAGATCAGTACCTTTACCTTTAGAAAAAAGCTGCTATATCCCGATTTCCAGAAAAAATGCTTGTAGAATCAGCCCCATAATAATTTTTGGATATCTGTGCAGTAATTCTTCAATCTATCACAGGCATATTCTATAATCTCAGGACAGATAATGAAAAAAATACGTAATATCGCGATAATAGCCCATGTTGATCATGGTAAAACCACTCTTGTTGACGGGATGCTCCGCCAGGCTGGTGTATTCAGAAGTAATCAGCATATAATTGAAAGGGTAATGGATTCAAATGATCTTGAAAAGGAGAGAGGGATTACAATTTTATCAAAAAATGCCTCTATTCACTATAAAGATTATAAAATAAATATAGTGGACACACCGGGGCATGCAGATTTCGGGGGTGAAGTACAGCGTATCATGAAGATGGTTGACAGTGTTCTTCTCATCGTAGACGCCTTTGAGGGGCCCATGCCTCAGACAAAATATGTCTTAAAAAAATCCCTTGAACTTGGATTAAAACCTATAGTTGTAATAAACAAAATAGACCGGCCAAGCGCAAGGCCTCATGAGGTGCTTGATCTTATTTTTGATCTTTTTGTTGAGCTCAATGCCAGTAATGAACAGCTCGATTTCCCGGTTGTTTACGCTTCAGCTAAGGATGGGATAGCAAAGCATGAGATGGAAGATGAGAGTCTTGATCTTAAGCCCCTCTTTGAAACTATTGTAAAATATGTGGCATCTCCTGAAGGAGAGATAAATCTCCCTCTTCAGTTCCTGGTTTCAGCTATTGATTATGATAATTATCTCGGGAGAATAGGTACAGGGAAGATACATAACGGACAGGTTACCACAGGGGATGCAGTTCTCCTTCTTAAAAGAGATGGATCAAGGGTTTTATGTAAAATAACAAAGTTATTCTCCTATGAGGGGATGAAACGGATTGAAATAAAAAAAGCATATGCCGGGGATATCGTTTCTATTGCCGGAATTGAAGGGATAGATATTGGTGAAACAATAGCTGATAAAGATTTACCAATGCCTCTTCCGCTAATCGATATTGATGAGCCCACACTTGCAATTACATTTATGCAGAATGATTCACCATTTATGGGGCAGGATGGCAAGTATGTTACATCCAGGCACTTATGGGAAAGACTTCAGAGAGAGACTCAGTCAAATGTGAGTATACGGATTGAGCGCTCACCCTCTGGAGAGGAGTTCATCGTTAAGGGGAGGGGTGAACTCCAGATGTCTATCCTTATTGAAAATATGAGGCGCGAAGGTTACGAGTTCCAGGTTTCAAAGCCTGAGGTAATCTACAGGGAGCTGAATGGTAAGAAAACAGAGCCTGTTGAACTTGCAACTATAGATGTGGCTGACGCCTATGTGGGGGTGGTTATTGAACGCCTTGGCATAAGAAAGGGTGAAATGATAAATATGCGGCAGGGTGATGACGGCTATACACGCCTTGAGTTCAAGGTTCCCTCAAGAGGTCTTATCGGTTTCAGGGGCGAATTTTTAACAGAAACCAGGGGTACCGGGATACTCAATCATACCTTTTATGAGTATGAATATTACAAGGGGCCTATCCCTTCAAGGGGGAAAGGGGTTCTTGTAGCTATGGAATCGGGGAATTCATTCGCTTATGCACTGGATAATCTTCAGGAGAGGGGAGAACTTTTTATTAATCCCGGTGAGAGTATTTATGAGGGGATGATAGTAGGTGAAAATAACAGGGAGGGTGATCTGATAGTTAATCCCTGTAAAACAAAAAAGCTTACCAATGTAAGGGCCTCGGGGTCTGATGATTCGATAAAGCTCTCTCCGCCAAGGGAATTCAGCCTTGAACAGGCACTGGAATATATTGCTGATGATGAGCTTCTGGAAATAACGCCCGTATCTATAAGGATGAGGAAAAAGATTCTTAAGGAGCTGGACAGAAAAAGATCATCAAGGAAAGAGGGGGCATAAAGCCTCTGTAAGTTCGGCAGGATAGTGTTTTTTAATCTCTTTTAATTTAATAGAGGGGCGCTATCCTGTATAGGTTGTGCCGCGGCAGAAGGTTTTTTCCGGATGCCAGCAGGTATATTCTCCCAGATACATTCTTTTTGATTTGCTGATTTTTGTAAAATTCATATCTTCAAGGAAATTTACACCGCTTTCATTCTCTTCAGAAATTACAGTGATTCCGGTTTTATTCATATGTTTATACTTTAAGAGTTCGCCACCCGCTTCATCATCCATTGCAAGGATGAGGCCATTACCGAATTCCGGGAGAAAAAATCCTGTTATTTCATTATTACTATTCAGGTATTTATATCCTGCTGCAAGGTATTCAGTGAGCAGAGAGTCTTTTACTTCACCTGTGACCCTGTAGTTAATATCGAGAATTGAGCATTTATCATGAGTTTCAATTTTTTTTACTGATCTGCTTATTTCTTCAGAGCAGGCCCCCTTGTAAAAGAGATAGACAGTGTCTTCAGCAAATCCGAGTTTTCTGTAAAGCCTCTCCCCCATCTCTGTTGCAATAAGATTGATTGATCTGACCCCTTTACTCCAGCAGAAATCGATCAGCTCACCTGTAATTACACTCCCGATCCCCTCTCCCCTTAATTCGCTTTTAACGCTTATATTCCCTAGCCAGGCTGTTTTATCAAAAATAAAAGCCTGGCCGAATGCGGCTATTTTACCCTGTTTAAATGCTCCAAGAGGCTGAAACGATTTATTGTTCATGTTTTTCCCCATAAGAGAGGAGAGATCAGCTCCCCATGATCCGGGAAGAATTTCCTGGGCCATAGATATTTCCTGTTCCTGTAAGCGGCGTATTTCCATTTTTAACTATTCCGGTAATTTTTTTTGTAATATCAACAGGTATAATGGATAGCTGCAGCGCTGCAGCATAACCTGATCCCGATGAATCTTTCTTTAAAGGTGTTTTCCCTGCGGGTGATGTATAAATTGAATTTATAAAATGCCGAAGATTAACAGACCGGAATGGACAATCGGAAAATAAGAGTATTGAGTCAATAAGATTTTTTAAATTTTTTTGTATCAGGCCCTGAATATATATTATAGTGTAAAAAAGAATAGGCTAATATTTCAGTATTTATTTTGAAAAATTAAAGATTAAATAGTGAAATATTAGCATTATTAAGCAATTTTACTTGTAGACAGTAAAGTATTTCATTATTTTAATGTATACTGTAACAACAGCCTGTTTTCTTTTCAAATAAATAAAGGGAGATTAATATGTCCAATACAGATAAAGAAAATAATAATGAAAAAAGGTTCACCTTCGGTGTGGAGGGTATGACCTGCGCTTCATGTGTAAGAATTGTGGAGAGGAGCCTTAAAAAAATGGATGGGGTTCATTTTGCCTCTGTAAATCTGGGTACAGAAAAGGCCTATGTTATAACTGATGAGAATGTGACTTTTAATGATATAGAGAAAAAGATTGAATCAACCGGGTACAAGGCTCTTGAAGTGGTGCCTGATGAGGAGAAAATAAAAAAGGATTTTGCCCTGGCATTTAAAAGAATGGTTATTGCCCTCTCTGTTATGATCCCCATGAGCATCCTTATGATTCTTCATATGGCGGGCTTTCATTTCCCCCACTTTGTTCTGCTGGAAGCTGTTGCTGCTGCTTTTGTTCTTTTTGTTCCTGGAAGGGGGATAATCAAAAGCGCCTATATTGCTGCAGTGCATTTTCACGCAAATATGGACACAATGGTTTCAGCCGGCGCCTTTGCAGCATGGGTTACAGCCCTTCTGAATCTTGCGGGCATGGATATCAGTTCTTTTGGTACAATTTCGCTAATGCTTGTGGCGCTTCATCTGACAGGGCGCTATATTGAGTCAAGGCTCAAGCATAATGCGTCAGGTGAAATCCGCTCACTCCTTTCAATGACGCCCAAAGATGCATCTGTAATGAAAGATGAAAAAATAGTAAAGGTTCCCATTGAGGGGATCTCTATAGATGACACTGTTGTTGTCCGAACAGGTGAAAGAATCCCTCTGGACGGTATAATCATTGAAGGGAGCGGTTATATTGATGAGTCCATGATTACAGGGGAACCTGTAAGGGTTTTTCGTGAAAAAGATGCTGAAGTTACAGGGGGAACAGTACTGGAAAACGGATTTATCACATTCAGGGTAACCCGCACAGGTGACGATACATTTCTGGCAAGGATGATAAAGCTTGTTGAGGATGCCCAGTCTTCAAAGGTGCCTATTCAGGCATTTGCAGACAGGGTAACCAACTATTTTGTGCCCGCAGTATTTTCTATTGCCATCTTATCTGCCCTTGTCTGGGGACTTAATTATGAAAGCTTAAACCCCTACCTGACATGGCTTTCTCAATACCTGCCATGGATCAAGGCTGATACGGGTGCACTTTCCACTTCTATTTTTGTATTTATTGCAGTACTTGTTATTGCATGCCCATGCGCCCTGGGACTTGCTACACCTATGGCTCTTATTGCAGGGAGCGGTCTTGCGGCAAAGCAGGGGCTTTTAATAAAGAACGGGGAGGCCATTCAGTCAGCTGAAACGGTGGATGTTATCTTTCTGGATAAAACCGGAACCCTTACCCTTGGAAGGCCTGAAGTAACAGAGACCAGTCTGGTTGATGAAGCAATGTCAATTGCAATGGCTCTTGAGAGTGTGTCGATTCACCCCATTGCTGAAGCTGTTCTGCGCTATTGTCAGGGCAAGAGTATTGTTCCGGCACGAGGTATAGAAGATGTTAAAGAAATTGCAGGTGAGGGGATTACCGGTTTCAATAATGGAGAAAAATATACATTGGGACGGCCTTTCGATTTATCTCTATATTCAAAGATGATGTCACAGGGGAAAACAGTTGTTGAATTACGAAAGGGTAGTTCTGTTGTCGGGTTTATTGCCGTATCTGATCCTGTTAAAGATGATGCTGCTGAAGCAGTGGCAATGATAAAAAAGCTGGGGATAAAACCTGTAATGCTCACAGGTGACAGCAGAGCAACTGCAGAGGCTGTTGCAGCATTAGCGGGGATAGATGAGGTTATTGCCGGGGTACGTCCTCAGGAGAAGCTCTATGCCCTGCAGGAGAGGCAGAAGCTTGGTGAAAGGGTCTGCATGGTTGGAGATGGTATTAATGATGCGGCAGCCCTTAAAGCAGCAGATATAGGTATTGCACTGGGAACAGGAACCGACCTTTCAATTGAAAGTGCCGATATAATTATAACCGGGGGGAAGCTCACTTCTGTTCCCGCGGCAATGAAAATTTCAAGGATTACCTTCAGCAAGATAAGGCAGAATCTGTTCTGGGCTTTTTTCTATAATCTTGCTGCATTACCTGCTGCTGTTGCAGGGATTATGCATCCTGCAATCGCGGAATTTTGTATGATTTTAAGTTCAGTTAATGTTATATTAAACTCAGCAGGTATAAGGAATAAGAAGGTTTTTTAAGGGTAATATTGATTAACAAATGCCGCGCCGCCTTCGACGGTGCAGCATTAGACAATTTTAACTTAACGTGCTGGTTAAGGAATTAGCACCTATTTTTTTAACAGGAGGAAGGAGATAATGAAACACACATTTAAAGTACCTGAAATGAGCTGTAATCACTGTAAAATGAGGATAGAGAAAACAATGGGGGATTCCGGAAAGGTAAGCGGAGTGGAGGTCGATCTGGATTCGAAAAAGGTTTCTGTGGAATCTGATCTTTCAGCAGAGGCTTTAATTAAGCTTTTTGATGAAGCCGGATATGACGCGGAAAAAATTTAATTTTTCCGGAAAATCAGGTTGAAGTAAATATTGCAAATGAGGCTCATTCAGAATCTTCCGGGAAAGTATTAATTATATGTATTGCTGCATTAACAGGGATCATCCCCCTGCCTACCGAAGGGGGCACGTAAAAAGATCTTTTGATTAAGCAGGTGAATCAAAGTATTAAAAGATATGTTTGTATTATAGGGCTTATAAAATTTTCGAAATAATATGTACGGATCAGAAAAAACTGTGATCTTTTAAATAGATGTGAATAAAAATGAAGATGTATTAAAAAGTAACATAAGAGATGCTGTTCATTGTCACTTTGATGAAGGGAAGGCTCCTCAGATAATAAAGCTTCACTAAATTTTATTCCTGAAGTTCCTCTCGAAACCGCTTTTCCGGAATAAGCTTAATATGTTGATAATCCGGTTAATGTCTGTTTAGCGGCTATTTTTTCTTAACAGCATTTTTGTTTTTCAGCAATGCCTGTGTTCTCACTTTTTTTCTTAGTTCATCAAAAATTTTCTGGTTTTTTACAGGGTATCTTCTTTCACCAATAAAAACATAGGGAAGCTTCCCCTCTTCCATCATTTTGTGAACCCTCTGACGTGATACATTTATCTTTTTTACAACAGAATCCACATCAGTAATTTCAGAAGCTGTCACTCTTCTGGAGTCCTGCCTCGCCTTTTCTTCCGCAATCTGTTTATCGAAAAGTTTTTCTGATTCCCTGTCTAAAAAACCCTCTCCGCATTTACTGCAGAAGTGCCCGTTCAGCGGGCCTGTTTTAATAGCAGTATATCCCTCAGGCGTAACAATATCCGTAAAATTTTTTCTTTCATTTATGCTGTTTTCAGCTCCGCATACCGGGCAATTTCTATGCATATCAGATTTCATCTTTTATACCTCACTTTTTTTTAAAACTGATAATAATGGCATCATCAGTGATGCTTATCTGCAGCTTGATGTATGCTGTTCTAGTACCAATATCTTTATGATAAACGTCCTGCCATAGGCCGGGGTTCTCATGCGATCGCATCGATTTATATAAATCCTTACCTGTCAGTTTTAATATTGTATCAAGTGCTTCCTCTGAAGTAATACTAAAGTCTTCTGCAATTGTTTTCTTTGAAGAAAAGGTAAACCGGTATTTCCCCTCTTCAATAAGTCTTTTTAGTTTTGATAAAGAGTAATGGGGAACCTTTTTTTCCAGAGTCATATTTTTATATTCCTGAAAGAATATTTGTTATGCTGAGAATGCGGGCGCATGTTGACATTGTCAATATAAAATTTTCTGTAATTTGAATTCCTTAGCTAATGAACCTGTAATGGTTTTTTAAAAAAGTTTGCTCTTTTTATCCTTACGGATAATGATAAAATATATAAATAGTATCATTGTCCGTAAGGATAAAAGTGAAGAATGATTTTTCAAACCGTTAAAACAGGTTAATGTCTGCTTTTATAAATTCAAATATTTTTTGTAACTACTCAGCTGTTTTGTCACAGAGTCACAAAGACACTGAGGTATTGATATGTGATCTGGTTGAAGGTTTGAACTAAACCAGATCAAGATCAACGGGGTTGATAGGTATAACCCGGTTTTTGAAGCTGTGATGTTAACTTATCTCAAAGTAACTGGTAAAAAATCTTGATTGCTGATGAATTTTAACGTCCCGGTTTTGAAAAACGGGATAAAAAGAATAATTCTCTGAGCCTCTGTGCCTCTGTGGCAAAATTTAACAGGTAACCAGTTTCATAAATAGCTGAGTAGTTACTATTTTTCTAATAAAACCCCCGCCAAAAAGCCGCGTATTCGGATTTTTTTATTGACTTTTAGAGTCTGGGTTAATAAAAACTTTCAACTTTTTATTAAACATAATTTTTACTAATAAAGGCGAAAGCGGAATGATCCCTCACTCTGCTTAAAAAATTAAATTTTGGAAATTATTATTCCTGTTAAAACCGGAGGAACCATGTTTAAAGTGATGAAAAATTCTCTCTCTCTCTTGTAATATAGATTTCTCACCTCATTCTGAGGTTCGAAATATACGGTGATAAAGTGAATTATTTCGTGCATTGTTAAATATAAACTGTTGAGTTTAAAAAACCTCCCAATAACATGGGAGGTTTTAAAACATCTATTTTTTACAGGAAAGTCTCCCTGCAATAATATTACTCTCCGGTTAATGTCTGTTTAGCCGGCTAAATTTTCTATATCAGTCAATAAGTATTAATTCCTGCTCAGGGAGCAGCTGAAGCAGAGATATAAAAAAAATCTTGATTGCGGATAATAAATAAGGTATTATTAATGTATCAGGAGTAAAAAATGGACAATAAAAAACTGCTTGATATTGTAAAAAATAGGCTTGAAGAAAATTTTAAGGATATGGTTGTAAAAATTATTCTTTTCGGTTCCCGTGTCAATGGTACTGCAAGGGAATACTCCGATTACGATCTGATTGTAATAACAAAAAGAACCATTGACTGGGAAGTAAAGGATTCGTTACGCTCAGTTCTTTATGAGCTTAATATTGAGTATGATATTCTGCTGTCGGTTCAGGTTTTTTCTGAAGCTGAACTTGAAACAATAACCGGCAGACAGCCCTTTATTCAGAATGCCCTTGAAACCGGAATAGCAGTATGACTCTCGATTATGAAGACCGTGCTGAGGAGGTTTTTCAATGGTTGAAGAATCAATTGAAATCATAGTAAAAAAGTATTTGAAAAAACTGGAAGAAGCGGGATATAAAAATTGTTTTGCAGTAATATACGGCTCTCAGGCAACAGGGGATACAAATGAATGGAGTGATATTGATCTCCTGATTGTCTCACCTGTATTTAATAATGGAATAAAGCGGAGTGATGTGAATACACTGTGGCGGGTTGCTGCAGCTACAGACAGCCGTATAGAGCCTGTACCTGCGGGGAAGATACAATTTGAAACTGATGACGGGAACGCAATAATTGAAATTGCCCGCAGAACCGGATATATAATAAATCCCGCGGCTTAGATTCAGAGGGGATTTAATATTTACAGCAAAACGTTGTCAGTGTATCTCTTTGCCGTATTTCATGATGCTTTCAATAAAACCGCTTCTATCAGATTTTTCACTTAACAGGACAGGTTCTATCCGTATATCAACTTCGCTCACCAGTTCAAAAAGCTTGGCGCTTAATTCAAGGTAATCCCCTTCAATTTTATCAACTATTACAGCCACATCAATATCACTCTCTTTGTGTTCATTGCCGCGGGCAAATGATCCGTAAAGGATTATTTTTTTTGCAGGCATGGTCTGCTTAACTATGTGAGCGTACTGTTTTAATTTTTCAATAATGTTCTGATCCATAAAAATAAATCCTCTGTTTGCTATGCTTAATAATATACTTCAATTTACGCTCTGTCAAGCAGATTCAACTTTTACACCATCCCCATAATAATTTCTTGCGAAATTCCACATACTTCAATATAATAAGCAAACAGAATCGAAATCCGGGAGGATATATGAAAAAGATATTAATAAACACAGATAAGGCTCCATCTGCTATCGGCCCCTATTCCCAGGGTGTGGAAGTGGGGAGTCTGCTTTTTACATCAGGTCAGGTTCCCATTGACGCTGCAACAGGGCAGATCCCCCAGGGGATAGAAAAGCAGACAGAGAAATCGCTCCTGAATTTAAAGGGAATTATCGAAGCAGCAGGGGCAGGAATGAACGATATTCTTAAAACCACTGTTTTTATAACAGATATGAATAATTTTGCGGCAATGAATGAAGTTTATAAATCATTCTTTGAAGAAGGAACCTATCCTGCAAGGAGCTGTGTTGAAGTATCCAGATTGCCAAAGGATGCACTGGTTGAAATTGAGGCGGTGGTAAATCTGCGGAGATAAACTGCGGAATTACAGAATATTTTTTTGACTCATTATGGATTTTTGCGGAAAGTAATAATATTATTTTTTCTCTTCAATTGAACTAAGCCCCCTGCCCCGGAGGGGGCACGTGTAATATAAATTTTAAGCAATCTGATATACAATAGTGTTAAAACACCATTTTGTATTGTTGAGTTTTTAAAATTTATAAAATTATATGTTAGAATTAGAGAAGAAAGAGTATTCTGTTTCACGGATTGACAATTAAAGATGAAGATATTTAAAATAATATCGGGATATTTTAGGAATAAAAAAAATAAAATTATCAGAATGATAATATTTGAACTCGTGCCCCCTCCGGGGGACAGGGGGAATGAAGTTTATTTTGTTCAATCAGTATTCCAGAAAGACCCTGTTTTTTTTAAAATTACTTGCCTGAAGTATGATTATACAGTATATTAAGAATTAAATAAAATTCTTAATATTAATTGTTACAGGAGAGAAAGATGTACAAACTACTCGAATATATGGACAGGAAAATAAATTTTACCAGGGCAAGGGCCCATTGCGATGTTCCCTGCGGAATATACGATCCCTCAACCGCCCTTATTGACGCTCTTACTGTTGTAAGGATGGTTGACCTTATCAAAGAGCATCTTGAAAAGGGTGCGACTCAGGATGGTGAGTTTTACAACAGGCTTACCCGTTTAATTACTACCAAGGAGGATCATGCTGAAAAGGTTAAGCATGAAGTAAGGGTAATCTGGGGGGATTTTATAAAACAGGAGCATATTGAGAAATTTCCGGAAATTCATTCCCTTGTTCATGAAATTATGCAGCTTGGATCAAAGGATAAGCAGGGTGTTGACAGGGAAAGCGCAGTTAAACTGGTTGAAAAGGTTAACCGCTTTGCTGAAATCTTCTGGGAAATTAAAGGGGTAAAGACAAAAAGGGTAAAAGCCCCATATGCGCCAAACCTTGAAGTTGTTCACCCCGATCTTTAATATTCTCAAAATTGTAAAAGTATGGGGGGACAGCATGTCCCCTCTTTACAATGATGGTGATTATGTTTTTATCAGCTCCATACCTCTTTTTTTTAATAAAATAAAAGAAAATTCAGTGATAGTATTCAAATCCCCTTTGTATGGAATACTTATAAAAAAAGTATGCGGGTCAGATGCAGATACGGGACTCTTCTATGTTAAAGGAATTAATCCTTCCAGCCTATCTTCTGAAACAATCGGGCCTGTAAAAAAAAATGATATAATCGGCACTGTTCTGTTGCACATTGCAAGAAAATAATCCTTCGAAGCGTGTTACTTTTTGGAAATATTTCACATCTTTTTCTTGACAAAAAAGATGCTGCGGCTCAGTGTTACATATTATAAAAAAATAATACCGGAGCCGGATCGATGAAAAAACAGATTTTTTTATCTATATTGCTTATTGCTTCACTATTTATATTTTCTGCATCATCATGTTCAAAGGCCCCTCAGGGGAGCGGAACAATTATTTTTACAGCAAATGGAGAGGATTTTGTCCGTGAAGGCTTTGTAGAAAAAAACGGATGGCATGTTTCCTTTGATAAGGTCTATGTAAATATAGTTAATCCAACAGCTTATAACAGTGAAGGATTAAAATCGATTCTAAAGGGCGCATTTTTTACCGACCTTGCTGAAGGTGACAAGGATGCTGATCCCATAGTTGTGGGGAAAAATGAAAAGGTTCCTCACGGGAATTACCAGTCCCTTAAGTTCAGCATAAAAAGGGCAAAATCGGGTGAGTTTAAGGGCTACTCAATTGTTATTACAGGTACAGCAAAAAAAGGTGAGGAAACTGTTAACTTCACAATAAAGCTGGATGAGGAGATAGACTTTGACGGCAAAGAGGGTTTTGTAGGTGATGAAGTAAAAGGACTTCTTGCAGAAAACGGTGAAACAACTGTTGAGATGACTTTCCATTTTGATCATATCTTTGGCGACAGGGAGGCAGCAGCTGATAGTCATATTAATACCGGGTCAGTGGGATTCGATTTTTTTAATGCATATACAAAGGACGGTGTTCTTGATATCAGCCAGGATAAACTTAAAGAGGATGCTGATTATCCGAAACTTGTAAAAACCTTTACATCCCTGGGGCATCTTGGTGAAGGGCACTGCGAAGCTTCAAACATGACTTCAGCCTCATACCTTAAATAGGATTATCTGATATGAAGATAAAAAAATTTTATACGGCGCTGCTTTTGATTTTTCTTGCAGCGCCATCTCTTTACAGTCACGGTACTAAATATGAAATTGTCAACAGCGGTGAAATAGGTGTCAAAGCCATGTATGATTCAGGTGATGCAATAGCTCTGGCGAATGTTCTTGTTTTTCCGCCAGGATCATCTGCGTCAACCGCCTCCATTAAGAGTGACAAAAATGGTGTGTTTTATTTTACTCCTGATGCGTCCGGTACATGGACCTTTCAGGTAAGGGATACCTCGGGCCACGGAATGAGGATTAATCTCCCTATAGATGAATCCCTGTTACTTCAAAGAGGGGATGATTCAGGTTCCGGCCTTAGCATGATCCAGAAGATTGTTGTGGCATTGTCAATTGTCTGGGGAGCAATAGGAACAGCACTTTACTTCAAGGGAAGAAAAAGCTGATGCATATAAGTGACGGAGTACTTTCCGGAAGTGTCTGCTTTGCATCTGCCGCTGCTGCTGTTGCTATTGCATCCGCATCATTGGGAAAAACCGATTCTGCAGAAATACCTAAGGTTGCTGTAATGACAGCAGCATTTTTTGTGGCGTCTTTAATACATGTAAAGATTGGTCCCACAAGCAGTCACCTGGTTTTAAACGGGCTTATGGGAGCGGTGCTTGGTATTTCCGCTTTTCCCGCAATTCTTGCGGCGTTGATTTTTCAGGCCATCATGTTTCAGCATGGAGGGATTACAACTCTTGGTGTTAATGGGATAATTATGGGTATCCCTGCTCTGGTGTCTGCTTTTATATTCAGGTTCGCCAACAGGGGGGGGAATCGGGCCGTCATGGGGATGCGGGCTTTTTTTGCCGGATCAGCTGCTGTTGCACTTTCGGCTCTTCTTGTGGCGCTTTATCTATTAACTGCAGGTGAGGGGTTTTATAATACTGCAAAGATTGTACTCTATATGAATATTCCTGTTGCAGTAATTGAGGGGATTGCTCTTGTGATGATAGTATCCTTTCTTTTAAAGGTTAAGCCGGAGATTCTTGGGCTCAAAAATTATTAGTGACTGTGAATATGCTCCTTTTTTTTATGGAGCAGGGAATGGGGCCTTTCCATCCCATGTCGCAGCATAAGCTCCTCATCATACATTACAGTGGACGTGTCGCCATCTGTCACAATTCCTCCATTATCTATTATGATTACCCTTTCGCAGGTTTCCAGAATAAATTCCAGGTCATGGGATGCTATAAGGTTTGTATGCTTTGAGCTGTTGATAAAATCAATTACTCTGCGTCTCCCCCTCATGTCCAGATTTGATGTGGGTTCATCATATATCATTAGCTGCGGCTTCATGGCAATAACTGAAGCTATTGCAGCCATTCTTTTCTCTCCTCCGGAAAGATGGTGAGGAGGCCTTTCTGCAAGGTGCTGAATCCCGGTGATCTCCATAGACTCAGCTGTTCTTTGCTCTACTTCATCTTTCCCGAGGCCCATGTTCACAGGGCCGAATGCGATATCCTCATAAACTGAAATATTGAAAAGCTGATCATCGGGATTCTGAAAAACAAATCCTGTTTCAGGATTGAATTCCGCGTTTTTGATAATCCGGTTATTTATCCGGATTTCTCCATTATCAGGTTTAAGAATACCGCACAGGAGGTAAAAAAATGTGGTTTTGCCCGCGCCATTGGGCCCTATAATCCCCAGGTTCTCCCCCTTTTTTACTGAGAGGCTTACATCGTTTAAAACCGCATGCTCCTCATCATAGGAGAAGGATATATTCTTTACTTCAATCATTCCATTTAACCTCAGCCAAGTAGTCCATTAATATCTGCAAAAAGAACAGCAAGCGGTATAATAATTATTATAAGAGCAAGAAAAATATCTGCTCCCCTGATTATGAAAATTTTACTGGAAACTATTCTGCCGCTGTAGCCCCGTAAAAGCATTGCCTCATATATTCTTTCAGTCTGTTCATAACTCCTTACAATTATTGAGCCTGCAAGGTTTGCTGAAGTACCCAGCGATTTTACAGTGCTTCTTTTCCCCGAACCTCTAAGTGTGAGAGCAATTTTCATTTTTCTTAATGCTTCAAAAAAAACAAAAAAGTAGCGGTATGTAAAGAGTATAATATTCAGCATTTTGTCATGTATTTTAAGTGTCCTCAATGCTGCTGCTGTATCCCTGAAAGTGGCAGTGCTAATCATAATATTGATGAGAATAATAATTGAAATCAGCTTTATGCTGATAAGCAGAGAAAGAAGAATTCCCTCTTTATAAATATTAAAGATCCATACTGGAAGCAGAACTTCACCACCTGATGAGAATGGAAGAAAAATAAAGAGAGGTATAATAAATATGAGAGGGTAATAGATTTTTCTTAAATAGTAGGCCAGGTCTATTCCGGAAAGTAGTGTAAGGAGAAAAGTAAATGCAGCAGATATCAGCGCTGCAGGTATGGTTCTGCATGATGAAATAATCAATGCTGCTGCAAGAATAGAAATAATTTTAGCGCGTATATCCATTCTGTGAATAATGGAATTGAGATGTGCTTTTTCATCTATATCAATATGCATTATGCTTTCCGTTTTATGAAATTATTAATACTGCTGCCAGGTATGATAAGTAAAGTGTAATAAAGAGTATTCCTTCAAACCGGTCAATTTTTCTTCCCTTTCCGGTAAAAATAAATATGAATAGAAGGAGGCTGGCTCCAATATTAATTAACATGTCTAATTCTGCACCCGCTGCAATATCAACCGGATTGATTACTGCTGAAACACCGAGTATAAAAAATACATTAAATATATTTGATCCCACAATATTGCCTACTGCAATATCGACATTCTTTTTAGCTGCTGCAGCAACTGAAGTGGCAAGTTCCGGAAGAGATGTGCCGGCTGAAACAATTGTAAGCCCGATTACCCGTTCAGAAATACCAAGCATTAATGCAACCTCAACCGCGGAGTTTATTATTAAGCTCCCTCCGGTTCCCAGCATAATAATGCCGGCACCAATCATAATTGAAGACCTTAGTTTAGTGTAGTCCTTTATAGTAATCTCTTCATCGAATGACCCTTTTTTCATAAGATTGAAGTTATATGCCAGGAAAATAATAAAAAAGAATAAAAGGACAATCCCCTCTGTTCTGGAAATACTGTTAATACTTTTACCATCAATAAAAATGTCTGAGGCGAGTATAAATACCAGTAAAGATGAAATAAATGAGAGTGGAACCTCCATCCAGGTGGTATTTGATTTTACAGTAAGGGGGCAGATGATTGCAGAAATCCCCAGTATAAGAAGAACATTGAATATGTTACTCCCCAGAACATTCCCCAGTACAATTCCGGAACTCCCCTTAAAGGAGGCTGCAGCGTTTACCACAAGCTCCGGTGAGGATGTGCCGAAAGCAACTATTGTAAGGCCTATTACAATTCCGGGGATATTGAATTTTTTTGCCATAGATGCGGAGCCGTCAACAAGGAGGGTTGCCCCGTAAATTAGAATAAGGAAGCCGGCTGCAAGAATAATAAGGTTTAACATGATAGTACCAGCCATAATAAAAATTAAAATCTCAGTATTAAGGATATACTCATCCCTGTGTAATAAATTTAAAAGAATAATTTTCCGGAGAGATTATTTTTTTGGATCATTCCTGAAAGCTGTGAAAAGTGTAATAAAATGAATCAATTTATTACAAAACCCTCTCCCAACCTGATGGGAGAGGGTGCACAAGCGATAGCGAAGTGCGGGTGAGGGCATTTATATGTAGTTATTGATAAGCGGGCAATGATTGGCCGGGGAACAGGGGGCCCGGAAAGAGTATTAAGTTGACATGAAAAGGGGTGTTTCAACAATATGTAGAAGATGTGTAATTTCGGAAGCAGTTTTATGCGGAAAAGGCTGCTGCCGGAATAAGTTAAAACACGATTTGAGGATAGATGAAGATTACTGAAGAAGATATATTGAATGTATTAAAGGAAAAGTTTAATTTTTCCGGTTACCGTTCTTCACAGAAGGAGATAATTGAACGGACACTCCAGGGAGGGCATTCACTCGTGCTTATGCCCACAGGTATGGGGAAGTCCATGTGCTATCAGGTTCCGGCCTTACTTATGGACGGCCTTACTGTTGTAATATCCCCGCTTATATCTCTTATGAAAGATCAGGTGGATCAGCTCCGTGCTCTCGGTATTGACGCTTCATTTGTAAATTCCTCTTTAAGTAAAGCTGAAAGGTTAAGGCGCTACAGGCATATTCAGGAGGGGAAATATAAGCTGTTATATGTCTCACCTGAGCGGTTCAGGAAAAGCGATTTTGCAGAGATAATATCTAAAAGAAAGATATCGCTCCTTGCAATTGATGAAGCTCATTGTGTAAGCCAGTGGGGTAATGACTTCAGGCCCGATTATTCCAGGGTGGGGGAGTTCCGCCCCCTTCTGGGAAATCCTGTAACAATGGCACTTACAGCCACTGCAACAGCAAGGGTGCAGGAGGATATAATTAAAAAGAGCGGCATACCTGAAGAGAAGATGAAAATCTATAATGAAGGTGTATGCAGGCCCAATCTCTCTCTTGCAGTAATCCCTGTGCTTGATGAAAATGAAAAGTTTGAAGGGATACTCTCTCTTCTTAATAAAACAAAGGGGAATACAATAATATATTTTAATCTCATAAGCAGTATTGAAAAATTCGCGGAATTTCTGGATAATAAAAGAAAGTCCTATTCGGTTTATCATGGGAAACTTAATCCGGAAACACGGAAAAGGATACAGAAGCGCTTTATTGAATCGGATAGAGTTCTAATGCTTGCAACAAACGCCTTTGGAATGGGTATAGATAAGGCTGATATAAGGATGATAATTCATGCTGAAATTCCTGATTCAATTGAAGCATATTATCAGGAAATAGGGCGGGCAGGGCGTGACGGGAAACCATCTGACTGTATCCTCTTTTACTGCCAGGATGACCTGGCTGTGCAGATAAGCTTCCTTGAGTGGAGAAACCCTGATGCAATATTTATAAAAAGTACATATAAACTTCTGAGCTCCCTGGGGGGGAACCTTAACTCCTATACCTATGAGGATCTGCAGGAGAAGCTGGTTTTTAAAAACAGGGGTGACCACAGACTCCAGACAGTTCTGAATATTTTTGATCTGTATGGCATTACTGAAGGTTCCCTTGATACCCTTAATTTAAAGGTAGTCGGGGATCTCCCTGATGAAATAATATCTGACAGTTTTATAAACATGAAACAGGAGAGCGACAGGCTCCGGCTTGTGGATATGCTCAATTATGTAAAAGCTGAAGGGTGCAGAAGGCAGATGATCCATGAATACTTCAGTTTTAAAGATGCTGTCTGCGGTAATTGTGATAACTGTAATATTTAGATTTTGTTGGGATATTATCTTAAATACGCAGTTTTATATTATTTTATCTTTTTTTTTTAAAGATTTTCAGGAAAAAAGCGATTTTTAGCGATATTCCGGCGGGCAGATTGCTCTCTTTTACTTAAAATGGTTGACATAAATTCTATGGATACTAATATGCCGGTAGTGAATTAGATCAATATACTCTTTAATAATCCTGCAGGTCTTCCTCAAGGTTTCTAATAGCAGCTTATTGACTAATCAACAGGGATTTTCCCAATCAAAAATAGTAGGAGCATACAGCATGTCTCAAGGAACAGTAAAATGGTTTAATGATCAAAAAGGTTTCGGTTTTATTTCCGCAAGTGATGGAAATGATTATTTTGTACATCATTCAAGTATTATTGGTGATGGCTTTAAAACTCTACCTGAAGGTGCTCAGGTTGAATTTAAAATTGAAAATAGCGACAGAGGCCCAAGGGCTGTACAGGTTAGAATTATATAATTAATTATTATAACCATCTTTAAAAAAGCCCGGTAATCCCGGGCTTTTTTTTGGCTATTTCCATAAGATTAATTTTCTTCTATTTGATTATATCCTTCAGTCCAGCAAAGGGGCTGTTGATTTCCGGCTTATCTGGTTTGTCAGGTTTTTTCACCTGATTCTGATTCGGCTTCTGTTTCTCTTTTGTCTGCTTCGGTACTCTCCTGTTTTCAGTCAATTCCCCCTGTGAAGAGTTTATTTTCTCCCCCGGAAACTGCTTCATTGAGAGAGAAATCCGTTTTCTAGCAATATCAATCTCCATAACTGTTATATTAACCTTGTCATTAACCTTCACTACACTGTGGGGATTGGACACATAGTTGTCGGAAAGCTCACTAATATGCACAAGGCCATCCTGGTGAACCCCTATATCAACAAATGCGCCAAATGCGGTAACATTGGTGACAACACCCGGTAGTTTCATCCCCTTTTCCAGATCTTCAATTTTTTCTACGCCATCTTTGAATGTGAATAATTCGAAATCCTTTCTCGGATCTCTCCCCGGTTTCGCAAGCTCATTCACTATGTCAGTAAGAGTGGGTATCCCTGTTGTTTCTGATACATATCGTGTCAGTACAATTTTATTTCTAAGATCCTCTCTCTCCATAAGATCTTTTACTGAGCATGAGAGATCTGCTGCCATCTTTTCAACAATATGATAACTTTCCGGATGTACAGCACTTCTGTCCAGAGGATTAGCTGATTCCCTAATGCGGAGGAATCCTGCAGCCTGTTCAAAACCTTTCGGGCCTATACCTGGAACCTTCAGTAGCTCATCCCTTGTTTTAAAAGGACCCGATTCCCCCCTCTGTTTAACAATTGCATCAGCCATACGTGGTGAAAGACCTGAGACATACTGGAGAAGGCGGCCGCTTGCTGTATTGATTTCAACACCTACTGCATTTACACACAGGGAAACAACATCATCCAGCGATTTTTTCAGCTCCTTCTGGTCAACATCGTGCTGATACTGGCCAACCCCTATTGAGCCCGGATCTATTTTTACCAGTTCAGCTAAGGGGTCCATGAGTCTTCTCCCTATTGAAACAGCCCCCCGTACAGTGAGATCATGATCAGGGAATTCTTTTCGTGCAATTTCTGAAGCTGAATAAACAGAAGCTCCGCTCTCATTAACCATTGTAACAATTATTCCCTCAAGGTTAATCCCTTTGCAGAAAGTAAGGAGCTCCCTACCCCCTGTGCCGTTACCTATTGCTATTGCTTCAACACTAAATTTTGAGCAGAGTGATTTAATTTTCTTTTCAGATTCATCTTTTTTATTATGCGGTTCAAGAGGGTAAATTGTATCGTTGTGAAGCAGATCCCCCTGTCTGCTTAATACAACCAGTTTGGAACCTGTCCTGAGTCCCGGGTCAAGGGCAAGAACGCATTTCTCACCCAGGGGTGAAGAGAGCAGGAGTTCTTTTATATTTTCAGAAAATACTTTTATCGCCTCGCGGTCTCCCTTTTTTTTGCATATATTTTTTATTTCAGTTTCCATTGAGGGGGCCATAAGTCTTTTGTAGCTCTCTTTTGCAGCAAGAGAAATCTGCCCTGCTGAAGGGGAATTCCTTTTAACAAAAAGGCTTTCCAGCAGTGCTGATGACTCCTCCTCATCAGGGAGGAAATGTACAGAAAGGAAGCCTTCCTCTGCTCCCCGTAACAGGGCAAGTATTCTGTGAGATGGGGCTTTAAGGGCGCTTTCTGACCAGTCAAAATAATCGCGGTATTTTGCACCACCCTTTTCACCTGCTTTTGTTACTTTCGATGAGAGGGATGCCTTCTTCTCAAAATGATTTCGTATAATCTCTCTTGCCCTGCTCTCTTCATTGATCCGCTCAGCAATAATATCCCTGGCACCCTGGAGTGCTTCATCTGCATCTGCAACACCCTTCTCAGGATCAATAAATTCAGAGGCAAGAGCTATTGGATCACTGCAGTTTCCGCTGAATATTTTTTCAGCCAGGGGTTCAAGCCCCTTCTCCTTTGCAATGGTTCCCCTGGTGCGTCTTTTAGGCCTGTATGGGAGATATATATCTTCAAGCTTTGAAAGGGTTTCAGCTTCCATTACAGCTTTTTCCAGTTCAGGAGTAATTTTCTCCTGTTCTGTAAGGGATTTTATTACAGCTCCCTTCCTTTTATCAAGATCAGCCAGGTCCTGGAGTCTGTCCCTTATTGCAATAACAGCAACTTCATCAAGGCTCCCTGTTGCCTCTTTCCGGTACCTTGCTATAAATGGTACAGTGGCGTCATCTGCAAGGAGCCGGGCAACGGCTTCTACCTGTGATGGTTTAATCCCCAGTTCTCTGCTTATTATATTCATGTTTTTTTCTGTATTCATCTGCTTCCTCAGCGGAGTTTAAATTAGTGTATCAGTAAAAATGGAAAAGGTAAGGTTCCGGAGATGGTGAAATTATATCAAGAAAAAATTAAAGGATTTGTCCTTCAGGGTTAAATTTCATCCACCAACGCAATTCTCTTTCCATGTATGAGCTGAATTTTCCCGGATCAGGGATTGAAAAAGTCATTATTTCATTCTTTACCGGATGATTAATTGTCAGTTCCACTGCGCATAGAAAGAGGCCTTTGCTTTTAAGAAGGGAGTTTGCAGGGGAGTAGGTTTTATCACCTGCAATAGGGTGCCCTATTTCAGCCATATGTTTTCTCAGCTGATGGGTTCTCCCTGTATGGGGAATAAGGTTAACCAGTGTGAGGAAGCCGTTCTTCAGTGAGGGTATTGTTTTTACGGGATGGAATTCTGTAAATGCTTCTCTGCCGTCAACAGGCGTATCAATAGTTCCATCCCCCTTAAGCTTACCTGTAACAATTGCCCTGTATCTTTTCTTTATTGTTTTTGCAGCGAATTGGGAGCTCAGGCTTATCATTGCCTCACCGGTTTTGGCGATTGCAAGAAGTCCGCTTGTTGGCGAGTCGAGCCTGTGTACAGGCCTGGGACGGGGGAGCCGTGAAGCTGCCTCAGAGAGTTCCAGATTTAAGGGGAGGGCATTTTCCACTGTTTTGAAACGGTTGCCGTTTACAGGTATGCCTGCCGGTTTATTTACAATTGCAATATAATCATCTTCGTATATAACTTCAATTGTCATTCTGTAGAATTCAGTTTTTACTGTTTCATTATCGCAAAGCTCAATAGTCTGGCCCGGTTTAACCCAGTCCCCTGTTGAAGCGGTTTCCCCGTCAATGGAAACATCACCCCTTTTTACTGCTTTTTTTATTCCTTTCCTTGAAGGGATGGTCTGAAAAATTTCGCAGGCATAATCGCTCAGCCGTATGTCCATTACCCCTTCAGGGACTATATGTTTTTCTATAATTTTCTTCAATGTTAATTCCTGAAAATATATTTTAGTATAAAAGTGGACAATTTATTATTCCCGCCGCCTTCGGCGGCGGGGATAATAAAGCATTTCTTAACAATAATAAGTTTGGGAATAAATGCTGAATTTTTTTCATGATTTCTGTATAATCATCACTGAAACGAGAATACATACGGCACCTGTAATCTGGAATCCGGTGAGGATATCTCCAAAGATTATTATTCCTGTCAACATGGCAACCAGAGGTTCCAGATTAGCCATAATAGCAGCTTTCCCGGCTTCTACCCCGTTGAGCCCCTTTGTATAAAGAAGATATGCCAGGGCTGTGGGGATAAGTCCGAGCCCTGCTGAATAGATTATGCTTTCACTCTGCAGCAGCAGGTCTGTTTTAAATATAATCCCTGTCAGAGGGGTAAGGAATATAGCCGCAAATATAAAAGTATATGTGGAAATGGTAATACTGGAATATTTTTTCCCGGCCAGTTTTGCGAAGATGCTGTAAAGGGCATAACCGAGCCCTGAGCCTATACCAGCCATAAAACCTGCTGCTGAAATTGAAACATCCATGCCCGGTAGAAGTCCTGAAATAAAAAAGACCCCTGTAAGTGTAATGCAGAGAGCAAAAATTTTCCCTCCGGTTATCTTTTCTTTAAAAACAACCCTTGAAATCAATATAACAAATATGGGCGCAGTATAAAGAAGAAGCACTGCAAGGGAGATGGTTATCATTTTCATTGCAGTGAAATAACACCAGTTGAAAAAAACAATGCTTACTATCCCGGTGCCTGCAAAGTATTTAAAATCCTCCGCTTTAATTTTCAGCAGTGCAGGATTTTTTAAATAGGCATAGACTGCAAGTATAACACCGGCGGTAACTGCTCTTATGTTTACCACTTCAATAGGGGTAAAACCGATATCCTGAAGTTTAAGAACAAAAATTCCAATAAATCCCCAGAGTGCTGCTGCAGCTGCAATAAGTAAATAGTGATAGCCCATCAGCTTCTCCATAATAAAGAATAGTGTATTATAATATGTACATAAAAGTATTACCTCAAATCCAAGACAAGCATTTTATATATAAGGAGAATTGTTGATGTAGGGGTAGCGGTATAATTTTAGGGGTGATGTCATTCCCGCGCAGGCGGGAATCTCATAACTCTTGATTTTCCCAGGAGATTCCGGCACTACGTTATCACTTCGGCCGGAATGACAAGTTTAACTCGCAAAATTCTACTGCCAACTGCTGATACAGGGTTATGAAAAAAGCAAAACCCCTCCGGTAGTGAAGGGGTTTTGTCCTGAAGTATAATAAAACAGTGTTATTCGCCTGAATTAAGTTTAATTGGAACAGGTTTTACGTTCCATATATCCCTTGCATACTCGGCAATAGTTCTGTCAGATGAAAATTTACCCATATTTGCCGCATTAAGAATAGACATGCGTGCCCATTTCTTTTTATCCTTAAATGTGCGGCTCACCTCATCCTGACTTTTAATATATGAATCATAATCAGCAAGAAGGAGGTAATTGTCGCCATGTTTTAAAAGAGAGTCAGATATTGGCTTGAAAAGATCAGGTGACTCAGGGGAGAAGAATCCGCTGTCAATCTGATCAATTACACGTTTCAGCTCCGGGTTAGTCTCATAGTAGTAATAGGGGTTATAGCCGGAATGCTTAATGTTTGTGACACCATCGGAATCGAGTCCGAAAATGAAAATATTCTCATCCCCCACCTCTTCTCTGATTTCAACATTGGCACCGTCAAGTGTCCCGATTGTAAGTGCGCCGTTTAAAGCGAACTTCATATTCCCTGTACCTGATGCCTCATAACCTGCAGTAGATATCTGTTCAGACAAGTCAGCAGCAGGTATAATTTTCTGCGCATTGGAAACAGCATAGTTTCTAAGGAAAACAACCTTCAGCTTCCCGCCAATCTCAGGATCGTTGTTTATAACATCACTCACAGAGTTTATCAGCTTAATAATCAGCTTGGCCATATGGTATCCCGGAGCAGCCTTCCCTGCAAAAATTACAGTACGCGGGACAAAATCTCCGGAAGGGTTATCCTTAATTCTGTTGTAAAGGGTAATTACATGGAGTACATCAAGGAGCTGTCTTTTGTATTCATGAATCCGTTTTACCAGAATGTCAAAAATTGAATCAACATTCACATCAATTTTATTTCTGCTTTTAATGTATTCTGCAAGTGCTTCCTTGTTTTCTCTTTTTACATCCATCCATTTATTCTGGAAAGTTTCATCATCAGCATAAGGTATAAGCTTTTTCAGTTCATAAAGGTCCTTTGTCCATCCATTGCCGATTGTCTCATCTATCAGCTTTGAAAGGCCGGGATTGCAGAGCTTAAGCCATCTCCTCTGGGTAACGCCGTTTGTTTTATTCTGAAACTTCTTCGGCCAGAGGTTGTAGAAGCCGTTAAAAATACTGTTTTTAATAATTTCAGTGTGAAGTGCTGCAACACCATTAACAGTGTGGCTCCCCACAATAGCAAGGTTTGCCATACGTACTTTTTTATCAGGTCCCTCTTCAATTATGGAAAGCTCACCCTGAAGATGGCTGTTGCCGGGGTAGATTTCACTGACTTTTTCAAGAAAGCGCCTGTTGATTTCATAGATTATCTGCATATGTCTCGGCAGAACATGTTCAACCAGGGCAACCGACCACCTCTCAAGCGCTTCAGGTAGAACTGTATGATTTGTATAGGCGAATGTTTTAACTGTTATATCCCATGCGCTATCCCAGGGATAGCCTTCATCATCAATGAGAACCCTCATGAGCTCAGGGATCGCAATTGCCGGATGGGTGTCGTTAAGCTGAATTGCTACCTGCTCCGGGAAATCTTTGAAGTCGCTATGAGTCTTTTTGAATCGCCTGATGATGTCCTGCAGTGTTGCTGAAACAAAGAAGTATTCCTGCTTTAATCGGAGCTCTTTCCCTTCAAAAACATTATCATTAGGGTAGAGTACCTTGGTAATATTTTCCGATGTAGCCTTATCTGATACAGCCTTGATGTAATCCCCGTCATTAAAATAATTAAAATCAAACTCCCTGGAGGATTTTGCAGACCATAGGCGGAGATTGTTAACAGTGTTTGTACCGTATCCCGGTATAGGTGTATCATGTGCGATTGCCATAACCTCTTCTGTGTCAGCCCATCTGCATCTGTCTTTCCCTTTATCATCAGTATAATGTTCTGCTTTTCCGTAAAAATGAACCGGGTATAAAAATTCCGGCCTTGAAAGTTCCCATACATTCCCGAATCTTAGCCAGTTATCAGGGGTTTCCACCTGAAATCCGTTTTTTATTGACTGGAAAAAAATGCCGTATTCGTAGCGGATACCGTAGCCTGTAGCAGGTAGCTCCAGTGTGGAGAGTGAATCCATAAAGCAGGCAGCCAGGCGTCCCAGACCCCCGTTGCCAAGCCCTGCGTCCCATTCCTTCTCTCTCAGTTCTTCAAGGTCATATCCCAGCTCCTCCAGAGCCTTTGAAGCCGGTTCGTAAAGATCCAGATTGATAAGGCTGTTTCCCAGTGTCCTCCCGATCAGAAATTCCAGAGAGAGGTAGTAAACCCGTTTTGCTTTGGTCTTGTAGTAATTCTGCTGCGTCTCAATCCACCTTTCAATAAGCCGGTCCCTGGTTGTTAAGGCAATACTGGAGTAGAGATCGTTTTCAGTGGCACTGTATTCATCTTTACCGAGCGAATATTCCAGGTGGTTGACAAATGAATTCTGCAGAGATTCAATATCTCTCCCCTGCAGGGCATTTGTTGAAGGTGTGAGCTTTTTTATTTTTTTCATATTTTCCCCGATTATTAAATATTATCCTTGATTCCTTTAGACTTAAAAGATAATGTTTATTTTAAGTCATTTCAAAAAAAAGAAATAATAGAAAATATATTTTTTCTGATTTTCAGAGGCTGTTTCAGCACTTTTAGCCTGTATCAGTTATGCCTGATGTGGAGCCATGAATTATTATGCAGGCAGCAGAAATTAATTGTTGACAGAAAAAGGGCTCTTTCTATGATTTCATTCTGCTTTTTCGGAATTTTAATAATCTGCGCCCACGTAGCTCAGTCGGTAGAGCATTTGCATGGTAAGCAAAAGGTCACCAGTTCGATCCTGGTCGTGGGCTAATTGTATTTTGAAGCTGAAATTGGTCTTTTCCTGAAAAAAGCAATAAAAATGCTTGACTGAGGAAGGGCAGATATTAGTTTGCTCTTGGTTTACTATATAAAAGTGTGGGGTAGTAGAAATGCGTGACGTGGTATTATTGGCGTGTCAGGAGTGTAAAAGGAAGAATTACTCCTTTACAAAGAACAAAAAAGGGCAGTCAGGTAAACTTGAAGTGAAAAAATACTGCAAGTTTGATAGAAGACATACAGTTCATAAAGAAACTAAGGCTTAGTGTTACCCCAATTGGTTGCGAAAATTAAACAATTTGTTGATTATCTCAAGGAGTCAAGAGAGGAGCTTCGTAAAGTAACCTGGCCTGACAGGGACGAAGTTACCAGTTTCACTATAGTTGTTGTAATTACAGTTATAATGATCTCTCTGTTCCTCTGGTTTGTCGATTCGGCACTCATGAAGCTTATTAAGATTGTGATGGGCTGATATGGCAAAGAGGTGGTATATAATTCATACTTATTCCGGTCATGAGAATAAGGTAAAGCTTTCACTTGAAAAAAAGGTGGAGAATCTGGGACTTTCTGAAGAGATAGTTGATGTTAAGATACCTACAGTCGAAGTAGTGGAAGTAAAAGAAGGTAAAAAGAAGATTAAGCAGCAGAAGGTCTTCCCCGGATATGTCCTTGTTCGTATGGAGATGACAGATCATACCTGGACAGTTGTAAAAGGGATTCCCAGTGTTACCAATTTTGTGGGTTCCTTCGGCACAAACAAGCCGAAGCCGCTGCATGATAGTGAGGTTGCCTCTCTTTTTGATTCGCTCAGCGGAGGGACTCAGAGAACAGGTGAGAAAACCACAATAACAGTGGATTTTTCAGTGGGTGAACATGTTAAAGTAATTGACGGCCCTTTTAATAATTTTACGGGTCTTGTTGAAGAGGTTTACCCTGATAAGGGGCGCCTCAAAGTGAAGGTTGAAATTTTCGGAAGAGCAACACCGGTGGATCTGGATTTTCTCCAGGTCGGCAAGATCTAAATCGAAATAATTTATGCTGATTAAATTCTGATAAAATTGATTCAGTGATATAGGATAATAAAGATGGCACCTAAAAAGAAAAAAAAGATTGTTACTCAGATTAAGCTGCAGATTACAGGGGGGCAGGCAAACCCGGCCCCGCCAGTTGGGCCTGCTCTCGGCCAGCATGGTCTTAATATAATGGAATTCTGTAAGGCTTTTAATGACAGAACAAAAGATCAGATGGGTACAGTAACACCTGTTGTTATTACTGTGTATGAGGATAGAACCTATACATTTATAACAAAAACACCGCCTGCATCCGTACTTGTGAGAAAATCGATAAAGATTGACAAAGGGTCAAGTGAGCCGAACAAGATCAAGGCGGGTAAAATTACAAGGAAGCAGCTTGAAGAGATAGCACAGCTTAAAATGCCTGACCTTAATGCTAATGATGTGCAGGCAGGGGCAAATATTATAGCTGGAACAGCAAGATCAATGGGGGTTGAAGTGGTTGACTAGTCCCTGGGACAGTTAAGCTAAGAGAGGTTTATGAGATGAAAAGAGGGAAAAAAATAACTGCCGCAAGAGAAAAAGTAGATAAGACAATCCTTTATAGTCCCGAGGATGCTGTTAAGCTCATGAAGGAGCTGAAGTGGGCTGGTTTTAATGAATCTGTTGATATGGCTGTGAAGATAGTGCACAAAAGTATGCAGAATGTAAGGGGATCATCAGTTCTCCCTGCAGGCACAGGAAAAACCAAAAAAGTGCTCGTAATATGTAAAGGTGACAAACAGAAAGAGGCCCTTGACGCTGGTGCTGATTATGTTGGTGCTGAAGAAATGATCGAAAAGATAAAAGAAGGCTGGATAGATTTCCAGGCTGTTGTTGCCACCCCTGATATGATGAAAGAGGTTGGTAAACTCGGCCCTGTTCTCGGACGTAAAGGTCTTATGCCTAAGCCTAAATCGGGTACAGTTACTGATAATGTGAAAGAGATTGTAAAGGAACTTAAGGGGGGCCGTGTTGATTACAGGGCTGATAAAACCGGTGTAATCCATATGCTGGTTGGTAATCTTTCTTTTGAAGATGGTTCAATTGTCGATAACATCAATGCTTTCTTTAATCAGATTATGAAAGATAAACCTTCAGATGCCAAAGGGAACTATATAAAATCAGTTTATATAAGCTCTTCCATGGGACCCGGGATAAAAATTAATCATAAGGGGATCGACAGATAATGGTTAAACAATATAAAGTAGATGAAGTTAAAGAGCTCTCAGAAAAGCTTAAGAGCAGAAGCAATTTTATTTTAACCGATTATTCAGGTGTGAAAGTAAATGATCTTGCAGTCCTGAGAAGACTTCTCACAGAAAAAAATGCTCAATATAAAGTTGTTAAAAACAATCTTTTTAAGAGAGCCCTAGAGCAGAGCGGGTATGAGAATATTGATGATCTGCTTAAAGGCCCTGTTGCTGTTGCTTTTGCCGGAGAAGAGGCAGGGGATGTGGCTAAAACTCTTAAGGAATTCGCTGCAAAGAATGATAAGTTTTCTTTTACCGGCGGAGTAATTGACAACGTAGTATATAACGAAAGCCAGATAAAAAGAATTGCCGATCTTCCATCAAAAGAAGTTCTGCTTTCTCAGACCATGTCTCTGATCAACGGCCCTGCAAGAGGGATTGCTGTTGGAATGAATCAGATTATGGCATCACTGGCACGCGGCATTAACGCCGTTGCAGAAGCAAATAATAATTAATCCAAGGATTGATTGTTTAAATATAAGTGGTTAGGATTTCTGTTCCTGTATGTGTGGTTAAACGTTATGGATCAATGCCTGGCCCTTTATAGGTTTTACGGCATTAGACCGTCTAACTTGAAGAAATTCACTAAGTATAAAGGAGTAACAAAATGGCAAAATTAAGTATTGAAGAGTTGCTTGACGCTATCGGAAGTCTTACATTGATTGAAGCTTCTGAGCTTGTAAAGGCAATGGAGGAGAAATTCGGAATTTCCGCAGCTGCACCTGTTGCTGTTGCCGCAGGCGGTCCTGCTGCTGCTGAAGCTGTAGAAGAGCAGACTGAATTTGATGTTATTCTTACAGGATTCGGCGACGCTAAAGTCGGCGTAATCAAAGAAGTAAGAACAATTACAGGCCTGGGTCTTAAAGAAGCGAAAGAGCTTGTTGAAGCAGGCGGAAAAACTGTTAAGGAAAAAGTATCAAAAGAAGAAGCTGCTGAACTCAAAAAACAGCTTGAGGCAGCCGGCGCTACTGTTGAGATCAAGTAATTCTGTATTATAAAGGTTATTTTGAATAACAGAATATTTTCCTTCAATTCGTAGTTATTTTATCAATAGGTTTGATCGATTCGGTCAAGCCTATTGGTGTTAATAATACTTATTTGCTTTTATACTCTGATTCTGGTATTATATGTTCAAAACATTTAATATGTTCCACTTAAAATTCTTTTTCATGAGCTTTTCATCCTTATATATATTAATAATAAAAGGTTAAGGTTTATATTTCAATGCAAGAATCAAAGAAAGTAGTCAATTTCGGTAGAATTAAATCTAAAATTGACCTTCCGAATTTAATAGAAATTCAGATCAAGTCATATGACTGGTTCATTCAGCAGAAGGTTGCCAAAAAGAAATCCCAGGGACTTCAGGCGGTTTTTGAGGAGGTTTTCCCTATAGAAAGCCCTCATGATGATGTTGTCCTTGAGTTTGTCAATTACGAAATAGGTGAACCGAAATATTCAGAATATGAATGTAAAGAAAGAGATGTAACCTATGCTTCACCTCTGAAATCTACAATACGGCTTATCCGTAAAGATAGTATGGAAGTAAGGGAGCAGTCTGTTTATATGGGTGATATCCCCATAATGACAGACAGGGGTACTTTTATAATAAATGGAGCTGAGCGGGTAGTCGTTAATCAGCTTCACAGATCACCGGGAATTTTCTTCTTTTACGAGGAGGATGAGCGGGCTTATAACTGCAGGGTTATACCTGACAGGGGTTCCTGGCTTGAGTTTGAAATGGACAATAAAGGTTTTCTTGTTGGAAGAATCGACAGAAAAAAGAAATTTCCTGTAACTCTTTTAATCAAAGCTCTGGGAATTGAAACAAATGAAGAGATTGTAAAAATATTTTATGATGTTTCAAAAATAAAACTTAAAAGTGAAGAGGACTATGAATCCTTAAATGGAAGGCGGGTCGCTTCAGATGTTATAAGCAAATCAACCGGTGAAGTTATAATCGAAGCTGCTGAACGGGTGAATATAGATGTAATCGACCGTTTTAAAGAAGAGAAGATATCTGAAGTAGAGCTTATCGATTTCCCCAACAGGAAAGAGGACGCATATCTTAGTACAACTTTTGCCGTGGAATCAGACTATATAAAGAAGAATCTCAAGCTTGAGGAGGATCACGACTATTCCATATCAGAAGTGGCCCTTCTTGCTCTTCACGCGGTTATGAGACCGGGCGAGCCTACAAATATTGAAAATGCACAGATTGAACTTGACAGGTTATTTTTTAATCCGAGGTCATATACCCTCAGTTCAGTGGGCCGTTATAAAATTAACAGTAAATTCGGTTTTGATGATCCTGTTGAGGTACTTACAAGGGACGATATTGTTCATACAGTAAAATATATGCTTTATCTTATAGCGGAAGCTGAAGGTTATGAGTATGAACTAACTACAAAATCGGGTGAAAAAGAAAAGAAATTTGTTTATACAATAGTAGATGACATCGACCATCTTGGAAATAGACGGGTAAGAACTGTTGGCGAGCTTATAATGAACCAGGTTAAGGTCGGTTTTCAGAGGATGGAAAGGGTAATAAAAGAGAGAATGACAATTCAGGATCTTGATATTATTACTCCCCAGGCTTTGATTAGTATTAAGCCTATATCTGCAGTTATAAACGAATTTTTCGGATCGAGTCAGTTGTCTCAGTTTATGGATCAGACAAACCCTCTTGCAGAGCTTACTCACAAAAGAAGGCTTAACGCCTTAGGCCCGGGGGGACTTTCCAGAGAGAGAGCAGGTTTTGAAGTACGTGATGTACACCCTACTCACTATGGCAGGATGTGCCCTATAGAAACCCCTGAAGGGCCGAATATCGGCCTTATCGCTTCTCTCAGTACATTTGGAAGGATAAACGAGTACGGTTTCCTGGAAACCCCATACAGGTTTGTTGAGAAGGGGGTTGTAACTGACAAGATAGAGTATCTCACAGCTAATGTAGAGGATAATTACTTTATTGCTCAGGCCAATGCTGAGCTTGATGAAAGCGGAAACTTTATAAAAAATCTTATCCCATGCAGAAACAGGGGGAATTTCCCCTATAAAAAACCTAAAGAAATTCAGTATATGGACGTTTCCCCGAATCAGGTATTCTCCATATCGACAAGCCTTATCCCGTTTCTTGAGCATGATGATGCAAACCGGGCGCTTATGGGTTCAAATATGCAGCGTCAGGCTGTGCCGCTTTTAACAGAAGAGGCGCCTCTAGTGGGAACTGGAGTAGAACCTCATGCAGCATATGATTCAGGAGTTCTTTTAATAGCTAAAAGAGCCGGTGAAGTTATTTATGCTGACGGCAGCACAGTGAGGGTAAAGCTTCCAAGCGGAGAAATTGATGAATACGCACTTCAGAAATTTAAAAGAACCAACCAGGGCACATGTTTTAATCAGAAACCTCTTGTGGTTGAGGGGCAGAAGATTAAGGCTGGTGATATTATAGCTGACGGACCTGCAACTGATAAGGGGCGTCTGGCTCTGGGGAAAAATATCCTTGTGGCATTTATGCCATGGATGGGGTATAATTTTGAGGATGCTATCCTCCTTTCAGATAGACTGATTGAAGAGGATGTTTTCACTTCAGTTCATATAGAACAGTTTGAAGTAGATGCCAGGGAAACAAAGCTGGGACGTGAGATAATTACAAGGGATATCCCGAATCTTAATGATAAGGCTTTCAGAGATCTTGATGCTGACGGTATTGTCAGGGTAGGGGCTCATGTAATGCCTGATGACATCCTTGTGGGTAAGGTAACTCCAAAAGGGGAGCAGGATCTGACCCCTGAGTATAAACTTCTTTATTCTATCTTTGGCGAAAAAGCCCGTGAGGTAAGAGACACATCTCTCAGGGTCCCTAATGGAATGGAAGGAGTGGTCCTGGATGTTAAACGCTTTTCCAGAGAAAACGGCGATGAGCTTGCTCCCGGAGTAGAGGAGCTGGTAAAAGTATATATAGCAGATAAAAGAAAGATATCAGTAGGTGATAAGATAGCAGGAAGACACGGGAACAAGGGTGTAATTTCAAAAATAGCATCTCAATACGATATGCCTTTTATGCCTGATGGGAGACCTGTTGATATTGTTCTCAATCCTCTCGGGGTTCCGTCACGAATGAACCTGGGGCAGCTTCTTGAAACAGAGCTGGGCTGGGCTGCTCATGAACTTGATATTATTATTGAAACACCAATCTTTGACGGTGCCAAGGATAAAGATATTAAAGAGTATCTCAAAAAAGCGGGCCTTGCAGAAACTTCAAAGACAGTTCTCTATGACGGACGTACCGGGGAGCCTTTTGAAGGTGAAGTAATGGTGGGATATGTGTATATCCTGAAACTTGCGCACATGGTTGATGATAAGATTCATGCCAGGTCAACAGGTCCATATTCACTTGTAACCCAGCAGCCTCTTGGGGGTAAAGCCCAGTTCGGCGGGCAGCGCCTTGGTGAGATGGAGGTATGGGCCCTTGAAGCATATGGAGCAGCTTACACCCTTCAGGAACTTCTTACTGTGAAATCGGATGATATGCTCGGAAGGGCAAGAATTTACGAGGCAATAGTGAAAGGGATAAACACAACTTCACCCGGCATACCGGAGTCCTTTAATGTACTTATTCAGGAGCTGAGAGGTCTTGCTCTTGATGTTAAAATTTATGATTCCAACGGTACTGAAATAAGTCTTTCCGAGTGGAGCGAAGGCTTTAGTAAGCCAAAGAGAAAGATTCATATAGAGACTCTGGAAAATGATGATTTTGAGTAATGGATAAGCCTCTGATTGTCAGGGCTTATGTTTTTAATATTTTAAAATAAGGTTTAAGGAAGAATCATGAGGGACTTTAACGATTTCAGTTCTATTCAGATTAAGCTTGCTTCACCAGATATGGTCAGAGAATGGTCCTATGGTGAGGTTAAAAAGCCGGAAACAATAAATTACAGGACTCTCAAACCGGAAAGGGACGGACTTTTCTGCGAAAGAATTTTCGGTACAACCAAAGAGTGGGAGTGCTATTGCGGTAAATTCAAGTCAATAAGATATAAAGGTGTTGTCTGCGACAGATGCGGTGTCGAGGTGACACATTACAAGGTTAGAAGAGAAAGGGGCGGACATATTGAGCTGGCTGCTCCTGTAGCCCATATCTGGTACTACAGGTCTGTGCCTTCCAGGATGGGGCTCCTCCTTGATTTAACAGTAACTTCACTAAAATCAGTATTGTATTATGAAAAATATATAGTAATCGATCCGGGCAGTGCGGAAGTTGAAGATGTAAAAGCCGGCGATATTCTTGATGAAGATACCTATTATGATCTTTACGAAAGACATGGCGATGACTTTGTTGCTTCTATGGGTGCTGAAGCAATCAAGGATATGCTGATGAATATCGACCTTGATGAACAGTCGAGAAATCTCAGAGCTGAAATTGACAGTAAGTCTGCCCGTGATGCCAAGATCGACAAAAAGATGATTAAGCGTCTTGAAATAATTGAGTCATTCAAGGAATCGGGAAACAAACCTGAGTGGATGATACTCGATGTAGTACCTGTAATACCCCCGGAACTGAGGCCTATGGTACAGCTTGATGGAGGGAGATTTGCCACATCTGACCTTAATGATCTTTACAGAAGGGTAATCAATAGAAATAACAGGCTTAAAAGACTCCTCATGCTCCGTGCGCCGGAGATTATTGTAAGAAATGAGAAGCGTATGCTCCAGGAGGCTGTTGATGCTCTTTTTGATAACAGCAGGAGAAAGAGGGCGGTAAAAGGTAAGGGAAACAGGCCACTTAAATCTCTTAGTGATATGCTTAAGGGTAAGCAGGGACGTTTCAGGCAGAATCTTCTCGGTAAGCGTGTAGATTATTCCGGCCGTTCTGTTATTGTAGTGGGACCTGAGCTTAAACTGCATCAGTGCGGGCTTCCTAAAAAAATGGCAATTGAGCTTTTTAAGCCTTTTATAATGAAACGCCTTGTAGATAAGGACTTTGTTCAGAACATTAAATCTGCTAAAAAAATGGTTGAGAATGAAAGAGATGAAGTATGGGAGGTTCTCGAAGAGGTTATAAGAGAGCATCCGGTGCTTCTTAACCGTGCTCCCACACTTCACAGGCTCGGGATTCAGGCTTTTGAACCTGTACTTGTAGAAGGTAAAGCGATAAAGCTTCATCCCCTTGTATGTCATGCATATAATGCTGACTTTGACGGGGATCAGATGGCAGTACATGTTCCCCTTTCACCAAGGGCACAGCTTGAGTGCTGGACACTAATGCTCTCAACTAATAATCTGCTGTCACCTGCTAACGGGCATCCGGTAGTAACTCCTTCTCAGGATATAGTTCTTGGAATTTATTATCTTACAGATATGATTCTGGAGAGTAAGGGTGAGGGGAAATATTTTGATACTCTTGAGGATGTATTAAGGGCCATTGACCATGATCAGATAAAGTACAGAACTAAAATCAAGTTCTTTATGAATGATGACTGGGTGGAGACTACAGCTGGAAGACTCGTTTTTAACGATATACTTCCTGAAGGGTATCCTTTTATAAATGAAGTTGTAGGTGATAAAAAAATCTCTGCAATAATCGCATCGGTTTTTAAGAAATTCGGTCCCAATGTAACAGTTAAGATGCTTGATGATATAAAGGACACCGGGTATTTATATGGAACCCGTTTTGCCCCGACTATTTCCATGTCTGATATTATAATTCCTCCTGAAAAAAAGGATATTATTGATATTGAAGACAAAAAGGTCGTCAGCATTGAGAATGAATATAGAAACGGATATATCACTGATGAGGAAAGATATAACAGGGTAATAAATCTCTGGACTGAAGCAAATGAAAAGATTGCGGATGTTATGTTCCAGGGATTTGAAAATAATATGGGGGGGCATAACCCTATTTTTATAATGGCAGTATCGGGAGCCAGGGGTAGTAAGCAGCAGATAAGGCAGCTGGCAGGAATGAGGGGCCTCATGGCCAAGCCGAGCGGTGAAATTATCGAGGTACCCATCAAGGCGAACTTTAAAGAGGGCCTTACTGTACTTGAGTATTTTATTTCGACAAATGGTGCGAGAAAGGGTCTTGCAGATACTGCTCTTAAAACAGCTGATGCGGGTTATCTTACAAGGCGTCTTGTTGACATTGCCCAGGATGTGGTAATAAATGAAATTGACTGCGGAACAACAGTGGGTATTGATATTTTTGCTATTAAGGAAGGGGACACTGTAATTGATTCACTCGGTTCACGTGTACTTGGAAGAACCCTTCTTTATGATCTGATCAATCCTGTTACAGGGGAAATCCTGTCTAAAGCTGATGAAGTGATTGATGAAGAAATTGCTGATATAATTGATGAAATCGAAATTGATTCAATCGAAATACGTTCCGTCCTTACCTGCGAGTCTAAGCACGGTGTTTGCGCAAAGTGTTACGGCAGAAATCTGGCAACTGCAAGACCTGTAGAGATTGGTGAAGCTGTTGGAATTATTGCTGCACAGTCAATCGGGCAGCCGGGAACGCAGCTTACAATGCGTACCTTCCATATCGGCGGTATTGCGTCAATGGCTGTTGAAGAGAGTGAAATTAAACTTAATTATCCTGTTTTCATTAAAGATATTACATCTAAAATGATACATACCGAAGAAGACAAGATAATTACTGTAAGAAGGGGATACTTAATTGTTCAGAGAATTATTTCGGAAGTTGATATAAAATCAAAATCTGAATTTTCTGTAAATGACGGTGAGAAGGTATATGCCGGTAAGGTATTTGGTACATCTCCTGCAGGGGATGAATATAAGGCTGTTAATACCGGGATGCTGAAAATCGATAAGAAAAAAGCATATATTATTGGAGATCCCTATTCAATCCCGATAAATGTTGGAACTGAAATTATAGGTGAACTTGAATTTGATAAAAAGAACAGCCTCTATGAGCCTGTTCAGAAGCCGTATGCAAGTAATGAAATAATTGCCCAGTTTGACCCCTGGTTTGAGCCGATTCTTACTGAAATTACAGGCAGGGTGGAATTTGTCGATGTAGAACTTAACAAAAGTCTTATTGAGGAAATAGATCTTGTTTCCGGTGTAAAAAAGAGGGTTATTGTTGAGTATAAAACCGAAAAGCTTCAGCCCAGGGTAAATGTTTATGGAACCGGGAGCGAGCCCACAACATATCTTCTCCCTAAAGGTGCAAACCTTATGGTTGCTGATGGTGATACAGTTAATGCAGGTGTTGTTCTTGCTAAAATTCCAAGGGGTGCTGAAAAGACAAAGGATATTACAGGTGGTCTCCCCAGGGTTGCTGAACTTTTTGAAGCCAGAACTCCAAGGGATGCGGCAACCCTCTCAGCTATTGACGGTCATGTAACAATAGGTGATACTGTTAAAAATAAGAGAAAGATAATAATTACAGCGGATGACGGGACTCCAAAGGAGTACTCAATCCCTGTATCAAAATTTTTGCGTGTTCAGGACAAGGACTGGCTGAAAAAAGGTGAAAAAATAGACGATGGTCCTGTTGATCCTCATGAAATTCTCAGGATAAAAGGGCCAAGGGAGCTTCAGAAATTTCTTGTTAATGAAGTACAGGAGGTTTACAGGCTTCAGGGTGTTGCTATCAATGATAAGCACATAGAAGTTATTGTAAGGCAGATGCTCAGGAAGGTAAGGGTTACAGATCAGGGTGACTCCGGCTTTGTAATTGAGCAGGTGGTAGATAAGTTCGATTTTATAGAAGAGAATGATAGAGTGCTTTCCGAAGGGGGTAAGCCTGCTTCAGCAATACCGGTACTTATGGGTATTACCAAGGCTGCTCTTAACACCGAATCGTTTATTTCAGCAGCATCTTTTCAGGAGACAACACGTGTTCTTACTGACGCTGCAATAAAAGGTAAAGTTGACCATCTGCGCGGATTGAAAGAGAATGTAATCATCGGGCACCTCATCCCGGCTGGAACAGGTGCAAGAATTTATGATAACATTGAAATATATCAGGAAGAACCGGGAGATCTTGACGGGGTTGTACAGGAAGCTGTTGAAGTTGCAGATCTGACAGAACAGGCAGCTGGAGAAGTGAAAATTGCTGAAAATGGAATTGAAAATTGACGCAATTCCTAATATTTACTTGACAAAAAGAGGCTCAAATTAAGGATTACTATTACTTAATTATGAAAATTGATTTTCAAGTAAATTGAAGACATTATAAAAATTCTAGTAAATGAAGTAAGGGGTTGAAATGCCAACAATTAATCAGTTAATAAGAAAAGGGCGGGAGCATAAAGTAAAAAAATCCAAGTCTCCTGCACTTAAGCAGTGTCCTCAGAAGAGAGGTGTATGTACCAGGGTAATGACTTTTACTCCCAAAAAACCGAACTCTGCGCTCCGTAAAGTTGCCAGGGTAAGACTTACAAATGGAATTGAGGTTACAGCTTATATCCCGGGTATCGGGCATAATCTGCAGGAGCACTCTGCTGTATTGATACGTGGAGGGAGGGTAAAAGACCTTCCAGGTGTAAGATATCATATTATCAGGGGAACACTCGATTCACTTGGCGTAGCCAACAGGAAGAAAAGCCGTTCAAAATACGGCGCGAAGAGACCTAAGGCTTAATCGTAAAATTAAATAATTGAATTTTTTTAAGAGGATATAGTTATGCGCAGAAGGAGACCTGTAAAAAGGGAAGTGTTGCCCGATCCAAAATTTGGTAGCAAACTCGTGTCAAAATTTGTAAATTGTATGATGCTTGAAGGTAAAAAAGGTGTTTCAGAAACAATTTTTTACAAAGCAATGGAAATAATTGAAAAGAAAACACAGAAGGATCCTGTTGAGGTTTTTGTACAGAGTCTTGAAAATGCCAAGCCCCTTGTTGAGGTTAAATCAAGGCGTGTTGGTGGTGCTACTTATCAGGTTCCTGTTGAAATAAGACCTGAAAGAAGACAGGCTCTCGGCATCAGATGGATAATAAATTATTCAAGAAACAGATCTGAAAAAACCATGTATGAACGTCTTGCCGGAGAATTAATGGATGCATCCAACAACACTGGTGCAACAATTAAGAAAAAGGAAGATACTCATAAAATGGCAGAGGCTAACAAGGCTTTCGCTCATTATAAGTGGTAATTTTTAAATATAATTTTTTGATCCGTCAAATACCAGGTACAAGCCTGGTATTTGATGTTTTACCGGTACACAGAAAAGGAGTCAGCAGGTTAGAGCATGTCTAGAAAGTTGCCCATAGGAAGAACCAGAAATATAGGGATAATGGCTCATATTGATGCCGGCAAAACAACCCTTACTGAAAGGATTCTTTTTTATACAGGGAAGACCCATAAGATGGGGGAGGTCCATGAAGGTACAGCAGAAATGGACTGGATGATACAGGAGAAGGAGCGGGGAATTACAATAACTGCCGCTGCTACCACCTGTATGTGGAATAACTGTGTAATTAATATAATTGATACACCGGGGCATGTGGATTTTACTATCGAAGTTGAAAGAAGCCTCCGTGTACTTGATTCAGCAATTGCAGTTTTTGATGGAGTGGCTGGTGTTGAGCCTCAGAGTGAAACAGTATGGCGTCAGGCTGATAAGTACAGGGTGCCGAGAATCTGTTTTGTCAACAAAATGGACAGAGTCGGCGCAAATTATAGCCGGTGTCTGGAGATGATAAAGAGCAGGCTCCAGGCTGAGCCCCTTCCGCTTCATCTCCCTGTAGGTGTTGAAAGTGATTTCAGGGGCGTTGTGGATATTGTACAGATGAAGATGCTCCTCTGGGATAATCCTGACGGTAAGGAGTTTGCTGTTTCAGATATTCCTGATGAGTATAAGGATGCTGCAGCTGAAATGCGGGAGAATCTTCTTGAAAAGCTTGCTGATTGTGATGAAGAGCTTATGGAGAAATTTCTTAATGGAGAGGAACCTGAAGAGGCTGAAGTTAAGAGTGCTATAAGAAAAGGCACAATTGCAAACAGGCTTTTCCCTGTTTTATGCGGTTCAGCCCTGAAGAATAAGGGGATTCAGTCTGTTCTAAATGCAGTTGTGGATTATCTGGCATCTCCAAAGGATATACCTCCGGTTGAGGGGCACGATGTCACGGATAATGAAAAGATTATTCTCAGGGATTCAGACGACAAGGAGCCCTTCAGCGCACTTGTCTTTAAAATAATGACAGACCAGCATGTGGGGAAGCTTTCTTATCTGAGGATTTATTCAGGTACTGCAAAGTCGGGGGATCAGCTTCTTAATGTTTCAACAGGAAAGAAGGAGCGGATAAACCGTTTTCTGAAAATGCATGCTAATCACAGGGAAGAGGTTGATGCGGTTTATACAGGGGATATAGTAGCTGTAATCGGACTTAAGAGCGGGAGAACCGGGGACACCATGTGTTCCCCCGATGCTCCTGTACTTCTGGAAAAAATGGACTTCCCTGAGCCTGTAATTTCAATAGCAATAGAGCTTAAGTCAAAAGCGGACCAGGATAAACTCAACATCGCTCTTTCCAGGCTTGTTGAGGAGGACCCCACTTTCCGGGCTGACACAAGTCCTGATACAGGGCAGCTGATTATATCCGGTATGGGTGAACTCCATCTTGATATAATAGTGGATCGGCTTCTAAGGGAGTTTAATATCCCGGCAAATGTAGGGAAGCCGCAGGTAACTTATAAGGAAACAGTTACAACAGAAGCTGTTGCTGAAGAGGTTTATGAAAAGCAGATAGGCGGCAAGGAGAATTACGGGCATGTGAAAATTTCTGTTGCCCCGTCTAAGCCCGGGGAAGGGTTTCTTTTTGTTAATAAGCTTTCCGGATCTGAAATGCCTCTTTCTTTTGTGAAGGAAATTGAAGCAGGTTTTATTGACGCAATGCAGGGTGGAGTGCTTGCAGGCTACAAGGTGGATGATATTGCTGTTGTTCTTTTAAAAGCAGATTATCATGAATTAAAATCAACCGAAATGGGCTGCAGAATAGCTGCAAATATGGCTTTGAAAGAGGCATTTAGAAAGGCATCCCCCACACTTATGGAACCTGTAATGAAACTTGAAATTGTCTGTCCTGATGAATATACGGGGGACATAATAAGTGATTTAAGTTCCAGAAGGGGGAAAATTGAGAATTTCGATTTCAGGGGCGATCTTAAGGTGATTGATGCTCTTATCCCTCTTTCTGAGACATTCGGTTATGCAACAGCCATAAGATCAATGAGCCAGGGTAGAGCGACCCACACCCTTCAGTATTCTCATTACGAGAATGTGCCGGAATCGATAATGAACCGCATTTTAGGGAGAATAAGTGGATTATTTTATTAGAAAACATATTTTTTGTTTTACAAAAAAAGCTTTGTTTTAGATTCTGTATTTTATGAAAAATCGGTAAGTATCGCTGAATTCCCGCTTTTTCTTGAAAAATAAGCAAAGATCTAATATTTTCAACATTAGAGCTTATTTTTGTGTTATTTGCTTGACAGAATATCGAGTTTTTTTTTTATTTCAAAAACCGATTTCTGGAGAGTCACGGGTTTCGTATGTAAATTCAATGCAATTATTCTATTGCAAGATTTATTTAATATAAAGTAATTATGTGAAAACATTAAAATAGTTAAGGAGAATTCTAATGGCAAAGGCAAAATTTGAAAGGACTAAACCGCATGTTAACGTGGGAACTATAGGGCATATCGACCATGGTAAGACTACATTGACAGCTGCAATAACAAAGGTATTCCATGTTGCATATGGTACAGGTAAAGCTGTAAATTTTGATGAAATTGATAATGCACCGGAAGAGAAGCAGAGAGGTATAACAATTGCTACTTCTCACCAGGAGTATGAAACCCCTGCGAGACATTATGCTCACGTTGACTGTCCGGGTCACGCTGACTATATCAAAAACATGATAACAGGTGCTGCGCAGATGGATGCTGCTATTCTTGTTGTAGCTGCTACAGATGGTGCAATGCCTCAGACAAGGGAGCACGTTCTTCTCGCTCACCAGGTAAATGTACCTCATATGCTCGTTTTCCTTAATAAGGTGGATATGCTTGATCCTTCTGACAGAGCGGAAATGGTTGAGCTTGTTGAAATGGAGATAAGAGAACTTCTTTCCAAAAACGATTTCCCCGGTGATGATGTTCCGGTTATCCCTGGTTCAGCCCTTAAAGCTTTAGAGGCAGCTGATGCAGGAAATAAGGATGATGAGTGGTTCCAGACAGTTGTTAAGCTTGGTGAAGCTCTTGATACATATGTACCTGAGCCTGAGCGTGATACAGATAAGCCTTTCCTTATGCCTATAGAGGACGTTTTCTCTATTACAGGCCGTGGAACAGTTGTAACTGGAAGGATTGAAAGGGGTATTGTTAAAACAGGTGAAAGTGTAGAGATTATCGGATTTGTTGAGACAAAAACTTCTGTTTGTACCGGTGTTGAGATGTTCAGAAAGATTCTTGATGAAGGTAGAGCAGGGGATAACGTGGGATGTCTCCTTAGAGGTGTCGCAAAAGAGGATGTTGAACGTGGACAGGTTCTTGCTAAGCCGGGTTCAATCAAGCCGCATACTAAATTTTCAGGAAGGGTTTACATTCTGAAGAAAGAGGAAGGCGGAAGACACACTCCATTCTTTGCAAACTATCGTCCCCAGTTCTACTTAAGAACAACAGACGTAACCGGAACAATCGAACTTCCTGCCGGAGTTGAGATGGTAATGCCTGGTGATGACATTGAGATGATAGTTACTCTTATTACTCCTGTAGCGCTTGAAGAGGAATTGAGATTCGCGATTCGTGAGGGTGGCAGAACAGTAGGCGCAGGCGTTGTAGTAAAAGTTCTAGAGTAGAAAATACAGTTAAGTAATAAATCAGATAATTGTCAGGTTTAAGGACCTGGCAATTATTTATCTAAATAACGCGTAAGGTGAAAAAAGTGGCAAAGCTAACAGGGCAGCGAATTAGGGTAAAGTTAAGATCATATGATGCGAAACTGCTGGATCAGTCTGCTGAGAAAATTGTGAGTACTACAAACAGAAGTGGTGCCAGAATTTCAGGACCGATCCCTCTTCCGACTAAAATTGAGAAGTTTTGTGTTTTAAGATCGCCACATGTAAATAAAAAAGCAAGGGAACAGTTTGAGATTAGAACTCATAAAAGGTTGATTGACATTATTGATCCGAATTCTGATACAGTAGAAGCGTTGATGAAGCTTGAACTTCCAGCCGGTGTTTCCGTAGATATTAAGTCCTAGGCTAAATTAGCTAAAAGAGCATGAAGACCCTGAAAGATGACGGGTCTTCTCAGCTATCCGTAAATTACAAAAAGGTATGAATTAATTTCGATGAGTAGGTTAAGGTGATGAAAAAAGCACTATTGGGTAGAAAGATAGGGATGACTCAATTTATAAAAGAAGATGGTACTGTGATACCTGTTACAGCTTGTGAATTGGGGCCATGTGTAGTAGTACAGAAGAAAAATATTGAAAAAGACGGTTATAGTGCTTTGAAGCTCGGATTTTGCGATCAGAAGGAAAAGAGAGTTACAAGGCCCATAGCAGAAGATCTTAAAAAGAAAAATATAAATCCTAAGCGATATTTAGCAGAAGTTGAAGATTTTGACAGTTCAATTGAAGTAGGGGCTCAGCTCGATTGCTCTCTTTTCCAGGAAAATGATACTGTAAATGTTACCGGCATATCAAAGGGGCATGGATTTTCCGGTGTTATAAAGCGTCATGGATTCGGAGGCGGCCGTACAACGCACGGGTCACATTTTCACAGGGCTCCCGGTTCTATCGGAGCGTGTGCTTATCCAAGTGAAGTATGGAAAGGTAAGAAAATGCCGGGAAGATTCGGCAGCAAAAAGGTAACTGTAAAGAATCTGAAAATAGTGAAGATACTTCAGGATAAAAATATTGTTTTAATATCGGGCGCTATTCCTGGAAGAAAACACACTTTGATAAAAGTGACTGAAAAGTAGGGGATTGTGATGAAGGTAGACAAATATTCTATAGATGGAACTAAGATCGGTGAAGTAGAACTTTCTGATGACATTTTCAGTTCCGAGATCAATGACGTGCTTATTTATGAGTATGTTAAAGCAGCCAATGCTAATATGAGACAGGGCACTCATTCCGCTAAGGAACGTGCTGAAGTTAGAGGCGGAGGAGCAAAACCGTGGAGACAGAAGGGTACAGGAAGAGCACGAGCCGGTACTAACAGATCCCCACTCTGGAGAGGGGGTGGAACAACATTTGCACCAACTCCCCGTGATTATTCAATTCAGCTCCCTAAGAAGATTAAGAGGGCTGCTTTTATATCCCTCCTTTCACTGAAGGCTAAAGAGGGCGCAGTTAAAGTTATTGAAGATTTTACTGTTGGCGGAAAAACAGGTGAAATCGCAAAGATAGGGAAGGCACTCTCTGTAACAAAGGCAGTAATTATTTCAGGTAAGCCTGATGTGGAAGATTCAATGCTTAAAAGGTCAATACGGAATATTCCATGGTTCAGGTATAACAATGTGAGCAGAATGTCAGGTAGAGATATTTTTTATTCCAGAGAGCTATTGATTACTGAAAGTGCTATTCAACAGATAAACGAAAAATTTGCCAGGGTGAAGTAAGATGAATTCTAATGATATAATTATCAGGCCGATTATTTCAGAAAAAACCACTGAATTGATGGAAGACAATAAGTATGTATTTGAGGTTGCAAGAAAAGCCAACAAGCATATGGTAAAGAAAGCTATCAAAGATCTTTTTGAAATTGATGCCGAAAAAGTAAACATACTGAACGTTAGAGGAAAAAACAGAAGGCTCAGATTCCGTGTTGGTAAGAGAGCCGCCTGGAAGAAAGCAATAGTAACACTATCTGCCGGTCAGAAAATTGAAATCTTTGAGGGTCAATAACTATTAAGTTATTCGAAGAAGGTAATAGAAAATGGGAATAAAAAAGTATAGACCAGTTACATCAGCATTAAGGTATAAAACCGTACTTGATAAAGCTGAAATCACTACAGATTCACCATATAAGCCTTTAACAAAGGGTAAAACCGGTGATTCAGGAAGAGGGCACAAGGGCCAGATTTCGGTTAGAAGAAGGGGCGGCGGTCACAAAAGGAAGCTTCGGGTTATCGATTTTAAAAGAGATAAATTCGAGATTCCCGGGAAGATAGTTACAATAGAGTATGATCCCAACAGATCTGCAAACATAGCTCTTGTAAACTATGTTGATGGAGAAAAAAGATACATAATTGCTCCTGAATCATTAAAAGTAGGTGACAAAATTGAGTCAGGTGAAAAAGTGGAGATCAAAACAGGGAATGCACTTCCTCTAAAGAACATCCCCCTGGGTTCAAACATATATAATATTGAATTGCACAAAGGTAAAGGCGGTCAACTTGTAAGATCTGCGGGAACTACTGCTGTGCTTGCTGCTAAAGAAGGTGATTACTGTTTAGTAAAACTTCCTTCTGGTGAGATTAGAAAAATACACAAAGAGTGCTATTCCACACTTGGTGAAGTAGGCAACAAGGACCATAGTAATATAACTATAGGTAAAGCCGGCCGCTCGCGATGGATGAACAAACGTCCCAAAGTAAGGGGTGTTGCTATGAATCCGATCGATCACCCTCTTGGTGGTGGTGAAGGAAAATCTGCAGGTGGACGTCACCCAGTTTCCCCTACCGGTGTACCTAGCAAAGGGTATAAGACAAGGAAGAAGCATAAGTTTAGCGATAAATACATAATAAAGAGAAGGAAGGGCTAGTATGGGAAGATCGGTAAAAAAAGGACCATATGTAGATCCTAAGTTATTAAAAAAAGTTGAAGGAATGAATCTTTCAAATAGCCGTAAAGCGCTCAAAACATGGTCCAGAAGATCAACAATATTCCCGGAGATGATTGGCCATACACTAATGGTTCATAACGGAAAGACTTTTATACCGGTTTATGTTTCAGAGAATATGATAGGTCATAAGCTTGGTGAATTTTCGCCGACAAGAACATATCGCGGGCATACCAGTAAAGATGATAAAGTGGCAAAGAAGAAAAAGTAAAGAGGAATAATAATGGAAGCATCAGCGGTATCCAAATATAATAGAATCTCTGCATCAAAAGTACGACTTGTAACAAATGAGATAAAAGGATATTCTTTTCCTGAAGCCATAGATGTATTGAAGCATATGCACAGGAAAGGTGCCAGGATAGTATTAAAGGTTCTTTATTCAGCAGGCGCAAACGCCAAGTATCATAACCCTGATTTACTGGAAGAATCATTATATATAACAAAGATTGCGGTTGATGAAGGTCCTACTCTTAAGAGATTTATGGCAAGAGCAAGGGGCCGGGCTGGAAGAATCAAAAAAAGGACAAGTACTATCACCGTAGTATTGTCTGATGAAAATTAATTAGGAATAAAGGGAAGATCAAATGGGTCAGAAGGTAAATCCAATAGGAATTAGATTAAAGATAAACCGCACCTGGGATTCTATCTGGTACGGTGAAAAAAAAGAATATTCCAGAAACATTCATGAGGATCTTAAGATAAAAAGTTTTATCGAAAAAGAAAAGAAGAGCGCTGGAATATCGAGAGTTTGTATTGAAAGGTTCCCGGATAGAGTAAATGTTAACATAAATGCCGCAAGACCCGGCGTACTGATTGGAAAGAAAGGGGCTGACATAGAAGACTTAAAAAATCAGCTCCAGAAGATTGCATCAAAAACTGTCTATATAAATATAATTGAAGTTAAGAAGCCTGAAAGAAATTCAAAATTGATAGCGGAACAGATTGCTGCACAGATTGAGAACAGGTTCCCCTACAGACGAGCTGTAAAGCAGGCAATAACAAATGCCATGAGAAGCGGAACACTTGGGATCAAGATCATGATATCAGGGCGACTGAATAATGCTGAAATGGCTAGAACTGAAATCTATAAAGACGGGCGAGTACCGCTTCATACATTGAGAGCTGATATTGACTACGGTTTTGCTGAAGCTCTGACAACTTTTGGTTTGATTGGTGTAAAAGTATGGCTTTATAATGGCGACGTGCTTTCGAAAGATCAGAGCGAAGATGAAGACCGGTATTCTGTTAAAAGAAAGACCAGATAAGACGAAGGGTGAATTACTATGTTAATGCCAAAAAGAGTTAAACACAGAAAGGTGATGCGCGGCAGGATGAATGGCACTGCACAGAATGGAGCCAAGGTTTCTTTTGGTGAGTATGGTCTTAAGGCAGTTGAATCTGCAAAGATAACAAGCAGGCAGATCGAATCCGCGCGGGTAGCAATAACAAGGAAAGTAAAAAGAGGCGGGAAGCTCTGGATAAGAATTTTCCCTGATTTCCCTTTTACTAAAAAAGCAGCAGAAACCCGAATGGGTAAAGGTAAAGGAAATCCTGAAGGATTTGTAGCAAGAGTATTACCTGGAAGAATTCTGTTTGAAATAGCTGGTGTTGATGAAGAACTTGCAAGAGAAGCCCTCAAAAGCGCCTCAAACAAACTTCCTCTTAAAACCAGAATAGTAGCGATAGAAAAATAAAGTGAAAGTGTATAAATTCAGAGGCCTAAGATGAAAGGAAAACTGGAAGAACTGACTAATGACGAATTGAATAAAAGCCTTACTGATTCTAAAGAGGAACTCAGAAAGGAAAGATTCAGATCCGTTACAAGTAAAGTGGATAATCCAAAAAGAATCAGTGAATTGAAAAAACATATAGCACGTATTCATACAATAAAGCAGGAATATGTGCTTGGTATAAGGAACCCGAGGGGTTAAACTTAAAGCGGAGATGAAGTGAAATGATGTCCAACAGGAAGCAACTCATAGGTAAAGTAGTAAGCAATAAAATGGATAAGACAATAGTTGTCGAAATTGAAAATCTTGTAATGCATTCACTTTACAAAAAATCTGTAAGAAGAACTAAAAAGATTAAAGGTCATGATGAAAAGAATGAGTGTTCGATTGGAGATGTTGTAAAGGTTGAAGAATCAAGACCATTATCTAAAGAAAAAAGATACAGATTGATTGAAATAATAGAGAAAGTGAAATAGGGGATTAGTCATGATACAAGTCCAGACTATGCTAGAAGTGGCAGATAACAGCGGCGTTAAGAAAGTACAGTGCATAAAGGTACTGGGCGGATCAAAAAGAAGATACGCATCTGTTGGAGATATTATAGTTGTTGCAGTAAAAGACTCTCAGCCTTCCTATGGCTTAAAAGATTCTACAGGTAAAAAAGTTCATACAAAAGCAGTATTAAAAGCAGTTGTAGTAAGAACTAAAAAAGCTGTAAGAAGAAAAGACGGCTCATATATAAAATTTGATGATAATGCAGTAGCTATCATTGATGCTAAGAATGAGCCTAAAGGTTCAAGGATTTTCGGACCTGTAGCCAGGGAATTAAGGGATAAAAACTTCCTTAAAATTGTATCATTGGCACCTGAAGTTCTATAAAGAGGATTTAGTAAAATGAAAAATTCGAATGTTGACAAGATCGGTACGAAATTGAAAGTCAATGATAATGTTGTTATCATGGGCGGTTCTGATAGAGGGAAAAGGGGCAAAGTATTAAAGCTTGATCGTACAAAAGCACGTATAGTAGTTGAAGGTGTTAATAAAAGATCAAAGTTTTTGAAACCTTCCCAGGAAAATCCAAAGGGCGGCGTTGTAACCCTTGAATTCCCTATTCATATATCAAATGCAATGTATTTTTGTGATAAGTGCAAGAAAGGCGTAAGAGTAGGAATAGAACTGAAAGATAAAACCAAGGCAAGAGTATGCAGAAGCTGCGGTAAGAGCTTAGATAAATAAAGGTATTGGTTATGCAGGCAAGATTAAAAGAAGAGTATAACAATAAATATAAGAAGAGCCTCATGGAACAGTTTAGTTATTCAACTGTTATGCAGGTTCCCAAACTTGAGAAAATAGTTCTCAATGTAGGTATGGGCGATGCTCATTCCAATGCGAACTATTTGAAATCTGTTATTGAAGAACTTACAACCATTACAGGGCAGAAAGCTGTAAAGACTGTTGCAAGGAAATCTATTGCCAATTTCAAAATCAGGGAAGGATATGATGTGGGCTGCAGGGTAACACTACGCGGCGAAAAGATGTACGAATTTCTTGACAGGCTGATCAATATTGCTCTCCCCAGAGTCAGGGATTTTAAGGGTATTTCAGGAAAATCCTTTGATACAAATGGTAATTATAATTTCTCTATCAGAGAGCAGATAATTTTTCCTGAGATAAATTTTGATAAAACAGAAAAAATACACGGCATAAATATAACGATAGTTACTTCTGCTGATAGTAAAGAGGAAGCTTATGCTCTCCTTAAAGAATTCAAAATGCCGTTTAAAGAACAGGGGTAAATAGTATGGCAAAAACAAGTACAATAGCCAAGCATAAAAGGGGCGGAAAGTTTAAGGTCAGAGATCATAACAGATGCGCAATATGCGGCAGACCTAGAGGCTATTTGAGAAGATTTGATATGTGTAGAATATGCTTCCGGAAGCTTGCCAGTGAAGGTAAATTACCCGGCGTAACAAAGTCATCATGGTAGAAATAATAAGTGGAGAGTGGTTGAAACATGAGTGCAATTAGTGATCCAATCGCAGATATGTTAACCAGAGTAAGGAATGCCGTAAAGGCGGAGCATTTAAAGGTTGATATACCATCTTCAAAATTAAAAGTGGGAATAGCTAAAATTTTGAAAGATGAAGGTTTTATAAAAAACTTTAAACTGATCGAAGATAATAAACAGAAATTATTGCGAATATATCTTAAATATGGTGAAGAGAATAAACCGGCCCTGCTTACTTTAAAAAGAATAAGCAAGCCTGGAAGAAGAGTATACTACGGAGCTTCTGATCTTAAACCTGTTTATAACAATATTGGAATCTGGATATTATCAACACCAAAAGGTGTAATAACAAATAAGGCCGCAAAAAAGTTGAACGTTGGCGGCGAAGTTTTGTGTGAAATTTCGTAATTGGAAGAGTGAATAGATATGTCTAGAATAGGGAAACAACCAATAAATATTCCCGGGGGAGTAACAGTTGATATTGCTGCTCGTAATATTACTGTAAAAGGACCTCTTGGTGAAAATAAGCTTACACTGCTTGATGGAGTAAATGTACAACTTGAATCTGATATTCTTAATGTTGTAATTGAGAATGAAGAAGACAAGCAGCAGAGGGCTTATCATGGGCTTTCCAGAACACTGATAAATAATATGGTAGTTGGTGTTTCAACTGGATTTGTTAAAGAACTGGAAATAGTTGGTGTAGGTTACAGAGCGATTCAGCAGGGTCAGGATATTCAGTTCCAGCTTGGTTATTCACACCCCATAGTTTTTAAAGCTCCTGATGGTATAACTCTTGAAGTTGCTGAGGCAACAAAATTCAGAGTAAAGGGTAGAAATAAAGAACTTGTTGGACAGGTTGCAGCTAATATAAGGAAACTACGTCCACCTGAACCTTATAAGGGTAAGGGAATCAGGTATAAGAATGAGCTGGTCAGGAAAAAAGCAGGCAAGACAGGTAAATAACAATGGATAGATTAGCATTAAAAAAGAAAAGGTTTACCAGGAGAAGATTGAGCGTAAAGAATAAGATCAGAAAAGATCCTACAAAACTACGTCTCTGTATTTCTAAATCTAACAAAAATTTCTATGCTCAGATTATTGATGATCAGAAGGGACATACAATAGTGGCATTTTCCACTCTATCTAAAGAATTCCCTCTTGATAAAAATAAAGGTAATATAGAGTCTGCCAAAACTCTTGGCAAACTTCTGGCAGAAAAAGCAAAGGCACAGGGAGTTTCAACTGTAGTTTTTGATAGAAATGGTTATCTTTACCACGGAAAAATTAAAGCTTTTGCGGATTCAGCCCGCGAAAATGGATTGGAGTTTTAGGAGTATACCATGAAAATAAAGCGCAAAAAAGCTCATGTTGAAGGGATTGAACTTTCTGATAAGGTTGTTACAATTAACCGTGTAGCAAAAGTAGTAAAAGGGGGAAGAAGATTTTCCTTTAATGCCTTGTCAGTAGTAGGAGACAGTGACGGACATGTCGGTGTTGGATTCGGGAAAGCAAATGAAGTTCCCGATGCAATTGACAAAAGTAAAGAAGATGCAAAAAAGAATGTATTTAAAGTAAATATCAATAAAAATACAATACCACATGAAGTAGTGGGGAAGTTCAAATCTGCGAAGGTTATTCTTAAACCGGCAGCACCGGGAACAGGAATAATTGCCGGCGCATCAGTAAGAGCAGTTATTGAAAAAGCAGGTATTTCTGATATACTTACAAAGGCTCAGGGTTCCAGGAACCCGATAAATATTGTAAAAGCTACTCTTGACGGTTTAAAACAGCTTAGAAGCTTAAGGGAAACAGCCCAGATAAGAGAAGTTTCGATTTCAAAACTTTGGGAGTAATTTAAAATGGCTATTAAACTGGTTGTAACACAGAAAAGAAGCAGTATAGGAGTTCTCCCGAAGCAGAGGGATACACTAAGAGCACTGGGATTGAGAAAAATCAATGCTGTTAGGGAACATGCTGATAATCCGGTTGTACGGGGAATGATAAATAAAGTTCAGCATCTCGTTGAAGTAAAAGAAATTAATTCATAAGCTCCAGAGAGAAATAAAATGGAACAATATACAATTAAAAAGCCTGATTCAATTAAACGCAGAAAAAGAGTCGGCATAGGTCCATCTTCAGGACATGGGAAAACATCATGTCGCGGACATAAAGGTCAGCTCAGCCGTTCAGGGAGCGGAAAAAAGCCTTGGTTTGAGGGTGGTCAGATGCCTCTTCAGAGACGAATCCCGAAAAGGGGTTTTAATAATATCTTTAAGAAAGAGTTTCAGCTTGTAAATGTTTCTCAGATTGAGAAACTGAATTTAGCTGAAATTAACCCGGCTATTCTATGTAAAGCTGGACTTATTGATAAAGCAGATAAGCCTGTTAAAATTCTAGGCAATGGTGATATTAAAGTTTCTGTAAAGATTACAGCAGATGCTTTTTCAACAGGTGCTATGGATAAGATAAAAAATGCCGGTGGAGAAACAATTCTCAGACCAAAAGCAGCAAATTAAAAAAATGAACAGGACAATTTAATGTCAAGTGCACTGGTTAATATATTTAAAATACCTGATTTGAGGAGAAGGGTAATCTTTACCCTTTTTGTATTAGTAGTATATAGAATTGGAGCACATATCCCTATACCGGGGATAAATGTTGAAGCATTAAAGGATTATTTTACCGAAGCTGAAACAGCAGGTCTCCTCGATTTTTTTGACCTCTTTGCAGGGGGTGCGCTAAAGCGTTTTACTATTTTTGCACTGGGCATTATGCCTTATATATCTGCATCTATTATAATTGACCTGCTAAAAGTAGTAATCCCTCATCTTGATGAGCTTTCTAAAGAAGGGGCTGAAGGTCAGAAAAAACTGAGTCAATATACTAAATACGGCACAGTATTTCTTTGTACAATTCAGGGACTTGGTATTACTTTCTGGATGAAGTCAATGAGGACAAGCACAGGTGCAACAGTTGTACCGGATGGCAGCGGTATAGGGTTTGTTATGATTGCAGTTCTTGCTATTGTAACAGGGACAATGGTTTTAATGTGGTTTGGTGAACAGATTACAGAAAGAGGGATTGGAAACGGTATTTCCCTGATAATTATGGCCGGTATTGTTGTACAGATGCCTCAGGCCACAGTTGCAACAATGAAGAGAATCGGTCAGACAGGTGAGCCGATTGTTGGTATTATTTTAATATGCATTTTCCTGGGTGTAATTGCTGCATGTATACTTCTTACTCTCGGGACCAGAAGAATCCCGGTTCAGTACGGCAAAAGAATGGCCGGAGGCGCTGCTACGCAGAGGACTACACAATTCATCCCTTTAAGGGTGAATGCGGCTGGTGTTATTCCTATTATTTTCGCTTCAGCTATAATTGTATTCCCGTCACAAATGATAAGAATGGTGGGAGTAAGCAGCAATGAGTATTTAAACAAAATGCAGTATTGGCTTTCTCACGGTCAGCTTCCATATATGGTATTATACGCTTTACTGGTAATTTTCTTCTGCTTTTTTTACACTTCGCTCCGGTTTAATCCGGCTGATATTGCAGAGAATCTTAAAAAATATGGCGGATTCATTCCAGGAATCAGGCCGGGTCAGAATACTTCGGAATATTTAACAGGTATACTCAACAGGCTGACACTTTCCGGATCAATTTTTCTTGCTTCAATTGCTGTTATTCCCGATTTTATTATCAGGATATGGCCGGAGCAGGTACCTGCTGAGATGGCTTATCTATTTGGAGGTACATCCCTGCTCATTATCGTGGGTGTAACACTTGATACGCTGAAGCAGATCGAATCTCAGCTTCTCATGAGGCATTATGACGGTTTTCTCGGTAAAAAAAAGAGAATCCAGGGAAGATTCTAAATACTGTATTTAATTAAAAGGATTTTGTGTAGAATATATGAGTAAAGAAGAACCAATTGAAGTTGAAGGGGTTGTAGTTGAACCCTTACCGAATGCGATGTTTAGAGTTAAGCTTGAAAATGGTCACATTGTTCTAGCTCACATCTCCGGGAAAATGAGAATGCACTATATTCGAATTTTACCTGGTGACAAGGTTACAGTGGAATTATCCCCGTACGATTTAAAACGAGGCAGAATCACTTACCGGTCTAAATAGCATCGGAGAAATTTATTAGAGTTGACTTAAGAATACTGTTATCAGTATATGGCTTTTTGATTGAACTTAGAGGTATGATTTATGAAAGTTAAGGTATCTGTAAAGACAATTTGCAGTGACTGCAAAGTTATTAAAAGACATGGTGTTCTCAGGGTTATATGTACGAACCCGAGACATAAACAAAGACAAAAAGTTCGAACTGTCAAAAAACATTAATTCATAGTATAAGAGGAATTTATGGCAAGGATATCCGGTGTAGATTTACCAAATAACAAGAGGGTGGAAGTTGCGCTTACATATATATATGGAATCGGGCCTTCAACATCCAGAAAAATTACTGCTGATTCAGGAATCAGTCCCGAAACAAGGGTAAAAGACCTTAGTGAAGAGGAAATCGGGAATATCCGGAAAATTATTGAGCAAAGCCTGAAAGTCGAAGGTGATCTGAGAACAGAGATCGCCATGAATATCAAGCGGCTTATGGATATAGGATGCTATCGCGGGATAAGGCACAGAAGGGGTTTACCTGTTCGTGGTCAGAATACTAAAAACAATGCCAGAACCCGGAAAGGCAACCGAAGAATTTCAATATCCAGCAAGAAAAAGAAATAAGAGGTATCTCAGGTGAAACAAAAAAGGGTTAAGAACAAAAAAAAGGACAAAAAAAATATACCCGTTGGTAAAGCATATATTCAGGCAACTTACAATAATACAATCGTAACATTAACAGATATGCAGGGGAATGTTATTTCCTGGGCCACAGCAGGCGGGGAAGGGTTTAAGGGATCACGAAAATCAACCCCTTTTGCAGCGCAGATGGCAGCAAAATCTGCAGCAGACAGAGCTATGGAAACAGCCGGACTTCAGTCAATTGAAGTCTTTGTGAAAGGGCCTGGAATAGGCAGAGAAGCAGCTGTGAGATCACTGTTTCAGAGCGGATTAAACATATCAACGATCAAAGATGTTACACCGGTTCCGCACAATGGATGCAGGCCTAAAAAAAGAAGAAGAGTTTAATGGAGTGATGTAATTATGGCTAAATATACTGGTCCTAAATGTAAACTTTGCAGACGCGAGATGACACCTATGATGCTTAAGGGACAGAGATGTCTTACAGATAAGTGTCCATTGAAAGGGAATAAGAAATATCCCCCCGGACCTCCGAAAAAGAGAAGAGGGAAGATGTCTGATTATGCTGTACAGCTTAGAGAGAAACAGAAAATCAAGCGTACATATGGTCTCCTTGAGAAGCAGTTCCAGATCAATTATGAAAATGCAAACAGAATGAAAGGTGTTACTGGTGATAATATGTTATCACTTCTGGAAAGAAGGCTTGATAATGTAATTTATCGTATGGGATTTGCATCATCCAGGTCACAGGCTCGTCAGCTGGTCCAGCATAAGCATGTAATGCTCAATGATATAGTAGTTGATATACCTTCGATAATTGTTAAGGTAGGAAATGAAGTTAAGGTAAGAGAGAATTTTAAAGAAAACATAATTCTTGAAGATTCAATAAAATTATCAAAAGCAATTGATTCCAAACCGGAATGGGTTGAAGTTAATTACGATGAAAAAAACGGAAAAATTCTCAGGCTGCCAGTTAGAAGCGATATTAAAGATAACTTTAATGAACAGCTTGTTGTAGAACTATATTCGAAATAATCTCAGGTTCAGCACCCTGTTAAAGCTGTGTATTTATTTTAGTTGGAGGTACAAATGGCCCCTAAAAATCTTCTAAAGGGCTTTAAGCGACCGAGCAAAATACTTTTTGAACATGATGAGCTTCGCCCTGATTACGGGCGATTTATAGCGGAACCGTTCGAAAAAGGTTATGGCTTGACTATTGGGAACTCTCTTCGCAGAGTATTGCTCTCTTCTATAGAGGGTGCTGCTATTACAGCGATAAAGATAGAGGGTGTACATCATGAATTTTCAACCATTCCAGGCGTTTATGAGGATGTAACCCGGATAATATTAAACTTAAAAAAATTAAGGTTTAGATATGAAGGTGAAATACCTAAAGTTCTCCATATTGTAAAGGATGGAGCAGGGGATTTAACCGGTGCAGATTTTGATTTAGATCCGGACATAGGTGTAATGAATCAGGAATTAAAGATTGCCACACTTAATGATTCAGCACACATTGATATGGAAGTACAGGTTGAACGCGGAAGAGGATATATATCTTCAGAAGTAAATAAGGAAAGTACAGAGACTATTGGTGTAATTGCAATAGATTCAATTTTTTCACCTATTAAAAAAGTTAATGTTAAAATTGAGGATACACGCGTAGCTCAAAGAACAGACTATGATAAGCTTATTCTTGAAATATGGACGGATGGTTCTATTTCTCCCGATGATGCCCTTGCTTATGCTGCAAAGATTGTAAAGGATCACATGTCTATCTTTATAAACTTTGAAGAGGAACATGAAGAGGAAGTTGAAGTAGTTGATGAGAATATTGAAAAAATGAAAGTTCTCCTTGCCAGGTCTATTGATGAGATAGAGCTTTCTGTAAGGGCTTACAATACCCTTAAGAGTCTTGATATATCCACGCTTGAGGAGCTTGTTAAGCGTACTGAAGATGAAATCAGAAAATCCAAGCATTGCAGTGATGTCGTTCTTAAGGAAATTAAGACAAAACTTGAGGTTTACCACCTGAGTCTGGGATTAAAGGATTAAACGAGGTTGACATATGAGACACAAAAATAAAGTAAAACAGCTGGGTAAAACCCAATCACACAGAAAAGCAATGTTTAACAATATGGTAACATCTCTTTTCGATCATGAAAGAATTGTTACTACAAAGCAGAAAGGGAAAGAGCTTAAAAAGATATCAGAAAAACTGATTACAAAAGCTAAAAATAATCTCGATTATTCTGAAGAACAGGAAGAGAAAAAGCTTCACAATAAAAGAGAAGTACTTAAGGTTCTAAAAAACAGAGATGTTTTAAAGAAACTATTTGAAGATATAGCTCCCAGATTTAAGGAAAGAAAGGGCGGTTATACAAGAATGTACCTTCTCGGGCAGAGACAGGGAGATGCTGCTGAAATGGCAATTGTTGAACTTGTTGAAAGAAGAGAGCCGGTAAAAGCAGTGAAAGAGACTGTAAAAGAAGAAAAATCTAAGAAGAAATAAAATCGCTATTAAATATTAAACTAAAAAACTTCAGCCATGGCTGAAGTTTTTTAGTTTAAGCATGACATAAACTTTTTATCTGTTTAATGCCTTATCTCTTCTTTCAGTTTCAACGTTATAAAGCAGCTTCACATTGTCTACAGCATCGACTTTGAATTTTTCCGGTATCCTGTCATCGAATATGGGGGAGAGCTGTCCTTTCCGTATGTTGTATTTATCCAGGATATTACCTACTTCATGATAATTCTTAACACGATAAATTTCAAGCCCCTGTTTTTTTGCTGTTCGGCAGAGAGAAACAGCAGTAAGGTAGCGGCCAATTACATAATCAATGCTGTCCGATTTTATTCTTTTTCTGCTTTTAATATACTCAATTACAGGATCGTTTTTAACTCTGATAGCTTCCTGATAATTGAAATAGGCGCCATGAAGATATCTTTCGATAGAGCTTTTGCTGTAATAGAGGTGAAAATCTTTTGCAGTAAAATCTTCATTATACGGCTTCACATCTATAAGGGGGTCAAAGGATTTATTGAAATATGAAGCATACCCTCCTGCTTTACTGTAATCTATGAAAATATCGATAACGCCATTATCTTCAGTTGATGCTGCAAGTAAATCCCTGGTTCTTTCAATATACAGGTCTGCAATACTTTCGAGAAGTTTCATCAGCTCAAGCTTGAGATTATAAAATTTAGCTGCTGAGGAATCGTAGTTTCTACCGAAATATTCCAGACTGGCAATTTCAAAAGCTTTCATAAGCTCATCATATTTTTTTGAAATTTCCTCGTTCTGAAAATTCTTTACCATGGGATTGGCTTCCCGTAATGTTTCCATTGCAAAACGGTAGTCCTTGTTGGACCTTGCTGCAACAGAAATGGGGAGAGCATCAAGTGGCAGGAGAAGTGAAATAAATAATATCAGTAATATTCTGAAAATATGTATCATTATCATCAGCCTCATTGAATGAGAATTAATATTAGTACTCTATTGATTTTCGACAATCAAAATAGACTTCTTGAATATAAAATAGTAAATTATGTAATATAATGAATAAACTGTATTTATTATATTTTTCCGGTAATTGTTCCTGAAGATATATTTTTGTGTAATTATGCTGTTTTCAGTTTCCCCGCCGCTTCTGGCGGCGGAAAAATTAGAGCATCTTAATCCGGATAAAAGTTAAGGAAATAACATCGATATTTTTTAAAGAGAATGAAAATTTTGCCGGAAATTTAAAGAAATTTTATTGTGAAAAAAGTTGATTGTTAATTATATGCTTTATAGATATTATGATCAGTCATTATGTATGCTGCGTTTAGGATCAGGGGAGTAGAAAATGGAAAACAGCAAAAAAATATCTTTCAGGCAGAAGAATCCTACAATATGCCCTGTGTGCAGGAATCAGTTTTATCGTGAAGAGATGTTTACAGGAGGGGGGAGACTCATTGCAGAAAGGATTACTGATGAGTTAAGGCGTGAATATAAGGAGAGCAAGAAGTTTGGAAAGGTTTACCCCCTTGTTTATATGCTCAATGTCTGCCCCGCATGTTATTATACCGGATATCCGAAGGATTTTGAAGATGTAACAGACAGCGAAGCTGCAAAGCTTATGGAAGCCTCGCCTGCCAGGAAAAACGCTGTAGCAAAGTTTTTTGGTGAATTGAATTTTAATGACGACAGGGATCTTATGATGGGGGCAGCTTCTTTTATGCTCGCGGTTGACTGCTATAATCTGAGAAGGAAGCAGGTGGCGCCTACTTTCAAGAAAGCGGTTTCATCTATACGCGGGGCATGGCTTTTTGGCGATCTTGCCGCGATTTATCCTGATAAGCCGTATAAAAAGATGTCTCTCTTCTTCTACAAAAAAGCATATGAATACTATTTCGAAGTACTTGAGCTTATTCAGAGCGGCGGGGAGCCTGCGGATGCTGCGGGGAATATGGGGCCCGATTCTGACAAAAACTGGGGATATGAAGGAATTCTTTATGTATCAGCAATTCTTACTTTGAAATTCGGAGCAAGAGAGAAGGACCCTCAAAAAAAGATTGAGAATTTCCAGACAAGTAAAAAATATCTGAGCAGACTTTTCGGTATGGGCAAGTCTTCAAAGGCAACTCCCAGCGACCTTCTTGAAAAAACACGACACCTCTATGAAAAAATCAATGAGACTGTTAAAAAGTGGGAAGAGGAGGGTGAGGCTTGACAAGATACGCGCTTCTTGTCCACTATGATGGAACATTTTTTAACGGATGGCAGGTTCAGGATAGAGGGAGAACTGTACAGGGTGAAATTGAAAAGGGGATCGAAATTTTAACAAAGGAGAGGATAAGGGTATCAGCTTCCGGCAGAACTGACTCAGGTGTTCATGCTCTGGGGCAGGTTATTCACTTTGATCTTGTTAACAATATAGATCTGCAGAGGTTGTGCATTGGTCTTAACGGGATTCTGCCGTCTGATATTTCAGTAAAGAATGCATATATTGTAGATAATGATTTCCATTCAAGATTTACTGCTATAAAGAGGGAGTATATTTACCGCATTTACTGCTCGCCGCTTCGATCTCCATTTATGGCATACCGTGCATTATGGGTAAGTACGCCCCTGAGCTGCAGCTATGTGAGGGATGTGACTCAATATCTTCCGGGTGAAATGGATTTTGCTTCTTTCTGCAAAAAAATATCTCTTGAAAATGGTACAGTCCGGAAAATTGAATCAATTGATGTAACAAAACGGGATGAAATCATCTCTATTAAAATATGTGCAAACGCTTTTCTGCATAATATGATACGGATTATAATCGGGACAATAATTACCATGAATAAGGAAGGAAAAGATCCATCATTCATTAAAGAGGTTATTGCAGCAAGGAACAGGGAATACAGCGGTTATACAGCACCCCCACACGGTCTTTACCTTAATCAGGTTTTTTATGACCCCCCTCTTGATAATTATGTTTCCGCATTTTAATTATTGACATATAGGCCTTATGGTCAAAAATAATCTGTTTTAATGTTGATTCCTGAAAATATATTTTAGTGAAAAATAAACAATTTTATATCGGGGTTGTCCAAAAAGTAATTTTTTGTCATACCGGCTGTAGCGAAGCGAAATGCCGGTATCTCTCAGGTCTGATTCAATCAGGAGATTCCGGTATTTGCAATAAATGAAGTTGCAAAACCGGAATGACAAATCCCTGAGAATCCGACTTTTGAGACAGTCCCGATATTAGAGCATTTTAATTCAAATAAAAGTTAAGGAATTAACACTGGTTTTAAATGAAAAAATAATTATTAGCACTGATTTTAAAAAAGTGATTTAGTCGGGGAAAAATGAAGAGAAAAGGTATTATATTTTTTGTAACTCTGCTTATATTTTTTATTACTGCTGATCTTTTTGCCTCTGCTTCCAGAAAAAGATATTTTAACAGACCGCAGCTTGGAATCTGGTTCGGGCCTTTAACACCTATGTTCGAAACAGGTGAAACCCTGGAGCCGGCACTGGGTGCCGGGGCTTTTTTCAGATATAATACACCCATTGATGAACTGAAGATAGGATTTGAAACCTCCTACCAGGATTACAATTCCAGGGGGGTAGATTCTTTAAGGCTTATCCCTGCTTATATGGATCTTGTTTATCTCCTCCCCATTGATCTTCCTGTAAGGATGCAGATAAAAGGGGGGGGCGGATTCTGTCATGTTTATATGGAGCCGGATGATATAAGGCAGTGGGATCCCATGCTCAGCACAGGCCTGGAGATTTCTTTCCCTGCAGGGCAGATGGCCAATATAGCGCTTAGAATAGATTATCTCTTTATCTATGAAGGGCATATTGACGGATCAAAGAATAACGGGCATGTGATAAATGCCGGTATTTCACTTTATCTTAATCTGAATCTATAAATGGTGTTTGCTGATATGATGAAAAAATTAAAATTTTATATAGCCTCGCTTATGGTAATCGCATTTTTTGCAGGGTGCGGTGATGAACCTGTATTTACAGAGATGGCAACGAATAGACTGAAGGTTGTGATAAAGGGGACCCTTGAGAGTGAGGGAACAACAAATTTAAACAGTTCGGCTAATCCTAATGTATTGCCAATGGAAGACGATTCGGTTGTTAATCATCCCGGGTCAGATGGGAATATGGTACCGCCAACTGAGTTTATGCTCGATATCGCTGAACTTCGCCTGGGCGGCAAGAAGTTTGCTAATTACAGACAGGTCTTTAAGTTTGATCTTGGAGGTACGGGCATAGATGTTCCATTTTTTAATGGAGATGGAGTTGTGCTGAAGAATGACGACCCACCTGAAGGGAGATATGATACAGTTCAGGTCTATATAAGAAAAATGGTTTTTGATAAGGCGCAGATTTACAGATCATCAGGATCGGGATTTGTCTGGGATAAGGAAGGTGAAGTACTATTTCATGAGAAAAGTGTTAATGGTTTCGACTTTAATCAGCTTATGGTTAACTCATATTGGGACAGCTTAAGGCTTGAAGCTGCAGATATTTTAAGGATATTCCCTCTTGAGGTTCCTATAATCGGCGGACTTGATTACAGCAGATATGATCCTGAGACAGTACTTGAGATACGTTTTGTGATAAAGAATTTTGTTAAAAAATATGAGTACCCCTTCTATTCAGAAGGGCTCTTTAAGGTGAGCCATTACTATGCCCTCTCTGACTGGCTTCGCGATGTAAGGGCTGGTGAGGATGATATAGGTAGAAATATCCACGCAGTTGCAAGGGCTTATGTTCCGGGGAAGACAGGAGAAGTTCATGTTAATGGTGTAACTAATCAGTACATTATAATGATTCCTGAGTCGGAGGTTATTACTGATTATTTTATAACAGATACAGGCATGAATTTAAGGGATGCAAACGAATATGATTTACCTCTGCCTCCTAAATATCCGGGTAATCACATAGAAGCAGTTCTTGATTATTATTTAAAATATGAAAAATATAAATATGACTGGAAGGAAAAATTTGAGGGTATAGATGATTGGGATATATTGTCACCTGTAGCACATTATGAAGCATATAGTGCTGCATGGGATACCTATGAAGCTTCAGTTGAGAATTTTAAGATTGCTCCATTTGTCAAATATGGATCAAGCCCAATTGATGGTTCAAATCCTATTGTTTTTCGCAACGTCCCTCCAGGTGTTTATAAAGTGTATAGAGCAAACAAACCGGGCTATGGTGAACTTTTTCATGGAAGTCCTGCTTCACCTTTTACAGAGATTGATGTTAATGTCATCGTAAATATTGGAGGAGAAGCAATAGTAAATTAAAATGAAGTTAAGAATTAATAAATATTTATTATTAAATGTTGATAAACATATTCAGGACAAAATATATATGCCAGATAAAAAAATAATAGTACAAAAATTCGGGGGTACCTCAGTAAAGGACCCTGAAAGAATTAAAGCTGTAGCAGAAAGGATTAAAAGCTACACAGATAGAGATTACTCAGTGGTAGTTGTAGTTTCCGCAATGGGGAAAACAACAGATGTACTAATTGATCTTGCAAAAGAGATAAACAGCAGCCCCAGCAGAAGAGAGATGGATATGCTCCTTTCAACCGGAGAGCAGGTGTCAACAGCACTCCTTGCTATTGCACTCCATGCAATAGGGGTTGATGCGATTTCCTATACAGGATCGCAGATAAGGCTTAAAACTGACGGCAATTTCTCCAATGCAAAAATTGCAGGAATATCCACTGATAGAATTTTAAAATCGCTATCTGAAAATAAAGTTGTTATTGTTGCCGGTTTCCAGGGTGTTGATGATGATGATAATATTACTACTCTCGGCCGGGGCGGCTCCGATACCTCTGCTGTAGCACTTGCTGCAGTACTGAATACCAGGGATTGTGAAATATACACTGATGTTGACGGTGTTTATACAGCAGACCCCAGGATAATAGAAAAACCGAGAAAGCTTAATGAAGTAAGCTATGATGAGATGCTTGAGCTTGCAAGGCTTGGAGCAGGGGTGCTCCATTCCAGATCGGTAGAATTTGCCAAGAAATATAATGTAAGACTGCACGTAAGATCGAGTTATTCTTTGGATGAGGGTACTATTCTTATGCCCATGGAGGAGATGGTGGAAAAATTTGTTATAAGCGGAATTACAGCAAAGCAGGATGAGGCTAAGGTTACAATACGGGAAATTCCTGACAGCCCCGGAATAGCAGCGAGAATATTTAATGAGCTGGGACAGAACAGGATCTATGTAAATATGATTGTCCAGTCCACAGGTTATGATAACCTTGCGTCTATATCCTTTACAGTAAAGAAAGATGATCTTGATAATACCATCAGCATATGCAAGAGGCTTAATGAAACACTGGGGGGATCCTCTGTTGAATATAAGGATAATATTGCCATAGTTTCAGCAGTTGGCGTGGGGATGCTTTCCTCTTACGGAGTTGCAGGGAAAATTTTTGAAATCCTGTCGGGGCAGAATATCAATATTGAAATGATATCCACTTCGGAAATCGGGATATCATGTGTTATAGATTCAATCTATTCCGAGCTTGCCACAAAACTTCTTCATAAAGAATTTGTTGAAGCAGAATAATATAACCGGGTTTTATAATGATTAAAGTAGGTGTTTTATATGGAGGGAGGTCGGGTGAGCATGATGTTTCTAAATGTTCGGCCGCCTCTGTAGTGAGCTATCTTGACAGGTCAAAATTTGAAGTGACTGCAATCGGTATAGATTGTGACGGCAGGTGGTATGTACAGGATCTGCCGGAAATAATTGAGGACAAAGCATTCGGTAAAGTTCTTGCTTTGAAAAAAAGCGGAAACTGGCTGGTTAATCATTTTCAGCGTGATGGTAAGCTCTATTTGTATAATACAGAATCGGGTAAAGAGGTTTCGGTTGATGTTGTTTTCCCTGTAGTTCACGGGACATTCTGTGAGGATGGTACTCTCCAGGGACTTCTGGAGCTTGCAATGGTTCCATATGCGGGTGCAGATGTTGCCGGTTCTGCTGTGGGTATGGATAAGGATATTGCTAAAAGACTCCTCCGTGATGCGGGGGTACCTGTTGTGCCATGGGTTAAGTATGGTAAAGATGAATGGACAGGTTTTCCTGAAAGGCTGATTGAAGAGATATGTTCACGCTTTCAATTCCCCATATTTGTCAAGCCATGCAGTGCAGGTTCATCTGTCGGTATCACTAAAGTGAAGGATAAAGAATCAATAGCAGCAGCCATGAATGAGGCTTTTTCCTGGGACACTGCCCTTCTTGTAGAAGAGGGGATAAATGCAAGGGAGATTGAGTTTTCAGTACTTGGCAATGATAATCCTGCAGTTTCACTTCCGGGTGAGATAAAGCCGAAACATGAATTCTACTCATACGAAGCAAAGTATCTCGATTCAGAAGGTGCGGAACTGATTATTCCTGCGCATATTGATTCTGAAACTGCATCAGACATGTCTCAATCTGCTGTAAAAGCGTACAGGGCATTGAACTGTTCAGGGATGGCCAGGATTGACTTTTTTATTGATATTTTAACCGGGAAATATTATCTCAATGAAATCAATACCATCCCGGGATTTACCAGCATCAGCATGTACCCTAAACTCTGGGAGCGCTCAGGTTTAAATTACACCGCTCTTCTTGAAAAGCTTATTGATTTTGCAATTGAGCGCAGAAATAAAAAAAATATGTTAAGGACAGAATTCTGATATGGAAAACTGGGTCGAATTATCTAAAAATATTATAAAGATTATATTTATAGTCATTGTGCCGTCCTTTGTTGTTTATATGCGGGTTAAAAAGAAGATTGGCACAAGCTTTGCTCTTGGGGCAATTATGGTGTCATTTATTGTTGCTCTTATCGGAGTCTCTTCTATATATGAAGATCCCTCAGATATCTTTATTAAGGAGATTAATTCCGGAAATTACGATGAATCTAAAAGATTATATAAAATAATTGTACAGGGCGGTCCGGGAAAAATTGCTGAAGTAAATGAAGAGAAAATAATATACAAAGAGCATCTGAGCCGGATTAAGGAGGAGCTGATAAAAGAGTATGAGGAGATTGCTGAAAGATATTATAGGACAATTACTGTAGTTGAATCTGATGACTGTGGTGATTTTATTGCGCAGGAGAAAAATTTAAAAGACCTGAAGCATGCTCTTATTCTTCTCAATTATTCAGCATCTATAGGGGGGGGGGACCCTGTTTTATATGACAGATTGGTTTTAAAAATTGAAAACGGTGAAAAAATTATTAAAAAGATGAAAGAGAAGTGCTGAAAATTGTCCGCAAGCCATTTAGAATACTATTTTAATTTGTCTTGACATAATTTATTCATTGAGTTTATAATATGCTAATTTTATATTATTGCGGGAGCAGAACAGGTTAATTTATGGGGAAAAAGAAATCAGTAATACCAGCCATTTTTACTATGGCGAATATGGTAATGGGCTTTATATCAATATTATTTTCTTCAAAATATGACCCTCTCCTTGGAAATGTGGACTATCTTATCATTGCCGGGGTGCTTATATTTGTGGCAAGCATATTTGATATGTTTGACGGAGCAATAGCAAGGGCATTGAAGGTAGAGAGTGAACTGGGGATGCAGCTTGATTCGCTTGCTGACGCGGTTGCTTACGGGGTTGCTCCGGGTGTACTTGCATATCATTCATATTTATATAAATATCCGGAGTATTTCAACATCATCGGTCTCGGGATCATGATAGCTGCTGTATTTCCAGTTTGTGCAGTTTACAGGCTTGCAAGGTTTAATTGTGAAGAGTCGGGCCAGAGTTTTACCGGTCTCCCTTCCCCTGCTGCAGGTGTTCTTATAGGTTCAATTTCAGCGGTTCTTGTTTCTGATCAGCTTTTTTTTGGTGAAGTGACCCTTGTTTTCCCTTTATATGTCTATACTGCAATTTATCTTTTTGCAGCATATCTTATGGTTTCTGAAGTCGATTATAATAAGCTTTTTTCAGATCTATGGAAAAAAGGGATTCCAGCCAGAATAATAACACCCCTAATTATTATATCTCTTTTAATATTTTTTAAAGCATGGGCAATTTTTGTAGTAGTTTCAGCTTATATTATCTGGGGATTGATTAAAAATTTTGTTGATAGATTAAAATAATCTGGCTATTATTGTGTCATATTTAACCAGTAGTACTTTGATATGCCCTGACATTTCAGGGCTTTTTCTTTGATTAGGGTCAGCTCCATGCCCCCCGGAGGGGGCACGTAAAAGAAACACTTGAGTGAGTTGATGACTTAAAGTATCAAATAATAATAAAATAGTTGTAGAAATTATAAAAATTTAATTTACAAAGTAATAATAATTAACTCGTGCCCCCACTGGGGGACAGGGGGAAAAGAATTTGTTGAGATTTTCTTTTCTTCCCTGCATTCATGAATGGGCTATAAATTTTTTAACAGGTTGGTATTTATGTCTGAATTTTCTCATTATGACAGCAGCGGCAGAGCAGTGATGGTAGATGTCTCCTCTAAGCCGGTTACTGAAAGATTAGCCAGGGCTACAGCTTTTGTGCGGATGGATATAAAAACAGTAGAGCTTATAGAGAAGAAGCTTATGCCTAAGGGTGATATTCTTGAAGTTGCAAGAATATCAGGAATTATGGCTGCTAAAAAAACCCCTGAGCTTATCCCCATGTGTCACCCTTTGCAGATCAATTTTGCAGGTGTTGATATAAATGTAGATAAAGAAAATAGCGGCATTAGAATTTTTTCGGAAATAAGGATGAGCGGTAAAACAGGTGCGGAAATGGAAGCCCTTTCAGCAGCTTCTGTTGCAGCATTGACTGTCTATGATATGTGCAAGGCAGTAGATAAGGACATGATTATTGAGGACTGCAGGGTTATTGAAAAGAGGGGCGGAAAATCGGATTACCTTCTTAAAAGCTGAATTTCATCAAAAATCTCTCCGATTGAATAATTTTTTTAAAATTTGGCTTGAAATATTAAACCCGTTTTGTATATTTGTATTGTTAGCACTCATTAAGACGAGTGCTAACAATACAAATATTTTCAAAAATAAGTAAAAATAAACTATTAAATTATAAAGATTCATAAGGAGGCTAGTGTGGCTATAAGACCAATAGGTGACAGAGTTTTAGTGGAACTCATTGAAGAAGATTTCGGAAAGGTGGGTTCTCTCTATGTTCCTGATACAGCAAAAGAAAAACCTCAAAGAGGTAAAATTGTTGCTACAGGTGAAGGACGTCTTGATGGAAAGGATCTGGTTCCCATGAGAGTTAAGGCTGGAGATAAAGTTCTTTTCGGCAAGTATGCAGGTACTGAAGTTAAATTTGAAGACAATGAGTATCTTCTCCTCAATGAGCATGATATTCTTGCTGTTATTGAATAACGAATTATTCTGAATTAAAAAATTAAAAGAAGGGAAAGAAAATGGCAAAGATATTAAAGTATAATGATGAAGCTAGAAAAGCAATACTTGACGGTGTTGTTAAACTTGCAGATGCAGTACAGGTTACACTTGGACCGCGTGGAAGAAATGTTGCAATAGATAAGAAATTCGGATCTCCCACTGTTACAAAAGATGGTGTTACAGTTGCAAGAGAGATTGAACTTGATGATGCTTTTGAAAATATGGGCGCTCAGATGGTTAAGGAAGTTGCCATCAGAACTAATGATATTGCAGGTGATGGCACAACAACAGCAACTATACTGGCATCAGCCATATATAGAGAGTGCCTGAAGAATGTAACAGCAGGTGCAAATCCCATGGATCTTAAAAGGGGGATTGACAAAGCTGTTGAAGGTGCAGTAAACTATGTTGCTTCAGTTTCGAGGGAAATTAAAGATAAGAAGGAAATTGCTCAGGTAGCTGCAATTTCTGCAAATAATGATTTTGAAATAGGGAATCTTATAGCAGATGCTATGGATAAAGTCGGCAAGGATGGTGTTATTACTGTTGAAGAAGCCAAATCAATTGAAACATCCCTTGATGTAGTTGAGGGTATGCAGTTTGACAGAGGGTATATTTCTCCATATATGGCAAATGATCCTGAGGCAATGCAGGCTGTTCTTGAAGATGCATACCTCCTTATACATGACAAGAAAGTTTCTACTATGAAAGATCTCCTCCCTGTTCTTGAGAAGGTTGCCCAGTCAGGTAAGCCGCTTCTTATAATCGCTGAAGAAGTGGAGGGGGAAGCCCTTGCAACTATAGTTGTAAATACCCTTAGAAAGACTATTAACTGTGTTGCTGTAAAAGCTCCCGGTTTTGGCGACAGAAGAAAAGCAATGCTTGAAGATATAGCCATAATTACAGGTGGTCAGGTTGTTTCTGAAGATCTTGGCATGAAGCTTGAAAATACAACACTTGAGATGCTTGGAAGAGCGAAAAAGATAATTGTAGATAAAGATAACACCACAATTATCGAAGGTGCAGGAGTTCAGAAAGAAGTTCAGGGAAGAATTGCACAGATCCAGAAGCATATTGAAGATTCAACTTCTGAATATGATATAGAAAAACTTCAGGAAAGAAAAGCAAAACTGGCAGGCGGAGTTGCTGTTATCAATGTTGGTGCAGCTACAGAAGTTGAACTTAAAGAGAAAAAAGCCAGAGTTGAGGATGCTCTTTCTGCTACAAGGTCTGCTGTTGAAGAGGGTATTGTTCCCGGAGGCGGTCTTACATTGATTCATGCTCAGGCAGCGGTACAGAAGATTGCTGATAAGCTTACAGGTGATGAGAAGATCGGCGCGCAGATTATTGTGAAAGCTATTGAAGCTCCTATGAGGCAGATAGTATGCAATTCAGGCCTTGAAGGTTCAGTTATTGTTGAAAAAGCAAAATCACAGAAGCCGGGCTTCGGTTTTGACGCATACTCTCTTGAGTGGGTGGACATGATTGAAGCTGGTATTATTGACCCTGCTAAAGTTGTAAGATCTGCTCTTCAGAATGCTGCTTCAGTTGCAGGTATGCTTTCAACAACTGAGGTTCTTATTACTGATAAAGAGGAAGAGAAAGGCGGCATGGGCGCTCCAGGTATGGGCGGCATGGGCGGAATGGGCGGCATGGGCGGAATGTACTAAAATTTTCTCCCGAGCCTTAGAGATATATAACAGGAAAAGGATGCCCCGCGGCATCCTTTTCTTATATCTTAATAGAATTTCATGATTGAAACAATTCACATCTTGTAATTCCCGCGCATACTTCGTTTTATGATGACAAGCTCACTACAGGTGCGGGAATCTCATAGTACCGGATTCAGATAACTATTGCAGCGGATTCTCCTCGATTGATCAGACTTTAATTATTTTCACTTCTTCTAATTACTGTTCTATAATCAGCCTTTGATTTTTTAATATCCATATTGTTTATTTCAGCGGCTCTTCCGTAGTAGAATTCCGAAGCAATATTTGTAGAGTATGAGTAATTTGTTGAGAAACGGATATTAGATAAATTGCAGTATCCCTTTAGTGATGATGTATCTAAGGGGCGGAATTGATCATTAAGAAAAGTCTGTGATATTGTATCAGGCCCGCCTGAAATTGGAGATTCTTCATGTTTGAAAATATAGGAGAGATAACTTAAATGCGGGTTATTAACTGTGAAGTGGTCTGCTATGAGGTTCCCCCATTGCCATTCACCCATGCGGGGAGCCATCTTACGGTTTAAAAACCTCATGGAATTTAAAAATGCCAGGTCAAATATGCTTTCCCGTGTATGAATTTTTTCTTTGCCTGTGAAATTAAAGAACTGTCTGTTGTTGGAGGCAAATTCAGTGAAAAAATCGTTATAAAGCAGATATGCATGCTGCATGTTATTGGTTGCATCTTTGCCGAAAGCATCAATATAAGATTCCTGAATAAGACTGTTCAGCAATGAATAAAAAATTGAGGGTGGGGTGTCTCCAATATCTGATCGGAAATCCCAGTCATTAAAATAGATTCTTGTCAGCTTGGCGGATGTTAATATATTCGATTCAAGCATTGAGAGAAAAAGAGGTACAAACTTTTTACCGGTAATTGTAATTGTATCATCCAGTATCTTCTTAAATTGTTTGTCATTATAGGCACGTACCGGGAGAAGTATTTCGTTGAATCGTGCAATTCTAAAATCATTGCTCATTATTTTTGCGCTGGACTGTCCCGGCAATTCACCTGCCTGAATTAAATCGCTCCCTGTTTTATCTATAGCCTTAAGATTCCGGGTAGTGGAGAGTCGTGATCCTCCTGAGATGGTGGTGATGTTTCCGTTTTTAAATATTCCGGATGAAACTGAATAGGGGGTAAAGAGTCCGGAGTGAGATTTTGAGCGTCTCTCTTTTGAAACAAGTAGAAAGGTTTTTGGAGCTGCATCGATTTTTCCTATGTCGCTTAAAATTACGGCGTGGCTCTTTTCAAAAGGTATTGAAAGAAGAAAGCGGATATAGGATAATCCGGGTAGAATAGAATTAATGACAACCAGGCTTCTATCTGCTGATTCAATATTAAAAATATCATTCAAAACAGGGCCCTTGTCAGTAATACGAAGCGTTTCTGCAGCTGATGCAGGACTGTTTTCAGTTTTTGGATCGGGGAGCAGGGTGAAATCTCTTATTGAGCCGGAAGACCTGTATTGTTCTTTGCTGTCACGAAATACTGTTTCAATAATAAAAAAATCCTGCGTATCGGCATTTATATTAAAGTGATAAAAAGCGCGTTCTCCCGATGTAAATGAAAAGAGAAAGGGCATACCTGGAGATGTAACGGCAAAAATTGATCTCTCCCCCAGTTTTATGTTTACCGGATACCATGCGGGATAAACAGAGATGGAATCATTATAGCTGAAAAGGGTGGAACTTTCCTGTGAATCGGTATGGAGATTTTTATCTATATATACTGAATATCCCCTGTTAAATATCCCGATATGTCTTTCAATCAGGCTTTTTATTCCGCGAAGAATGCTCAGGTGATCATCCTGATCTGAATTATAGTAGCGGATATATTTCTGGTTTCTGAATTTTCTCCTAATTCCCGGCTTATCTGTTTCATTAACGTTTATCATTAATTCAATATTATGGAGATATGAGTTTGCCCATTCCCTCATTAATAATATAGATAGTAAATCACCGGGAGCCCAGTCTCTTAAGAGCTTTTCACCACCGGTGAAGTTCTGCCGGATAAAATTTATTCCCCGGCAATATTCGTTAAGGAGTGCGGTTTCTTCAGAGGAGAGATCTGATAATATGGAATCAGATTTTTTCGCGAATCCGATTATTGCAGATAATCTGTTTAAATAGAGGGAAGATCCTTCGGCCATTTTTTCAGCAGCACCTGTTGCGATGGCTCTCTGATATTCCATGAGATTAAGCTGATCCTTGGCATGGATATAACCGAGTGCGAAAAAAAGATCCTCTCTGCTGTTAACCTCAACATTTGGGAAACCTCTGTCATTGCGGGAAATTTTTATACTGCCGGATATATCTGCCTTCTCTTCTGTGTTGTATGGTATTTTTATTATAAGAAATGAAATAAAAATACCCGCAGTTGTAATAAGTGATATTATTACCAGTGAAGCGGCAATTATTGCAATTTTTTTTCTAAGTTTCATGGTATTTCCCGTATGGAATTATCCTGTTTGATAGTTTTACTCTTTAATATCAGCGGGGGGTGTTGTCTCGGCCTTAATCCGGCTGTTGATAATATCTATTTTAACATAATAGTCATCAAGCATGGTGAAAAATCTGCTGAATTCTCCTTCCACAGTGATAACAGACTCACCCCTGTTAAGTCTGGATAGTGCACGGATATTTTTAGTGTATATATAGGCTTCAATTTTCCCTTCAGGGGAATCTATATCTGATATTATACAGAAATCGTAATCAACATTGGTTGAAGTAATAATGTCTTTTACTTTTATATTATTCAAAACGATAATTTTATTTGTTAGATCATTTTTAAGGAGGAGCTGCCTGGCAGCATTATCAGTAGAGTCTATTTTATTCTTAGCCTTTAAAAGCTGGTTAAGATCTATCTTCTCTTTAAATATTGAAGTTGTTGCACATGAGGGGAGTATTAAAAGTGAGACAAGAAGAGCTGTGAGTTTTTTCATTACGGTATTTCTCCTGATTTAAGCGATATTACTCTTTTATAAAATAGATGGAATAAGATTCAAGAATATATTTTTTTACTGTATTTATTATAAATTTTTTTTCAGTAATTATTCCTGAAGATACTATTCAGTGTAATAATGCATTTTCCAGTACCGCGGTGTCTTTGGGTGCAGGGTATAAGCGCGTTCAATCCTGAATAGAACTTAAGGGTTTATTATTGAATTTTTTTATAAGAATCTATCAATAGGAATTTATCTTAAAAAATATGCTTGAAATGATGGTGTTACTGATTATTCTGTCGTTAGATGGAAAATAATATTATGAGAAATAGAAATGTTAAAAAATACCAGGGTTGATGAAGATAATATTGTAAATAGTATAATCGGTGCAGGTTCGGAGTTTAAAGGTGAATTCAAGATCAACGGGCTTTTGAGAATCGACGGGAAGTTTCAGGGGACTATAGACACTCACGGGAAGGTTCTGATCGGCCAGTCCGGTGATGCTGTTACTGATGTTAAAGCCCGCCTTGTAGTTGTGGGGGGGAAAGTTTCCGGAAATATATATGCAACAGAAAGGGTTATTCTCCTTTCTACCGGTGATATTAAGGGTAATATAATAACCCCCAGTCTTGTAATGGAGGAGGGGGTGAAATTTGACGGGAATTGTGTAATCAATAAGCATCCCGGGAAATAGTAACGAAATGATTGAAATATCAAAGACAAGTATGCGGCAGCAGGCACGGGCAGGTGGGAAATCCCGTAAAAAAACGGGTGTTGATTCTTTATCGCCAAATTTTGCCTCTGAACTGGGGATGATTGTGCGGGCTGAATTTGACGGTACAATTGAAGAGCTCCTTGATGATCTGAAAGATCAGGAGAAGAGGTTCCTTGATCTGCAGTCTCATTATGAACTTCAGAATTATAAGGCCCTTGTCAAAAAAATTCTCAAGATGATACTTGAGGAAGGATTTGAAAACCGTTCACTTGAACAGACTCCCAGGGACAAGAGGCTGGGTAAAGCTGAAAAAACCATTATAAATAAGATCGACGAAAATCTTATTAAGCTTTCGGAGATGGTCACCAGATCCAGTGACGCTTTTAATTTTTTAAAGACAATTGAAGAGATCAGAGGGCTGATTTTTGATCTGGTTCATTAATTCTACAGGTATTTCCTTATGAAGCTGCTGAATATAAGAGGGATTAATGGCCATATCCGTCAGCTGAGATATATTTCTACCCTGGTAAAAAACGGCAATTATCCTCAGGCAATTCTTTTTTCAGGTCCAGCCGGAATTGGGAAAAAGCTTATTGCGGAGAGATTTCTCGGATCAATTTTCTGCAGCAGTGATCTTTCTCCATGTTTTGAGTGTGAATCGTGCAGTCAGATGAAGGCAGGTTCATTCCCCGATTATTTTGCATTATTGAAGGATGATAAAGGGAAAATACCTGTGGGGGATAGGGAGAAGCCCTCATCAGGGAGTGTGCGCTGGCTTATTGACAAAATGAGCAGAACTTCAATCTCCGGAAGTTATGGTATTATTATTGATGGAGTTGATACAATTTCTGAAGTGGGGCAGAATGCGCTTTTAAAGACAATTGAGGAGCCTCCCGCGGGTGCATCAATTGTGCTTATTGCTGAAAGCAGCTCTCTTATTCTTCCTACAATTGTTTCCAGGTGTGTGGAAATAAAATTTAATTCACTCTCTCATGGGGATATTCTGGAAACAGTTTCATCTGTTTCACCCGATTTTGCTGATAATTCTCTTATTGCTGCTTTATCCGGAGGGTCAATGGAGACTGCACTTTATCTCCATGGTGATGGTGTATTGGAAGAGGTTTTTAAAATCAGCAGAATATTAAGGGATTACATTGAAGATGACTCCGGTTATCTGAATATTCCCAATTCAATCAATGATCCGGGTAATGAAATAGTGCTTACTCTGCTGATTAATATTTTCAGCTATATGCATAAAGAGCTCTGCTGCGGGGATGAACGGCTACTCCCTCCGGCTCTTTATTTTGATGATGAAATGAGAGTGAGAGAATTAATTAAAATACTTCTTGCAGTAAGGAAGGGGCTTAAAAATAATCTTAATATTAAGAATTCTTTAAAGGGGATGATTTATTCTTTTTAGAATATATAATCCGATTCCACGGTCAGTATAATATTGGGCCGTATTAAATAAATAGAGGACCATAATGGAAATTACAGCTGTAAAATTGCGGAATAGCTATCAGATATATTATGTAGAAACCAATAATGTTTTTTTAAAGCCGAAGACCGGCTGTATTGTAGAGATCGATCATGGAATAGACATGGGTCATGTTGTTCAGGTTCTGAAGGATAAGAAAAGTTCAGAATATACAGTTTCGGGAAAAGTAATCAGGAAATGTACTGACAGTGATAATGAAAAAGTAAAGGATTTAAAAGCTGTTGAGGATAAGGCTTTTTCTATATGCAGAGAGAAATCAAAAGCAAAAAATCTGGATATGAAACTCGTAGCAGTTAAGTGCCTTTTTGATAAGACAAAAATTATATTTTATTTTGTTGCAGAGAACAGAATAGATTTCAGGGAACTTGTAAGGGAGCTGGCTGCAGTATTCCGCACAAGGATAGAAATGAGGCAGATAGGTGTGCGTGATGAGGCGCGCCTGGTGGGGGGGTATGGCCCCTGCGGTAAGGCGATGTGCTGCCTTTATCAGAAAGATGATTTTGAGCCTGTTTCAATTAAAATGGCCAAGGAGCAGAATCTTAATCTTAATTCAATGAAAATTTCCGGCATGTGCGGCAGGCTTCTCTGCTGTCTCGGTTTTGAATATGGTACGTATAAGGAGCTTAATGCAAAGATGCCTGGTATTGAAACTGATATTCTTGCAGGGAGCAGAACATTTGCGGTTATTTCGGTTAATACTATTAAGGAATCTGTAACTATTAAGGATGGGGACAGGTACATTGAAGTCAGGTCCAGTGACATGAAACAGGTGGGTGACAGATTTGTTATAAAAGAAAACCGTGTAGCGGATGTATTCAAAGTAGAGGAATGATTTAATTAAAGGTTTGTGAGGATCAAGATGAGAGAAAGTTTTTATGTTACCACCCCTATTTATTATGTTAACGCAGAGCCTCATATCGGGCACGCATATACTACAATACTGGCGGATTTTATTTCCCGTTTTTACTTAATGCTCGGTTATGATTCATATTTTTTAACAGGTACTGATGAGCATGGCGATAAAATATTTGATGCAGCTGCTTCGGGCAATACTACCCCTCAGCTTTATGCAGATAAGATCAGTTTAAAATTTAAAACCGCCTGGGATGAAATCGGTATTAATTATAATGATTTTATCAGAACTTCGGAAGATAGACACAAAAAGATTGTTCAGGAAATTCTGCAGAAGGTTTATGATTCAGGAGATATCTATTTCGGGAGTTATGGCGGGAATTACTGTATCGGATGTGAAAGGTTCCTTACTGACAAAGAGATAATTGAGGGGAAGTGTCCGGAGCATAACAGGGTTCCGGAATATATTGAAGAAAAGAATTATTTTTTTAAAATGAGTAAATACCAGGATTGGCTTGTTGATTATATAAACAGTAATCCCGATTTTATAAGACCGGAGAGATATCGAAACGAAGTGCTTTCCATGCTGAAAGGTGAAGCACTGGAGGATCTGTGCATATCAAGGCCGGTTTCGAGGCTTACATGGGGGATTCCTCTTCCATTTGACAGCGGTTATGTTACATATGTCTGGTTTGATGCTCTTATAAATTATATCAGCGCCCTCGGTTATCCTGAAGGTGATTTATATAATAAATACTGGGGATCGGCACAGCATATTATTGCTAAGGATATACTGAAACCTCACGGTATATTCTGGCCCACAATGCTTAAGGCGGCAGGTATTGAACCGTTTAAGCATCTTAATGTTCACGGGTACTGGAATATGGATGATGCCAAGATGTCTAAGAGTCTGGGGAATGTTATTACCCCTGCTGATCTTGTTTCCAGGTTCGGCAATGATCAGATCAGGTATTTCTTTTTAAGGGAGATGACATTCGGCCTGGATGCCAGATTCAATGAAGATGTTGTTATTGATAGAATTAACTATGATTTAGCCAATGATCTGGGAAACCTGATTAATAGAACATATAATATGATGGATAAGTACTTTGAGGGTAAAATTCCGGAATTCGGTGAGGAGAATCCCGGCAGGGATGAACTTCTGGAAGGGATAAAGAAAGGTGCAGCCGGTTATATAGAAAACTGCAGGCGCTTACAGACAAGTACCGGTATAGAGAAGCTATGGGAATTCATCAGATCTTTAAATAAATATGTTGATGAAAATAAGCCCTGGCAGCTGGCAAAAGACGGCGACATGGGGAAGCTTTCATCTGTTATCCGGAATCTCCTTGAGTCCATATATGCTGTATCAGAGCTGCTTGCACCGGTACTGATAAAAATTTCTCCTGAAATTATTGACTCCCTGAAGCCGCGGAAGAAGTTCGAAGGTGTTGATTCTCTGCTTACTCTTGATAATCTCCAGGCGGGGCTTACTCCAGGGAAGCTTGCGATTCTTTTCCCTAAACTGGAGAAGCCTGCAAAGGATGGAGCATCAGAGGGGAAGGGGAGCGACAAAAAATCTCAGGGGAAACCGGAATCAGGGGATGAAGGTCTTATTGATATTAAGGATTTTACAAATGTTGACATAAGGGTTGCCAGAATTATAAAAGCGGAAAAGGTCGAAGGTTCTGACAGGCTTTTATATCTTACTGTTGATTCAGGGTTGGATGAACGTAATATTGTGGCAGGTATTGGGGAGGTTTATAAACCGGAGGATATTGAAGGGAAAAATATTCTTCTGGTGGTGAATCTTAAGCCTGCTAAAATTTTTGGTATAGAATCCAGGGGTATGCTTCTTGCGGCAAAGAAGAGGAGTAAAGATAAGCCGACTGTGATTTTTGTAGATATGGCTATCCCCCCCGGTTCAAGGCTGGGCTAAGATGCTTGTCGGTATAATTTCAGATACGCATAATGATATTGAGGCCACAGAAAAGGCCCTTAAAATTATGGTTGAGAGAAATGTTGAAGCCCTTGTGCATGCAGGGGATATAACATCTCCAAGGATGCTTGAGTTTTTCAAGGGCTTTGACTGCTATATAGTTCTTGGAAATGGTGATTTAATTGACAGGGACGATATCGGGAAAATGGCTCTTGAGTTCGGTATGCGGCCCGCTGAAGAGAAGGCTGAGTTTTCCCTGGCAGGGAAAAGGTTTGCCCTGTTCCATGGTCATAATGTCCCCCTATTTCGAGAGGCTGTTGCTTCCGGGAGTTATGACTATATTGTAAAGGGGCATACCCATTTTTTTGAAAATTATGTAACCAATAATTGCCGTATCATTAATCCCGGGGCAATATACAGGCGTGATGAATCATCCTTTGCTATTCTCGATATTGAGGCTGATAAGGTTGAAAAAATAATTATTGATGATCTATAGACAAGGGGCTGCAGCCCCCTGTTCTAAGGATGGTTATTTTATCATTTCAACTATACGTTCAAAATCATCAAGTGAATAGTAGCTTATTTCAATTTTACCTTTATTCCCCGAGTGTCTGATCTCTACCTTTGTTCCAAGCTTTGAGACAAGTTCCTCTTCCATCTGTTTTAGATGAGGATTTTTTGAAGATAGTCTTTTCTCCGTATCTGCCCCCTTATCATCGGAGGCTTTATCAATGTTAATTAAAGCTTCAAGGGCTCTTACTGAGAGATCTTTGGAAAGAATTTCATTGTAAAGAGCTTTCTGCCTGTCAGGATTCTCTATTGATAGAAGCACTTTGGCGTGTCCGCTGCTCAATTTTTTCTCGATTATTCCGTTTTGAATCTCCTCTGAAAGGTTAAGGAGCCTCATGGTGTTTGCAATTGTAGCCCGCTCTTTGCCGACCTTTTTTGCAAGGTCCTGCTGCTTCAGTTTAAACCGGTTGATCAGGAGTTTGTATGCTTTCGCCTCTTCAATGGGGTTAAGGTCCTGACGCTGAATATTTTCAATCAGTGCAAGGGTAAAGTTGAGTTCTTCGTCAGCTTCAATTACTATCGATTTTATCGAATTCATCTGGTTGAGTCTGCATGCCCTGTAGCGCCTTTCCCCCGCTACTATGATATACTGTTCACCCTTTTTCCGTACTATTATGGGCTGAATAAGCCCCACAGAACTTATCGATTCAGCAAGCCCCATGATTTCATTCTCATCAAAGCTTGTCCGGGGCTGATCCGGATTAGGAATAATTTTATCCAGTTCAATTTCGATTATTCTTTCCCTGTGTTCTGTTACAACTTTTTCGATCTCTTCCACAGGGGTGGGGGATGCTGATATTATTGCTCCGAGACCTTTTCCCAGCGCTCGCTTAGACATTTCTGAGTACCTCTTCGGCTAGTTTTTCGTAAGATAAACTCCCTGGACACGATTTATCGTAGAGCCCTATAGGCTTGCCAAAGGACGGGGCTTCCGATAATTTTACATTTCTGGGAATAATTGTATTAAATACCTTATCTTTAAAATATTCTTTTACGTCTGATACAACCTGTGCAGCAAGGTTGGTTCGGGGGTCGAACATTGTGAGTACAACCCCTTCAATCTTTAAGGTTTTATTGAGTCTTTCCTGTACCATGACAACAATTCGAAGAAGCTGGCTGAGCCCTTCAAGTGCATAGTATTCACACTGTAGGGGTATAAGCACAGAATCTGCTGCAACCAGGCTGTTAAGTGTAAGAACACCAAGAGAGGGGGGGCAGTCTATGAGAATGTAGTCGTAAAGACTCCTTATCTCCTTCATTTTGTTTCTTAATATAAACTCCTTACCGTCCATATCCAGAAGATTTACCTGGGCAGCAGAGAGATGAATATTTGAAGGAATAATAGACAAATTTTCTATTTCAGATTTAAAAATAGCCTCTTCAATGGGGATTTCGTCAATCAGTACTTCGTAAATGGTAGTTTCTATTTCCTCCGCATTTACCCCTATCCCGAATCCGGCATTCCCCTGGGGGTCTATATCTATAATGAGTACCCGCTTCCCTTTTTCAGCGAGAAAGGCTGCCAGATTGACCGTAGTGGTGGTTTTACCCACCCCGCCTTTCTGGTTTGATATAGAAATTACCTTGCCCATTTAGTGTTACCTCTTTTAATAATATGGCTTATTTTCTGAATAATAACAGGTTTAACAGGACTGATTAAGAAAAGAATCTGATTTCCTGATTTTAGTATTTTAAAATAAGTCCTGTCATTGTAAATAAAAAAAAGTTTATTTAAGGCGTGATAAAAGAACTTTGATGAAAGCTGCAATAAAAATCAACATTATTATTGCAGCAAAGAGTGCAAGGGTGATTTTAACACCTTTTGAATAAATAGCCCCCTTTGCGCTTATTACTGCAAAAATATCAAATCTGGAAGAGGATGAGGGGTATATCTTAATAAAACAGTAGTCATCATATTCTGATATGATGTTATATGCCTGACTCAGGTCACGGCTGTCTACTGATGCAGTGAGATTCATCTCAGGGTTATATATTTCAAACATAAAAGGGGTATTACCTGAAAGAAGGTAAATGGTGTTGTTCCCCCTGTACAGGTTGATAATATAAAATCTCGATGTTTCATCGCTGAGGAAAGCATCAAGGATTATCCCTGTAACTTCCTGAAAATTTTTACTTATAATAGATAGAAGTTCATTTTTAAGAGAGTTCCCGGCAATACGGTATATATTAAATCTTTTAAATTCGCTGTAAGCAGTACTGTAGTAGCTTGTATATAAAATTTCCCCTTTGCCGTCTTTGTGCAGAATGCTTATTGGACCCGATTTTTCACCCCTGGGTGTCTGGAATACAGATTCAGATAATATTTCTGAATCTTTTACTCCCTTAATCGTTATCCATCCGGTATAACCCATATAAAGCGCAGCTTTGCTTGAGAGGATAAATCTTGCAAGATCGTTTTCTGCTGTAGCTTCAATTCTTCCAGTTTCACCCATGTAGGGGAAATCATAAAAAAACTCGAAGATGTCATAAACCTCTGAAAGGAGTTTGTAGGAATAGCCGGAAAAGTATGATGCCCCTCCGTTTTTTGTAAATTTCCGGAAGAGGCGGGAAAATTTTTCTGTATCAAGCTCGAAAAAATCTTCGGAAATTTTAACGGACTTTATCTCCATCCCCCTATGGCTGACTGCAATATTTGATTCATAATAGGATGATAAGCCTGAAGGGAGAAATATTGCATCATAAGTGGTGAAGGTATCTTCATTCTCCAGGTCTTTGTATTCTATAAGTTTATATGGTATCCGGTAATTGCTTAATACCAGTTCTATATTGTCGTATCTGCTCTTAACAACTGCGATATTGCTATGATTGGATGTTTCAGCATATATTTGTGAAGTGACTGATAAGATCAGAATGATTATTGCAAAAAAAGATTTTCCTGTCATTGTTCTAATTACTCCGTAAATAATGTTCATTTTGCTGATATTTTAAGTCAATAAAAAAATTCTTGACAATATATTTAAATATGATTATATGTTCATGCGTTTATATAAAGCAGGGGCCATGATTTATGAAAAATAAAAAAGATATATCTGATTTTTCAAGGTTTGATGAACTGGCTGATTTTTTCAAGATTTTTGGAGATTCTACAAGACTGAAGATTCTTCAGCTTCTGAAAAAGGATGAACTTTTTGTGAATGATATATCGGAGAAGCTTTCCATGAATCAGTCCGCTGTGTCGCATCAGCTTAGAATTTTGAAGCAGGCCAGGCTTGTCAAGATCAGGAAAGAGGGGAAAAACAGCTTTTATTCTCTCGATGATGAGCATATTGAAATGATTTTCAGGCTTGGCTCTGAGCATATTATGGAGGATTAGATGGGCGGGGAAAAGCATAGCTATGATCATGGACATCATCATGGCGCAACTGGTCATGGCCATTTTCATGGCGCTGATAACAAGCTAAGATTTCTGCTTGTTATCATTCTAAATTTAATTATTACTATTGCCGAGTATATCGGGGGGATACTCTCCGGAAGTCTTGCGCTGATTTCAGATGCAGGGCATAATCTTTCGGATGTCATGTCTCTTATTCTCGGCTATACCGGTGAAAAGGTTTCGGAAAAGAAGAGTGCTAATTATACATTCGGTTTAAAGCGCTTTGAGGTCTTTATAGCACTTATCAATGCATTGACGCTTCTGGCTATAGGGGTTTATATATTTTATGAGGCAGTAGAACGATTTCATAATCCCACCACAGTGAATCTTACAATTATGCTCCCCATAGCAGTTGTGGGACTTTTTGGAAATGTTATTTCCATATTTGTTCTTCATGGGGTGAGGGGTAGTAATCTTAACCTGAAGGCAGCTTTTCTGCATCTGGTTTTTGACGCTGTCTCATCTGTGGGTGTTATACTTGCGGCGGTATTTATTTATTTTACTTCGTTTTACTGGATCGATATTGTGGTGAGTTTTATTATCGGTATAATGATTATCTGGAGTTCATTCGGTATTCTTAAGGAATCGTTCCGGATTTTTCTCCAGGGGGTTCCGGGGCATATTGATCCTTCTGAGGTATACAATGTAATATCGGAAGTTCCCGGGGTTTTAAGTATTCATGGCCTTCATGTATGGTCTATCAATTCAAGAGAGGTTTTTCTTTCATGTCATATTTGTGTAGATCCTGATGATGAAAGAAATTCAGATGAGATAATTCAGATGGTTAATATGGTGCTTTTAAAACAGTTTAATATAGGGCATACAACTCTTCAGATCGAACTTGGTGATTTCTGCAAAGGTACAGGGAGCAGCTGCTGTAATTCAATTTAGGTAAAGAGATGTTCAATATAATCGTCCTGCCCGGGATATTTATATCAGGGCAGGACGATTAATCATTATACCTAATAAAATCGTTTATTCACATTTTTCTTCGGCGCAGTCTCCGCAGGAGCATGTGTTGATTCCAAATGGCTTATAAAGTGAGCAGAAATGTGTCCATGCAGTTACAAAAGATATTGCCCCGAGTACCAGAAGTATGATTGTCCCGATTGCTCCAGGCTCAAGAATAATTATATTAACCAGAAATGCTATCCCTACCATAACTCTTATGAAACTGTCACCGCTTCCAACATTATGTGTCATTATTATACCCCCTTAATTAGATGTTGCCTGTAATAATTAATCACTATTATTCTTATTGCAACCATTTTTAATGAGGCTGGGGTGCCTGGATGAAATTTTTATTCGCTCATAGCCCCCCGGCTATATACTTTCAGCTCTTTCCGGAATGTTGGAAAAATAATCTTATTGCTTGTTTCAATTTACTGCGTTTTTTCCCCCCTCTCCCCCAAAGGGGGCACGAGTTATCTATTATCGCTCTGATAATATAATCTTAATAATTTATAAAACTACTTCAATACTATTTATCTATACTTTGGTTCATCTACTTACCCGGGTGTATTTTTTTCGTGCCCCCTTTGGGGGACAGGGGGCCGACTCTGGTAGATGGAAACAAATAATATTATTGCTTTTCCTGAAAATTCCTGAAGATAAAAAAACAGCAGGTTGAATGGTATGCTTTAGATGGAATTTTTATTGACACATGTTCCCTCTTAATTATCCCTGAGATTATCAATAAATGGTTTAACAGCAGGTGTAATATGTCACGAGTACTTTCAGGGATACAGCCTTCAGGTTCGCTTCATATCGGTAATTATTTCGGTATGATGAAGCCGATGATTGAGATGCAGAATGATCATGATCTTTTCTGTTTTATAGTAAATTATCATGCCATGACCAGCCTTCATGACGGTTTGGAGCTGAGAAAAAATACAATGGCTGCTGCAATGGATTTTCTTGCACTTGGTCTTGATCCTGAAAAGTGTTATTTCTGGGTTCAGTCCGATGTTCCTGAGGTTGTTGAGCTGTCCTGGATTTTATCCTGCCACACATCACTGGGGCTCCTTGAAAGGAGTCACAGCTATAAGGATAAGGTTGCAAGGGGTCTTATTCCTAATACAGGTCTTTATACATACCCGGTACTTATGGCTGCAGATATTCTTCTTTTCAATGCTGAAATTATCCCTGTTGGAAAGGATCAGAAACAGCATATTGAAATTACCCGCGATATTGCTGAGCGTTTCAATAATACCTATGGGGATATTTTTGTTATTCCTGAACCGCTCATTTCAGATGATATTGCGGTTATCCCCGGAATAGACGGACAGAAGATGTCCAAGAGTTACGGAAATACACTTGAAATATTTGAAGATGAAAAGAGTTTGAAGAAGAAGGTTATGAAGATAGTTACAGATTCCACCCCTGTTGAGGATCCGAAAGATCCGTTGCAGTGTTCCCTTTTTGCCCTTTACCGCCTTTTTGCCGGAGCTTCGGAAACTGAGCAGATGAGGGAGAGGTACCTTAAAGGGGGAACAGGGTACGGCCAGGTAAAGAAGGAGCTCCTTGAAATTTTAATTGAATATTTCCGTCCCTACAGGGAGAAGCGCGCACTCCTGGAGAATGATCCTGCTGAAGTTTATAATATACTTGAAAAAGGTGCTGAAAAGACCAGGGCTGCAGCTGCTGTAACCCTGGATAAGGTCCGGAAGGCAGTCGGTATCAGCTATCGGGTGTAATTGATTCGATTCTATTAATAAATTCTGTCATATGTTCAGGGAGATCTGCTTTGAACAGCATTGTCTCCCCTGTGTGGGGATGGGTAAAGCCGAGCTCTGTTGAAGCAAGGAGCAGGTATGGGACACGGTGCTTCTCCCATTTTTTTGAATATATTCTGTCCCCTATAACCGGATTCCCCATTGATGAGAGGTGCACCCTTATCTGGTGGGTCCTCCCTGTATGTATCTTAATGTCGAGCATTGAATATACCGTGTGTCTGATGTGCCAGATTTTCATTACACTATAGTCGGTTATCGCTTCCCTTCCATCTTCCACAATGGTCATTTTATGCCTGTATTTTTTATGGCGCCCCAGAGGCTTGTCAATTGTATCCTCATCCTTATCCGGTTTGCCTATTGTTATTGCGCAGTATTTTTTATGAATCTTTCTTCCGGAAAATTCTTTTATAAAATGTTCATATGCCTCATCAGTCTTTGCTATTACCATCAGCCCTGTTGTGTCCCTGTCGAGCCTGTGTACAATTCCGGGGCGGGTGGGATCCCCTGCTGAGGGGAGTTTGTCTATATGGTAAAGCAGGGCATTAACAAGGGTGCTTTCATAATTTCCCGGTCCAAAGTGAACCACAAGTCCCGGTTGTTTATTTATTACCAGAATATGATCATCCTGATAGATAATGTTAAGGGGTATATTTTCAGGTATAAGTTCAACAGCTTCAGGCTCTGGCACGGTTATTGTAATTTCGTCGTCAACTTTTACTTTGTAATTCTGCCTTACTTTATCCCCGTTTACAAGGATGTTCCCTTCTTTAATAAGCCTTTGAATAACACTTCTCGATATACCTGTTTCAGTTGAAGAGGCCAGAAACAGGTCGATTCTTTCAAGAAAGTTTTCCTCAGGGACTGTAAGTGTTATTCTGTTATTCACAGGTATTCTCCACTATTTTTAGTCACTCTATAGAGAGTGGTTATTATGACAATAATTTTATTAAAGGGATTAAGGTTAATTTAAGGGGGGATTTTGTAAAAAATGGCAAGCATTGATTTATTATTACTTTACAGCCTGATAGTGTCCTGTATCCATAGAATATGATTTCAATGAATGCACAATTATTAATTATCCGGAATTTTTTTACAGAGAAGCTGGCAAAGTTTCTGCCCGGTTTTGAAGAGAAAGCCCCCGCGTTACTCCCTTATTTTTCTACTCTCTATTTTGTGGAAGTTATTTATTTTATGTTTATGCTTCTTCTTATTTATGGAAGAACAGCTGCTGTTCTTTGCGGTTTTATTCTTGCTCTTCTCCTAACATTTCATGTGATAGGGCTTTTTTTTATGAAGAACAGGTACAGGAAGATTCAGCTAATTTTAATGGATATTCATATAGCTTTTACAGTCGGTTTTTTAATCAACAGAATAGCCGGGGATATTTCTTTATCTTCCATGGATGAGTTTATGATGGTATTCAGGGGATTAACAGCTCTGCTGGAAATCCCCCTTGTTTTTATATTCACCAGTGATTATACTATTAAAAAATATTCCTGAGATTATTATCTCATTCCGGATTATTGGGATACAAAGGTAATACTTCTTTGTTTTTCCCCCTGTCCCCCAAAGGGGGCACGAGTTATCTATTATCATTCTGAAAATATAATTGTTACCACTTCAATAACTATTCCCATTATATTGTTATGCAAATCTTTTGCAAGCTCAACAGTAAAAAAGGATGTTATAATACTTTGATTCATCTACTTGCTCAAGTTTTAATTTTACGTGCCCCCTTTGGGGGACAGGGGGCTGACTCCAGAATATTTGGAATCAAACAATATTATTACTTTTCCCAAAAATCCGGAATGAGCCTAATTATTTAATATTCTCAGCAACAGCATCCCCGAATTCAGAGCAGCTCTGTTCAACTGCATCATCCATCTGAGAGGCAAGATCACAGGTAACTTTTTTCTGCTTTATGGTCTCTGAAAATCCTTCCATCACAAGGTGAGCAGCTTCATCCCATTTCAGAAATTTAAGCATCATCTCGCCTGAAAGAATAAGAGAGCCGGGGTTGGCCATATTTTTACCGGCTATATCAGGGGCTGTGCCGTGTGTTGCTTCAAAGATGGCATGATTCTTCCCGATGTTTGCACCTGGAGCAATCCCCAGGCCTCCCACAAGGGCTGCAAGGGCGTCTGATATAAAATCCCCGTTGAGATTAGGGGCTGCTATTATATCATAGTGCTGAGGCCTGATTATTACCTCCTGAAAAAGGGCGTCTGCGATACGGTCTTTTATTACAATTTTATCTGCAGGCTGGTTCCAGTTATATTTTTCACCAAGCTCCTTTTCAGTAATGGTGGCATCTGAAAATTCTTCAGCCGCAACCTCGTAACCCCAGTCCTTGAATGCTCCCTCAGTGAACTTCATTATGTTCCCCTTATGCATAATTGTTACAGATCTCCGTTTGTTTTCGATTGCATGTTTAATCGCGCTTCTGAAAAGGTTTTTTGAGTTTTTTTCGCTTATAGGCTTTACACCCACACCTGAATCAATATCAATTTTCTGCGACATTTCATTGTTGAGGAATTCAATAACCTTTACTGCCTCAGGAGATTCTGCTTTCCATTCTATCCCTGAATATAGATCCTCCATGTTTTCTCTGAATATTACCATATCCACATTTTCAGGAGCCTTAGCCGGACTTGGTACACCGGGGAAATATGTTACAGGCCTGATGCATGAGTAGAGGCTGAATTTCTGCCTTAGCGCCACATTGATGCTTCGTATGCCGCCCCCCACAGGTGTGGTAAGGGGGCCCTTTATGGCGATTTTATATTTATCAATCATTGCCACGGTTTCTTCAGGGAGCCACTCCCCGGTTTTTTTAAAGGCGGCTTCTCCGGCAAGTATCTCTTTCCAGATAATTTTCCGTTTTCCGCCATAGGCGATTTCAACTGCCCGGTCGATTACTTTCTGCGATGCACCCCATATCTCAGGGCCTATACCATCACCTTTAATGTATAGAATAACCGGCTGATCCGGTACCTCTATTATCTCATTGCAATAATTAATTAACTGTTCTTTCATTTATTACCTCTATTAGTTTTTCTGTTTATTTAATCTGGTTCCGTATGGAAAAGAATTGAATAAATCAATTGCCGGTCTGAGAATTCCGCATGACCTTTATATATATCTGCTCATTAATAAAAAGATTCACAAGATCCGGGTCAAGTTTATTTTTTTCCGCTTCCTCCTGAAGTATATGAAGTACCTTTTCAAGAGGGACAGATTTCTTGTATGGCCTGTCCTGGGCTGTGAGCGCATCAAATATATCCGCAATTGACATCATACGCGCCTGCAGGGATGTTGCTTCCCGCCCCTTGAGGCCCAGACTGTGTGAGTAATGAATAAAATTTGATATTTACACAGTCTGAAATCTCA
>CAZBFP010000010.1:0-130394 GCA_964491265.1 uncultured Leptospirales bacterium | reverse complement strand
AATAATCACTATATGTCAAGCATTAATCCTACTTTTTGCAGTAGCACCATTAATGTTAAAAAATGTTCTATTATCGGGGCTGTCCCAAAAGTCGGATTTTAATGAATTTGTCATTCCGGTTTTGCAACTTCAGTTTGTGCAAATACCGGAATCTCCTGATAGAATCAGGTGTATGAGATACCGGCATTTCGCTTCGCTACAGCCGGTATGACAAGAAAAATACTTTTTAGACAGCCCTGATATAAAATTGTCCATTTTATACTAAAATATATTTTCAGGAATTAACATCTATATTATTTAATCACTCTTATTATAGTGAACCGGAATCATTATTAATAAAAAACATTTGATCTTATCAACATCATATATTTTCATGTAATTATGGATACATTGAATTATTATTTATATCTGATTAAGGATATATAGTATGAGTGACGGGAATACAATACTTAACTATATAGTAAGCATAACTGAAAGCAGGGATATTGAAATACTGGAAATGTCACTGCTCAGGACCATTTTCGAAGTATGCTCCTGCAAAAGAGTTTACCTCTTCAAAGCTGCAGCAGATAAAACTTCTGAGAAAGTAATTTCAGGCTACGGATCAGACGGGTACAACAGCAGTTATGATCTTGAGCCGGATGCTGATTTTATGAATCTTGCTGAAAGTTTTATAATCGATCCGGAAAAATTTAAGAAATTATACCCCAATAATGATTCATCTTACACAATAATTCCTGTTGAAATACTGTCTAATCATATAGGTTTTATCGCTGTTGAAAAGCCTGAAGTTCATGAATTTAATATTCAAATCCTAATTGGACTTGTAAAGATATATCAAAATTACGTTGCAATCCTTCTTGATAATCAGACAGATACCCTTACCGGTATCCTTAACCGCAAAACTTTTGATGACAGAATAATTAAACTTATAGAGTTAAAGAAAAGACAAAAAAACGGAATATCTTCAGAAAGCAGCGAAAGACGGCATATTGATTCTGACAGATTCTGGCTTGGAATTTTTGATATTGATGATTTCAAAAAAGTAAATGATACCTTCGGACATATTTACGGTGATGAAATTCTTATACTTATCAGCCGCATAATGCAGAAAGTATTCAGAACTGCTGATATGAAATTCAGATTCGGCGGCGAGGAATTTATTATTGTAATGAAGGCGGAAAATGCAGATGACGCATTCACTGTATTTGAAAGGTTCAGAAAAGAAGTAGAGAATTATGCTTTTCCGCAGACAGGACAAATTACAATAAGTACAGGTATTGTTGAGATTACAGGGAGCGAAACCCCCTCAGTATTTGTTGGATGTGCGGATAATGCCCTCTATTACGCAAAACATAATGGGAAGAATATGACCTGTATTTACTCTGATCTTGTAAAGCAGGGGCTGATTAAACCTCAAACCATTCAGAGGGGGGATATATTTTTATTTGATGAGTAGACCTTCCATTTTTTCTGCACAATGCTTCAAAAAAGCAGTATAGAAAGCACAATCATAATCAGCCCGAAAACCCCTGCAAATATATCTACAAGGATTATTTTCTTCACCTTGTCTTTACTGAGCATCCCTGCAACCCACAGATAAAATCTTTTGTAATCAAAAATTAACACTAGTGCCTTTACTGCAGTTATAGAGAACATGACTGTTATTATCATTGAGTAGGGAACTTCTGTGGTCAGTTCCATATACCATGTGAAGCATACAAGTAAAATACCTGAAATTGCAACAGGGAGAATCCATGTGGGCCTCTTCTCAGCATAAGTCTGTTCCAGGAATTTATTTTCATCCTATGGGATTATATGCATATAAAAGGGTTTTAAAAAAGCAATAAGACCAAAGATTAGTCCAAGTGTTTTAAAATAATTCATGTCAAATACCCGTGGTATCTTAATATTTATCTGCTGACATAACTATTAGTTATTTTTCAACTCCCCAGTGAATTCAATATGCTGAGATAAAGTTCTGCTGATTTATTTACTTCTTTCAAGCTTACAGACTCATCACTGGTATGAGCCATTGTGAGCTCACCCGGACCCAATATTACAGGTTTTATCCCCGCACCCCATAAAATTGACGCGTCAGAATCACTCTGAAAAAATGAAGGCTTCCATTCAATTAAATGGGAAGTTACAGCATCCTTTATAAGCTCCGGAAAAGACCCCTTTTGAGGAATATCATAGCCTGCATGAATAGTGGAAAATATTAATGAGTCCTGAATAAGAATACCGTTTTTAAGCTGTGCGGATACTATCTCCTCAATTTCAAATGAGAGCTCACCTATACCGAACTGGGGAGGAACATGGAAGTCAATAAAGACGCTGCATCTGTCGGGTACCACAAAACCCGCCTGTGAGCTCTGCATATCCCGGATGTTATATATTACCTCATGTCTGGAATCGTCAAGGTGCCGGGTTAATGCCCTGAGCATATTGAGCATAGACCTTATGGCATTATGGTCTTTTTGTGCAAGGGAAGCATGCATACGCTTACCATATGTTATAATTTCAACTTCAAGATACCCGTAGTGACTGAAACATGGAATAAGCCCTGTAGGTTCTCCAATAATGGCCCAGGGGTAATGATACTCATTTACAAATGCCTGCGCCCCGTCCCCTGTTTCCTCTTCTCCAACCACAAGAGCCAGGGATGCTGGAAGATCTCCATCATGTGCAGATGCATACACCGTAAAAGCTTCAATCATGGCCGCGCATCCACCCTTCATGTCAGCTGTACCTAGTCCGTATATCTCATCCCCCTCCCTGGAATAGCGGTAGTTCATATAATCGGGCGCAGCAACAGTATCAATATGACCCATGAAAACTGCCTGGGCATTATCCCCCGGAGCAATAACAAGAAGATTGTCCCTGTCATCCTCCACATTCTGACGAATAACCGGTAAACCCGATTCTTTAAGATAGTTTTCCAGATAATCAACAATTTCGGCTTCTTTTCCAGATGGGCTGTAAATATCCACCATTTCGCTGAAAAGTTTTTCAAGACGCTCAATGTTTATTTGAGGTTTTAATTGTGTCACTGGCTTTTTTTCTCCTCAGTAAGGTTAAGGGTTAAATAGACATGATCCTTTGGGGAACTGAAACCTCTGGCAGTAAAAAATGCAAGGGCTCTTTCATTGTCAGCAGATGTGTCCACCATGAGCATTCGCACATCCTCCTCCAGCATAATCTCTCTATATTTTTCATAAAGCATTTCCGCCGCACCGGTACCCTGATATTTTTCATCTACGCCAAACCATACAAGATAACCGTATTTTCTATAACTGTTTCTTTTGTCTATTATTGATCCTAAAAGAAATCCGGCAAATTTTCCCTCATATAAAGCAACAAGGCAGTATTCCGGATTCCCGGTATAATAATCGATCACTTCATACTCATCCCAGGTTCGATAAAGTGTGGGATACTCCTTAAGGGTAAAAAGCTTTTCACCAAGATGAAAAACCGCAGCAAGATCATCGATCTGCATCTGCCTTATTATTATTTCCTGTTTATTATCACTCATGGTAATGTTCCTGTTTTTTTATCAGCTCATTCATATTCCTGTTTCATAAAAAATATTCAGGCATAAAATGCAAGAACAATCCTGTAATAAGAGAATAGTCAGGCTCTCTGCCAGATTTAATTTAAATGATTTTCCCGATGAACAGGAATAATAATGTAAATCTCAGGACACTGCCTTTTCCTGGAAGGGAATTCCCCTATATAAAATAAAGAATTTCCCCCTATTTACTTTATACTTCAATTATGCCTATCTATATGACATGATCTGAACATTGATTGATTTAGGTAAGATCATGAAACCGAATGATCTATTATCGATAAACGGAGGTACAATATGTTTTTCTTCGAAGTTATCCCATGGTACAGCTGGGTTATGTGGTTTACAGTTCTTGGAATACTTATGGCCCTGAATGAAGTTATCAGGGCAAGCAAGTGGGGAAGTATTGCCATCTTTATGGTTCTTCCGGTAATTCTTACCCCAATATGGTTTACAATGGATAGTGAAATTACTTCCTGGTTCACCTGGGCAAAAGTATACTCAGCCCTTGCAGGGAGTATTATCTACATGGTAATACGTTTTACAGATTATCATAAAAAGCATCCCTGGTACCTTGTTCTGGTCCCTGGTATTCTTGCCTTTAATATTGCTGAAGCAGTAATCCGTGAATTTCAGGTCGGTTTTTTGGGATTCAATGGTGTTGTTGACGGGATGCAGTATATTTCGGGCGGATGGAACTATGTTAACGGTACTGCGGGTATTCTTAATATTCTCCTAATCTGCGGCTGGTTCGGTATTTTTGCATACAGGGGTAAACGTGCCGGTGGAACCCGTTATGATATGCTCTGGCCGGATCAGACACGTTTATGGATCATTGCTTATGGTGTGTGGAATATAGCATACGTATATTCCTGTGCTCCGGGAAATTCATTCTATTCAGGAGTGGCATTGAATATATCAGCAACAATCCCTGCTCTATTCTGGGCAAGAGGGACATGGATGCAGAACCGTGCAGCCACTCTATCTTTCTGGATGATGTGGGTAATGACATTCCCTTACTTCTTTGCAACAGGTAGTACATTTAATGTGGCGCCAAGTTATAATCCTGCTGCAAACTGGAGTATTTCAATTCTTGCGCTTGTTCTTAACTTAGTGCTTGCGGTATGGCAGGTGAACCGGGTTGTGAAAAATCGCCTTAATCCTCTTAAAGACGAAATATTCACAGATCAGCCTGACTACAAAGAGGTTAATGCACTGCGCTAACCCTCCTGGCGCAGCGCTTTATTCCAAACCCTCATCAGCCCCCCCGGCTGGTGAGGGTTATATATCAATCTATAAAGGCTCTGATTCCAATAAAGCTCATTCCTGATTTTGGATATTCAAAATAAATCTCCCAGGGAGTGATTCTTCGCTTTGCCCCCTGTCCCCCAAAGGGGGCACGAGTTATCTATTAACATTCTGATAATTTAATTTTTATCATTCTATAACTATTTCAATATTATTTAATGCATCACTTTGATTGATCTACTGACCGAGGGGTAATCTTTTGCGTCCCCCCTCCGGGGGACAGGGGGCTCACTCCGGTAGATACGGTGAACTAATAATAATATTACTTTTCCCAAAAATTAGGGAGGAGCAATCAAATTTATAACCACTTCTTCCTCCTGAAATAGTAAAGCATACCCAGTGATACAATAAGCATAAAAATCATCACAACCGGATATCCTAAATACCATCTCAGCTCCGGCATATTGAACGGGCTCGTGTCAGGGTCAAAGTTCATCCCGTATATTCCCACTACAAATGTGAGCGGAATAAAAATTGTAGCAATTATTGTTAATACCTTCATTATCTCACCGGTCCGGATATTAATCCGTGTCATGTACATGTCAAACAGACCTGTTACAAGTTCCTCAGAGTGCTGAAGGGTATCTATCAACCTTCGGAGATGATCGAGTACATCCCGGAAGTATATTGTAGTTTCATCAGAAATGAGGGGATGGTCATCACGGATTATAGTCTGCAGCACCTCTGCAAGGGGAGCTATTTTACCACGAAGATAAATTATATCACGCCTCAATTCATGAAGCCTCTGATATTCTGTATCAGCATCATCATTAAAAATCCCTTTTTCAATCTCCATAATTTCATCGTTGATTATTTCTATTGAAGCAAAATATTGATCAACTGCGATATCAAGGATGGCATAAAGAAGATAATCCACGCCATATTTTCTGAATCTCCCACCCTTTACATTAATGCGGGGCGGAATCATATCGAAAAGTTCATCTTTATGTTCATGAAATGAGATAAGATAATCTGGAGATAGTATTATGCTTACCTGACGCAGATTCGGATCCCCCTTTTCACTTTGTATTGCAAGTGATTTAACCACTATATACAGGTAATCATCATAAGCCTCAATCTTTGGGCGCTGAGTTGTATTCATTATATCTTCAAGAACAAGAGGATGAATCCCCAGACGACTCCCCATTGTTTCAATAGTAACTGCATCATGAAGTCCGCTTATTCTGGCCCATGTCTTACTTACGGGATTTTCCAGATGGGGATAAATATCTGTCAGATTAATATTTTTCAATTCTTCAAAATGATCTGAACCATAGTCAACCAGATCAATTGAAACAGACTCAGTCAGCTTTTCACCTATATGCACAAGAGTCCCGGGCGGGAGTCCGGTTTTCTGCTCAACCGGCGGCTGTTTTTTTAAACCTAAGACTTTTTTCAGTTTCATATACAGCTCCTTTGATGTATTGTTGATATTATCGATAATCACCTGAGTGGAGAGATTCAGCCTTGCAAACGGGTCATTATTCCTAAAGATAATTTTTTGTGCAATGATGATGTTTTTAATAATAATAAGTTTACGAATAAATACTGAAAGTAAATAAAAAAATTCGTCTTTGACCTTTTATTTGTTATATTAAAATCAAGATATCTTAATGATTCACCGGGGGGAATATGACATCATATTACAAAACAATCAGCGGAGTAAAATACGATAAAGATATGCTTGAAGAAGCGGACAAATCTGTCGCCGGGAAAAGAGACGGCAGAATTTCCATGAATGATGCAAAAAAAATTAAAAAAAAGGCCTTAGACGGTCCAGGGATAACTGAAGTTGAATTAAGGACATTAAATTATATTTTTGATAATTACAACTTTACACCTTCTGCTAAAGATTATTTCAGCACCTTCCTGCCTGTTGAAACTCCTGAGACAACTAATGTTGTCAGTGATACAAAGGCTTCAAAAGGCTCTAAGGACACCGGGAGTGTCGAAATTTCTCCTGAAGAGGAAGCTGTTGAGACAATTGAAGAAACTGTTACTGAAGTTAAGGGTTTCTTTGCAAGATACTACCTGCTGATTATAGTTATTCTGCTGGTTATATTTTTTCTATATTTATACTCAGACCGGCTATATAATTTATTCATAAAAGATCCGGATACTCCCGTTACTGTTAAAATTGAAGATGTTCAGGAAACAGACTCAGAAAAAGATGAAGTTAAGGTTCAGCAGGTCCCTGTAGCCCCTATAACTCCTGTAGTTCCTGTTGCCGGAGAGAATGAGTATATTATAAAAGAAAAAGATACTCTCTTCGATATAAGCGGCAGGCTCTATGGCGATCCGGATAAGTGGGAAGAGCTTTATGAGTTAAACAAAGATATTATAAAAGAACCGTCTATGATTTTTCCCGGGCAGAAAATCAGGACAGATATAAAGTAATCGCAACCGGTTTCTGCAGTAATATCATTTTGCCTGATAAAGTCCGGACTGTTATTATTCAGTCCAGACTTTATGCACCGGGCTGCAGGAGAGAACAGCATCGAAAAGTTTATCCGGTATATTCTATTCTTATTATGGCAATATCATCTGTTACTTCACCATTGAGTGTTATATTTTTATATATTTCCTCAAGATGGGCATTCGACTTTTCAACTATCCTTAGAAATAAATTTCCGTCTTCATTCATAACTTTTTCCCCGGTACCGGGGTGTGTAATGAGAATATCATCTCTGCCGTCTGATCCTGAAATTATAACATCACCAGGCTTAAGGTCTACCCGATAAACTTTTTCAGGAACCAGGAGTTCAGGTATACCGAGCTTCCGCATAATCAGCTCTTTTTCAAGAAAGGTTGATTTCCCATTCCTGTATAGCACAGTAAAGGGGTGTTCCGCGTTCATAAAGTAGAGACGCGATGCAGCGGGATCCACAATACCGAGTACAAGTGAAATCATCATACTGCAGTCAAAACTTTCAAACACTGACTGAAGCCCCTTTAAAGCAGATATTATCCACTCCTGCGGACTTTGCATAAGAGGTTTGGGAGAATTGTTTGTACGTTCAACTATTGCCTTAAAAACAGAGCCAAGCACAATTGCCCCCCCTGCCCCCTGTATAGATTTACCCATTGCATCAGCATTGACAAAAACTGCCATTTCTTTTCCGTTAAGATTCAGGTCATAAGCTATGCATATATCACCGCCAAGTTCACGCTCCCATTTCCTGAATGTAAACTGTTTCTTTGACTTAACAATGCGGCTGATTTTCACAAAGGGATGTTTTACATCTAAAACATTTAAAGGCTCAAGAAGCATGCTTGTTAAGAAGTAATCACCATCCTGCTGCTCTTTAAGTGCCTGTACTTCATCAAGTGTATGCTGAAGCTGGGAAGTCCTCTCCTGTACCATTCTTTCCATATTGGAATAGAGAGAGGCGTTATCAATTGAAATGGCAATCTGTGAGGATAAAAGCTTCATCATCTCAACCCTTTCCGGGGTAAATGCGCCTGTAACAAGGCTGTTTTCAAGGTATAAAAGTGCTCTTAGTTTTCCCGATTTATAAAGAGGGACACAAAGAGCAGATCCTGTTCTGTTATTAACAACATAGGGGTCGTTTCGGAACATGGGCTCAAGAGTCATATCTTTAACAACGACAGGTTCACCAGTACGCGATGCATAATGTATTACAGAGAGGGGGAGATGTAAAGAGGTGCTCCCCTCCTGATCGGGATTTTCTCTTTCAACCGGGATAGACTTAAGTACAGAAACGTCTTCACCGATACGCCCTTCTGCTTCTATAAAAAGTGCCCCTTTTCTTTCAAAAAGAATAAGCCCCCTATCAGCTCCGGCGTTTTCCATAAGAAGATGAACCATCTGAGCAAGAAGTCTCTCCAGCTGGATTTCACCGGAAATTGCAAGCGCGCTTTTCAACACAGTTGAAAGATCAAGTTTGTCCGATACACTTACCCCTGTTGAGGTTATTGATCCAGAAATTGTATGACCCGGACTGGTGTCACCTGATAATAAATCCCTGTCCCATTTCTCCCCCGCAGCTTCAATCCTGTCTGCTTTACCCGCGGCTCCCCAGCTTCTGTAAAATGATGCAGCCTCAGACATAAAGGTCTCTGCGGCGCTGGCAAGTTCGAGCTTTGAACATAAAATTCCGGCCCTCTCATTAGCGAGAGCCGCGGTCTGTTTAAAGCCAGCTTTGATGGCTGCATCAGCAGATTTTGAATAAAGAGAAAGGGCGGAGAGGTTATCACCGTTTAAACGCGCCAGTTCCCCCCTTAGCATAAGTTCTTTGTCTGTAAAAACAGCAGGATTCAATTCTGCCCATTTACGGAATCGATTAAGTATTGATTTAATTTTTCTCTTATATAAAAATCTCTTCACCAGACTTTCATTGTCGCAGATTTTAGCAAAAATCATCCCTCTGTAGAAATAATGTTCAGGAACCACAATCTGACCCAGTGAATATTTAATCAGTTCTTCCGATCTCTCTGAACTTGCCAGGGCACCCATATAATCATGGAATAAATACTGGAGTTGGGCCTTTAACTGGAAATGCCTTTGAATTACTATGGGGATATTGTCATTTCCCATTGCCGCTACATGGTCCTCTTCTGAAAAGCTATGGTTATCCATTGATCCGGAGGCCGAAGTTTCCCCTTTAAGTGCAAGGATAAATTGTCTTACAGATATCAGATAGTTCACAGCTCCCGGATCGCGCAGTTCTATTAACAGGTCGATATGAGAAGTGTATTCGTGATAGATCTGATCAAGGTTTACGCCTGCAGGGATCATATTAATAAGTATTGCCTGTACAGTAAAAATTGCGTAGTTTAAGTCACCATTGTCAAGGCAATGATCCATTGCCTTTTTGATATAGCTGATACTTGTTTCAGGATGTTCTTTCCATATAGATACTGTGGCTCCGAAAAGGAGTGAGAGCTTTGACATGAGCTCCGCATTATTGAATCTATCATTAAGCTCAAAGGCAAGTTTGCCAAGACGGTAACCATTATTAAAATCTCCAAGGCCTGCGCCCAGAACTGTCCCGTAAACAAGACAGGCATAAGCTGAGTATCTTGAAAGACCATGTTTAAGTGTCAGCTCAAACATCTTCATTGACAGCAGTATTGAAAGCTCAGTCTTGTGGTAATAGGCGGTAGTAGTAAGATTCATCAGGTACTGCATAAGGAGGAGACTTTTTTCATTATTATCTCTATTCAGTTCACCGATTGATTCAATACTTCTCCCTTTCATAAGAAATTTAATCTTTAATGCAGCAGCTGCAATTGCAAGGTTCCCCGGATCGGGATTAATTTTCAGACCGAAAATTGGGAGACCCTCAATCCCTGCTGCTACTGCTTCAGAATGCCTGCCGAGAGAGGCTATCATCATTACTTTTAAATTATAAACTCTTGCCCTGTCGTAGTCATTTTCCGCATTTTCTATCATTTCTACAAAAAGCTCTTCAGCGCGGCTGAAATTCCGGTTAAGGTGTTCACACTCAGCAAGATTCATTCTCATATCAAATGCAGTAATGTAATCGGACTGCCACTGGTTTTTTTCAAGGAGTGAAAGCGCTGTTTCAAAATATTTAGATGCTGATTCATAGGCAGTAGACAGTTTTGCCTTATTCCCGGCAATCCGGTTCAGTTCAAGCAGTTCCCTTTTTTCGTCAGATAATGTTATAAGTTCAGAAGCATTGTTAAGATGATTAACAATGTAGAAAATCATTTCTTTCAACATTCTGCTGTCGCTGTTTTTCTTTACCCAGTTTCCTATCCGGTAATGAAGTGCCGGTTTCTCTTCAGCTGAAATAAGGGAATAAGCCGCCTCCTGTATACGGTCATGAAGAAACCTGTAATAATCACCTGAAAAAAAGACCAGTCCCTCTTTTACTACTTCGGAAAGATCATTTACAATATCATCAACAGGTCTTTCGTAAACTATGGAAAGAGTTTCCAGGTCAAAACGGTTCCCGATGCAGGCGCATACTTTAAGTACTTCAACTGCTGCAGGATTCATGGAAGAAATTTTTTCGGCCATAAGCTGAACAACATTTTCCGTGACTTCCATGGATTTTATTTTTTCAATACTCCATTCCCAGCCTCTGTCCGGATTGTACTTTATTAAATGGCCGTCGTAGAGAGATTTCATAAACTGAATAAAAAAGAATGGATTCCCCCCTGTTTTATCATATACAAGATCTGCAAGAGGGGATGCTTCTTCAGCCGTGCACTTAAGAATATCCTTAACCAGATCGAGAAAGTCCTCCGGTGTTACCGGTCCCAGTTCCATTGATCTCACAGGAACATCACTTTCTCTAAGAAAATCGATAAGTCTGATAAGCCGGGAATTGTTATTAATTTCATTTCCCCTATATGCGCCGATAAGAAATATATGGCGTATTTCCCTGTCCAGCATAAGGCGTTCAAACATATTAAGACTGGCCGCATCTGCCCATTGCAGGTCATCAAGAAAAATAACCAGAGGATGTTCTTTACGGGCAAAAACTGTTACAAAATTTTTGAAAGCAGCAACAAACCGGTTCTGTGAACCCTCAGGCCCAAGTTCCGGAAGGGGCTGCTGTTCACCTATAATCAGTTCAAGAGCAGGGATAGCATTAGTTACGATTTTACCATTAGGGCCGAGCGCTTTAATGAGGTTTTTTCGCCACACCTCAATTTTTTCACTGTTTTCCGTAAGTATCTGTTTAACAAGTGCCTGCAGAGCCTGTATTAAACCGCTGTAAGGGACATCCCTTTTAAACTGGTCATATTTACCGAAAATATAATAGCCCCTTTTCTCTACTATGGGTTTCTGTATCTCTTCAATCAATGCTGATTTCCCGATCCCCGGTGATCCGGACACAAGGCACAATTCTTTTGTGCCGGTTCCAACTCGACGGAATGTCGATAAGAGGAGTTCTACCTCCTTTTCGCGTCCATAAAGCTTTTGCGGTATATTAAATCTGTCAGATATATCTTTTTGTGCAATGATAAAGTCAGCTACAGTGCCGGAAGTCCGTAAAGATTGAAGACATGTTTTTAAATCAGCAGCAAGTCCATAAGCGTTCTGGTACCTCTCTTCAGCAGTCTTTGCAAGGCATTTCTGTATAACAGCAGAAAGGACTGGAGCTGTTTGCGGATTAATTTCAATAAGAGGTACAGGGTTTCTGGCAATATGTGAAAAAATAATTTCCATGGGATCATCAGAAACAAACGGGGGCTTCCCCGATATCATTTCATAAAGTGTAATCCCCAGTGAGTAAATATCAGTCCTGTAGTCTACTGATCTGTTCATTCTCCCTGTCTGTTCCGGAGACATGTAAAAGAGCGTCCCTTCAATAACACCGGGATTATAAAGCTCATCATTTTCATGTGTTATGACAGATGATATACCAAAATCTGTAATCCTCACATCGCCTGTTTCATTGTTAACAAGGATATTTTGAGGCTTAATATCCCGGTGTGATATCCCCTCCTGATGAAGAGCCCCCAGGGCTTCAGAAAGTCTCACTGCTGTTTCAAGGATATTTCCGGTATTCATCCATTCTGTTCCGATAAGATCTTTCAACCCTGTCCCGTTAAAATATTCAAGCTCAATAGCAATAGAATCATGCTCAATAATAATTTCCCTGGTTTTAATTATGCCGGGGATATTTGAATTTTTTATTATTTCATATTCATGCTTAAAACGGGCAATATCGGAAAGGGAGGGATGCCTGGTTTTTAAAATTTTAAGAACGCAGGTTTCCCCTGTTTTTTTATTTAATGCTTTGTATATTAAGGAACTTTGACTTTCATTAAGTTTTTCGATCAGGTCATAACCTGTAAATTCTTTCATACCTGCTGACTCCGGAATATGTACTTCTGTTTTTCTGAACGTATTCTTTGTTCGTGTCAAGTTTTTATTCATTTTTGTACAGGTAGAGTCAGAAGCTGGCGATTGCTGCAGAATTAGAGTTTTAATATCCCCTGCCCCGGAAAAATATCAAGTTAAGCCCCCTAAATCCCCCGGAGGGGGACTTTTAAACTCTTTTAACAAATTAAAAGTTTATTTAAACCCCCTTCAAGGGGTTTCGGGGCAGTTGCGAAACTGTGAAGATTTTAACTTAATGACATTGCCCTGCCCCGGAAAGATATCTATATCCGGAGCAGGTTTTCTGTTGTTAAATATTTAACTGCTACGCCTTTTCATAACTCACAGCGGTTTCCGGAACATTCATATTTTTTAAAAGAGCCATTGAATTAATTGTCATGGCTTCAGGGCCGCACATGTATATTCTTGAATTATCAAGATCGATCTCCTTGAGTACATCAGTGACAAAGCCGGTTTTCCCGCTCCACCCTGCGCTATCAGCTGCTACAGGAATAAATTTAAAATTACTGTACTGTGCTTCATACTCCTTGAAGTGGTTAAATATTTTAATTGACTCATCAGTTTTTTTGCATTTTACTGTTTAAATATTAAACTCAGGTATAATCTATGAATAAGACAGAATTGATCCGATATTGGATAGAAACTTCAGATAAAGATTTAATAACTATGAATCACCTGTTTGAAGCAGGTGATTACCACTGGTCTTTATTCATGGGTCATCTGGTTATTGAGAAAATATTAAAAGCCCTTTTTGTAAAGCTGAAAGGGGCTGATGTTCCAAGGATTCATGACCTGTCAAGAATCTGTGGATTATGCGGCCTTGAGCTTAATGAAGATCTTGAAGATAAGCTTGATATGATTACCACGTTTAATATTAATGCCAGATATCCCGATTATAAAAATTCATTTTACAAAAAATGCACCAAAGATTTTACCAAAGAGAGCATCAATAAAATTCTGGAGATACGAAGATGGATAATCAGCGAACTGGAAAAGATATAATCCTGATAATCGAAAAATACACTCTTGAACTAAGCAAGGTAATTTCTTTAAGCGGAGTATATATTTTCGGCTCATATTCCAAAGATAATTTCAACGAATTCAGCGATATTGATGTTCTTGTAGTGTCTCCCGATTTTCTTGATGATCCTGTAGAGGATCTGCAGCTACTTATGAAGCTTCGAAGAAAAATTGACAGGCGTATCGAACCACATCCAGTAACACCGGAGGAATTTGCAAAAGGAAACCCTTTTCTTGATCAGATTAAAAAAGATTTAATACAGGTTGCATAATTATGGTTACTCCCCTTATTAAAGAGGGCAGAGACACGTGGGGATTATCAAACGAAGCTAAAACCGCAGAACAATTCCAATTCTGATCACGCATACATGAGACGCCGTTCACGTGGAACAGGCACAGGCTCAGATCGTTCAACAGCCGCCTCTATCCATAGCTCCATAGCCTCCTTCACATTGGCCAGGGCCTCCTCTTCGGTATTACCATGAGCAGAACATCCAGCAAGTTCAGGCATCTCTGCCACATAAATTAAATCATTTCCATCATAATAGATAATTATCTCATATCTATTCATCATTCTTTAACCTCAATTCATATGAAAGTAGTATTGAACGCACCTGCTTAACCTGATAAGCTTTCGCATTTTTTCCGTCTTTTTGAAGATTGATCTTCTCTAAAACATTCTGACTAAGAAGAGAGAATACTCCAAATTGAAAAGATAGTTATAGTGACATACTCCCGAAAAGTGTACCTAAAGTAATCATACCTGATTTAAAAAACTCAAGTAAAAAATATCAGAAGATTCAAAAAGTATCTTTCTTGACAATGTTTCTAAAGTATACCCTTTTTGAATAATGAATATAGTATTTTATCGTCAAATAGTTCCGGTATACCTGTTGCGGGCCATACCAATGTTTCCTGAGAATAAGGCCGGATGATGTTAAAGTTATGAGAATAATAAAATTATTCAAGGACCCCGGTGAATACATAAATCAATTAAACCTGAGACAGAAGTTTTCAATCCCCACAGGTATGGTACTTTTTATCTGCTTCGCTGTTTTTGCATTATATATGCTTATTGATCAGAATAAGCGGAATGTGGAAATTCTAAAAAGTAATTCCGAAAAGTATGCTGAACTGATAGTTTTGAGCAACCTGGAGTATATCTGGAACTACGATAATGTAGGTTTAAAAAAATCGGTTGAGGCATTCTATGCCATTTCGGAAATATCATCAATCAGTATCATTGACAACAATGGACGCTATCTGATTAATCTGGACACTAAAAATTCAATATCCCGTGAAGCTCCAATCCGGAAAGATATATACAAGCATGATCAGAAAATAGGGGAACTTGAGCTGGTTGTTACAAGAGATGAATATAACCGGAACCTCTATTTTATTATTTTGAAACTTCTGGCGCTCTTTATAGTGATATTTTCAATAACCATTCAGAGTGTGAGACTGATAACCAGAAGAGTGCTTAAGCCGCTTGATGAGATGCTTCTTGTGGCAGATAAAATCTCAGAAGGAGACCTGACACATGGAATTGATGTTCGAAGCGGAGATGAAATAGGAAAGCTTGCGGACAGTTTTAATAATATGAGAAGCAAACTGAGGGAGAGTATCTCTTCAATTAAGTCAATCATTGAATTTATGCCCTCAATACTGATACAGTTTGACCGGCAGGGGAGAATAATCGGCTATAACAGGCTTGCGGAAAAGTTTATAGGAATCAGCAGCGAAGAGGCCCAGGGTAAATATCTTAAAGATATTAAGCCTGAACTTGCTGTATTTCTTTTTAATATTGATTCGCCCGATTTTTCCGAAAAACCCCGATCTTTCTACAGGATAAATCTGACCGGATATAAAAACATGTTTTTTAATCTTTTTATTTTTCTTCTTAAACATGAACATTCAGAAAGCCTTGTTCTGCGCATAGACGATATTACAGAACTTGAAAAAAAAGATAAGCAGCTTCGACATGTACAGAAAATCGAAAGTATAGGGCTCCTGGCTTCAGGAGTAGCACACGATTTTAATAATATACTGGGAAGCATTCTTGCAACTGCATCGCTATTAAAGTACATGATAAGCAAGGGGAGAATTGAAAAACCGGAGGATATGACAAAGGACCTGGATCTGATTGAAAAAAGCTGTGAATACGGAGCATCTATTGCCGCAGAGCTTCTGAATCTCTCAAAAAAAGAATCGGACATTGAGCTTCATAATGAAGATCTGAACCAGATACTTGAACAGATAGGTAAAATCTGTTCCAATTCTTTCGATAAATCCATATCCATTTCAATTTCAAAATACTCTGAAGAGGCAACAGCAATGATAAACACGTCGCAGATTCAGCAGGTTATGCTTAATCTGTGCATTAATGCCTCCCATAGTATGACTATTATGCGGAAACCGGAAGAACCTGCCGGTGGAAAACTTTCTTTAAGTATAACAAAACTCGACGCTGACTGTAATTTTATAGAATCCCGTCCTGAGGTAGAGCCGGGTGAATACTGGCTTATAAGCGTTAAAGATACAGGCGTGGGGATGGACAGAAACACCCTCTCCCGGATCTTTGATCCTTTTTTTACAACAAAAATAAAATCTTCTGTGAAGGGGACAGGACTGGGGCTGTCAATTGCATATTCAATAATAAAGGCCCACAGCGGATTTATTGATGTTTACTCTGAAGTCGGGATTGGGACGGTCTTTTCAATCTATTTGCCGGTCTATAATAAAAATAGAACAGAATGTAAAGAGAGTAATGAGGCTGCAAAGAGCAATGTAATAAGGGGATATGGAACAATCCTTGTTGTGGATGATGAAGAGAGTATTCTTAATACCAGTAATTTGATGCTTTCTGAATGCGGTTATGATGTTATAACCGGGACTAACGGGGAGGAGGCAGTTGAACTGTATAAAAAAAATTCAAAAAAAATAAGGGCTGTTCTTCTTGATACTGTGATGCCGGTAAAATCGGGTTTAGAGGCGCTGATTGAACTGAAAAGAATTAATCCCCATTTAAAGGTACTTATGACTTCAGGCCTGGATTCAGATGAACTGATTAAAAATATAATAGATGCAGGTGCCTCCGGTTTTATTAAAAAACCGGCTTCAATTGAACAGCTTTCATCCAAACTCCACTCTATTATTGCAGAAAAGTAAATCCGGTTAAAAAACTTGACATTTTTCTAAAATACAGTTTTATTATAATAAGGAAAGCTTTTTCAGAGAATCGGGAGAATTGATGATAATAAAATTGCCATATTGCCGGACATTCACAGCTCTCGTTTTTCTCTTAACCCTTTTCTGCGGCACGGTCCATACAGCGGAAGATAATATCTTACGGTTAGGCTACTCCGATTCTGAAGCCTATCCCTACCAGATAGCTCATGAAAAAAATCCTCCAGGTATTGCATTTGAAATAATATCAGAAGCTGCCGGAAATACAGGGATTAAAGTAATATTTATAGCACTTCCAAATAAACGTGTTCAGGCCTCACTGAAAGAAGGCAATATTATAGACGGGGCATTCATGTTTTCATACAGCAGGGAGAGAACTTTAAACGGGGTATATCCTGAAATAAAAGGGACTCCCGACGGGAGAAGAAGAATCGCAACACTGCGCTATTATATCTACAAGAAAAAAGGATCACCGCTTAACTGGGATGGAAACAGTTTTTCCGGATTTGACAAATCCGATATCAGAAACAGCATCGGAGCTAATACGGGCTATTCGGTAGTTCAGGACCTTAAAAAAATGGGGGTCCATGTTGATGACGGGTCAAGAACCACTGAGCAGAATTTTTTAAAACTACAGTCAGGACGCATATCAGGATTTGCCCATCAGGATCTTGTGGCAGACAACTATTTACTTCTGCATAAAATCACAGACATAGAAAAACTCCCCAGGCCATTTATTCAAAAACATTATTATTTAATGATAAGCAGACAGTATTACAGTAAAAACCGTGAAACAGCTGAAAGGCTCTGGAACGAAATTGCACAGATACGCGACAGAAAAACCGCGGAGATTATGCATAAATACACAGAATAATAATAGAATGATAATATGATTTTTTAAAATTGTGTGGCATACCGTGTCCGGAAAAGCTCCTTAACTTCATCGTATGGCAAATCCCCGCCAAATAAATCGAGGGCACTGCCGATTGTAATATCAACTCCCCCCTTCCCTGCTTCAAAAACTTTATCGAGATCTGAAATGTCCCTTACACCCCCTGCATAAGTTACAGGGAGCTCTGTTACTTCCGCAAGGATTCCGATAAGAGATCTGTCAACTCCACCTCTTTTCCCCTCAACATCAGCAGCATGTACAAGAAATTCAGAACAGTATTTTTCAAGAATAGAAAAATTATCCCTGTTGATTATAAAATCAGTAAACTTCTGCCACCTGTCTGTAACAACATAATAGCTGCCGTTCTTTAACCTGCAGCTTAAATCTAATACAATTTTATCTATGCCCACTTCTTTCACAAGTTGAGCCAGATTATTAAAATTAATCATTCCATTGGAAAAAGCATAGGATGTGACAATAACATGGGAAGCGCCGGCATCAAGATACTCCTGAGCATTATCCGGATTTATCCCCCCCCCTATCTGAAGCCCTCCGGGGTAAGCCTTAAGTGCTTTAAGTGCCTGTTCCCTGTTGTCGGGACCCAGCATTATAACGTGGCCCCCCGGAAAAGAATCCTCTCTGTATATTGAAGCGTAGTAGTCAGCATCATGTTGAGAAACAAAATTTTCCTGAGCCCCTGAATCGCTCAGAGTACCCCCTACAATCTGTTTTACCTTCCCTTCATGAATATCTATACAGGGCCTGAATTTCATACCTTGTTACCTTGATTTCCAATTAGTTGTTTCAATAAAGAAAATAGTCCCTAGTGCAAATGTTGTCAAGATTATAGTAGTAAAATATAGCAGCAGTACAATTATGTAGGGAAATTCTGTCATTCCGGCCGAAGTGACAACGTAGTGCCGGAATCCCCTAAAAAATCAGAAGTTTTGAGATTCCCGCATACGCAGGAATGACACCACCCATAGAATTGAACTGGTAGTAAAAAATAAACGCATGTATACTATAATTTTGTTGACATAAAATTCAAATGAAATTATATTTCCAGAATTACATGGAGGTAAGATATGTCAAGAATAGTTGTTCCTGCAGAGGTTTATTCAAGGGTCTCCGGTTATTTCCGGCCACTGTCGCAATGGAATAAGGGTAAACAGGATGAATTTATCCAGAGAAAGGGTCTTCTATTTTCATCTGACATTGTAAACCCTGCTGAGTCCACCCTGCAGCACTTTGCTGAGACCTGTAAACCTGATTAGTAAAGAGTTGATTGTTAACTCTATAAATTTAATGGTTGACAATAGCTCGCTCTGCTTATTCTTATCCCTGAACAGGGGGATTTTATGAACAACAGACAGAGCATCCTTGAATATCTCTACAGCAGCAGAGATAGCTGGATCTCCGGTGAGGAGATCAGCAGCAGCCTGGGGATCAGCAGAACTGCTGTATGGAAAAACATTAAGTTTCTTAAAGAGAAGGGATACATAATTGAATCATCGAGCAAGCTTGGGTATAAATTTAAAGCCCCGGGTTCAAGCCTTGATGAATATAAAATCAGGAACAATCTCAACACAGAAGTGATAGGCCGGAAAAACCTCATAGTATGCGAAGAGACTGTATCAACCAATATTGATGCTTTTAAACTCGCCTCACAGGGCGCTGAGGAAGGGACAGTCCTTGTTGCGGAGAATCAGACCGGCGGCAAAGGGCGTTTCGGCAGATCCTGGTTATCTGTTCAGGGTCGCGGTCTTTATTTATCAATCATACTGCGGCCTCAAATAGCTCCGTCAAAAGCTTCAGGTATAACTATTGCAGCAGCTGTTGCCCTTTCAGATACCCTGGATGAATTCGGCATAAAAAATCATGAAATCAAATGGCCCAATGACATACTCATAAATGGCCGGAAAATTTCCGGCATACTTACAGAGATGAAAGGGGATGCGGATAAAATCGATTTCATCATCACAGGAATTGGAATCAATCTCAACACCCGCCCGGAGGATTACCCTTCAGATGTTAAAAAAATAGCCGCATCTGTATCCGACTCCAGAGGAGGCGATATAGACAGGTGTGCTTTTCTTCAATCGCTCCTCCGTAATTTCGAAAGATATTATCTCAATTTCATCAACTCAGGTTTCTCCGATATTCTGGATATATGGAAAGAGAAAGCTTCAATTATCGGAAGACAGATTAAGGTGTCCCTTATTGATGAAACATTTACCGGCGTTGTGAAAGGACTCAATGCCGAAGGTTTTCTGATTGTTGAAACAGAAACAGGAGAACGCCTGATAAACTCAGGGGACATTAACTATATTTGATATTGGGGTCAGAGCAGAATGAATATTGCAATTTTTTCCGGATTTTTATTTTTTATGCTTCTTATCGGTTTTTTCAGTTACAGAAAAGTCAGCAGTATCAGTTCTTTCTATGTGAGCGGAAGGGGCACATCAACGCTCTGGCTTTCAGGGTCACTTGTGGCAACAACAATCGGCGGTTCTGCCACACTCGGCCTTGCAGGAATAGGTTTCTCAAGAGGGCTTCCAGGCGCCTGGTGGCTCATAAGCGGATCTGTATGTATGATGATACTTGCGGCCTTCTGGGCGAAAAAGGTCCGTGACTGCGGGGTCTACACTCTTCCGGAAATTCTGGAGAAGCAGTATAACAGCAGAGTGCTCAAGCTTGTTTCATCTGTGGTTATAATTACAGCATGGACAGGGATTATTTCAGCCCAGATGATAGCAGCAGGAAAAATTCTCGATATTCTCTGGCCCGGCTATTTCAGGTTTTTTGTCATTCTCTGCGGTTCTGTTTTTATAATCTATACAGTAAGCGGCGGACAGTTATCCATCATTAAAACAGATTTTTTCCAGACAGTTCTGATTTTTACCGGAATATTTCTCATTCTGATCATGTCATACGTAAAGTACGGTTCCCCCTGGTCCCTTGATCTGCCGGAAACTTTTCTTGAATTCCCTGTTAACAGCTATTTCGGTTATAATGATATACTTATATTTTTTCTCTTTGTTGGAACATCATTTTTGGCAGGCCCCGATATTTATTCCAGGATTCTCTCTGCAAAGGATAGTATAACAGCAAAAAAAGCTGTCTTTGCAGCAGCAGCAATACTCATGGTTATTGCCCTTTCAGTTACAATAATAGGTATCTACGCTAAAGGTGTAAATCCCGGTATTGCTCCGGAAGGTGCCTTTCTTGACCTGGCTATGAGAACACTGCCCGACAGTTTGAAAGGGATAATATTTGCTGCTCTACTTGCTGCTGTAATGTCTTCAGCTGACACGTGCCTCCTCACATCAGGGATAATACTTTCGGCAGATGTTTTAAAGCCTCTGTTTTATAAAGATGCAGATGAAAAGAGTGAGCTGAGATTTACCAGGATTATTATTCTGGTCACAGGACTGGTGTCACTGGCTTTAGCGCTATACATTGACGGAATAATAAAATCTCTCCTCCTGGCTCTTACCATTTATACTTCAGGGATTATTATACCTGTAGTTTTCGGATTCTACAGGGAGAGACTATCACTCAATGCAGCAGGTGCAGTTTCTGCATGCATCGCCGGAGGGGGTGCTGCCCTGTTCATGAAACTTTCCGGTATGGATCAGTTTCAGGTTTACATCTTTCCTGCTGCTATAATTATTCTCTTTGCAGTAAGCAGAATCTCAGCGAGGTTTTAAATCCGGGCTGATAAATAAAAATTCCGGAAACTTACTCCTGCTCACATTTATTATGACCGGAAGCTGATATAATTTTTCAGTACTAAACTCTTTAAACAAATCAAAAGTTTAATAACACAGCCTTTAAGCCCTCCTCCGGGGGGTGTTGTGGGGCAGTTGCGAAACTGTAAACATTGCCCCGGAGGGTAATGGCTTATTCAAAAAAAATTAATTCCGCGCCCGGCTAAACTCATCTGCTACTTTGTGTGCAGATCAATAATGCTTTTAATCTCAGCTGATGTAAGCCCTGCCCTGTCAGCCATACGTTTTACATGATAATCCCACTGTTTTTTTGAATAAACTTCCGGCTTTCTAAGTGAATGACATGTGGAGCATTTCTTCTCGTAAACACCCTGATCAGCTTCAGCTTTACTTATATTAAAAAAAATCAGTGCTGATAACATTGAAAAAATTAAAAATAATGCCGCAGTTTTACCGGTCATTGTTTTACCCCTTATCGTAAAAATAGTTGTTGCACTCATATGTATAAATATACTATTTTTTTGTAAAAATCATAGTATAATTCAATGTTAATTCCTAAAAATATATAAATAGACAATTTTATATCCCTCCCTTCGCAGGAGAAAATAATAGAGCAGTTTTTAACAATAATAAGTTTAGGAATAAATACTGATTGTAATCATAAAAATCGACTAAAACTTACAGGATTATTTAATGACAGCACTAAAATCATGGATCGTCTCATTCAGGCTCAGAACTCTTCCGCTTTCTCTTTCCAGTGTAATACTCGGAAGTTTTCTTTCCCTCTCTTACGGAATCTTCAGCCACCTTATTTTCTGGCTATGCGTAATTACAACACTCTCACTTCAGATCCTTTCAAATCTTGCCAATGATTATGGCGATATGATTACAGGAGCGGATAATGCAGAAAGGATCGGCCCTGCCAGGGCTCTGCAGAAGGGCGATATTACAATGGTTCAGATGAAAGTTATGATAATCATCTTTGTCATTATCTCATCAGTATCAGGTCTTTTCCTTGTTTATTATGGGACAAGGTTTATGAGTTTCAATTATACTCTGATTCTTCTTGCAATCGGGCTTGCAGCAATTGCAGCTGCAATAAAATATACGGTTGGTAAAAAGCCATACGGCTACAGGGCCATGGGGGATTTGTTTGTACTGATTTTTTTCGGCCCAGTGGGCACAATGGGAGCTTTTTTTCTTCACAGCGGATTTGTCAGATTCGACCTCATATTCCCTTCCATGGCAATCGGACTCATGAGTGTAGCTGTACTTAATCTTAATAATATGAGGGATATAGAAAACGACAGCAGAAGCGGGAAGCTGACTCTTGCCGGTATACTCGGTAGGGAAAAATCTAAAATATATCACGGTTTTATAATTCTTGCGGCAATTACATCAAGTTTAATCTATACTTACATTAACTATTCAGCGATTCACCAGCTTTTTTATACTTTGGTTTTTATCCCTCTTATTTATAATCTGGCTGCTGTTATTACAAATATAGACCTGGCAGATCTTGACAATGAGCTTAGAAAAGTTGCTATAGCAGCGCTTGCATATTCAGTCATTTTCAGCCTGGCATATATTTTTTAGATCATCAGATCGGTTCTTACATCTTATTTTTCTTGACTTTTTGATTCGATGAATCAATTATGAAACAAGTTGCATATTTTAATATTTTTCCAATTTGCAAGAGGTGCATAATGCTTAATTCACTTGTTGATACCAAAGACTTAAAGTTTGTTTTATTTGATATCCTGAAAGTTCAGAACCTTGCACAATATAATAATTTTTCCGACTATGATAAAGATAGTCTTGAAGCGCTCATCGATCTTGTTGAAACAATTTCAGTTAATGAATTCCATAAAACCTTTGAACCTTCAGACCGGGAGGGGTGCTCCTGGAATCCGGTTACAAAAAATGTAAAAGTGCCTGACTCACTGAAACCTGCTCTTCAGATGTACTATGAATCAGGCCTGATGTCGCTTCTTCTCCTGGACTCTCATGACGGGAGCCAGATCCCGCCCAGGTCTGTCGGGGCTGCCTCCCTTGAGTATATATGCGCTGCAGCACCTAATCTAATGATGTATACAATACTTTCTGCCGGAGTAATAAACCTTATAAAGGAATTCGGAACTGAAGATCAGAAGAATCTATATCTGCCCGGACTTATTTCAGGTACATGGGGCGGAACAATGTGCCTTACAGAAGCTGATGCAGGATCTGACGTGGGGAATTTGAAAACAAAAGCAACACTGCAGGATGACGGTACCTATCTTATTACAGGACAGAAAATTTTTATCTCCAGCGGGGATAATGATCTTTATTCCAACATGATACATCCGGTTCTAGCGCGTATAGAGGGTGACCCTGCAGGGACAAAGGGTATTTCTATTTTTCTTGTACCCAAGTATCATGTGAACGAAGACGGTTCAAACGGCGAATTCAATGATGTCATCTGCGCCGGTATTGAACATAAACTTGGAATAAAAGGTTCAGCTACATGCACCATGGTGTTTGGAGAGAACAACTCCTGCCGTGGGTATCTTCTCGGTAAAGAACGGATGGGGATGAAGATTATGTTCCAGATGATGAACACAATCAGACTCGGTACAGCTGTACAGGCTCAGGGAACATCCTCTACAGCATACCTTAATTCAGTAACCTACGCGAAAAACCGGATTCAGGGGAGCCATATACTTAATGCCATGAATCCTGATGCCCCTAAAACAGAAATTATAAATCATCCTGACGTATCAAGAATGCTCCTCTGGATGAGATCATATATAGATGCCCAGAGGATAATGATTAATTATAACTACTACAATCAGGATCTCATGAAAGTCCTTGAAGGGGAGGAAGCTGAAAATGCTGAAGCAATAGTTGAGCTTCTGGTTCCCATCTGTAAAGCTGGATGCAGCGATACTTCTATTCTGGTTACTTCTGAAGCAATGCAGGTCTTCGGCGGGTACGGCTTTTGTATGGACTACCCGGTTGAACAGCTCTACAGAAACTGCCGCATACTCTCAATATTTGAAGGGGCTAACGGCATCCAGTCAATTGACCTTCTTATGCGGAAAGTGCTGATGAATAAAAACCAGAAAGGGTATAATATCTGGAAAAATGTTGTTGAAAAAACACTGGAAGATGCATATGGGATTGTAGAAGATAAATATATAAATCGGGTTCGTGACGGCATAGAAAACCTCGATATGGTGATCAGCAAAATGAAAAAAAGGATGAATGAAGGGAGGATACTTGAAATATTTACTCACTCCACATCCTTTCTCAGAGCATTTTATCTGCTGGTATTATCATGGTGTCACATCTGGAGTATGACTGAGGTACAGACAAGGCTAAATAATATCTTAAAGGCAAATCCGGATGCAGATATAAAAACTCTCTCTGCATCAGACATTGACGCAGCCTTTCTTGCAGGGAGAATTCAGTCCGGGAGATTCTTTATAGAATCTCAGCTCCCCCACTTTTTTGCTTTAGCTGAGTCGATGATGAATGATGATGGCGCTTCCTTATCAGTTACGCCCCATATGTTCACAGGCGCTCTTGAGGAATAGAGGTATAATTCGATGAAAGATGACAGGCTGAAACAGCAGATCAACTTTATTCTTGAGACTGACAGGCTTAAATCAATATACAGAAGGACTTACCTTGCAGACGGGTCAAGATTTGAAAATGATGCTGAGCACTCCTGGCATCTTTCATTGATGGCCATACTCCTTGCTGAACACAGTAACAGCAGTATTGACATTCTTAAAGTAGTAAAAATGGTAATTATTCACGATATTATCGAAATTGATGCCGGTGATGCATACTGTTACGATGCTGCAGCAAATGAAGGTAAAGCTGAAAGGGAGATGGCTGCAGCAGAACGTCTCTTTTCCCTGCTCCCTAATGACCAGAAAGAAGAATTCATGTTTACATGGCAGGAATTTGAAAAGAATCAATCACCTGAAGCTAACTTTGCCAATGCCCTTGACAGATTTCAGCCTGTTAATCTTAACTATGCTTCAGAGGGTAAATCATGGCAGGAAAACAGTATTACCTACGATCAGGTGTTAAAGAGAAACAGTGTAATTAAGAGCGGATCTGATAAATTATGGGACTATGCAAAAAAAATAATAGACTCAGCAGTTACTAAAAGCTATATTAAGCATTGTGATTAATAAACTCTGAATATCTTAAGGGACCCCCCCTATGAAAAACAGCTTTGATGTTATTATCGTCGGCTCCGGACCTGCAGGACTTGGAGCAGCCTTTTACCTTGCCGAACATTCAGACAAATCTATCCTCTTAATCGAAAAATCTAAAATCAGCTCAGGTGGTCTACGCAACGATTGTAAGCAGAACTATACGTTTCCTGTGGGATTTACTACAGAGCTCTGGGATGAGGAAGAAGCTGATATTCTCCTTCAGGAGGTAGCTGATCATCTCAAACCTGATTATGTGCAGCAGAGAAATCTTGATGTCTATGCGAACAGGGCTGACAAACTGGGAGTAAAACTCCTTAATATTAAGCAGGCCCATGTGGGAACAGACCGGGCTAAAGGGCTTATAGCTGACCTGATTAAACAGCTTCAGGATCTTGGTGTAACTGTTGCACTTGAAACTGCTATGACTGTCATTGATTATGAAAAGCGTATAATAGAACTGTCAACCGGAGATGCGGTGGGATTTTCTAATCTGGTGATTGCTCCAGGACGGGCCGGGTACACATGGCTTCAAAATATTATGGATACACTTGAGATCAATTATTCGGACAATGTTGTTGATGTTGGGATCAGAGTTGAGGCAAAAGAGGAGTATTATCCTATCGTGAAGGATTACTATGATCCTAAATTTATCTTTCCCGGCAGGGTAAGGACATTCTGCACCAATTCCGGGTCTGCCCATATTGTTAAGGAAAAATATGAAACATATTACTCTGTAAACGGACATGCCTATTCAACTGACAGGAAGCCTAATGGGCTTGTAAATTTTGCAATGCTTAAGACTATAACTCTTACAGATCCTGTTGTCAGCGGTCATCAGTTTGCTGAAATTCTGGGGCGTATGGCTATGCAGCTTTCCGGCGGTCAGCCCATGATGCAGAGAATCGGTGATTTCAGGCTTGGGAAAAGATCCTCAAAAGAAACCTTTAATCTTGACCTTTACGATTTCGAGTCAACACTTAAAAGTTCAACCCCGGGGGATGTGAGCCTTGCCATTCCTTCTAAAATTATGCGTGATATCTGGCGTGCCATGAAAATGCTCGATACTATTATTCCCGGGATTATGCATCCATCAACTATCATCTATTACCCTGAAATTAAAACATACGCTATCAGGCCTGAGTTTATTGATAATCATTTTTGCGTTAAAAAAAATATTTACATGATTGGTGATGGTGCAGGCACATCCAGAGGAATAACCGGAGCCTGGGCATCAGGGATAAGGGCAGCATCAGGAATCGTTAAATAAAAATACGTTTTCAGTTATTATTCCTAAGGATATATTTTAGTGTAATTATGCTGTTTTCAATATCCCCGCCGCCTTCGCCGGCGGGGATATTGAAGCATTATATTTCAAATATAAGTGAAGGAATTAACATTGATTTGTTTTTATCTTTTTTTAAAATATTTATTGACTTTAAATACTTTAAAAAAATTATATCAATTAGTCTTTTTCAAAAGAAATTTTAATAAAATTATTCCAGGGACATGCTTTGACTGTGATAAGGATAATATATAGAGATATTTTTTTCGAAATCAGCAATCAATTAATTACTATTTAAAAACCTGAATTTTATTCAGGTTTTTTTTGGCGCAAAAAAAATCAGAAAGAGGTCCGCAAATGTATCATGAAATAAACCATCCATTTTTAACACATAAGTTAACAGCACTGAGAGATATCAATACCAGCCATAAAGAATTTAGAGAGCTGGCAAGTGAAATAACAATGCTTATCTGCTATGAAGCTCTTAAAAATATAGAAGTAGAGGATTGTGAAATTAAAACACCCATGACCCTAATGACAGGGAAGAGGATGAAGAACGATATAGTGGTTGTTCCCATTCTCAGGGCTGGAGTGGGGATGCTTAACGGTATTCTCTCACTTGTGCCTAATGCCAGGGTCGGATTTCTTGGAATTTACCGTGACCACGATACAAAACTTCCGGTAGAATACTACTCCAAACTTCCGGAAAACCTTATAAATCCGCTGGTCTTTATAATCGATCCCATGCTTGCCACGGGGGGATCTGTAGTGGCTGCGATTGATATGCTAAAAAAACAGGGATACGGCAATATTGTTCTAATTTCGATTATTTCAGCCCCTGAAGGGATTAAAGTTGTTGAGGATGCTCATCCGGATGTCCAGATTTTTACAGGGAGTGTGGATGAATACCTTGATGATAATAAATATATAATTCCAGGTCTCGGTGATGCCGGTGACCGGTTATACGGAACAAAATAATAAGGGAGGTTAAATGGAAATCAAAAGAATTATTCTGGGGATGCAGATGCTCTTTGTCGCTTTTGGAGCACTTGTACTAGTCCCTCTTTTAACAGGTCTGGACGCGAATGTAGCACTTTTTACCGCAGGGGTTGGTACTTTATTGTTCCATCTCGTTACAAAAGGTAAAATTCCTATCTTTCTCGCATCATCTTTTGCTTATATTGCACCCATTGGCGCCGCAACACACCTTTATGGTCTAAAGGGTACACTTGGCGGGCTTGTTGCCGCAGGTTTTGTGCAGATCTTCTTTGCAGGCCTGATAAAAAAATACGGTATTGCTATTGTTCACAGATTTCTGCCGTCACATGTAATCGGCCCTGTAATTATTGTAATTGGCTTAAGCCTTGCCCCTGTTGCAATCGGTATGACAAAAAACAGCGACGGACAGTTGAATAATGTAACAGTAGCCCTGATTGCAATGTGTACAACAATTTTTATTTCACTTTTTGCAAAGGGCACATTTAAACTTGTACCTATTTTAGGCGGTATTATTGCCGGATACACTGCTGCTTTCTTTTTCGGGCTTGTAAGTATTCAGCCGGTAATTGATGCACCATGGTTTAGCATACCCGCTTTTGTTATGCCCGAATTTGACTGGAGAGCAATACTCTTTATTATTCCTGTTGCCCTTGCCCCGACTATTGAGCACATCGGAGACATTATGGTTATTTCAAGTGTTACAGGTAAAAAATACTATGAGGATCCCGGTTTCCATAGAACTCTTTTTGGAGATGGTATTGCTACAAGTTTTGCAGGTATGGTGGGGGGACCTCCCAACACTACATACTCAGAAGTTACTGGCGCGGTTGCTCTTACAAAGGTTTTTGACCCCAGGGTGCTTCAGATCTCAGCTGTATTTGCAATTCTCCTCTCATTCTTCGGTAAGCTTGGAGCATTTCTTCAGACAATTCCTGCACCTGTAATGGGTGGGATAATGATTGTTCTATTTGGAACTATTGCCTCCATAGGGATAAAAAATATGGTTGAGCATAAAGTTGATTTTACTTCAAATAAAAATCTTATTATAGTAGCAGTTATTCTTATTGTCGGTGTGGGCGGGGCTTCTCTAAGCTTTGGTCAATTTACACTTGCAGGTATAGGCCTTTCAGGTCTGGCTGGTGTTGTTCTGAATATAATACTCCCTGAATCAAATGACAATAAGGATATAGCAGGCGATCCTGAAGAAACAAATTACGAAAAATTAGGCTGATAAATAAAAGAGGGGCGGTATAAAAACCGCCTCTTTTGTTATTTATTTGCTGTATTATTCAGCATTTTATTTACTACCGATTCCTGCGATTTTAAAATTTTTGAACCTCTGGTGATTTTACAAAGACTGATCCCCAACTCAGAAGCAATAGTTCTCTGGGGAACACCATCCTTTAATTTTTTCATAAGCTCCCACCTTAAAAGAATATCTTTTTTTTCCTTATCAGTGAGAATTTCATCAAAAAATTTATTGATTACCGCCGGATCACTTATTCCAGCAAGATTTTCCGATAATTCTGAAAGATCCGGCATCTTAATTACCTCTATATTGTTAACTGTAAATCAGTTTTTTCTAATTTAAACTATTTGATCATTTTGCATAGGGAAGGATATCTTTTCAAGATATTTTTTCATGTTGAATTTTCTCTTTAAGCCTGCAGCATTCATATAGCGGACTTTGCCGAAAACAGGCCTCTCCTGCCAGGGCCTGTCATGCTTTCCGAAACACCAGGCTATACCTGCATAACTGTTAGGATCGCGGCCGTCAATAGCGTATTTATTATTCAGATATATCATGTAATCAAATGCAGCTTCAGGGGAACCGGACCATTCAATAATTTTCTTTCCCCAGTACATCCTCATATACCCGTGCATCCCCCCAAGCGTAACAAGCTCATACTGGGCTGCGTTCCAGTATATATCATGAGTACGGAAATTTTCAAAATCGGATAGAGTATAAAGATAATCCCTGGGGAAAAGCTCATAGCTCCTTAAAGTACTCTGAGCCCAGTCAGGGAGACATCTTATGCTATCATAATTTTTGTTATAGTAGACAAAATTCATGCTCAGTTCTCTCCGTACAATGAGCTCTTCAAGAAATGAATCAGCCCCGGGAGTTTCATATTTAATTAATTTCAGAGCAATTTTGACAGGTGATATCTGGCCGAAGTGGAGATAGGGGCTGAGTCCGGAAGTAAAATCGAGTCCCGGATTATTTCTTTTTTCATTATAATCTGAGAGTTTTGAATTAATGAAGCGGTTAAGTTTTTTGGAAGCTTCACCCCTCCCCCCTTTTATATTATCCGGGAGAGAAATATCCTTGTCAATATCCAGATCAGATATAATCTGATTCCGGTCTTTTATACTGACAGTTTTTACTTTAGCTTCTAGTGAAGAGAGATCCGGTTTTAAAACAGGAACTTTTTTAAGAAAATTATGCAGCTCTTTTTTTACCCGCGGCCTGAATGTACCAGCGGAATAATTCTCCTTAACTGATGCAGTCTCAACAGGAACAATTACATCCGATTCTACAACATAAAACCTGCACTTCACTCCTTCCGCTGCTTTACTTCGCCATTGATGCTGTATTTTAAGATATCCCGCATCAGCAACAACAGCAGCAGCATTTTGAGAAAGGTTTATTACCCCTTCTACAGGATCTATAAGCCACATCACCAGCTTAATCGACATCTTCTTCAGATCCTCTTCAGTTTCCTCCAGTCCGTCCAGCATAAAACTATAATGCCTCAGGTTGGCTTCCGGATATGAATCAGTTAATCCAAAAAAAACAATGACCGGGAGATGGAGAGAGTTTGCGAGATCTATAGCAAATGTTAAAGCATGGTTATCATCCGCCCGTTGAGACTGCTGCATCCAGTATAGAACATAGGTCCCTTTAGAGATCAGGGAGTCGTTTAAAACATGGATCCGCTCTTTTCCAATTATATCCATGTCAATACCTTAATTTCAACTATTTGTCATATATTCAGACTGCCCTGTTGCACCTATAACTGTGCTCCAGAATCTGCTTTTAGGATTAATAGCCTTTCTTTTGGAAATTGCCAGCTCAATAGGAACATGAGTATAGTTGTTATTCCACTGCCCTATGATCAGATTTGTTTTACCCGCCATTCCAGCGTGTACCGCATACTGACCAAGCTGAGTGCAGTAAATTGAATCATTGGGTACAGCCGGTGAGCTGCGTATCATATAGCTTGGATCAATATATTTCAGATTAATTTCAAATTTTTTTTCCGCAAAATGTTTGAGAATTTTATCCTTAAGGTAAAGCCCAATATCCTTAAGCTTTATGTTCCCGGACGGGTCGTAAGATACTTCAGGGTCCTCTTTCTTTATCAGATCCTGCCCGGCTCCTTCAGCAATACAGATTACTGCGTGCTTTCTTTTAATAAGCCTCTCTTCAAGATGTGCAAGTAAACCATTATCTCCATGGAGTTCAAAAGGTATTTCAGGGACAAGAACAAAATTTACATCATTCATTGCCAGAGCAGCATTTGCAGCAATAAATCCTGATTGCCTCCCCATCAGCTTAACAAGGCCTATACCGTTTGGCGCTCCTTTTGCTTCAACATGAGCTGAAGTAATAGCCCTTACAGCCTGTGAAAAGGCAGTTTCAAATCCGAAGGATCTCTGAATATAGCTTATATCATTATCAATCGTTTTCGGTATACCCACAACCGCCAGATTTAACCCTCTCTTTTCTGCAAGCTCAGATATTTCTTTAGCCCCTTTCAGTGTACCGTCACCACCGATAGTATAAAGAATATTGATTTTCATCTCCTCAAGTGTATCCATCAATATATTCATATCTTCAGTACCGCCCCGGGAAGAACCAAGGATAGTACCCCCTTCCATATGAATATCCCTTACAGCCTCAGGGTAAAGTTCAATTGGCCTGAAATTTTTTGCAGGATTTAAACCATTATATCCGTACCTGATGCCGTAGATCTTTGAAGCACCATACCTGTAATGCGACTCCATAACTATTGAGCGGATAACATCATTAAGGCCGGGGCAAAGACCACCGCATGTTACTATTGCAGATACAGTATTATCAGGCTCAAAATAAATTTTTTGCCTCGGTCCGGCAAGTTCATACGTTTTCTCCAGGTCAAGTGAATACTCCTTTCCTTTCTCAATCATCACATTGTATATCATTCTCTTTGAATCATTTACAAAATTGAGATCATTCCCCTCAATTCTATCGAGCAGGGGTGATTTAACTCTGCATTCCCCGAGACTTTTTATGTTAAAATTCATCCAATGTCCTTCTCCAGCCTTTAGTCTTGCTACTTATTCATAATTTCACTAATACTGATATCCCATGCATCAGCAGCATAATGAAGAATATCTATTTCCTCATCCCTGATATTCCCGTCAGACCTGGAGATAAGCACAGCATACCGGAAAATCTTTTCTTTGTTTATGCTCTCTCTTGTATTGTCAATATATTCTTTAAGGTCATCGATTGTAGTAATTTTGTCATCAACATCATTGAATATTTCATCATAGTCATCAAATCCAATCTCATCTGCCACAGCAAGCATACTCTCCAGTTCAGAATCAGTAGTTATTCCATCTGCATTGATAATAAATTTACACATCCCTATAAGGGTAATTTTATCATTATAAGAAAATTCTGATGGCATTTGAACCTCTCTTGTCCTTAAATTTCCATGATTAACCTGATAATAAATCTAAAAGATTTATTAAAACAGGGTAAATCTTTTTAAATGCCCCTGCTGCAATTGCACATTTAAAAAACAGGAGCTTACTTATAAAATAGTTTTTTTATTATAAAATTCCAGAAATATTTACCGGGGATGAACAATTTTTTAAAATAAGCAGTATTCTAACCGGTTTTACTCTTTTGAATGAAAAAGTTAAAATAGGAAAATTACAATTAAAGCGGAAAAGTGATTTTGGTGCACATAATTACACATAGTAACAGAACCTGTTATTATTGTAATCTATTTTAATTGTAATACTCCGGCATATAAATCCGGAGTATTACAATTTTTTTATATAACTACTTTAGGTTTAGGCGGCTCCGGCATTAATTCGGTATAATGCTCAATAGGCTCTATACCATAGACTTTTATAAAATCGGGTCTCACAGGACAAATCTTGCATGCTGACCACATTACACCAAGAGCCACTTTTTTTGCAGTTTCATTAACATCCTGGTCATAATTAATCCCAAGAAACTTAAGATACCCCTTTTCATCCTGTTTGATATTAAAATCAAAGTTAGCAATATTAAATCTACATTCAACACATTTTCTGGTATTCTCTTTTGTTTTAAAATTGATAAACCCCATAAGTCCCCCCTTTTTCGCATGAAATTTAATTTTACTGAACAAAAAACGCTTTTCTTACATATTCACTAAAGGTGTCTATATAAAAAAAAATTCATCAAACGTGCCATAAAGTATGATCCGGACATTAGAAAAAAAGGCATTGTACCAAAGAAGATAACAATCTCCATTTTTGTTACAACAGTTGAATGAAGCACCTTTTTCCCGAAAAAATTAAGATGATAATTTTCTGGCAGCTTCGATCTCCTGTAAATATTTACAAAAATCCTGATTTTCACAATAAGCGTAAAAATCATTATTAACCCGGCCATGACCCATGTGACAAAAATGAAGTCAAACTTCACAATAAGGTCAGGTCTTTTGAAGATAAGAATGATACAGATAATTGATAAAACTACATTGCTTATAGCTGTCTTTATAAAGTTTTTAAGAGATTTTTCTGATTTTTTTGTTACATAATTGACCAATGATACTATGTGAGTCATAAAAGAGATAAACAGACAAAGTATAATTATTGAAAATATCATTTATTTATTAATTCACCAGATATAAATTCTTTGATCTGTCAATTAATATAACATAATAAAACCTTGAAAGTCAAGAGAAATAAATCAAATTTCTGTGAGGCAGGCAGTTTTTTTATATATTCTAAATATCACGTTTAGTTTTTTATTCTTTTTTTCGATTGAGTCTTATATTCATGGAGTAATATGCCTTTTTTGCTTCAGTTGCAACATTAGAGTTCGAATCATTCTTCGCTTTGTTGAGTGCCTCAAGAACCCTGGGGGAATCATACCTTGAAAGAGCCTTTACTGCTTCAATTCTTACATCGTGAAAAGTATCTCCAAGAAGACCGAGAAGTATATCAACAGAGGATTGCTCCTTGAGTAGAGCAATCGATTTTATAGCTTCGATTCGTACATTTTTGTATTCATCAAAGCAGGCTTTATGGAGAAGAGGAAGCCCGATGACTTTTCTTGTTTTGCCGATATTTTTTACAGTAACAAGTCTCTTTGCAACGCTTTCATTCATATTCTTTACCATAAGCATAAAAGGTGCATCTCTCAATGCCTCTATCGCTTCAGGGGTATCTAAGCTTTTTAAAGAATATTCTGCTGCTTTGCGCACATCAGGACTTGAGTCTGTCAATGCTCCTTTCAGGTAGTCAATACATATCGGATTTTTAAGTTTGCCGAGTGCTATCACAGACTCTAGCCGGACTTTGGAGTTGGGATGATTTGTAAAATCGAACAGATAGTATGCCATTGAATCTATCCGCATATCACCAATAGATCTGATTGCTTCAAGCTGAATGGAAAATCTTTTTGCATTCAGCCCCAGGGCAAGAATCGCTGTAATTTTTTCGTCATCTCTGGTGTAGTAGTGAGGGAGGAGCCTTAAAACATCTATCTGTTCATCTATTCCCCCCTTTGCTACAATTTTGTACAACTCTTCAAGAACAGAAGTATCACCCAGTCTTGCAAATGACATAACAGCATTATTTTTAACCATCCGGTCTTTATCTTTAAGTGAAACCCTGAGTTTTTCAATAGCCTCAGGATCATCTTTGTACAAATTGTAAAGTGTGTTAAAAGCTTCAATTCTTACATCCGGCTTTCTGTGACGAAGATACCGGTACACTTTCTTAATTTTTCCGGAATTTACTAATTTTTGTATATCTGGTCTCCAGAACATAAAGCACCACCATTTATTTACAGCTGAGTACTGTTTATTACCGCGCTATATTAAATTTAATATTGACCTTTTTATAATATAAAATGATAATATTCATGTCAAGCCTGTAACTGATTATTATACAATAAATAATTAAAAAGGTGTTGAAAAATAACGACGATTAGATTAATAATATAATCTCATGAAAAAGCTGATCATAATATTAAAAAATAAGGATAAATAATAAATGAACATTAAAAACGTTAAACTATATAATGCCGATACACTTGAGTACGCGGGAGAAATTATTGTTAACAGCAATCAATGGGAATATGTTGACGTAAATAACTCCGATCTTGTAGAGATGACAAAAGGGATGCCTTTAAAGTCTCTCCTCCCCTGCCTTATCGGTTTCAATCTGGTCTATGACATGTTTGAAGAATAAACGGGGAAGTTATAACATATGTCCGATTTTGACAGTTTTGAATTTGACTCAATAAACGATGATGATTTAAGCTCAGATAAAGATTATCCTTTATTTGATGATGATTCATCAGCATCTCCGCAGATAAATAATAATAATAAGGGGAGCGGAGATAAATTCGAAGCTGTTTCAAATGAAGTAAAAAGGCGAACTTCTGCTGACTTCTCTCCGGACATGGACCTTCTGCTTCTTACTGCTCAATCATCAATGATCCTTGAGGGGATGAAGCTTATTTCCCAACACGATTTTAAATCGGTTAATGTAGCAGCATTTGCTGAAGCTTTAAGAGGTATTGATCTCTACATAAAAATAATTCAGAGAAATCCTGCAGCCTATAAAAAACTTGCTTCCATGCTCTCTAAAGATATTGACTGCATAGAGGTGCAGAAGATAACCTTTAATCTATACAAAAACGTTTATGATGAACTCCCCGAATCTGATTCACAGAAACTCAGGGCTTTTGAGCTTATAAAAGATACTATTCAGAATGCTTACTGCAAATCTACAATTTCCTTATCACTTATGGATATTAAAAAGTACTATCTCATGACAGGTGATCTCGATTATTCTAAAATTAAAAATGTCATACTCACCCGTGAGGATAAGGGTGCAGCTGAATTTTTAAGACTCGAGAAGCATGTCGACATGGCCAGAAAGCTTTTAAAAACAGGAAATTTTGAAATAAACAGAGGGATGAAGGGTCGCGAAATAAATGTATTTGTTGTGAAGGCGTCCCTGATACTAAATTATTATTATTCAGAAACAAATAATAACGATAAATCGGCCTTCTACAAAAAACTCAATGAGAACTTTGAAAAATATTTTGTAGTAAAATAACATCATTTCATAAAATAAAAACCTCAGCATTCTCTATTGTTAGCTCTGTTCACATATTTTAATATATAAATATTTTTCCAATGAAATTTCCTGTATAATCCTTTTAAGTTTGACTCTTTAATTATTACCTGTTACTATAGACAAGTTTTAGAAGCGAGAAATTTAATTTTCAGGGGGGAAAGATGAAGCCTAATAAAACTGCTCATGAAAGATGGTATATTCAGGAACTAACCTGTCCGCAGCTCCTTAACCGTAATGCTGTACAGTTCGGTGACAGGCGATTTCAGTGGTGGAAGAAAAGTGACGGTACAACAGAATCAAATACCTATTCACAGGTATGGAGGCTTGTAAAAGAGCTTTCCAGCGGACTGATGGAGTCCGGTATAGAAAAGGGGGACAGGGTAGCAATAATAAGTCATACCGCTCCCCAATGGATGTGGGCTGACTATTCTATTTTATGCGCAGGGGGGGTAACAGTCTGCATCTACCCTACCCTTTCTGAAGGTGAGATCGAATTCATAATAAATGATTCAGGATCGAAAATTGTATACGTATACGATGAAGCAATCCTTGAAAAGGTTAAAAATATCCGGACCGGAATACCTTCTGTTCAGAAGGTAGTTATGCTGACAGGTAAGGCTGCAGGTAATGATGATTTTATAACAGATATTGACTCATTACGCAAAAAAGGTACAGATCTTCTCACCAGGGACAGATCGATTTTTGAGAAGAGGTGGAGATCTGTTGAAATGACTGATCTCATGACAATTGTTTATACTTCAGGTACCACAGGGATGCCGAAAGGTGCTGTTCATACTCATATGAGTTTCAATTTCGCCTGCTGCAGGGATTTAAAGCAGGTACCCACAGCTACTGATAATGAAGTATTTCTTTCATTTCTTCCCCTTGCCCACACCTATGAACGTGAATGCGGCCACGGTATTGCAATGATGACAGCATCAACAATCGCTTACTCATCACCTACAGAAATTGTTGCTGACCTTCAGCTTTATAAGCCCACAATTTTTATGGCAGTACCAAGAATATATGAAAGAATATATATGGCTCTTAAAGAGCAGACTTCCAAATCCCCTGTTACGAAAAAAATATTCGATGCAGCGATGAAAACAGGCCTTGAAGTTGTAAAAAAACGTGAGGATAAATACGGCTTCCTCGATATGCGTGAGGAAGCTGACTTTACTGAAAAACTTGGGCCATGGCTGAAATTTAAATTCAAACTTTTTGACAAGCTCCTTTACAGCAAGGTTAGAAATCTCCTTGGCGGAAGATACCGCTTTGCCTTTTCTGCTGCAGGGAGCCTTTCTGCAGACCTTTGTAAAACCTACATGGCTATGGGGATCAGAATCTTCGAAGGATATGGTGCAACAGAAACCTGGAATACAATTAACCTGAATTGGTCCCACCGGGTACTTCCAGGTTCAGTTGGCCCCACAAGTATAGGTGTGGAGGGCCGGATTGCTGAGGATGGTGAGTGGCAGGTTAGAGGTGATAACAATTTTTCAGGCTACTGGAATAATCCTGAGGCTACTGCTGAGGCTTTTACTCCTGACGGGTTTTATAAAACAGGGGATATTGTTGAAGAGGTGGCGGATGGATATATCAGAATAGTAGACCGTAAAAAAGGTTTAATGGTTCTTGATACAGGTAAAAATGTTGCTTCCAACAAAATTGAAAGCAAGTTTTCTCTCACAAAGTGGGTTGATACAGTAGTTCCAATCGGGAGTGACCGGAAGTACGTTTCAGCTCTTGTTATTCCGAATTTCGATGTTTTCCTCGAAGTTTTTGACAAGGAGAATATCCCCTATAATAAAGATAAGCTATTACGGGTTACTGAACCGATGCCTATGGTTGTAGAAGTTGATGATGCCTTCATTGAAATTCCAAGGCTTAAGGAACTGATAGATGAAGACATTCAACTTGTAAACAACGAACTGGAAGAGTATGAAAAGATAAAAAAATATACTATCCTGAAAAGAAGATTAACAGTGCAGGATGGGGACATGACACCAACTCTTAAAGTTAAAAGAAAGTCGGTAATAGATAAATATAAAGATGTTATAGACAAAATGTATTCATAATTCTTTACCAGCCCCCTGTAGTTTAATACAGGGGGCTGTTTTTCTCCAGCTTCAGATGCCTCCTGAAAAAAATTTTTTTAATTGTGAAAAATTTCAGTTATACTAATCTGACCTATTAAACTCTTTTCTCCGGATAATAAATTAATGATAATTAATAAAAAGATAATGATAATAACCGATTCGGTTTCCATGCCAAGGCCCGGTATACTCTATGAGGATACATGGATTTCATTGCTGAAGAATAGATTTTCATCATATGATATTATGGACAGATCAGGTAGAGGATCAACAAGCAAAAGGCTTGTTACAGAAGGTGGAGGTGGTGCAGATTTGCTCGAAACATATATGCCTGCTGTTGTTATTCTTCAGATTGGTATAACAGAGTGTGCTCCCCGTTTATTCAAAAAGCATGGTTTTGAAAATTTTTTAATTAAGAGAATCATACCCGGAAGATTTATTCCTGATTATATTAAATATGTGAAAAGAAGAAGAGGGAGAAATCCTGAAATAACCGAAATCCCTCCTCAAGAATACAGGAGAAACATTTCAAATTTTGCAGAGAGGTGTGAGAAAATAAACTGCAGATTATTAATAATAAAAATTCTTAAACCAACTTCGCTTTATCTTGCAAAGAGTCCTCATGTTAAACAGAATATTGATCTCTATAACAGAATTATCGTTGAAATCGCCGATGAATACAGCTGCATAACTTTACTCAATCCATTGGAAGATATTGAAAGCATTGATCATTTGTGTGTAGACGAACTGCACATAAACAAAGAGGGGCACAGAATTTATTATAAAAAAATATCTGATTCTTTAAGTTTCATCTGTCCGGTCTGATCTTTTCCTTTCAGGCAGCGCTCCAAGATATTGATAAAAGTAAGATTTAATTTTTCCATTATAAAGTTTTCTGTTTTTATCAGCTTTTTTTCCGAAGTACTTTTCGAATTCCTCAAAAGAAGTGATAATAAAATATGACCAGGAATCAAGGGGAGCAAATACCCGGCCCATATCTTTATATAAGTCTTTTAAAGAGCTGTCCATTGTCATCCTTTCACCATATGGCGGATTGGTTACAATGCAGCCGTATTTCTTTCTGCTGCTGAATTCTGAAAGGGGTTTCTTCTCAAAAAGTATAGAGTCTGCGACCCCTGCAACTTTTGCATTTTTCAGAGCATAATCAAAAACCTTTTTATCATGATCGGAAGCATATATCTCAACTTCCCGATTTACAATCAGATCCTGAGCCTCTTCGCGGCATTTTATCCAGAGATTCTGCGGAATCATTGTCCATTCCTCTGAAACAAACGATCGTTTTAAACCCGGCGCAATATTTTTAGCAAGCATTGCAGCTTCAATAGCAATTGTTCCTGACCCGCAGAATGGATCGGCAAATGGACGTTCCGGTCTCCATCTGCTCAGATTCACCATGGCAGCGGCAAGTGTTTCTTTCAAGGGAGCTTCTCCCTGCTGAAGCCTGTATCCTCTTTTGTGCAGTCCGGCTCCCGATGTATCGATTGTGAGAGAGGCTATATCGTTCAAAATTGATATTTCTATTTTATAAACAGGGCCTGTCTCCTCAAACCATTCCTGATTATATTTCCGTTTCATAGATTCAACGATAGCTTTTTTCACTATAGCCTGACAGTCAGGTACGCTGAAAAGTTTGGACTTTACAGATTTTCCGGTAACATGTATTTTCCCGTTCAAAGGGATAATATTTTCCCACTCAATAGCAAGAGTCCCCTGGAATAATTCTTCAAAATCGAGTGCTTTAAATTCACCCATTCTAATCAATACTCTATCGGAACAGCGGAGCCAGAGGTTAGCTTTAACAATTTCTTCAGCGCCGCCGCTGAAATTCACCCTTCCATTATCCACACTGACATCAGAAAAACCGAGTTTTTTAAGTTCAAATGAAACCAGTGATTCTATTCCAAATGCTGCATTTGCTGTTAATTTAAAATCGGACATGTTGACACCATTTTTTTAATATTAGAAGAATATTTATATAATATAATATAATAAGCTGTTTAACATGCAGATTTTATTTTATAAGTATTCGATGTTAAGCAGTATAATATAATAACAGCGATTAAGAATTCGCAGTGGCAGGATGATTAAATATAAACAAATCATCCCGGTTTATGACTTCATCAAAATATTTAATACCCAGAATACTTTTTATCTGGTCTGTTCGCTTGCCTTTTACTATTTCAAGCTCATCTGAATTATAATTGACAATACCTTTTGCTACAGGTTCACCCTTTAAATCAAGTATTTCAATAATATCCCCCATGTCGAACTTCCCTTCCACAGAAGAAATACCGGTTGCAAGCAGAGACTTCTTCCCTGTTACAAGAGCCTTTACAGCACCGTCATCAATTTTTATTGATCCTTTCCCCTTCCGAAGACTGATCCATTTTTTTCTGCTGTTAAAATGCCGGTCTTCACCAATAAAGAGTGACCCCACTCTCTCCCCTGAAACAATCCTTTTTAAAATATCAGGTTCATTACCATCAGCAATTATCATCTTACCGCCAAACCGCATTATCATTTCAGCAGCATTAATCTTTGTTACCATCCCTCCGGTGCCATGTACAGTCCCTGCTCCGCCGGCTCTCCGTTTAATATCATCATCGATTTTTGATATTTCCCACATCGGCTCAGGATCTTTAAGGTCGTAATAAAAACCATCAATATCGCTTAAAAGAATAAGGAGATCCCCTTCAATAAGAGTGAGTACCTGTGCAGAGAGTGTATCATTGTCGCCGATTTTTATTTCCTTGATAACAACCGAATCGTTTTCATTGATTATCGGTACAACCTTAAAATCGAGGAGAGAATTGAGAGTATTGCGGGCATTTAAAAATCTGCGTCTGTTACGCATATCGTCCTCAGTAAGGAGCATCTGCCCCACATGAAGCCCTTTTTTAAAAAAGCATTCCCTGTATTTATCCATAAGAAGAGTCTGACCGATAGCTGCAAGAGCCTGCCTTTCAGGTATGGTAAGATGATTGCGGGTCATGTTGAGAATTCCGGCACCGGAAGAAATAGCACCAGAGGTAACTAAAATTATCTCCAGCCCCTTATTGATTAAAAATGAAACATCCTCTACAATCTTTTCAATTTTTTCTGTACAGATTTTATCATTTACAGTAATTGTGGAAGTGCCGATTTTTACAACAATCCGTTTTATATTTTTGAAATAATCAATCCTCTTCAACCTGAGACTCCATCATCTCTTTTATCGCAGAATAAAGGGGGTCAAGATTTTCGTCAAGGAGCGCGGAAATCGGGATAACCTTATCTCCAAGTAAATTTATCTTCTCCTCTATTTCCTCTTTAGAAACAAGATCGGTTTTGGAGAGAATAATTCTGAATTTTTTATCAACCAGGTCCTTATTGTATGTATTAAGTTCATTCCTCAGCAATTCAAGATTATAGAGCGGATCTGCTTCTGCTGCATCAATTATAAAAAGGATGCATTTTACTCTTTCAATATGCTGAAGAAACGAAAGGCCGAGCCCCAGACCCATATGTGCTCCCTCAATAATTCCGGGAATATCTGCTATTTTATATACTTTACCATCAGGATACTGGAGTACACCCAGGTTCGGGATCAAAGTGGTAAAAGGATAATCTCCGATTTTAGGGTTTGCGTTTGTAATTACAGAAAGAAGTGTAGACTTCCCTGCATTAGGGAGCCCGACAAGACCCACATCAGCTATGAGCTTCAGATTAAGGCTTATTGTCATTTCAACCCCGGGCATCCCTGGCTGGGCAAACCTGGGTGTCTGATGAGTAGAGGTCTTAAAAAAAGCGTTCCCCTTACCGCCGATTCCACCTTCCGAAATCTTAAAGGGTTCCTCTTCATTTATTAAATCAATAATCTCTTCACCTGTCTCAGCATTATATACAATAGTGCCGGGAGGGACTTTTATTATAAGATCATCGCCATCCCTGCCGTGACGGTTGTCACCCATGCCATATTTACCGTTACCAGCCTTATAGACCCTGTCAGAGAAAAAATGTGAAAGGTTATAATACCTGCGGTCAGCCTCTATATAGACATCTCCACCCTTCCCGCCGTCACCGCCGTCGGGGCCCCCTTTTGGAGCGTATTTTTCTCTTCTAAATGAAACTGAACCGGGGCCGCCGTCACCCGATTTGATCTGTATATTTATTACGTCAGTAAATTTACCCACTTTTTCAACTCCGGAAAATAAAAATCGCGTATGAATACATACGCGATCCTCAAAAATACATTTAGTATTTCAAAAATAAATTAAACAGCTGTCGGATAAACAGAGACTTTTTTTCTTCTCTTATCAAGTCTTTCAAATTTAACATAACCGTCAATTTTTGAGAACAGCGTATCATCACTTCCCCTTCCAACATTGTTTCCAGGATGAATTTTTGTGCCGCGCTGTCTTATAATTATAGTTCCGCCACTTACCAGCTCACCACCGAATCTTTTAACGCCAAGTCTTTTTGAATTCGAGTCGCGTCCATTTCTGGTTGAACCGCCGCCTTTCTTATGTGCCATGATAATGCTCCTTAATGTCTTTCAATGTCAATTTTAACAGTTCCCGGGTACTCTCTGCTGATTTCTGAAGCACCCAGAATAAATGATTCAATCAGAAGCCTAAGCCTGTTCAAATCATCTTTATTCAAAGAATCAATTTCTATTTCTGAACTCATAAATCCGCTGGAATCCCTTTCAATATCCTGCTCAATCTTAAGTATTCTGGAAACTGAAAGGACTAGAGTCTGAAACAGAGCGGATATACCAGCGCAGATTATATCATTACCTTTTGTACCTGTACCGGAGTGCCCTTTTACTTCTACTGAAACTTTTCCCGTTTCCGGGATTATCAGATCTCTGCCGAATGACAAATTACTGAATTTGATTAAAATCAATCAGCTTACTACCAGCTCACTTATCTTAAGCTGCGAGTAGAGCGGTCTGTGACCTAATGTTCGTGTATAATTTTTTCGCTTCTTAAACTTGATACCCTGTACTTTTTTACCTTTAATCTCGCCGAGTACTTCAGCTTTAACTTTTACGTTATCAAGATAAGGCTGACCTACACGAATATCACCTTCGTTGGAATAAAGCAGAACTTTTTCAATAGTAATGTTTTCATCAGCATTTTTCAGCCTGTCAACATTTACAATTACATCTTTTTCAACTTTATATTGCTTACCTGCTATCTCTACAATTGCATACATGGAATTATCCTTTACTTATTAACTTAATATAAAAATATAAGGGGATAGCTCCCCTTATTCTTGGGCCCACAAGGAATCGAACCTTGCACCTACTGATTATGAGTCAGCCGCTCTAACCAACTGAGCTATGGGCCCTTTTGCATACGCATTAGCCATATATCACGGCCATCTTCTTTATGTCAAGAAAATATTAAAAAAACGGGCTAATGAGACATAAAAAAGACAGCTATTCAAATATCACCTTTGTAATGTAGGGATTATCACTCTCTTTATCTTTTCCGAATAAATTCTTTTTATTCAGTTCATCAGCATCACTGTATGCTTCAACTATTGCTACAAAATGTATTATAAGTGTCATAAAAAAAAGGAATCCTGTCATTAGAAGATAGTTTTTATGCTCCCTGCTCCCCGTATCAGAAAAGGTGGCCTTTATTAAAAAATATCCTGTTGCAGTATATCCCATTCCAGCAGCAATACAGAAGGACAATCCCTTTGCATCCTGATTAAGATAAAAGTGCCCCCCTCCAGGCATAATTACAGAAAGGAGGCACACAAGCCGGGGGTTAATATCATTTTCAGAAGGGGGAGTCGGCGTATCCCGGGGAAGATCGTTTTTCAAAACACTTTTTTCCTCAGGCGGAATTTTCTCCTCAACAACTTTGCTTCCATTATCTGGCTTTATTTCACCCAGTGTGATAGCAGTTAGTGAAGGCACAAAGTAAATACTCATAAAAAAAATTAATGCGGTAAATAAAGATGTCTTTACCATTGCTCCGCTTTGCTGAATATTACCTTTTTTATCTTTATCCATCTATTGAACCTTCGCATTTTCTCATCTAAAAATAGGAAACCCTGTTGCGTCCTTCCCTCTTTGAATTATATAAAGCCTTGTCAGCTCTTTCAATAAGATTTTCTTTTTGCGGGTCTATTGATGTATCGTATTGGGTCACCCCGATAGATAGGGTAACCTTAAGTATTTTGCCGTTAAATTCAAGACTCATTTGCTCAATACAGAATCTTATCCTTTCAGCAACAATTATGGCTTCATTTATATCTGTCTTAGGGAGAATTATAGCAAATTCCTCTCCGCCATACCTTGCTGCAATATCAATGAGCCGTATATTTTCCTTAAATATCATGGCAACTTTTTTCAATACTTCATCACCGGCCTGATGACCATGTTCATCATTAAAAACCTTAAAATGATCAATATCCGCCATTATTAAAGAAAGAGGCCTGTTATATTTTAAAGATCTGTTTATCTCATCAATCAGGATAGTCTGAAAATAATGATGAATTTTCAGTTTTGTCATCATGTCTGTTGTAGCCATCTCATAAAGCATGGCATTGTGAATTGCAATACTTGCAAGTGATGCAATATTTAGAATATATTCGATTTCAGACTCACTGAATTTACCCTTATTTATTCTGTCGCCAAGAACAATAATTCCATTCAGTTCACCCTTACTTACAAGAGGAACAATTAAATCAGGTTCAAGAACCCGTAACACACCTACGGCATCATCCTCAACATTTGATAATATTTCACCTAAGGTGAAGCATCGTGATTCAATCTCTATAAATTTAACGAGTGGAGAGAGTATGTGGATAGAATACTCTATTTCATGACTCAATTCAAATCCTTTATAGTTCCGATGAAGGGTAAACTTGTCACCACCTAAAGATTTAACAAGAAATATACCCGCATTGAGAAGCTGAAGCTGCCCCATGCATGTGAGCAGAATTGAGTCTATAAGGATATTATAATCAAGAGTTGAATTAAGACCTTTGCTTATTTCGATCAATTGCCTTAAATCGTATATCTTTCTCTCGTACTGCTCAATGAGAGGTGGAAATTTAATATCAGGGTCATTACTTTCATAAGAGTGCATATTCCCGCCTTTTGTAACATAAGATATACTTCAAAACAGCATTGCGCCGGCTATTTACAAACTGCTAATTTAATGATGATACAAAGTTTTCAATAATTTTTAATCCGTATTTATGACTTTTTTCAGGATGGAATTGAGTTGCCATCATATTATCTTTTCCGATAATACAGGGGAATTTTTCTCCGTAATCAGCTGTTCCAATCTCCCAGGAATCATCCTCAAGAACCGGGTGATATGAATGGATAAAATAAAAATAACTTTCATCCGGGATCCCTTTCATAAAAAGTGAATCACCTGTAAAATTAACCTGGTTCCACCCCATATGCGGAATTTTAAGTGTTTTGGAACGGAACCTGATAACCCGTCCGGGCACAATATTCAAGCCTTTACTATCTCCGAATTCTTCGCTTTCTGAAAAAAGGAGCTGATACCCCAAACATATGCCGAGAAAGTATCCCTTTGCGTTTATAAATTCTTTTAATGGATCTACCCATCCCATTTCATTAAGATTCTTCATGGCCATTGCAAAAGCACCGTCACCGGGTAGAACAACAGCACTTGACCCGTCAATAGAACGGGGATCACTGCTTACCCTCACATCATCTGTATAGAGCTCAATAGCCTTAACAACAGACCTGATATTCCCCATACCATAATCAACAACTGTTATCATACAATTGTACCTTTTGTTGAGAGTACTTCACCCTGAAGATTTTCATCAATCATAAAAGCCTGATATAGAGAAACTCCCAGTGCCTTAAAAATGGATTCATGTATATGATGTCTGTTGTCTCCATATTTCTGTTCAATATGAAGATTCATTTCCGCACTCATTGCCAGGGAACGTAAAAACTCAAGAGTAAGCTCTTCATTATATTTTTTTATACTTCCTTTAAGCTCTTTGCCGGTATATTTGAAATATGCCCGCCCCGACAGGTCTACAGCTGATAAAGTAAGAGCCTCATCCATTGGTATTACAGCATGGCCGAATCTTTTAATACCCGATTTATCCCCCAGAGCCTCTTTAATAGCTTTACCTATGCAGATACCTGTATCTTCAACTGAATGGTGATCGTCAATGATAGTATCACCCTTACATTTTATATTAAGATAAAACCTTCCATGTCTGCTCATTGAGTAAAGCATATGATCAAAAAAAGGTACTCCTGTGTCAATATTAGAAGACTCCATTCTATCAATATCAATTACTGCAATGATATCGGTTTCAGATGTTTTTCGCTTAATCTCCGCATTTCTGCCCATCTTTGTCACCTGTATAAAAAATTGATTCTTTAATATAACTATAATCTAATCGGAATTTTTCTATATACATCTATTGCAGTCAAGCCTTAAATAACTCATTCCCCTTCAGAAACAGCTACCTCCCTATTCTCTCTTTGAAGATTAAGCAATTTGTAACCAGCATCTATTACAGCAGCTCTATAGTTATTCCCTGTATAATAATTAAAAATAATATTATTGGCATTGAGCAGAAGAGGCTTAAAGGCTCCGGTTCTGAAATCAGTAAGGGGAATCATCCTTCTAAATTTCCGGTTATAAAGGTGTATATTGGAGACACCTTCATCGCAGGAAAAAATAAAATTTCCATTTTCCAAAACTGACAGATCATCAATTACACATTTGCTTTCAGCTATAATATTAAAAGTCTCTGCAGATTCACTGTACTCAACTATCCGGCTGGAACTCTTCCCTTCTATACAGTAAAGTCTCCCCTTGTCAGATAGTGCAGGGCTGCGGTAATAGCCTTTACTGTCAGAAATCCGTTTAACCGTCATTGCTGCAGTATTAAGTGTAAAGATATCCCTACGCGATCCCTCTGATGCTGAAAAAATCAGATTTCCCGGGAGCTGATGTTTTGAAAGCTCTCTGGAGAAAATATAAGGGATAAATAAACTTATGTCCGGTTTATCCTGATCCATATTGAAAATAAGGAAGAGAGTCCCATTTCTCTTTGTAACAGCAGCTGCAGCCCCTCCCCCCTTAATAAAAGCCCCGTCAATTTTCATTACTTCATCCGGGCTGCTGCTGATATTGCCAACCTCAATTCTGCTATCTTTACCTGCCGCTGATTCCAGGATATAAAGAACTGCGCCCTTTTCTCTTTTTTCTGAATATAAAATCCTCCCCTTCATGTCAGTTGCCAGAAGATTCCTGCCGTCAATGTCAGTAACAATCAAGCCGCTTAAAGAAGAGTCCTTCTGCTCAAGAGACTTTTTATATTTATTATTATAGTAAAAAGAATTAAAATCATGGGTTATGGCATCCCCGGTAAGTCCTGTTATATTTTCAAGAGCATTTTGAAAACTGCCGTAATAACTTATATTTTTTAAGGCAAATGAAAGAACCCCCATACCGTAGTACTCTTTAACAAAATGGATAAATCCGATTTGAATAGACCTTATCTCACTCTCAGAAAAAAGCGTAGCTGCTTCACTGTTTATTGAGATCCGCTTACCTCTTTGAAGAACGCCCCTGATATACATGCTGCTGCGGCTATCGAAGCCGTAAATTATATAGTGTGAAACTGAAGGGGAGATCCAGCCTTCAAGCCCGGCCCCTCTCATCCTTCTAAAAAAAGATTCTTTTGAAGCAGAATCTGAAAGAAGTGACTTCACAGTAAACTCATGAATTTTACCAAGATTCACGCTGTGTTCATAATCTGCGAATACTTCCAGGGCATACACTGATCCAGTTGAATTAATATTCACAATATTACTGATTCTGTCTCTGCTTGCAGCAAGATGAAGATTTAGCCTCTCTGCGGGTTCATATCCGATAAACCGGGAAATATTATCAAACTTCCTATCTATAACAGAAGCAAGATTTAAGGCATATTCTGCATGTTCATTTTTGTAGAATATTTTATAGCGGTTTGTTTCAAGGAAGGGAGTTTCAGCATATCCCTCCATAGAAGGCAGGTAATTAATTATTACAAAGAATAGTAGCAGCGAAGCAAAAAACCGTTTAAATAAAAACATTTCCGGTATCCGCTGTCCTATGCATCACCCAGAAAAAACAGTGACTTAATCTCTTCAGCGCAGACACGCCCCTCATTAAGTATAACAATATTGTCACAGCTTACATCTATCAATGTGGGCGCTGTATGATCCTTCAAAAATTCATCAATTATAAGAAGCGGGCAGATACTGTTGAAACGCTTTACCATATCTTTGTCATTTAATATCATCTTTCTTGCAGGTGTTTTCAAGGGCAGATAAACCAGCGGTTTACCCACACAATTGATAATATCAAGCACATACTTATGCCTGGGCATTCTCATAAAAAAATTCGAGTTATGAAAGCATGCCCTGTTTTTAAGCTGCACAATCACTTCACCGGGCCATATCCTTCTCAAAAAATCGTAGGTATTTTTACCAACTATGGCCATCTCTTCAAGCATTTTGAAATTTGAAATAACCACTTCAATACTGTCTCTGCTTTCACCTGTTAAATCGGCCATTCTGTCTATAATTTCGTCGCAATAAAGCCCCACAAGCCCGTATATTGAATCAACAGGAAGGACGAAGAGTTCACCATAGCGAATTGACCTGGAAATCACGTCAACGTGTTCCCCTGGAATAGATCCGTCTTTTTTGAGCTTTTTTAAACTTAGGTTTTTATAATTACTTCCTTGCATCATCACATAATCTCTCTCTGCAATAATTTATTCCATTCAGAAGATTGTGCACAACCCTTCCTGCAACATTGTCACTGCAAATAAGGAAATGACTGTAATGCTGGTGCAGACATTTAAGATTATTTATATCACTTATTCCGCCGATACCCGATTGAAGAACCTTGTTGTTAAAATCAATAGAGCTTATCTGCCCGAATGCTTTGCTGTATATTTTACGTCTCAGGTAATAATAGTGGGCATGGGCATTTTTCATTGTATTCATTGTACTCCTCTCAGATGAGAGGAAAGATGCAATCTTTTTGATGTAGCCATCTGACTCGAAATCATGTATTTTTCTGTTTAAATAGGGGCACGTGAGCCAGAGCGGGTTTGCAACAGCCATATAATTTATTTTTTTACTCTCTTTCTTTTTTTCACAATCATAGGGCTGAAGCAGAATAACAGCCGGATATCCATGAACACATTTACATACAATCCCGGCCATATTATTCAAGTCACTGGAATTAAGCTGCCACTTAATTACTTCCCTGTCATTTTCGTCAATGTCTGAAAAGATATTATTCATCTGGAAATTCATTTCCATCATTTTTCCTTGTTAAAAAAATTATTATAATCATTACAGATATAATTATCCATATAATCCGCAAATGATCGTAATTAAAATTGAATGAATCCTTATCAATTACAAGATCGGGTTTTTTCTCTTCCGGGACCCCTTTAAAAATGAGGACATTTCCGCCCTTTCCGGTATAACCTGACCTGAGAATATCTGAATCTGAATAATTACCTGCTGAATTATTTTGAACAGATTCATTCAGCTCCATATTCTCATATTTTAAATCTGTTATTCTTTTATTCAGCAGATCAAATTTATTATTCAGTTTAATCCTTTCCAGAATTCCGCTTTCACTGAAAACAAATATGTAAATACTGAAAAGAAAAAATACCAGAAGAAAAGTTCCAAATTTATCCTTTTTAACCAATATTGTAAAAAACCTTTTTCCCTTTATATACTGCCATAGACCCCAGTTCCTCTTCTATTCTTAAAAGCTGATTATACTTGGCAATTCTATCAGATCTTGAAGCTGAACCTGTTTTAATCTGACCTGTATTTAACCCCACAACCAGATCAGCAATAGTCGTATCCTCAGTTTCACCTGATCTGTGTGAAATTACTGCAGTGTACCCGGCTTTCTTAGCCATCTCAACAGCCTGTACTGTTTCAGTCAATGTGCCTATCTGGTTAAGTTTGATCAGTATTGAATTAGCTGCCTTCTCTTTAATCCCTTTTGAAAGTCTTTCCGTATTTGTAACAAAAAGGTCATCTCCAACTATCTGAATCTTTGACCCGACCCGCTCCATCATAAGCCTGAATCCGTTCCAGTCATCTTCAGCGTGACCATCCTCTATCGATATTATCGGATATTTTTTGATAAGATTTTCATAAAAGTCTACCATCTCTTCAGAAGTTTTTTCACTTTTATCACTTTTGGAAAATACATATTTCTTCTTTTTCTTGTCATAGAATTCACTTGCTGCCGGATCCATGGCAATCATAATGTCAGATCCAGGCCTGAACCCTGCTTTTTCAATAGCAGCCATTATCAGCTCCAGCGGTTCTTCATTAGAACGGAGACTTGGGGCAAAACCACCTTCATCACCCACACTTGTGGCATACCCTTTACCTTTCAGAACACTTTTAAGTGCATGGAAAGTTTCTACACCCATTCTCAATCCTTCTTTAAAGGTTGATGCTCCAACCGGCATTACCATATACTCCTGCATATCAACATTTGAATCAGCATGGGAACCGCCATTTAAGATATTCATCATCGGCACAGGGAGTTCACAGCTGTTTACCCCGCCGATATATCTGTAAAGCGGCATATCAAGGGTATTTGCAACTGCTTTAGCACAGGCCAGAGACACACCCAGAATAGCATTTGCCCCCAGATTCCCTTTATTTTTAGTTCCATCAAGCTGTATTAAAGTATTATCTATTTCAACCTGATTATGAGCATCCATGTCGATTAGCGCGTCAGCTATTATTTCATTAACATTTGAAACAGCTTTTAAAACACCCTTTCCAAGATATCTTTTTTTATCATTATCTCTTAATTCTACAGCTTCATGCTCACCTGTAGAGGCACCTGAAGGGACAGCAGCTCTCCCCACAGCACCTGACTCCAGTTCCACATCTACTTCAATAGTAGGATTCCCTCTTGAATCAAGAATTTCTCTTGCTTTTATTTCTGTTATTATTGTCATCTCATACTCCTTAGAATGATTTAATATTTCATTAATTTTTGTATTTTACCCGTAATGATATTGCTTATTATCAGCTTTTAATGTCCATAAAAAATATTAATAATTCAGTGTTAATTCCTTAACTTGTGTTTGGAATAAAATGCTCTAATGTCCCCGCCGCTGTAGGCGACGGGGAGATGGTAAACATCATTATAGCCCTATAAAATATCTTCAGGAATAATTACTGTTATTAATTTATACTTCATATATTATATTATACTATTTTTTTTAAAATAATCAAGCACTTTAATATAGATGTAAAAATAGTTGCAGGGAAGGTATGCTGTTTCAATGGTATCCGGCCTGCTAACCGGAGGAGATATTCTTATATCTATCCCTGGCAAGACTATATATCAGCTTAACAAGGCTCTGGGGGTCATCAATATACCTTTTCATTCTTGTAAAAATATGGTTCCTCACTGCACTCATATTTATTGTTGATGCACCAAGAAGTATATTAATCTCCCTTTCAAGTGAAGCATATGAATCTTCCGAATGCTCAATTCTCAGGCCTATAATATTCTCCTGCATCTGCCTATGTTCAAGCTCAAGGTTTATCAGCTCTTCACTCTTTTCTTTGCTATTGGAGATAACAACAAGGGATGGAAGATTTTCCTCAAATTCATCTGAAAGAAGATGCTTTTCAATTTCGCTGTTAAAGTTAAAAAACACAAGAAGGGACTCCAATGTTGAGCCGTATAGCGAAATTTTTGATTTATCAATAATGTTTCTGGAAGGGTTAAAAGCTATGGAATTATAGAATGAAAAGGTACTTGAGCCTGCTTCACCCCGGCCGATATAAAGAACATCATCCTCGCGAAGGTCCATTTCAGCCATTGTTTTTTCTATTTCTATAATACGTCTATTGGCAGAAATGAATCTTACAATATCTCCCGCAAAAACAGGCTTGTTGTTTACAACAGCTTTTTTGTATTCAGTGGAAATAAGATTATTACGGCTTAAACCGAGACGTTTTGCATACTCCATTGATATTTCAAAAGGTATTGCTGTGAGTATAAGCGGGTTATACTCCTTAATATATTTTGTAAATATCTCCGCACCGGGAAAGAGCCTGGCCTTTTTACCGATTGTAGTAATACATTCGATAGGGACATCTTTAAGAAGAAAATCGGGATAATATACAGCAAGTTTAAAAAAAGAGAAAGGGATTTCACCCTCTTCTGAAAGCTTCCTGTTGTTTTTATCGAGTATCCCTTCCAGTTTTGCCACATCATTATCGAGAAGCACCGTATCAATGAGATTGTTAAAATCACCTATCTCAAGAAAATCTCCCATGCCGAGAAATATTTTTTTAGGTTTTTTAAGATACCCGGCAAGTGAAGATATAAACGGCTCCCTGTCAAGAGAGAGTACCTGGAACCCCTCTTCAATGCCGTTATTTATTATAATTTCATATTTCTTTTTATTATCATTCATTTTGTAAGCGGTTTTTCTTTATTTTTACAGTATTAATTCCTGAATTTTTTATTGTTAAAAAATGATCTCTTATTCCCGCTGCTGAAGGGGGCGGAAATATAAAATTGTCCATTTCTACACAAAAATATATTTTCAGGAATTGACATTCTTATTTTTATCCCTTCATCTTAACTATAATAGATAATCTCTGCAGAATCGATGCAACATTTAAAAAATAAAATTGACAGGACTTTTTCCCCGGAATTGGCTGAATCCCATTTAAAAATATAAAAAGGGATTTATCGATGCCATTAAAAACCGGGAATAGAAAAACAGTGATTCCTCTCATATCAGCCCTATTACTTATTATGCTGTCATCGTGCAGCAGGGAACAATTAAAGTCAATAAATGTAAAGAGAAATTTTACAGGCTCCCTCTGGGTTGTACGGCATAATATAGCCACAAAAGGTCAAATTGATGAACTCCTGAAAACTGCAAAATTAAACGGTTTATTTTATGATAAAATATGCGCTACCGGTACATCTTTTCGATCTCCATGCTATATTTCTCCAGAATCGCTCTTTTCTTTGTTTTAAGTGAAGGGGTGAGCATTCCATTATTCTCAGTAAATCTTTCATTAACTATGGTATACTGCTTTATCTGTTCAAAATTCTCAAGCATGCTGTTTGCATTCTGTACTTCTTTACGAATCAGTTCATTAAGCCTGGGAATCTGAATAAAATCCTCACCTGTTTCTACAGTTAGAGAGATGCCGGATGAATTATCCCGTATAATCGAGTCTCTGCTGTATTTAATCCCCTCCTTTTCAAAGAGATCAATAAAAGAGTCAAAATTTGGGACAATAATAGCTGTAATATATTTTTTGTCCTCTCCGGCAAAAAATATCTGATCAATATATTTACTGTTTTTAAAAAGCTTTTCAAGCTTCGCAGGGGAGATGTTTTTACCGGAAGTGGTGCATATTATATTTTTCTTTCTGTCATAGATTTTATAATAACCGCTGCTGTCCCTTAAAACAAGGTCACCGGTTTTAAACCATCCGTCAGGTGTAAAAGATTCGGCTGTTTCCTCCGGCTTATTAATATACCCGCTGAATACACCTGCTTCAGATATTTCAAGTTCCCCATCAGGAGCAATACGGCACTGTCCCCCATTGGCATTGATTCCAAGATAACCTGGTTTACACCCTGTCATCGGGTTGAGTATACAGGCGTTAAAACTTTCTGTTAATCCGTACCCTTCAATAACAGGCAGGCCTGCAGCATAATAGAACTTAAGTATATGCGGTGATAATGAGGCACTTGCAGTAAATGAATACCTGAAATTTTTCCCGAAAAGTGCTCTTATTTTTGCAAAGAATTTATCTGCGAATATAAATTTAATACGCAGGAATAAAGGAAGACGTTTTTTGAAATCATAATCAGGGTGCATATTATAGCAGTCATTAGTCACTTTTCTGAACTCCAGGACCTGGTATCCTATACGGAGCGCCATATCAAAAAGATTTTTTTTAAAGCGCTTCTCACTGAAAGACTGCATCACCATTAAATAAAATTTCTCATATAATGCAGGTACTGAATTGAACCATGAGGGGTTAAAATGTTTAAGATCTTCAATAAGATTTCCTGCTTTCCCTGAATAAGCAATGGATGAACCGTATATTATAGCTGAAAGCTGACAGGAGACCCTGTCAAAAATGTGAGCAAGTGGAAGAAAACAGAGTGTTCTGTCTTTTTCAGATATTTCCATGCCATGTTTTTTAAAAAATTCATCAACACCTGCCATTCGTGAAGCCGCGTTAAAATGGGTGAGAACAACCCCCTTCCCTTCACCGGTTGTTCCTGAAGTATATATAATTGTATACCAGTCATCTAATGTAATGCTCTCTCTTCTTAAATTATAATCAGAATAATTATTTTTCTTCCATCGATCCCCCGATTCCGTAAGTTCACCTATCCCCATAATCCTTATATCTTTACTGCGGTAAAAGGGATCCATTACTATAATTTTCTCCAGAAAACGAATCCTGTCAAACATTGGAATCAGCATTTCCAGAATTTTTTCATTCCCTGCGAAAATGATTCTGCACTCTGAATCATTTAAAATATATTCTGTTTCATCTGAAGAGAGTGTTGGAAAAATTGCCACACTTACGCCCCCGCTGCAGCATATTGCCATATCAGCCTGAGTCCAGAAGGGGCTGCTTTGCGAAATAATCCCTATCCTGTCCTGATGCCTTCCCCCCAGACTCATGATTCCGCAGGCTGCTGATTCAACTATTTTCAGAAGTTCAGACCAGGTGACCCTCCCCTTTGTCCCGCAGCTATACTGGTCCGGATTAAAAACCTGTGCCGGCCTGTCAGGTACCCTTGCGCAGGTTTCATAAAAAGACCCTGCAATCGTTTTTAAATCCTCTCTTTTCCATGTCCAATGATCTTTCTCTTCCATAACTGCTCCATTCAGGTTATTGTTCTACATTCAAATTAAAGCTTGAAGAATTCAATAAATATTTATATATTATAAGAGTGATTCTTTTAAAAGATATGTTTTGATGTAATAATTCTTTTTCAACCACCCCGCCGTCATTTGCAGAGGGATCATTGAGACATTTTATTTAGAATTAATGTTCATTATTTATTGCCTGAAAGTGAATTATTGATTTACTTTCAGGCAATAAATTTCTATAATAGTGTAATCTGGTTAACCGCTATTCTATTCACAGGGAGTTATAATACATGAAAATAATAACACTAAATGACAAAAAGCTTAAACTTACAAATGACGGTCAGCTCGAATTATTTTTTGTCGGAATCGGTAGTGCTTTTACTAAAAGGCAGTATCAGACCAATCTTCTTATTGTAAAAGGGAATGATCATCTTCTTGTAGATTGCGGAACAAAATGTCCACAGGCCCTTTCAGAGCTTGGTATACCTGTTATAAATATCAAAAATTTTCTTATAACCCATTCTCATGCTGATCATATAGGGGGACTTGAAGAGGTATCTCTCATGGGGAGATATGTAACAAAGAATAAGCCTGTTATGGTAATAAATGAGACATATCAGCACATACTCTGGGATATGTCTTTACGGGGGGGATGTGAATCCAATGAAGAGGAAGCAGGTGACAGACTTTCTTTCAAAGATTTCTGGGAAGTTGTAAGGCCTCAATGGCTCCCTGATTATTCCCGGGAAACCTTTGGAACAAGAATCGGAGAAATCAATATTAAAATGATGAGAACAAAGCATATTCCTGACTCATCCTCTGACTGGCAAAGTTCTTTCTGGAGCTGCGGCCTTATAATTGATGACCGTATTTTTTTCACCAGTGACACCCGTTTTGACTACGATTTGATAGATTATTATGAAAACAGATTTAATTTTGAAGCAATATTTCATGACTGCCAGTTTTTCACAGGGGGTGTCCACGCTTCTCTTGATGAGTTAAACCAGCTCCCTGTAGAAATTAAGAAAAAGATATTCCTTACACATTACGGCGACAACTGGGAGGAGTTTGAATCAAAAATATCGGATTACGGTTTTGCAGGACTGGCGCGGCAGCACATCTTTTATAGTTTTGACTGATTCCGCGATTAAAAGATAATTAGGTATAAAGGGGCATTAACGGGATGACCCTTGTAGTCACCCCGTTAATTATTCTGAAATTATATAACATTCACGTTTACGGCGCGTTGTCCCTTATCTGAATCTTCTATCTCAAATTCAACATTAGCTCCCTCTTGAAGACTCTTAAATCCATCACCTCCAATACCTGTATAATGGACAAAAATATCTCCACCATCCTCCTTTGATATAAAACCAAAGCCTTTCTTTTCATTGAACCATTTCACAACACCACTAGGCATAAAAAATACTCCTTTATAAAAATTTCAGCTTATAATATTATTCATAAACGGAAAAACTAAAAATCTGTTATTACGGTTTATGAACAACAATAAAGAACACTGAATATCAAAGTTTATATAATAGATATTTTTTTGTCAAAATTATTTTATTATTCCGGTAGTTTTAATTTCTGCCCGGGATAAACCAGACCAGGTTCTGTAATTATATCTTTATTAAGTCTGTAAATCTCCTGCCACCTGGAATAATCTCCAAAAATATCTATGCTTATTTTAACCAGGGAATCGCCATGTTTTACAATATAAAGCCTCCCCTGAGGCTCCTCTTTAACAGGTTCTGCAACTGGTTCTAAAACAGGTTCTTCAGAGGACTTTTTATCATCAGATTCAGCCTCAACTATTGCAGATTCCTCCACTTTAGATTCAGATACCTGTTCATCATCAACAGAAACCGGATATGATTCCTGCTCCCCCTTTTTCATAAGGTAAAAGACAACCCCGGCACCAAGAACAGCAACCACAATAAAAAATAATATTACCTTTTTAAGCGGAAAGGTACTGCTATCCTCAGTTCCAGCTTCTTTATACTCCGATACCTCTTCACGATAACTTAAAATTTCTGCTTCTGCAGTATGAGCTTCAACATTCTCAACTTCATGAACTGCGGGTGACACTTTCTGCTCAATCCATTTCAGCGCAGCTTCAGAAAAACTGTAGTTCTCCAGAATATAAGAGATACTTCTAATTTCAGTTTCACTGAGTGATTCACTTTTTATATCCGGGAAGATATTTCTGGCATCTACAAGAGTAAGTTTCCCCCCCTTTTTTAAAGCCCATTTCTCCTCAGCAGCCTCAAGCATACTTTTAACATAATTTTTACCATTAATTTTTTTATAAACTGATGACATCATTTCCTCCTGTTTAACAATCTTTCCATGTATTAATACTCTTTACAGGTGGATTAGTCAATTTCTTATTAATATGTTTTTTATATAATTATTCTTAAAGATATTTTTTAGTGTAAAAATAATGTTTCCCATATCTACGCCGCCAACGGCGGCGGAAATATGGGAAACATCTTATTCCAAATAAAAGTTAAGAAATCAACATTGATGTTTTTTATATAATTTTTATATGAAAACTGAATATTTGAAAAATTAGTTGTGGACTTATGATTTTCATGTGACTATTAAAGATCAGTAATTATTCCTGAAGATATTTTTTAGTGCAATAATAATGATTTCCATATCCCCGCCGCCTACAGCGGCGGGGATATGGAAATCATTTTATTTCAAATAAAAGTTAAGGAATTAACACTGATCAAAGATATAAAATATCCACAGGAGGCTATGATGGAATATTTTAAAAGGCTCGGTTCCTTTATTGAGGGAGTTATAGGATACAAAACTTTAAAAAATAAAAAGAATATGTCTCTTGGTTCAGTACTTGAAAAACAGGCAAAAAAATACAAAGATAAACCGTTGATTCTCTTTGAAGAGAGAGTTATATCATATAAGGATTTTAATGAAAATGTAAACAGGTATGCACATTTTTTCCAGAAAAAAGGATTTATAAAGGGCGATACAGTAGTACTGCTCATGGAGAACAGACCGGAACTTCTTATGATCCATGCGGGACTTTCCAAGCTGGGTGTTATACCGGCACTTGTTAATAATAATATAAAGGGAGAGATTCTGCTCCATGCTGTAAATATCGCTGAAGGGAGGGCTTTAATCCTTGGTGATGAATTTGTCCCTGAGATTGTAAAAATTAAAGATAAGATTAAATTAAAAAAACCGGGGATGATATACGTTGATAAAGAAAACCGGGGCACAAAAATCCCCGATTTTATTGACGACCTGAGGCCCCATGTTTCTGCTGAGCCTGTAACCAATCCGTCAGTAAGGCCTCCAATCAACTCCAGAGATACTCTTGAGTATATTTATACATCCGGTACTACAGGAAAACCTAAAGCAACTGAGCTGAAACATCAGAAGTGGCTGCAGCTCGGCTATGGTGCAGGCGGGGTCAGCCTCAGATCCATAGCCTCCGACATCCAATACTGCTGCCTCCCCCTCTATCATAACAGCGGAATAAATATTGCCTGGTCAACAACACTTATGCATGGAGGCACCTTTGCTTTAAAAAGGAAATTTTCTGTTACGGATTTCTGGGATGATATACGGAAGTATAATGCATCAATTTTTGTCTATATAGGTGAATTATGCAGATACCTTAACAACCAGCATGCAAAAGATAATGATGCGGATAACCCGCTGAAATATATTTTAGGGAACGGTATGAGGGCTGATTACTGGATTGAATTCAAGGAAAGATTCGGAATTAAACGGATTATTGAGGTATACGGCGCCACAGAGGGTGTGGGTGCTCTGACAAACCTTAAAGGTGTACCTGGCATGGTAGGTACACTTACCGCTGCCGGTGTTAGAATGGGTGAAGTGGCTAAATATGATACTTTTAATGATGAGCTCATCAAAGACAGCAATGGTTTTATCCGGAAATGCAAACCTGGAGAAACAGGAATGTTTCTCGCTTCAATCAATAAAACCAATCCTTTCCCCGGTTACAAGAGCAATAAAGATGCTACAAAGCAGAAAATAATTCAAAACGTTTTCAAAAATGGTGACTGCTATTTCATCAGCGGAGATCTTCTAAAACTCCATCCCGGGGATTATGTTTCATTTGTTGACAGGCTTGGTGATACATTCAAGTGGAAGGGTGAAGTGGTTTCTACAAATGAAGTAGCGGATTTTATAAACAGATTCGGCATAATTGAAGATAGCAATGTTTATGGAGTAGAAATTCCGGGAATGGAGGGGCGTGCAGGGATGGCAGCACTTACACTTCTCCCTGGTGAAAAGATGAACTGGCCTGCTCTAGCACAATATGTTACTGAGAATCTTCCCGCATATTCCAGACCCCATTTTGTCCGAATCCGTAAAGAAAAAGACGCCACTTCAAGCTTTAAGCAGGTTAAAACTGAACTCCAGAAGGATGGCTTTAATCCCGGTATAATAAAAGATCAGCTTTACTTCCTTAACCCGGAGAAAAAAAGATATGTAAAGCTTACAAAAAAAATATACGAAGAAATTCAGCAGGGTTTTTATAAGTTTTAGGATTTAAAAGCCGGGTACTCCCAGGAAGGCTTACCCGGCATTATTATACTTAAAAAGCACCAAGCTGACACTTCTTTATCTTTATCTTCAGCTTTTCACAGGCTCCGGCTACTTCCAGCTTTGTCATCCCCATTTCACCGGCAATAGTCCAGGAAGCAGCGCAGGGGATTATGCCATCTTCAACATGAGAATAGATTTTATTTTCAAGCTCCTCTGTTACACTTTCAGCAGGTTCAACAATTTTCTTTTTATTTTCATAACCGAATAGACCAAGCTGACAATGAGTTATCTTTATCTTTTCATGTGTTATACACTGCCCCAGCAGGTCGGGAAATACAGCATATTCATTTACTATTTTAAAAAGTTCCGCGCATGAAATTTTTGACTCACTGCTTTTTTCTCTAACCAGTGATACAATATTTATATTCTCATTCCCCTGATTCATATAATTCCCCCTTCTGGTTTAATCGTATTATTTCCGCATCTGCCCATAGTTTCTCCAGATTATAATAAGAACGTGCTTCTTCTGAAAAAACATGTACTATTAAATCTCCATGATCAAGTATAATCCATGGAGAATTATAATCCGGTTTACCTTTCTCTTTTAAGCCCTTTCCAGCTAAAAATCTTACAGCTTCTCTTGCAAGGGCCCTGCAGTGAAGCTGCGAATTCCCGGTTACAATTATAAAAAAATCAAGATAACTGTTCACATCTCTCAGATCCATAAAAACAGGGTTTCCCCCTTTTTTCAGGTCAAGAAGCTCAATACAGTCTCTGCCCAGGCTATACATTGATTTTATAATGTCAGGTGCATCCAATTTCATTTTGCCAGATCATCTCCAATAATAATGAGCAGATTGTTAAACTGAGTACTGTCATTAACAAAATAAATATTTCTGATTCCTGTTTTCCCTGCGACCTGGTCTGCTGCATAAAAATCGGACTTACGGCAGATTATTACCGATTCAGTCATCTGAGGATAGGATGAAGTGCCGAATTCTACCACATTAAGGCCATCCCTGATTAGTGAGTTCCTTAATTGTCTGGCAAGTCCGGGTACCGAGGTACCATTTAATATTTTAATTTTTATTTCGCCCTCTGCAATTTCGTCCACCGCAATGGGCATAAGAAAATCCTGCTGGTAGGACTTAAAACTGATCTCATCAACAACATAATATTCGCTGCTGTAACCGCCAGGCATCAGTGAAGCATAAAAATCACCTTTATCATTCAACATCCCGGATATAGTATAAATCTCTCTGGGGAGCATATTGGTTTTAATACTTTTAAAAACTTCAGCCAGAAAAAGAGGATTTTTGTATAAATCCCGAAGATTTACATCATAATAAAGACTCATTAGAACATCAAGAATTCTGTCATATTTTATAAATATTGATCCATCTCTGGTGGAGTTTATATACTGCATCGTTTTAACACCATCCAGATAATTGAGCCCGAATTTCATATTGCTCACTCCGGGAGCCTGATCAATGGAAAATATATTTACTCCGCCTATTAGATCCACTGTGCGTATAACATCGGGTGAATACAGCTTAACATAAAATGGGACATCAAGCCCAAGATCCTTTTTTAGAGAAAACCTGATCCTGTTGTAATAATAAAAATCTATTTCCGATATTTTTTTTATTATAGAACCATCATCATTCATGAAGACCCCGTAATTAGGGGGTATAAGCGTAATACCGCAATTACCATTAGCCGGGTTCACTGAAATAACAGCAAAGAATACAAAGGTATCATCCTTGTAGGAATTTATACCTGCAACAAGTACATTTACCAGGTCATTTTTTGAAGCAATCACATCAACAATATTTCTTGTACTTTTCCGATATTGATTTATGGCAAAAAATGTAATCATGATTATCAATAAAGCTGCTACCAGCGCTGAAATTCTCTTAATCAATTTTTGTACAACCCCCTGGCATCTATATATTCAATTACCGGATCAGATACAAGATATCTTATACTTTTACCCAGCTTTACCCTTTCCCGTATCATAGTTGAACTTATACCAATTTCCGGGTTTTCTACGATAATAACATTTTTTGATATTGCTGTAAGGTCCTCTCTCAGGTGTGGATCACCGGGGCGTTTCATTACCGCAATATTAATAGATTTCAGAATCTCCACATAAGACTTCCATGTGTCAAGTTCATTAAACGAGTCAGATCCTATTATAAGAAAAAATTCATCATCAGGGTATATTGTCAAAAGATCATTGATGGTGTAGAGGGTATATGAAGACTGGTCCCTTTCTATTTCTAAAGATGATGCTTCAAAAAATGGATTCCCGGCTATCGCGATCTTTACCATCTCAAGCCTCTCAGAAGGCGCTATTCTATCAGTAATGGTTTTATGCACCGGCTCCCTGGCTGGTATAAGAAGCACCCTGTCAAGTTCAAGCTCGCTCCTGATGAACTCAAGATTAATCAGATGCCCCGCATGTACAGGATTAAAGGTTCCGCCGAATATTCCGGTTCGTTTCATTTTACCTTATCTCACCATTTCCATAAACAATATATTTAAGAGTGGTAAGCCCTTCAATACCCATAACCCCTCTGGCATGAAGCTTCTGTGTTGATATGCCCACTTCAGCTCCAAGACCGAACTCTCCGCCATCATGGAATCTTGTTGATGCATTCACCATTACAGCAGCAGAATCAACCTCTTTTAAAAAACGCTCAGAATTTGCATAACTGTTTGTAACTATTGCTTCAGTATGCCCGGAATTATAAAGAGCTATATGCTCAATAGCTTCATCAAATGAACTGACTATTCTGACTGAAATAATAAGGTCAAGATACTCCATGCCCCAGTCACTTTCATCAGCTGGTTTTATCCGCTCCGGATTAATTGCTGCAGTTCTGGCACAGCCCCTTACTTCAACATTATTTTCCAGAAGACCCTCTATAAGACTTTTAATGTGCGGATATTTTTCATGTATAAGCAGTGTTTCGATTGCATTGCATACCCCAGGTCTCTGCACCTTGGCATTTACTGCAATTGAATTTGCAGTTGATTCATCAGCACTCTGGTCAATAAAAAGATGACAAACACCCTTCTCATGCTTGATTAAGGGTATTCTCGATTCTTCAGTAACCATCTTTACGAGCCCTTCCCCCCCTCTTGGTATTACAATGTCAATTGCATCATCACGTTTAAGAAGCATGGGCACAAGCGCTCTATCCAGGTTAGACATAAGAATTACGCCATTTTTATCGTATCCCTCATCTTCAAGAACATTGCGGACAATTTCGCTTAGAATCATGTTTGAATGGATCGACTCCTCCCCACCCCTTAATATGACAGAGTTGCCCGACTTAATGCAGAGGGCTGCAATATCAATTGTAACATTAGGCCTGGACTCATAAATTACAGCAATTACGCCGAGAGGGACACGCATTCGCCCCACTCGTATTCCGGAAGGTCTTGTTTTCATATCCTCAATTCTACCAACAGGATCTTCAAGCATTGCGATCTCCTCAACAGAGACTGCCATTGCTTCAATTCTTTTACTGTCGAGAAGGAGTCTGTCATAAAAAGCCTTTGACACACCATTCTTTTCAGCTTCCTCCAAATCCTTTTTATTTTCAGAAACAATATCAACGGCTTTAACCCTTAGCTGTTCTGCTATACGGCCAAGAATCCGGTTCTTCTCATTTGTTTTTAACCGGGAGATAACTGAAGCTGAAGATTTTGCATTGAGGCAGAGATCATTAATATATTCCTGACCGGTCATAAATATCACCTGTATATTTTAATTATAATTTAAATATTTCGCAAAAGATACATACCGGAAACTCCACTGATGCGGGATGAATCGGGTCTGCAGTTATTCTTTTATTATACACTGTATCAGTAATTATTCCTGAAGATATATTTTAGTACAATAATGCTGATTTGTATATCCACGCCGCATTCGGCAGCGGGGATATTAGAGTATTTTAATTCAAATAAAAATTAAGGATTTAACACTGAAACTGTATTACTTTTTGACTCTCGATTTCAAACCAGGCTTAGATATTGTATAATAAACAACAGCATGATCCTGATTAATGACAAATCTTTCAGCTTTTCCATCCCTGTCCGGAATTACAGTATCATCAAATTTAAGCCTGGTAAAATAATAGGCATTAAGAAGAGCGGCCCTTTTAGCGGACTCATCCTTCTGTACCCCTTCAAGCCCTTCTTTCGGGAAGCCGCGGCAGATTATTTCATATTCTGTATTGCTGATAAACCCCTCTTTAATTAAAGAGGGTACAGATGTAACCATCCCTTCAGGTTTCGAGGAACAGGCTGCTATTAAAAGCAGTAAAGAAACTACCATCAATGATATAATTTTTTTCATATGATCTCCTGTAGAATTATATATTTAAAATAAGTAATTATTCCTAAAGATATTTTTTAGTTCAATAATGATGTTTCCCATATCCCCGCCGCCTTCGGCGGCGGGGATATTAGAGCATTTTAATTAAAATAAAAATTAAAAATTTAAGACTGATTTAAAATGATTACTTCACTTTTTCAATAAAATCATTATATAATTCAGCGTCTATAGTTTCAATATAATTTAATATGAATTCCTGATTTCTTTTACTCCCAATTTTATATACTTTTTTAAAAAAAATTATAACATCATCGGTTTTCTCACTTCGTGACGCTGCCCAGATAATTGTATTTTTAATAACAGGAGACTCCTCTTCAGTAAACCGTTTGTATAAATAATCCAGGTCAATAAGCCTGGTATCAGCATAGGCGTAATATCCGCTTAACCGCTTAAACGGGTCCCTGCTGTTTAAAAGTTTTACAGTATCAATATATACTGATGAAGGATTAAAGAGAACCAGTGCTGCAGTTATTTCACCTGATGCTACCTTCTTCAGAGAAGTTCTCCCCAGAAATCCGCCAATTGCTAAACCTGAAGCAAATAGAGCTGCGATAATAAAAACAAAAGTACTGACTTTAAGCTCTTTGAGCATAATATATTTCTACCTTAAAAATGAATATCGATTTGAAAATATCAAACATTTAAAATTAATCAATGTTAATTCCTGAAAATATATTTTAGTGTAAAAATGGACTATTTTATATCCCCGCCGCATTCGGCGGCGGGGATAATAGAGCATTTCTTCACAATAATAAGTTTAGGAATAAATACCAAAATTAATTGAAATTATATTTTTGATTTATATCTTCCCTTTACTTTACTTGACAAAAAGAGTCAATATTTGTTCCTTAAATAAAATCAAGTATAATAAAAAATGAGGATAATATGGAGTTTGAACCTGTAATAGGACTTGAAGTTCATGTCCAGCTTAAAACCGACACTAAAATTTTCTGCGGATGTTCTACCAGATTCGGCTCCCCGCCCAACAGCCAGACATGCCCTGTGTGCCTGGGGCTTCCCGGTGTTCTTCCTGTACTGAATAATGATGTATTAAAAAAAGGTATTACTGCCGGATTAGCCCTGAATTGTGATATTGCACATTACAGCAAATTTGATAGAAAAAATTATTTTTACCCCGATCTTCCCAAGGCATACCAGATATCCCAGTATGACCGCCCTGTATGCCTGCAGGGATATGTTGATATTGAAAATAAGGGTGAAAAAAAACGTATCGGAATTACCAGGCTTCACCTTGAAGAGGATGCTGGTAAACTGGTTCACAGCGAAGACAGCTCAGATCCCAATTCCTATGTTGACCTTAACCGAACAGGCGTGCCCCTGGCGGAAATAGTATCCGATCCTGATATGCGGAGCGCTGATGAAGCCTATGAATACCTGCAGAAAATTAAAACTATTATGAAATATACTGATGTATCTGACGTTAACATGGAGGAAGGGAGCCTCAGATGCGATGTTAATATTTCCATCCGCGAGAAAGGTGAAACAAAGCTTGGTGAAAAAGTGGAGATAAAAAATCTCAACTCCTTTAAATTTGTAAAGGCTGCCATTGATTATGAGTTTGCCAGACAGGTGGATCTTGCTGAAGCGGGTGAAATCAAAAGCATTATACAGGAAACACGACTCTGGAATGCGGACCTTATGAAAACCTACAGCATGAGGTCAAAGGAGGATGCACACGATTACAGATATTTCCCCGACCCTGATCTTCCGCCGATAATAATAGATGATGCATATATCAGTGAACTGAAAGCAGGACTCCCTGAACTCCCTGATGCAAAAAAGGAACGCTTTATTTCAGAGTATGTAATACCTGAATATGATGCTGCAGTGCTCACATCAGTAAGACAGCTGGCTGAATATTATGAAAAGGTAGTTAATCTCAAAATTGATCCAAAGAAAGCATCAAACTGGATTATGAGTGAACTCCTTGGGCAGATTGAAGAACTTGAAGAAATTGATAATTTCCCTGTTACTGCAGAGAAGCTGGCATCTTTACTTCAGCTTGTTGAGAACAATACAATCAATGGTAAAATTGCAAAAACTGTTTTCAAAGATATGATTGAAACAGGGTTAAGTCCTGATGAAATAATAGAAAAAAAAGGTCTTCGCCAGGTATCAGACAGCGGTGAAATTGAAAAAATAATTGATTCAGTTTTAGATTCTAATGCACAGTCAGTTGAAGATTTCAGAAGCGGTAAATCGAAGGCTCTCGGGTTTCTTGTGGGTCAGGTAATGAAAGAATCGAAAGGGAAAGCTAACCCGCAGATTGTTAATGAAATTCTCATAAAAAAATTAAATGGGTAAATAATAAATGACACCACTAACGCACATTGAGATTCCGGAAGTTAAAAAAATATACAGCGGAAAGGTAAGGGATCTTTATCCTGTAGATGATGAACATATGCTTATTGTTTCCACAGACCGTATTTCCGCTTTTGATTACATTTTCCCAAATGGTATTCCCGGCAAAGGGATAGTGCTCAATTCAATTTCAAATCTATGGTTCAAAAATCTGAAAGTGATTAAAAACCATATTGTTGAGGATAATTTCAGTTCATTCCCTAAACCATATTCAGATTACCCGGAATTCTTTAAAGACAGGTCTGTTATTGTTAAAAAAACAAAGCGTATCGATTTTGAATGCGTTGCCAGAGGATACATCATAGGCGGAGGATGGAAAGAATATAGTGAAAAGGGTGAAATCTCCGGTATTAAACTCCCCCCCGGTCTAATGCTTGCGGAAAAATTTGAGAAACCGTTCTTTACCCCTGCAACAAAAGAGGATCATGGGCATGATATAAACATCTCTTTTGATAAAGTAATAGAGTCTATCGGAAGAGAGGATGCTGAACTTCTGAAAAGAGTAACAATTGAGATTTATGAATCTGGTGAAAAAGTTATGAAAGAAGCTGGGATTATTCTTGCTGATACAAAGCTTGAATTCGGCTATCTCAACAATGAGATCATCTTAATTGACGAAATACTTACGCCTGACAGCTCCAGATTCTGGGATTTAACACAATATCAAACCGGAGAATCCCCTGTAAGTTATGATAAACAGTATATCAGAGATTACCTTGAAACCACATCATGGGACAAAAACTCCCCTCCGCCTCCGCTTCCATCAGACATTGTTGAAGGAACCCTGGCGAAATATAATGAAATTCTCTCAAAAATTCAAAAAGTGCTGTCTAAGTGATTCCGCATCATAAAATATGGACTGGTGGAAATTATTTTTTCAGCTTATCTTTTAATCGATTTATCAGGTAAAGTTGTTATGTTTAATATACGATAATATATTTAACATAAGAGATATTAAATAACGAGTCATGGGGTTGAATAGGTGTTAAACAAAAATCCATATAATCAATATAAAACAACTCAGATTACTACTGCTAACCAGGGTAAACTGATTGTAATGCTCTACGATGGTGCCATAAAATTTCTTACTATTGCTCTTGAAAACATAGAGCCTAAGAAATATGATATTGTTAACAATAACATTATCAAAGCACAGGATATAATCACTGAACTCCTTCTCTCTCTTAATATGGATGAGGGGGGTGAAATTTCCAGAAACCTTTTCAGCCTTTATATGTATTTTAAAAAGCAGCTCCTTGAAGCTAATATTAAAAAAGACCCGGTAATTATTACTCATACAATCAAACTCCTTAAGGAGATGCGGGAAGCCTGGGATCAGATTTCTGCAAATGAAACAAAATCGGACAAAAATATCAATATCGGATCAAAAGGGAGTTTCAGTATTGAGGGATGATATAAGCTCTGCCTTAATTTTCATTAATACAAAACTAAATGAAAAAAATGAGCTTCTTGAAAAATTCCTTTCAATAGAATTAAAAATCAAGGAAATTCTTGACCGAAGCAAAGAGGATGACTTATCTGTTTTAACTTCTGAACAGTCAAATCTGCTGGAACTGATAAATGTCATTGAATACGATATTGCAGGTAAAAAAGATTACATCAGAGGTCAAACAGGTAAGGATTTTAATCTACTTTTAGAATCCGGCCTTTCACAGTATAATCATATAAAAGATGAAATTAAAATATCAATTCAGGATGCAGTTGAAAGAATTAAAAAAATATCACGTTTAAAAAAAATAAACATGAATCTGCTTCTTAACCATGCTGAAGATTTATCACGGCAGGTCAAGGAGCTTGAGATTATGAACAGGCTTACAATTATCCCCCCTAAAGATCAGAAATACTCTTAGATTGAAGGATCAATTCCCTTTTTCTTACCATTTCATTATAATCGAGATAATATTTTTTTCTTTTGTAATATTTATTAAAAGTTTCAATATATTTGCGGGACTTAAAATACTTTCTCATTCTATTTGATACATAATGAATCTGCTCACCAGGATCATAGACAGCAGGCATATTCTTATATTTCTCTATTATAGTTTCTGTAATAACACCCCATGAGATATCAGCAAGTGAATAATCTTTAAGATCCCGCATCACTGCCCTGAGAATAGCCTCATGAACAGGATCGAAGAATTTGAATTTTTTTGAATACATAATCGCACCATGCATATGATCAGGTATATCAAGAAATCCATCTTTATATATATTCTTTGCCACAATGTATAAAAGGCTGAAGCAGTATTTTAACACGCCAAGACCGGGATTTGTCTGCCCCGGCAATTGAGGTTTTTCATTATCAAAATTTTTTAGTGGATTTTTTGCTGAAAGCCATTCAATTGTTATCATATCGTAAGGGAGCGGCAGTTCTTCCCCGTAAAAAAATCTTTTATCAGGAACAAAGGTATTGTCACTGACCCTCAAATCCAGGAGCTGCCTATCCGGCTCTTTCTCTTTCCAGTAAAGTTTTAAGTAATAGATATAGTTTTCATCTTTATCTATATCTATAATAATATCATCAAACCCCATTGCCTGAAGATGTGCGGACAGGCCTATAGAGCCGATTATATCCATCAGATCATTTTCATTATATTGCCCGAGAAAAAGCTTTTTTGATCCTGATAAACCGTGGAAATTATTAAGGGTGCCGCTTAAATCAAAATTTTTAAAATCTATATCCAGGGGATTACTCAATCCCATCCCCGATTTTGCAAAGTTCTTAAGCTTATTCTTCTTATCAACCGGATCTGACATCGCCTCCTCCCCTTCAGGACATCTTCCTGTTTTTAAGGTAAGCGTAAAGGAACCTGTTCAATTCCCCATCAAAAACATAATCAACACTCCCTGTCTCCTCCCCGGTTCTGTGATCTTTTACCAGGGTATAGGGCTGGAACACATAGGACCTGATCTGGTTACCCCAGGATATATCTTTTTTCTCTGCATTGAGCTCCTGTTTTTTCTCATCCATCTGCTCTTTCTGTAGTTCATAAAGCCGTGATTTGAGTACTTTCATGGCAAATGCTTTATTTTTATGCTGCGATCGCTCATTCTGGCACTGAACTACTATACCTGTGGGGAGATGGGTTATTCTAACAGCAGAATCTGTTTTATTAATATGCTGACCGCCGGCTCCCGATGCTCTATATGTATCAATTTTCAAATCGTTTTCATTAATCTCAATTTCGATATCCTCTTCGAGCTCAGGTATTACCTCAACTGAAGCAAAAGATGTATGCCTTCGTTTATTTGAATCAAAAGGTGATATTCTTACAAGTCTATGCACACCGGTTTCACCTTTAAGATAACCAAAAGCATACTCACCCTTGATTAAAATTGTTGCATCCTTTATTCCAGCCTCATCACCAGGTGAATAATCAATAATATCAACAGCATAATTATTTTTTTCTGACCACCTGGTATACATCCTTAAAATCATACTTGCCCAGTCCTGAGATTCTGTCCCCCCTGCACCTGGATGAATGGTAAGAAATGCATTGCAGATATCATCTTTACCGGAGAGAAGCTCTCTTGTTTCAAGTTCATCAAATCGCTCCTGAAAGAGAACCCTGTTTTTAGCAATTTCCTCAGCAATAGATGAATCCCCTTCCTCTATTGCCATTTCAAGGAGTTCAACAGATTCAGTTATATCCGATATTATTGTATCCCATGGTTCGATCTTACGTTTAATTCCGCTGATCTCCTGGTTAATCTTTGTAAATGTAGCCTGATCTTTCCAGATATCATCTTTCTGAATCTCCTGCTCAAGCTCATGGAGTTTTTTCCTGATTTTAACTATCCCCATTGATTCGAGCATTTCAGATGCCCTTTTCCTGAGAAAAACCATTTCCCTGAGACATTCTTTTAAATCTGTAATCTGCAAAATACAATCTCCTATCTGTTACTCCCTTTAAGGGCTGAATAAAAACTTTCTTTTTATTAAAAATAATTCAGTATCAATTCCCAATCTCTTATTTCACTAAAAATATCTTCAGGAATAATTACTGACAATAATTTCAAATAGATTCCTACAAAACAACCAGAAAATATCGTTAAAATAAATTTCATTGTATATTGAAAAATTTTTCAAAAGCGCTGAATTTTTCTGATATTATCAGAAAAATTTAATTTCAGGTGGTCGGAAAAGGCAAGCTCAAGATCATCTGATGTTTTATAATTAACATTAAAAACATCCTTCCACATCTCCTCCCCTTCCATGCACATGTAAACAAAGGGTCTTGCAGAATACTTGTCTATCCGGTTTTTCATTGCGGAAAAAATTGCAGTTCTTTCATGTTTTAAGTAGCGGTACTTCCCGTCTATTCCGGGGAACATCTCCTCCACTGTGAGCCTTTCAGGTGGATATTTGTGCTTTATTATATCCTTAAAGCCGCTGCTGTACCTGAAACACCCCAGGGATATCCATATTATTTTTTCAGGATCAAGGTTTCCAAAAATCGTGTCAACAACAGCAATGTAATCATCCAAACACCCATCATATTTGATAATAGGGTCAAAATGAAACGCGGTGTAATATCCGCTTCTTTGCGCCTTTAATGCTGCATCAAGCCTTTCATCGAGTGAGGCTGCTCCAGGTTCATATTCCGCAATATTTTTTTCTGTATTAAGAGACCAGGCAAGAACCGCATTACCCTTATTTTCTATATTAAGAAGATGATCAATATTACCAGATTTAGTTTTAAACTCCAGGAAAAGATTCTTTATATGAGCAGTTCCGGTGACAAGGTTATTACTGATACCGGTAATTTCATCAAACATGAGAGAATCGGTAAATTCACCTGTGCCTATACGGATTATTTTATCTGATGCAGAAGTGAACTCCTCAATTGCAGGGATCAGCTCTTCAAGATTTGTAAACTGAATTATGCCATAGGAATTAAGATAGGAATTCAAAAAGCAGTATGTACAGTCATAGAGACAATTGAAACAGGTGTTAAGAAGATAGTAGTTACAGCATATAACACCGGAAGAGCCGGGGCATTTCTGAAACTTTCTCCCGAGAAATTTTTTCAGAATAAGAACTTCTTTTGAATCATAATCATGCTTCAAATCTTCGATCAATAAACCAAGCTCACTATCATTTCTGAAAGGAATAAGCTTTTTCCCCTGACTTTCAGCAGCTTCAACAATTACAGCAGATAAAGGCGCGGGCTCATCTTCAATTGAATATAATACAAGCTGTATGTCGGAAAATTTCTTCAATCAGGCTATTCTCTTTAGTAGTCCGAATTTCAACGGACAATATCTTTATTTTTTAAAATTGCATGGTTTCTTATGAAATCAAGGAAGATAGAAAAAAGAACAGGATCCAGTTTTACATCTTTTTCAATAAAGTCCTCTTTCATTATAATAAGGGCTTCATCTACTGTAAACTCCCTCTCCCGGTATTTTCTTTTTTTATCAGTTAGGGCATCAAATACATCAACAATCTCAAGAATTTTAGCCGGAACATAAGCAAGGGCACTACCTTTTTTCACGTCCCCTATGTCGTAAGATAATGCGTATGATGGTGCCCTGAATTTTCTATTTTTTTCAGGGAAAAGAATTTTTGAAATACCATAGCCTGAATGATGATTATAATACTCATGGTGGAGCGCTGAGAGGAGAGCAACTTCAGGTTCAAATTCCCTCGATTTTACTATCATGTTATAACTTAATGGAGCATGCTTCATGATTATTTTTCTATCAAATTTATCTGATCCTTCAAAATAATCAATATTATCCACTTTCCCTATATCGTGAAACAGAGCACCAAGGCCGAATTGCAGCATCTCTTCACCTGTAAAACCACGCATCCCCCCCTTGAATACATCCTCAAGCGTCTCCGGCGGATTATCCGGAAGAATATGCTCATACATTTTAATAAATTTCGACCTGAATTCCGGCCTGAGCTTTGCTATTTTCCCCTTTGCAAAATATGAATTATAATAAAAACAGAAGGATATGAAGGTAAGAAATACCCCGTTCATATGGTCTACTGTTGATCCGGTAGACTTTTCTCCAAGAAGATTTATAAAATTACTGGCTGCTTCATTCTTAGAAAGAATATCCATAAATGTCTGGACCATTGCAGTTGTTTTTTGAGCCACTTTTTTAAGATGTTCATGATAAACTGCAGAATCATCATTAAAACCTTCTTCAATTGAGGTTTTGCTTATAACAAATGCGCCTGAAATTGCGTCAATTAAATCAACAATATTTCCGGAACCGATCATTTTATCCGGTGTCTCAATCTTCGAAATCATTTCAAGAATATAGTCGTATTCATCCTCCCGCTCCTTTATACTTAAGGAACGGACCTCCTCTCTTTTGGAAAGATAAGGATCAAGGAGTTCACTGTTATCTTTCAGGAAAACTTTAGTGCTCTCATTTTTTTGATTTTTCACCGGGGCAAAATCAATTTTTATTGAGTCCCGCCATCTGTTTTCTATATAAAAACTCACTTCATTGATATCAGCTGTACCGAAGAAAAGATCAATCTTCTCAATGGGGAGAATAACAAGTTCCCCCGATTTCTTTTTTCTCCAGATTGGAATCCTGTTTTTTTTAATTTCGTAAAGATTTGCTTTTAATTCATCAAAATTCAGAGTAATATATTCAGTATTCTTATTCATTCCCGCTTCTCTTTGATCTAATGAACTCAATAGCTTCGTCATTATTAAAAAATACCGCCAGGAAATCAAACATTTCCGGATTTGAAATCATAAAAGTCTGCACTATATCCTCAGGCATCACTACAATCATATAACCTGCAGTTTTATTTATCACGCCAAATGCTTTCATTAGGTAACCAAAAGAAGCAATTGTTACATCATTTACCATACCCGCATCAAGGATAAAATCCTTATAGCCGCTATTTAATTCAATAGCTTTATTGACCCCTTCAAAAACCAGCTTTGCTCCATCCTTGTCCAGTGTATTGGATAATATAGTGGTTATTAAGATCTTATCATCTTCCAGATATTTACTCTCAAAAATCGCAGAATTTGTCATTTTCTTTCTCCAGAATCCAGATTTTATGCTATCAAACAAGCAAAACAAACGGACTATTATACCTTTAATAATCAATTTAAGTATTAGCAATAGATAAGTTGAGGATTAAATTTATATTACATTTTTTTTAATTGCCAATATTTGTATTAAATCACAGTATATGAAAAATTAAAACAATTTTTTAAATTTCCTTTAATTTATTTAATTTTTTAATGTAATAATAACTGAACAAAAACTGCATTCAATTCAATTTATATTCACCGCACCAGAGGTGGCGGGAAGAGGAATTTAACCGCTAATTTTACGAGCAGTTACTAATAAATAAGCTAAAACAGGATAATCAATGAATATCAATTCACACTCCTTTACGCCCTTATCTGAAGAACTTACCCGTATCGATTTCAATGACGGCCGGACTCTATATCTAATCGGTACTGCCCATGTTTCAGAAAATTCTGCACTTCTTGTAGAAAATACCATCAGAGATATAATGCCGGACACTGTTTGTATTGAGCTGGACAGCCAGAGATTTGGCGCTATTACAAAAAAAAACAGGTATGATGATTTAGATATTTTCCAGATAATAAAGAATAAGCAGCTCTTCTTTTTTATCGGACAGTTTATAATGGCTTCTTTTCAGAAAAAAATATCTGAAAAAACCGGAAGCAAACCTGGAGAGGAATTTTTAAGGGCTATTAAAGTCTGTGAAGAAAGCGGGATTGAACTAAAACTTATTGATCGCAATATCGGCACTACTTTAAAAAGGGCCTGGCGTCTTACGCCATTCAGGCACAAAATGAAATTTCTTGGTGCACTTCTTTTTGAGGATAAAGATGAACTCGACAATATTGACATTGAGGAACTGAAAAAGAAGGATGCTATTGAAGAGATGGTAAAGGCATTTTCCGATGATCTTCCCGTTACCAAGATAGTACTCATAGATGAAAGGGATACATACCTGACCTACGGTATACAGCAGAACTCCGGCATTGTAACGGTTGCAGTTGTCGGCGCTGGCCATGTTCCCGGCATACTGTCACGCATTCATACCCCTGTTGAAGAATCGGTCAGGGCTGACCTTGATTTTATACCGCCTGTTTCACTTGCATCTAAAATTATCCCCTGGCTTATACCGGCAATTGTTGCAGGCCTGTTCATATGGGGCTTTACATCCGGGCGAAAAGATATTGCCGGAGAGGTTGCACTATACTGGATACTGGCAAACGGTATACTCACTTCTATAGGCTGTATTCTTGCACTGGCTCATCCTGTTACTGTTGTTGCAGGTTTTATTGCAGCACCGATTACAAGCCTTAATCCTACTATTGGAGCCGGTTTTGTCACAGCAATTGTCCAGTCTGTTCTTGTAAAACCCAGGATTTCCGATTTTGAACAGATTAACAGCAAAACCCTTAAAATCAGGGAGTGGTGGAAAAACAGAGTGACAAAGATATTCCTTGTATTTATCCTTTCCTCTATAGGTTCTTCAATAGGAACATTTGTAGCATTACCTGCATTGAGAAAATTCTTTTATTAATAGGGAACTTCATATGAAAAAAATTTTTACACTCATTACCTTTTTACTTATGCTTTCAATTATTTCCAGCTGCACTCATCTTGTGCGGCGGCAGATGTCGAAAATCGAAGACAGAAATTTCATTTTCACTAATTTTTACCATAGTCACCTTGGATCTGAAGAGGAAAAGGCCTATAAGTTTTACAAAGAATTCCCTCTAAAGAAAATAATGTTTCTTCTTGCTAAGGAGCATAATCTCACGATAGATATATCTGAGTTCCAGAGATTTATTGGAAGTGATGATTTTAGTCAGATAAATGTAAAAAAAGGTTTCCGCAAGGAACACTTCAGCTGGGATAATAAAATAGAAACTGAAAACAGAATTATAATTCACCACCAGAGAGACTACTTTGAGCAGAAAAATCCGGAGATAAAGATATCCCTGATTCACGGTAACCGTAGAATAGAGATTCTTCAGACTGATTATGACAACTATGATTATATCTTCAAACGACTGGCCGGATCTTTTGCCACCGCAAGTGAAGGTATTAAAGAATATGAAAAAATGGGTTACGAAACTGCAGTTCCTGTAGCGGGACTTATTGAATATTTATCAGCAAAAGGATCTGAAGCGGGTAAACCCGGCAGTGAAGATAAAAAAACCGCGATAAAGACTCTAATTAAAGACCATACAATAGATATGGATAAAGATGAGAAAGCAAAGTTCAGGCATGAGATGCTCGATTTTATATATAAGGTTACTGAATAAGCAGAGGAGGAAAAAATGGATTGTATATTCTGTAAAATTATTGCAGGTGAAATACCTTGTGAAAAAGTCTTCGAAACAGAAACAATACTTGCATTTAAAGATATTAACCCTGCTGCAGAGGAACATATACTGATAATACCGAAAATACACATTGAAGGTGTTGATACGATAGAGGAAAGTCACAGCGCTTATCTTTCAGATATGTTTATAGCTGCGCGTAAAATAGCAGAACTGAAAGATCTGAGCAGACTTGGCTACAGACTTATTGTTAATAACGGGAAAGCAGCTGGACAGATGGTTTTTCATCTTCACATGCATATTATCGGCGGAAGAGAGAACCTGGGTCCCATGATCGGGAAGATCAGGGTTGAGTAGTTTTTTTTCTCTTTTTCGGCGGGAGTATTACATATACCTTTTCTACTGTCCGTAAACCTGTTTCTTCAATTATAAATTCAATATCCTCATATTTCAGCTTATCCCCTTTTTCCGGGATTTCACCGGCAATATAATTAAGAAAACCTGCAAGTGTTTCAAAATTTCTTTTCTCTATGTTTACCAGAAAATACTCCTGAAAATACTCAATATCAATCCTTCCGTTTACCAGAAATTTTCTGTCTGATTCTCTTAGAATAAGATTTTCATCAGGATGATCATCTGTATGTATTTCACCTACAATTTCCTCAGCAATATCCTCAAAAGTAAGGATACCTATAATATCTCCGTACTCATTTACAACAAATAGAAAAGGGGTTTTATTTTTATGCATTTCATGGTAGAGTTCAAAAATATTCTTTGTTGAAGGTGTAAAAACCGGGTTTAAAATTATCTCATCAAAACTCTGTATACTTCTATTTTTGATTATATCCTTATAATGAACATAACCAGTTATATTATCCCGTGTATGTTCAAACACCGGAATTCTGGAAAACTTTGTTTTCTCTATCAGTCCAACAAGTTCTTTTATCCCTTTGGTTTTATCAATAGAAATTACATCAACCAGGGGTGTCATCACCTCTTCAGCCTGAATATACTTGAAAGAAAGTATATCTGAAACATAGTTGTGCTTATCATCATCTATTACACCCTCGTTTTTACCGATCAGGAAAAAGGTTGATATATCATCCCTTGATTTAACAGGGGTAATATTTCTCTCACTGATGCGAAACTGCTTTTTTATAAATTCATTAAACATTAATGAGAGCCATATCATAGGCCGGAAGATTATAAGTAAAAATGATATAGGGAAAGAAAGAAATATGAGAAGGCTTTCGGCTTTAGCCTTAGCAATTATTTTGGGGATAATTTCACAAAAGAAAAGAAAAATAACAGTCTGTACAACAGTTACAATAAAGAGTTGAGTATCATTATAATAAAAAGCCTTTGTGGCAATATAAGTGATAAAGGCAGTTGCCCCAATATTTACAATGTTATTACCAATAAGAACCATGCCTATGGCGCTTTCTATATCATCAAGAATCCTCAAACTTCTCTCAGCACCCTTGCTCCCCTTTATTGAAAGTGTTTCAATGGGGATTCTTCTTGAAGATACAATCGCTGTTTCAACCCCTGAAAAAAATGCAGAGAAAAAAGTAAAAAATATAATAATCAGATAATATATAAAATAAGGTGAATCCACTATATTCCCTTTTCTGAAGTATAAATTTCTATTAACTCAATTTTTCTTTTCCTTATGCTTCTGATCTTAATAACAAGATCATTAAAACTAATAATTTCACCCTTGTCAGGAAAATTTTCAAACTTTTCAATCAGATAGCCCCCAATTGTATCGGAATTGCTGCTTTGAAATTCAACATTGAAAAATGAATTAAATTCATCTAACTGCATCTCTCCATATGCAAGAAAATGATCCTCACCAATAGTTCTGACTTCGTTTTTTTTGTATGTTTCCCACTTCCCGAACTCCTTACCAAGAATAGCGGACAAAATAGAGTTTAGTGTAACAATGCCGGCAGTACCGCCGTATTCATCAACGATAATTGCTATCTGTATTTTCTTTGATAAAAAATCATTGAGAAGCTCGTTGAGATCTTTAGAAAAAGGGAAAAAATCGATAGGCTTTATAAATTTATCAATTGTACGGGTTTTTTTGTACCCCAAATATGGCGAGATAATATCTCTTGCATCTATAACACCTATTATATTATCAAGATCATTTCTATATACAGGAACCCTTACAATATCATTTTCATTGATTATTTTCATGGCATTTTTAATACTGCAGCCTTCAGGAATAAATATAGAGTGATTTCTGGGATACATTATATTAGACGCCTCCCTTTTGGAAAACCTCATAACATTTTTAATAATATCACTCTCTTTTTTATCAATTATGCCCTGCTCTTCCCCCTTACTGACAACATGGCCAAGCTCATCCTCTGTGATACTGCTGTGCTGGAGTTTAAGATTGAACCCTCTAATAAAAATATCTGTAAAAAACATAATTATTTTACGGAAGGGGGTGATGAGCTTATGAAAGAAATCAAGAATTGGAAAGGCAACTTTACTGAAACCCACATGAAAATAAATTGCAGCGATTTTCGGAGTTATTTCGCAAAAAACGATCACCAGTGGAGTAATAATTATTATAGAGATAATATGTCCGTAATTGCTGAAATATTTAAGCATCATTGATGTTGTTAATGATGAAAGAGTAATATTAACAAAAAGATTACCCAGAAGAATTGTAATCAATATTTTATCAGGCTCGGTCATTGAAGCTGCTATGGCCCGTTCAGTATACTTATGCGACAGGGCAAACCGATGAAGATCAGCCTTCTTTAATGAAAACAACGCTGTTTCTGTACCGGAAAAAAAACCTGAAAATACCATAAGAAGCAGAATCATTAAAATGTTAAATATCAGATAATCCATTTCTTAAGATTTATTTCTCCGGGAATAATTCCGCTTCTTTAATTTTCAGCACCTTGGCGCATTTTTTTTTAAACTTCTCATTTGGCACCTGTTTCCCCTTTTCAATTTTTGAGAGATAGGATGGGGAACACCCTACAAGCTCTGCCAGTTTGTTCTGCTTTATATTTTTTCTTCTTCTTGCTGACCAGACATTGTTAGCAGATTGTTCATCAGGATAGATATCATTTTTTTTCTTCACCTCTTCCGGAAAAAGGGTGCAAATCTGTTCATTAAAATATTCCGCACATGACTGCCTGAATGAATCAGTAGGGTCCACCAGCCCCTTTTCCACTTTACAGAGATATGAAGGAGATACTTCAAGAACAACTGCAAGTTCTCTCTGTTTTATTTTATTTTTTCTTCTTAATAAAGGCAATATATTATTCAAAACCTGGCCTCCGGAAATTATAACAGCTCTTATCTTTCAATCAGTATCAAGGCTCACATTGATTTTAAAAATTCTTTCTCCAGTATTACCACTAAAATCACGGGCTGTCACAATAAATGTATTAAGCCCTTCCTGATACTTTAAATCTGGTATTTTATAGTAACCCCTCTCATCAAAAAGATCATCAAAGACTCTTCCGCTTACTGTAAAACCATTTTCTGAATAATCAATTCTGTCATATTCCGTATTAAGAATTTCCTTCCCGTTAAACTGAACCTTCATTTTGTAAATCCCGAGCCGCTCCCTTCCTGAGGCAGAATCTCTTATTTCCACCAGCAGGGGATAATGCTGCGTAAGACGGATACTGGAATCGGGATTTATCCTCACATAGCGATCATCAATTCTTATATAAAAATATAATATTTCAGGAGCCTTTATATCAGCATATTCAGGCATTACTTTAAAAGAATTGATCGAGTAACGGAGTTTCCAGTTTAAGATTGAAAAATGGAGATGGCTCCCGTAGGATCGCCCTGTATTACCCGCATGTCCGATTACGTCATTTTCAGTATATTCTTTCTGAAGGGATTCTCCATCCTGTAGATGCATATAAACAGACACATAGTCATCATCATGTTTAATTACTTTATAATTTCCTCCACCCCGGTAATTTTCAAGAGGGAAAAGGGATCTGTTCCAGGCATAAAGGAGCTTCCCATCTTTTACAGGGAAAATCCGGCTGTCGGAGCTTGTAAAATCCATACCGTCATGGAAATGGTCACCCCTTGACTCACCGAATGTTGAGGTTAGAACCGGATTATTCAGCGGCCACCTGAATGAAACATTGGACAGTGCCAGAACAGCAAGAGAAAAACAGACTAATATGTTGCGGATCATAAACTCCCCTGATTGTTAACATGAATTTCACAGAACCTCCCCGGTTCTGTTCCTGAATAAAAAAACTGCACAGCGCTTGACGGGCACTCCCCGTTGCGTCCGGCTACATTCCCCGACTCCATACAGATTGTTTCTGAAGTGATACCCTCTATGTCTGAATTAAAACCAGCAGGTTTTTCCTCTCTATAAACCCCGGAAATGTATTCGGCCCACACAGGTGCGGAAACAGCGCTTGCAGACCTTCCCTGCCCTAATGATACTGACCCGGCCCTGTTTCCAATCCATACGGATGTAACACGATCGCTTGTATAACCTACAAACCAGGCGTCGATAAAATCGGAAGATGTACCTGTTTTACCTGCACAGGGGAAAGTAATGCCGTATTTTCGAAGAAGCCAATGAATTGATGATCCAGGCTCTCTCACGCCCTCAAGCATGGACAATGAAATTCGTGCAGCTGCCGGGTCTATTATATTATTATATTTTCTTCTATTAGAATTGATCCGCTCCTGTATCTCCTTTTCATTATCCCATATAGTATTACCGTTATAGTCTTTAATATATTTTATCCCGTAGGGTATAACAAAATTCCCCTGATTTATCAGCATCGCATGGATCTGCACATTTTCAAAGGGTGATAACTCGTAAGATCCAAGTGCAAAGGATAATGTTTTCATAAATCTTCTGTTAAAATCACTGTCATTCATATCCAGACCCTTCTGGAGATAGGAAAAGACCTTGTCATATCCGGTAATATTCAGAACTGTTACAGCAATAGTGTTAAGCGATTTCACAAGTGCCTGGCGAGCAATTATTTTCCCGTAAAATTTTTTGTCATAATTCTGCGGTGCATAACCTTTTTCAAAAGTTACAGGCCTGTCATCAAACATGGTAGATGGAGTAATTTTTTTTGTCTCAATTGCAGATGCATAGACAAGAGGCTTGATAGATGATCCGGGCTGCCTCCTGATCTGACTGACATTATCTACCTGGGAAGTGGTAGTAAACTGAAATCCACCCGCGTAGGATAATATTTCTCCAGTATGGGGATTTATTGAAATCATACCCCCTTCAATATCGGAAGCCTTAGCCTCCTCTGCTTCTGCAGCGGCTTTATTCTTAATTCTCTTTGCATAATTTTTATGATAATCTCTTTGAGAGGATATTCCATTACGCAGGCTTTTCATTGCCAGCTCCTGACTTGATGCGTCAATTGTTGTATAAACTGAAAGGCCCCCTTTTTTTACAGCTTCGTCACCAAATTTATCCACAAGAAGTCTTCTTATTGATTCATTAAAAAAAGGAGCCCTGTTAATCCTGTAGGAACTGTATAAAAAACTGCCGATTCTGGAAGTTACACTCTTCTGGTCAGCGCTGACTTCTATATCCCATCTTTTTATAAAATCCTTATAAAGTGGATCAATCTGCTCTTTAGTGAGAAAACCGGCATCACTGAGAGACTGAAGAATTCTTCCTGTTTTGCTGACTGAATTACCAAGATTGGACAGAGGTGAGTAAACAAGAGGATTAGATATTGTTGAAACAATCATTGCACATTCAACTATATCCAGCTCTCTCACTGATGTACCAAAGAACATTTTTGATGTGGACTCAACACCATATGAACCATTACCGAAATATATAAGGTTAAGATACATTGAAAGAATGTCCTGCTTATCATAATGCTTTTCAATCTCAAGAGCGCAGTAGGCTTCATAAATTTTTCTTTTAAGATTTCTCTCCATATCAGTAAAAAGGACCTTGGCAAGCTGCTGGGTTATTGTACTCCCCCCCTGAACAACCCTGAAATTGATAAGATTTTTAAAAAATGCCCTTATAATCCCTGAATAACTTATACCTTTATGGTTGTAAAACTCACGGTCCTCGCTTGCTATTACTCCATTAATTAACCACTTGGGAATATAATCGAATGGAACAATCTCTCTCTTCTCTTCGAAAAACTCGCCTATAATTTCATTATTTCTGTCATAAATTCTTGTAGGTATATCAACGACTTTAGCCCCTACCTCCACATCACTTCTGGTGTAAGGGTATCCCTTCTGCATCTCTTCAGTTCTATCAATGAGAAGTTTATATCCGGATAATTTTTTTAAAGCTATCTCTCTCTGGGAAATCCATTCAATATATATATAACCTGCATATAGTATAACAACAATAACAGCTGTTATAGGGATATAGATCAAAAAGATCTTCCAGCGCGACAGTATCCAGTTGAAATAAATCATTTTTCAATAACCTCTTCTGAAACATGTTTTTCTGAATATTTTCGTCCTGATAGTTGCCCGCATGCGCCTGAAATATCCTGTCCCATACTTTTCCTTATGGAAACCGGAATATTCATCATCTGAAGTTCTTCGATGAACCTGTTTATCTCATTTTCATCCGGAACAGGCAGAGTATGCTCCCCCGGATTAAGCGGAATAAGATTAAGCTTTATCCGGGAAAATCTGAACATCTGCTTCAGCCTTTTTACATCAACAGAAGAGATATTATCCTTCCTCATTACATATTCGATTGTAAGCCTGTTTCTTGAAACAGGGAACTTATGATTAAGCATTCGTGCTATTTTCTCAAAAGGGTATTTTTTTTCCACAGGCATATTTACTATTCTTTTGGTTGGATCAGTATCATTCAGCGAAAGAGCAAGATTGTAAGGCCTGTTCTCATCAATAAACCGTTCTATGGCCGGATGTATACCGCATGTGGAAATAGTAATCTTCCTCACTGAAAGATGGAATCCGAAAGTATAGTTCATTATATCTGCAGCCTTAAGAACATTATCATAATTCAGAAAAGGCTCACCCATTCCCATAAAAACAATATTATTATTTCTTAAAGCTGAATCCCTTCGAACCTGACAGATCTGGTCAAGTATCTCCCCCGGTGTAAGATTTCTCTTAAATCCGATTTTAGCAGTTTCACAAAAACCGCAACCCATAAAACACCCCACCTGTGAAGAGATACAGATAGTAATACGCCCTTCACCGTGCATATCAGTTTTTATTAAAACAGATTCAATATAGTGGCCGTCATGAGTCTTAAAAAGGTACTTAACAGTACCATCAATTCGGGATATTTGCTTATCTTCCAGTGTGAGGGGGGAAACTTCAAATTCAGCATCAAGAATTCCCCGGAGATTTTTAGAAAAATTAGTCATCTCACTGAAAGAGGGGACATTTTTTTCATAGAGCCAGTTAAATAGCTGTGCAGCCCTGAATTCCTTTTCCCCCAGCTCCCTGAATAGAGTTAATGCTTCATTAAAATCAAGGTCTTTAATAGTTCGTTTCATCATGTAAGCGCTTAAATAAAATTATAGGTTCTGCGGAAATCAGATGCCATTTTTCATTTTTTCGATCTGCCTGATTTCGAAAAGTGCCATTTTATTATCAGAGTCAATATTTATTACCCGCTCAAATATCTGTACTGCCGAATCATAATCACCAAGGTTTTTATATGACATGGCAAGTGCAAAAAGGGAGTTAACCATATTCTGATCAATGGCAACAGCCATATTGAACTGATCAACGGCAGCTTTATAATCCATCATCTGGTAATAGGAGGCACCGTTGATATAATATGCAAATTTATTTTTTCTGTCTTTCTCAATATATTTTTCAATTGTCTGCACAGCTTTACTGTAATTGTTTACCCTGAAATAGTTTTTGGCCAGGTTGTACAGGATTTTCTGGTTACCTGGAAATCTTTCCAGTCCGTTTTCAAGAACCTCAATAGCTTCAAGATACTTATGTGCTGCAACCATTTTCCTTGAGCTTTTAACAACATCAACAGCTTCATCCCAGACAAGCTCTATTACAAGGAGTGTAATATCATCGATAGATCCCATTTCCCCCATATAATCCCGTACATCTGCAATGAGAGATTCTGTATATTCCTCAAGATCTTTATCTTTGTGAGCAAGAATTGATTTTTCAAAACCATCGTTGGAATATTCTTTCTTCTCAATATTCTGAGCTTCAGGAATACCATCTGTATAAAGAATTATCCTGTCCCCATAGTTCAGTGTGGTGAATTTTTCCTCGTATGTGTCTCTGGCTTCTTCAAGCGCACCTATAAATAGTCCCCCTGTATCGAGATACTCCACCTCTCCGCTTTCCGATCTTAACAGTACCGCTTTCTGGTGACTGGCATTTGAATAAGTTACGTTGTAGTCATCATCAATGGCCACCATAAAACAGGTAAGATAATCCTGTGTTTTCATGTGCTCAATAATATTTTTATTTACTTCCTGATAAATTCTCCGTGGTGAATCATATAGAACACCTGCATTTCCAAATGAAATCTTCGCCATTGCAGTAACAAGAGCCGCTGGGATACCATGCCCTGAAACGTCTGCTATAATTACACCTATTTTGTTATCCTTAAGCTGGAAAATATCATAAAAGTCACCACCGATTTTCTCCATGGCATTATATCGTACAGAAAACTTTATCTCATTCCAGTCATCGAGCCTGTCAGGGAGCATACTCCGCTGAATCACACTGGCCATGTCCAGCTGCTTCTGAATCTGATCATCCCTGATCCGCAGACTTGTCATTGCCTTTTCCAGGTCATCAGTCCGCTCCTGTACCTTTAATTCAAGATTTCTTCTATGCTCTTCAATTTCCCAGGCCATCTCCATAAGGGCAAACTCGATAGATGAAAACTCCTTACCCAGTGACAAGACCTGGAATCCGGCTCTTTTCCCTGATGCAATCTCCCTTGTAACCCTGGACATATCGTTTAGAATTTTAAGAATAGAATTGGCATTTACCCTGGCAAGAATAAGCCCCAGAAGTATGGAGCCTGCAAGATAAACCGCGAGAATCAGGATATTCCCGGGAGCATCCATCCGAAGTCTTTCCAGGAGAGCTACAAACGAAAAAAGTATTATAAACATTATTATAACAAAAAAGTAGAAATTGACATTTACACCTATCAGTGAATGTGGTTTAATCTTCACCCCTTTTTTCAGCAATTCGTTGTACAATTCCGCACGTTCATTATTGGTAAGATTTTCAGTAAGAAGATGAGTTGCCATACCAAGAAGAAGAGTGGCAACAACTGAAGCAAGTGCAATTACCTTAACAGTAGATTTAAACTCAATAAGCGTAAAATTCCCTGCTATAAAAAAATTATTAAATGCCATCACAGTCATTGCAGCCCCTGTTGCAACAATTATTATTACAGAGGAGGAGGTGTTATTCATTACAAGGTCTGAAAAATCTCCATATGAATTTTTCATGTAGGCATCTTCCGCTTTTAAATTTCTGCTGAAGAGGGTATTTATTCGTCTATGTCTTTTCATAAGAGCCGGTATTTTAACCGGTGTAAAGAATCCGAAAAATACAAAGTAAATAAACGAAAAAGAGAGAAAGATCAGCGGGAGCCATTGAAAAAAATGATTTGTGATTTTATCATAAGATATAAGAAGAAATGAACTGGCCAGAAAATAGGAGAAGATAATTGCAAGCCACCCGAATATATTGGTAAAAAAAGCCACCGAAAAAGTATAGCTTATATTTCTTGATAAAAAATAGAATAATTTCATACTTACTCCATTGTTCCTAATTTAATCTGTCCTGAGCAGACACATCTTTCACACATCTGAATCCGGCAACCCTGTCTCTTTTAAGATTAGGAATACCGCCTATTTTTCTGTCAGTAACCCTTGATTCTCCGGCAGAATGGAAGTAACTCCCCCCGCGGATTACCTTATACTGTGTTCCGTATTTTTTATTTTTCACATAACTGTTTTTATAAGCACTATACCAGCTGTCGGTCCATTCAAGAGCATTGCCGTCCATATGTACCACTCCGTAATAGGAAGCCGCAGCAGGCTCATGAACATTTACAGGTATATACCCTTTATCTATTTTTTCAAGTCTATATTTGTTTTTTATCAGCTCTTTAAGGTTTTCACCTGTTTCCTCATTCATCCATAATTCTGCACTATTTGAAATACCTTCACGAAATTCATATCCCCATGTATATACTGCATCCATATTATTTTTATCACGATGCAGCGGGAACCTGGCAGCCTTTTCCCACTCATTTTCCAGAGGAAGCCGTTTGCCGCACCATGAAGCATACTCAAGCGCTTCATAATATGTTACAATCACAGGAAGATCTGCGAAAAATTCAGTCCTGAAATTCCTCTGCAAATCAAGGTGTTCCCCCCAGTATGGTGGATATTCACCAGCTGTATCATCAAGGAAGGCCTTGAAATCACGATTTGAAACCTCGTATTTGTCTATATAGTAGTCGGGAAGGAAATGGCTGTTCTCCGGTCCTTCATCTTTATCCCCTTTTGAAGATCCCATAATAAATCTGCCGGCCGGTATGAGCACCATTTCTCTTTTATCAACAGCACTTATTATTACTGTTTTATATTCGATTCTTTCAATATATGGTTTTTTCTCATACCTGTTGTCAATGCTTTTATCAGGCTTTATTACAGCTGCTGCAAGGCCAGGCCTTAATAATTTGACCGATTCTTTATCCGCAGCTCTGAATAGGGCAAGATAGCGGAATTGTGCTTTATTATCTTCGATCCTTGCTGTTATTAAGGCAGTGCCGAGACGATTCCCGTCCAATAAAATATAGTATGATTCAAATTCAGGCTTTTCTTTAAAAATCAGTGTTATATAATTATTTTCCCTGACCCCTTCAACAGTACCGGTTCTAATGTAGTCTCTCGATTTTAATTCCGGAACAAAAAGAAGAAAAAGGATGAGAGAGGCTGATATTATCTTATAGAGTTTCATACCTTTTTTCTGCCCTGTATAATTTCATTAAATTCATTAAACCGCTCTTAGTATTTCTTTATCCGGCCAGCGGAGACATGTGAGGGGTGAACCATCATACATTGCTCCAGTATCAAGCCCGATAATATTCCGGCCCGGATCATAAAAAATGCTGCTGCTGTTATGCAATAGCGCTGTAGGGGTATGTCCGAAAATTACAGTTTTCCCCCACTTGTGGCCCGCACGGAAAAATTTCTCTCTTATCCAGAGGAGCTCATCACTATTGTGTTTTCCCGGATCTCCGATTTCGGGATTCAACCCTGCATGTACCGCAATAAAATCCTCCCCCTCATAATAAAGCTTCAGATTGCTGAAAAAAATCTTGTGCTTTTCAGGAAGCTTCATCTCACCGGTATTCTCTTTATAGCTTGAAATGGTTGCCTCACCGCCGTTTCGCAAATACAATTCAAGGTTATTCCCTGTATTATAATAATCAAGAAACATCTCCTCATGATTACCCTTGAGAAAGCAGGTATTATAAATATCTGACAAGCCGGAGAGAAATTCAATTACTTCAAAGGAACTGCTCCCTCTGTCAATGTAGTCTCCAAGAAAAATAATTGTATCATCTGCGGTTACATGCACCGCTATAAGATCTATCAGCTTTTGCAGCTTAAGGAATTGTCCGTGAATGTCCCCGATTATATAGTACATATTAATTTTGTGATTTAATATAATCTATAATGTCATCGACATTGAAAGGTTTTTTAAATTTTCTAAAAGAACTGAAAATTTCATCATCAGCGCTGTCATCTTTTGCACCATGAATAAGGATCAGATTAAAATTAGCCGGATTAATTTTTTTAATTAAATCAGAAGCGGAATATAATTCACTGCAGAGATCAAAAATTAATGTTTTATATTGTGAAAGACCTGTAATTGATTTAAAGTCATCAACAGAAACAATATTCAGACTATAGCCGTTCTCCCCGATAAGATCATTAAGAAGGAGCCTCATCATTGGATCATTAACTATTGCAAGAACAGCCCCCTTTCCCATGGCAGCTATTTTGCTGCTGTTTAATTCTCTTATCTTTTCCACCTGGTCCATGAAGTCAACTGTAGGAAAGGTAATACTCATAGAAAAGAGCGTGGATATGCTCAACGAGTCTGTTTTAATAATAGAACCGATAGATCTAAGGGTGTTTATTGCGCTGTCAATGCCGATACCGATTTTCTCCACATTATTCTGATTATAAGAAAAAATCCTCTTCTTGATCTCTGAATGCCCTGGAAAGGATTCGGTCAGTTTTTTAAAATGAAATCCGGCGATTATATTATTATTTTCTTTTCTGATTTTAATATCACATGATGATTCCTTCTTCATAAAAGGGTAAAGGGAAAAGAAAATACTGTAGATTGATTCTTTAAGAACCTGCTCTGATGTGAGGATGAAAGGCTCTTCACCCTCAAAATCTGGAGCAATATTTAGTGCACCATAATCAAAAATCTCCATCAGCTCCCTGATTATCTGTTTTATCACCAGGGAAAGTTTGATTTTATCCTTAATTTTAATTATGGAAAGTTCATCATTATTTCTCTGTTTTTCAACAAGAAACGTAGATAGTGTAAATAATGAACGTATAACCCGGAGATATTCTTCAGGAGCATCCGCACCGAACCATTCATCAGCCTTTTTCACGAGTATATCAACATTACCGGTAACGGCATTAACTACAGTAGTCCGCTCCTGATCTATATTGTGAAATATCTGTTCAAGAGATTTTTTTATTATGCTGTCATAATCAATACTCATAAAAGATTATTTCCCCGGTCCCGATTTTTCTATCATATCATTCAACTTCTGAAGCAGAGCCTCACCATCAGCTATCTCACCGCATCCCCATAATCCGGTTATTATATTATCATTGATAGAAATAAATCTATAGTTTTTTTCTTTTATTTTTAAAATTGCAGAATGCCTGTTCAAAGCCTCTATTGTTAAATAATTTTCACGTTCAATAATTGACCGGTAAAGCCTGAAAGCATGATCAAATGAGGATTTTTCGCTTATGAAAATAAAACATTCCTCTTTGCCGCTGCTGATTCTGCTGTAAAAAACATTATCAATCCCCCTGAAATAATCGATCTCTTTCCTGCTGAAAACAGCATTGTTTCCTGAAAAATCTTTTAATAAATTTCTCCACAGAGGAAGCATGACAGAGGAATAATTATCTCCAATATTGAAATCCGCAGTTTTTACAAGCTGAGCCATAGCCCCTCGTAAAAATGGTGAAGAGGTGTCATTTTCGGCCATTATCACAAAATTACCCTTTCTCCGGATAAAAATTGAGTCATCATTATATTCATCGGTATTATCATCTGAAATCCATTCCATGAATTTTAACCGTGATGAAAAAAAGGTATATGCATCAAGCGGTGAAGAAAAACGGTGAATAGAAAGGTCGATATGAACATCCCTGTCATCAATAGAGGTGTATCTTGACAATATAGAATGAACAATATCCGCATCATAAAAAAGGGTTTCACGCTCTGCTGCAGAATACTTTTTTTTACTCACATGATCACCGGCTCTAATCCAGCCTGGTGTATCTGATTCTGAAGGGAGCAGATATTCACTTTTAAGTTCACCTTTCTGAAAAACTGCACATGAAGTGAATATAAACAGAATAATTATTATATAAATGTTTCGGGAAATTGACATCAGATTATCTTCTCCCCTGCAAAATGGCATGCAACAAAATGGCCGCCCTTTCCTCCATCATAATTTTTCAGCTCGGGATATTCAACTGAACATATGTCCCTGGCTATAGGACACCTGGTTCTGAAGTGACATCCGGATGGAGGTGATATGGGTGAAGGGACAGAGCCTTCCAGAATAATACGCTTATCCCCTTTCCCGGGCGAAGGCACAGGGATTGCGGAAATAAGCGCCTGTGTATATGGATGAAGCGGACCGGAATAAATAGTATCCCCATCGGTTAACTCTACTATGCGGCCAAGATACATAACCCCTATCCTGTCGGAAACATGGCGCACTACAGTAAGGTCATGTGAAATAAATATATATGTAAGCTTAAATTCGCTCTGAAGATCCATGAGTAAATTTAAAATCTGCGACTGAATCGAAACATCCAGTGCTGATACAGGCTCATCACACACAATAAGTTCAGGATTAAGTGATACGGCTCTTGCTATACCTATTCGCTGCCTCTGTCCACCTGAAAACTCATGGGGGAACCTGTCAAGGGAGCTTTCAGGGAGACCTACAATCTCAAGAAGCTTCTTTACTCTTCGCTCTCTCTCTTTTCTATCGCAGATTTTATGTATTATATAAGGCTCTTCAAGGATATATCTTACAGTATGCCTTGAATTCAATGATTCAAAGGGATCCTGAAAAATCATCTGGATATTTTTTCTTAATGGCCTCATCTCCCTGCTGCCCAGGCCGGAAATCACAATATCCTTAAAAATTACCCTCCCTGCAGTAGGTTTGTAAACATTTACAATTGTGCGTCCCAGAGTGGTTTTACCGCAACCCGACTCACCCACTATACCAAGGGTTTCACCACGGGCAACATCAAAAGTTACACCATCAAGGGCAAATACGCTTTTTCTGCTTTTGCTGAAAAGCCCTGCCCGTACAGGGAAATGGGTTTTCAAATCTTCAACTGAGAGTATTGTATCATTCATTATTCATACCGCTTTTATAACAATATACTGAATGATTCTCACCGACAGCTGTTACACCGGGATGTCTTTCATAGCACCTGTCAAAAACCAGGGGGCACCTGTTTTGGAAACGGCACCCTGAGGGATATTCAGCCAGGGATGGCACCATCCCTTCAATAGATTTGAGCCTGGATTTTCTTTTATACTCAAATTTCGGTATTGAATCGAGAAGCCCCCTTGTGTAGGGGTGACGGGGATTTGAGAAAAGAGAAAGCGCACTCCCCTCCTCTGCGATTCTGCCTGCATACATTACAATTACATTGTCGCAAAGCTGGGCTATTACCCCCAGATCGTGTGTAATAAAAATAACAGACATACCTGTTTCATCCTGTAGCCCCTTAATAAGATCGAGGATCTGAGCCTGTATTGTCACATCAAGGGCTGTGGTTGGTTCATCTGCAATAAGGATATCAGGTTTGCAGGCCAGCGCCATTGCTATCATTACCCGCTGTCTCATCCCCCCTGAGAGCTGGTGCGGATATTCCCTCAGCCTCTGTTCCGGCTCAGGTATACCCACCCGCTTTAGAAGGCTTACAGATTCGTCTCTGATCTCTGCAGCTTTCATCCATTTCATGTGAAGATGAAATACTTCTGCAATCTGCTTACCTATATTCTGAACAGGGTTAAGGGCTGTCATCGGTTCCTGGAAAATCATTGCGATTCTGCTCCCCCTGATGCTGGAGAGCTCATCCTTATCAATCTTCAGAATGTCCCGCTCTTTAAAAAGTATTTCCCCTGAAAGATATTTCCCCGCAGGCACAGGGAGAAGCTTCATTATAGATAAGGCAGTTACGCTTTTGCCGCAGCCCGACTCCCCCACTATACCCAGGGTTTCGCCGCCGTGAAGATTAAAGCTCATATTATCAATAGCCTGCAAAAGACCTTTATCTGTACTGAACCCGGCGGAAAAATCTTTCACCCTGAGTATTATTTCACCTTTCCTGTAAGTCATTCCTGTTTCATTTTCTCTTATATTTAGTTATTACTCTGGTAACCGGCTGAAAGGACTTCCCTGTTCTCATTGCCTCCAGGGTTTCCCGTTTAATATCCTCATCAATCCAGAAATAGCCCCCTGCTGAAGGATCATCAAAAATATCAGAGGTGGTTTTATAACCGGGCACATCCGGTATCTCTATCCATCTCCAGTATACAGACCTGAAAAAGGGGACTGTGTCAAGAGGTATCCAGCCGCCCAGTTCATGTATCTTCTCCTGTATTCTGTGGGAAAGTCTTATCAGCTCCTTTTCATCAATGGAATCGCGGTACTGCTGTATAAGGGTGTCCATTTCAGGATCATTCATATTATTAATATTGTTTGTCTGAGGTTTATTGGCGTTTTCAGAATGAAAGGACTGCCATGGCGAAGGCCTGAAGCTTGTAGACCAGCCCATATATGCAATATCGTGCATCTTCTCCATTATTTTTTTATATGATGTGCTTGCGTCGAGTAATTCCAGATTAAGCTCAATACCAGCTTTTTTTGCCTCCTCTTTCATTACAACAACCCTGGGAGTGAAAAGTTCCTGACCATAGGTGAGTGTAACAGAATACCTGCTTCCATCCTTTTCCCATATACCGTCAGATCCCCTTTCCCATCCGGCACCCCTCATATATTTTTCAACACGGCTGATGTTAAACTCCCTGGCTTTTATTCTGCTGTTTGTGTATGCGCCATAACCGGAATAGAAAGTATGAAGCCTGACTGCCTCACCCCTTAAAATCTGCCGGTTAACCTTATCAAAATTTATCGCGTGAGCAAGGGCGTACCTGAGATTGAGATCTTTAAATATCTCCTTTTCAAAATTAAGATATAAGCCCCATGTGGGCCGCCTTGTATCATTATAAAACCAAAGCCTGTGAGCATACCCCTTGTTGAATATTTCACCCTGGGCTTTTTCATGCCAGATTGAAGGCCTGGTTGCGCCGAAAGTATCGAGCTGTCCTTTACGGAAATGCTCGTAGGCAACATTAACGTCCCTGATAACATTGAGTTTAAAATAATCAACATTATACCTGTTTTTATAATATCTTAAATCAGCTGCCCACCAGTCCTTCTTCCTTTCAAATAAAAGGTATTTCCCCTTTGAATAATCTTTTAAAACATAGGGGCCTGTATTAGGTTCTATCTTCCAGTTATAATCCCTTACAAAACTCTTATTCAATTTACCGTAAAAATGTTTCGGTGTGGGTGAAAGATTTGTTGTAAGCCACAGGTCGGGACTCTTTTTTGCAGCTGTTACTGATATGATATTGTCACTATATATTTTTACGCTTTCAATCTCTTTTGTGTAGTAATCATTATACCATGGAGCCCTGATATATCTGGACCTCATAAACTCAAGAGTATAAACAAAATCTTCAGGCTTTACCGGCTCGCCGTCTGACCATTTTGCATCAGGATGAAGCTTGAAATACATTGTTCTCCCGTCTTTACCATATGCCCAGTGAGTAGCAAGTTCAGGAAGAATTTTCTCTGTATCAGGATGAAATCCCACAAGTGAAAGCTGATTATTAAGAAAATATGATCTTGTAAAGTTATTGGAATCGGGACCTACAACCCTGAAAGTTAAAGGGAATGTGAGTATATAGAGATTAAAGGTACCACCTTTCTTAGCCTTAGAGGAGGCGATAAGAGGCTCCCTGTCGTTTGTTATCCACTTAAGATCCTCACCGAGACTCTGAACAGAATAATCGAGTACAATCTCCTCAATATCATCGGGGAAGTTTTCATCGTCATCCCCGCTTTTGCATGATATAAAAAAGACCAATGCGAAAGTCAGCAATAGTGTTAAAAAGAAAGGAATCACCCCTGTCTTATATCTGAACATCTTTACTCCTCCATCTATTCATACTGTCAGTAATTATTCCTGAAGATATATTTTAGTGTAATAATGCTTTTTTTTAGTTAAAATAAAAGTTGAAGCATTAACACTGTTATACTATTCATAAGATATAAATCTTTTGGGGTCAAATGACTCCCTTACTGCCTCACCAATAAATGTTACCATGGTTAATACAATGATGAGGGCGCTGATTACAGAAATCCCGAGCCATGGAGCGCTTATATTATACTCAGAAGCCTCAGAGAGAAGCTGCCCCCAGCTCGGTGTGGGGGGAGGCATGCCGAAACCTAAAAAATCAAGGGCAGTAAGCGCAGTTATACCTGCAGCTATTGCAAAGGGTGCGAATGTTATTATTACTGAAACCGTATTAGGAAGAATGTGGCTGAATATTATCCTTATTGTAGATGCACCGGTAACCTTTGCTGCCATTACATAATCCCTCTCCCGCTCCTTATATGTTGCAGTCCGCATATACCAGGTCATCCCTATCCATCCGAAAAAGACCATTATGCCAAGGAGTGAAAAAAAATCGGGAATAACAATTGATGAAATAATTATTATAGCGTAAAGATAGGGGATATTATTCCATATCTCTATAATACGCTGAAAAAAGAGATCGAACTTACCCCCCAGATATCCCATAAAACAGCCGATAGTAATTCCTATTATATAATTGATGACCATAAGAATAAGAGAAAAAAATATGGCTATTCTGAAACCGTATACAAGCCGCGCTGTTACATCCCTCCCGGTTTTATCTGTACCAAGGAAATGACGATCCTTTAACGAAGGCGGCAAAGGGGGGAATCTCCCCTCCCTGAAATTTGTTTCAAAAGCATTATAGGGAACCGGGGGCATTATTACAAAATTGCCCCCCCCTTCCTGTTCAAATTTCTCCTTCAGATCCCTGTAGCTGGTTTCGTATTCATAGCCGAGACCGAATTCTGCTCCAGGTATCATTGAGCCGTATACAGGGAAATAGTAGCTCCCCTCATATCGTACCACCAGAGCCCTGCTGTTTACAAATATTTCCGCAAAAAGAGAGAGCAGAATAAGAATAGCTATAGTCAATAGGGAATAATACCCCCTCTTTATTGTTTTAAAGCGGTTAATTTTCTCAATAGTAAGAGGATTAAATTTAATCACAATAATTAACCTTTAAAATTTTACTCTGGGATCAACAATAGCAACACATATATCTGAAAGGATATTCCCGATCATAAAAAGTAATGAAGATATGACAAGTATCCCCATTACAACAGGGTAATCCCTTTCAATAACCGACTCAAGGCCCAGGAGTCCTATGCCGTCAATATTAAATATTTTTTCAATAAGATAGGATCCTGTAAGAATAAGAGAAATATTATTGCCGAAGTGTGTGGCAAGGGGGATAAGACTGTTTCTGAAAGCATGCTTTAAAACAGCGCCCCTGAAATTCTGCCCCTTTGCTACAGCTGTACGTACAAAGTCAGATGCAAGATGCTCCATGAGTGAATTTTTCATAAGAAAGGTCATTATTGCAAAACTCCCTGCCATATATGCAACTAAGGGGAGCGCGGCATGGTAGAAGATATCACCTATTTTACCGAAAAATGAAAGCTCATGGAAATTGTTCCCTACAAAACCGCCAAGGGGAAAAATATCGAGCCAGGATGAGAATACAAGTAGAAGTATGATTGCAACAACATAGTTAGGTATGGCATAGCCGGTAAAAACAAGAACAGAGGTTGCATTATCAAGATGAGTACGATGCTTAAGGGCTTTAAGCACACCCAGAGGGATACAGACAGAATATGTAAGGAGCATTGCCATAATTCCATAAAAAAGGGAAACCGGTAATTTGCTTTTAATAATCTCCCACACTGGTTCATAGTAGCGTGTTGATGTTCCCAGATCAAGAATGAGCACATTTTTAAGCCAGTATATATAACTTACTATAACAGGCTTATCAAAACCGTAGAAGCTCTTCAGCTCCTGGAGCTGCTCAGCTGAAAGAGGTACCTCATTCATCCTGTGATAACCTTGAGCAGCAGATGCCTCCTGAGCCTGGGCTATCATCCTTTCAATAGGACCGCCTGGAACAAAACGGGTCATTATAAAGACCATTAAGGTAATCCCTATAAATGTGGGAATAACAAGGAGAAGTCTTCTCAGTACATAATCTTTCATTTATTCAGCTATTCTAATCCTTTGGAAGTAAGTTAAGCATCAATAAACCGGATTCAGCATACAGTGCTGATAAGACATAATATCGTGATTAAAATCCTTTGTCAAATATAAATAGCATACAATATTTTCTATACTACAGGTAGCTGTAGTATTTTGGAGGTATTGTCATTCCCGCGCATGCGGGAATCTCATAACTCCTGATTTTTTCGGATGATTCCGGCAGTACAGCCACGATGGTTGTCTGCAAGCACGAAACAGGATGTTTCTATATTGCTTGCCTACGTTAATCACTTCGGCCGGAACGACAGACTTTCCCATAAATTCTACTACTACCATAATACTAGTACTCTGTAGACTTAAGTTGTAAATGGTTTCATAAAAATTTTTGGGCGTGTTATATAACCGGTATTAAGCCTAATCCCTGCACTTGTATCCCACATTACGGACAGTTTCGATTATAGAATTAAAATCATCCCCCAGCTTGCTCCGGAGTCTCCGGATATGAACATCAACAGTTCTGGTACCGCCGATATATTCCATACCCCATATGCGGCTCAATACATCTTTTCTGGAAAAAACTGTACCCCTGTTTAGAATAAAAAGTCTCAGAAGCTCAAACTCCTTGTAGGTAAGTTCAATTTTTTCATTATCAAGATATACAGCATACTCTTTCATGTTAATCCGGAGCTGCCCTATCGATATTTCATCATCATCTTCAGCCTGCACACCCAGGATACGGGTAAGCCTCGCCGGAGTTTCACCTTTGCGGAAAGGATAAAGAATAAAATCATCAAAAAACCATGTTGCATCAAGCTCGGCAACAGTGCTCACCCGCAGAACAAGAATAACAGGGACATCAAGAATTTTTTTTCTTAATCTGGAAAGATAAAACTGGGTGGAATCGGAATCTGCAACCTCCTCATAATCAACAAAAAAGGCGGAATCTGATTCACGATGTATTGATTCAATGCTCCGGTAGATTGTTATATCAAATCCGGGAAGATTGGACTTCAGATCTTCTGCGATCTCCTGATTTCTTGTTACCAGTCCTATATTGGATTTCATCTTTTCTTCATCCGGAAATTAAAATATTTTACTCAATTTTTTCAGTGTTAATTACTTAACTTTTATTTTAAACAAAATGCTCTAATATCCCCGACCAGTAGACGGCTGGGATATGGGAAACATCATTATTGCACTAAAAAATATCTTCAGGAGTAATTACTGTAATTTTTTATATTTCAGAAATTACAGTAATTCATCAGCAAGTAAAGTCTTTTTTAAAAACCGGTAATGCGATCTGCAATTAATCCGTAAAAATTACCGGCACCGGAATATTGCCAACCCAGGTGACTTGAGCAGGCTCCGCATATTACTATGCACCATTTATAACCGGGGAACCAGGAATACTCTGACGTGTAGTAACCCACATTCCTGCACCCCCTGGCAGACCTGAAACAGACAATGCTGAAATAAATACCTGCAGGATTTCTTTTATAATGGAATGCAGCACCTTCAATCTCTATTATCTCATTTCTATCCGTAATAGGGGCTGCACAATTACGGCAGATAACTTTTTCATCCTCTTTTTCAGCCAGTTCCGGTGAATCACCTATCCCGGCCAGGGGATTTTCCTTATGCTGATAATTCAAAATATTACTCCATGAGGGATTAACCTGCTCCGGCAGATAATTACTATTCTGCTATAATAGAATATATACAATAAAAAATAACTTTAAAAAAAATATCCGGTATTAAAATAAACTTTTACAGATCATTTGTTACTAATATTATATTGAAAGTATAAAAGTTGTGGCTCATTCCGGATTTTTGGGAAAAGTAATAATATTGTTTGTTTCCACATATTCTGGAGTAAGCCCCCTGTCCCCCAAAGGGGGCACGTAAAATAAAAACTTGAGCAAGTTGGTGAATCAAAGTATTAAAAAATCCTTTATATTGTTGAGCTTGCAAAAGATATGCGGAACAATGTAAAGGGATTAGTTATCAAAGTGGCAACAATTATATTTTCAGAGTAATAATAGATAACTCGTGCCCCCTTTGGGGGACAGGGGGGAAAAGTAAAAAAAGTACTTTCTTAGTATCCCAAAAATCCGGAATGAGCTGAAGTTGTTAATATTGCCTATTCATTTAATAAAACTGAAATGATTACCAGGAGGATCTATTTTGAAAATTACTATAGAAAAAGACGCAGCTGCCTACATTATGGAAGGTGATTCAAATATCACAATATACATAGAATCTGTCTGCTCCTCGGGAGGGTGATGCCCATCCCGGCAGATTACAAGCCGGAACCCTGCAGTATGCATGGGAAAGCCGATAGACGAAGTTATAGGACAATACATAAAATTTGAATCAGGGACGATAACATTGTGGATATCAAAAGCGATTAAAACCGATGAAATCCCGGAAATAAAGATAGGGGTCAAAAAACTTTTTTTTGTTTTCAGGGAATTGACCTTATCGGGGATACCGGGGAAGCTCATAGTTGAATAAAATTGTTCAATGACAAAGCTTTTTTTACTTTAAAATAATAGAATAATGCAGTATTTATTCCTAAACTTATTACTGTCAGGCAATGATCTATTGTCCCCGCCGTCGTAGACGGCGGGGATATGGAAAACATCATTATTGCACTAAAAAACATATTTAGAAATAATTTCTGAATTAATCTGTATATTCTCAATAAATTCTTAACTTAAAGGCATGGAATACCGAAAAATTATTAAAAAGGTATTATGTCACCTGCTATGATGAAATTTTTCGATACAAATAAACCTGTTACTGACTATAAGGAGTCATTTAAACAGGCAAAAAAATTTTACAAAAAGAACCGGCTTCATGAAGCAATAGCTATACTTGTGCGGTTAAAACATCATGGTTATGATCTCCCCCTCACCTCTTTAACCCTTGCAATGGCATATGACAAACTGGCCTACCTTTCCGGCGACAAGGAGTACGAGGATATTGCGCTGGAGGAGTATGATGAAATTATCAACTACTCCACAGCCAGAAAATACAAAAAGAAGGCAATAAAGCTTCAAAACTCTCTTGCTAAAAGAATTTCTATTTTAAATGCAAATGAATACAAGGCCCATGAAAAAGCCCGCGAGCTGCAGGTGAATAACCCCAGGTCTGCAAAATCATGGTTTATGCTGGGAGCTAATTTTTCTGTAAGAAAAGATCCTTTTTTTGTAATTGATGCATTTGAAAATGCCCTTGCCCTCAATCCCGACTACATACTGGCTCTTTACCGCATTGGATATATTTATCATCATAACCTGAATGATACAGAGAAAGCACTAAAATATTATCTTAGAGCTGTTAAGATTGACCCTTTCCAGGATACTACTGAGTCGGAATCGGTAAACGTAAGCAGCATTATCAAGACCTGCAATGAACTGTCCGATATTTACATGAAGAAAAAACAGCTTAACCGTGTACTATCAGTATGCGATTATACTATCCGCTTTTACCAGACATACAATGATCTATGCAGCAGTGAAAGTATAAAAAATATAATAGATAATTCATACAAGGCGGCGCGGCGGCTGCAGAAAGGGGATGCCCTTAACCGCTATATTTTTGAAAAATATAAACTTGACTTTGATTCACTTCTTCAGGAGCTTAGGATAGTTTAAATAATGACGGAATAGAGAAATGTTTGCAAAACCGCGAAAAGCCTCCACTATAGCAATATTAAAAAACAGGCATGATGATGAAAACAGTTTCCAGGTACTCCTTTTAAAAAGGCATGCTAAAGACAGATTCCTCCCCTCATATTATGTATTCCCCGGCGGCGCCATTGATGATCAGGACATTCATGACGATTCCCCTGATGATTGCAGCTTCAACCAAAACTGCAGCAGAAAGGAAGATAGGGAATTTGACATAACGCTTTATGCAATGGGTGCGATAAGGGAAACCTTTGAAGAATCGGGCTTTCTCCTTGCCAGGGACCGGAAGGGGAAATTTGTCTCTATTATTAATGATGATGACATCAGAAAATATTCCAAGTACAGATCCATGGTTTATGAAAACCGTCTAAGCTTCCGGGAAATGCTTAAACGTGAGAAACTTGAGCCTGCATTTGATGCAATACACTATATATCAAGATGGATAACCCCGGTTTTCTCCCCCATAAGATACGACACAAGATTTTTTGCCGCACTGGCTCCGGAGGATCAATACATTATCCATGACGGCATTGAACTGGTTGAAACAAGATGGATGACACCGGCTGAGGCACTTGCAGGGTATAAAAGTAAGGAGATAAAAATGGTAACTCCTACAATCAGCACGCTAAAATTTTTCAGTTCATTTAAAACAGGGGAAGAGGTTGTGAATCATCTTAAACTTAATGGAGGGATAGATTAAAAAACTTTTCAGATGGAGTTAATTATTCAATGTCAGCTCACCTGCAAGAGATGTCTCGAATAAACGGCTCACACTCTCCTGTTCACTATGCTGTCCCAGCAGATACATCAACTTTGTAACAGCAGCCTCACTTGTCATATCGTAACCGCTTATTACACCCGCATCAAGAAGACCAAGTCCGGTTTTGTACCTCTTCATCGATACTGTTCCGGAAATACACTGTGTTATATTTGCTGTCACGATCCCTTTTTTTACACCTTGAGCCAGCGGTTTTATAAGCCACTCATCCTCAGGCGCATTACCGGAACCGTAAGTTTCAAGGATAAGCCCCCTTAGTCCCGGAATATTCACCACAGACTCAATAGCCGAAGCTGTTATTCCGGGGAAGAGTTTAAGTATAAATACATTTTCGTCTATAACCGGATTTGCCGGGGATTTTAAACCTGGATCAATATTTTTCCGTATAAGCTGATGATTATATACTATATTTATACCAGCTTCAGCAAGAAGGGGAAAATTCGGAGACTCAAAAGCGTTAAAATGATCGGCGCTTCTTTTTGTTGTTCTGTTCCCACGATAAAGCTTGTTTTCAAAGTAGATACACAATTCAGGCACAAGAGGGAGGCCATCACTCTCTGCAGCTGCAATTTCTATAGCTGTTATAAGATTTTCCCTGCCGTCTGTGCGCAATGTATTTATGGGGAGCTGTGAACCGGTTAAAATTACCGGCTTGGAAATATCATTTAAAATAAAACTTAAAGCTGATGCTGTATATGCCATAGTATCTGTACCATGGAGTACAACAAAACCGTCATATCGTGAATAATTATTTCTGATAATCGCTGCAATTTCAAGCCACAGAGGTGGTGTTATTCCTGACGAATCAAGAGGTTCATCAAACTCGATAACATCAATTTCCGGCCCCAGTCTTTTAAGTTCAGGAACCACATCCCGGATATTCTGAAAATTGATAGGCTCGTAAGCCCCGGTTTCCCGGTCAATGGCCATGCCGATGGTTCCGCCGGTATAAATAATCAGTACAGATCTTCCCCTGCCGGCCATATTAATTATCAGGCTATTCCCAGATAGGCTTTCTTAACATCGTCATTATTGAGCAGATCTTTACCTGTCCCTTTAAGTACAATTTTACCTGTTTCAAGTACATAACCGAAATCGGCAATCTCAAGCGCAGCCTTGGCATTCTGTTCAATAAGGAGAATTGTTACCCCCAGTGCATTTATCTCTTTTATTACTTCAAATATCCCCTTAACGATAAGGGGGGCAAGCCCCAGGGAAGGTTCATCCATCATAAGGAGCTTCGGTTTTGTCATAATCGCTCTCCCCAGTGCCAGCATCTGCTGCTCACCGCCGGAAAGGGTTCCAGCCTTCTGCTTAAGCCTCTCCTTGAGTCTGGGGAAAATGGCGTATACCTTTTCCTGATCTTTTTCAACCGCATCTTTATCTTTTCTGGAGTAGGCTCCAAGGACAAGGTTTTCATGTACCGTAAGGTTGGTGAAAACCTTTCTCCCTTCAGGAACAAGAACCATGCCGTTTTTAACAATATCCATTGTTTTTATACCGGTAATATTTTTACCATTATATAAAACAGAGCCTGATGCAGGTTTTACCAGACCTATTGAGGTTCTTAAAGTGGTGCTTTTACCTGCACCGTTCCCGCCGATAAGTGTAATTATTTTCCCTTCCGGTACTTCAATATTTATCCCCTGCAGCGCTTTTATACCGCCGTAATTTACATATAAATCTTTAATGCTCAGCATCAGCTTACCCCCAGATAGGCTTCTATCACCTTTGGATCATTCTGTATTTCCGAGGGTGACCCCTCTGCAATAGTAACTCCATGATCAAGAACATAAATTCTTTCACACACACCCATGACCACCTGCATGGTATGTTCAATAAGGAGGATTGTAATATCAAACTTATCCCTTATTTCATGAATAAACTCCATGAGCTCTATTGATTCATGGGGATTCATCCCGGCTGCAGGCTCATCAAGGAGGAGAAGTTTCGGGTCCGTTGCAAGGGCTCTTGCGATTTCAAGTCTTCTCTGTTTTCCATAAGGCAGGGAGTAGGATTTCTCATTCATTACATCTATCAGCCCCAGATCTTCCAGAAGATGTTTCGACTTCTCTATCATGTGCTTCTCTTCCTTCAGATAGTAGGGTGTTCTTAATACAGATGCGATAAGTTTTGAACGAAGGCGGAGATGATTCCCCACAAGTACATTGTCAAGAACGCTCATCTCCTTAAATAGTTTAATATTCTGGAAGGTTCGTGCTATGCCGAGCCTGGTTATTTCATGAGGCCTGAAATGAGTAATATCCTGATTTTTAAAATATATAAAACCTTCAGTAGGTGTGTACTGGCTTGTTATCATATTAAAAGCAGTCGTTTTACCTGCACCATTTGGTCCGATAAGCCCCACTATTTCATTATGCTTTAATTCAAGGCTGAGATTCGACACAGCTACAAGGCCGCCGAATTTCATAGTTATATTGTCTGTTCGTAATATATACATCTTATTCCCCTTTAACCCCCTTTTTTCTGTTCTTCAGAGGATTGAGGATCATGTCCCATGAAAGCTCCCTGTTCCCCATAAGTCCCCGCTGGAAAAAGAGGATAACAATAAGCAGGGCCAGCGAAAATATTACCATTCTAAGCCCCGATATGCCGTCTGTTTTAAAGAAATATAAGTCCATAGGCCCGTCCAGTATTCTCATATACTCCATGGCAACTGTTACTACTATTGCAGAAATTATTGTACCTGAAATAGACCCCATACCGCCAAGTACTACAATAAGGAGAATATTGAAGGTTATAAGAAAACGGAACATTAATGGGTCAATTGTTCCTATAAGGTGAGCAAGAAGCCCCCCGGCAATCCCTGCCATAAAGGAACCGATTGTAAAGGAGAGCACCTTATGCTTAAAAAGATTGATCCCCATAGCTTCTGCAGCTACCTGATCCTCTCTTATAGCCTTAAAAGCCCTGCCGTAGCTCCCTTTAAACAGATAAATCATAAAAAGAATAGATGCCAGTGCCAACCCCCAGGTCCACCATACATTAGTATAAGGGGGGAGCCCCTTTAACCCGAGAGAGCCATTGGTTATAGACTGAGTGTTTGTTAATACTATACGGATTATTTCTGCAAAACCGAGTGTGGCTATTGCAAGATAATCATCCCTGAGTTTAATAACAGGAGCACCTATTAAGAAACCGGCAAGAGCAGCGAGTAAGCCGCCGGCAAGAAGCGCGGAAAAGAAGCTCCATTCAGTATTGGCAAGCCATGGAACAATAGGTACAAGAAAAAAATTAAGTTCCTTTAAATCAGGAGACATTGAAAGTAGTGCTGTGGTATAGGCACCTATTGCCATAAAACCTGCATGCCCAAGTGAAAAAAGCCCAGTAAAGCCGTATATAAGATTGAGACTGAGCCCCAGGGTTATATAAATTGCGCACATGTTCAGTATACGGAGCTGATAGGAATCAAAGATATAATTGAAAAGAATCAGCAGGCCGATCCCTAAAGCAATTGCGGAGAAAGTAAGAATTCTTTTTAAATCTTTATTATTGTCCATCTTTATTAAACCTTTTCCGTAAGACTTTCACCCATTATTCCGCTCGGTTTCACCAGAAGTATAACAATAAGAAGAATAAAGGCAAATGCATCCCTGTATCCGCTAAGGGCAGGCATAAAAGCAACAGCCATAATCTCTGTCATACCTATTATAAGCCCCCCTATAACCGCTCCTGTAATGTTACCTATGCCGCCAACAACAGCTGCAATAAAGCATTTAAGCCCGGGCATAAGCCCCATTAAAGGGAAGAGCTGAGGATACTTCATCCCCCACATTATCCCCCCTACTGCAGCAAGGAGTGAACCGAGTCCGAAAGTATAAGAAATAATTTTATCAACATCTATTGACATGAGCCTGGCTGTTTCATGGTCCTTTGAAAGGGCTCTCATTGCCATTCCGGTTTTTGTGAAATGAACAAGATACATTAAACCTGCCAGGAAAATACCGGCAATAACAGGTATAAAAAGATTAACACTCATGACTGACAGATTACCGAAAATAATTCTTATTCCGAAAAGTTCAGGAATGGGGAAGCCCTTTTGTATTCCTCCGAATATTACAACTCCAAGGCTCTGGAGAAAAAATGATACACCGATTGCAGAAATAAGCACTGAAACCCGCGGAGAGTCCCTTAATGGACGGTAAGCGGCTTTTTCAATCATCATACCGAATAGAGCAGTGAGAGAGATTGCAATTATAAAAGCAGCCCACCAGGGGAGAAAAAACATGGTTATTCCATAAAATGCGAAATAACCCCCTATCATAAAAATATCACCATGGGCAAAATTTATAAGTCTTAAAATACCATAAACCATGGTATATCCTATTGCAATAAGCGCATAAAGACTTCCAAGAGAAATGGCGTTTATCAAATGCTGGAGAAATATTTCAAAGCTCATTTTTTACTCCGGGGATCTGTTATAATGGGTAGCAGTTTGATTTTGCAGGTGCTGTCATTCCCGCGCAGGCGGAAATCTCAGAACTCCTGATTTTTTCAGGAGATTCCGGCACTGCGTTGTCACTTCGGCCGGAATGACAAGTTTCTCCCGCATAATTCTACTGCTAATATTTTCAAAGTAAAAACTCCACTCATAATCATATATGTCAAGAAATTATTTAAAACAGAAGAGCCCGGCATATACCGGGCTCTTGAAAAAACAGTTTTTTAAAAATATTTTATGGCTGAACTGTTGTAAGATATTTAAATTTGCCGTCTTTTACTATCTTAATAACAGCATTTTTAACAGCATCTCCATCTTTGTTAAGGGTAATCATACCTGCAGCACCCTCAAAATCTTTGGTTTTTGCAATCTCGTCTCTGATTTTTTTGCCGTCAATTGAGCCGGCTTTTTCAATTGCCGCTCTAACAACAAGATATGCATCAAATCCGAGAGCTGTAACCGCAGCAGGCTCATCCTTATATTTTGCTCTGTAAGCCTTAAGGAATTCTTCAGACATCTTGGTAATAGGAACTTCAGATGTAAAGAATGTAGAGAATGTTGCGCCTTCAACAGTTTTTCTTCCAACAGTGAGGAATGGACCTGTTTCCCATGTGTCGCCGCCGAGGAAAGGTATATTTATACCCTGGTCTCTCGCCTGTTTAATAAGAAGAGCTGATTCTGTGTAGTTACCCGGAGCAAAGATTACATCAGGCTTAAGCTGAGCAATAGCTGTAACCTGGGCTGTAAAATCGTTGTCCCCTGTGTTATAGTTAAAAGGAGCAGCAAGAATAGATTTGTCATCTTTTGTAAGTTCTTTAAATGAATCCATAAAAAACTTGGCAAGACCTACTGAATAGTCATTTGAAATTTCCTGAATTATACAGGCTGTTTTTGCGCCAAGTTCTTTAACAGCATATGTTGCCATAACTTTCCCCTGAAAGGGATCGATAAAACATACGCGGAAATACCAGTCATTACCTTTAGTAACAAGCGGATTTGTAGCAGAACATGCAACCGCAGGAATTTTACCTTTTACAATAGGACCTGCAGCCATAGAGAAGGAGCTTCCCCAGCTTCCAAGAATTGCAACAACTTTGTCCCTGTTTACAAGTCTTTCAGCAGCATTAGCAGCCTCAACCTTGTCGCTCTTGTTGTCAGCAATAACAAGCTCAATCTTTTTGCCGAGAACTTCAGGAAACATTTCATTAGCAAGCTTAATACCTACAACTTCGAGCTCGCCGCCATTAGCATTGGCCCCTGTCATAGGCTGGAAAACACCAATCTTGATAACTTCAACGTCATCAAGCTGAGCTGTGTCTTTTTTACAGCCGGTAAGAATTACAGCAAAGACAAGAAGTGCTGTAACAGCAAGAATTAACTTTTTCATCCCATACTCCTGTTTATTAATATTAATCGAACCACTATAAAATAGCTAATTTAGAATTTTATCATATCTATATGCAAAGTCAATTGAAAATTAACAGGTAATTGAAAAAATATTCCCGCATAAATAAATGCCGGTTTTTATAAAAAAAATCTCAGGAATGTGAATTAAGTTGACTGGAAAATCGATGGCAGATAATTTTGCATGATTTTGATCCGCATAAAAATAGAAAAATTATACATTAATCTTATAATTAAAAGAAAGAGAGACCAATGACAGAGAAGAAAAGCCTTAGTCAAAGCATTATTTTCAATCTTGCCATGTTCGTTTTTTCATTTTCAATAATGGCAATTGAAACCCTTTATGTTCACAAGCTCCTTATAATAACAAACTATTTAACAGCTACCTTCGTTATTTCAATAGCAATGATAAGTATTGCCTTTGGAAGTTTTATAAGCTTTTATCTTGCACGATTCAACAGCTATATAATTATGCTTGTTGCTGCACTGCTCTACACAGCAACCATACCATTATCCTACTATAATATCATCAATATAGGATATTTTCAGTACCCCTATCTGCTGATTCTTCCCTTTATGTTTGCAGCGATTATTGTTTCATTGCTCTTCTCCAAGGCGAATTCATACAAGATATATTTTGGTAATCTTACAGCATCAGCACTTGGTGTTATTTTCCCGATTTTTGCGGTTAACCCCTACAAATCGGGAGACGTAATGATTATGCTCATGTTTTTCCCTGCGGTATTTATTCTGGTACTTGCATTCGGATTCAGGCATATACTTGCCAAAGCTGCCACTGCAGTAATAGCCATAGTGCTTATCTATGGAACTTCTGTTATTCTGATGAATAACCTTAAACTTCCGGAAGTACTTACAAAAACAGAATATGAGCAGCAGGTTATTCCAGAGATAAAAAACACCTTTGACAGACAGTTTATGCAGAAAAGCTACAAAAAAGATGGTGAAAACTATGTCTATTCCGGTGACAAATATGGAATCCAAAGGGCAAAATATATTCTCCACGATATTGGACACTGGAGAAGCTATGATTTAAATTACAATATAAACAGGACATACAAACCTGCTGAGAAGGAAGGTTCTACCTGGCTGAGTAAACTCCTTGAAGTAACCACCTATAACCATAAAGTGGAGATGAGCAAGGTTGAAAGCAGAAAGACCTGGTACTCACATATGCCTGGTAACAACTGGAAACTCATCTATTCCCAGGACGACCTGATGGGTAAAATCGACTTTTTCAATATTAACGATAGAACAATAATTTACTGTTCAAACGGTATACCTCTCGACACTGCTCTTCAGTCAAACGGTACATTGTGGGATCCTCGTGTTCCGCATATTGAAAGCCCCAATATATTTATTATAGGCCTATCCTATGACGGACTGGTTAAATCAGCTAAGAGACAGCCCGGATCAAGGGTCAGCGGTGTTGAATTTTCACCTGTGCTGATGAACCTGATGACTGAAGAGGACGGAAAAGGCTACTTCTCAAGATTTGCCAATTACCCCTATAAAGGTATTGAGGCATACGAAGCTGAGGGGAGATATTTCCTCACAAGCAACACCGAAATTTATGACATGATTACACTCATGAATCTTCACCCTGAGTACCCGGCCATGGCCACACTTATGCCTGAATACCTGCATACTGTGGAAGCCACAAAACTTATGCTGAATAAGCTTTCAGACAAGGGGATGCTGGTTTATGAGGAGATTCTTGAGACTCCAAGGGCAAGATATGCCTTTTACAAATTTCTCAACACTGTCAGGGCCACACTTGAAGAGATGGGTGTAAAAAACCCCGATCAGCATATTCTTATATACTCCTGGGATTTCTGGGGACCAAACCAGAACTTTCAGACAGTTCTTGTAAAGAAATCCCCCTTTACTCAGGCTGAACTGGCCACATTTGCCAGATATCATAATGTAATTGCTCCCAGATACGGTTCCGGAATTACTCTTCACCCTGCTATAAAAACCGGACATATGTTTGAAAGAGTATTCAATGCTCCTGAGCCTATTTATGAAATGACCGAATATCCAAACAGAATCAGACAGGCTGAATTTGAAGAGGATATGCTTCCGCTAATAAAAAATTCTGAAGATGCTGAATTCTTTAAAAGCCTGTTTACATTCAGCAGCCAGCAGAAAAGATATTACATAAAACGCAATATGATAACAGATGCCAATAAAGAAAGGGTCCACTCTATACTGGATCAGATTGACTTCCCCTATGAAGTGGACCTGACACCCACAAGGGACAACAAGCCCTTCCCTTTCAATGTTTATAAAAACAAAAAAGAGGTTCGCGTACTTCTTGATGTGATTGTAAAACTTGCGGGTATTCTTTTTATTCCTGTTATACTCCTTACTGTATTCAGGTACAGATCGCAGGGATTCAAACTTCCGCTCCATACAGTTTTCTTTTCACTTCTGGGACTCGGTTTTATGATGGTTGAAATTGTTCTTATGCAGAAGTACCAGAGATTTATCGGCTCACCAGTATATTCTACAATCGTAATACTCGGGGGGCTCCTTTTCTTCAGCGGACTGGGAAGCTACTTCAGCAGAAATTTCAGGAAGAGAACACTTATTGCGTGTATTGCGGCAATTCCTCTTCTTATTCTTTTCCAGGCTCTTTTTGCTGATGCCATATTCAATGGGCTGGCAAAATATGCTTTTACTACAAAGCTCTTTATATCATCAGCCATGATTTTCCCTCTGGCATTTCTCATGGGTCTCCCCTTCCCCCATGCTCTTGACCAGATTAAAAAGGATATATCAGATGAATATGCCACACTCATGTTCGGCATAAATGGCGCTCTAATGACTGTGGCTGTTGTCTTAACAGTTTTTGTTAATGTTACATACGGCCTCAACACATCATTTGCCATAGGGTTTGCCACATATGCAGCTGCTCTTGGATTATTTGTAGTAATAAAAAAATAGGGGGATGCTGTGATTAAAAAGTTATTCGCGATTATTTTAATTGTTGCCGCTTCAATTCTCTACTGCAGTAAAAGCGGTGATAATGAACTTCAGATATATGAAATAAAATACGCGGATTCCATGTATCCAAAAAAATATATTTTCCATAATTACAAAGGGGAGGATAAAATCCCCTTTGCATGGAAATTTTATTATATAAACTATAAGGGTATAAAAATTCTTGTTGATACAGGATTCAATAACCCCAACCTGATTAAGCTCTATAATCTTCAGAATTTTAAAGATCCTGCTGAAATTCTAAAAGAAAACGGTATCGATCCTGATGAGATTACAGATATAATTATTACACATGCTCATTTTGATCATATCGGATCTGTGCATAAATTCAAGCAGGCAAACATTTATATCCAGAAGGATGAATTCAGGCAGTTCTTTAACTTGAGAGGACTACTTGATATAAAAGATTTTTTAAAAAAGAGCAACCGGGTTATTACATTTCAGGACACAACACAGCTCTATGACAATATTTCAATAGAGAAAGTCGGCGGTCATTCTGCAGGTTCATCTGTTGTTTTTCTCAAGCATAATGATGTTGAATTCTGCTTTACCGGCGATGAAGTTATTTACTCAAAAAATGTTGAGGAACAGATCGGTATAGGAGCATTTTATAATCACAAAAACAATATGGCGATTATAAAACGTTTAGCAGAAGGGAACTACCGGGTCCTTAATTTTCATGAACCTGATTTCAACAGCTTTGATAAGAATTTTGTAAGGGTTTATCCATAGTTTCTTATTTAATTTAATTGACATGGACGGGTATAATAAACGACTATACCTGCTATATAGAATGCGCCCGTAGCTCAGCTGGATAGAGCGTCGGACTTCGAATCCGTGCGTCGCAGGTTCGAATCCTGCCGGGCGTGCATAACCCCTGATTTAATCAGGGGTTATCTATTTCCGCATAACGGGCATGTTTTCGATTGCCTTAGGATTGCCATGGATTTTCAGCCGAACCGCTGAATTTTAATCACATTATCAATTTTGCTCCCCTTATCCAGCAGATCAGGCCTGGCATGTTGCGCATATCTTCTCTGCGTTGTGGTAATATCCTGATGTCCAAGAAGGCTCTGTATATCCTCCAGGCTGACACCCATATTGAGCAGAGACTGACTGTATACATGCACCCGGAGAAATCTCAGGATTATGAATATATGACAGATGAAGAACTTGAGAGATTTCTTTTTAAACTTCATCCCCGAAGATACTTCTTGCTATCTATGGACTCTTACTAATTGAGTGATATTCTGAGAATAATTCGAGGTTGTAAATGGCAGAGAGTGAAGAACCACAATTAAAATGCTTACTTCTCAGTCCTGATAAAATTACCTATAACTACAAACAAGTATAGGTATTTCTATCGAATGTGTCAACAATTATAATAATTTCCAGTTTTACTATCCGGTATAGCCTTATGAATCTTTCTCCCCGCTGATCTTCTTCTCCAGCCAGGGCCATATATGGTCATTATAATATCCTACCGCTAAAGATATTACCATAAATATTAAAACTGTAGGTATAATCCATGCCAGCCCGATATAAAATTCCGCCCCGGAACTAAAAATATCCTTCTCATACCAGGGTCTCCCTCCCCATGCAAATATTCTCAAGGTTTGGGGATTACAGAATGAGAATGGCAATGCAGCTATAAAAAACATCAGGAAATAAAGAGCTCTAAACATTTGTCTTGAGGCAAGATATTGTATAAGACCGGACAGGGAATATTTAAACATGGGATAACTGACTATAAGTATCCCCGGAATCCAGTACGGTTTCACATAAGTCCGGGACTCCATGTACCAGGCACCGAACCTGTGCAGATCCAGTGCCAATATAGTAATGAGGATAGTACCAGAAATCAATGCCCGTTTTCTGTATTTATTCCGGTCAAGTTTTTGAAGTTTAATGAAGAGTTTAGTTAACAGCATTTATCAATTCATTCCTGAGCTAAATGAAATTATTCTTACAGTGTTTTTTGAATCAATATCTATACGATGTTGTTTTTGTAGTAAAAATATGTTTTCCTTTATTCGATTATGCGTGATAGCTCTTGTCGCTTGAATTCCAAAAAGACGAGAAGCTTGAATAGCTAATGAATCGATCTCTGTTGAAAACAAATTCTTTAATACATGTAAAATTGCTTCTTGTATCTCTTCATCGCATATCAGGTTAATATCCGGCGATGGTTCACCATTTGTTCTCTTGCGAACAATAACTGGTTTATCCTTAAGATATAGAAAGTTATTTCTAAGTTCTATTGAAGTATTTCTCGTAGCATATTTTATGGCAAAAGTCAAATGATCACGGATACGACTCCCTGTTTTTTGCAAACCCCAATATGTCCGAATTCTTTTAATTACTTCATCAATATGAACAGGACTTTCTACATTAACAATACTTTCAATTGCGGATGAAAAGTAAGTTCTATTTATTTCATGTATTTGCCTACTTGTATTTAATAGCAGGCTATTACAAATTTCATATTCAGGTATAGAATCAATCAATGAGATATAATCTTCTGTCATTAAAGGTTCATTATATTTAATCTCACAATCACTTGCATGTAAAGTTTGATTATCCATTGAAGTATTATATCGATTAGATACCTTTATTTTCTCTATAAAATTAAGTAGTGCCCGCTTGGCCATATGTCTATTTCTATACCAATCGGTTGACCAGATTCGATAAATATTCCAGCCTAACTTTTCCAGTATCTGTTGTCTTAATCGATCCCGATCTCTTGCAACAGGAGAGCTATGATACTTCGCTCCATCACATTCAATAGCAAGTAGATAACGACCTGGGTTTTTCTCGTCAACAATGGCTAAATCAATTCTGAAACCAGCGCAACCAACCTGTTTCCTAACAATATGCCCATTATCAGATAGAAAATCATATACAGAATCCTCAAATGGGGAGTCAGTATCTTCACTTACTGGTTCAGTAGACCGAAGATTTCGGGACTCGGCATAATCTATAAACACTTTTAAAGATCTAACACCTTTTGACGATTCCGCACTTATACTCAAGTCTGCAGCCCTGAAGTTTGAATACACAATACAACATTCCCGCGCACGACTTATCAAGACATTTAAACGTCTTTCACCGCCTTCGTGATTAAGAGGACCAAAATTTGCAGACAACTTTTTATCAGCATCATAACCAAATCCGATACTTATAATGATAAAATCTCGTTCATCCCCTTGGATGGTTTCTAGGTTTTTTACAAAAAAATGCTCAGAGACATTTGATTTAAAGTAATCTTCCATTTCCGGATGATGTTTTAGCTGCAGTTCTATTTCTTCTAATACAGCTTGTTGCTGTTTCATGTTAAATGTACCAATACCAAGTGATTTATCGGGATTATTTTGATAATGCTCTATTGCGGCTTTGGCAACTGCCCTTGCTTCCAAACGATTAATTGAACTTTTCCCACGATCGTAAATCGTATCTGGAAGGTATTTAAAAAACAAGCCTAAATTCTTATCCGTTTTTATGGAAGACGGATAAATCAATAATTCATTTTCATAGAATTCTTGATTTGATACAGCAATTAATGATTCATGTTTGCTCCTATAATGCCATTTCAACATTTTTACAGGGAAGCACCTTTTGCACTGATGAAGTATACTTTCCGTAGCAGTTATTAGCATCTCATCTTCATCAAAATCAAGCTCCTCACCAATATGATCAAAAAAACTTGTAGGCGGTAATTGTTTTGTGTCTCCCATGACTACAAGTTGGCGACCTCGCATCAAAGCACCTAACGCATCTTCAGGTTTGACCTGGCTCGCTTCATCAAAAATTATTACATCAAAAGGTGTACTTGCTGGTGATAAAAATTGTGCAATAGATAATGGGCTCATCATAAAGCAAGGCTTTGCACCTCGGATTATTGAACCAGCATTTGATAGAAGTTTTCGGATAGGCATATGCCCTCTTTTACGATTAAACTCCCCTTGCAAAATACCCATTTCAGATCCATCTGATTTCCCGCTATAAATTGTTGGTCTTCTTGAAGACAAAATATGAACTAATCTTTGTCGATTTAAACGAATTATTTGATTATCTAACTCAGAAAAGCGTTTGATATTTTTATCATGAATTTCTCCAAGAAAACCCGATAAAGCCGGATAAAGGTTAAAAGAATAATCTAGCAGGCTTTTGGCAATACTGCCCTTAAAGGCCGGAATTATTTCTTCAATTTCAATTTTACCATTTTCAATTTCCTGAACCAATTCTTTCGCTATGTTACAACAAACAACACTTCTTTTGGTTATATAATGTGACCACTTTTGTAAACTATGCAAATTACTTGTCCAATCACTAAGCTTATTTTCCAGATCACTAAATTCAATAGAATTAAAATCTTCCGTGGATTCAGACAATTTCAAAATTTCTGATAATTCTGAATATTGTGATTGTATATGAACGATAATATTTTTTAAATTTATTTCTGTTTCATTTAAAGAAATATTTGACTTATTGTTATTCATAATCTCTGCGTTTTGTTTTAAAATCCATCCATTATTTAAAGCATTTTGATATTTTTTAATCCAGGCAACAAAATTAACTAATTCATCAATATCAGAGTCTATCCCTTTCCAGTATTCACCAAACAAAGAATCACCAAGCCCTTTATATCCGTAGATCATTTCACGCTTTTGTTGAAATAAAACCACACCTTCCAATTCTCGAATCAACAAATCATTTTTAATTTTAACAGGATTTCTAAATAATGATATAAATTCTTTTCGTTTACAATAATAGGAAGGTTTGAATAGATGTGTGAAACTGGTTGATAGAGTTTTAAAATCATCAACTATTTTTGATATATCTTCATCCAGTTTGTTTATATTAAAACTATTTCTAATATTATCTAAAGAAACTTTATACTGCCTCAAATTAAGAATTAATTGTGAAGCCTCATATTCGTTATAATTATTTAGCAATACCTGAATATTAATCTTTTTGAAATTGGACAATAAATCTAAAATAGGTACTAAAATATTTCCAAATTCATTTAAGCTAGGCGGATTAATTATTGCAAATTCAGATGATACTATCGCAAGTTGTTTCTTTAACTCTTTTATCTTTGATTGAATATCATCAATTATTTCTTTTATTCTTTGTTGATCTGCTGGCAATATTATGTCGGGACGAGATGCTTTCCAGGGATTAGAATCTATTGGAGCTACTAGTTCGAATAAATCCATAAATTCATTTAAAGCCATAATTGCAGACTGATAATCCTCTATAGTAATTTCTTCAGGTTCATCAATCTTCACAGATTTGAATTCCTTCTCATTTTTTTCAAAAGAACAAACAGCTTCTTCATACAGTGAAAACAATTTATATGGAGTCCATTTTATCTTTCCGACTTGAGCTTTGAGTGCACTGGCATAATTATTTAGCTTTAGCTTCATATCATCTAATTCTTGATATTTTGTGTCTTCGGCAAGTTTAGATGCTACAGGTCTTTTGAATGTACGCTCCAACTCTGCTAATACATTTTTCTTATTTGTTTTACGACTATGTAATTCAAGACAAAAATCACCTAAACCAACTAGATCAAGTCTATTCTTAACAACTTCCAATGCCGCCATTTTTTCACTTACAAAAAGAACACTTTTTCCCTCTGCCAGAAGATCAGCGATTAAATTTGTAATAGTTTGAGATTTACCTGTCCCCGGAGGGCCTTCTACAACTATATTCATTTTTTGCTTAACATTTTCGATAACGACAATCTGTGAGGGATCTGCATCCATAATATTATACGTGCTCTTTGCAGAGAGTTTTATATCAATCTCTTCTTCTAAAAAGTTATCTCCTCCTTCCTGAACATAGTTCGGGTCTAATAACATTTTTATTAAAGGACTATCAAGCGGAGGATTATCGATCCATGATATCGGGTCCAAATCTTTATACATTACAAATTTAGTGAAACTAAAGAAATCAAGATAAATATCCTGGGTGATACCCCAATCCTTTTGATTTTTACAAGCTTCTATAATTTCATCAAAGTAAAGATCTAAATACTGTTTATCATCAGGCATTTCAAAACTTGGTATAGAGACATTTTGCTCAGAAAGTTTTGCCTGTAGAGAAATATTAGAATATATCTCATCACCTGTCCAAGTTAATTTAAACGCCGAACGCACATTAGTTCTTTCCAACTCCACCGGAATCAATATAAGCGGAGATCGCCTTAGTTTTATAGAATCGCTGCTTTCCTTCCATTCTAAAAATCCAAGTGCCAGAAATAGCACAGTATACCCCTGTTCTTCCATTACTGTTTTTGCCTGGTTGTATATTAAGAAAAGGGTTTTCTGCAATGCCTCATTCCCAAGATTTGTTTGCAGATATTTATCAAGATGTTTTGATGAAACTTTTTCATTATTAGATTCATTACTCCAGATAGAGGGCTGGTCCACTTCATTTTGAGAAACATCTTCAAATAAAAGTTCTGATGCATCAACTTTATCTGTTTCAGGATTATATTTGAACTCCATCTGTTTATGCTGGATAACAAGAATGTTATATATCTCTCGTGTAATTTCATCTACAACCCTTATAGATTTATTTTTTGATGCTCTATGATTTAACAATTTATTTCTCATTGTTAAATCAAGAAGCTTTTGGCGAGCTTCGGTAAGGTTTTTCTCAGCAACTGTAGTTTGAATCATTTCTTTCCTCTTTACGCATTAAATCATTTTAAATATAACGTAATATTAAGTCTCAGTTCAATGATACACATCATAACATAACTTCAAGCTCTTTTAGGCTTTTGCTCTAATTTTATATAGCCACTTTCTGTCGGTCAGAAAATGTCTATATCAATCCCCGCTAATCTTCTTCTCCAGCCAGGGCCATATATAAGTTGCGTGAAATTCTGCAAATAATGCAAGAGCTATATAAGGCTGAGGGGAAAGAATCACCAGTAAAACTGCAAGATAAAATTCAGGCCCGGGATTAAATATATCTTTTTCATACCAAGGCAATACATCTTTAAATAAGAAGCTGTGTAAATATACTACTGCAACCGGAAAGGTAAAGGGAGCAGATGAAATATAGAACATAGCAAAGTGTAGAGTTTTAAACATCTCTTTTGCTGACAGGTATTGAATCAGGCCCGAGATTGAATATTTAAACATGGGATAACTGACTATAAGTATCCCCGGAATCCAGTACGGTTTCACATAAGTCCGCGATTCCATGTACCAGGCCCCGAACCTGTGAAGGTCAAGTGCCAATATTATAAAGAGTATAATGCCGGAAATCAATGCTCTCTTCCTGTATTTATTCCGGTCAAGTTTCTGTAGCTTAATGAAGAGTTTAGTTAACAATACCGGGAACTCCTGAGTATTATGGAAAAGAGAGGGATTATCCGGAAAGTTCAATTATTCATAAATAATAAACAACACACAGAATGCTATTTACATTTAGAAGCATCGACAAGTGCTTTAATATTTATTGGAGGTAAAATCATAAGGGGAATACCGGCTTTCATCATTCTGTTATGGATCTCCTCCCTAATATATGGGAATATAATTGCCGGTGCATTACAGTCCGCAAATTCATTAAGATCAAGATTTGGAGAATCATTAACAGTAAAAATACCAACATAAGTGACCTTGGCATATACAGAGGATTCAGGCTTATTAACCGTAAGTATAACCTCTGAAGACAACGCCGATGAATCATGGGCGATTGAATTATTTATTTCAATTTGCATTTCCATATTAACATGCTGAGGTATTTCAGGTTCTCTCTTAAAGATTGATTCTACAAGAATTACTGAATTGCATATTATTCCGGGCTGTTTAGCTATATCCATCTTTTAAACTGCTCCCAGCCATCTGGACTCTGTTTCATTTGTTCGTATAACACATTTAATATCTTCATTGTCAACATTGACATTCGAATAATCTTTAAAATATACGACTTTACCACTATTTTATCGAGGTATATCCCCGGTTGTCTGTATATATTTTTTACCAAGAACATGAAGTACTCTTGAAACATTCTTTATTGACATATTCTCATTCCCGGAGAGTAACCTTGAAACATAGCCTCTGCTTACTCCGAGAAGCTCCGCAAGTTCAGTCTGATTAATTCTACTTTCCTCCATAGCTTCACTGATAAGATTCGCTGCATTCAGGAGTGCTTCGGTTTGTGCATATTCTTCGTTATATAAATCTTTTAATTCTACCGGTATTGAATCGTTAAAAATATTGTATCCACTCATGTTACTACCCCCTGTAATTCTCAAACTCCTTTTTGATCTGTTTCATTCTTTCTATTTCTTTAGCCGGAGTTTTCTGAGACTTCTTCTCAAAATAATGAGTTAATACTATAACCTTTCTATTCTGTTCATCATAATAAAAAGGGACTCGTAATCCTGTATCAACATTCTTGAATTCCCAGAATCCATCATCAAGAGAATTCAGCTGAGTCTTATTATTCCACCTTCCTTTATTACTAAATTTATCAAAATAAAACTGAAGAGTCTTATAATCTTTTACATCTTTATTACTTTTAGAACCTTTCTGAAGTCTTTTTATAACCTCTTCATTCAAAGTAGCAAAATACTCCCAAAACGGAGATTTCCCATTACCATTAATAGCTGCGATTATATCAAACTGCTCACCTGCAGCTATTAGATACCCGCCATGCTTTTTTATCGGTTCATTCATTATCAATGTTTACTTATAAGTAAAATATATCCTTTATTTGTAAAGAAGAAAACAAAAATAAGTGAAAAAGATAATTATAGTGCAGAAATATACAATAAATCGACTCTTATTAAAGAAACAATTCTCCTTTATAAACGGGCTTGAGTTGAAATTATGAGATTCAACCGCCTTCTGCCATGAATCATTAAGTTTAATCAGATACTTATTAAGATAAGCCCTCTGAACATTATCAATCAGCTTTTTAACAGCAGTATCATCACCAGCCCTATTTAATTGCGTATTCCGGTGCATCCTGCCATGTTGTAAGCCCCATATATTTCTTTTCACTATTCGCACGTTCTGTAATCAATTCAGCAGCTGTATGCCCATGTACCGCGAAATGCATTTTATTTTGAACGGTGGCATAAAAACGATATGTTGATTTTGCTGTTTTGTCATAATCAAAAGCTGTTGCATAAAGGTCAGTAATCTTTTGATAGAATTTTCTCTTACTTGAACGGATTTCTCTTATACGTTCAAGCTGTTCCTCATAATATTTGTCAGTCAGATAAGTTCCTTTTTTAAGACGCTCATCATCCATAACCCAGCCCTTAATGGTGTAATCTTTTGCAATCTGGTTAACCCATTTCCGGAATTGAACAGCCCGTTCCGAGTTCACTTTAAATCCTACGGCTATAATCATCTGCAGGTTATAATGAGCCACCTCTCTGCTCACACTCCTGTTGCCCTCATTTTGAACTGTTAAGTATTTCTTAATAGTTGCCTCTGCATCCAATTCATGGTCATCATAAATATTTTTGATGTGCTGATTAATTGCCGGAACAGAAACATCACAAAGTGTTGCCAGCATTTTTTGAGTTAACCATATATTTTCATCTTCATAGCGGACTTCAAAACTATTTTCACTGTCACCAGCAGAGGCAACATAGGTCAGATATTCGGCAGCAAAACTGCGTATGGTGATGACCGGCTTATCTTTTTTTACCATTTAATACTCTCTATTTGTAAACTCTTCAGACCCCATCCCCCCGGCCCACTGCATATAAAGAGGCAGGAACTTTTCTGCACATCCTGAGACTGGATTAACCCCTTTGTAAAAAAAGGTGACGCATGGTATGATCAAAAATTACTATATAATCGCAGTCACTGACGCAAGAATCATTCATTATCAGATTTTATACCTGAAAAAAGGTTAGGCAATCTGCACTTCTGTTTTTGTGTTTTTAGCTTCATTTATAAATGTAAAAGGTTTACCTTCAAGCATTCCCAGCTGATCACCGGCGTTCAGCAATTCTATACCGTAAACTTTTCCGTCAGGTGATATATCAATATTCAGTTCTTCGCTGATCTTAATAGTTTCAACCTCTTCAACACCGGTTCTTAACCTTATATAGGCGATATTAAATTTCGAATCATAACTTAATTCCATAATTCACCTCTCTTTTAAAGTTCCCTCCGGTGTCAGCTCCTGTTCCTCATATATATTCTGGATATGCTGACTTATGTTCTGTTGGGTTGTATTAAAGAGCTGTGCCATATTTTCGTTAGTCTACTTTATTTATCGGCTCACTTAAAACTATATTTTAGAGTATATATTATATTTGTATAGTCAAGCAGATAATTGAATCCCGAGACTACCAATTAAGTCTTTCACAGGATTGTTATATACGTTCATTAACTTGATAAATCCGTGGATTAAAATTACTCTATTTTTCATCATCATCTCTCAACACCGATTGGAATCTGCCGCAGTCATTTATCTTTTTTGTTGACGGAGTTTAATCCTGCTCTTATTATAGTATTTATTAAGAGAATAAAACCGGATAAACTCAGCCGGTGTATTAATGCATGGAGGACTGGATGTTAAGAGAAATAATTATTCCTAAAAAACGGGACTATAATCTATGCATTCCTGAAGAGTATTTGAACAAAAGGGTTGAAATTCTTGTATTACCTTTAGATGACAATTATGATGATAAACAAAAGATTAATAACGAAAGTATATTAAAAAGTACTTCAGGTATTTTAAAAAATAAAATTAATGATCCTGTCCAGTGGCAGAAAAGTATAAGATCAGAGTGGGACGATAGAATTTGAAATATCTGCTGGATACTAATATCCTCTTTATAAACTCAATGATTTACCATCATCTCCTGAATAATAAACCTGGTAAATGGCCTTATATCTTTCTCTCTGGCCACCAGATCAAGTGACTTCATGTAACCTGCTCTTTCAGTTACCCGGATTATGGTCCAGGGGTATCCGGCAGTAACGAGCATTAAATTCATAAGAAATCTTGCCAGTCTGCCATTACCATCCATATAAGGATGAATATATACAAAAAAGTAATGACCAAGTAAAGCCCTTACAGCTCCGCTCTCCTCTTTCTGAAGCAGATCAAAGAGTGTATCCATGGCATCAATAACAGATTCATAAGGGGGCGGGATGTGATGAGCATCTTTAATATAAACCTGATTTCTTCTATATCCGATAAGATCTGTTGATCTTAATATACCTGCCTGGGCCATGGAGTAAAAAAGCTGACGATACCAGTCCGGCAGACTCTCTTTAAATATCTTTCCGGGATTACCCCCCTTTAATGCTTCAGTTACACTGTCAAGAACTGCATCATAAGCAAGAGAATACCCCTTAGCCGCAAGAGTATCACGGAGATTACTGTCTGATATTTCTTTATCAGGATTCCATTCCCCGGATCTGACCCTTTTGATAAGATCATCTGTAACCCTGTACCCCTCAATAGAGAGGGAGTGATATGCGTCTTCAGTAATATTCTCCCGGATTCTCTTTATTACATTATCAGGATCAGAGTTATCTATTTTTATCACAGGCTCCGGGAACATATCAATTACCGGGCCTCTGAAGTTGTTCCACATAGCAATGATTCGCGGGGAATATGGTGAACGGAACCTGCCTGTACCAATTAAAGGAACAATTGATATAAAGGGATTTACAGGTTTAACAGAATAACCCGCCAGCTTCATATCCTTAACAACAGTCTGTGAAGCTGAACTGTTGCCAATTTCAAGATATGCTCCTGCAATCCTTTCAGCAGCTGCAATACTCCCTGTTTCAATAAGTACTCTTGTGATATCTGACACAGATTCAACAAGTGATAAAGCTATTTGAATATTATCTGATTTATTCTGATAATAGGCAGGAGAGGCCTTTGCTATTGCGTACGGGAGAGGCATAAGATTTAATCCGTTAATCCTACCGGGTTTTTCAGGTATGGATTTACTATCCTGATAAAGAAGAAGAGATATCCCCCGGGGGAGCTGTACTGTAGTATTGCTGTTTTTATCTGTAAGTATAATTATCTGCTCCGGGACAGTTGTTTCCCCTGTATAAATATCAAGAGAGGACTGCGGCGAAAGACAATACCCTGACTGACCAAAACGCTGAACCAGATACTGTTTCAGGAATTGCCAGTACATACTGAACCAGGGAGTACTGCTGCCTGAAGATTCCGGAGAAACAAGCATATACCAGCCCCGGACAATCCGTTCCAGGAATCCTGCATTTATTAGTATTTCCCTTGATTTAGGAGAAAGCCGTTCTGAAAGAATAATACCTTCATCACTTACTTTCCTCGCTTCTTCAAGAGCATTTGCTATTCGTTCATTCATTTCTTTCTCATTTACTATAAATTAAACAGAGTTTTCAACAGAAGGCATATATTCTACATACATGCTTAAGATTATAAAATATCAGAAACACCCTGTTTTTAATGTAAACAGTTGAATAATGTGATAATATTACACCTTTAGACACATAATATTATCAACATACAGACATATACTATAAATTACAATCTTTATTTAGTAGAAGTTAAGGCTTGTTGTTGCTATAAATTATTGATAATTCTGTAGATATGCGATTATATTGAAAATAAATTGACTCGGAGAATTCGGGAAGCTGAAAGGAACGATGCACAATAATTAAGGAGAGAATTGTCCTCAGTCAACTCCAATATATTCGCATAACAGATTTAGTTGCACTAATATCAAAAAGCCTTAAATTCAATTCAGGGTTGGACCTTTGTCCCGTCCCATGCTGCGCGCGGTTCAGCATCACCCCTGCCCCATTTGCCGGTAAAAGCCGACAGGTCGCTGTTAAACTCAAAACGGATCCTTCCGCTGCCGTTTGACTGATACCATCGTCCGGTGAACAGCGGAGAGATAACTATTGAGGAGTACCGGCAGCACTGCGACAGTAACCTCACCATGAATAGACAGATAGTTTCACTCTCTCTCAAAGAAAAGATAAATAAAAAAAATAAGCTGCTTTCAAATGTTACTGTTGTTATTACATATAAAGATAAATCAAAAGCCGAGAAATGGGTTATGGCTGAGAAAGTAAAGGGCATCTGGAAAATAACAACAAAGGGGAGTATGTTTTAATGCCGGAGAGTTTACCGGCCTGTTAACGCCCGAAAATAGTTTTTATGCTTCAATAACCGGATCTCTTTCCTGTATAGCAATAGAGCCTGATATCGACGCTATCTGCCCGGGGCTGATTACCTATGCCCAGGATTCCTCTCCCGGCCCCTGACACTTCAACATACTAAGTGCGACGCAGACTCAGCACATCCACCCGCAGCTGGACTTGAGCAGTTACTTCATGAAATTCTTTATCCCTGTGAATACAAGCTGTGCCGCAAGGGCTGACAGAATAAGCCCGGTGATTTTACTGATGATAATAAGACCCTTTCTCTTTAAAACATTTTCAAGATAGGAGGCCAGATAGAGCATCGTCCCGACAAAAAATATTGAGGTAAAGAGTGCTGACAAACCTATTAATTTAAGTTTGAAAGTCTCTATCTCGACCCCCATAACCAGGATTGCTCCGATGGTAGCGGGGCCTACAATTACAGGTATCGCAAGAGGGACAACTGCAATATCATCCTCGAAGTTGTATACGGCAGTCTGGGCTGCTTTTGAGTGAACCAGACCTGCTGCGGTAATAAAAAGGAGCGACCCTGTTCCTATTCTAAATGCATCAATGGTAATACCGAATATGCTGAATATCTCTGAACCGAAAAGGAAGAGTATAAGACATGAGATATAGACGGATATAGTAATTTTAACTGATAGCTTTTTCCTGGCTGAATTATTCATACCGTCGGTCATTGCAAGGAACATGGTCAGTGCAAAGAATGGTGTTAGGAGAAAAAAGAATTTAATGGATGTGTTTACGAAGAATAGAATATCATGGGAATTTATCATTATCTGCTGCTGCCTCTGGATTTGATTATTCTTTATCACTGTTATAGATAGAGGGATTATTATCAAGATAAATATAAATCAGGATTATATATTTATTTTGACCTGAATATCAATTCCAGATATTAATATGCAGGTATATGCGATTTGTCTTATATACAAAACATCATTAAAAACAGTAGAAAATTTAAATTCATGATGAATAACAATCAGCTGTTAAATAAATCTGCCGGGGCAATTCTCATTAGAACAGATTATGCATCGGCTTTTACCAATACGTTAATTGCAGAATTCAAAGTTAAACCAGTCATATTCTGAATTCACTTTATATTCACTTTTAAAATTAACAAGCACTGACATCCACACACCCTCTCTGAAAAATCACATTAAACATCAAACTCCAGTATAAATCTTGTCCCTTCACCACGCTCAATTCTGATGCTCCCCTCTATCTGATCTGTAAGCATTTTAACCAGATCAAGGCCGAAACCTGTGGAACTTCCGAAATTTACTGCTTCAGGAAGACCCGATCCATTATCCTCTATCACAACCCTTACCCTGTTGTTCTCCATTTCAGCTGATAAAAATATTTTACCTGAATCTCTCCCGGCAAAAGCATATTTCATCATATTTGTGAGCAGCTCGTTTACTATTATTCCCAGCGGAGAAAGCATCCTTACATTTAATATAAAATCATCGATATCTGTTTCAATAGCAACTTTATTACTGCACGGAAAACTTCCGATAATTTCTGATGCTAACGGCGCAAGATATTCTTTCACAGAAAGTTCACGGTAATTATTTGCTGAATAAAGCCTGTCATATAGCATCAACATGCTGTGAACACGGCTTTCTGCACTTTGAAGAGATGCTACAACCTGGGGATTATCTTCTGAATGAATCTGCAGAGTAAGAAGCCCTTTTATTGTATTCATATTATTCTTGATACGGTGGTGAACTTCTTTTAAAAGAAGATCCTTTTCAGCCAGCAGAAGACTAATTTTCTCCTCAGTCTTTTTTCGCTCTGTAATGTCACGTAACGAACCTTCAATACTTATAGGCTTACCTAGTGAATCATACACAATGTTAGAGCTGATTGCGGTAATTATTAAACGGTCATCTTTAGATTTAAGTCTTAACTCGTAATCAACAACTTCTCCTTTTTCAAGCATAAGCTTAATCAGTTTATTCCTGTCATCCGGATCCTGATAAACATTTTGTACAGGGGTGCCGATTAAATCCTCACGGGTAAAATCGGAATACTTTTCTATTGAAGGGCTTATTTCAATAATAGTTCCATCAATATCCGTCTGATATAAAACGTCCTGAGCATTTTCAAATATTTTTCTATATTTATGTTCACTCAACTTAAGTTTTTCTGCTATTTCTTTATTTTCAGTTATATCAATAACAGATATCAAGCCTGTATGCTTTCCCATATGCAAAACAGTTGATCCATAGAGATGTACCCATTTTTCTATTCCATCTTTTGATATAATTTTAAATTCATAATCCGGATCAGATTTCAGATCCCTCTGCCTTCCTTGACCTGTTTCTTTTACTTTACTCTGATGTTCCGGAGCGACAAAATCCCAGAACTTCATATCCAGTAATTCTTCTTTAGAGTAACCGGACATCTTTTCAGCTGCCGGATTCACGTATATCCATTTATCATCCTGATACATCATTATCGCAACAGGCACTGATTCAGCAAGACTCCGGAATTTAGCCTCACTCTCCTGCAGATCCCTGGCGGTACTGGCAAGTTCCTGCATGGAAGCTTCAATCTCCTCATTAGTCGCTTCCAGTTCTTCATAAGCAGCTTCCAGTTCTTCATAAGCACCTTCCAGCTTCATTCTATACCTTTTTGCGGATTCTATAGCAGTTTTATTAGCTGTAATATCAATTAATGAAGCAATGCTCCTGCTGGTTCCCGGAAGCATAGAAATAAACAATAGCGTATCCATATATTCACCTGACCTGGCTTTAAACCTGAATTCATAACTTGAATCAGCCTTGTCAGGATCATCTCTTCTCAATCTATGCTGTTCAAGCATTCTATCAAGATCATCTTCATGAACAAGCTCAGTCCATTTTTTAACATTCTCAATTTCATCTCTGGTATAACCAAGTCTTGCTGCAAAGATATCATTGGCAAGACTGATTGTTGTATCCTCTTCAATAACAATAATTCCGGAACCTGTGTTTTCAAAAAGAGTCCGGTACTCTCTTTCCTGCTCCTGAAGAAGCATATTCTTTTTATGAAGCTCACTGTTTAACTCTGCCAATTCCTGATTATTATTCTTTATTATTCTCTCGGCAATTTTCAATTCAGTAATATCTATATGTGTACCAACTGTTAAATCAGATAAGCTGCCATCCACATTTTTTAAAGTCTGGCCTCTTGATCTTATCCAGACCCACTCTCCGCTTTTATGCAGCATACGGAAATAATTCTCATACATCCCTTTAGATCCGTTTGCAAGGTAATCAGAAAATAATTTTAAAACAGCTCCCCGGTCATCCGGATGTATAAGATCCTTCCATGCCTCTTGTAAATTAGCACTGCCATCAATCATGAAATCATCGGGATCTCTGCCGAGCATTGTAAAATACTCCGGGCTGCACCATAAATAATCGGCATCATAATGATATTCCCAGGCCCCGGTATTTGAAACAGATATTATTGACTTATATCTTTCTTCACTTTCTTTCAGCTCATTTTCTGAACGGATAAGTTCTTTATTAATCTTTTCAAGATTTTGATTGTAGCTTTTATTTTTTATGTGTGCATCAAAAAGTTTAAAAGCCATCCTTATTGAAGCCATTAAAACAGTTTCCCCTGAATTCTTGACAATATATCCGTAGGATGTAATCCCTTCAGTTTTATCAACAACTTCCGGTTCTGTGTGAGAGGAGAGAAAAACAAGGGGAATATTACGGATTTTTAGAATAATCTCTGCTGCTTCAGTCCCGTCTATTCCATCGCCCAGATTTATGTCCATTAATATTAAGTCAACTGGAGCATCTGAACGGACAATTTCAACAGCCTTTTCACCTGTGTCAGCAGTTACTACATCAAAACCGTATTTATTTAATTTCTTTTTATGTAAAAGAGCAATAATAGCTTCATCTTCTACAAGGAGAATCGTTTTACTCAACATTTATTTTCCGCTATCACATAATATTAAAGAGACGATTGCCGGATTTAACCATGCAGAAAATGATTATTCCAAAGAGCCCGGATAGTCTTTTTTATAAATCACAATAATATATTTCAAGAATAAAATCTAATTGAGTCAATTACGAATTAAAAAATTTACATATTATCAAAAATGTTTACACAACTTGGCTGCTAATAATAAATATCAGAAAAATCACATTAAACATTAAACTCGAATACAAACATGGCCCCTTCACCGCGCTCAATTCTGATGTCGCCTCCAAGCTGATTTATTAGCATTGCAATCAGCTGCATACCGAATCCTGTGGAATTATCAAAGTTAACTGATTCAGGAAGCCCGGGGCCGTTATCACTATAAAAAACAGTTACCTTGTCATCTTTCTCTCTCAGTGACAAAGAGATTAAGCCTTCACTCACATTACCAAAAGCGTACTTCATGGAGTTTGTAATAAGCTCATTAATTATTATACCCAGAGATGAAAGAGCTTTAGCGCTTAACACTACATCATCAACATGAATATCTTTTTTCACCGGAATTCGGGAATCAAATATTCTGATTATTTCATCAATCAGAGAAGGGAGATAGTCACTAACATTCATTTCATAATGATTTTCAGATCGATAGAGTTTATCATACATTACCATCATACTCTGTACACGCGATGCAGCTTCTTTTATTATACCTTTACTTATCGGGTCAGATAATTCTTCAGCCTGCAGGTAAAGCAGCCCGCATACTGTGTTCATGTTATTTTTTATTCTGTGATGGGTCTCTTTTAGAAGAAGTTCCTTTTCCTTTAGCAGAAGACTGATAGATTCTTCTGATTTTTTCATATCAGTGATGTCATCTTTTATTGCCATAATATTGATTACTTTACCCTGATCATTTAATATAGGGGCAATTATTGCTGATTCCCAATAAAGTTCACCATTCTTCTTTCTATTCTGAAATTTTCCCCGCCATACTTTTCCCGAGTTTATTGTATTCCATAATTCACTGTAAACAGCAACCGGTGTATAACCTGATTGAAGAATTGAAGGATTCCTCCCTATTGCTTCATCAATACTGTATCCAGTAAGTTCTACAAATTTTGGATTCACATATTCTATAATGCCATCAGTTCCGGTAATAACAATACAGGAAGGGCTCTGGTTAAGCGCTATAGCAAGTTTTCGAAGATCAGCTTCAACCTCCCTTTTTTCTGTAACATCCCTGGAACTGAATATAAGCTCTTTAACATTACCTTCAGCATCCCTGATTAATCTTCCCACTGTTTCAAGCCATGTATAGGAGCCGTCAGCGCAGCGATATCTGTATTCAGTTATTGCGCTCTCCTGCCCCTCTGTTAACCATTTAATAAATCCTTCAGTAACATAGCTAATATCTTCAGGGTGAACAAACTCCATCACATTACGCCCAATTAAATATTCAGGCTCATAACCGAGGATATTGTGAGATTTCGCTACAAATTTAAAATTACCCTGCATATCAGTTAATGCAACAAGATTGTGCATATTCTCAGTTATATTTTTAAGCAATGCTTCATTTTCACGAAATGTTTCTTCATTTTTCTTTCTCCTTATGATTTCCCAGAGTCTTTCATAAAGTGATATCAGTGAACGGACATCCGTTATTTCATATGGCATAGTGCTGTTGGCAACTGCGCCTACAGCAGTAATTCTGTCTCCATCAAATATGGGCACTGCCATAAAATTAGTAATCGGCACATGCCCTTCCGGATAACCGCTCCTTCCGGTATAAGAATCATAATCATTTATTATAACCAGCCTTCTTTGTCTTACACATTCACCCCATACCCCCGCATGATCTATGGGGAAATGGATTGGTGCCTCATCAACAGCGCAGGAAATCATTGCATCTTTTGACCAGGCGTGAATTGTCATTACTGATTCATCTTCGCTTAAAAGCCCGGCGAAAGCAAAGGCACTTCCTGTAAGTTTAATCGAAGCTTCAATGGCATAATTCATTAGATCATCAAATGACTGATTCATCCGTTTATGCAGATCAAAAAGTATCTCTACAAGAACCTCCTGCTGGTTCAGGTGGCCCTGCACTTTCAGTTTTGTTTCAAACAGACGGAATGCCATTTTAATAGCTGCAATAAGAACAGTTTCCCCTGAATTCTTGACAATATATCCGTAGGATGTAATCCCTTCAGTTTTATCAACAACTTCCGGTTCTGTGTGAGAGGAGAGAAAAACAAGGGGAATATTACGGATTTTTAGAATAATCTCTGCTGCTTCAGTCCCGTCTATTCCATCGCCCAGATTTATGTCCATTAATATTAAGTCAACTGGAGCATCTGAACGGGCAATTTCAACAGCCTTTTCACCTGTACCTGCAGTTACTACATCAAAACCGTATTTTGACAGTATCTTCTTGTGTATTACAGCGATTAGTACTTCATCTTCAACAAGGAGGATAGTTTTACTTTCTTTTTTCAACATATAATCCAGGAGGAATATTATGATTACCCATTATTAAAGTAATCTTTTTGTATAATAAAACAAATACTTTCATGCTTTTTTATTATTTTTCAGCGCCTGGTACAAAAAAACTTACACATTACTGATGTTGTTTACACTTTAGTGACAACAACATCTATCAGGCAGATCACATTAAACATCAAACTCCAGTACAAACCTTGTCCCTTCACCACGCTCTATTCTGATGTCGCCTCCAAGCTGATTTATTAGCATCGCAATCAGCTGCATACCGAAACCTGTGGAATCCTCAAAATTAATAGACTCAGGAAGCCCGGGGCCATTATCCCTGTAAACAACTGTTACTTTATTATTTTTATGTGTCAGGGATAGAGAGATCAAGCCTTCATCCAAAGTATCAAAAGCATACTTCATTGAATTTGTAATAAGCTCATTTATTATTATTCCAAGAGCTGAAAGAGCTTTAGCGCTTAACACTACATCATCAACAGTGGTATCTGTTTTCACCGGAATACGGGAATCAAATATTCTGATTATTTCATCAATCAAAGAAGGAAGATAATCATTAATATTCATTTCATGATGACTTTCAGATCGATAGAGTTTATCATACATTACCATCATACTCTGTACACGCGATGCAGCTTCTTTTATTATACCTTTACTTATCGGGTCAGATAATTCTTCAGCCTGCAGATAAAGCAGCCCGCGTACTGTATTCATGTTATTTTTAACTCTATGATGGGTCTCTTTTAATAATAATTCCTTCTCCTGAAGCAGAGCCCTGATTTTATCTTCATTCTGTTTTCGTAAAAGTGTCTCACCAATACGGGCGGCAATTATCTCCAGTTCCTGCACTAATTCAATAGTAAATAAATTTTTTGCATAGCCGTTAAGCTGGAGCAGGCCTACAACTTCATTCCCGGATTTAACAGGTACAAGAGCAACAGAGGCATAACCATGATGTATACAGTTATTTCTTGCTTTATAACGGGGGTCTTCACTCTCCTGCATTTCAAGTAAGGGGAAGCTGTCATTTGTCCAGCAGCTCCCGCCGGGGGTAAAAAGAGTGTTAGCTGAATCTGTTTTACCGGAAATGACAAGCCCGCATGTGCACTCAAGAGATACATCACCGTCATTATTTACGCAAATATCACCGCAGGAATCACGGGAAATTAAGGAATTCTCCTGAAGAATAAAATCATTAGAAAACCCGTTTTGAATAAAATAAGGATAATCATCACCTTCGAAGAGTCTTATACCCACTGCATCACTCCCGGTTTTCACTTTTATCAATAATAAAATTCTGCTTATCGAATCTTTAAAGTCATCCGCGCTGTTTAAAACAGATAATATCTCACCTGAAAGTTCACGGTATTTCTCAATCTGCTTCCATTCTGTAATATCCTCAACAAGGGTAAAAACCTTTTCCACTTTACCGGCTGAATCAGCAACAGGTACAATATAATTGGATGCATATGTTGTTTTGCCCCATTTTGAAGTATAATTGTAAGCGCTTAATTAACCCCACCCCCTGAAATTTCCAATAATTTGAGGATCAA
>CAZBFP010000009.1:0-132944 GCA_964491265.1 uncultured Leptospirales bacterium | reverse complement strand
AATATGCATCCGGTTATATTTTAAACAAATGGACTTTTTCAGGAAGCCCTAAATATAATACGCATTAAAATCCTCCAGCGGAGTTATCATCAAAATATGGGTCCCTAAATAATTTTATTGTAAAATAAAAATCAATATGCACAATTGAACCATAATTTAAAATACTCTATCCTCCCCGCCGCCGAAGGCGGCGGGGAGATTAAATCTTTTATTTTACACCAAAATACATGTTAAGGATTGAATATGTATTATTCACTTAATAATATATGCAGCAGGTAAATGAAATTTTGAAAAAAATATTTTACATAGCATCGGTTTTTTTTATGCTTTTTACTATCCATGGAAAGGCACAGTTATCAGATGATTATTCCTGGCTCTCTCTGCTTAATGATGAACCTGAGGAGTATGCTTCTGAGAGCATATATTCAAAGGGGGATATACTCTACTGCACCGGTGATAATCCTGCAGCAGCTGCCAATAACAAGGCTGCAGATCTGATGATGGAAGGGAACTATAGTGAGGCGGAAAAAATATTATCTCAGGCTTTAAAGCATGCACCCCTCTTTTTCCCTTTCAGGTATAACATAGGGATTTGCTATTTATATCTTAACAGGCTTGACCATGCCCTGATACATCTTAATAAAGCTGAGCAGATTATGCCCGAGTATTACAAGGTCAATATACAATCAGGATATGTCTACAGCAGAATGAACAGGGAAAGCATGGCAATAGATAATTTCAGAGCTGCATTACGTAAAAATCCCAGGGATTTAAACACCATTATTCTGATTGGAGATCTTTATTTTGAAAGAAATCAGCTTGCCAATGCTCAGGAATACTACCGGGCAGCACTGAAACTTAACAGGACATTCCCCAACGGGCTCCTGGGGCTTGCAAAAATTCACTTTATAAATGAGGAATATATTAAAGCGATTGTGCTTTTCAAATCAATAGACCTTTCTGCTGATTATGACAGGGCTCTTCATTATTATTATGCAGAATCTGCTTTTAGAACAATGGATTACGAAAAAGCTGTAGAACAATACGAGGAATTGCTGAAATATAAGCAGGATCGATTTTTTCTTACAAACTCTGTTCTATTGATCAATCACAAACTGGGTCTTGCCAGGCAGTTTACTGACAGGTAGTTCTATTTTATTGTCAGCTTTGAAGTTTCCACCCTGTAAAGATTGTAGGCATTATTCAGCATCTGCCGTACATTTTTGCTTAGCTCCCTGTCTGTTGATCTCCTGTTAACATATTTTTCAATCTCTTCAAACTCCCCTTTAAGCTTAAGCCCCACATTTTCCAGTTCACCGGCAATAGCCACAGAAGTAGTGGATCTACCCTGCATATTAAGGGACTTAACCTGTGATGCAATCTGAATATCCATCTCCTTTTTCTTTTCAATGGCATCCTCCTTCCCGTCAATAATTGAATAGGAGCGGCTTAGAAAGTTAACAGGGGAAATGAGAATAAAATGGGAATTAACCCCCGAACTCCCTGAAAAAAGAATTTCCGGGAGAGGTTCGCTATAGTATGCTTCCGAAATATCATGCGCAGCAGTTTCGTTAAAAATTACCATGCTGCTTACAGGTATACCCGCTTTTATTCTTTTTTTCTCTTCAATAAAATCAATAATTTCATCTTTATAAATTGATACAGTTTCACCTGATATAATCAATGATGAATCAAGATTCAGATTATAGACTGTAGATTCATTATACTCAATTATTTTTTCCCTGATCATGCTCCCTGCCTTAACAGCATTTTCCGGTTCGTGAAACCAGACTGTCAGGGCACTTGAGCTTTTATGCGACACAATCCCATTATGCTGACTTACCGAAGGAATAATAAGATTGTCTATTTTAAGGTTCAGTTTTATCAGGTCGTAAAAGTTCAGAGACTCAGCGAGTTTTTTATAATTATTAATTATTACATAAAGAATAGTCACTTTCTGCTTATCAATTTCCTGTATAGAACCGGTTTTCACCTGCGATGTGCCCTGAGATGGAATTTCAAATTTCCGGAAAAGGTTAATGATAAATATTTCGATCTCCTTCAGCTCATCAGGGGGGAGTTTTTTAAGAACACTTATAATATCCCTGCTTATTCCGTACTCTGCCCTGAGAAGAGAAATAAGAAAAAAGTTAAAATCAGATGACTTTACATCACTGAGAATTGTGAAAATTTCTCTCTGTATCGACTTGTTTTTAATTGAAAGCATATCCCTTATAACACGTAAAGCATCCTGATTCCCCAGTCTGATGAGTATCATGCAGGAGAATATGCGTACACGGATATTTGAGTCTTTAAGGTATTCCTGGGAAAAGCGGAGAAGCTGCTGCTTATTGTAGTCCCCCTTTTCTGCAATAATTGAAACAATTGCTTTAACTGCTGCCTCTTTTATTCCATTATCATTTGTTTCATGGAAATGTTTATTAAGATATTCAATATCTTCAGCAATTGCACAATTACCCAGTCCGTTTATAGCCTTCCGTTTAATATCAATATCAGGATTATTTTCAATTATCTCCTTAAAAACAGAGATGACATTTATATTCGATTTTATGTTCTGTTCAGATAATATTTCTGTCATTTTTTTTACTGTTTCACTGTCAGAGGTAATATTATTTTTGAGATATTCGATGATGATATTTATCAGTCTTTTTTCTGTAAAAAGGGGGAGAAGAGTCACAGCCTTAACCTGGTCTTCCGGGCTCCCTGCTGTAACCATTATTTCAACTTCACTAAGCATATATGAGTAATTAAGCCTGCATAGGGCATGAATTGCTGAATCGAGTATTTCCGGTTCAGGATATTTTTTCAGATAATTATAAATATAAACAAGCGATTTAGCAGCACTTTCAATCTTAAGAGAACTTATTATCATGCACAACCTGATTATACGCTTCTGAAGATAAACTTTGTCAAAGTTAATTGAATCGAGTCTGGCTGCAGATTTCTCCCTTGAAACAATATCCTGATCAAGGAGCAGATCTATAAGAAGATTCAGAGGCTCCATCTCATCTTCACCAATATCCTTAATCCATCCTGATATATAATCCATTATTTTTTTCGGGTGTTCAATATTATGGGAGCTTAGAGCATCTGTCAGTTTACGCTTTATTTCAGGGTTGAATTTCCTGAGTATAAAGCTCCTAATTTTCTGGAAATTCTCCGGGAAGCTGTTTTCAACTACATCAGGTATCATAAACTCCCTTCTGTAGGTTTCAAAAAAAGATTCGAGTGATGCTGAAATATACCCGTACTGCTTATCCCTGAAAAGAATATCAGACCTGGTTCTGCTTTTTTCAGAAAAATATTTATAAAAAATTTCTGTAATAAGAATATTTTCCCTGTCATTAAGAACACTCATGGAAAGGAGATTTCGTAATAATTTTTCCGGTGTTCTCAGTCTTGTAATATTATTGTATATTGAATAGAGAGTCTGCGTTTTAACACTGGAATCTTTCCCCTCCAGACCTTTAACTGCATACAGAAGAGATTCCCGGTGATTACAGGAGAGCATGGCATTGATCAGAGAAACTTTTGTTTCAGCACTGCAGCTGTCATATTTAGGAGCAACTTTCCCCAGGAGCACCTTTATCTGAAGCAGTATTTCCTCATCAGCAGTAAGGGCTTTTTCAGCAAAACGGTCTTCAGTGGAATAATCCTTCTCCTCATCAGAATCATTTTTATCCATAATTTCCACATTCAGTTTATATATTGAATCAAAAACCATGCGGGTAAGGGAATCATCATTCCTCCTGATCAGGTCTTCATATATATCGATTCTCCGGAAATCTGCAAGAGACAGTACAGCCGCGCTCATGATTTTACTGTCGCCGCTCTCAATAACCGACATTATATAATTCAGAACATCTTCATTATCAGAGGAGACTCTGCTCATAACCTCAAATGCTTTGAAAACGAAATAAAGGTTTCCTTTCTCTGCCCTCAGCTTTTCAATAAGATCAATAAAAACATCCCCCCCCAGCGGGGCGCCGGATAGCCGGAAAAAGTCGAGAATAACTGCAATCTCCTCCTCCCCGGGCTTTCCTGATAGTATTTCAGTAAAAAGAGGTATAAGGGATTTATCATTAAACCTGGCCAGGTTATAGACGGCGCTCATTCTTGTTGCTGAATCTCTGGTCAGCTCTTTAATCAGAAGGTCACGCCCCTGATCAGATTTAATAACTCCCAGAAGATTATGAAAGGCTGTTCTTTCATAGGGATCGAGCTTAAAGGTCCGGCTTATTTCAAGTTTGATTGTCTGAAGAAAATTTTTATCATCTGCCAAAATAGCACCTGCTCTATTATAATTTAAGTCTTCTGATAATCTGCTTTCATTATGTTAGCTCATTCCGGATTTTTGGGATACAAAGGGATTACTTTTTTGCTTTTCCCCCTGTCCCCCAAAGGGGGCACGAGTTATCTATTATTACTCTGCAAATATAATTGTTACCACTTTGATAACTATTCACTGTATATTGTTGCGCATATCTTTTACAAGCTCAACAATATAAAGGATTTTTTAATACTTTGATTCATCAACTTGCTCAAGTTTTTATTTTACGTGCCCCCTTTGGGGGACAGGGGGCTTACTCCAGAATATTTGGAAACAAACAATATTATTACTTTTCCCAAAAATCTGTAATGAGCCATTATGTTTATTATAATTAGTGTAAACTTTAAATCAAGCACTTATATTATCACCTTAATCAAAAAATCAATTGACTATTGCTGATATAATGTTATTTTTATTAAAAGAATTTAATCTGTTTTCTTCAACAGAACAGATAACTGACCCGGATATGTTCTTTAATAAGCATTTAAACACCGGCAAAGTTATTATTTTCAAAAATAAGGAGTTGCCTGATGAAAAAAGGAATCATACTGACACTAACCCTGCTTCTGCTTGCTTTAGTAATCTCATGCGGAGGGGGGAAGAGCGTTAAAGGGGATAAAGGTTCTAAAGCGCAGAAAGATCCCAACAGAGGACAGGAAACCGGATATGCCACAATATTTGACAATGATACTGCTCTTGCAAGAGACAGAGCAACTGATGATGCAAAGTCAAAACTTGTGCGAACAATCCTGGGGGAATCCATATCGGGACGGAGTCTTATGCAGGACTTTGAACTTGTATCAAACATTGTCGAAGCCAAGTCCTACGGTCTTGTGAGAAACACAAAAATTATTAAACAGTGGCAGGAGGGTACAGAATACTTTGTCACTATTGAAGGGACTGTAGAAGCTGCTGTAATACAGGATGCCATAGCAGATGCTCTTAACAGGTATGGCCGTCCCAAATTTATGGTGCTTATTCAGGAAACATTTAACGGGAAAAAGAATACTCCCGGTTTTACTGAAACTGAAATGCTGATCCAGGAGGTAATGGGTAACAGCGGATTCCAGTTTGTGGATGCTGCCATGACACAGGAGCTCATGAGAAAAGAGAGAGCTAAAATGCAGAAAGCTGTATCAGGTTCAATTTCAGATGATGTTCAGGATCTTCTTCTTGATGATGCAGGAGCAGAAGTATTAATTCTCGGTACTGCTGAAACAAAAGCGCAGGGAGCAAAAACCCTCAGCGCATTTGGCGCCACTGAAATGAAGTCAAGATCAGCTATAATCAGGATAAGGGCAATAGATGCCTATACAGGGTCTGTACTTGCATCAATCAGCCGTGATGCACCAGGTCTTCATATTGAAGATGAAACTGCATCCAAAAGGGCTATTGAGGCAGCGCTAAAGCAGATTCTCGGGAAAACAGATCCCGATACAGGGAAGTTTGAGCCGGGGCAGTTTATGCAGACAATTGTAACAAAATTTGTTCAGGCAGCCAATGCCAGAGAGATAAATGTGCTTATAGCCGGATTAAATGCAGCAGACCTCCGTAATTTCAGAGACCAGGTCTCCAACAGGGTAAGGGGTGTTTCAAAAATTACTGAAAAGGGGAGAGACGGCCAGGCAGCAAGGCTTGAGGTTATATTTGCAGGTAAAACAGGAGACTTTGAACAGGAACTTTCAGCAAAAGCTTCAAACATGGGTTTCCAGATCGATGTAAAATCGTCCAGGCCCAATAAGCTTATAATGACTGCAAAAAAAATAAACTAGAATAACAGATAGATTTAAACAAAGGGGCTCTCTAAAGAGCCTCTTTGTTTATTAACGGACTCCTACAAAAATCTTCCTGAAAGCGCCAGCACCGCCTTATCCACAGAACCGAACTCTGCTTTAACACTGTCCCTGAGATTATCGTAGGCCGGATTTTTTCTGTAATCTGCAAAAAACCGGATATTCCCTGTACGCCTTGCCACAATATACGAATCCTGCTCATCAGGATCGAGGCTTAAAAACCGGTCCAGCGGCTTGAGTATATTCCCCTTATCCTCCGGAAGTTTGCCGTTTGAATCTTCAATGAGATTCATCATATGGTCACTCTGTACTGAACTGGTGATCCCCTCAAGAGAGGCTATCATATTGCGCAGTTCCCTTACCTTCCCGGCCTCAGACAGGGGTGTCCATAAACCTTTTTCCATCATATCAAAAAGTCCTGATCCTGGAACAGGTGTTGTTGTTCTTACCCTTATAAAATGAGGGTTTACTGCATTGAGCACCCTTGCTGTTTCTGCAGCATTCTCATCAGTGTGCTCCTCACCGCCAATACCGGGCATGTAGTACTGGGAAAGTTCAAATCCCGCTTCCACAACTTTTTTCCCTGCATTAATCTGCTCCTCAGCTGTGACACCTTTATTAATCAGTTTAAGTACAGTATCTGAACCCGATTCCATGCCGATATGTACCCGTGTTAACCCGGCCCCCCTTATTTTTTTAAGCTGTTCAACGGTTTTTGCTGCAAGGCTTTTCGACCTGCTGTAGCATGTAATCCGTTCAATCGAAGGGAAGCGTGATTTTACATGATTCAATATTTCCACCATGTCATCAGGTTTTACAACCATTGAATCAGCATCCTGTAAAAAGAGGCTCTTCATCCCGTAATTCATCCAGAAGAGAATCTGCTGAATAAAAGATCTGTCGATCCCCTCCTGCTCAGCAATTGAGTTGATAAGTTTTGAATCAACTATGCGGCCTGATTCATTTCCTGAAAGCTTATCATAAATTTTCATTGTAATGAAATGCATTGAATCTATATCTTTTTTTATATCATCAACGCTGCGGAGAGAAAATTTTTCCCCCTTGTACACTGGACAGAATTCACACTTATTCCATGGACAGTTTCTTGTTACCCTTAATAAGATACTCTCTGCTTCACTTGGGGGGCGTATGGGGCCCAGTTCAAATTCGTGCATTTTTTATACCTTCATGATTAAATTTCTGATTCATATTTTCTATTTTAAAGCAGTAATTATTCCTAAAGATATTTTATAGTGCAATAATGATGTTTCCCATATCCCCGCCGCCTTCGGCGGCGGGGATATTAGAGCATTTTATTTAAAATAAAAGTTAAGGAATAAACACCGATTTTAAAGTAAGATTCAGAAAAGAGCTCGATGTTTCAATTAAAAACAGTAATTATTCCGGATTTTTGAGATACAAAGAGAGTACTTCTTTGCTTTTCCCCCTGTCCCCCAAAGGGGGCACGTAAAATTAAAACTTGAGCAAGTAGATGAATCAAAGTATTATAACATCCTTTTTTACTGTTAAGCTTGCAAAAGATTTACGTAACAATATAATGGGAATAGTTATATTTTCAGAATGATAATAGATAACTCGTGCCCCCTTTGGGGGACAGGGGGCTGACTCCAGAATATGTGAAAACAAACAATATTATTACTTTCCCTAAAATTCCGGAATAAGCCAAAAATATCTTTATCTCTATTATTAACGGCTCAGGTTAAAAAATAATTTGACACCCCCTGAATATAAAAAAATATCATCATATAATCAGTGTTTATTCCTTAACTTTTATTTGGAATAAAATGTTTATATATCCCCGCCGCCTTCGGCGGCGGGGATATATAAAACAGTATTATTATAATAAAATATATCTTTAGAAATAATTACTGTTATATAACCGAAAAATAAGCATCACAGGAAAGAGAAATGGAAGATACAAAAAGTTTAATGCAGATCCGGATAGACAAAATCGATGAGATAAGGCGGGATTTTAAAATCAATCCCTTCCCCTATAAATATGATGTTGGACATTACAGTAAGGATATAATTGATAATTTTGAATCCTATAATGAGTCACAGGAAGTTGTCTCCATTGCAGGTAGAATCATGGCTGTGCGTATAATGGGGAAAGCATCTTTCTGCACAATACAGGACAAGAAGGGGAAAATTCAGCTCTATGTATCTGACAAGAATATTGGAGAGCTTCATTATAATCTATTCAAAAAACTCGATTTAGGTGATATTATCGGTGTTAAGGGGACAGTGAAAAAAACCAATGTGGGGGAGATTACTGTTTATATTACAGAGCTTACACTCCTTACAAAAAATATCAGGCCCCTCCCTGTAGTGAAGGAGAAAGATGGTGAAACATTTGATCTTTTTGCTGATAAGGAATTACGCTACAGAAACAGGCAGGTTGACCTGATTGTTACTCCCGGTGTAATGGATACATTTAAAAAGCGGATAGATATAATTAAAAATATAAAGAGAATAATGGATGAGAAGGAATTCCTTGAAGTTGAAACACCCATACTTCAGCCTGTTTATGGAGGGGCAGCTGCTGCCCCATTTACTTCTCACCATAATGCCCTTGATATTAACCTCTACCTGCGAATATCCCTTGAACCCTATCTGAAAAGGCTCATAGTAGGGGGATTTGACAGGGTCTACGAAATAGGGAAATGTTTCCGCAATGAAGGTATAGACCGTACACATAATCCTGAATTCACCATGCTTGAACTTTACCAGTCCTATGCTGATTATGATGATATGATGCAGCTTGCTGAAGAGCTTATTGAGCAGACTGCTGTAAAAATAAACGGTTCTACTATAATAAACTTTGACGGGAAACCAATAGATCTTAAAACACCATGGAAAAGGATTAAGATGACAGATGCTATTAAGGAATACGCGGGGCTGGATGTTATGGCCATGAGCGATGATGAACTTAAAAGCGCTGTAAAAAATCATGGCGGTGAGATAAAGGGTGATTATATACGCGGCCTTGCAATTGATGAAATATTCCAGCTCCTTGTTGAAGATAAACTTATTGAGCCTGTATTTATTACACATCAGCCTGTGGAGACAACCCCGCTCTGCAAGCCCGATTTTGATGATGAGAGATTTCTCCAGAGATTTGAACTCTTTATAAACGGTACTGAATTTGCCAATGCATACAGTGAGTCAAATGACCCGGTTTTCCAGAGAAAAACTCTTTATGAACAGTCACTGCGTCGCGATGTTGACGATGAAGCCCCCCCTATGGATGAAAACTTTGTACAGGCAATTGAAGCTGGTATGCCCCCCACTGGCGGCATGGGGATAGGTATTGACAGGCTGGTTATGCTTTTAACAGGTGAAACATCTATCCGTGATGTGCTTCTCTTCCCCACAATGAAACCGGAATAGAGGGCTTTATTTTTTAAGCCTGCTGATCCCTGCAAGAAAATGCCCCCTGGCAATATCCCTGAGTCTGTCATGGGGGAGATTTTTTATCAGCCCCGGATTATCAAGGTATTCCTTATTCCCTGTATTCTCTGACACGTAGGCGATAAAATTTAAAGCAGCGAATCTGTGGGGATTATCACTGCTGTAGCTCAGGTAGCTGTAAAGCACTGCAAGCCCCAGATAGGGGTTGGCATAGATGGCGCTTGACATTGCCAGCTCCTCCCCTGATACCTGATCGAAATTATTAAATGTATTATCCATTATTTTATGAGTAAGCTCATGTATTACAAACATGCGGAGTATTTCATGCTTAATTGACCCTGTTCCGGGGAAAGCCTTAATCAGGGAACCCTTTATATCATCATTTACCCTTGCACCCACAAAAAACATGGAACGCACTTCCCTCCCCTTTACTATGTCCCTGGCAATAATAAAGTCGTTTTCAACCTCTTCAGGGTTTATATAAATCATATCATAATAAAAAGTTGAGTTGCTTGTGGAAAATTCATCATAATATATAAAGGGCTTAATGTAATAAATATCCTCATTGTAATCTGCTAGAGGGTGTTTAATATCGATTTTTATTTTTTCGCCGAAAATGCAGTAATCCAGTGTTATCTGTGTCTGGTTACGGTAACCTTCCCGTCTGAATTTCAGTATAATATTTCTTTTGGCAAGACTTTCTGTAATCTCCCGAATCTGCCCTTCGCTGAAGGTATCAGGCTCATTATAAAGTTTCAGAAGCAGAGATGCCTCTTTCTGCAGACTCTGTTCCTGGATGGAATTGATATAATTTCTATATGCCTTTACATGAAAACCCTCATTCCCGATTTCTTTTATAGATATTGTGCCTTTCTGTATAATATTAACAAAGTGAGGATTTTCATTGAAGAGAAGAACCGTATAGGCGTAAAATTTGCCGTTAACAGTTTTAATACTCATTGTGGAGTATTTATATTTATACTCAATTACAGACTGCAGATCACTCCGGAACATTTCTGCTCCGGAATTAAGCGGGGAGAAAAACAGAAGAAAAAGCAGGGTAGAAAAAACCGCTGACCCTTTAAGAAAAACATGCCCAATATTCATAGACCTCCGCAACTAAACTAAAAAAAGCATCCTGAAAGTTATCTCATCTTTTTTAAAAGCTATAAACAATAAAGAACAATTATACATCAATGTTAATTCCTGAAAATATATTTTAGTGTAAAAATTGACTGTTTCATATTCCCGCCGCCTACGGCGGCGGGAATATAAGGGCATTTTTTAATAATAATAAATTTAGGAATAAATACTGATTATACATATTAAAAACAGTCTTTTCAATTAAAACTCCCTTTTTTATAAATTTAAAGCAGGAATAATAATATTCCGCATAACAAAACTGAAAAATATAGAAAGGATTATAATACCGAATACGATGAGAATTATAACTGAAATTACCGGATGCCTGTAAACCCATCTGTATAATGCAGTTTTGCTGAATTTCATTAAAAAATTATGCAGACCATTAGCCATATCTTTAATCACCTGTATTAAAATTTGAGATTACATTTCACGATTCATGTTTATTATGAACAGTGAAGCATTAGAATAGTTACCTGAATAAAAAAGTAAAACATTTTTTCTCTAATACTCCTTAAAGATAAATTTTAATCACTGTTCTTTCCTTAACTTTTATTTATAATAAAATACTCCAATATTCCCGCCGGAAGCGGCGGGAATATTGAAAACAGTATTATTGACTAAAAGATATCATCAGGAATAAACAATGCTGTTTTTTAATCTCCCTGAAAATAAAGCGGGAGAAAGAAAATCTTGACTTAATAATTTGCTCTTTCAAGTATTGATAACCATTTTTCAGAGGTATTTATGATTGAGATAATAATTATCATGTGCACCGGCATATTAACCGGTATATTCCTCAGGGGAAGATCATCAATCCTTTTTGCAGCTGAAAAGCTCACCGAGATATCTATATACCTTCTCCTTTTCCTTCTGGGTCTTTCTGTGGGGACTAATGATACAATTATAAATAATTTCCCTGTAATAGGTTTTAATGCGCTTGTTCTCACATTCAGTGCAGTAGCAGGGAGTGTTATCCTTTCATGGATTCTCTATATTCTCCTATTCAGAAAAACCGGGGGCGCCTGATTATGAAGGGGAGTGTAATAATTATCCTTTTTTTTGCAGCCGGGCTTACGGCCGGGATTAAGGGGTTTTCTCCGGAAATACTGCAGGAAATTGATGCAACAGTTTATGCGCTTTATCTTCTCATGTTTCTTGTGGGGATTTCTGTTGGGGCAGATAAAAATATATGGCCCATGCTTAAGAATATGAACCTGAAAATAGTTCTGGTTCCCCTTTCTGTTATTGCAGGGACCCTTGCAGGAACAGGAATATGTTCACTCTTTCTTCCGGAAATTGAAACAGCAGATGCCCTTGCAATAGGATCAGGTTTCGGATATTACTCACTTTCAAGTATTATAATTTCGCAGGTGCGAAATGAAACACTTGGTGTTATGGCACTCTTATCAAATATCTCCAGAGAAATTTTTACACTTGCCGCAGCACCTCTTCTTGTTAAATATTTTGGTAAACTGGCGCCAATAGCGTCAGGGGGTGCAACTTCAATGGATACCACACTCCCCATAATATCAAGATATTCAGGGAGAGAATACGCCATACTTGCAATTTTCAGCGGTGTTATTTTAACAATACTTGTCCCCTTTATTATTACATTTATTTACAAAGTGCTGTAAAATAGATATGGGCCAAGACTCCGGGGCATGGATAGCCCCGATCATAAATGACATGAACAGTAAAACCCCTACTGCATCTTCTTCCTGAATCTGTATCTGAGAATAAGACCTGTCATATTAAGCATGAGTACAAGCCCTATGAGAACAATGGCAGTTCCGTACTGAAGATGGCGTGTCTCCTGAATATGTATTCCTGCTGTTGCCATTACATATATATGGTATGGGAGTGCCATAATTTCACTGTAAACCGAGTGTGGAAGATCAGGTGTAAAAAACGCGGCTGCAGTAAACATGATAGGCGCGGTTTCACCGGCCGCCCTTCCCAGCGACAGCATTATCCCTGTTAAAATACCGGGGAGAGCATTTGGCACAACGATTTTATAAATGGTCTGCCACTTTGTTGCGCCAAGAGAAAGTGAAGCCTCCCTGTATGTGCCTGGAACAACCTGAAGCGCCTCCTCAGTGGACCTGATAATTACCGGCAGATTTAATACTCCAAGGGTAAGCGATCCAGCAAGTATAGATGTTCCGAAATCGAGAAATATAACAAAAAGACTTAATCCGAATAAGCCGAAAACTACAGATGGTATTCCTGCCAGATTATTTATACCCAGGCGTATAACCTTTACAATGCGGGGATTTTTTGCGTATTCAGTAAGATATATTGCGGTGATAACACCAATCGGGATAGAAACTAAAGCCGAACCGAGCATAAGGTAAAATGTACCCACAATTGCAGGGAGTATCCCCCCCTGTGTCATTTCATTTCTCGGCATTTCTGTTAAAAATTCGATAGTTATAGCTGAATACCCCTGACTTATAATATATGCCAGCATAAATACCAGAAAAAATATTACTGAAAAGGCCCCCAGCCGTACTGCTGCAAATGCAGTTTTTTCTACAAAATATGAATTTATTTTCATTCCTGAATCCTGGTCCTAATTTGGTTTAAATTTGTATTTTTCAGATAAATAATCCGCTGCAATATTAAAGAAAAAGGTAATAATAAACAGAATCATACCTATGGCAAAGAGGGCATTGTAATGAGTCCCCCCCACTTCTGTTTCAGCCATTTCCGCTGCAATATTGGATGTTAAAGGTCTCACCGGATCAAAAAGAGAAGTAGGTACAATTGTCGCGCCCCCTGCAACCATGAGCACAACCATGGTTTCACCTATTACCCTTGATATGCCGAGTATTATTGCAGTCCATATACCTGATAAAGCAGCAGGGATTGTTATATGCACTATGGTCTGCCACCTGTTTGCCCCAAGTGCATAGGACGCCTCTTTAAGGCTCATAGGCACAGATGATATAGCGTCTTCAGATATACTTGCGATTGTCGGCACAGCCATAAAAGCAAGCATGAGAGAAGCATTAAAGAGATTGAGTCCTGTATCAATTCCGAATCTGGTCTGCAGATAGGGGGCCACAACCACCATACCGAAAAATCCTATGATTACAGATGGTATTGAAGCAATAATTTCTATAACCGGTTTTACAATCTCCCTTACAGTACTGTGTGCAACCTCTGCCAGGTATATGGCAATAGCCATGCTTAAAGGTACTGCAATGATTGATGCCATAAGAGTTACAGACAGGGAGGCTACAATAAGGGGGAAGATTCCGAAACGTGCATTTTCGCTTGTGGGGTACCACTCCTTCCCGAAAATAAAGTCCGAAATGGAAACTGTTTTAAAAACCGGTACACCCTCTTTTACAAGGAAGAGCATAATGAGAAATAGAATAAAAAGACAGGAGAGTCCTATTATTAAAAAAAACTTCTCTATTGCAATATCGAAAAGGATACTTCTCCTTTTCCTTTTATTAATTCTGCTTTCTGGTATTTTGACTGTTTTAGCTGTCATAATTTTAATCAGTTTCACCATATTTATTTTTCTTTTAATATAAGTAATGTGCTTCAATTATTTAAAGAAATTATAAAGATTATATTAATAAATAATAAGTTTCAAGGGGAAGAAGAGTACATGTTCTGTTCTAACCGGCCAAAACCTTGAATGTGGTTCCGGTATTATCCGAATTAACAGAAACAGACCATCCTATTACCTGAGCCGCGTGTTTAACAATTGAGAGGCCCAGGCCTGTTCCTCCGGTTCCCCTGGATCTCCCTGTATCCACCCTGTAGAAACGTTCAAAAATCCGGTCAATTGCCCTTTCAGGAATACCTATACCTGTGTCAGATATTGCAAACAAGAAAGTACTCCCCTTTTTTTCACCACTTATAGTAATACTTCCGGAAGGATTATTATAGTTAATAGCATTATCAATAAGATTAAAGAAAATCTCTTCCGCTATAAATGAATTACCGCTGATTGAATAATCAGATCTGTCAAAATCCATTGTTATAGTAAGCCCTTTTGATGCTACTTTAGGACTCAGTATATCGACACATCTTTCAATTATCTTTCTGATATCAATCGCCTCTTTCTGAAATTCAGTTGAGGATTCTATCATGCTCAGTTTTATTATATCTTCAATGAGTGAGTTCTGCCTGTCCACATTTTCAATGGCCCTGTTTATAAATTCCTCTGTCATTTTCTTATCCAGAGGATGCTCCCGTATTGTTTCCAGGTAGCCTTTAACAATAGCAATAGGTGTTTTCAATTCATGTGAGACATTACTAACCAGGTCAGATTTTATCCTTTCAATTTTTCTCTTTTCAGAAACATCTCTTAAAAGCACAAGGGTTCCCTGAATTGCATGCTCTCCTTTAATAGGATTAATTACAACATCGAAGAATTTATCCTCACTGATTTCTACTTCAAATATCTCCTTTGAACCTGACTTAAGAGCTTTTTCAATTCTGCTGTTTAAGGTTCTGTTTCTTATTACCTCATAATACTCTTTACCGCCGAAAGAAGCAGTAATTTTAAGCATATCAGTAAAAGAACTGTTGGATATTATTATCTCCTTATCCGGAGCAATAAGGGCTATGCCGTCACTTATGCTGTCCAGCGTTACTTCCAGTTTCCGCTGTTCAAAAATATGTTTATCTATTGTATCAACAATAGTATCAGCCATCTTGTTAAGGGTTTTCTGAAGTGTCCCTATTTCATCAAGGCTGTAATTCCGTATTCTCCGGGTATAGCTCCCCCCTGCAAAAGCAGATGCAAAGCTCAGTGTTTCATTTAAAGGCCTGGTGATTTTAATTGAAATTGTTATAACACTAATAACTGCAATGACCATGACAAGAAGTGAGACCGTTATAAGCAGGTCTCTCAGTTTACTCATGCTTTCATCTACAGCGTATAGAGGTCTGGCAAGGCGTATTATATAATTACCGCTGTTTTTAGCGTAATAAAGCATGTCCGTTTTTATGGAATTGCTGTATCTGCTGCTCTGCCCTGATCCTGTTTCCAGAGCCTGCATAACTTCAATTCTGTAAAGATGGTTGTCCAGTGCTGATTCATCTTCTATACCTGTATCTGCAATAACAGTGCCGTCCTTTTTTATAATCGAAATCCGCATATTCATGGGGAGAGCCATCTTTTTAAGCCCGGACTTTATTACAGCAGGGTTATTGATGTTTCCCTTTTCCAGAACGCTCAACTCGATTATTTCAGCAAAACCTGCCATCTCATCTACTATTATATCTATAAGTGATTGTTTCAGTAGTGTTCCCACAAGAAGAAATATAATAATAACAAGTACAGATATTATTGAGATGTAGCTTGCTATAAGTTTATGGCTCAGTTTTTTAAGCATATTATTCTTTAAACCCGTATCCAATTCCGGAAAAAGTGGTAATTATATTTTTATAATCCCCCAGTTTTTTCCGGAGATTCATTATATGAACGTCAATGGTTCTATCAACGACAAAAACATCCTGTCCCCGTACGCTGTCGATAATATTATCTCTGCTGAATATTTTACCCGGATTTTCCATAAAAAGGAGGAGCATATTGAATTCTGTCTTAGTGAGCTTAACCTCTTCATTATCAACTTTTAATGAGTACTGTTCACTGTTGAGCTCAACACCTTTATAGTTTAATATCTTTGCTGTTGATTCTCTCGGCTTCTCCCCTGTTCGTCTAAGTACTGCCTTGATTCTTGATTTAAGCTCCTTTATGCTGAAAGGCTTGGTCATGTAGTCATCACCCCCCAGCTCCAGTCCCAGAACCTTGTCAAATTCTTCCGATTTTGCTGAAAGAAAGATTACAGGTATATTCATATATTTTTCAAAAGTACGGAGTTCGCGGCAGAACTGCAGCCCATCTTTGCCGTCCATCATTATATCGAGTATTATAAGATCAGGAATTTCCGATAAAAGCCCCTTGAGAGCGTCATCAGCGGATTTGAATGTGGATACATCATAGTTTTCTCCGGTAAGATTTACCTTAAGAATCTCACGAATATCCTTTTCATCATCTATTACAAAAATTTTTTTTCTCATCTTCGGGACCTCTTATTTTATGGTCTCCCTCACGTCTCTGTGCCTTATGTCTTCACCCTGTATAAAGTAAATCCCTCTTTCAGCGATATTTTTAGCGTGATCGCCAACCCTTTCCAGTGCCTTGGCTATCAGAATCAGGGAAAGACTCTGGGTTATATTGGATGCTGATTCACTCATAAATGTAAAAAGCTCCCTGTATATCTGCAGGTTCAGCTGATCAATCTCTTCATCCATAAGTATTACATTTTTTGCCTTTTCAACATCTTTTTCAGTAATAGCTTCAAAAGAGAGCCTTGTCATCTGGATTGCCCTTTCAGTCATGCGTGGTATGTCAATCAGAGGCTTCATAAGGGGTGCCCCGTTAATTTTAATTACTTCTTTTGAAATGTTCGTTGCAAGGTCCCCCATCCGTTCCAGATCTGTGTTTATTTTAAGCATTGCAAGTACAAAGCGGAGATCCGATGCTGCAGGCTGCCTCGTTACAAGGAGCTTAATACACTCATTATCTATATCAATTTCAAGAAGGTCCATAACAGTATCATCCTTCATGATTTTTTTTGCAAGCTCTATGTCTGAATTTTTAAGGGCAGTAATTGAGCTTTCAAGAGCCTCAATTACCAGGTCTGCCATTTCAAAAATTTTTATTTTTATATTTGATAATTCCTGTTCTAAATATGTCTGCATTGTTTTCTCCTTATTGTTTTATCCGTCCTTCAAGTATTATCAGCCGAATTTTCCGGTAATGTAATTTTCCGTCATTTCCCTGTCCGGCTTTGTAAAGATAACTTCAGTTTTATTTACTTCTATAAGCTCACCCATATAAAAAAATGAAGTATAGTCACTTACCCTTGCTGCCTGCTGCATATTATGTGTAACAATTATTATTGTGTAATCCTGTTTCAGTGTCTGTATCAGTTCTTCAATTTTCTGTGTAGATATGGGGTCAAGTGCTGAAGCAGGCTCATCCATTAGAATAACCTCAGGTTCAACTGCTATTGTCCTGGCTATACAAAGCCTCTGCTGCTGCCCCCCTGAAAGACCCATGGCTGATTTGTTAAGCCTGTCCTTTACTTCATCCCAGAGAGCGGTATCTTTTAAAGATTTTTCAACTATCCTTTCTATCTCATATTTATCTTTAATACCGTTAATTTTAAGGCCATAAGCAATATTATCGAATATCGATTTGGGGAATGGATTAGATTTCTGGAAAACCATACCTACACGACGCCTCAGTCCTGTAACATCGTAGTTATGACTGTAAATTGATTCCTGATCAATCAGTATATCTCCTTTCATTTTAATGTCGGGGATAATATCATTCATTCTGTTTATGCATCTCAGGAATGTGGATTTACCGCATCCTGAAGGTCCGATAAGCGCCATTACTGAATTTTTGTTAACAGTAAGGGTAATATCCTTTATTGCCTGGTTTGTTCCATAAAAGAATGATACCTTATCTGCTGTAATTTTTTCGTTCATTATATTTTAAACCTTAGTAGAATTTATAAGATTAAAAAACAGGCTTAAGGTGAATTTTAAATAAATAAAATATAAAGATTCTGTTAAGAATTGTCTGTATTTTATGGAAGCCCTCTGAAACTCACAAAGAGACCTGCATTCATATTTCTCTGTGAAAGGAATATTCCTCCAGGCACCCGAGAATCCTTTTCACCATAGTTTATCCGCATCCGTTCCCGGAGTAGAATAATTAAATCATTTAAAAATTTTTCTGAAAAATATAGTATATTAGTGCTGTATAGTATAAATATACATAAAAATTTATTATCTTCAATATTCTTAACAATAAGGATAATATTTTTTTGTAGTTTGATAAGATTAAAATTATCTTTAAATTAACCGTTATTTTAACAAATCTTCATAATATCTTAACATATGCATATCATCTTACTTTTAAATATTTTAAAATCAGGAGGTTTATAGATAAATGAAATCTATAATCACAAAAACAATAATTGCATTGAGTGTTCTTGTAATAGCAGCAGCATTTACCGGATGTTCAAAAGATAAGGGTCAAAGGGTAGTAATAAAGGGCTCCACAACTAATCTCCCTATAACTCAAAAGGCTGCTGAAGCTTTCAGAAAAGTAGATAAGAGTATTTCTATAACAATTGAAGGGAGCGGATCAGGTAACGGGATAAAGGCAATACTTGATGGTACCTGCGATATTGCCAACTCTTCAAGGGCTATGAAGGAGAAGGAGCTTCAAAGTGCAGTAGAAAAGGGACTTAAAATCAAGGAATACACAATTGCACTTGATATGATAGTTCCAGTAGTTCATCCATCAAATCCGGTAAAGAATATTACAATGAACCAGCTTAAGGGTGTTTATGACGGTTCAATTTCAAACTGGAAGCAGCTTGGCGGAAAGGATGAAGCCATAGTAATTATTTCCAGAGACACAAGTTCAGGTACATATGAAGTATGGAGCGAATTAGTAATGAAGAAAAGTGATGTTAGAAAAGACGCTCTTCTTCAGGCATCAAATGGAGCCATAGTTTCAGCAGTAGCCGGGAATCCCAAGGCAATTGGCTATGTGGGCTACGGTTACCTTACTGATACTATACAGCCCCTATCTGTTGACGGTGTTGAAGGCAACATCGCTAATGGTAAATCAGGTAAATTCGCGATTTCCAGGGGACTTTATAAATATGTAAATGAGAATAAATTTTCTCCTGAAGCACAGAAATTTATGGACTTTGTTATGGGTACTGAAGGGCAGAAACTTGTTAAAGAAGCAGGTTTTATTCCTGTTAACTAAAAAACGTTAGGAACAAAGCTATCTACCTTTTTTTTAAACATACTCTCCTTCAAATGCCCCCTTTATCGGGGGCATTTTTTAAGGATAATCATTTTTTTAATTTGAATTACCTTTCCCGTCAATAAGATCATTTATAATTTCTTTTGCTCCATCAGGAAGACTTTCCAGCCACTCCTTCTCCTGTCCAGCAGGAGGGAAAACCTGTCCATATTTAAGAATACTTTCCGGTTCAATACCGCAGAGATCAATCCAGATTGAGTTTATATCCCGGTTTATTGATTCACTTACATTCTTAATCATTTTCAGCATCCACTCTCTGCGCTGTTCAGCAGTTCTGCCCACTCTTACATCTCCCCGGATCCACATATGTCTGTTAAAGCGGTAACCTCCTACATAGCGGTTGCTGTCCAGAATTTCATGAAAAATTACCTGAACATAGAACTCCGGTGCGCCGGTAGAATCACTGTGTGCCCTGGTGATAGCCTGCGCTGCCCTCTGTTTCTGGTCATCATTCAATGAATCAGCTTTTACATAAACATTATAAGTGGGCATGTTTCCCCCCCCTGTGAATCTGGAGTGTAATGAAAAAGTCTTCTCCTTCAATAAGATTTCTTATAAAGTAAATCTTTTTATTTATTGCTGCTTTTCCCCGGAACAGCTTCAACATGGGCCAGTTTCTCATAATACCTTGCTATTGAGCTGTGATCATCATCACCCATACCGTCCGCTTTAACAGCCTGCATAATTTCCATTACCGCTGCAGTGAGGGGAAGTGAAACACCCAGTTCATGACTGGCATTTAATACATTTACCAGGTCCTTTATATGCAGATTAATCCTGAATCCCGGTTTGAAGTTCCGGTTCAGAACCATGGGTGCCTTTGCGTCAAGCACTGTACTCCCGGCAAGGCCTCCCCGTATAGCCTTATAAACCAGTTCCGGGTCAACACCTGCTTTAGCAGCAAGCACCATAGCTTCGGACATTGCTGCTATATTAAGGGCAACAATTATCTGATTTGCAAGCTTAGTCACATTTCCTGCACCTGTTTCACCCACCAGCTGCACTGATGATCCCATGGTTTTAAGTACAGGCTCAGCTTTAGCAAAATCCTCATTTCTGCCCCCCACCATTATTGAGAGCGTCCCGTCAATCGCCTTTGGTTCCCCGCCGCTTACAGGGGCATCCATCATATTAATTTTTTTTGCAGCCAGTTCAGCGGCGATTTCCCTGCTTATCATGGGGTCTATGGAACTCATATCAACTATGAGAGTACCCGGTTTTGCCCCTTCAATCACCCCATTCTTTCCAAGTATTGCTTCCTTTACATGTGGTGAATTGGGGAGCATGGTAATAACCATTTCCGACTGCGCTGCTGCATCTGCAGGTGATTGTGCTTTTACGGCTCCTGCTTTTACTCCATCTTCTACAGCAGTTTCTACAATGTCGTAAACCGCAACAGTGTAACCCCCCTTGAGGAGATTCTTAACCATATGTTTCCCCATTATCCCAAGACCGATAAATCCTATTTTCTTAATCATAATAGATCTCCTTTTTTATCGTATCCAATTACAATAATTATGATGTATTCAATATCCCCGCCGCCTTCGGCGGCGGGGATATGAAAGCCTTTTATTTAAAATAAAGGTTAAAGGATTAACATTTATACAATTATATAATTTAAACTCTTTCATTTTATATGATGGCGCAATAATATATGCACCAGATTATATATTGAATTTAATTAAAATAGGAAAATAAATCAATGATACAGGATGATTATTCAAAACCTAATTATTTTTAATTCTGATTGACTCCTTAATAAACAGATTTAAACCTGTTTTACCTGATATAAGATTATAAAAGGGCAGACATGATCTTAAGATTTAAGGCGGCAGTGAATTGAATTCCAGAAAAATAAACAGGTGCAGGCCCGGCCTGGGCGCTTCCTGCGCCCTATGTTGCGGAAGCCATAATTACAGGCTTTCCATTGAAGAGCTTGAGCATCTTTACATTGCAAGAGGGGAGAAGGGGCCGGAAATCCCATTGAGGCATCCTGAATCTCTTTCTGAAGAGAAAATATTTCCAGACGCCATGCAGTGTCCTCACGTTGCTGTAACAGAAGGGGAATTCACCGAAATAGGGTGTCTCATCTACAGAGATACTGAATTAAGTGGAGAGACCGGGTCATTCTTCAAAGGTACATGCTCAAATTTTTACTGCACAGCCTGGGATACACTTTCTGATGAGGAGGTGCTCTTTGCTGCCGGCTTAATGAAAGACTGGTACTATTACAGCCTCCTTATTAATGATATTGAAACCCTTCAGGAGCTCTGCGCTGATTACAGAGATCCTGAAGATGTTCCATTGGAGAGGCTGGAGGAGCTTAAAATTATACTCCTGGAAAGACTTATAGAAGAGGATGGCAGATAGGCCTTATAGTCGTCCCTGATTAAAAAGTGCATCAGTGACAGCAGGGTTATTATACTGTATGGCCTTGATTTTAATTTCTGTATTTCCAAGGGTCTCCCCGTTTCTGTGTATCCTGTACATTACAGCCCTGTAGGGTGTGATAATGCCATCAACCATTTTGATGTCATAGTTTATAAGGCGCTTGTAAAGGTAGCCGTCAAAAAAAATGTCCGCCCTTATTATAAAGTACTGGAACTGACCCGATTTTATAACAAAAAATACCGCCTTGTTATAAATGCTTTTCCCCGGCTTTGGTGTTGCCTCAATTCTGTAGCAGTCATGAGACTCAACCTTCTCCTCTCCAATAAGCCTGTAATTATAATCATTGATGTCACGCGATCTTAAATCCTCATAGAAAAGGTGGGAGTTTACAAAAGCTCCGCTTCTGTCTGCTGTGGTTATACGCTTTACCCTGCCATTGGGCATTTTGAGCCACTGCAAATCGTCATTCCCTCTGTTTGTGTGTGTAAGAATTTTTGTTATATCCCCTGAAGGTTCCTCCTTAATCGTAGCCAGAACCTTTTCATTCTTTCCGTCCTTTATAGCCATTATTTCAATTAACTTTTTATCCACCTGCCCGCTCTTTTCCACATGCATATCAGCCTTTGATCTGGCGTTTTGAGGCTGGGGCAGGTTGTCGCTCTTTGTCATTATTTCAAGTGCTGTCTGCGCGTAAAGAGACATGGAAAATGCAATAACAGTTAAAAGTGTGATAGTAATTTTTCTTAACATGGTGTCCTCCGAAAATTTTTTAAATAAGTTCACTAATTATTCCTGAAAAAATCTTTTAGTTTAATTATGCTGTTTACATTTTCCCCGCCGCCTAAGGCGGCGGGAATATTAGAGCATTTTATTTCAAATAAAAGTTTAGAAATTCGCATTGAAATAATCTACTCTTCTTCGCTGCTAAATTTAAATATTCTGGAAAGATCGAAGTATTTCCAGAATCTGGAATCCCCCTTTGCAGGTGAGAGATCCAGGTTAAATGCCAGTATTACTGCAGGGAGAAATATGAGCGCGCCTGCAGTTGCAGAAATCATTGTCCCGGCAATGAGGAGTGCAAAATATATAATAGGCTTAAAACTGGATATAACCAGCACAAGAAAGCCGAGAGCCAGTGCAAGGGAGGTGTAGATAATCGCTCTCCCTGCGGTTTTAAGTGTAGTTTCTACGGCTTCATTCTGATTGAGGCCTATGGACCTGTTATACCTGTAGGTATTAAGGAAGTGAATGGTATCATCAATCCCTATACCAATAGTGATTGATGCAATAATTGCTGTGGCAAGATCAAGCCTTATCCCCAGCCACCCCATTATTCCGAAGTTAAACAGAACTGCCGCGCTTATAGGAATAAGGGAAATCAGCGCTGCAGTCATATTTTTAAAAAGTAGAAATACAATTAAAGCAACAGCTGCAAGGCTGAAGGCGAGACTCATTACCTGTCCATTAACCACATATTCAGAGAGGCGCACTATTATTTTAGGCTCACCCGCTGTTTTATATGTGTATCCTTCAGGGAGGTTCTCATCAAGGTAGGCGCTGATTTTATTATTAATCCGGTTCATTATGCCGGAGCTTATCAGTTCCCCCTCCTTCTCCCAGATCCTTGCAAGAATATTGGTACTCCGGAAATTTCTGTCCACATAGGATTCAAAATCATCAGCCAGTCCGCTGTCGCTGTCATCCCTCCCCGGATAAACTGATATGTAGCTCTCCACATCAATTTTTTTATCAGGTATTGTGTAGTAGGTAAAATCATTGTCGTGCATTGCCAGATGCATGGTTTTAATAAAATCGGTTATGGCATCAGTTCTCCCTATGTTCAGGTCAATGTTTTCATCCGCCTCAAGCCAGATTCTGAACTCTTCGATAAATCTTAATATTTCCGGATCCTTGATCCCGTTATCTTTATGTGAATCTATAATTATATTAAGGCCGTATGATCCGCCGAATTTTTCACCAATTACTTTTGAACTTGTAATGATATAATCGTCACTCTTGAAATAGGCAAAAACAGAGGTTTCCACAATTATTCTGGTAAGCCCTGCAGCTGAAAAAACAAATATAATCCCCAGTATGGCCAGAGTGATCCTGCTATGGCTGGTTACCCATTTAGAGAAGACAGCTATAAGAGCGTCAACAGGCCCGTTTTTTTCATTTATTCTTACTGCTTTGTCTGCTTCTTCATGGCTCAGGAGTGTGAGAACCGCCGGTATCATGGTTATGGAGATGAATACTGCAAAGAGAACACCGATTGCGGAGAAGATCCCCATCTCCCTCACTGAGGAGACCTGGTTTACTATGAGCATAAAGAAACCGAAGAATGTGGTAACACCTGCCAGTGTAACTGTGAGTGATATATGGGACATTGCTGATTTGATTCTTTTAAGATGGTTCCCCCCTTCAGGGCCCTGGAACTCATTATAATACTGGTTGAGTATATGAATGGAGTAGGAGCTCCCAACTGCAATCATGAGGGGTGGGAGTGATATACCCACAACAGTGAGTTTAAATCCCAGGTGGCCCATGAGTCCCACTATCCAGATGTCAGCAAGGGCCAGTGTGGCAAATGGCAATACAACCCCCCGGAGAGACCTGAAGTTAAAATAAAAAATCAGCATTACTACAAGAAAGACCAGGGGGAGAAAGCGCTTCAGGTCGTTTTTCATATACTCATTTATCTCCTGGTATATTACAGGTATACCCTGGAGTGTTATTTTAATTTCATCCTGGTAACCGCCAGCGACCTGGTGCATCTCCCTGACTATGGGGTCATATACAAATGAATCCCTGAGCCGCACCATTATTCCGAAGTCTGTAATTTTTCCTGTCTCTTTGTCTCTAAAGTATATCCCCTTTTCAAAGGCCCGATTGTTCTTCAGATTCCCCTCAAATAAAGCGATCTCCTCATTAGTTGAAGGGACTATTCGTTTACCATAGTCATCCCGTTTAATCAGATCATAGCTTATGAGTGTATTATCCTCACCCCGAAGATCCTCAATATCGTAGGGGGATACAATAAGATCTATAATTCTCCCTTTCTTTACTTCAAGAGAGGATTCAGCTTTTTTTATAATAGATTTCAGTTTTCTCTGTGGAATAATATCTGATTCAATACCCTCAGCCGTAAAGACTCTGGAAAGATATCTTTGAAATACCGGATCATCAGAAAATTCCGACATAAGTTTATCGGTGGTAAGATCTCCTGAAGCTGATGCATTTTTAAGTATTTCAATCCGCCCCTCCTCTTTGTACTGGTCAAAGTTGCGATACTCCTCAATATCCTGATGGAGCTTTTCCACAGATGCTAAAATTCCCGGGGTCATCATATCTTCAGCTGAAGCAGCTATAATAATAAATTTCCCGTTATTGCCGTGAACTTTCTTTACCTCCTCATTGAGGATGTACTGCTCATCCTTTTTAGGCATTATTGAATCAAGGGAGCTTTCAAATTCGATTTTAGGGAGTCCGCTCCCCAGGATTGCTGTAATGAGAATAATAAAAGCTATAGCTCTTTTCGGGTTTCTCATTATCAGGTCTATGTATTTTTCCATTTTTATTACTTCCTCTTAATATTATGCTGCTAATATGTCTGGTTAGAAAATCTTATGCTTTTGTTTAAAATATATAATCCGTCATTTATAGGAGTTGGAAGTTTTTCGGGAAGATAACTTCCCAGGAGAGAATACCAGTAATATCCGATATTCTCTCCAGTATCAGGAGTTCCATTGTTATTTTTGTCGAGAATCGCAAAGACATAAATGTCGTTAATGTTGATGTCGCTGCCGTTAAGAACAGGTATATTTTTATGAATTGCAGGCATGAGCGTCATACGATAGCTTATAGAAAAGTCAGGATCAGTGGAATCACGATTAAGGGTTATGCGTTTAGTCGCAATTATTTTATCCATATCAATCTCATAATTGTTCCAGAATGTTTGAGCGTTCAGGAAAAATGGTTTTTGAGTTTCATAAAAAGCGATAAGAATTATTTCTGCACCATCTATAAAGTCATCTTCAGACAGGTCGCCTTTCCAGATATTTACCCTGAGTGCCGCATTGTGGGAATAGAAGTTTCTGTCAATATTGAAGGAATAGCCTCCATCTACATTGAAATTATATCCCCCTGAATCGTCGGGTGTAAGTATATTTTCAAACTCCTGCAGTTTTACAGTATAAGAGAAATTATCCTTATTCTGCAGAATTCCCAGCATGTCCCCCTCTGTGGCATTGGGGAGCCCCCCTGTGTAGTCTTTATCCCATAGAGCAAAGAGAAAAATTTCATCATCTGCGGTGAATTTGTTTCTCGGCAGGTTAAGGTCAAATTCAGTGGCGCCTGTATCAACTTTTATAAAGGCAAACTCTTCTGTATTAAGTGTTTTGATATTTTCAAAAACCTCATTGGGGTCAGAGCCCTTTGCTGCTATTATAAATACTGGTTTATCACTGCTTTCATATCCTTCAGGTGCGGTAAAGGCTCCGGCGATTCTTAAAGGGGGCTGACCGTCATCAGGTTCGGTGTATACTGGTATGCGGAATTTTATTGTTCCGCAGGAGGTTATACCCTCATCAATTGTGATTGCCACAGGGAATGATGATTCTGAGGATTCAGATGCAAAGCCTATCATGTCCCCGTCATCGGGGATACCGTTTCTGTTTTTATCCAGAAGCGCGATTACATATACTCCGCTTACAGGTGTATCAAATCCGTAGGGCATTATACGTAGTGAAAATGTAACAGGGTTGGCAGGTTTAGAAATTTTTTTATACCCGATAATTGAATCAACATCTATTGCAGAGAAGTCTGTTGAGCTGAAATCCCCTGCATATGCAATAAGAATTACATCACCCGCTTCGTTAGAATCTATGAGGCCCACAACCTGTGTGTCGTGGCCGTAATGGTATCTGTTAAGTATAATGTCAGGTGAAACTGATGAGCCGACCCTGTATCTGGTGCTTAAACTTGAACTGTTAATATAGAGGCCCACAATATCCCCGGTTGTTGGATTTGGAATTCCCCCGGAATAGTCATTATCAGCAAATGCAAAAAGGAAAACCTCATCCCCCGTGTTTATGCCTGAATCTTTCAGGTCTATTGAAAAAGTGCCTCTGCTCAGATCTGCTTCAAAGATCGCAGCAATATGCTGAGAAGGGTCATTCTCTATAAGCTCGATGTCATCGGTTTCAGATACAGCAATGAAAACAGGCCCGCGTTTTAATGCAGCGTATTCATCTGACATGGAAATGCTTCCTGAGATTAGAGAGTCATCAATAATCTCCGCTCCGCAGGAGATGAGGGTTAAGAATATAAAGGGTAGAAGAAGTACTTTTAATATATCTTTAATATTCATAACGGACCCTCCATTCAATAAAGTCATTATCCCTGTAGCCTGAGTAATAATTCCCCCTGCTCCCTTTAATATAAGCATATGTGAGTTCACATGAAATGAAATCGCTGAATCTGTATTCAAGAGCAGGTGTTACAGCGTAAAGTGAAACAGACCTGATAAGCATGGCTGTAAGAGATGTTTCAAGTTTTCCCTGAAAAAATTTTTCATTTAATCTTATTGTAATTACATCAGATAAAAAAGGTTTCATCAGCTTGTCATTCAGCAGGTGTGACCTGCTCCATTCAGCTGTGAGCATCCCCTCCTTGCTTGGTGAAAAGGGGAGGAAGTAATTGAATCCTGCAGACCAGGCAAAGTAATGGCTCTTCTCAGTATCAAAGGGGAGAAGGCTTTCTATTTCCGCAGAGTCAATTTCTGTGTCAACCACACCTCTTTTATCCGGAGAGTAGACACCCTCAAACTGGAATATGAATCTTTCATATGTGTTGGAAAGGGCAATCCCTGCCATTGTTACTGTATTGAAATGAGGCTCAACAAGTATAGATACAGGTTCATCAGGATCTGATACTGTACTTACCGGGCAAAAGAGCGATTCCTTATCCGGGCCGCGATAGAGGCTTAAATGGGTGTCGAAGTTTTTTATGTTTCTGTAATATTTTATCCCCGCACCTGCGCCGTCAATTCCGGGTCTGATAGCCTTCTCTTCATCAATGATTACAGGGAATGGCCCCTCTCTATGATTAAGGCCCCAGTATGTTCCTGTTAACGGAACTCTCGATGGTGTATGCAGAGGGACTATAACCAGTTCCAGGGAATCGCTCCCTATAAATGCCAATACAGAAATCGAAGGCACACCCATTGTAAGCTCAGTGTCTTCATCTTTAAAGAGGAGCTCCCTCAGATCAAAGGGATTAAAATATGATGTGGGCTTTATTGCATCAGCTGTTCCCCAGTGATGCACCTGGTTTCCGGCACGGAATCTCCAGATTCCTTTATCGTAATTAATATATAATTCCCTGAAATCGATTTCCGCGTACTCAGAAATTAATGTGCCGTTTCGTTTAAAGGAAAAATCATTGCTGTATTTATATTCACTGCTTAAATCTTCAGAGATAAATCCGGGGAGTAGAAATATATTTGAATCACCCTGTATGTAGAAATTGGGCAGCCCGTATTTAAAATTTATGTTTGTTTTAAGTTCATGCTTTTTATAAATGTCTTCCAGGTCCTGCTCTCTGTATGTTGAGATGAGTCCCCTGTATTCAGTGTAGAATTTTATATTAAATGAAGCCTTTTCTTCCGTGAATGATCCGAAGCTGTCAAAATCATCACTGCTTTCTGTATCTGCATAGAGGGGGGTGCCTGAAATAATTATTCCGGTGATAAGAATAAGAATATATTTCAGTGTTGAAAATTTCATGCTTTTATACCTTTCATTAGTACATCAGATATGAGCCTGGAAATCTCTTCATCATTGTAGGTAATCTTTGCTGCCGGGAGTATATTGTTGATTATAAAAAGCGGTAAAATTGAAGTAACAAAGAGTTTAAGGTAAAAAGGGTAATCCATCTCCTTGATTTTTGAGCCCACAACACGGGATTTTACATCATCATTAAAAACCTGATTGGAAAATTCCAGAATCCTTTCCATAATATGGTTTGTATTTGTTCCTCCGAATTCGATGAGGTCAATAAAGATAAGCTTATAAAGCTCCTGATTCATATCCACTACTCTCTTTATTTCCTGGATGATCCTGTCAAAATTTCCGGGGAAGCCTTCATTAACCATTGAGGGGATTGCAGCAAGTGACTTAATAATATTTTCCGGATCAATAAGGTGTTTAAAGAGCTCCTCTTTATTTTTAAAGTAGTTATAGAAATTACCCAGTGAAAGCCCGGCCTTTTCAGCAATTTCCCTTATACCCGTTGCAGCATACCCCTTTTCCGAAAAAAGCTGCTTTGCCACATTTATTATTATTTCCTGCCTATCTGTTCCATTCATTCTAATCCTCCAGTAACTGAACGAACGTACGTTCAGTTACTAAAATAAGGATATATGTTTAATCTGTCAAGTATGAAGATGAATTTTTTTAAAAAATAAGTTTTTTTAAGTTTGAAAAGCCCACTGAGAAGTTAAAAAAATTGGTTGCTTTCATTATCATTGGGATTATTATTAATACATGGAAATTATAGATTCTATAAAAGATCTGCTCAACATTGCCGTTTTTGATCTGGGGAAAACCCGGTTTACGCTTTTAACTATTATTTACATATTAGTTTTTCTTACTTTGCTGATTTTTGTTACTGCAAAGCTTAAGAAATATATTGTAAATACCCTCCTTGCAAAGAGCGGCATTGATATCGGAATAAGGGAATCATTCGGCGCGATTTTCAGATATATAATTATTGTCATCGGATTTATAATTGTTTTTCAGACAGCGGGTGTCGATTTAAGCTCACTTACTATCCTTTTTGGTGCACTTGGTATTGGTGTGGGTTTTGGCCTTCAGAATGTTACAAGCAACTTTGTAAGCGGGCTTATTATACTCTTTGAGCGGCCTATTAAAATCAGGGACCGCATTGAGGTTGCTGGTATCCATGGTGATGTGGTGGATATCTCACTCCGCGCCACAACTATTGTGACAAATGATAATATTTCTGTAATTGTACCAAACTCTGAGTTTATATCATCCACAGTTATAAACTGGAGCCACATGGACAGGAACGTGAGATTTAACATCCCTGTATCAGTCTCCTATAAGGAGGATCCGGAATCCGTTAAGGAGATTCTTCTTGAAGTTGCAGATAGAAATGAAGGTATACTGAAGCATCCCTCACCCGATGTGCTTTTTGATAAATATGGTGACAGCTCCCTCGATTTTAATCTCCGCATATGGACCCGGAATTATATAAATAAACCGGGGGTTTTGAGAAGCCAGCTATACTATGAAATATTTAAAGTATTTCGCGAGAAGGGTGTGGAGATCCCCTATCCGCAAAGAGATATACATATAAAGAGCCAGCCGGTGGATTGATTTTATTATCTAGACATCATTTTGAAGATAATCGCTTAAAATAATTATATCTATTTCTTCAATTTTTTTAAGACCTTTATCGTTGGTAAGGAATATATCAGCTTTGGCATGAACTGCAGCAGCTATCTGCAATGCATCTATTGTTTTAAGGGATTGATATCTGCCCCTGAGGATTCCGGCTTCTTCAGCAATATCTGCAGATATTTCAATCAATTCAAGATTATTGCCTCTTCTTAAATATTCTGAGAAGATTCCTGCAAGCTCATTATTGCCAATGCTGATTGGTTTTGGAAGAAGTTCCGTGAGTGTAAGAACTGAAGTTATACCTTTGATTTTAAGGGCATTAATTGATGTGAATATTTCTCTTGTTAAAGGGCCGAATTGCTTGTGCGCTTCGATAAAATAGATGAAAGGAGCAGTATCAATAAATATAGAGTCATGTTTTGCTATCTTTTCAGAAAGAATCACTGTCTCTCTTCTCTCAAACTGTTGATGTACTCCTGAGCGTCAATGTTCTCCCACAGGTTCTTTGCACATCCGAAAAGATCAAGAATATCTTTTCGGTATATATTTCTTGTTTTCAGACGCTGAGCAAGCTTTTCAATCAATTCTATCTCTTCATCCGGAGTGAAGTTATTAATTTCTTTAAGCAAATTTTCTACTCTTGTATACATTTTTTTAACCTCATGATAAACAATTACATTAATAATATAGTCTGTTATATTAAGAGTGTCAATTCTTTTATCCCCCTACATTTTTATCCCTTCCATAGTTTTTAATTTGACGATTATGACCTGCTTACTGAAAATTCATTATCTTCAATTTACCATAAAATAGAGAAGACCTTACCATTTGAAATTATAAATTTAAATACAGGGAGTAATAATGGATCTGCTGGCAAATCTGAACAATAACCAGAAGGAGGGGGTTCTCCATACTGAAGGGCCTCTGCTGATTTTAGCCGGAGCCGGCTCCGGTAAAACCCGTGTAATCACAAACCGAATCTCCTACCTGATCAATCATAAAGGCGTAAAGCCCTACCAGATATTTGCAGTAACATTTACTAACAAGGCTGCTGAGGAGATGAAAAACAGGGTAATCGATATTGCCGGGCCTGGCGGGAACAGTGTATTTGTTAAGACCTTTCATGCTGCTTCTGTTTATATTTTAAGGCGCTTTGGCGAGGCTATAAGGATCCCTTCAAATTTTACCATTTATGACGGAAGTGACCAGGAAAATATTATTAAGCGGATTCTGGCTGAAATGAAGCTTGATCCGAAAAAAGTTAAACCATCAATGATCTGCTCAAAGATTTCTGAAGTAAAGGATAAGGAGGGTTATCTTGAAGGTGTGGATGTTGAAAAACTTATTCCCGACTATTTCTCCTTTAACTTCAGTGAAATTTTCAACAGGTACCATGAAAAACTGGCTGAGAATAATGCTCTCGACTTTAATGATCTTCTGCTTAAAACAGTTGAACTCTTCAGAAAATCACCTGAATCCCTTGCACAGCTCCAGAGTATGTGGCGCTACTTTATGATTGATGAGTATCAGGATACCAACTATTGTCAGTATCTTATTGCAAAGTACCTTGCAGCAGAAACAAAAAATATATGCGTGGTAGGTGATGATGACCAGTCGATTTATTCATGGCGCGGAGCTGACATAAGAAATATTCTCAATTTTGAAAAGGATTATGATAATGCCAGGGTAATTACTCTTGAAGAGAATTACAGGTCAACAGAGAAGATTCTGGCAGCCGCCTATGGTGTAATAAGAAATAATTCAAACAGGAAAGATAAAAATATCACGGCTTTCAGGGGTGACGGGGAGCCTGTTGTCTGGTGCAGGGTTAACAATGAATATGGTGAAGGGGAGTTTGTAATAAATACCATCCAGTCCCTTAAGTCCGGGGAGAATTTTACAAACAGCGACTTTGCAATTTTTTACAGAACCAATGCCCAGTCCAGGGTATTTGAGGATCTACTCCGGAGAGAGGGTATACCCTACAGGCTCATCGGGGGACTCAAGTTCTACGACAGGAAGGAGATTAAGGATATTCTGGCTTATATAAAATTCCTTGTTAACCCTGCAGATTCAGTTGCCCTTTTCAGAATCATTAATACACCTGCAAGAGGTATAGGGAATACCAGCCAGGATAAAATATCTGAAACAGCATCAGAGCTTGGAATTTCTGAATGGAAGGTTATTGATGATGAACTCCTTACAGGGCGGGTGCCGAAGAATCTGGCGGAGTTCAAAAATATAATTAACAGGCTTATGAAAGATATGTCCAGGGTTCCCGGGAGTATGGCCCTGTCGGAATTTGTTAAGCATTTAACAGAGATTTCCGGTTACAGACAAAGCCTCCTTGAAGATAACAGCCTTGAAAGCAGTATGCGTATAGATAATATAGACGAACTTATAAACGGTATCTATGATTATGAGCAGCACAATCCTGAGGCAACACCTGAACAGTATATCCAGGATATCTCCCTTTTAACATCAGCGGAAAATCCGGAAGCTGACCCTGAAGATAAGAATAATTCCGTTACCCTTATGACTGTACACAATGCAAAGGGTCTGGAATTCCCTGCTGTATTTTTAACAGGCCTGGAGGAGAATACCTTTCCCCACAAATTTTCCATTGATACTGAAGCCGGTATTGAAGAGGAGAGGCGCCTCTGCTATGTGGGGATTACCCGGGCAATGGACAGAATATATCTTTTAAGCGCGGATGTGAGAAGGAGCTTCGCAGGGGTGGATTATAAAATTCCATCCAGATTTATTGATGAGATACCTGCTGAGTATCTGCAGATTCATAACCTGGATTCGGTTAACAGTCACAGACGTGGAGCTGCCGTAGAGAGATCACAGGTTAAAACATATCAGGGTGATTCCCTATGGAGTGAGAAGAGCAGCAGAACCCCTGTTCCCGCAGCAAAGAGTATTTCTGATGGGGAGATTGTAAGAATACCTGTGCAGGAGGATTCAGGGGGGAGCGGGTCAAATTTCATGGTTCAGGAGAGGGTTATGCACCCCAGATTCGGCCCGGGGCGTATTGTGAAAATTGAAGGTGCAGGGGATAATATAAAGCTCACGATAAGTTTCGGTTTAACCAGAAAGGTTTTTATGGAGAAGTATACTCCCCTTGAAAAACTGAATTAATCTTCTTATATTAAAGATGAGGGGGTTTTTGTACGATAATATGATATGGTAAAGTAAATTTTGCACGGCGGTCAGCTATGAAGAAGTTCCTGGTTTTACTGATTATCATTATTTCAATTGGATGTTCAAGGGAGGTTAAATCCCCTGAAACTTCTGCTGCAAATATGGATGTAAAAAACCTGGAGGACTTTTTTAAACGCTCTGACAATGATGCCCTTAAAGCAATGGAGGTTATTGAAAAGCATCGAATAATCCAGCATCTTACCCACCTGAAAAGAATGAACTCCGGCGGTCGTAAATACTACCTCCTTGAAAAAGACAGCATAACAGAGATGATACGGTCAGTTACTGAAGGGATATATCTTGATTATATACTTATTAACAGACATGGTGATATAATCTACTCAAGGAGCAATGATTCCCTTTTCGGGCAGGATGTAAACTCAGGTTTTGAAAGCACCCCTCTTAAGAGATGTTTTTCCATGAGAGGCCCGGAAACATATTTTGACGATGTTTCTACAATAACACCCGGATCATCAGTCTATTCCCTCTTTGTATCAAGGCCGGTTTATGTTGAGGAGAGTTTTCATGGAATTCTTATTCTCCAGGTTGACATAAGAAAGATTGCGGAACTGCTCGAAAGCGAAACAGATATAATAAGCAGAGAGGGGATTGTAAGGGTAACGGGCAATAACACCCGAATACTCTCTCACCACACTTCATTCAGCAGGATCAGCCCGCAGGCTGAAACCGGCGGATTCTTCAGAGAGGGGGGAAATACTGTTCATTTTATCCCCTTTAACTTCAAGAATATCTCCTGGATTGTTCTCTCTAAAAAAATTTAACATTCAGCTTTTTGTAAAAAGGCCTTCAATCCTTTCATGTATATCGCTGAAAATATCGGGGAGGGTATATGAATCATCCATCATTTTCAGAATCATTTCCGACATCTTTATTATCATATCATCATTAAATATTTTTATTCCGCTCCCTGTGAGCCCTTTAATCATCCCCGGGTAGAGTAGTGCAGTATCGGTCTCCTGAAGTTTGATGAATTCCTTGATCCCGCTTGTTCTTAATGATTCCTGGTTCAGGTATTCATTGGCAATATATGAAATAATAAACTGACCCGGCCTGAAATACTCCATTTCTTCAGATTTAATTATGTCATTCATTATAAGAATAATGTCTGTATTCATAAGAATATTCTGGATTGTTGTTGCCAGCCCTTTTTCATTTTCAAAGGACATCATCATTCTTTCCCTGTTGTCATAGCCCAGCACTTTCATAAATCCCGATTTATTTAAAAGAGAGGTGAGCCTTATTGAACTTCTTGTAAGTCCTATAATCCCAACTGATGTCTGTTCCAGTTTAAGCCTGTTATTCCTGGCAATTTTTTTTATCAGTGACAGGTAGTAAAGTGGAAGTTCATCATTATCCCTTGATATAAGAGGGATGGAAATACTGTCACCTATACTGTTCAGGAGAATATCATCTTCATCGTGATTCATAAGGCGTATACAGGCGAAGTTTGATTCAATTGTCATTATGGATTTTATCATATCTTCAATTGAGTGATACTTAATGATTACGGGGAAAGCGTTTTTACCTGTAAACCTGTTTATTATTATTGCATCCCTTTCTGAATCTGTAAACTGATGATAAATTTCAGCTTCATTAAAATCTTTTTTTATTTTATGACCGCTTATTAGGCCAACTGAATTGAATATTCCGCAGAACTGCTCTGCCATTCCTGATTCAATTTTTTCATGAATTAGTATTGCGCCGCCTATTAATGATGTCTGCAGATCATTTACAGAATCTATATTATCTTTACCGCAGGTAACAAGGAGGCCCCCTTTAATTTTGTCTTCAATAGTGCCGGTTATTAAGATATCACGGAAATACTCATTATTTTTTTTGAGAAAATCTATGAGTCTGGCCAGATCTTTTCTATTAGTATGAATAATCTCAATAGAATACTCCTCCCATTTTTCATCGGAATCGGTAAGATCAATCATATTGGGGGAACAGGTATATTTATACAGGCTTTGAATAAACTGGGGGAGCAGACCCTTCTTTATCCGGATAGATACATTTGCTATCAGTTTCATATAATTATTCCGGTTACGCTTTATAGAGAGCGTCAGTAATTTATAAAAGTATTTCCAGTATGGCGGATTTTATTTAATATATCAAGAGATATTTCATTCATGGTATCGGCTCCCGGTAATAAAAGAGTGTTTTCCTGAGAAAAGACCGTTCCAATAGAATTAAAGTAATGCTTTATACCCATTACTACACCTGCAAACATATTATTATATTCAGCTCCTCCGGTGGAAATAAAAAAGCCCCGCTTAAATCTGTAAACAGAATGGAGTCTGCGCCGTTCCTCCCAGATAAGCTGGCATCTGTCAATCAGAGCTTTCAGGGGTGAGGGGAAAGATGAAAAATAAAGCGGAGATGATATGGTAATAAAATCCGCCTCCCTGATGAGTGAGTAGATTTCTGTCATATCATCGTTGTAGATGCATTGAGGCTTATCCCTGCAATTACCGCAGGCAATGCAGGGATTTATATCCGATCTGTAAGGGAAAACTTTAACAATCTTTATCCCTTTTTCTTCAAAGGCCTTTAAAAATTCATTGTGAAGGGTTGAGGAAAAACCTTCGCTTCCGGGGCTTCCATAAATTGAAAGCGTCAGCAATTCTAATCCTCTCTCATCCTTGTAAAAATCATTCTTCCGGCAGTAGTCTGAAGAACTGAAGTTACTGTAACTTCAACCTCATCATTAAGCTTTCTTCTGCCGTTTTCAACTACAACCATTGTACCGTCATCAAGGTATCCTATTGCCTGATTAGGGTCTTTCCCCTCTTTTATGAGCATTACCCTCATCTCCTCACCGGGGAGGACTATAGGCTTAAGGGAATTGGAAAGCTGGTTTATATTAAGTACGTGGACTCCGTGAAATTCAGCAACCTTATTAAGATTGAAGTCATTGGTTATAACCTTTGCTTTCATAACTTTGGCCAGCTGCACCAGTTTTGAATCAACTTCCGGAATATCCTTGAAATCCATATCTGATATTTTTACCATAATTGACTGGTCTTTCTGCATTTTATTGAGGATGTCCAGGCCTCTTCTCCCCCTGTTCCTTTTGATTGAATCAGCGGAATCTGCAATCATCTGGAGTTCATTAAGAACAAATGTGGGGATAACAAGAATACCTTCAAGGAAACCGGTGTCGCATATATCAGCTATCCTTCCGTCAATTATTACACTTGTATCGAGAATTTTGTAAGGGATCTGAACATCTGAATCTTTTACAGTTGAAGATATTATTTTATCAAGGAATGCGATATCTTCATGATTTATCAGAAAAAAGATCATTACAGCAAAGCCTGAGAGATGATAAATCAGAGGTTTTATAACACCTGCATGATTGCTGATAAAACTTATTCCTATAATAGAAGAGACCCCTTCTGCAAGGAGATGTCCTGCAGTAAGTCCGATTAAGAGTCCGATAATTGAAGCGAAAATCAGTCTCGATTGAAAACTATGGGAAAAGTACTCAATAATGACAATTACCCCAAGGGCAAGAATTGCAGAGATAGCCCCTGCTATTAATAATGCCTGTAATGAAGCAGTTGAATAATAAAGCATAGAGAATAAAATAGTAGTAAGTATAAAAACGGTTCTAAAGATGATAATCAGCATATTAGTGCTCCTCTTATAAATATGATATTCATATTAATATTATGATATAATAATAATAGAATTGTTTAATAAAATTATTTTATGGAACTTTTTTGTTCCGGGGCAGTTATTGCATTATTTTCTTTAAAAAAAAGGAATCGAAACTGTTATTCCTGAGGGGATTTAACAACTACTCTTCAACCACTTCCTTTACAAATGAGGAGAGTGCTTCAGAAACAATATTCCCTGCTTCTTCAATATCAATATTTTTTGATAATGAAATTTCGTAGGTAATTAGCTGATAAGCATTTTCATAAAGCTTCCTCTCCATAATAGAAAGTTCCTTCTCTGTGCCCCGCCTGTAAAGGTCTCTGGCAACTTCCGAAACTTCAAATATGGAACCGCTTTTTACCTTGTCAATATTGTTCTGATATCTGAGCTTCCAGTCCTCTTCGATAGGATCTGCCTTTTCTGATAGAATAGCCATTACTTTTTTAATGTCTTTCTTGGCAATAATTCCCCTTATGCCGATTTCCTTGGCATTGTTTACCGGGATCATTACTTTCATACCGTTGTTGATGATAGTTATAAGATAAAATTCCGTTCTTTTGCCCAGGACAACCTTTTTTTCGATCGCCTCAATCTCTCCTACTCCATGCATGGGGTATACTATTTTATCACCAACGTTATACATTATTATGCTCCTATCCCCTCAAGTATAAAAAAAAATAAATATAATAACTGCTTCCCTGTTAATTCCACAACTTTCATTTAGAATAAAGTGCTACTTCCCCCCGGCGCCTACGGCGACGGAGGGATAAAAACAGTATCATTACACTAAAAAAATCTCTTTAGGAATAATTACTGTAACTACTCTAAAATAATATTACACAAAACGAAAAGAATTGTCAATAAATGATTTACTGTTTATTCTGTCAATCCTTCTTTCTCCATATATCTTTCGATAACCGACTTCATTTCATAATGATTGCCGTCACATACCCTTCCAGGGCCGCTGGTCCTTAGTCCTATACCGCTTGATATTTTTGTGCATGTAGGGCCCGGGATTAAACCTGTGAATTGACACACAGCCTTGCCGTATACCCCTTCAGGCTGTTTTGCATAAACCGGATCGGGCATGCTGTTATAGGCATCTTTCATATAGTTTGCCCATACAGGGGCTGCAAGTCCTGCTCCTGACTGCCCTTTCCCCAGAGTCATAAAAGATCTGTCGTAACCGAGCCATACTACTGCTGCAATATCAGAAGTATAGCCGCAGAACCATGCATCTGAGAAATTCTGCGTGGTTCCTGTTTTCCCCCCCGCTTTCTGCCTGAATCCAGCCTGATTGCGTATTGTATATGTAGGGGTACCGCTGTCTATAACACCTTTGAGAAGATCTGTTATAATATATGCCACATTCTCAGGGATTACCTGAATAGTCCCTTCTATCTCTTTTGAGGCAATAATATTACCCACCTCCTCTTCAATATTTGCCAGCTCGTTTCCGTCTCTGTCAATTACATACCTTATGGAAAAGGGGATAACATCCCTCCCTCTGTTGGCATAAATGGCATAGCCGGTAGCCATCTCAAGGGGTGTCATCTCTGTTGTACCAAGGGACATGGCAGGCCCGGGCGTAAATCTCGACTCAGAAACCTTGGTCATAGCAGAAGCAAATTCTATTGCCTTGTCCGGGCCGAGAAGGTCATAAATTCTTACTGATATTATATTGATAGAAGCTGCAAGAGCCCTCCTGATGCTCACCATTCCTGAAAAATCCCCTTCATAGTTCCCGGGGGACCAGGTATCGCCGCTTGCATCGATGTCAACAATGGGCACATCAGGGAGAACAGTGGCTGTGGAGATTAAACTGTTATGTATTGCCGCACCATAAATAAAAGGCTTAAATGCAGAACCGGGCTGTCTCCTGGCCTGAACTGCCCGGTTAAACTGGTTGGATACTTCAAATTCTGTCCCCCCCACCATTGATGTAATATAACCTGTAGCAGGCTCAATTGCAACAAGGGCTCCTTCCACATTCATACTTGTGGATATTGCGGATATCTGTGTACGGAAATTTTCAATTATATCATTTGCTGCCGGCGTGTCTGTGAGGAGTGTTATTATATCGATGGAATCAACAATATTGTCGGTCATGGTTTTCTTAAACTGTGATTCCAGATCATTTTTAATCAATACTGAAGGGAGACTGAATATCAGACGAAGATCATTATAGGCATTAAAAAGGCTTCTGTCAACAGCACTCTGGTAATATTCATTCATCCTGGATGAAATTTTATCCTGCTGAACCAGGCTGTTTGTGAGATGCTTCCGGGCTGATGCCTGGCGCTTAAGATTAAGAGTAGTAAAAATAGTAAGCCCCTGTTCGTATAAGGCTTCCCTTCCAAAGCGTGTTTCAAGTATCTGTCTTACATAATCTGTAAAGTAGGGTGCCTTGTCTTCATTTTTGGAGAAAACTGTTTTTGTAGGATATTCAACCCTTAATGATTCAATAAAACGGGGCCAGAAGTCTCTGTAAAGCTCATCTGCCTTATCTTTCCTGACAAAGCCTGCATTCACCATCCTTGTCAGAGTGTCGTAATTTTTATAAAATGCATCCCTGGGGAACCTTAGGGGTGAGTATCCTGTGGGCTTTGAAGGTAGTGCGGCAAGTACTGAGCCCTCTATAAGGGAAAGGTGCCTTAAGTCTTTTTCGTAAAAGAACTGTGCTGCTGAAGCAATTCCGTGGCAGCCGTGCCCCAGGTAGATCTGGTTAAAATACATCTCCAGAATCTCCTCTTTTGAGAATTTTTTCTCAATCTGCAGAGCAAGTACAGCCTCAAGTGCTTTTCTTGCAAATGTCCTCTCCCCTTCAGTAAAAAGCCTTTTTGCCAGCTGCTGTGTAATAGTGGAACCGCCCTGTACAATGACAGGCCTTCCGGCAAGTATTGAAGCTTCAATATTCCTTATCATTGCCCTTGCTATTGCAAGAGGGTTTATTCCGATGTGCTCATAGAATTCCCTGTCCTCTGCTGCCAGGAAAGCGTTTATCAGCGTTGGGGGGAGGTCATCATAGGCGGCAAGATCTCTTTTTTCAAGAAAGAGTTCAGCTATAAGCTCGCCATTCACATCAAGAAGCCTGGTGGGCTCGCTCGGCTGAAATTTTTTAAGGTTATGTATTCCTGAAAAATTCCTTATTTCAGATGTGATGAAACCGAAGATTATACCCCCTGTAATAGAGAAAAAAACCACAAGAATAAGGGCTATTTTTTCAACAAGGAGAATCCGTTTCTTTATTTTTTCATTCATTCTATTTCTCTTCAATAATTATACTCCATGCTAATTTAAAAAAAAGGTGATATTAATCAACTATTATTTTCCGGTAATTATTTCTTAATATACTTTATAGTGCAATAATACTGTTTTCAGCACTCCCTCCCGGAGGAAACGATTCTCCAGGGATAAAAAGTATTTAATTCAGGTTAAAATAATTGCCTTGGTCTCAGCTTTTCAGGATATTATCTTTAATTATTTTATCCGGATCGGGCAAAATAGTATCCTCCCTCCCCGCTTTAAAATTGCTTGGAGGTGAATACCGGATAATATTACAAAATAGCCGGAGAAAAAGGTGGTCATAATGAAAATACAAGATGATTTAAAAAAAATTTATACAGCCGCAATTGAAGCCGTCAGCCCTATCAAAGCAGTAAAAAGACATCTTTCTTTAAGCGGCAGCGAATTGATTCTATCAGATAATGACGGGGAAATTAAAAGACTGAATCTTGATAATTTTGATAAAGTTTTTGTTGTGGGAGCGGGGAAGGCCACATCTTCTATGGCCAGGGCTGTTGAGGAAATTCTTGGAGAGAGGATTACCTCCGGCTGCGTATGCGTTAAGCATGGACATGTGGCTGATCTTAAAAGGGTAGAGCAGGTTGAAGCTTCTCATCCCATACCTGACAATGACGGGCTTAAAGGTGCTGAAAAAATTTATAATATGATAAAAGGGGCAGATAAGAATGATCTAATAATATCCCTTATATCGGGCGGCGGCTCTGCCCTTATGCCCCTCCCTCACAGTTCCATAAAGCTGGAGGACAAGCAGAAGACAACGGATCTGCTCATTAAAAGCGGTGCCACAATCCATGAAATAAACGGGGTTAGAAAACATCTCTCCAGGCTCAAAGGGGGGAATATGGCCAGAGCAGCCTACCCTGCTACAGTGGTAAATTTTATGATATCGGATGTTGTGGGGGATGATATGGATGTTATTGCATCAGGTCCATTTGTCCCTGATACAACTGACTATGGAACAGCGCTGCAGGTTCTGGACAGGCACAGGCTAAGGAAATCGATCCCTATTTCTGTACGCATGCATCTGGAGAGCGGAGCAGCAGGGAAGCTGCCGGAGAATCCGGGAGTGGGGGATCATATTTTTTCTGTAGTAACAAATCTTATAATAGCATCAAACTTTCTTGCTCTTAAGGCGGCAAAGGATGAAGCAGAGGCACTTGGCTATAAAAGTATTATACTATCGTCACTAATTGAGGGGGATACAGCTGAAACCGCCAGGTGGCATTGCAGAATAGCAAAGGAAATAGCAGCAACAGGGAATCCTCTTCCCCGCCCGGCCTGTGTTATCAGCGGCGGGGAAACAACAGTAAAGGTAATGGGAAGCGGCAGAGGGGGGCGGAATATGGAGTTTGCCATGCATGCTGCAAAAGGTATTGCAGGGATAGAGAATATGCTTATTGCCTCAATTGGAACAGACGGGAATGACGGGCCCACTGAAGCGGCTGGTGCATTTGCAGCAGGTGATACAATGAAGAGGATTCAGGAGATCTCTCTGAATATCAATGAGTTCATTAAAGATAATAATTCATATCAGCTTTTCAGCTCACTGGGAGATCTTATTGTTACAGGGCCCACCAATACAAACGTAATGGATATGAGGATTATTATGGCCGGGAAGTAATATCCAGGTGACCCGATGAAAAGGAATTTCCTAAAATAGATGCTTTATGAGACATAAAGACCTGGATATTCCTAAATTTAGTCAAAGAAGCATATTAATTTTGATAAAAAATAAAAAAAAAGTTGTCGAGAATGAAAGTATAATTTACAATTAACATTAATCGCAATGTATACTTTTTTAAGTAAGGATACTTAAAAACTGTCATCTTTAGTAGGAGATAAATTATGACCAACTCTAATAAGATAAGTAAAATATTTTTATTCTTCATGATCTTTGTTTTAACCCTCAGTTTTTCAGCGGTGTCACAGGAGGTGTCTGAGCTGAATCCTGCCGGGAGTGACAATATGAATGAAAATTTCAATCAGGCTGAAAAACCTGATGATTCGTATCTTTCAAAATTTCATGCCCAGGATATTGCAGCAAAACTGGTAAAAAAGAATCTGGAGCAGATTTATCTTCTTAATGTAATTGTAAACAACTTCCCCGATTACGGCTGGAAGGAGGATTATGATAAAATTTATGAAGAGTATAAAAGAGCTATCGAGCTGTACTACAAAAGAAATGTTATTTTTGCAAGGGTATGGTTTGAAAGAAACCAGAACTCCATTTCTGAACTGATGAAAAAAATGTCAGAAAAATACAAAGAGGATACACAGGCTATAATGGATGAGTGTCACAAGCAGGTTGTTGCTCTCCATCTTAATCAGAGAACAAGGTCTGATCCCAACAAGTATAAAGAGCTTCTTCAGAATCAGACAAGAATAATGATCGCTTACGGCCAGATGGATGATGCTGAAAATGCATATGTGGCAAAAAATTATGAGCAGTCTATATATCACTACAGAGTTGCTAAAACATACGGCATAAGAATTCTTGAAACTGTAGCATACACCGATGAAGCTGAAAAGAAAGAAGGGACGCTTACAGCTAAAGAGGTTAAGGAAAAATACAAATTTCATAAGGCTGATAATAAAAACAGAATTTATGAAGATGTAAAACCTGCTCAGGGCGGAGGAGCAGCCGCTGAGTAAGAATGAATAATTAACACACGGGTTGTTCCGTGAAACTATAAATAAAAAGAGGGGGGATTTTCCCCCTTTTTTTATTTATTAAATTTATCAGTGTTAATTCCTTAACTTTTATTTGAAATAAAATGCTCTCATATCCCCGCAGCCTACGGCGAAGGTGAAATGGGAATCATCATTATTGCACTAAAAATATCTTCAGGAATAATTACTGAAATTTTATAGAAAGAGCTTGAGGTATGGGAGTGATTATGGGGAAAAAAATTTCACCAAAGGGGATTCAGTGCAGATTTATTACAATACTCATACTTATTCCTGTTCTAATTTGTTCAACTGTTGAAGATATTAATAAAAGTGAAATACCGGTTTATCGTGTTGTTGTTGACCCCGGTCATGGCGGCGCCTCTCTTCCTGACAGACAGAAGCATGGTGACAGATACGATATGATATCAGGCAAATACCTGGCTCCATTTGCCGAAGGTGCAGCAAGGAAAGGTCTGCGTGAGCATATAATCGTCTACTCCATTGCGGAAAAGGTCGCGGCACTGCTGGCCCACTGCTCACCTGAAGGTGATTTTGAAAAATTCAGAAAAATATTAAGTAAATACTCCAAAGATAAGGTAAGAAGGGTCTATATTGAAACACATATGTCAAGGGGGGAGTCTATAACCCGGAAGGAAGCACAGAAGATGAAGGACCCTAATGCTGGATTCAGGCTTTATGACTATCCTGGAGAGGATGGTACCATACAGCCGGGAAGGATCTCAAAAATAAATGCTCTTAAACCTCATCTGGTTGTATCCCTTCATCTTGCAGGTTCGGCCCCTCCCGATTATCTGGGCATGAACCCTATCCTGGCCCCCCCTTACAATGTTCTTAAAAAAGGGATGACAAATTTACAGACAGGGAGCAGCAGAAAAATTGAGGATCATGGACTGCTCAAATCCTGGTTCAGAAGCTCGGTAAAGATATCCCCGCTGATGGCCTTTTATAAAGATGCAGTAAACTATTTTACAGGCTTTGACTTAAAGAGTGATTATACTCTTGATACTGACGGGTTCAAAGGCTACAAATATAATATGGTAACATGGACCTACGCAGACCCGGACGGATGGCATAAAAGTGCCGGGCTCCATAAACCGGGGACCAGATACTCAAAGGATATAAAAAAATTTAAAGAGGATGGAGCATTCTGGGAAAGGGAGCAGTCTGTTTTTGAACAGTATAGAAGGGGGGAGGATTTTAAAAATTTCGGGGGTGATAACCATCTGGCATCCTATGAAATAATTAAATATGTTCTTTATTCACTTGATCAAAGGGGCGTGAGCCGTAAAGATAAAATTCCGGGTAAGCCCTTTGTTTCCACCTGGTCGATCCCTATGCTGGTCAATGCTGTATGCGCCTATATTGAGCTGGGGTATTTTAACAGGCCCTGGGATCTGAAAGTAATGACAAAGCGTCAGGATGAAATTGCTGAGGGTGTGGCAGTTGGAATATACTCCCTTTTCGCCGGGATAGAGAATATAAAAGGCGGGTTTAAGCATAAACCTTCAGGCGCAAATATAGATTTTAAAAAGTATATGATAACACCGGATAAAAGTTATTTTAATATAGTTGCGGATGAAAAATGAAAAAAATTATTCTGATTATACTTCTTTCAATACCCTCATTTCTTCCTGGTAATCCTGGTGAAATTAACAGGTATTTTGTAAATGCTTCAGGAATAGCAAGGATTTCAGCTGTTAATATCATGGTCTACAAAAAAGAGATTCAGAAAGGGGGGCAGGTTCTTGTGCAGACATCCTATGGTACAGGGACAATTATATCGGGAAATGGCTATATTGTCACAAATCATCATGTTGTAAAAAAAGGGGATTATTTTAAAGTCGTAAGCACAAGCGGTACCTTATATGAAACCGTGCGATTCAGCAATGGAGAGTTTTATTTATCAGATCTGAAGACCGATCTTGCTCTATTAAAAATTGACAATAACTCAAGGGAATCCCTTATACCGGTAAAATTCGGCGACTCAAATATGCTGAATGAAGGTGAGTGGGTGATCGCAGTGGGTAATCCCTACGGGCTGAAACAGTCAATAACTGCAGGGATTGTCTCTTCAAAGGGGCGCGATAATGTAGGTTTTACAGATATTGAAGATTTTATCCAGACCGATGTTTCAATAAATCCGGGCAATTCAGGGGGGCCCCTTGTGAATCTATATGGTGAACTGGTGGGGATTAATACTGCAATCAGAACCGCTTCCGGAGGGTTTCAGGGGATCAGCTTTGCCATACCTTCAAACATAGTAAAGCAGGTTTGTTCCGATCTTCTTGCCCATGGCAGGGTGCGCAGAGGCTGGGTCGGCTTTATTGCCAGGGAGAGAAATCTTTCAGGGAGAGAGGGTGGAGCAGTTGAAATTATATCTGTTATAAAAAATTCACCTGCTGAGCTTGCAGGATTAAAACAGGGGGATATTATTTACGAAATTGACGGTATGAAAGTGGATAGCACAGGGTCGCTTGTCAAAATTGTAGGTAATAAGCAGATCGGGTCAAGGGTAAAAATTGCTGTTTCACGGAGCGGAAAGCTTTATGATGTAAATATTATTCTAAGGGAGAAGGATGAATACACAAGGATCCAGAAAGAGCTGGCGCATTTTTTCAGAATCTACGGCATTGAAATTGATGAGGATGCCATTTCAGGAACTGTTGTAATTTCCTATATATCACCCAATTATTCACTAAACAGGGATCTGGTCAGGGGTGATAATATTATTTCACTTAATGGATTCAGGATTTCATCACTTGAAGATTTTATTGACAAATTTAAAGAATCGGGAAGACGTACTAATGTAATGGAAATTTCCCGCGATGCTGTTATCTACAGGATAGATTTAAGCAATTATAGTGAAGGTTATGAATAAAAAGTATTTTTTTATATCAACGTTTTTAATTATTCTTTTAGCTATTCAGGTTTTCTCCGTTGAAAACCCTGTTTTTGACAGGACATTTTTTCAGTCTTTTGCCAGGATGAATTCGCTTCAGAGGGAGATTTATTTTGAAGGACTTACTAACCGGATTGTAATCGGCAGGGGCACAGTATTAACTGTTGTTGAAAGAGAGAATTATAAAAAGCAGTACCGGATAGAAGTTCTTGCAGGTGAAGCATCACAGATGCGTTTAAAATTTATTTATTATGTATATTTTGATGATAAAAATATTATTGATCTTTTGAGTGAAGATGCAAGTTTCGAGTTCAAGGGGCAGCTTATGGGTATTACACCCCTCAATACCCTGAGGAGTGATTTTATACTTGATGTAGTTTTAATGGAAGGTTCCACAATAATTGATTGATACCGGAGTGTAGAAATGAAAGATCTTAAAAGTTCATATAAAACAGTGATGGATGATAATTTCCCTGATGATATGACGATAAGTTTCGGAGACCAGAAACTTGTTTACAGAAAGCGGCTATGGAAAATTGAAGAGGATGGCGTATTCATAGAAAAGGGTCTCCGCTACGGTGAAAATCCGGGACAGGAGGCGGCTATGTATGAGCTTGTTAACGGCAATATTGTACTGGGCGGATGCAGGTTTATTGAGCCGGGGAATTCTCTTGTTAGCGGTATTGATGAAGAGATGATGATTCAGCCGGGTAAACATCCGGGAAAAACAAATCTTACAGATATTGACAATTCCCTTAACATACTTAAATATCTGACAGATAAGCCATCTGCTGTAATAGTTAAACATAATAATCCCTGCGGAGTTGCAATGGCCGGAACAATCTCTGATGCTTTTTTCAAGGCATTCAGAGCTGACAGAATTGCCGCTTTCGGCGGATGCGTGGCATTGAACCGGAAGTGCGATAAGGAGACTGCAGAACTGATTGCAGGACAGTACCTTGAAGTAGTTGTAGCTCCCGATTATGACGGCACTGCTTTAGAAATATTAAAAAAAAGAAAAAATTTAAGGATTATCCAGATTCCACGAATTGACAAACTTTCTGAGATGAAGAGGTCGGTTTTCCCTGAATTTAAGTCACTTATTGACGGCGGTATTATTGTACAGCAATCTGCAGTTACCAGAATAAAAACAGCTGCTGATTTTATCCCTGCTGTTTCTGAATATAAAGGTGAAAAGTATGAGATAAAAAGAGCCCCCACAGAAAGGGAGCTTCAGGATATGCTATTTGGCTGGTTTGTTGAACAGGGGGTTACTTCAAATTCAGTGATTTATGTAAAAAACGGGGTAACCATAGGAATAGGCACAGGTGAGCAGGACAGGGTAGGTGTAGCGGAGATTGCCATATTCAAGGCATATACCAAATATCAGGATCTTCTCTGTTTCGACCGCCACGGAATTCCATTCAAAGAACTGGAACTTGCAGTTAATAATGGTGATCGTGACGAGTCTGAACTTATTGAGCTTGATGAGGAGACTGATGAGGCTATGGGGGGGCTTAAAGACTCGGTTGCTGTTTCAGATGCATTTTTCCCCTTCAGGGATGGTGTTGATGCTATTCTTGATCATGGTATAAGCGCTATTCTTCAGCCTGGAGGTTCTATCAGGGATTTTGAATCAATTCAGGCATGTAATGAGGCTGATCCAATGGCAACAATGATGTTTACTGGTGAAAGGGCTTTTAAACACTAGCATAAAAAAGGCTGCCTTAAAAGTCGGATTTAAAGGAATTTGTCATTCCGGTTTTGCAACTTCAGTTTGTGCAAATACCGGAATCTACTGATTGAATCAGACCTGAGAGATACCGGCATTTCGCTTCGCTACAGCCGGTATGACAGAAAATTTGACTTTTTGGGTAACCCTACAAATTAGATATTATCTTATCTTCTTCGCCTGTTTTTTTCGTACTCTTTCATATATTCATCTATGAGGCTTGTTTTCCCGACCTCAGGTGATTTACCTTCACTCTCTTTAACCGGTTTTAATCTTCCGGAAAGAAAATCAGCTATTATTATAAATGGTTTTACAACAATATCCTTTATTGCTTTAAAGAAATCGACAATAAAATCGAGAATTGATTTAACTATATTGATTTTGGAACCGCCGCCGGAAGGCTTAAGAGCTGGGAGGGCTTTCTGTACTGTCTCAACTGCTGCAGTTGCACCCTTATCAACTGTGTCTGTAAAAGTTTTAGCTGAACCGGCTGCTTTCTGTGTAACCCTGTACATTGCAGGTACAGGATTTGGCCCTGATGTAATTGAAAAAGCAGGTATTTTCGATTTTTTCTGAAATTTCTGCCGGCCGGAAAGGGGTGAAGGAGGAGCAGACTCTGATCCCCTGTCTATGATAAAAAGAAAAAAGTAGTAAATATACATGAACATATTAATAAATATCAGGAAGAAGGCAGCCCAGATATCTACAAAAGCCCAGAATACTTCTACCATCAATTTCCCGAAATCAACTATTTTAAAAATAAAACTGAAGGCATTGTCAATTGCAGCATTTGAAAACTGCCTTACCATTGAGTATTTCATGTTAAACTCCGCTGATATTCAATATTTTAGCCATAATATGACAGGAGTAATTCTATCATTATCATCGGCATCTTGCATAATTTTCCTGTAATTCTATTTTTACAGTTAATCAGAAATTTCCTCTGATGTAAATATTTTAATTTACCTGAGTCAATATTTTTTCATAAAATGGTAAAATGGAGCATTCAGCAGATAAAAATGAGCTGTAATCTGGAGTGATTGATGAAGAAAAAAATTTATATAGCCTCACCACTCGGTTTTTCTGAAGCAGGACGTCTTTTCCTATATGAAAGGATTCTTCCGGTTTTTGAAGATGCAGGCCTTGATGTAATAGACCCATGGTCTTTGACACCTGTTTCTATGATAAACAGTATTCTTGCAATAAACGAAAGTACGGAAAGAAAAAATGCCTGGAAGGACCTTAACACTGTTATTGCAGAAAACAATAAAAGGGGGATAGATTACTGTGACGGCCTTTTTGCAGTACTTGACGGAGTGGACGTGGATAGCGGTACTGCTTCTGAAATAGGGTATGCAGCAGCCCTGAAAAAGCCTGTAACAGCCTACAGGGGTGATTTCCGCAATGCCGGGGATAATGAAGGGAGTATTGTAAATCTTCAGGTGGAGTACTTTATTTTTTCATCCGGCGGAAGAATAATTTCGTCACTCAAGGAGATGAAAGAGGAGATAGCAAGGCTCTTTATCTCCTCTGCCCTGTGACCTTGAAAAAATCTCTATATATGAGCTCTTCTTTTTCATCAAAAATCAGTATTGTTATTTCATTAAAAAAATTGTATTTTCTCAAATCCCTGAAAGGGTGGTAGGATCTGAATATTAATTTTTCATAAATTTCATAAGCCTCACCGGTTCCCGGATTAATCCCTGTTTTTACATTTTTAGGGAATTTAAGAAACCCGGTTTTTTCTGTCCCCTTTTCATCTTTATATGTATACTGGAAATTTTTTACATCTTCAGGAAAGGGGGTAAATACCTTTATTTCATCCCTGTCCTCAAGAGAGGGTCTCTGAAAGCTGGATGTTGTAAAAAAATGGCTTTCATATGTGGCTATAATAAAGATATAGAGCTTTAGTGGGTCATCAGCCTGATTGTGAAGCATGAATTCCACTTCCAGAATCTCTTCGTCACCACCGGGAACCATTCTGTTAAAGCTCAGGTTTGTCATCCTGAACCTGTCAGTTGAAATTGAGAGCACAGGCATTTTGAGCGGATCATTTTTTATATTCTCCTGATCCTGTGCAAAGAGGAGAACCGGTAGTAATGCAATCAAAAATATCAGAATACGCTTCATTTTCATTTCCTTTGAGCGGGAAGTATTTCTTCTATTTTCGACAAAGAAGATAGTTTTTTAAAGAATTATTCTTTCAATCCCATCTTTTTTGATAACATCTGCAAGAAATTCTTTTTTCCAGTTTTTGCCGAGAAAAGATTCAGCTATAAAAACTACCATAGATTTGCCTGTTACTGACATGCGGTCACTGATTTTCGAAAGGCCCTGAACACAGCTTGGGCAGGTTGTAATTACAGTAAGATTCTCCTTCTTCTTGAAGTGTGACGCAATATTGAAGGATTTCCGCCCCCTTAATGAATTTGAAATATCCGGGGTTGAAAGGGACATTGTCCCACCTTCTCCGCAGCAGTTGGGGATTGATACAGGCTGACGCCCCAAGATTGAATCGAATGTTCTGTTTACCCCGATCCCCTTTAATGGAGAGTGGCAGGGATCGTGATAATAGATTTTTTCCATATTTATTTTTTTATATAAATCGTGTTTTGCTATAAATTCATTAACATCTATTATATGTGAATCGGAGAACATATTGTCGATTTTGTACTTGTCCAGCATTTCATAGCAAGTTCCGCACGATACAAGCACATCCTTTATATCCATGTAGCTTATTATATCAGATATTCTATGGAAAAGAACCCGGTTTTCATAGCTTTTAGTGTCTGCCTCCTGCTGTCTCCCATTTGCCAGAAGCGGGTAGCCGCAGCAGAGATATTCAGGGGGTATAATTACCCGAACTCCGGCATTATACATGAGAGCCACTGTTGCAATACTGATTTCCGGGAACATTCTCTCTGAGCCGCATCCGGGGAAATATACCACGCTTTTAGTAATCTCCTTTTCCGGATTATGAAAAGCGAAGAAGGTGTTGCTCCCTTTAAGTCCCAGATATTCCCGAAGTGTAGGCTGCCCTGATCTGGGGAGTTTTGCCTGGAGCATGGCGCTTATTTTAGGGGCAATTTTTGATGTTATCCGGTTAAAAGGCCTGTTAACCATGTATCCGAAGCGCTGCATTGAGTAGCCCCAGTTGAGAAGCAGAATTCTGAAAATTTTATTAAAATGGTAGCCCTTTCTTTTAAGATAAAAGAGTACAAATGCAGTAACGAATTTTGTTTCCGATCTTTTCCTTTCTTTCAGAAGATTCCTTATTGAAAGAGAAACCTGGGCAAAATCTATATCCACCGGACAGGGGGTATAGCAGTTATGACACATTGTGCAGTGATCTGAAATATCCCGAAGCATCCTGAAATTTCTGAAACTGAGATTATGGGTTGTCTGTGCTTCATATAATACAGCTTCAGTAATAAGTGTTACGCCCAGAATTTTGTTCCTCGGGCTGTAGAACATGGTTGCTGAAGGATAGTGTGTATTGCATACCTCCTTGCACTTGCCGCATCTGACGCATGCTGAGATAGATTTTGTCAGATCTTTCATATCCGCTACTTCGAGTATAAATGCTTCAAGTGCCAGCAGGTTAAGGGATGGAGTGTACACGGAACTGTGGGGAAAGTCGTGCCGCAGCTTCCCGGGGTTGAATATATCCTCAGGGTCCGCCTCTTTTTTGTATCCAGCATAATCATCAAGAACTTTCTGGTCAATATACTTAAGCTTTGTAAGTCCTATACCATGCTCGCCGGAAATTACCCCTTTAAAGGTCCTGGTGGTCTGCTCCATTATTATCCCGGCTATTTCATCAGCTTCCTGCATCATTTTGTAGTCATTTGAATGAACAGGGATATTAACATGGATATTACCATCACCCGCATGCATATGCGTTGCTATTATAAGTTTTCTGCTCTGCCTCGATTCGGTAAGTTCATCAAACTTTTCAATAATTTCATTGTAGCCGTGAAATATCTTTCTAAAACGGTCAATTATCTCGTCATTTACACTGTAATAAATATCACCATCGCGGAGCATTTCAAAAAGTTTTTTATCTGATGAGGGGTGCTTTTTCAGGGATGGAATTTCAGAAACCTTCTTATCAAGGTTATCAATAAATTCCCTGTATCTTCCCTGAACCTGATTTATTGCTTCAATGTATGAAGCGAGTCTTGTTTCATAAAACTGATCATCGGTGTCTTTAATTTTTTCGCAGTAAGCAGCAATATCATCTATAAGTGAATTGTTGTTTTCAAGTTCCTTCTGAAGATTGAGCCTGTCAATAAAATCTGCAAAATCGGGGAGTGATTCCACAGGGATTACTATATCCTCATTAAGCTTAAAAGCGTTAGTATGGCGGGAAATTGCGCCCAGGTTTTTTCTGTCCTTCCAGAAAAGCTCGCACCTCTCATCTGTATCTGCTATAAACCCTTCTGTGTTATAAAGCTTTACAAGATCGAGTATGGCTGCAGATGATCCCTGCAGTTCATCAGCATCGTCACTCTCAACATCTATAAGAAGGACTGCCTTGGGTAGTTCAATCCTCTCCGACTTATTTCTATAATTAATTGCTTTAACATATTTGTCATCAAAATGCTCAAGGGCTGTAAGATATACTCTGCTGTTGGATGAAAACTGATTTTTTATTTCAACAATCGCTTTTGATGCGTTTACCAGATTTGTACCGAAAAATTCAAGACAGATGGTTTTTTTATAAGTAAACGGTTTATAAAGGACAAATTTTGCAGATATGATTATTCCATCTCCACCCTCTTTCTGTATACCGGGAACCCCGTTAAGCGCCTTGTTTGTAATATCCTTTCCAACCCCTTTTTTCCTGATATCAAGTCCGCTGAGGGTGATCGATTTTATAAACTTCTCCCCTTTTCTTTTTGTTATAAGATATATTTCAAAAACAACTTCATCACTCTCTTCTATTTTTCTGTGGGGGTGATCCTTTCTCCTTATTTCATATACATTCCCTTCATGATTTACTATGCGGAATGAAAGGATATTGTCTATTGCTGTTCCCCACATTACACATTTTTTCCCGCCTGCGTTTTCAGCAATGTTCCCTCCGATTGTGGAAGCCCAGCCTGAGGTGGGATCAGTGGCAAAAATATATCCCCTTTTATGACAGTATTCTGTTACTACATCTGTTATAACACCAGCCTCAGTTTCTATGTAAGGGATGTTTTTCCCGTTTATATGTTCAAACTTTATCTCTTCAATTATTCTCAGTTTCTCAGTATTTATAATCATTGTCCGGGGAACAACAGGAATTACCCCACCTGTAAGACCAGTTCCTCCGCCCCTGGGTATAATTTTCAGGCCCAGAGATTTTGCAGCTTTTATCAGTTTCAGTATTTCAGCAGGCTTGTCCGGATATACTACAACTTCCGGATATTCAACCCGCCAGTCTGTTGCATCAGTTACATGGGATACTTTTTCAAAGGCGGTGAAAAAAATATTATCCTTCGCTGTTATACTGCTTAAGGTTCTTAATATTTTTGAACGCCTTTTTTTCTCTGTTTTGAATCTGTCAAAAAAGGCGGAGTCAATTTTCCGGAATTTTTTTATAAATTCAACTATCTGTTCATTTGATGTTTTATTTATAATGGAATCGAAGCGTATCTGGTGAAGTTTCTTTAACCTCTTCTGTTTTTTCTGATCTTCAAGGTAGTCATTGAAAATATAGGGGTTACGGTCTATAATAAAAATGTCGCCTATTATTTCAAAGATGAGGCGTGCAGTTCTCCCTGTAATCCTCCGGGTACTGAGACCATCAAGAAGCTCCCAGATTTCCGAATCAAAATACCTCAGTATTATCTCCTTGTCGGAAAAGGATGTATAGTTATAGGGTATTTCCCTGTATTCAAAAATTTTTTTCATATATTTTTCTCTGTCTTCCCTGGATAAATATCTTCATCATTATACAGATGGTATGCAGCTAGAATCCCAGTTCATCACTGATCTCCTGAAGCGCTTTAAGGGAGATCTCGGCAAATTCGTTAAGGGGGATTCCGATTTTTTCACACTCAAGAATATTTTCCCGTCTCACAGAAGCGGCAAATGCCTTCTCCTTCATCCTCTTTGTTATCGATTTTGCTTTTACACTTGAGAGCTTTTTATCAGGATAAACCATGGCTGTTGCAAATATGAGTCCTGTGATTGTTTCACTTGCTGCAAGGGCGTGCTGGAAATTTTCACTCCGCTCAATCCCTGATGCTTCTTCATTATGCATCAAGATGGCATCAATAATATCGGGTTCGACCCCTTTTTCGTTAAGTATTTCTACTGCCTTTTTCCCGTGAAGCTTCATATCCCCGGCTGTTAATTCCACGTCAATATCATGGAGGAGTCCGGCTGTACCCCACTTGTGAGGATCCTCCCCCAGGTGTACGGCAAGGGCTTTCATTACAGCCTCTGATGCGAGACAATGGGCAATCATCCGGTCATTCTTAACGTATTCATTCAGCAGATTAATAGATTCATCTCTGGATATTGACATGTGCGGGTCCGCCTTTAATAATTCAATTTAATTTTAGATTCTATTTTTATGGTAACGGTATAATTTTTACTCAGTAATAGCTATAGGAAATTTCTACCGGGATAGGCCGGGTGAAATTCTTCGCTTTGCCCCCTGTCCCCCAAAGGGGGCACCTGTTATTTATTCTCACTCTCATAATTTACTTTTTATCATTTCTATAACTATTCCAATATTAATTAATACATGTTCAGTTTAAAAAAATGATTATTATTGATCAAGTGAATAAAGGGGTGGATGAAGATTTTTTCTGATAGGTCTGATTATGTTAAACGGGGCTGTCCCAAAAGTCGGATTTTAATGAATTTGTCATTCCGGTTTTGCAACTTCAGTTTGTGCAAATACCGGAATCTCCTGATAGAATCAGGTGTATGAGATACCGGCATTTCGCTTCGCTACAGCCGGTATGACAATAAAAATACTTTTTAGACAGCCTCGCAGTAAAGAGGTGTAATTACTGATAGTCAGTGAATTACATCAGGACTGTATGTAGGTCCCAACCCCTGTGATTATCATTGCAAGATGAAATCCCGCCCCTGCCATGACAAAGATATGAAAGATTTCATGAAATCCCATATAGGGTGGGAGGGGATTCGGTTTTTTTAAGGCATATATTACGGCTCCCAGTGTGTATGACAGCCCCCCTGCTACAAGGAGTACTATGATTGCAGGAGGCATAGCTTCAATAAGGGCTTTAAATGGAATAACCACAACCCACCCCATCAAAAGATAAATTCCTGTTGTTAATACTCTGGGCGCATTTGAAAGAAAACTGATAAAAATTCCGGTAAGAACAAGAGACCACTGTGCAATTAAGATCCCCTTCATCATCCATCCATCAAGATAGAGAAAACACATTGGTGTATATGTCCCTGCTATAAGAATATATATTGCTGAATGATCGAGCCGTCGCCAAATCGATTTTTCATCAGGGTAGCGTTTCCTTGAATGATAAAGAAAACTTGCGGTAAATAGAGCTATTGCCGAGAGTCCGTAAACCAGGGAAACTATCTGTAGTGATAAATTTCTCCCTGCCAATATCATAAGCACAATTGTTCCCGCTGCCATAACAGGGATGAGTGCTCCATGTGTATATGCTGAAACTTTTTCCTCTTTTAACAATACCATAATTTTCTCCTGAGATTTTTAAATTACACAATTTTCCCGGTTATCTGCACTATCAGTCGGGGAAAGAGCTTAGCGGTTTCTATAATAAACAGAGGGAGGATATTAATAGTTGCAAAAAAATGCAACTTTATCCCTGATTTAATGTTATTATTAAAATAAGAGATTTTAAATCTTTTCATTTCAAGGAGTACTTTATGTCCACACCTTCAGTTGCAGTGCAGATTATTGTAAGTATAATCCCGATTGTTGGAATTATAATGGGTTGTACTGTAATTTTCTTTTACCTCTTATGGAATTATAAACTTAAAGTTCATCTTATTCAAAAAGGCCTCTATTCAAAAAGCGAGTTTGATCTTGTGGTATTCTCTCTTTTTGCAGGTCTCATTCTTTTTACCCTGGGACTGGCCCTTGTAATATTTTTTATTGTTAAGGATGGTTTCAGCTATGGTGTATTGAGCGGTTTAATACCATGCTCAATAGGATCAGGATTAATAATTTTTTCCCGAATATGCTATAAGATAAAATCAGAAAATGATAAATGATCAGGATTCTGACGAGTTGATAATCAGGAGTGTCCAGAGGGGGGATACTGAGTTGTTCCGCCTTATTGTGGAAAGGTTTGAAAACAGTATTTTCAGTATGGGTATGAGATTCTTTTATAATTATGAGGATTCTCTAGATTTTACCCAGGAGGTTTTTTTAAAGGCTTTTGACAGGATTCATCAGTACAGGGAGATCGCCCCTTTTAAATTCTGGCTGATCAGGCTTGCTTATAATCTGGGGATTAATATAAAAAAGAGAAGCAGGGTTGATCAGGAATTCGATGAATCATATACATTCTATGAGGGAGCAGGCCCGGAGAGGAATCATTTTGATAGTGAGATCCGGGATCTTATACTGCATGAAATAAATCAACTCCCGGAGAGATACAGAATCTGTCTCGATTTTTATTTCTTTTTCGGATTTAAATACAGCGAAATCAGCGGGATTACCGGTTACCCGGTTAATACTATAAAGTCTGATGTTCTTCGCGCCAAAAAGATTTTGAGGCAGAGACTTAAAGGGACAATAGCGGAGGGTTACAATGAAGTGTGAAAAATTTATGACAGAGTTTATGGCAATAGATGATTATGAAAATATGGGGTTGAGCATGAAACTCCATCAGTTTACATGCAGAAGATGCAGTACCGAGGCACGTGAGCTGACAACTGCAATGAGAATACTGCAGCAGGGAACCCCCTTCAGAATGAAATCCTCCATTTCAGATAAGGTTATGTCTGCGATTATAAAGAGAGAGGCTTTTTCAGAAAGCAGAATAACATGGACGAACTGGATTTCAATAGGATCTTTGATTTTTTTAAGCATACTTTTAATTAATTTCAGCGATTCCTTTATCTGGCTTAAAGCTGAGTTCGGGGCTGATCTCACTATTCCTGTAAGTGTTGTGCTGGGATCCATATTTTCACTCTATGCCATGATTGTTACTGCAGTGAACTATGAATCAATGAAGTCTGTGGTTGAAAATTATCTGAAAAAAATGTAAAAATACTGATTGACCATTATTAAAATAATCATTTAAGATGACATAATCAATTATTATACTCCGGGGACAGATTTCAATGAGCAGTTATGAAGCATATTCTAAAATTCTGACAAAATCTGTAACTCATATTTTTCAGAAATTTCTCCATGATGAAAAACTGGCTGAGGTTTATGAAGGTCAGTCAAACGGAAAAGATCCTAAAGTGGCTGTTGAAATTTCCGGTACGCTTAAAGGCGAAATAATAATTAATATGCCGCAGAAAACCCTTACCCAGATATCACGGAAATTTATTGGAGACCCTAAAGCGAGGATAACAAAAAATGTAAGCGCTGATGTAGCTGGTGAACTTGCTAACCTGATAACAGGTACCTTTGCCAATCTTATGCAGTATGCCAGGCACGATATAAGGCTGTCACCCCCTGAGTTTAATGATGATCCTATTACAATGAAAGCACTATATAATAATGTAAATATTTCCTTTCTGTCATCTTACGGCGGTTTTGATATAGACCTTTATTACAGGGATAACTGATTAGTTTAATATTATCCCCGCCCGGGGATATCATCTGTCAAGGTTCTCTATGCCTCTGCATCTTACGTCAATTTTTTCAACAAAATTATTTCTGTTAACCAGTATGCGCACATGTTTTGCAGTGCCCACAATCCCCACTTCGTCATAGGCGTCAATATGAAGAGTGACCCTGTTGGCTTCAATACTTCTGACTTCAGCTTTTACTGTAACTGTCATCCCGGTTGTTGTGGGGCTGTCGTGTGTAAGATTAAGGAGTTTCCCAACTGATATGTACTGGTCAGGGAGATGCGGGTCAATGAGCTTAACTGAAGCCTCAATTACAAGAGCTGCAAAAACAGGGGTAGCCAGAAGATCTGTAACCTGTCCAGTGCCGAAGTCGAGGGCAGTATCCTTTTCTGTTACTACTTTCTGAACTGATAATTGGAGTCCCGGTTTTATTTCCTTGAATTCCATGAAATACCCCTTTCGAAATAATTAATTAAGCAGCATCTCCCTGATGCATGGTTATAATTATTATAGCAAAAAAAGAATTCTTTTTCATAATAAAGTTTTAATTATATGTGAAAAATTTTATTATATCTCAAGTCTTATTGGAAGATTCTTACCGCTGCCTCACATCAGGTTGCGGAACCATGATATTGCGGCTTAGTTTTATACTGCTTTTACAAACACCTTTGCCTAAAGCGATATGTATTATAATAACAGTGAGTGTAATTATTATTATAAGGCTCTGCAGTGTACTATTTAAATGGTCACTTCCAAATCTTCCTGACCATGACTTTTAGTTTAAGCCCCGGGTATTCCGGGTTTACTTTTTATTCAAATGAATCGAGATAAGCGCAGAAGTCCCTGAATTTTTCATTATCATACATGAACTGCAGATTCCTTAAATCAATATAAAATCCGCTTGGCCTGTGCCTTAAAAATTCCGAGTTCCAGAGTTCTGCAGGCTGAAAGCCTTCCCTGTAGTTATAAATATAAGGCTGGAAAAGATCTGATTTCTGTCTCAGATATTTTACTTTTGCAAAGCATAGTTTATTAAGTCTGCATAGAATTGTTATAATATCATTTTTTTTCACAAAGCTGTGCTTAAAAATTATCTGGTCATGGGCGTTTTCATGCTTTGATATCCAGTATAGATCGGGTGTGGATATGAGATTATATTTTTCAAGAAGCCGCACCTTGTCCTCATCAAGCTCAGACTTGAGACAGGCATCCCTCTTCTCCTGGTTCATTTTACTGTAGTCCATAGTTCAAAAATGTTTTTCTATTTATCGGTCATGGAAAAGTTAATCAACAAGCATCTCTTTGATAATATTTCTAACTTCTTTTATTGTTTCATGTTTGATTTTACCAATTTTTTTGATGAGACGCTGATTATCTATAGTTCTTATTTGATCTAACACAATCCACCCTTTTTTATTCTGCACAATTACAGGAACTCGTGTCGGATATTTACGTGACTTTGTTGTCATTGGAGCAATGATAACTGTTTTAATATTCTGATTCATTTCATCAGGCGATATAATCAGACAGGGACGGGTCTTTTGTATTTCATGACCTATTGTAGGATCCAGATTTACCAGATATATGCTATATTGTGAAATTTCCATTTTACCATTCCCAATCGTTTAAATCCAGAGAATCAGCAATAACAAGTTTGTCATCAGAGGAATTTCTCATTTCTTTAAATGATTCATCCCATCCTTCACGGGCTTTATATACAGGTTTAAGTATTATTTCATCCTTTTTATCACTGATGGTTAGTTCTATCTCATGTTCTATTTTCATTTCCTTTAAGACCTGATTCGGAATTCGTATTCCTCTGGAATTTCCTATTTGAATAACTTTTGCTATCATACACACACCCCACTTATGTAATTACAAAGTAATAATATGTGCAAACATTTTCAACTGAATTTTTCTATAATATTCAGAAAATTGATAAAGAAAGAGGGCGGTCCGATTACTCCCGTATACTGTTATTTTAACAGTTTATTTAACTGCCATGCCCTTATGAGGCGCAGTTTGTGCTGCGGCCCTGAAGATGCGCAAATAAATTTAAGACTGATTTATAGAGCCCAATATCCGGGTTAAGCGATTATATCCGGATTTTCCACAGGGACAAATACAACAAGGTCAAGCTGGTCCATGGCATCATCAATTTTTTCTTTCCAGTCGTTTATTTCAAAAAACCTTGAATCTTTATGCACCTGAATATAGGATAAAAAGTCTAATGGGTATCTGTCAAAAATTGTATTTTCACCGGAGCTTTTTATCTGATTTATTGATTCATCAAGCTGCATTTCAAAATCCTCTATACCGGGTAATTCAGAAAATTCATGCCCCTGTTCCAGCAATTCATAATATGGCTCTTCCAGAAGGGAATATCCTTTTAACTGAGAACTGAGCTGGCCGGCAAGGGTTGTTTTACCTGTAAGGTATGCGCCTGAAACTGCGATTCTCATAAACATTTACTTTTTAGCATGAATAATTTTTTTATTGTAAAGTGTCAGTTAAAACAGGCAGGTATATCAGAATAAATCCTATGCCTGCATAATCAGTGTCACCAATATTTAAGATTTTTTCTTCAGCAATTATTCCTTCGTTTTTTATGTAGTAAGGAATATGCTTTCTCTTTTCTGCTGTATATTGTTTCCCATTATTTCAATAAATTTGTCCGCTTTCATATTTTCTGATCAATTATACCTTTATATGCCGATTTCCATGCACTCACAATTATGCGGGCAATTTCCGGTGCATCATGTAATTCTGCTTCTTTTATCATTTTTTACTCCGGATGTGTTCTATAATATTTTTGCATTGTTCTGTTTGAGTTTAACAGTTTCAATAAAAGTCTGAATGTCAAGAAGCCATTCCTGCTGATTTTTTGTAAAGGACTCATGAATCTTTTCTGGCACAACAAGCTGTAACTGCTTGGATTTCATTTCATCTGTCTGATTTGTGCTTATTGCTGCTTCCAGTGTCAAAAGATGCTTTTTTTCAATTCTGTCTGCTTCGCTTAATACCTGTCTCCATCTGTCTTTACAGGTTGATTTAACACCAAGCATAGTCAGGTTTAGTGGATTGAAATTTTCATCATGATACTCTTTTTTCCCCGGGAAAAGAAAGTCCGGCTTTGCTCTGTTTTCTGTTACAGCAGTTCTGGAATATCTTATATCCAGATCATTAAAAATGAATGCAAGATGGTTCTCAAGTGCTAAACCAGCTCTGCTTTTTCTTCGATTCTGAACTAATAGTGATTTAGAGATTTAATAAAATCTGCAATATCTCTATTTAATTTATCTGTTGGTTCATTAGTTGTTTCTGAAACTGAATGATATTCATGCCAATCATGATCTAAATCAATGTCATGCTCTGTAAAATGCAGATCAGGAATATTCAAATTATTCACAGAAAAAAATTCTTTTTCGATCAATATTTTTCGAATAGCTTGATCTATTACGTTTATATTTCTATTTTTTTTATTCGTGAAGATGATTTCACCCCAGTTTTTATTATTTCCAGCATCTCTATAGAGGTATTCAAACTTAATATTCATAATATACCTATGCTTTAAAAATATTTTCTCTATGATATGTTAGAAACTCTTGGTGAGGTAAAAATTTTTCGGGCAATCTAATTTTTTTATTCTCGTAGTTTAATAATGTTGAAATAAAAAAATCATTATTATTCAAGTACTCTTTTTTTGATACTTTGATTGTGAAATTTTCTGTTATTGTAATGATACCTAAGTCGAATGCTTTATCATGTAATACTGATAAACAAAGACCATTTTTGGGATTCAATCTGTTTTGTGGATTATCTTTCCATGGCATAATATGGCTTGCTACTAATAATTTTGGAATATTCAAACCAGTTATGCAACACTTAAAATCATATGCACTAAGAACTGCTTTTCGAAAGAATGATTGTCCTACTCGTATTTTTGTCTCAGCAATTTTATTGTACCCCACGTATGAGTCTGTAGTATGATCTTTCTCTTCAATATCTTTTAAAAATTCTCTATCTTCTTCTGAAAATTTATTTATTGTTAAAGAGTTAACTGTTGCATAGGTTTCATTAACAAAGCCTTCCCAGTTATTTTGCATTTCTTCCCACATCCTTTTGTCAGCAATTGAAGCCCCTGTTAGACCTTTGCGACCAGTTGATGTTATTGCTGGATCAAGACTAGCGATATTAGTTAATTTCATTGCTAAGGCAGAAGGAGTTCGATTAATTAGTTTTGCATATTTTATTATTTCTGGATTACCAGAATGAAATTTTCCGAAGGGTAAACGACAATAAATATTGAAAGCAACAAGTAATTGTTCTCTAGACCATTGAGATTTTGCAGACATTACATACCTTATTTGTCATTAATTCAATATATAATAATTTTTTCGACATTAAACAAAGAGTTCTCTGTGTGGTATACTTGAAACCGTGAGATCTCCTCTGTGTCTTAATTAGGCACGCTTTCTATCTCAGAAAGGAACACTTAGGGGCAATATGTCCTCTTTTTTTCCCGTTGTCAAGCAGAAACTAAACAAACGATGAGTTATTTTTGTAGTATGAATATATGCCTTGTCTGTATGATCTGCAGCCTATTATATCTTACTATGAAGTAACTGTTTCAATTGAATAATTTAATTCATCACATCTTTTAAGAAAATTCTGAATATTTTTTATTCCCCATTCCGTTGATACTGCTATTTTTATATTGTCAACTTCCAGTAAATCTTCAATTGCGAGAAAATGTCTCCTATGACCTGTTCTGTCTTTTATTTCCATAGCCTTTTCAAGCTGATCAAAAACTCCCTGAGAACCCTGTAACTCTTTTGGGAAATCTTTTTGAAGTTTCTGATATGAATAATTATCATTAACATTTAAATGATGTTTAAGAACAGCTAAAACAAGCCGCCCTTTCCCATACTTCTTCCCGTTAAACAGGTATAGAGTCCTGTCGAATTTTCTGCTTATATTTTTGAAGTAGGTATTTGTAACAACATATATATTATTATCATTTCCTCTGAAACGTTTAATTGTTAATGCAGCAACAGGAATTGAATCTTCTATCAGATACCCTTCAGAAATTTTTCTTTCCAGATTACCGTCAATATTACTGCCTACAAGGATGCCAATCCATTTGAGATCCTTATTATCCCTGTATTCAGGATGAGCTTCCAAAATTTCTGATTTTGACTTAAAATAATCTTCCAGTTGGTTCAGATGGCTTTGATTTAATTCACCTAATTTAAGTTCAATAATTCCCAGAGTTTCCTGGTTATATATTCCCAGTAAATCAATGCGACCATCAGAATCTTTGGATTTACGCCCGTATTTTATACTTAGTTCGAAGTCTATTATTTCCACATCTGATAAATTATCTTCATCAAGAGAAAGAACCTCTTCATTTTCGATCAGGTAAGCCTCCATTGATAATTCACGAATAAAAGGCATTTCCTGTAATTTTATATTGTTTGCTGTAAAATGAGTATAAAGTTTCATGTGGTTTCCTTACTTTGTGTAGTCTATGTAATACTGTTATTTTAATGAATTAAACCCCTGAAATTAAACTGCTACTGAATGAGAGTATCCAAGGTAAATGGAATATCCTTTGGCAACTATCCTTCCACAGAGAAACCGGAAAAATTACTTCCTCCCCATTATCCTTAATATTCTCAGGAAAAGATTAATAATATCCATATACAAAGCAGCTGCACTATCAACAGCATTATCAACAGTTTTAGGAATTCTTTGCGCTCTGCCCCAGTCATAGCCGATGTATCCGCAAAAGATAAGAACAACAATCCAGTCAATAATGCCGTGATGAGTTTTGAATACAAAAATCATTACCACTTCAACTATAATAACTGCAAAAAGCGCAATTGTTAAAACCCCGATAATTTTTTTAAAAAATGCAGGGAATAGAGTTCCTGCAATCATCATAACAAGAGTAACCAGTCCGGTCATTTTAATTGCTTCCAGTACAATTTCTGAATTATACTGTGATACAACAATATTGATAATCAGGCCAAAGGGAAAAACAATTAAATTATATCCTAGAAAGCTGAACAATGGATCAGAAGATTTTGTAAATATTACTACACCGGCAAAGCAAAGAATAAAATACCCTATAATTACCGGCCAGAATCCGAACTGCATTATTGTTTCAACAGGGATATTTTTTACCATAAACCAGTTAATGCCGAATCCCCAGCATAATGTTGCTCCAATAATAAAATTATACATATTATCAGAAATTTCTTTGCCGTGTGAATTCAATGTATCTCTCTTAAAAACACTATCCATGTAATTCTCCTGAAAATTTTATTAATCATGTATTGCAGAAAGTCTTATACCTCTTATCGTAATCCGATTCCGGAGGCTGCTGATAATATTTATACTGTAAATTATTCTCATATGGATTTTTTAAAACATCAAGTAAAGTATAGATTTTCTCCAGAGACTTCTTCTCCCTGTACTCTTCAATTGCCTCTTCTGCCTTATAGTTCCTGAGTATAAAGTAAGGATTGCTATCCTTCATTAATTCTTTATTCAGGCCTGCAGAGGATAATTTATTTTAAGTCCCTCAAGAGCAGCGCTGTATAGATATTCCCTGAGCATTGATCCTGCCGCAGCCTTTCCATCTCCCCCTCTGGAATAGGGAGTAATTCCTGAACCTTTCAGCTGAATATCAAATCTCTCATTTTTTGCTGTTACCTGCTCACCAAGCAGAACTGCTCTGCCGTCTCCAAGCATGGTAAAATGCCCGAACTGATGCCCTGCATAGGCCATGGCAATAGGATTTGCTGTCAGTTTATTTGCGCATAAATATTCAGTAATATCATCTGACTTTTCAATATTCAGTTCTTTTAACAGTTCATTATTGAGGATTAACAACTGCGGATTTTGAATCTTTTCCGGAATTATTTCTGTGTATAATATACTGCTTAATTCAGCATATGTGTTATCGAAATTAAATATCATATTCCTCTACTTAATCTGAAGATTTACAAAGGTATGACAAATTTAATTCAGGTTTGTTATAAATTATTTGGACTCATGGGAGGCGAAGAAATATCCGGTTTAAAAGAATCTCAGAAATACCTGCATTCCAGATTCTGCATGGGATAATTGAACTGGTTAAAATTGAATATGTTTCAGCGATTAATTGTTTACTTGACCATCTTATCATATCCCTCTATAATTAAATGATAACAGTCAATGGAGGATTAATAAATGGCATCGGTAAAAATGAAAACAATACTGGTAGATGCAATAAACACATTTGTAATTAAAGATGAAGGGATCTTTGAAGATATGCAAAAAATGCTGGAAACCTGGCCCAACAGAAAGATTATCCTCACAGGGGCAAATGATGAACAGATGACCCAGTTCGGCTTAGATAAAATGCCCTATGAGGTTTTCACATTAAAGCATGATCCTGAAAAAACAGACCCTTCCTATTATAAAATCATGCTTAAACATTTTGATTTAAAGCCTGAAGATGTTATTTATTTTGAGCATAGTGAGGAGGCTGTAAAGAGTGCCAGGACTGTGGGGATAAATTCATATTATTACGATAAGGACGCAAAAGACCTGGCTGCATTAAAAAAATTTATTGATGAAAATTTATAAATAATAGAGGTACAGCAGTTCCCTGTTTTATACCTGACTATTCATTTTTTGAGACTTTACGCGCCTCTTCAATGTCAACTGATTCCCACCATCTGCTGAACTGTCGGGTGGAATTGAGATCAACCCTTTCCCCGATCAGGGGGTGTATAAGGGGCATCCCTCTTTTCAAACTCTCAGCATAAAGTCTGATTATAGGATCATCCCAGGTATGTATAGAAAGGGTAAATTTACCCCAGTGACCGCCGAAAAGCTTTTCAGCATTTAAGTCAAATGCAGCCTGCACCGTCTGCTCAGGGAACATATGGCTTCTGCTCCACTGCTCATTATACTGGCCGCTGTCAAGAATGACAAGGTCAAAGGGGCCGTATCTCTCTCCAGTCTCATTAAAATGATCACCATAGCCTGTATCTCCTCCAATATAAATCTTTTTTGTTGGAGTAAAGAATGCAAAAGCTGCCCAGAGGGAACTGTTTCGTGTAAGGAATCTCCCTGAAAAATGGCGCGTCCTTAAAGCTGTAACGGAAAAACCATCCTCAAGAATTGTGGTTTCATCCCAGTCATGTTCAATCACCTTATCCGCAGAGTAACCCCAGTACTCAAGATGCGCGCCTGTGCCCAGGCCTGTAAGCACCTTCCCCACGCGGTTTTTTATCCTGGTAACAGTCTTATAGTCAAGATGATCCCAGTGATCGTGTGTTATAATCATATAATCGATTTCAGGTATATCATCATATGTGTAAACATCACTACCTTCATAACTGGACAGAACCATGGCTTTCCCGCTTAATACAGGATCTACAAGAATCTTCTTCCCGTCTATCTGCATAAAATAGGATGAGTGCCCCAGCCACACAAGAACATCTTCATCAGGCGGAAAAGATCTGAGATCAGTTTTTTCCGACGGCAGGACTGATGAAGGCCTGGAACGCTCCCTCTTTTCCAGAAAATGCTTTTTAAAAGCGGAGAAAATATTAATGCCCCGTTTATTGGGCCCGGGTTCATACCCTTTGTTGCGGAAAGCTCCATCTATGTAATTAGGTGACTTTTCAATTCTTTCAAGGCGTTCACCTGAAGGGAGTTTCCCTATAGATTTGCATCCGCTTAAAAGAATAATAAAAGGAATCAGCAGCATTAAGATGAGTATAATATTTTTTTTCATTAGTTTTCTGCCTCAGTAAATAATCAGTTAAGGTAAGACATAAACATACCAGATAAATATAGTGTCTAATCTCCAGCCTTTGTTACTAATTATCAGGCGTTCAGATATTTTTCATGATAGAGCTGCACCAGTGTAAGGAAAACTATCCCTATCATTGGGCCGTAGAATATCCCCGGAATACCGAAATAACTCATCCCTCCGATTATGCAGAATAATATAAATAAAGAATTTATTTTTATCCTCTGTCCGATAAATCTCGGCTTAAACCAGTTCTCAACAAAAACAGCAACAAGGGAGCAGTAAATAAACAGTATAACAGCCGCTGCGGTTTTCCCTGTAATAGCCAGGAATATAACCGCAGGGACGTAAACTATGGAGATTCCAAGGAGAGGGATAAAAGCCAGGAAAGTCATTATAACTGTCCATAATACTACTGAGGGGATTCCGGCGAGCCAGAATCCTATACCTGCAAGCACACCCTGTATTATCCCCCCCAGGCCGTTGCAGACTATTGTAACATAATTCATCTGGTTGAAGTTGTGAAGAAGAAGCTCCTCCTGATCATCAGGAAGGGGGGAAAGCTTTAACGTAAAAGCCTTCAGTCTGTCCCCCTGCGCAAAGAGTGAATAAATAACCAGCACCATTATAATAAAGCTGAATAGAAAATCTATAATATTCGATATCCAGCTGTTTACCACACTTAAAACAAAACCGGAAAACTGCTGAGAATAGGAAAGAATTTCACTTTTCAGGGAAATAATATCAAGTTCAAATCCGAATTCATGCAGAAATATTACTGCACCCTGGTACACCCTATTCTCAGGAGTGAAGAAGCTGGTAAATTCATCACTGAGAAAGAGGTCTCTTGTATTGCTGTAGAGTACTATTGACTCCTTTGACAATGCCTTGAGTATAAAGAATGAAGGGATAAAAACTATTACTATTATAGCCAGGGTTACAATAATTGACGCCCTGTTCCGGTTTAAACCTTTAACATCCTTGAGCATGGAGAAAACAGGATAAAAGGAACCTGCAAGAATAGCGCCGAAGAGGAATGAATTTAAAAGCGGTTTTACCATCATTGCCATTAAAACCATAAGAGCAATGAATATTATGAAAAAAAAATTTTTAGCTATCCCCTGCTGACTCATCACTCCCTCCTTATAAACAGAAACGGTAAAATAAATCCGGATCTGTTTTTATACAGTCTTAACCCGCTGCATAAACCCCGGATTATCAGGTACCGGGAAAAACCGGTTTTGTTTTTTTTGCGAACGATTCAACTGCAGCGAGCAGGTCATTGGATGGTATGGTATAGTTACTCACAGCAGCATTATACTTCAGTGAATCCTCCACTGATTTCCCTATGCCGAATTTTAAAACCGCCTTTGATGCCTGCACAGCCAGCGGTGAATTTTCTGCAATCTCCATGGCCATCTTTTCAGCCTCAGCAAGAAGCTCCTCATAGCTGTCATAAACCGCGCTCACAAGATTAATCTCCTTAGCCCTCTGAGCATCTATATCCTTTGCTGTAAATGCCAGCTCCCTTGCTATACCCTGCCCAACAATTGAAGGTATTCTCTGTAAAACCCCCACATCAGCAACAAAACCTATTGCTGCTTCCCTGAGAGAGAAGATCGAATCCTTTGTACATATTCTAATATCGCATGCAGTTACCACATCAAGCCCTCCGCCGATACAGTAGGAGTGGATTGCCGCTATTACAGGCTTACGGCATTTTTCCATTGCAGAAATCCCCTCCTGAAGAGCCAGAATCTTTTCAAAGAATTTCCGCTTTGTGCCGCCGTACTGCTGCTTCTCCATAAGTTCGCTGAAAAGGGGGACCATTGACATAAGGTCTATCCCTGCAGAAAAACATGACCCTTTCCCTGCCATTATTATAACCCGGATCTCATCATCCTCATCGAGCTCTTTAAAAATCGGAATTGTTTCTGTCCACGCAGGGGGATTCATACTGTTTTTCTTTTCAGGCCTGTTGAGCCATACCCAGGCAATGGGGCCTTTTTTTTCTACTGAATAGAATTCATAGCTCATTGTATTACTCCTGAATCTCTTTAGTTATTCATGATTGCTTTAAAAAGGATATTTTTACTATTTAATTTAATAAAGGCAACTGTTTTAATATCTTTGTATTAGAGGATTTTATGGGCAGCTTCAAATTCCCCCTGCTTTACATATAGAAGATATATGCTGCACCGCTGCAAAAGATCTTCAGCTATTTCAGATTCTCTTCATTCATCATATAAAGAATCTGGTAAAGGGTTTTAAGACGGGGAGTATCAATGCCGTATTTTTTGCCCGATTTAAGCGCATTCCCCAGAATCACTTCCACTTCCATTGGCCTGCGGTTTTCATAATCAAGAAGCATACTGGTTTTATATGGCTGCATTTTTGAGGTATCGCTGATAGTTTTATCTATTATTTCATAATCAAGGGGATGACCGTCAGCAATCGATAAGGCAACAACCTCTTGCATCACACTCCTTATAAGATCAGTGAAAAGAGGACTGCCAAGCATAATCCCTGTGTCAAGCCCCCCGCCAATAACTGATAAAGGATTAAAGGGTGCATTCCACATAAGCTTGCGCCATCTTGCAGCAATAACATCCTCAACTCCATCAGCTGTGACCCCGCCATTGCGGAAGATATTTATAAGTGCCTCAACCTTAGGGGATATCCCTGCAGGGTAGGTGCCGAGAGCAAGTCTCCCATGATCCTGGTGATCGATAATTCCATGTGCAATCCTGGTGACACATATAAATGCCAGGGCGCTTATTATTTCATTCTCCGGAAATGCAGCCTCAATCGATTCCTCAACATTGATACCGTTCTGGAGAATTACAATTGCTGTATTTTCAGATACTGCGGATTTAATAATAGAAACAGTATCGATTTCAGGAAGAGCCTTTAATGCAACAATTATATAGTCATAAGGATTTTCAGCTTCATCTGCACTCCGGTAAACCTTTTCAGGTGTAAAGTGAAAATCCCCATTGATACTTTTAATCTCTATTCCGATTTTTTTTACAGTATCATAATCTGACCTGCATACAGCTGAAACAGAAGCGCCTCCACGTGCAAGGATTGAGCCGTAATAGCTCCCCACAGCGCCGGTTCCAAAGAGAAGAATTTTTGCTTTATTATTCATTATAAACAGCTTATCCACAGTAAAATTAAATAAACACTCCCTGCCCGTATAAAGGTGCAGGGAGGATTATTTTCTTTAATATAATCAGAAATCAATTTACAGATTAAATATCCAGTTTAAGACCTAAGTTCACTGAATTATTCCTAAAATCTGCATCATAATGAGTTGTTTTTTCATGCATATATTCACCGAAAATTCTGATAAACGGAAATACAGTAAATTCAACACCTGCTCCGATTCCATAAGCCTTGAATCTTTCCACATCACCTTCAAGGTCATCCCAGAAAGCGTACATCAATCTTCCATAAGGATGAACTATTGGTAAAGTAACAATAAGGTTCATGTCAAGACCTGCTGATTTTCTTAAAAAAGTTTCTTCATCAAGTGAATATACATCATACTTAAACTTTGTATTCTGATAGTAGGCACCCACTCCAAGCTCAAGAAGGGGAAAGATAGATGTATTATAATGAGCTTTCAGCCCGTAATTATACCCTTTAGGGTCTGCCTTGCTGTCACCCTCAACTGATCCGTTAAACATATATCCGCCGTATGCGCTTGCATCAACAAGTGCAAAACTCTGTGAAGGGAAAAACATAAACAGACCTGCTGATATAAGAAACATGGTAAATAGTTTTTTCACTTTTAAGCCTCCAGTTAAAATTATCAATCAAAAGAGATTGATTCCTTACAGGGTTAAAATATCAAGTGCTTTTTTTAAGTTCTTTACTTGACACACTCCCGGGAATCAAATCTTTTCAGAGTATAATATACTTTAAAATAAGGATTATTCAATTAGAAAGAAGAATATATGAAAATATTAATTACAAATGATGACGGCTACAATTCAGAAGGGATAACAGCTCTTAACAGAGTACTTTCCAGGAATCATGAAACCTATATTATAGCGCCGGACAGAGAGAGGAGCGCCTGTTCCAATATATTTACTGTGAGGGACCGCATTGAGGTAAACAGGATTGATGAAAGAATTTTTTCAATTTCCGGCTACCCTGCTGACTGCGTTAGTATAGGGATACATTCAGATATTATACCCGATTTTGACCTGGTTATCTCCGGCATAAACCATGGTGCTAACCTGGGTGATGATGTACATTTTTCCGGCACTGTTGCAGGTGCCAGAACCGCTTATATTTTCGGCAAACCTGGAATCGCATTTTCTGTGGACAGCTTTCACAAACCCTCATCCTATTTCCATGAGGCATCGGAATTTCTCCTCAATTTCATTGAAAATAACCTGACAGAAAAGTTATTTTTCTATAATATTAATTATCCCGAATTGAGCAGAGAGGAGATAAGAGGTATTAAATACACAGTTCTATCAAGAAGATACTATCAGGACTCTTATAAAAAAGAGCAGACCGGCGACACCAATATTTTCGGTGTTTCACTGGTGGGTGAGATAAATTCGGAAATGAAACCCGGATGCGACAGTTACGAAATTGAACAGGGCTATATCTCTGTTACGCCCCTTACTATAGACAGTACAGATTATAAAACCCTTGAATATCTGAAAAGGATGGAATAACAGTTAAATGCAGGATCCCGGGAGCATAAACAGAATAATCAGATCAGCGCTGGACAGCTTCTTTATCAAAGATTACGACACTGCTATAAATGAACTGAAATCTGCAGAGGTTCTGGACAGGGAAAATCCTGAAATTCTTTATAACATTGCTATCGCATACTGCAGGCTGGAATTTTACAACTCAGCTGTTGAATACCTTAAAAAAGTACTTTCATTAGAACTGAAATTTATTGATTCAGTTACAGTAAAAAAATTAATTGCCTACTGTCACATAAATATGGGGGATTTCACCTCAGCATTAACCACTCTTAATGAAATAAACTCCGGTGATTTTACAGATACCCAGGTCCTGTCAATGACCGGGTATTGTCACGAAAAAACAGGAAACTATGATGCTGCTCTTGATTTTCATAAAAAAGTATTAAACCTGGATAAACATAATCTTAACTCAATCAATGCTTTTGCATATATATCAGCGCAGAAAGGGAAAAATCTTGATAAAGCCATGCAGCTGGCAAAATTTATATGCGGGAAAGATAAGAACAATGCCGCTTTTGTTGATACACTGGGGTATATATTTCTTAAAGCGGGTAAGCTGAAAGAGGCTGAAGCGCACCTGAAAAAAGCTGCTATTATCGCGCCTTTCAGCCTTGAAATACAGGATCACATAAAAGAGCTAAATCTCCTTAAAAAAAATTTATAAACAATCTATCAACATAATCAGAAACACTCAGGACCTTATTGATAATATTTCATTTTCAACATAATAATAAATTTCATTTCGTAAATCCTGTAATGCTGCATATTTCATATTCCTGAGATAATAGAATTCAATAATTTTACATAATTTATAAATAAAATTAAGAAGCTCATAATATGAAATTTTTTCACTCCCGAAACCGCTGATCCCTCTTTCATCAAAATGATTCCGGTAATTTATAAAAACCCCCCGTATATTCTCAAATGAATTATATACATCCTCACTGATTTTACCCTCATTGAGCTTGTTTTTAAATGATTCACTCACAAAATTCAAACGAAAGAGTTTTCCGTCAGATTCATTATAATAATACTTTAGAAAGAGATAATAATTTTTCAGATTATTTTTATAGGCAAATGCTTCTCTGGCAATCCCTGTCAGTTCTGTTACAAGTACAAAAGGATTATTTTTTTCCAGATACTCCTTTACTGAGGATTCATTCATTCTCCACCCCACAGCATTGGAGCTCTCCTGGAAAAGAGATGAGATCTGATTATTATATTTTATAAACATATCAACATTACTATTAACAACATGCTGTTGATTAATTATACTGATAAAATCATTTAAAACAGCCTTAATATCCCTTTCATATAGAAATGATTTTTTCATAAAAAATTTCCAGTAGGTCGAGATAAGATAATAAAAATCACTTATTGACCTTTTTGCCAGGGTCAGGAGAAGGTGTTTTATATTAAGCAGCTCATCATCAAGTTCCAGCATAATACTGTTTATAGAATCAGCAGCTTCTGAAAGTTCAGAGTCATCTATGGGATTCTGCTGAATGGCAGATATAAAAGCATTTTCAATATTAACAATATAATAAAAATAGAGACTCTGAAGCTTTAATTCCCAGGTCATCCTTTTTTTTACGTCACTCAGCCTGGCCATTGTCTTTTCTGTAAGAACAACCCCATTACTGCTTTTATAATTATGCCAGTTATCCGGTATTTTAATAAGCTTATTGATTACTGACTTATCTTCATTTCTGATAACAAACCTGTAATAATTCATTCTTGATTCAAGATACTTTTTTTCAAGTTCATATATGAAAGTTTTGCTGTTTTTCTCAATATTGTTATCTTTTTTCAATCTCCACCATCCGTCAATAGATTATCAACATAATAAATGCCACTTATCCACAGCTAAAACTACTTATAAACATATAATCTCAATTAATTAAAAAAATTTAATCCCCTGATTATTAATAAAATTAATTGATTGCCAAATATCCTCTTAATGACATAATATTTTAAGTTAATCGAACTATCTGGCCATTAAAATAATTTCAAATATTTTTTATTTAATTATACGAATGAAACCTTCTGGAATAATGCATAGAGTCAAGTTTTAAGTTAATTACAAAGGTTCACACCCTTTTTTTTATAAACCTTTATAAAAAAGAGCTTATTTCTAAATAAAAATTAGTATAAAATTATTAATACTGAACAAAGGTATATTTATAAACAAAGTTATCAACAATTGTGGACAAATCAAAGGAGTAATGTGTTGGCACAAACAATGTGGGATAGTGTTTTAAAAAATCTCGAATCGAGAATCAACCGGCAATCTTTTATAATGTGGCTTAAAGATACCGAACCCCTGTCAATAGACGGAAGCAGCCTTAAAATAAAAGTGAAAGATGAGGTGGCAGCAAAGCACCTTAATGACCAGTATCTTAAAGATATTGAGGGAATTATTGAAGGGATTACAGGGAAAAAATATTCCTGCGAGTTTGTTACCGGGACTGAGGAGAGACCTGAGGAAACTGTCAAATCAGGCGGATTTATACCTAATAATCCTCCAGTTCTTTCAAGCAGTGAAAAATCATCATTCCTTAATCCAAATTATTCTTTCACTAATTTTGTTGTGGGGCCCAATAATCAGCTTGCCCACGCAGCAGCAAAATCTGTATCACAGTCACCGGCAACTCAGTTTAATCCGCTTTTTATTTATGGTGATACAGGACTGGGAAAGACCCACCTTATACAGGCAATCGGCGGGAAGATAATGTCTGAAAGGCCCTACCTGAAGGTTTTATATATTTCAACAGAACAGTTTATAAATGAATTCATATACTCAATACAGACAAATACGCAGCAGAGCTTTAAGATAAAGTACAGGAATGTGGATATCCTGTTGATAGATGATATTCAGTTCCTTGAAAAGAAAGAAGAGACACAGAACGAATTTTTTCACACATTCAATACTCTATATGAAAATAAAAAACAGATAGTAATATCAAGCGACAGGCCCCCTAAACAGATAGCAACATTAACGGACAGATTAAGAAGCAGATTTGAATGGGGTATGATCACCGATATTCAGACACCAAATCTTGAAACAAGAGAGGCAATACTTCGCCACAAGGCAGCTAAAGAAAATATAATAATATCTGATGAAGCATTTAATTATATAGCAAGAAGAATAACATCAAGTATCAGAGCTCTTGAATCTGCACTTGCTAACCTTAGAATGGTTTATGAAATTTATAATGAACCAATCTCTATTAAACATGTTAAAGAACACCTTAAGCATCTCTTTGATGAAGAGACAAACCGTAAAGTAACTCCAAATGATATAATGACAAAAGTTTCCTCACTATATAATGTATCAGTAGAAGAGCTTATTTCCAAAAGCAGACAGAGCCGCATTGTTACGCCCAGGTTTATATCAATGTATATAATAAGACAGCTCACAGATATGACAACAACCGACATAGGAAAACAGTTTGGAGACAGAGACCACTCTACTGTGGTAAATGCCATAAATAAAATTGAAGAGGATATGCGCACAAATTACGAATTTAAAGAGCAGATTGAAGAACTTAAAATAGAATTACACAGCTGAATTATCTGTTAATAATCTATTGATAAGTGTTAACTATCTGTTAAAAAAAAGGAACTTATACAGGTGAACTTTTCAAAAAATAATAAAACAGTATAAGTTACTGACTTAACAATAGTTTTAAAGAATTATCAACAAAAGAAAAATAGCAGTAAAGTCTGATTAAATCAATGCTTCAGTGATTTATTAACATATCTCAAAGACTACTACTACTACTGATTAATAAAAAAAACATTTTATTTATTATAGGAGAACAAAAAAATGCTGATAACTGTTAATAAAGAAATGCTGCTTAAGGCTATTGGAATTGCTGACGCAGTAATATCTTCAAAGAATGTTAATACCATACTTTCAAATTGTCTTTTCACTATTTCTAAAACCAATATTATAATAACTGCTACTGACAATGAAATTGCAATTAAAACAATAATTAATGCTCAATCTGATAGTGACATATCTTTTACAACCTACGGAAAAAAATTTATTAATATTTTACGTGAATTACCAGATGATGAAATATCTATTAATATTGATGAGTCAATGGTCATAAATTTAAAATCAAAAAATATTAAAGGGAATTATACTCTTTTTGGAACTGATTCAACTGATTTCCCTGAACTTCCTAAAATAAAAATGGATAACATTGTTGAGATAGAACAGGCTGTTCTAAAAGAAATGATTAAAAAAGTTATATATGCAGCTGCAACTGATTCGATAAAACCTGTATTTAATAGTTTATATATTGTTTCTGAAAAACCTGGAACAATCACTGCCATAGCAACAGACTCAAGAAGATTATCCATGATTACCCGATCAATTGATAGTGATGCTTTACTTGGTGAAGGTATAATTATACCCCTTAAAACAATTCATGAACTGAATAAATTACTTACAAATTCAGGGGTTTGTAAAATCTCTTTTGACAGTAACCAGTGTTATTTTAAAATTGATAATACAGAAATTATAACAAGAATTGTTGATGGCCAATACCCTAATTATAAACAGATTATACCCAGGGAATACAGTTTAAAATCTGTAATACAAACTGCAGTAATCCATGATTCTATAAAAAGGGCAATGATTTTTACCCGTGAACCTGCTAACAAAATAGTATTATCTTTTAATAAAGATAATCTTAAAATACAGGCAAATACCCCGGAACTTGGTCATGCTGAAGAGGAAATTGAAATTGAATCAGAAAGCAGCGATAAATATATTATAGGGATCAATGCCCAGTTTCTCCTTGATACTTTAAGACATATAGATTCCTATTCTTTTATCTGCGGAATAACAGGGCAAATGAGTCCACTCACAATAATACCTGAAGATGATAAAAATTTTATTTCAGTAATAATGCCTATACAGATAAAGACATCAGAAGAATAGTTGCATAATGATTATAGATAATCTCAGATTAGTTGATTTCAGAAATTATTCTGAATTAAACATACAATTTTCACCTTCTATAAATTTTATTACCGGATCTAATGGATCAGGAAAAACAAATATAATTGAGGCAATATCAATTCTTTCTAATCTTAAATCATTCCGCAATGCAGCAGATTCAGATATTATAAAATGGAAAAGTAAAGGGTTGTACTGCAGCGGAAATGTATCAGACAGTGAATACAGAAAGTTTGAATTAGGTATATTATCTGATGGAAACAGTTTAAAAAAAAAAATTAAAATCGATGATAATGATATAAAAAAGATTTCAGATTATTATGGCAGATTTTTAACTGTAATTTTTTCGCCATCTGATATTAATATAATAAATGGAACACCTGATTTGAGAAGAAGATATTTTGATTCAGTAATCTCAAAAATTTTTCCTGAATATATAGATGAATTAAACAGGTTTAAAGCAGTATTAAATTCAAGGAATTCCATTTTAAAAAGGATACGTGAGAATTTAAGCGACATAAAAGAACTGGATGTGTGGGATAGATTATACGCGGAAATATCCTCAATTATTCTAAAAAAAAGGGAAAGTTTTATTGATCAATTTAACAGATTTTTTTTAAATGTATATTCAGAAATAAGCGGTGAAGATAAAGTTGTATCAATAGATTATACTTCATCTTTAAACAGTTCAGAGTTTACTCTTCTTTTTAATGAGCTCATAAAAAAAAGAAGATCAGATATAGGGAGGGGTTTAACTACCTCCGGTCCACAGAGAGATGATTATATTTTAAAAAACAGCACCGGTCTCGATTTTATAAGATATGCCTCTCAAGGTCAGAAAAGAACAGCAGCTGTAGCCTTAAAAATAGCTGAATTTGAAATAATTAAAAATACCAAGAATATAAAATCTGTTATTCTTGTTGATGATATTTTCTCGGAACTTGACGAAAAAAGACGTTATAATATGCTTGATCTCTTAACTGAAAAGGGTCAGCTCATATTCACCATGGTAAACTCAGAAATTACAAATGAATGGAAAAAAAGCTCTTATAAAAATTTTATGGTTCAAAACGGCCTGATTATAAAAGAAGAGTATACAGGATAACAAATTGAAATTCAGAATTGGAAATAATAGAAAGGAAAAAATTGTTTCTTTCAGTTCAATCCTTCCTGATATTATAAGTGACCTTGATATGCAGGATTCATTTATTATAGAAAATCTTAGAGAAAAATGGCCGCTCTATACAGGAAAAACCATATCAGCTCATAGCCAGCCGGAGAGAATTTTTAAAAAAGTTCTTTTTATAAGTGTTGATCATTCAATTTATGCTAATGAATTATCTCTCTTAAAAAGCGGTATTTTAAAAAAAATAAAAAACGATTTTGGCAATGATTTTATTACCAATGTAAAATTTGAAATAAAAATGATAAAGTGGAAAATGAGTAAATAAGTTTTATATAATTCAAAATGCTTTTTCTCCCTGCCGTCGAAGGCGACGGGGAGAAGTAAAAATTTATTTTGTATTAAAACATATTGAGGAATTAATAATTAATGTTTATACATATCGGTAATAATATAACTGTAAGCGACAGAGAATGTATAGGTATTTTCAATATAGATACTTTAAAGTTAAGTCCTGATAATGATTTTTTTTTAAATGATATAACATCTGAGGATAAACTTGTATCTATTGATAAAAATAATAAAATAACCAGTTCATGGGTTAGTCCATTTACTGTAATTAAAAGAGAATCAATAAGCAATGAAGAATTAATATGGAGCAGAAAGTAATGACAAAAACCTACACCGCAAATAATATACAGGTGCTTGAAGGTCTTGAGGCTGTAAGAAAAAGACCAGCAATGTATATAGGATCAACTGATGTAAACGGGCTTCATCATCTGGTCTATGAAATCGTTGATAATTCAATTGATGAATCTCTTGCAGGTCATTGTGATAATATAACGGTTACAATTCACAAGGACAATTCAATAGAGGTGCTGGATAATGGCCGGGGTATTCCTGTTGATCCTCACCCTGTTTATAAAAAATCAGCCCTTGAAATAGTACTGACGAAACTTCATGCAGGGGGAAAGTTTAATAATGACAGTTACAAGGTTTCCGGCGGGCTTCATGGTGTCGGTGTTTCTGTAGTTAATGCATTATCTGAAAAGATGATTGTTGAAGTATACAGAGATGAAAAAAAATATATTCAGTCATATAAAAAGGGGAAACCTGATGCGGATTTAAAATCCACAGGTGAAACAAAATACAGGGGAACAAGAATTCAGTTCTGGCCTGATAATACTATTTTTGATACTATTGATTATAATTTTGATACACTGTCAAAGAGACTCAGGGAGCTTGCTTTCCTTAATGCCGGTATAAAAATAACATTGCGCGATGAAAGGGATTATAAAGATAAAACATCAAAAGGTACAGAAAATATTTTCCAGTTTAAAGGCGGAATAGTATCATTTGTAAATTATCTAAATGAAAATAAAACAGCGATCATTAAGAAACCGATATACTATCATACAGTTAAGGATAGAATAGATATAGAGGTAGCAATTCAGTATATTGATACTTATAATGAAAACATTTTTACATATGCTAATAATATTAATACCAGGGAGGGGGGTACCCATTTAATCGGTTTCCGCTCAGCTTTAACACGGGTCCTTAATGACTTTCTGAAAAAAGGAAAATATGATAAAAATATTACACAGGTATCGGGCGATGATTCAAAAGAGGGCCTTGTTGCTATAATAAGTGTAAAGATTCCTGATCCTCAGTTTGAAGGACAGACTAAAATGAAACTGGGTAATGGAGAAGTTAAAGGACTGGTTGAATCAGCCACATATGAAAACCTTTCAATGTATTTTGAAGAGAATCCCCAGGAAGTAAAAAAAATAATTGATAAGTGTATACTCAGTGCAAGGGCCCGAATTGCTGCAAAAAAGGCGAGAGATCTTACCAGAAGAAAAAATGCCCTGGAGCATGATACACTCCCTGGAAAGCTATCAGACTGCAGTGAAAAAGATCCCTCTAAATGTGAATTGTATCTTGTAGAGGGTGATTCAGCCGGTGGATCTGCAAAGCAGGGGCGTGACAGAACTTTCCAGGCTATATTGCCCTTAAAAGGTAAGATTCTTAATGTTGAAAAATCAAGGCTTGATAAAATATTATCCAATGATGAGATCAGGACTATTATTACTGCAATCGGTACAGGTATAGGTGATGAGGAATTTGATATTACTAAAACCAGGTATCATAAAATTGTTATTATGACAGATGCTGATGTAGACGGATCGCACATCAGAACCCTTATACTTACTTTCTTTTACAGGTATATGCAGGATTTGATAAGACAGGGTTATCTTTATATTGCTCAGCCCCCACTCTATAGTATTAAAACAGGGAAGCAGCTTACTTATGCCTATACTGAAGAGGAAAAGGAGGAGCATTTAAAGAAGTTTAAAGATGAGAAAGTTTCGCTGCAGAGATATAAAGGTCTGGGTGAAATGAATCCTGAACAGTTATGGGAAACAACAATGGATCCTAAAAGCAGAACTATGCTTCAGGTTCGAATTGATGATGATGTTGAAGCAGAAAATATTTTTTCAATCCTCATGGGGGATGCGGTTGAACCGAGAAGAAAATTTATTGAAGATAATGCTCATAAGGTTCAAAATCTTGATCTGTAAAAAATTTTTTATATAAATAATCCATGTTAAATCAAATAGCGGAGTATAACAGTGTCACCAAAAAAAGATAACAATGAAAATATAACAGAAAATGTAATGCATGTTGAAATTGAAGATCAGATGAAGAGTGCTTATCTCGATTATGCCATGAGTGTAATTGTAGGCCGCGCTCTCCCTGATGTACGTGACGGGCTTAAACCGGTACACAGGCGTATTCTTCACGCCATGAATGAAAGAGCCTGGAGGAGCGACAGGCCCTATGTAAAATCAGCGAAAATAGTCGGTGAGGTAATAGGTAATTATCACCCCCATGGAGATTCAGCTGTTTATGATACCATGGTAAGACTTGCTCAGGACTTCTCTATGAGACTCCCTATAATAGACGGCCAGGGTAACTTCGGTTCAGTAGACGGCGACCCTGCAGCTGCTTACAGGTATACTGAAGCAAGGCTGGAGAAGGTTGCTGAGGAACTGCTCAAAGATATTGAAAAAGAGACAGTCGATTATTCACCAAACTTTGATGATACAAGAAAGGAACCTAAGGTTCTCCCTGCAGCGTATCCCAATCTTCTTGTAAACGGATCTGAAGGGATTGCTGTTGGTATGGCTACTAAAATACCCCCTCATAATCCGGGTGAGGTTATTGACGCAGTAATTCATCTAATAGATAATCCTGATGCAACAGTAAAAAATCTGATGAAGTTTATTAAAGGCCCCGATTTTCCTACAGGTGCATCAATTATGGGTAATGAGGGTATTATTAAAGCATATTCCACCGGGAGAGGGAGCCTGATTATCCGCGGTAAATACACAATTGAAATGAACAGCAAAGGGCGTGAGGAGATAATAATATCTGAAATACCATATCAGGTTAATAAGGCTAATCTTGTCATGAGGATAGCTGAGCTTGTTAATGAAAAGGTTATTGAAGGTATTTCAGAATTAAGGGATGAATCTGACCGTAAAGGTATGCGTATTTTTATTGGGTTAAAAAGGGATGCTGTAAGCAGTGTAATTATTAATAAGCTTTTTAAGCATACCCCGCTTCAGACATCATTCGGGATAATTCTTCTTGCACTGGTAGATGGTGTTCCAAAGATACTTGATCTGAAGACAACTCTTAATCATTATATTGTCCACAGGCGTGAAGTTGTCGTCCGCAGAACAAAATTTGATTTAAGAAAGGCTGAAGAAAGGGCGCATATACTTGAAGGATTGAAAATCGCCCTTGATAATATTGATGAGGTTATTGAAATAATAAAATCATCAAAGACACCAGATGAGGCCGGGAAGAAACTTCAGAAGAGATTCCAGCTTTCAGATGTTCAGACTAAAGCTATCCTTGATATGAGACTACAGAGACTTACAAGTCTTGAAGTAAAAAAGATTGTAGATGAACTTAAAGAGCTTCAGAAGCTGATACAGGAGCTCCAGTCAATTTTAAAGAGCGAAGTAAAAGTTAACAACATTATTAAATCAGAACTTCTTCACATACGTGATAAGTATTCAGATGATAGAAGAACAGAGATTCTAATGGGTGCTGAATCATCCACTGATTTTGATATAGAAGATCTCATTGCTGATGACTACATGGTTGTGTCAATGTCAAATGACGGATTCATAAGAAGGATGCCTATTGATACCTTTAAGAAGCAGAGGAGGGGCGGAAAAGGTGTTATCGGTATGTCTTCAAAACGTGAAGATTTTATCAAAATGATGACTGTTGCATCAAATCATGATACCATTTTTCTCTTTTCTAATAAAGGGAAAATTTTCGCTCTTAAAACCTATGAAATTCCTGAAGCATCCAAGTCGAGCAGAGGTAAAACCCTCAAGGGTATACTTAATCTTGCATCAGGTGAAAATGTAACTGCAATGTGTTCAATAGATAATTTTGACACAGATGACTTTTTATGTATGGTTACAAAGCATGGTATTCTGAAAAAGACAAGTATAAAGGATTTTCAGAATGCCAAGAAGGGCGGGATCATTTCTATCAATCTCAAAAAAGATGATGAACTGGTTGATGTAAAAGTTGTGCAGAAGGAGTGCGACCTTGTTATTGCTTCAAGAAAAGGTCTTCTTCTCAGGACCAACCTTCAGAAGATGCGTTCCATGGGTAGAACAGCTGCAGGGATTATAGGGATGAGACTGGCAGCTGATGATTACATTATTGATATGGATATTGTCAAAGAGAATACAAGTCTCTTTGTTATTACAGAGAAAGGTTTTGGAAAGAGAGTAGCTTTTAACAACTTTATCAACAAGGGTAGAGGGGGGAAAGGGATGACTTATCTGAAGATAACTGACAAGAATGGTTATGCTTCAGGAATAAGATCAGTTTCTTTAACTGATGAAATAATAATTTCTGCTCTTTCAGGAATGACAATAAGGCTTCTTGCAAAGGATATATCTGCACAGGGTCGATCCACTGTAGGTATAAAACTCCTTGATGTTAATGATAATGATGCAGTATCTGACTTTGCAGTAATTACTGAAGAGGGTTAACTATATGCACAAAATAATACTTCTCATAGCTTTAATATCTCTTATAGGGAGCCTTTATTATTTTTTTATTGAGAAAGATATTTTTTTAGGCTCAATAACATTTGTTACAGCAATTGCTTTTAATCTGACTTATGCAATGCTCAGCAAAGTTAATGTTATGAAGGATTAGAATAATATCCTATAGATTGATGATCAGTCTGAATTTTATTGAATGTTGATTTTTACATACCCCCGCCGCCTACGGCGGCGGGGGTATTAGAGTATCTTAATTTAAATAAAAGTTAATGAATTAACACTGAAATAAATCAATGCTGATTTCTGAAAATATATTTTAGTGTAAAAATGGACTATTTTATATCCCCACCGCCTTCGGCGGAGGAGATAATAGAGCATTTATTCACAATAATAAGTTTAGGAATAAAAACTGGAAATAAATATAAAAAAATTTTTTAATAAAGTTGACAGAAACAGGGGCTCAGAATAAAAGTTATTTATTGTTTAGGAATTATTTTCCTGGTGTTTATAGAGAGAGGGATACACCTGTTCCCATTCCGAACACAGAAGTTAAGACTTTCATCGCCGATGGTACTGCATGGGTAGCTGTGTGGGAGAGTAGGACGCCGCCAGGTTAAAAATATAAAAAAGACATCTCCGGATGTCTTTTTTATATTAATATCTATCACGCAATAATATAAAAAAAGACCTTCATGTGAAGGTCTTTTTTTATTATCTGTCTTTTACAAAGTTTTATTCCCAGGAAGCAGCAGTAACTTTCTTTTTAAGTCCTTTTGCTTTTACTTCATAGATTATTTCAGCGTTATCTTCTTCATCATATGTTACAGAAGTAACAGATCCGCCTTTAACGGTTCCCTGAATTTCCTGTGCAATAGCTATACCGGTCATTTCAAAATCTGACATTCCTGCTGCACCTTCAATTCTTGAACCTTTGAATTTTTCAAGAACCTGATACTGGGCATTAAGAATAGCTGCTCTTCTTGCGCTTTCTCTTCTTGCTACTTTGTTTTTCAGAGACTGCTTTGCAACACCGGCTGCAGAGATTCTATATGTATCATCATTTACCCAGCCTTCTGTTTTGTATGTTTGACCTTCAACAGTTCCGCCAATCTTTTTTCCGCCGCATGAAGTAAATGTAAAAACAAGACCTATAGAAAATATTATTGATACTAAAAGCAACTTCTTCATTAGAGAATCCTCCTTAAAATGGTTAAATAATTCTTACTTTTATTACTCATGTTAATTAAATTTCATGAGTTACTTACTTGAATAACTATAAAATATTTTTTGCTTAAAGTCAACTTAAAAAACGATATTTTTATTCATAAATCATCTCTTTTAAACTGAGAACAAGTATGCCTGTTATAATCGCGAAATTTATTATGAACCAGTAAAATGAAATAATCCCCAGATTTGCCCAGTTATAAATCATTGTTGATGCATATCCCGCTATAAAACTGGAATTAATAAGGAGGTAGTATTTAACATAAATATCTTCAAGAACATCAGCAAAAGTTTCCGATGTTGTTACCCTGGTTTCTTCAAAATAAACAGCTGCTTTGGGAAGAAAAAAATAGACAACAAAGGGAAGAAGTGCTGAATTAATTATGCTGTTATGCATTATTCCGGGTATTCCCCCCCCTATTAATCCTGCAATACTGATTATAAATATAAGATTTAATGCTGAATATTTTGCTGATATTTTTTTCCATATACTTACCAGCTGCGGCATTACTTTCTCGATTTCATCCCTTGAATATTCATTTTTAGAAATAAGGAGATTATAGTAATATGTAATTACAACAGTGCAGAATAAGTATATTATAAACGTAAAAATTATTTGTATTTCCAATTTGAGTACCTCTTTAATGATAATTTGATTTTCAGATTCCCTTAAATTATAATGTTCAGCAATTATTCCTAAAAAAATTTTTTAGTGCAATATTGATGTTTCCCATATCCTCGCCGCCGTAGGCGGCGGGGATATTAGAGCATTTTATTTCCAAAAACAGTTAAGGAATTAACACTCATTCAAAATCTTTTTTTTATTAGTATCTTTATTGTTTACACTAAAATATATTTCATCAAACGGAATTATATATAATAATCATTGATTTTTCTGTAAATCTATTTATATTAAATATAATTTGAAATATACTATTAATCAAGTTAATCGGGTGTCTTTATGAAAATATTTATAATAATTTTATTACTTTTTTTTATCGGATGCAGTTCTGACAGGCAGATAGTAAAAGAAGATAAGGTGGAAGTACCTGTAAAAGAAAATGCTTCTGATATAAAGCTTGGCTGGGCAGATGAAGATACCTATACAGTCAGGATTATCTCAAAAGATCTTGATGGTGCAATCGACAGCGCCAGGCATAAAATACTTCAGGATATTGTCCGGGTAAGGATGCTTAATGACAGCAGATTTACTGATATTTCCAAGATAAGCGGCGAGTTCGAGAAGCCGCTTAAGCAGGGGACTGTTTTAAAGAGTCAGCAGGTTTCAGGGGGTCTTGAAATATATTATCAGATCAGGGATCAGGGACTTAAGAAAAAATTTGAAAGAAAATAATTAAATAATATATACTTTTCGGTTTTCAATTTTAATTTTTTCTTCACAGAAAAGTTTAACGCTTTCACATAGAATTTTATGTTCCTGAACCAGTATCTTTTTAGAAAGAGTATCAGCTGTATCTTCCTGACTTACATCTACTGCAGTCTGCATTATAATCGGTCCTGTATCTGTCCCTTCATCAATAAAGTGGCAGGTGCATCCGGCTATTTTAACCCCATGTTCTATAGCCTGTCCCTGGGCGTCTTTCCCGGGGAATGCAGGGAGTAGTGACGGATGAATATTTATTATTCTGTTTCTGAATGGTTCTATAAAAACCGGTGTGAGGAGTCTCATGTAGCCTGCAGCAACAACCAGGTCAGTTTCCTTATCATGGAGGATATGGAGTATCTCCCTTTCATGCGCTTCCCTTGAGGAAAATTTTTTAGGGTCAATAAATAGAGAATTTATTCCCATCATTTCCGCTTTTTTCAGAACAGGCGCATCGCCCCTGTCAGATATTACAATCTTAATATCAGCTTTAATGTACCCTTTCTGAACTTTCTCTGCAAGGGCCTGAAAGTTTGATCCTCTTCCGGAAACAAGGAATGATATATTTTTTTTACTCTTTTTATTTTTTGTAAAAATCATAAGGACTTTCCTTTAATAGTTATATTCTGAACCTGTTATATGACTCAGTATCCATTTCTCTTGCGTAGAGTGTTGATTCTTTCCCCTCTCTGCATATCATGGATACCCTTTTCTCTCCCGGTTCAGGTTTTCCGTATTTAGCCATAAATGCTGTAATCATCACTTCATCATCTTTGCTGATCTTACCCTTTACAAAAACAGTGGGTCCGCTGAAAACAGGGTAGAACATGCAGTCTGCTGATTCTTTTAATTTTTCCAGTTCCCTGCTCTCTCTTTCATTGCGGGCTATAATTATTTTACCCTTATTCTCAGTCCTGTAATGCCTTCCCAGTGTTGCAGAGTATATATCTGTTTCATTGATATCTGTTTCATTATCAAATATGTCCTGTATTCGTGCAGCAATATTCGCATCAGTGAATAAACACCCTCCTGATGGGGATGAGTAATCGGTTATTCCATAGCCGGCAGCAATTTCAAGCTGGCGTTTTCTCCCTCTTCCGTTAATGTCCAGAAGTTTTTCTCTGTCTACTTTTCCCTCTATTTCGGCAAATGTGGGCTCAAGTAATTTTGCTGACAGAGGCCTTAATAATTTCCCTTTAAGTTCAGTGCTTTTTTCTATATGCTTTAAAGTGTGTTTAAGCTGCGACATGGGCCGCTGCCCTACTACTTCGCCGGATGCTACAAAATCTGCATTATATTTAATCATATATTCAGCTGCTTTTTTTATGAAGAAGATTTTACAGTCTATGCACGGATTAATATTTTTTCCGTACCCGTGTAATGGGTTTCTCAGCATCTCAAGATATTCTTTTCCGCATTTATAAAATTCCAGTTTCAGTCCTATCTGTTCTGCCTGTTTTACAGCTGAGAGTGTATTAATATCAAAATCAGGGGGGTAAAATGGGAGAATAAAATGAAGCCCGGTAAGCTCAACCCCCTGGTCCATAAGAAGCTTTGCAGCAAGCAGGCTGTCAAGCCCACCTGAATAGAGCAGTATACCCTTCGCTGTCATTATATTTCACCATGATCAATGAGCTGGATATCCACTATATCCCCGGGTGCTGCATTTCCTGATTCTTCCGGAAGCATAATAAGGCAGTTAGCTTCACTCATTGATCTCAATATCCCTGACCCCTGGTCCCCTGTTGTTTTTACATGGAATTGATTATTACTGATTGTGTAGACCCCCCTTACAAAATGTTTTCTGCCCGGTTTCTTTTTTATATTTTCAGTAAGCTTTGCTCCAATAACAGGTTTATTGATTTTTTCCGCACCAGCCATTTTAAGAAGGGCAGGGCGTACAAACTGCATAAATGAAACCATTACTGATACGGGGTTGCCGGGGAGCCCGAAGAATAATTTTCTCCCTATATGTCCAAATACAACAGGTTTTCCAGGCTTCATTAATACTTTCTGAATTTTTATATCAACACCCAGGTTCCTCATTACATCGGGGATAAAGTCATATTTCCCCATTGAGACCCCCCCGGATGTTATAATAATATCGCTCTTCATAGCATCTTCTATTTTTTCTGTTGTCTCTATAATATTATCTTTTACTATACCGAGGTAAACAGGTTCACCACCATATTTTCTTACTTCAGAACAGAGGGTGTAGGCATTACTGTTAACAGTTTTTCCGGATGGATTGCTGCTCCCCAGTTCAATAATTTCATCCCCGGTGGAAATAACAGCAACTTCCGGTTTTTTGTAAACATCAGCCCTGCTGATATTCATTGAAGCAATTAAACCTGCCTGAGCAGAATCAATTCTTACCCCTTTTTTTAAAACAATGTCCCCTTTCTGTATATCTTCACCCCTGAAACGTATATTCTCGTTTTTTGCAAGGCTTTTGAATATTTTTACCTTTCCATCTGTCTCTTCTGTATCTTCAAAGGGGATAACCGCATCAGCACCATCCGGAATATTGGCTCCTGTCATAATACGTACTGCTTCACCTTTTTTTAAAGGGGAGCCTGAATATTCCCCCCCTGCCTGAACTTCTGAAGTAACTGACAATAATACCGGATTATCTGCAGAAGCATTCGAGGTTTCTGAATATATTACTGCATAGCCGTCCATAGCTGAATTATCTCTTTGAGGAACATCTATTCCTGAAATAATGTTGCTGTAGAGAATTCTCCCGGTCAGATTGAAAATATCAGATGTTTCAAAACTTTCGATTGTACGGGTACTGCCGAGTATTATTTCCAGGGCATTATTGACTGATATCATATTTACCTGCTCTATTATTAGACATTGTTTATTGCTGCTGATTCATTCTTTTATAATTTAAGTCAGTGTTAATTCCTTAACTTATATTTGAAATAAAATGCTCTAATATCCCCGCCGCCGAAGGCGGCGGGGATATGGAAAACATCATTATTGTACTAAAAAATATTTTTAGGAATAATTACTGAATTTAAGTTCATTTATTGTTTAAATGATGTAAAGTATATTTTATTCAATCAATTCTCTTAAGTTCTCTCCTGTTATTGTACCATACCGGACATTTTTTAAGTTTTCAATAATGGATTGTAGAATTTGTATTAGCGCGAATCTGGAGAGCTGAGACGAATCTGCCCCCCACTTTTAAATAAGTTTCGATTTTTTTTTATTAGAAATCATTTTAAAGTAGACATTTTAGGCTTTTTCTGTAACAAAGACACTATTAAAGTCTCAAATTTATTGAAGATTTTAAATATAAATAATCTTGCTAAGTGCAGTAAGATTTGGGAGTTACAGAGTTAATTATTTTTAGCGTATAAACAATAGATATAGTCTTAAAATGGTATTTCCCCCCGGGAAAAATAGAGACTATAATACTTTGTGCAAAAATATAAACAAAGATAGAGGGAATATGAATACAACAATTGGTAATGAAAGCAAGTATCGTGAAAGATACAAGGATCATCCATTTTTTTCAAATGACGTACTCAGTGATGAAATGGAGGCAGAATTTTTCAAACAGATCAGGTTCCGTATCAAAGAAGTGAGAAAGGAGCTTAAAATTACTCAGAGAGAGTTTGGTGAATCAGCGGGCATAGACAGGCGTTATGTTGCAAAGGTTGAATGCGGTTCGCAGAATCCCTCATTTAAGTTTATTAGAAGTATTTCAATAAGACATAAAATTTCGCTGGACTGGCTTCTCTACGGTGTTGGCGATAAATTTGTTTCAGCTGATGAAAAGAATTACGGCAAAGAGCTTGTAGAATTCAGAAAGCTTCTTGATAAAGCGAACCCTGAAGATATTGAAGTAGTAATCAAAATGATAAATAAAATAGTATAGTATAGTATAGTATAGTATAGTATATAAAAGGGGCTTACATGAAATAATGTGAGCCCCTTTATTTATTTTTTTATTCTATCATTGGAGGATATTTGGTCGCTTTTCTGATATTTTCATATAGAGGTTTCATTTTTTTATACATCTGCATGTATACCCCTTCATAAAGATCATTATAAATTCTGCTGTTTTCTTTCGACGGTTCAAAAACTTCACCAACCCTGGTCATTCCCTTTACCGCACTGTCAAAATCCTTGTAAAGTTTTAATCCCACAGCAGCATCTATTGCCGCACCCAGGGCAGAGGTTTCATAGGTATGGGGCTTTTCTGCAGCTTTGTTGAAAATATCAGCAGTGAGCTGCATAGCGGTCCTGCTTTGAGATCCCCCCCCTGATACCCGGAGCTTTTCAATCTTCACTTTGTTCTTCTTCTCAGTTCTTTCCGCCCCTTCTCTGAGGGCATAGGAGAGCCCTTCCAGTATTGCCCTGTATACATGAGCCCTTGTGTGTACATCTCCAAATCCGATAATTGAACCCTTTGCTTCAGGGCCCGGTATTTTAACACCAGGGGACCAGAATGGCTGAAGCATGAGCCCCATTGAACCAGCCGGGATTTTACCGGCCATTTCATCCAGAATTATCTCCGGTGCTACTTTTCTTTTCTTTGCCAGTTCAACTTCGCTATGGCCGAATTCATTTTTAAACCAGCTGACCATCCAGTAGCCCCTGTATATCATTACCTCTGTATTGTAGAATCCCGGTATTGCACTGGGGTATGGCGGCATAAAGGGGATAATTTCCGTATATTTAGAACCTGTAGTTTCGATTGTTGCTGTTGTACCAAAGCTGAGACATGCGATATCGGGAGATGTGCAGCCGGATCCCAGAACCTCACATGCCTTATCAGCAGCAGCTGCTATTAAAGGGAGCCCTGCAGGTACGCCTGTTTCTTTAGAGACCTTTGATGTGATATAACCGAGTATACCTGAAGGCTTTATCAGGTCAGGGAGTTTTTCCTTCTCTATATGAAACATTGACCATTTTAAATCATTTTTCCCTGCCCATTCCTGCTTTTTAAAATCAAATGGTACATACCCTACCTGGTTCCCTGTAGAATCTGTAAATTCACCTGTAAGTTTGTATGTTAGAAAACCTGATAGAAATATATATTTGTGTGTTCTCTCCCAGATTTCCGGCTGATTCTGCTTTATCCAGTTTGCTTCACATTCCATAACAGCATATATGGCTGAATCATAGAGATTTAATGCTTTAAGTGCACCCTTGATATGGATAGGGGGCCAGGCTTCTTTTTTAGCCTTTCTCCTGTCCAGCCATATAACTGCGGGCCTCAATGGGTTCCCCTCTTTATCGAGATTAATCATTGTGTTCCGCTGTGTGGTTATAGTTACCCCTTTAATTGATTCCTTCTTTACATTTCTGTTCTGCATCAGTTTCTTCAGGGTGATTTTCAGGTTTTTCCAGAAGTATTCCGGATCCTGTTCAGCCCATCCCGGATTAGATGAATAATATGGATCTATCTCTGTTTTCACAATTTCTATGATGTCTCCATGTAGATCAATTATAGCTGCGCGTATAGACTGAGTTCCCGCATCAATTGAGAGTATACATTCTTCAGGGGATTTACTTTTTCGGGGCATATATATACTCCATTATTTATTTTTACTCAGACTAAATGCTGAATTAATTGAATCACAGATTGTGATATATTCAGTTATCCCTACAATATCAAGAACCTTGCTCATATGCTCGTTGAGTCCTGTGAAAATGAAACGGCCGTTATGTTCCTGGTATTCCTGAAGCATCTGAATAAAGATAGATATTCCTGATGAGTTTATATATTGCGAATTAGTGAAATCAAAAATAAGTGTTTCAGTATGTTTTTCAGATTTTATCCTGTCGTATGCTTGCTGGATTTTATCACTGGAGTCACCTGTGATATCACCTTCTAAAAGTATTACTGGGCACTCTTTGCTATTATCCCATTTAATGTCAAAGCACTTCATCATATCCTCATTTATTTTTCAGAGCCTGGAAGGGTGTATCATAATCCCCCCTGGCATTCCAGAGTGTGTAGCCATTGAGACCGCTCTCTTTTGCCGCATTAATCTGGTTGTTAATATACCCCGGACCCCATGTGGGGGAGAGGAGATTAAATGCCTGAAGATAAGGGCGTATATGGACTGAATGATCAATGAGCTTCATTGCCCGTTTACCGCCGTCATATACAATCCTGTATGATCTCCCGGCCCTGTCTCCCTTCATATAGAAGCTTCTTCCGAAATGTGACGGATATACCATTGGGCTTATTACATCAACAACCCTTGATAAAGCCTCCATATCCTGGCCTATCCAGTTTCCGAAATGATACCATGAGTTGAATCCGTATATATCAACAGAAACAGGTACATTTAGATTTTTTTTCGCTTTCTTTAAAAAATCAACCATAATTTCAGATTTATAGGTATCATTATCTTTTCTGTGTGTATAATTGCACAGGTGTATTGGCCCGTCAGAGGGGAACCTGATATAATCGAACTGGATTTCATCAAATCCCATTTCAGCAAGCTCCTTTGCAAGCCCGATGTTGTAATCGTGAACAAATTCAGAATGGGGATCCACCCAGTATTCATGCTCTGTACCTTTCCATGGCTTACCTGTTTTGCGGTTTTTTATGGCATACCTGCTGTTATATCCCTGATACATTTTGTTATCTTTAAAAACTACAATACGTGCTATGGAATAGATATTGTTCTCTTTCATTGTTTTCAGGATATGTTTTACGTTAACCGGATTTCTCTGTGATCTGATTTCTGTTACGGTTTTCAGTTTTGAAGGGAAATAAATATTTCCGAAATCATCCTTCATGTCTATAACAAAGGCGTTTATTTCGGTTTCATTTGCAATTTTTATGTATCTGTTCAGGTTACTCCTTACAGCAGAAACGCTCAGGTAAATTGAATTTTTCCCTCCTGTAGTCTCAGATCGTTTACTGCTGTCAGTCCTTTCCGGAACTGCGGAGAGAGCAGGGTAGGCACCGCTTTTGGAAGTAACCGTGGCAGAGATTATTCTGTATCTTTCAGATGCATTTTTTATTACAGAATTGATATTATCAAGAGGGAGAGGTTTTTTATTTTCATCAGACATGAAAAATTCTCCACCTGATGTATAGCAGACCTTTCCATTAATTATTGAAATATCATCCACAGAAAAGTGTTTAACCTTATCTTCACTCCCGGCAGTGTACTGGAATGTTTTTGCATTATGATTTTTAGAATAAATACCTGAACCGAAAAAGAATCCGGCCATTACCATCTTTTTATCAGAGAATAATGAGGTTACCTGCTCAGTAAATGTGAGGGTTCCGGAATATGGTTCACCTGGAAGGTTCTTTCCCGCATGAGTAAATCTGGAGCCGTTAAATTCATATATGCCGTTAAAGGATGTTCCAGCGTAAATTCGTTTCCCTGTTACAGACAGGGCTGTTATATAATTTCTTTCATGAAGCCCGGTCCTGGGGAGTTTTATCCATGTGTCCCCTCTGTTCTCTGATCTGTATATTGTATGCTTGGTCGCTATTACAAGTGAGTCCGGGTTTTCAGGGTCAAAGTTAAATGCTGAAATTTTTCTGTATTCAGCATCATCAAAGTAAATGCTTCTTGTTTTGAAATCGGGTGAACTTATGTTAACCCAGTTCGGGGAGGCCTCTTCACTTCTGTAAAGACCTGATGACCAGGTTGTAAGATAAAGGTAATTACCAGCCCGGTATAATCGCAAAGGTTCAACCTTATCCGGGAGACCTTTGTTAAAGGAGCTCCAGCTTCTTCCGCTGTTTTCTGATAAAATAATTCCCCTCTCTTCTGTAACCAGATAAATTTTTAAATCTGCTGAAGAGGCACAGTAGATAAAAAGGGTTAAAATTATTCCTGCTGCAAGTACTGCTTTTATTATGTTTTTTATGCTAAATATTCTCATCCAAAGATTCTCCGAAAATTGAGTTGAACATCTCTTCATTAAGTATAGTATAGGTATAACCCTGTTCTGTGAGGAAGAGCTGTCTGTTGTGAGCAAATCTTTCTTCTACAGAATTGGAGGTGATTACAGTGTAGAAATAGGCGATATTCTCGTCTCTTTTCGGACGGAGAACTCTGCCCAGTCGCTGCGCCTCCTCCTGTCTTGATCCGAAGGTCCCTGATATCTGTATGGCAACATTAGCATCAGGGAGATCAATTGAAAAATTTGCCACTTTTGATACAATAAGACATTTAATAATACCAGCCCTGAATTTTTTATAGAGATCCTCCCTCTCTGCAAGGGGTGTGCTCCCTGTAATAATGGGGAACTTAAAGACCCTGGCAAACTCTTCAAGCTGTGAAATATACTGCCCTATAATTATTATATTTGCACCTTTATGATACTCTACAATCCTTTTTACAAAGTCTATCTTTCTCGGGTTTTCTGATGATATTCTGAACTTTTCCCTGTCTTTAGATAATGAATATTCCATCCTTGAATTTTCAGGTAGTTCTATTCTGATCTCTGTGCAGAGGGCTGTTGCAATCCAGTTCGACCTTTCAAGAATTTTCCAGGGCATGTCGAATTTTTTGGGGCCTATAAGACTGAAAACATCTGTTTCCAGCCCGTCTTCCCTGATTAATGTTGCAGTTAAACCAAGCCGTCTTTTTGACTGAATTTCTGAAGTGAGCCTGAAAACCGGTGCAGGGAGGAGGTGAACCTCATCATAAATAATGAGTCCCCAGTTTTTTGAGTTGAAAATATCAAAATGGAGAAATTCCTCTTTTTTATTCTTTCTGTAAGTAAGAATGTTGTATGTTGCTATAGTTATAGGCTTGATCTCTTTTTTGTCCCCGGAATATTCGCCGATTATATCGGGGGTAATATCTGTTTTAGCCAGAAGTTCATCCTTCCATTGCCTTAATGCGATTGTATTTGTCACCAGGATCAGTGTCTGGGTTTTCAGCACATCCATTACACCTATGCCGATTATTGTTTTACCTGCACCGCATGGGAGCACAACCACTCCGCTCCCCCCTTCCGGTCCCCCCCCTCTGTGGAAGGCGTTTATTGCGCTGTTCTGGTAATCCCTCAGCTCAAGTCCGGTTTCATCAATCCCGGCAGGTGTGATAGTAATATCACAGTGGTCCCCCTCTTCATAGCCTGCCAGATCCTCTACAGGGAAACCGATTTTAATCAGGGCCTGTTTAATGTGGCCCCTGTATATTTTTTTTACCCTGATCCTGTAGGCATCGAGTCTTTCAATAAGATAGTTCTGCAGCTTTTTATTATGGGTAATTTCATTCAGGAGTATTGAATCCTTTGAGCATAGCACCAGGTCATCATTTTCCATTGTCAGGCTCAGCAGCCCGTAACGCTTCATCTGCTCTTTTATTGTTGTTATAACCGGCTGGGGAATTTCGTAGCGGCTATAATTTGAAAGTTCCTGCAGAATCTTTTCGCTTGTCAGGCCTGATGCTGCAGCATTCCATAAAGATAATGGTGTTATTCTGTAAGTATGTATATGCTCAGGGCTTTTTTCCAGTTCACAAAAGGGGGAAATGGCGTCCCTGGTGAACTCAAAATCGGGGTGATCCACCTCAAGGAGGAGGGTGTTATCGCTTTGAATAATTAACGGTTTTGTCATTCCTTCATCATGGGATTATTTAATAAATTTTTCCTGTTGCGGAAATATAAATATCCAGTATGTTTTATCCGGTTCCCTTTATGCTCTGTCAATCATAAAAACAGTGGCTTCTCTTTACTGCAGATGAATTCAAGGTAGAAAGTCTGTCATTGCGGCTAAAGTGATAACACAGGCATTCATCATTGCTGCACTGCTGGATTCTTCCTGAAAAAATCACGATTTATGAGATTCCCGCATTCGCGGGAATGACTATATCTCCAGAATTCTACCGTTATCTCTTAACTGAAATATTTAATTAATACTCCCTTTGCTGTAGAGATATTTTTCTGTTTCAATTACAGATAAAAATTCATCAAGAGGCTCGTCACTTTCAAAATCGTTTTTTACGATTTTCATGTCTTCTTCAGCAGGGATCTCTAACGCCGTGTATCCGAAGTAAACTGCCTGAACAAATAGCTGCAGAAGAGCCCCCTGACCCTCTTCTGTAAGGAAAATCTGTTCCATGTTTTTTAATCCCAGCCCCTTGTCCGGGGAGAGGGGATCTGTCAGATCAAGCCCTGTACTCTCTCTGAGGCATAGAGCCACTGCATCAAGCATTTCGATAATATTATTTTCAATCAAATCATGTCTGTAATTTTCCAGAATTCTGCTGCAGGTTACAATATCATAGCCGTAATTGAGATTATTCTGTATTGTGCTTATGTTATCCCTGAATTTTTCCGCCCTGCAGTCTGCAGTAATGAGATATTCGTATTCAAAGCTGTTAGCATAATTTATCGATTCAACAATACATGCGCCGTATCCCAGGGGTTGGGTATGGAGGATGCACTTTACAGATTTATGTTCCGCGATTTCTTCAAGGATATCATATTCAGATGCTTCATCTATAATCAGAAGATCTGCATCTTCAATATTCCCTATCTCCAGAATACCCCGGTTTATGAATTCAAGATTATTGTCAGATATTATCATGATCAGTGTTTTTTTCATTTTAGCCTCAGTTTGCTTAATACTTAATTACTTACGCTTTTTATCTTAATAGATGTCAAACAAATATACACATTTTTTTCTTTGATAATTCCTTAATTTTTGGGAAGAGTAATAATATTATTTGTTCACCGCATCTACCGAAGTCAACCCCCTGTCCCCCAAAGGGGGCACGTAAAATATAATCTTGAGCAAGTTGGTGAATCAAAAGTATTAAAACATCCTTTTGTTTAGCTTGCAAAAGATATGCGGAACAATATAAAGGGAATAGTTATCAAAGTGGTAACAATTATATTTTCAGAGTGATAATAAATAACTCGTGCCCCTTTGGGGGACAGGGGGAAAAGCAAAGAAGTACTCCCTTTATATCCCACGAATCCGGAAAGAGCTAAAAAGTTTAGAAATCATTATTGAATATAGACGCATTTAATTTTTTTTAATAATCAGATAAGCTCTTATTGTTACTTATACTTAACATTCTGCACTCTTTTCAATTGACATTTCCCTCCTTATACACTATATTAATCTGAAGGATAAAAATAATTGCTTAGATAATCCATGGAAAATTGGTATCTGCATCACTATTATCCGGCAAATATTTTACAATAAAATTTAGTTCAGGAGTTTTCAGATGAAAAAAATACTTTTAACAGTATTAGCACTCTCAATTTTGTTCACCTTTACCTATAATAATGCCAGTGCAGCTACAATAGGCATAAAGGGGGGTTATACAATGCCAAAGGATGACCTGAAGAATTATGATGATACACCTAATTTCGGTATCTATTTTGACATGGGTAAATTTCTTTTTAATGACCTTAATTTCCGTCCCAGTGTTGATTTTTTTACCCTTGACCGGAAAAATCATGATGCCATAGATGTATGGGGTATCCACATGGACTGGTACTGGTTTTTTATGGGTAAAAAATCTATTGCCCCATTTATAGGTTTTGGTCCTTCATTAAACTATTATAATACAGATTCTGATAATACATATGATGAAGATTCAGATGCGGGCGTTGACCTTTTTCTTGGATCAGATTTTAAAATTACCGGTCCACTGACCCTTATGGTTGAAGGAAGATTCAAGTTCCTTGATATCGCAGCAAGGGGCGAAACTGCTTTGCAGCTTAACCTTGGTATAGCGTACAGCTTCTAAGTTTTATTCTGATTCATATGCAAAGAGGGGTGCTTTTAATGCGCCCCTTTTTTGTTAATATTTATACTTTTAATTGACCCGTCTGATCTATATACTAATTTTGGCTTCACTATTTATTCCTGAACTTATTATCATGTAGAAATGCTTTATTATCCCCTCCGTCGAAGTATGCGGGGATATAAAATAATCCATTTTTACACTAAAATATATTTTCAGGAATTAACATTGATTTGACTTATAATTTTTTAAACCTCAGCAGTAATACGATTATTACTGAGAGAAGATAAAGGAGAGTTTTATGACTGTACTTATTAAGGATATTCAGAGAAACGCTGGCGAAATAATAAGGATTGAGGTTTCCGAGTTTAAAGGGAAGGAGCTGATTAATATCAGGATCTGGTATCTTGCAGGGAGAGACAGCAGCGGTAATGATATTTACAAGCCCACACAGAAGGGAGTTGCCCTTAATCTGTCCGAGTTTCATGAATTACGTGACGGTATCAATAAACTTGAAGCATTTATAAATGATAAGGCTGCAGATACAATACCGGAACAGCCTGTACCGCTGATTGCGGGGGATTATTCAGACGGCATACCTGATCAGGAAACCCCTGATGATGAATCCGCAGATGATTCCGGTGAAACTCTTTAATTTTATTAATCCTCCAGTTCAATTAAACAGTCATTGTAGAGGGAGATAATAGTATCCACACATATTTTCCCTGCTTTCTGAATCTGTTTTTCATCATGGAGAATATCCGGATTTAATTTTTTATTCAATACATCTTTTATCAGCATTGAAGCAGGGGGAGGAATATTCTGTAGTATTTTATCTGCAGTTTTTCCCTCCGCCCCTTTAAGGGCTGTGGCAAGTGTAAACCACCCTGTTTCCCGGAGCAGAAAGAGAAAATCGTTTTTTTTATGCATACCTGAAATCAGGTAGCTGAAGCTTTCATGACCTTTATGATTTGTTTCAAAATATTTTTTCCGGAATTGCGTAAGAAATTCTATCTCCGCTTCGATTTTCTCTTTCAGTGAAAAGTTTTCATCCAGAGCGAAAATTTCTTCGATTCTTCTCTCCGGCAGGTATTTTTCCAGAATACTTTTTCTTCTCCCCTCATTATCACTGAAAGCAGCATTAAGTATCCTGTCACTGCAAAGAGGGGGTACCTTCTCCATTCCCCACTTCTTTTCGATTTCATTTAACCTTGTATCAAAATCTTTCTTAAGATATAATCCGTACCTGTAAATTTTTTTGAGGATCTCCGAAATATATAAAAGCTCCCTTGAGTAGCTGCTCTTCTCTTTCAATAAAAGATCTCTCACTCCTTCTTCAATTGAGTATACTGCAGCTGCGGAGTCTTTTTTTGTTATCCTGTTCATTCCTCTGTATTTATTAATATTAAATTTTATATCTTTCTTAATATTTTCTGAGAGGGAATTAATTATTTTCATTTTAAGATGAGGATTATATAAAATCAGGGCGGTTATTTCATAGGGGGATAGTCTTGAGGTTTTGAGCATCTGGTTAAAGAGGTTTGATACCTCTTCATGGGGGAGATCTTCAATTATTGTTTCAAAGCGGGGCTGAATTATATATGGATTATCAAAGAATGGGGAAATCTCATTTAGGATATCACTATACTGAATTGTACTGTTAAGTTGAGGATAAAAGAGATTAAAAAACCGGTTCTCCAGAAGAATTCTAACCCGGTTTTCTTTTTTCCCACCCCTTATAATGAGCAGATATTCATAGGAGTTACTTTTACTGAACCGTTCTTCTTCACTTATTGAGATACCCTTTATTTCTTTCCCGGTTACTGCTTTAAGAATAAATTCCGTTTTTTTCAAATTTTTTTCAACAATTGAGCGGAACCATTTTTCAAATGCGGGTTTATTTTTCTCTGCAATAAAACCGATCTGAAGTTTCTCAGTGAGTCTTTTAATCGATACTGTGAAGTGTGATTTCTCCTCTTTCTGCAGGGGGTATACAGCTGAAAGGGCTATAAATTTCTGCTCTGATTTTCCTGAGATTTCATATTCAAGTCCCGGAATAATAATTCCGTTTATTACTCTTATATATAGGGTGCTTTTCATTGATTTAAAATTCGATATTTAAAAATGCCAGATCATCGTTCCTTTCGCTCTCCCTGCTGAAACTGTTAACAGTTTTAAGGAGATTGGAATTGAAGCTCTCCCCGCGGGTCTGATGATTTTCCCTGATAAATTTTGCCAGCCTCTCCTCACCGAACTCTTCACCTGAACTGTCCTTCAGCTCACTGATACCGTCAGTATAGAGGAGGAGCCGGTCTCCCCTTTCCACGGTGATGCTTTTCTCCTCATATTCAATATTGTCAGATATACCCAGAAAAAGGCCGAAAGTATCAAGAGCCATAACTTTCCCCTTTGATTTCCTGTAAAAAAGACCTCTCGGGTGTCCGGCATTGGTAAATGTAAGTTTACTCTCTCTGCTGTCGAAAAGAGCGTAAAATGCTGTAATGTATTGAGTATCAAGAAGTGTTCCCCGGAGATGCATGTTAATCTCTTTCATTACACCTGCAGAGCCGTTAAATTTATCCGCGTATATAGTGAAAAGCATTTTTGACATTGTCATAGTAAGAGCCGCAGGTATACCGTGACCTGTCACATCTGCGATCATCAGGGCAGTTCTGTTTTCATCAATTTTGATACAGTCAAAGAAGTCCCCCCCTATGTCATCAATAGGGTGATAAATTCCGCTTACTGAGGGGTAATTAATATAAGTAAAGTCTGAAGGGATAATATAGCGCTGAATTTTTTTTGCAGCTTCAAGTTCCCGTTTGATGAGCTGATTTTTTTCATACAGCTCGGAATTGGTGTCTTTGAGTCTCAGGAGGGATATTACCCTGGCAACAAGTTCATTTTCATTAAGAGGTTTCATGAGGTAATCATCAGCCCCGATATTGAGGCCTTTTATTTTGCTTTTCAGGTCATCCAGGCCTGTCATAAAAATTACAGGTATAAACTCCTTTGCTTTTATCTTCCTGAATTCCTTCAAAAATTCGAATCCGTCCATTTCCGGCATTATAATATCAACAAGGATAAGGTCGTACTTACCGGAAGAGACTTTTTTTATCCCTACCAATCCGTTTTCCGCCATATCAACATCGATGTTCACAGGCGCGAGGGTTTTCTCTATAAATGCCCTGCTTAGCCTGCTGTCATCTACGCAGAGGACATTCCATCTTTTTGGCGGACTTTTTTTTATCAATTTATCTCTTATATAATTTCATTATAGTTGCAATTAAACAACTAATGCATGTTATGATTCTTTTTTCAACATCTTTTAAGGTTTTTTGTATAATGTTAACAGTAATTATCCCTAAAGATATCTTTTAGTGTGATTATGCTGTTTCTAATATCGGGGCTGTCCAAAAAGTAATTTTCTTGTCATACCGGCTGTAGCGTAGCGGAATGCCGGTATCTCTTAGGCCTGATTTAATCAGGAGATTCCGGTATTTGCAATAATTGAAGTTGCAAAACCGGAATGACAAAACCTTGAAAATCCGACTTTTGAGACAGCCTCGATATTAGAGCATTATATTTCAAATAAAAGTTAAGGAATTGACATTGCAATGAGAATATTATTTATTCAGCTACCTTTAGCCGATCACAATAGAGGCTATATTAATGCAAATGTTGAGTATGCTCCAGCTCTTTTATCCGGTTATATAAATACCAATTTCCCCGGAAATTATTGTGAAACACTCCCCAATGTGCTTTCATCTCTATGCAGTGATGAATTAATTATAACCTATATAGAGAATCTTTCATTTGATATGGTCTGCTTTACATCTTATCTCTGGAATATTGAGAGAAATCTTGCCATTGCATTAAAGATCAAAGAAAGGAACAGCACTATACAGATATTTTTTGGCGGGCCTGAAATTGCATATGGCTCTATTGCCCTTAATGAGCATCAACCCTTTGTTAACGGATTTGTATCAGGTGAGGGTGAGTGGTTTTTTGAGCAGCTATTCAGAGATGATCAAATTGAACCGGTCTATGTAAATGGCAACCCTCTTTTTATACAGCCCGCTTCAGAACTTATTGATCCATTGAAAATTATTGAACCCCTCTCTTCCAGGCGTTTGAATACTATGCCTGGCGGTTCCGTATTCATAGAAATGACAAGGGGCTGCCCATACAGATGCTCCTACTGCTACTATTCAAAAAATTTTTCCAGGGTACGGGAGATACCCTTTAATACACTTACGCAGGTACTGCAGAATCCCGGGGCTATTGAGGAGATTTATCTTCTTTCACCCGCTTTTGACAGATCACCGCAGTTCAGGGAGAAGCTTATTGAACTTAAAGGAGTTAATCCCGGCATAAAACTCCACACTGAAATCCGCACAGACAGGATAGACCCTGAAACAGCCAGACTTATGTATGAAGCCGGTTTTGCCTCACTGGAAGTGGGTCTTCAGTCACTTAACAGGCGCTCACTTGAAAATGTCTGCAGGGATTCTGATACAGCAAAGGAACTTCAGGGTATGGAGTATCTTAAAGATGCGGGGATTGAGCTTAAAATCGGCATCATTCCCGGTCTTCCCGGGGATACTCCGGAAAGCTTTAAGCTTACTGTTGATACCCTTGTTGACCACGGTTTTGGCGACTCTATTGAACTCTATCCCTTGATGATACTCCCTGGAACAGTGATAAGGGATAGGGGGGAGGCTGAAGATATTTCTTTTCTCCGGAAACCCCCATATTTTTATCATGAAGGGTGGGGTTTCACCTTTTCAGATATTAAGGATATAACCTCCTATGTTGAAGCCAGAACAGGTCTTTCGCAGAGTTCAGATTCAATCCCCGATTTCACAGATTCACCTGATCCATTATATATTAAAGGGGTACGATTTAAAAGCGATGATTTCTTGAAATGGAATCCTGATTTAATTATAAAACGTGTTCATACTCTTGTTACTGATCTCCATATCTCTATTACTGATGCTTCATCATTCTACAGGGGATTTGAAAAATTTGCTCATAATCCCCCTGTATCAAGGCTTTATAATGTTATTGCTTATGGAGAGGAACCCCTTGATGAGGGTATAATCCTTGAAATAATTGCTTCTGCAGAGAAGGATAATTTTAACAGGCGTCTTCATATATATAACAGCTACAGGGACGGGTCCATTTTTCACTTTTACCAGGTTTTTACAGGGAGCAGGGGATACCGTACTATGCAGGAGAGGAGTAATTTTATCAAACCTGTATTTGCCCTTACCGGTGAAAACAGCAGCGAACTGGAGAATATAGATCCTGCATCATCATCTCTCCTTATACATCGAGGTGTATATGCTCATCTTAAAGAGATTTTAACAGAAGATTTCTCTGAGAATCCATCCTCTCTATCATTTATTGATGAATCGGAGATGGAGGAGTTTTACAAAGATTCGGGGATTGTTTATTCAGCTTACCCTTACAGTTTCGGAATAATTGATCTTTAGTATTATAAATCAGTGTTAATTCCTTAACTTTTATTTTAAATAAAATGCTCTAATATCCCCGCCGCCGTAGGCGGCGGGGATATGGGAAACATCATTATTGCACTATATAATATCTTTAGGAATAATTACTGATTATAATTTCTGTTCAATACCCTCCTCATGCGGGGTCTCACTACTACCCGCTTCTTTCAACGAACAATTAATTCGGCTAAGCCCCCGGCGGAATGAATTCTTTTCCCCCGGGAAATCATTTCCCGCCACCCCCGAAGGGGGTTAATTAACTTTTTTTTGTGCTATTTTTGACTTGTTTGTTTTACTCTATCATTAATTAAATAAAAATATGAGCAGAATTTTTTCATCCCCCTCCGGGGGAAGCCGGAATAAGTTCATTCAGCACGTCAGGTTAATCGGCTGGGGGCCGGGAGCATAAATGCGGGTAGTAGTGAGCATCCTGAGCAGAATGGTATTGAACAATCTCTTTATGCAGACCTGATTTTCATCAGACCCCTATGCCGATCTCTTCATTCATAATTTTCAGGGCATTTACTGCTGCTTCGTCATATCTCATCTCTTTATACTTCTTCCATGCATAATTAATTGAGCTTGAAGCATTGATCCTGTGTATTCTCACATCAGTGAATCTTTTCAATATTGCCATTACCTCATCAATACTTCCCCCCTGGGTACCAACACCTGGTATAAGATAGGGGATCTCCTTCCCTGAATTGATAAAGATATTGGAAATTCTGCTCAGCTGTTCCGGGTATGTTGCTCCAACTACTGATCCTATTCCGGGGTGATACCACTCTACAAGCTTTTCCGCAATATAGAGAAAAAATTCCTTATCGCCGGTTTTAACATCCTGAATCTCTGTAGAGCTTTTATTGGATGTTTTAGTTAAAATATAATACCCCTTGTCAGGGTATCCTGAAATAAAGGGCTCAATTGAATCATAGCCCAGGTATGGTGATAGTGTTACTGCATCAGCTTTGAAAAATTCAAAGGCCTCTTTAGCATATGCTTTTGCTGTTGTACCTATATCGCCCCTTTTAAAATCAAGAATTACAGGAATATCCGCTTCTTTGTATATTTCTATTACACTTTCAAGGGCTTTTATTCCGTCAATGCCGTACTGTGCATAAAATGCATAATTAGGTTTTACAGCTCCGGGGTAGATATTCTTTTTAACAATGCAGTTAAGAATATTTTCATAAAATTTAAAGATTATTTCACCAGGTGTCCCCGATTTCTCAGGTATATCTTCAAGTACAGGATCAAGGCCCATGCATACAATACTTGAATATTTTTCCGCGCTTTTTTTCATCAGTTCAGGATAGTTCATTATTTTTTCCTTCAATTATTTTATTATAGATCCTCATCGATTCCTCATCAAAAAGAACAAAGATGACTTTTACTATATAATCTTCATTTTTCATAAAATCTATTACGCTGTTGACAGCTATTTCAGCAGCTTCCGCTTTCGGGTATCCATAAACACCTGTGGATATTGCAGGGAAAGCTATTGAGGCTAATTTTTCTTTTTTTGCAAGAAGAAGGGAATTATAGTATGAGTTTTTCAGAATCTCTGCTTCATTACTTTTACCATCTTTATATACAGGTCCTGGCGTGTGTATAACAAATTTCGCAGGGAGATTATATGCACCGGTTATCCTTGCCTCTCCATGTCTGCACCCGCCAAGTTTTCTGCACTCCTCAAGGAGGCTCGGGCCTGCTGCTCTGTGTATTGCTCCATCAACACTCCCGCCCCCTAACAATGGTGGTGCTGCGGCATTAACTATTGCATCACATTTTTCCTTAGTGATGTCCCCCTTTTTTACGATTATGGAGTCAGGAATCTCTTTCATTTATCTTTATTCACCTCTGCACAGTCTGTAACCTTGTCAGCAAGAAGTTCCAGTGCATGGGGTATGGCTTTTTCAATAAATTCCAGGTTCTCCTTTACAGCCTTGGGGCTTCCTGGAAGATTTATTATAAGGCTTCTTCCCCGTATACCTGAAACAGCCCTTGAGAGCATGGCATGGGGAGTTATTTCCATGGACTTTCTCCGCATTGCCTCAGCAAAGCCGGGTGCTTCCCGTTCAATCACTGCTCTTGTAGCCTCAGGGGTATTGTCCCTGGGTGCAAAGCCGGTACCCCCGGTAGTAAGAATAAGGCTGATCCTTCTGTCGCAAAATTTTATAAGGGATTCTTTAATAACCTCTGTATCATCAGGGATAATAATTTCATCTGCAATTTCCAGGCCCATCTTTTCAGCCCAGGCCCTTATAACAGGACCTGAAACATCATCCCGCTCCCCCCTTGACGATCTGTCGCTCACTGTAATAATTCCTGCACTGGCCAAATTGGACCTCTTTTATTTTTTTTTATCCCATTAATCAGGATTGCTGGTAGCAGTCAAATTTAGTGGACATTGTCATTCCCGCGCATGCGGGAATCTCATAACCCCTGAATTTTCATGAGATTCCCGCAGTGCTGCCCCGATGGCTGCCTGCAAGCACGAAACAGGATGTTTCTATAAATGCTTGCCTACGTTGTCACTTCGGCCGGAATGACAGGCTTATCCCAAAATAATTTACTGTTACCCTATATTACCGGTAAAATTAAATTATTTCCTGCTTGATTATTCTTCAATTAAATTTTATAATAAAACAGTAATTATTCCTGAATATTTTTTTTAGTGTAATTATGCTTTTCCCGGTATCCCCGCCGCTGAAGGCGGCGGGGATATTAGAGCATTTTACTTCAAAAAAAAGTTAAGGAATTCAAACTGTAATAAAACAGTTTTTCATCCAGTAAAATTTTTTCTTTCCGGATATTTATATGGTTTATGCTGTAATTCTTGCAGGGGGGAAAGGGCTAAGGCTTAATTCACAAACCCCTAAACAGTTATTGATGCTTGGTAATCGTTCTGTTTTAAAATGTTCTGTTGATGCTTTTGTTAATTCCCCTGCAGTTGACAGGGCAATAATTGTATGTGAAAAAGGGATTATGGATATAATCCGCTCAGATTTCACCTCAGAAGAGTACCCGGAAATTGCAGCATTTGTTGAAGGGGGGAGGGAGCGTTCCGATTCCTCTTTTAATGCATTAAAGGCTCTCCCCTTTAATGATGATGATATTATACTATTCCATGATGCGGCCCGCCCCTTTGTAACAGAGAGAATCATCAGTGATGTTGTTTATAAAGCTTCAATCACAGGGGCAGCTGGAACCTATATCCCTGCAGTTGATACTGTAGCTGTTATACAGGATAGTATAGTTAAGGATATACCTGAAAGGGGTAGCCTTTATTACGCACAGACACCGCAGGGGTTCAGGTACGATATTATCAGAATGGCTCATGAAAAAGCTGCAACCGGTAAGGGTTCTTCTGCAACTGATGATGTTTCCCTGGTGATGAATATGGGGGTAGATGTTTCCATGGTTTCAGGTGATCCATGTAACTTTAAAATTACTACAGATTACGATTATTCCATAGCCAGTATTTTAGCGGACAGCAGGTTCCCATGATCAACCGGTATCTTAAAGGTGATCCCATACCATGGCTTGTTGACAGTGCTGACCCTGTTATAACATATCTTGCAAAAAGGGACCTGCTTTCTGAGGGGGCTGCTGATTATTCTATTCTGGAGAATCTATCTTCTCCCGCCTCCTCCTCTGTTTCAAATGAAGGGATTCCCGGTGATATGAAAAATGTAGATCTTTTCTACAGGGGGACTCTCTGGCATTTTCTTTTTGCTGCAGAGTGCGGGTACAGGTGTGACTCACGGTTTATGACTGCTGCAGCATCTTTTCTTATTGATAAATTATCATCAGATGATAAGGGTTTTTCTCTGGACTGGAATCCCCTTACTTCTACAGGGTGCAGAACAGGTCTGATGGTGAGGGCTCTACTTAAGTCGGGATGCTGCCGGGAAAGAGCTGCAGGCGGGCTTGAATGGATCATTAAAAATCAGCGCTTTGATGGTGGGTGGCTTCATTGTCCTTTTAATGGTACATGTGATTCCCTCCGCCTCATGTTTTTTAAAAAGCCGGGGAGGGGAGTGGAATTTGAAAAGGATAATACCAGAAAGAGCTGCCCTGTAGCAACAGCATCCTGTGCTGAGGCATTAATTGAATCAGGGAGAAGTGATTATATCCCCTTTATTAACAGGGCTGCTGAATATTTTTTATCCGGAAAAATCTTTATCGATTCCGGAAAAGAGATTCTTCAGTGCGGGCAGATAATAGATTTAGGCTTAAGGGGCTATCCTGTAATGACTCAGGTTGATTCAGTATCTGTTCTTGATATTATTTTTTCCAGCGACCTATGGCCTGATAAAAGAAGCGGTAAGCCCTTTAATGAATTAATGAAAAAACAGGGGCCTGGAGGTATATGGAAAAGTGAGAAAAGGCATCCCGGTATTATCAAGGGGAAAGAAGCAGACAGATGGGTTACCCTCAGCGTGCTTCGCCTTTTAAAGAAGATTACTTCAAGAGAGGATCAGTTGTCAAAGGCATAGCCTGCAGAAATGACAAGGTTTGCAGTTTGAAGAGAGCCGGAGTTTTTTCCATCCATGTATGTTTTGCCGTCATGTGTCAGATTAAATCCTGGACTGAAACTCATGGGGTAGGTTGTCCATTCAATCCCTGCAGAAATATATAAACCTCCGCTTAAATAGGCCACAAAGCTTAAATCAATACCGTAGGCCACTCCTGAAACATCCCTTTTTCTGCTCCCGCTGTAGCTATCCAGCAGTTCTGCTGCGATCGGTGTTGCTGTATATTTTCCTGTAAAATAGCCCAGAAAAGGGGATAGAGTAATATCCCACATCTTTCTGTTTGTAAGGTGAAATGAGGGGCCAGCTGTAAGGAGGAAGCTTTCAAATACAGGCTCATTCCAGTTTTTGTAATTAGACCCGAAAAGGGTTCTTTGTACCACTATTACCCGCTTCAGTTTTGTTTTTGCACCAACATAATCTATGGGCATATATTCAAAGTTTATTCCGTAATCATAGGAGAGGTGGGTAACAAGGAGTTCCTTTGTTGTACCAATATCCGGAAAAGTATAAATGTCCCCTTTTACAAATTTCTCTTCATGAGAAATCATATCCCCCATGGGGATCCCCATCCCGATGGTTGCACCAAGAAACATCTGCCCCTTATGCGCGCCTTCCGGGGCTTTGTCCAGCTCTTCAAAGAGTGATGCCGACAGGGGGGTGAGCCCCAGGATCAGAATAAGTGAGATGATGGATCCTTTTTTTTTCATGGCTTATTCCGGATTTTCGGGATACAAAATAAAACATTCCCCTCTTGAGAGTATTTTTTTGCTTTCCCCCCTGTCCCCCAGCGGGGGCACGAGTTATCTAAATATTGCTTATATAATTTAATTTTTATCATTCCTGTAACTTTTCCAGTTTTTAATATATCTTTATCTTTAATTCGCAATTTGTTAATTAAATCCACTGTTAATTCCTTAACTTTTTTTTGAAATATAATGCTCTATTATCCCCGCCGCCTTAGGTGGCGGGGATATGGAAAAGATCATTATTGCACTAAAAAATATCTTTAGGAATAATTACTGAATTAAATCACAATATTTTTCTGAACTGGTCATATCATTTATCAATTCATTTGCAAGTTCAACAATATATACAGTTGTTTTATACCCTGGTTCATCTACTAACACAAGTTTTCCTTTTACGTGCCCCCTTTGGGGGACAGGGGGCTGATCTCAGTATACATAAAATCCGCGTCCCGATTTTTTACCAAGGTAGCCTGATGCCACATATCTTTTTAAAAGGGGGCATGGCCTGTATTTAGGATCCGCATACCCTCTCATCATCTGTTCACCAATAGCAAGTATCACATCAAGGCCTACCAGGTCAGCTATCTGAAGCGGGCCCATATGGAGGTTAAGGCCTTTTTTTATTGTCTTGTCAATTACTTCAGGTTTAGTACCCCCTTCGTAGAGGAGAAAAATCGCTTCATTGATCATGGGGTAGAGAATCCGGTTAAGGTAAAATCCGGGATAATCTTTGGCTTCGACAAAATCCTTCCCCAGTTTTTTTATCACTGTTCTGGCCATTTCCACTGTTTCCCTTGTAGTAAGAAAGCCGGGTACAATTTCCACAAGGGGGAGCACCCTGGCCGGGTTGAGGAAGTGGAGCCCGATCACAGATTCAGGGCGTTCTGTAACTGAAGCAATTTCAGTGATTGAAATAGATGAAGTATTTGAGGCAAGCACAGTTCCAGGTTTGCATACTTCATCCAGTTCATGAAATACCTCCTGCTTTACTCCAAGATCCTCAAATACTGACTCAATAACCATATCAGAATCTGCCAACTCTGACATATCGGTTACAATACTGATTGATGCCCTGACTTTCTGGCTATCACCTTCTTTGATCCTTTTTTTCTCCAGATAGGTTGTGAGCCTTGTAAAGATTGTATTCAATGCGTTGAGAGATTTTCTTTCATCAATATCGTATATTTTTACAGAAAATCCAGCCTCAGCTGTTATCTGGGCCAGATCAGTTCCCATGGTTCCTGCCCCGATTATTCCTATTTTATTCATTGCATAACCTCTACATTCCTGATAATACTGTAAAAATATATGTGATGATGATTTTAATCAAGAATAAAATAATTGACTTAACTCTTTATTATGAAGATACTATTTCTTTAGGGCCCGATTGATTTATTTATATGAATATTGAATTTAGTCTAACTGTGCTGTTTCCAGTTCCTTCTCTCCTGAGGCGGCCGGTGGGCTAAGAGCAGTTTATTCCGGATTGAAGTTAAGTAATTAACTTTATTACATATTGCAATATATTACTTTTTTATACTGATTTTTAATGGATTGTTTATGAAAGAAATTGATAAGACCAAGGAAAATATCAGGATTAACGATATTGATGAAATCGGGAGAAAGGAACTTTTTGATAAGTTTGTTGATGCCGGTGGTAAGGTTGTTTCGGATCGTGAAAAAAGACGTTCCCTTGCAATAGACAGGGAGAAGCAGTCTGAATATCAGCAGCGCCTTGATGATCATTACAGATCACTTAAGTCTGACCAGAAACCCGCAGCATCCCGTAGGGGGGGTGCTTCCGGCCGTGGTTCAGGCTCTTCAGCTTTTCTTACCTCAGGTCTCCTTTTTGCTCCATTCAGAATCAGGATGCGTCTCCGTTTTCTCAGGGTTACACCCCTTAGCACTGTATATTTTCATAAGAGTTTTCTCAGGCGTTTTTCCGAGGATTATAAGCCGGCATTAATCGGAATTCAGATGATCTACTATCATTTCTTTAAAAAGAATCCTGTAAATGGAAGAAGAATTACCGATCGTCTTGATAAAATAAGCACCATATATTTTGAAGTCATTGAAAAGATTGGTGAGCTTTACGACCAGATGATACTGGACCAGATAACAACCCATTATCAGAATTTCCCCGATGTTCCTAAATATGTGTCTGAGCTGCGCGATCCTCTGATGATGCTTTTCCGTGAGCTCTATATACTCAAGTCCTATGAAAATATTATTTATAATGCATTTGAAAAAACCATTGAAGTTGACAGCAAGCTGGGTGACGGTGGTGACCAGAGGTATAAGCGGAAGGATGTAAAAAATTCTCTCTATGTTATTTTTTATAAGCTTTACCCCAGGCTCCATGCCCTGTTCTGTTATTACCAGGGGGATATATTTTTCGATACAGATTCCCGGATTGATGATATTCTATCCATTGCCGAATCTGAAAAACCGGGCACAAGGATGAAAAAGCTTTACCCCGGGAAGGATAAATCAGGGGGCGGCACGTCTCAGGATGAGGATTCTCCTGTCTCTGCTAAAACCCCTGATAAGAATGAGAGGGTGGATAAGTTTATCAGGGATGGGCTTATTATGATGCAAAGCCTGGATTTGACCGCATTAAAGCGTTATGATAAAAAAGGCGTATTTGAGTTTGTTGATGATAATGATAAAATCCTTGTGTCATATCTCCTTTTCCTTGAGTTTGAATTTGAATACTCATTTGTAATGACCACTAACAAAATAAAATATAATGTAGATTTTACTGATAATGTAAAAGTTGACTTTAAGCAGAAGATGCAGGATATATTCAATGAAACGAGAAAATGTCATGAATCTTTTCAGGCTTATGCTGATGCTTACGCTGCTTATAATAAAATAAAAGTTCAACGCCCCTTAAGCAGTGATCAGTATTATGCCTATTCCAAGCGTCTTGATGATTCTGTTAAAAGAAAGGATCAGATCGGGAGCATGGCCAGAATGGTTCTCCGCTCATATATGGAGAAACTCGCTTCAGAGCTTGAGCTGCTTATATCTGATATGGATGGGAAACAGAGGTTTATTGAGAATCCGCAGGAGGTTCTCGACTTTACAGTAGAGATTGAGGGGGATAAAAAGCTTCATAATAAAAAGCTTTATGAGGCTCTAACTGCTATTTATTCATATATATCAGCCTTAGTTTACAGGCTCGGGCCGGATGGTGATCTTTCAGGCAAGATTGACAATTATGATGAGAGTAAGTCAATAGCTTCATCAGACATTGATAATGAAGTGAAACCTGAGAAAAAGGTGGGGGATTCTATTCTTGATGAGCTTGATGATATTATTTGATTTTATCTGAGATATTTCTTATTTCATCAAGTCTTCCAGCCAGTATACTCTTCCGGTCAAGATTCAGGTTTTTATCTCTGTATGGTGTAGATTTCGGATTACCCATTATTTCCCTAATCTCTTCACCGCTCAGTTGATTCATCAGTTCACTCTTTGATGCAGTAGTCCCCTCCCTTTTCTTACCAACAGAAGGGCCTCTCCCGATAAAAAAGCCTGCTTCAATCATTCCCCTCCTTATATGGAGGGCGCTTGAGTATGTTGTCATAATCCCACTCTTATCCATGAGTGAATAAATGAGCCGGAAATAATCCAGGCTCCAGAGCTCAGGATTCATTGCAGGTGAAAAGGGGTCCTGAAAAACAGCCTCAAAAAATTCTTTTTTCAGATTACTTAGAACATTTCTTGCGTCGCCGAAAATCAGTAATATAGAAATATTCCCATCTGCTGCTGATCCGGTTCTGTATCCCTTTTTTACCAGCGAATATATATTGTCCCTTGAATCATTAAATTTTATTTCATCCATAAAGCTGGAGAAACTTCTCTCTTTTTCCAGGGAAATAATTTTAACCGGATTTGACATGCCCAGTTTTTTGTATTCATGAATTAATGCCAGGATATTATACCCCAGGCCGAATCCGATATCGAGAACATTAAGCGACCTCTTTTTCTCTTCCAGTATGCGGGAGGGTATTACATGCTTCAGTAGCGATTCCTCGTATGCACCGGAGGTTGAATGCATAGCCTGTTCATATTCCTGCAGGAAGAGGGTAGGGCTCCCGTCTTCTGTTTTTATCAGGTATTCTGATTTATTTGTATTATTGTTTTTCATTTTTATCTGCTTTATACATTTTCCGGTTACTCCTTTGATTCATTCTTTACATAATTTTTGTGCATAGGTATTGTTAATTATCAGTAATTATCCAAAAGATCTTTTTTAATGCAATAATAATGATTTCCATATCCCCGCCGCCGTAGGCGGCGGGGATATTAGAGCATTTTATTTCAAATAAAAGTTAAGGAATTAACACTGGATAATTATTATATTTAAGTATGTCAATTCAATATGTAAATTTTAAGGATAGTTTAATTATGTAAAAATTACGGACAGACACGGGGGTCTGTCCGTACCGGTTTTTGGAGGGTGCTGTTTAAATAGGTATGATAAAAAAGATTACATTACATGGAAGGGTTCAGGGTGTGGGGTGCAGGGGGTATTGTGCATCCTATGGGAAAAAGCTTGGTCTCCGGGGGAGCGCCACAAATATGCGTGATGGTTCTGTGGTGGTTCTCATTGAATCAGAGAATCGTGATCAGGTAAGGCTTTATATGGATTACCTCTTATCCAATCCTTCAGGTTTCTATTTTCATGGTAAGATTGAGAAGTATACAATTGAGGATTATTCCGGTTTGCTCAGGGGTGATTACAGGTTTTAATTCTTATTCAGGCGCACCGGTTTGGGAACCTTCATTCTTCTGTAGCTGATTTTGGGAAATTCATTTGCCAGTTCCTTTGTATTCATTTCAAGGAAACTGTGAAATGAGGTATCCTTGATTTTTAAATAAAAGGCTTCAGCATAATCTTTATATTTTTCATCAAAGCTTTTCCGTGAATGTCCATGGGCTTTTTTAACTTTCCCCATGCGCCTTATATCTCCATTAAAGTCAGGGCTTATGTGGTAAAGTTCATGGAACATTACATCAATTTTCTTCTCAGCGGATAGATCCATAAATTTCGGAATATATAAATATATAATGTAGAGAATCTCCGCATCGTTCAGAGTCAGCCTGGGGATTGTGTAGTAGTGTCCTCTGTGCTTGATTATTTCTGAGCCGTTTTCAAATCTTAAGGGAACCAGTTTTCCGTAGAGCCCCCCTCTTGCATTGCTCTGATTAGACCCGCAGCATACCAGGATTCTGTTAATATCAAAATGCTTAAACTCATCAGTCATTTTTATCATTTCATGAATTATGAGATTCAATACATCTGTAATATTAATGCTCTCTTTTTTCATTACTGCTGCTTTGCTCTGGTTACCAGTTCTTCTGCGTGCTGCATTGAAAGTTCGGTAATCTCCTCACCTGCAAGCATGCGCGCCACTTCCCGTATCTTCTCCTTCTCGGAAAGATTTTTTACAACAGTTGTAATTCTTCCATCAGCCTTCCCCTTCTGCACAAGGAAATGGCTCTCTGACATTGCTGCGATCTGGGGGAGGTGAGTTATAAGGAGAACCTGCCTGTCCTTCGACAGATTCCTCAGTTTCTTCCCTACAATCTCTGCAATCTTTCCGCTTATACCTGCATCAACTTCATCAAAAATCAGTGTATCAACAATATCTGCAGACTGAATAACATTTTTTAAGGCAAGCATTATCCGCGACATCTCCCCACCGGAAGCGACCTTGCGGAGCTGTTTAAGATCTTCCCCTTCATTTGCTGAAAGTAGAAACTCCACTTTATCAAGTCCGTGAGGATATAGCATAAATCTTTTATTATCCGATTCAACATCCCCATTGGGGCTCGCCTCACGTGAAATATCTATTTTGAAAACAGTTCCACCCATTCCAAGATCATGAAGCTCTTTTATAACAAGTTTCTCAAGCTTTATCCCGGTCTCCTTCCTTTTTTCTGAAAGCTGAAGAGCAAGTTCCTTAACATTTTTTACTATAATTTTTTCTTCCGCTTTAAGGTTTTCCAGTTCCTCTTCACTTGAGTTTATAGCTTCAAGTTCAAGTCTTGCCTTATCTGCATAGGCCAGAATATCTTCAATGGTATCACCATATTTTTTTTTCAGCATCTGGATGGAGTTCACCCTCTCCTCAACCTGGTTTATCCTTTCAGGTGAAAAATCCACACCCCCTTCATAATCTCTCAGGCTTACGGATATATCTTCCAGAGAATATAGCGACTCTCTTATAGTGTCAAGAATTGATGTGATATTTGTGTCAAGATCAGATATTTTAGATAGGGATGATTCCGCTTTTTTAAGATTGCGGATTACTCCTGTATCACCGCTGATGATTGATGAGGCTTCATTAATCTCCATGAAAAGTTTTTCCGCATTTGCAAGGAGGTTTGCTTCACCCTTCAGCTCCTCCTCTTCACCCGGCTTTAATGCTGCAGCATCAATCTCTTTTATCGAAAATGTATTGAATTCAATGCGGCGTGCCTTCTCTCTTTCATCGATTTCAAAAGAATTAATTTTATTTCTCACTGAGTTGAGCTTTTCGTGAAGCTTTTTAACCTGTTCCACTTCGCTGTTAAGCCTTCCGAAACTGTCCAGCAGTTCTCTGTGTTTTGATACCTTTATAATACTCTGATGCTCATTCTGACCATGAATATCTATGAGGTTTTCGGTAATCTCTTTCAGCTTTGTAACCGGAATATTGACCGAATTGGCGAAACATCTCCCCTTGCCGTTTGTAAAGAATTCACGTCTTATTGTAAGGAGTTCTTCATCACAGTCAATACCCGATTCATTGAGGATATTTTTTATTTCGACCTGTCCTGTTATATCAAAGGTTGCTTCAAGGCTGGAGCTTTCAAATCCTGAGCGGATCATATCTGCGCTTAATTTTTCACCCATTACTCCGGAAAGGGCGTCAATCAATATAGACTTACCCGCTCCGGTTTCACCGGAAAGTATATTCAGTCCTTTGCTGAAGTTAATGAGAAGGTTGTCAATAATAACGAAGTTTTTAATTCTGAGATCGAGAAGCATGTTTGGTCCCTCTGTTAAGATTTAGTAATCTCTTCCCCAGTTAAGTTTTTCTCTCAGTATCAGATAAAAATCTTTTTCCGGATGAACAATGAGCTTCATTTTCTTGTCTGCTTTTTTGAAAATGATTTCATCTCCACATGAAAATTCGATAGCCTCCTGACCATCAATTGTCAATAATAAATTTTTCACCTCTGAGAGAATCCGTGCCTTGATTATTGAAGTTGAGGGGACAACAACAGGGCGTGTTGCAAGGGAGTGGGGGCATACAGGGTTGATTATGCATACGCCGTTTGCTGAAGGTGATATTATCGGCCCCCCTGCTGAAAGGGAGTATGCTGTCGAACCGGTGGCAGTAGAAATGATGAGCCCGTCACCGGCGAACCTGTTAAAGAAAATGTCATCAACAAACAGCTCCGTTACTATGGCTCTTGAAAAGGCCCCCTTTGATATTACTGCATCATTAATAAAATATAAGGAGGATTCCCCCCCCTTGCTGTTATGGACAGCTTCCATAACTGTTTTTTCAGAAACTGTAAAATCTCCATTCAAAATATTAATAAGATGATATTCGTATTCATCAGGATTAAATTCGGTCATAAATCCGAGACGCCCTCTGTTGATTCCGAATATGGGGCTGCCGCTGTCTATGAATATGCGCGAGCTCCTGAGAAAGGTTCCGTCTCCGCCGATTGATATTATCAGGTCAGGATTGTCAGTATATGGTTCCCATGTGGATATATAGGTGTCAAGTCCCTGGTTCGCCAGGGAAGGGTAGTCCGGCAGAAGGACTTTTATATTTCTTTTATCAGCGATACTGCAGATATTTTTAATGATATCCAGCGAAAGCTGGTCGTCAGGTCTGAAGTTAATCGATATCTTTTTTATCATTTTTTCTTTCCGGTAGATTATATGAAAACTTCATAATCAGCCCCGGATTTTTGTCAAGAAATACCCGGATATCTTTATTCTCCATAGCATAAAGTGATACAGGCTTTGACACAGAAAAGGTGTATTCTGCTGGGAGATTTTTGTATACCCTGTCCAGTGATCCTGCAAAGTCCCCCTTTGACAGTGTTGCTATCTGCCGTTTCTTTTCTGTAACCTGAACCTCGCCATCCCTGATTATATAAACCCTGCTGATCTTCCCCCCCTCCTTTATCAGTTTCCCCGGCTCTTTTATTTCGCAGGGAATAAACATTGATTCAAGCCAGGTTATCTGTGTTGAGGTGCAGGATCTGAAAAAATCATTCATTGACAGGAGATTCCAGGTTTCACTGCTTCTCACATCAGCTACCTTTCTCAGTATTTTTTCAAACTCTGTGCCGGAAATGAAGTTCAGGAATTTATTTTTTTCAATGGTAAATAGAATTACGTCTGTTTCTGCATATACATCAGCAGCACGCTTCTGCTCGGTTATGAGAGCAACTTCACCGAAATAGTCATAGGGCCCGTAAATTTTACTCCTGGAAAGGCCGCCGCTGTCCACGGAGATATTTCCAGCATATATTATATAGAATTCATCGCCGGCAGTTCCTTTGTTAATCAGCTTTTCACCCTGTTTAAATTTCTTCACTTCAACAATTTCAAGTAGTTCCTGGGCCTTGTAAGCAGGCATATCATTCATAAAGTCGAGCCGGTTAAAAACACTCAATATTTTTGACGCCTCTTCAAAGGGAGGGGATTTAGTTTTAAAATAGAGAGTATGCTCCATGCCGAATCTGGCCAGGCGAAGGTTGGTCTGTACAGGAAAATCTTTCTTTGCAATGTGGTATACAACAGTACGCTTTTTTATCTCTTCAGGGAGAGAGTCAAGATATTTAATCGGCGTATGGAGAGGGGGTATACCCGATTCATGGTAAATAACCTTTGAATCCCAGGGGAAGTTTTTAAGCTCATTGTATCTTTCAGCAGTAATTATTTTTTTCTCATAAAGTTCATTATGGATAGCCGGATCATTATTATGATCTGATGAATAGACAAAAGACTGGTCCTGGAAGTCCATTTTAAAACCTATAGATGGGATGGAGTGGAGTGTATAGAAAATATTAAAACGCCCTCCATTAATATAAACAGGATTCCCTACCTTAACAGGGTGGAAGTTGAACAGTTTCATCAGGTAATCCTTACTAACGTTGCTCAATGCAGAGTATTTTCTCAGAAAGCTCATCATTACTGTTTCTGTAGAATAAACAGTTACTTTACCCTCCTCAAGAATTTTCTGGAATGTGCCTGCGTCATGATCAGCGTGGCAGTGGGTGAGGATGATGCTGTCAATGAACTTGGGGCTTACGTTTGAATCTACAAGCCATTCAGTTGAGTTTACCGGAGGGTCAACCATTATCCCCTGGTGGTTGAGCCATATAATAAAACCGGATGTATTCTCCCCCGGATCAAATCCATGACTCGGCCCCAGGCAGGTCACCCCGAACAGGGGGGGGAGGTAGGGCTCTGCAAGGCGCTCCCCTATAAAATATGTGGGTTTATAATCAATTTTACCAGGTATTTTTATCTTCTCTGTCCTGCTGTATGAAACAATAAAATCGCCTGCACTATCGATCCTGATATCAACCCCTCTGCATGTGTATCTGTTGTTTTCAAATATTCCGAAGCTCACCATGTTTGAGAGGCGGTTATTCCTTCTGAAAAAGTTCATCTCAGACCTTATATCCGGTATAAGCTCATTCTTTATTGAAGCGTCGTAATCATCACTGATATCAAATGATTTGGGCCCGAAAATAGACTCCTGCAGAACTTTCCTGATCCGGTTAAGCTGGTTTTTTCTGCAGATTATAATTGTCTTTTTGTTTCTCAGGAAATAGTTGTAGTAGAGAGGGAATTCTATCTCCCCTATACTTATACCTTTAATCCAGTTGAACATCTCATCAGCAAGGACAAATATTTCCGGTACTCCTGAGGGGAGGTGCATTGTATCCTTAATCGTTTCCGGCGGTGCCCCGAACTGTATGTTCCCTGCAGGGGTTTCAACAAGATATCCCCCTCGCAGCAGGCTGTAGAGTGCGGGTCCGATTTTATTAAGTTTTCCCGGTTCCATTATCCCTCTCTTTAATATACATCTTCAGGGTTAAATATTTTTTCCCCGTCAATTACGGCTGTACCATTTTTTATAACCCTGAAAAAGCAGCTTCTGTATCCTTCATGACATGCTGCCCCTCCATTCTGTACAACCTTTATCAGGAGTGTGTCATTGTCGCAGTCTATTCTTATTTCTTTTACAAGCTGTGTGTGTCCTGATGATTCACCCTTCATCCATATCCTTTTTTTTGATCTGCTCCAGTAGTGGACAAAACCTGTTTCTATTGTCAGGTCAAATCCCTCCCTGTTTATAAAACCGAGCATAAGAATATCGCTGCTCTCTGCATCCTGTATAATTGCCGGCACCATACCGCCAAGTTTATCAAAATCTATTTCTATAGGGGTCATCAAATTTTTCCTTTTTCTGTTTTATTTCCGGACCACATGCTTTTATAACCTGACTATTCCCTATAATTATCGACAGGTTCCCTTTATAAAATTATCAATGTGAGTAATAAATTATATGGAGATTTACTTTTTTATTCCCCTGTTCAGATAAGTCTGCATGATCTTGAGTCCAGCCTCCTCTAAATTCCTGTCCGGCAATGAAGAGACATAAGGCTTTTCAGGCTTATGTCTCTTCAGGGGGGAGTATAGAGCATGTAGTTTTTTAGTATAATATTGTTCATGGAGAGGGGAAGGGTGGCAATGTCATTTAGTTAAGCCCTCTACATCTTTTGGAGGGGGACTTCTAAACTTTTTTATAAATTAAAAGTTTAATACCACAGCCTTTAAGCCCCCCTGGAAAGGTTTGGGGGAGTTGCGAAACTGTGGGCTCTTAAATGAATGACATTGAGGGGAAGGGTAGCCCGCTTTTAAAACAGGCTATTTTTCAGCAGGTACAACCGTTTTATAGCTTATCCCTCTCTCTTTTAATTGCTGCAATTCTTCTCGGGAATCTCTCTCCGCATTGGGTTCCTTTTTTCAAAAGAATTCCTTCGGTTCTTTCCCCCGGTTGTTTAGTGTTATTCCAGGATCCGGGCAGAACTTCAAGCCCAAGTTCCTGAAGGTGCTTCTTTACATTGATGTTTTCCGCGAGTTCCGAATCTCTGGAATAGAGATATAGAAATCCGCCGGTCTTCAGCATAGGGGAAGCCATTTCCGATACAATATATAAATCAGCCATTGCTCTGGAGAAAATCCATTCAAAGCTTTCTCTGAACTCAGGGGCTCTCCCCGCTTCCTCTATGCGGCAGCTAACTCCGCTTATTCTGTCGATTCCGCATTTGGCTGCGGCTTCCTGAATAAAGCGTATTTTTTTAATACTGGAATCGAAAAGCACTCCGGTTGATTCCTCCAGGAATATTGATATGGGGATTCCCGGAATACCTGCTCCTGTTCCAAGATCTGCAAAAAATGTTCCACGTGGAACATCCAGCCCTGGGAGAGGAAGGAGGCTCCCTTCGATCAGGTTGTCCAGTATATCTTCAATTGTTTTGTGCCCTGTGAGATTGTATTTGCGGTTTTCTTCAAAAAGGCACAGAGCGTATTGCCTGATCATTTCCGTCTGGTCTCTGTTGAGTGAAAATTGAAGCGATATGCGGTCAAGATTCTTTTTAAAATGTTCCACGTGGAACCTCTTTATCTTTTTTCTTTAAGACCTCAAGGTAGACTATAAGTATCGATATGTCCGAAGGATCTACCCCGGATATGCGCGCTGCCTGTCCCACTGTATCGGGTCTTATCTTCCCGAGTTTTTCCCTGGCTTCATTTTTGAGGCCCTGGATATCCTGGTAGTCGATATTGTCTGGAATGGCAAAGCTTTCCATTCTCTCAAGTCTGGAGATCCTGTCCATGTCCCGGCGGATATACCCTTCATATTTTATTTCCATCTCTATTACAGGGGATATGCTGTCGTCATGCTCCTCTTCCAGTATTTCATGTATGTGGTCTATGGTTATTCCGGGTCTTTTCAGCAGCTGTCCGGCGGAGATTTTTCCTCTAATTGCTATGGATGGTTCACCCTTTTTCAGTATCGTTAATATCCGGTCATCTACATTGATGATGCAGTTTTTGTATCCGTTTATGCTTGAATCAATCCTGTCATACTTCTCTGTCATATCCTTAAGTTTGTCGCTGCTGATAAGGCCGCTGTCAAAGCCGTATTTCATAAGGCGTCTGTCTGCATTATCCTGTCGTAAAAGGAGTCTGTGCTCTGCCCGGGATGTAAAGAGGCGGTATGGTTCTGTAATAGTCTTGGTTATAAGGTCATCAATGAGAACCCCCGCGTATGCTTCAGATCTTCCTATAACGAGTGAAGGCTGGCCCCTCAGTTTCCTCCCTGCGTTAATTGCAGCAACAAGTCCCTGGGCAGCAGCTTCCTCGTAACCTGATGTGCCGTTTATCTGCCCGGCGTGGTAAAGTCCGGAGATCCTCTTTGTCTCAAGAGTTGAGTGGAGTTCTTCAGGCGGTACAAAGTCATATTCAACTGCATATGCAGGTCTCATCACCTTTGCCTCTTCAAGGCCCGGGACTGTTTTAATCATTTCAAGCTGTATATCCTCAGGAAGAGATGAGGAGAAGCCGTTTATGTACACCTCGTTTGTGTTTAAGCCTTCAGGTTCCAGAAATAGCTGGTGACGTGTTTTGTCTGAAAACCGGATTACCTTATCTTCAATGGAGGGGCAGTATCTGGCGCCTACACCCTTTATTTTCCCTCCGTAGAGAGGGGATCGGTGTATATTGGCTTTGATAATATCATGGGTTTTTTCACCCGTATAGGTGATCCAGCAGGGGACCTGGGTCCTGTTAATGGATTCAGTGGAATATGAAAAAGGTACAGGAAAATCATCCGGTTCCTGTGCTTCACATCTGCTGTAATCTATGGAGCTGCTGTTCACCCTGGGGGGGGTCCCTGTTTTAAGCCTCTGAACTGAAAAGCCCAGATTTCTAAGTGAGTCCGATAGCCCTTCAGAAGAGAAGTCGGCTATGCGGCCTGCTTTCTCCTGGTATTCCCCTATATGGATAAGCCCTTTAAGAAAGGTCCCTGTGCAGAGTATTACAGCGCTGCAGCTGTGTTCCATCCCACGGATTGTTCTGACCCCTTTTACCGAACTGTTTTCAGCAATGATTTCCTGAACAATATCCTGAATTATATAAAGTCCTGTCTGCTGTTCCAGAATTTTCTTCATGAGAAACTGATAATCCTTTTTGTCAGCCTGGGCCCGTGGAGCCCATACTGCAGGCCCTTTGCTTTTATTGAGCATCTTGTAGTGAATCCCTGTAAGGTCAATTGTGCGGGCCATCTCCCCGCCAAGGGCATCTATCTCGCGGACAAGGTGCCCCTTGGCAAGGCCGCCGATTGCAGGGTTACAGCTCATCTGTGCGATGGTATCCAGGTTCCCTGTTATAAGAAGGGTTTTGAAACCCATTCTTGTTGAGGCGAGTGCTGCTTCAACTCCGGCATGGCCGGCACCGGTAATTATTATGTCGTATTGACTCTGCATTATTTTATCCATTCTCTTATGTTAGCAGCATCTCATGCTGCCGGATTATGCGATAAATAAAATGAATGTACTTTAAGGGCAATAAAAAATTAACCAAATGTGGAGTTTGATGAAAAAAAGGGTGAGTGTTGTGTCATCAGATTATTCAATAAGTAAAAATTGTTGACTTAAGAATTTAATAATTGTCACATATTCTATACTTTGTAATCTGCCGGGATAGTGAAGTATTGCATGGAGAGAATTCCTCAGGAAGAGATCATGAATAGAGAAGAAGCATTGAAAGATAAAAATTTAAATAATGATCAGAATATTCTTGTTGTTGATGATGACCCTCTTGTAAGAAAGGTTCTGCAGAAACAGCTTGCAGCATTCGGATATAATGTGGAAACAGCCGATGACGGAAGGGGGGCACTTGATATGCTTAAGGTTTCCTCCTATGATCTTGTCCTCACTGATCTGCAGATGCCTCGTCTTGGAGGGCGGGAGCTCCTGGAATTTATGTCCAATGAATTCCCTTTTATCCCTAAAATTGTTTTAACCGGACATGGAACCAATGATGATATAATCGCAGCTCTGAAAGCCGGGGCTTACGACTTTCTTTACAAGCCTATTGATGATTTTGATCTTCTTGAGCATTCCATCAAGAGGGCTGTTGAAAGTAAAAAACTCCGTGAGGAGAGAGCCCGCCATCTGGCACTGCTGGAAAAGATAAATGAGATTATCTCAATGCTTAACAGCGGGAAAAGTACGGATGAAATTTTCAGTATGCTCAACCTTTCATTAAAAAAAATGATACCCTTTGAAGGTATGATTCTGGGTCTTCTCAATGAAACAAATACTTTTATGAATATAGAGAATGTCTTTTTCAGCCAGGGGTATTATTACGGCCTGGTGAGAAAGGGGGACCGGTTTCTTGTCTCAAGTTTGAGTATAAGCTCAATCTTTGATGAAGGGGCTGATATTATAAACATCAGGGATCTGGGTTTGTTTATTAATGGGAATGATGCCCACGATATACTGAAAGATTTCTTCAGCAACGGAATCAATTCTATTCTTGTTGTTCCCCTTATGATAGGGCGCCAGGTAAGGGGTATTCTGTTCTTTGTGTCAGGAAAGCGCTCTGCATTTATGGATTACCATATTACCTTTGTGAAATCTATAGCAGGGCAGATATCACTAAGTGTTCAGCGGGCTGAGCTGATGAAGGAGATTGAAAGTAATTCCAGGAACCTGGAGAAGCAGGTTAAGGAGAGGACTGAGGAGATCAGGAAAACTCAGCGTGCAACAATTTTTGCTCTAAGCAGTATAGCTGACGCGCGCGATTCTGAAACCGGGAATCATCTGGAAAGGATTAGAAGTTATTCGGTTCTATTGATGCAGCTTTATAAATATGAAGAGGACCATGCAGAAATAACCGGGCAGTTTCTAAAAGATTTATATGACTCATCTGTGCTTCATGATATAGGTAAGGTGGGGATACCTGACAGCATTCTTTTAAAGAAGGGCTCTCTTTCGGAAAAGGAATTCGAAATAATGAAGACACATTCCTTAATCGGATATGATGCTTTGAAGAAGGCGTCATATGACCTGGGGTCAGATTCATTTCTAAATATGGCCATGGATATTGTTCTTTATCATCATGAAAGATGGGACGGAAAAGGATATCCCACAGGTCTTGAATTGGAGAATATTCCGCTCAGCGCACGGGCGGTTTCAATAGCGGATGTATACGACGCACTCACTACGGAGAGGCCCTATAAAAGAGCTTATTCCCACGAAGAGGCGATCAGGATCATGAAAGGGGAGGATGGCAAGTTCGATCCTCAACTCTTTTCAATTTTTATTTATAATCATAGCGAATTTGATAAAATTCGACAAAAGTATTCAGATGAAATAATGGATGGTAAAGATTAATGCTTCAGAGAAATGCTGGTTTCAGATTCGGCGGGCCTGTTACGCCAGTAGTAAAAAAGCTTATGATTTTTAATGCTGCGGTTTTTATACTGCAGCAGGTTGGAGGCCTTGTTTCTCCAGGTTACCTTGAATCTTTTTTCGGCCTGAGTCATGCCGGGCTCGCTTATAAGTTTATGATATGGCAGCCCTTTACATATATGTTCCTTCACGGGGGGTGGCTCCATATATTCTTTAACCTTATTGCTCTCTGGATGTTTGCAGGCGAAGTTGAAAATATCATGGGTGAGAAAAGATTTCTCCGGTTCTATATTCTTTCCGGGATTGGTGCTGGAATTTTTATTTCAATAATGAATTATTATACCTTTTCAATGTACGGTACATCACCTGTAACGATAGGGGCATCTGGCGCGGTTTATGCAATTCTCCTTGCCTATGGGATTACATGGCCTAACCGCGAAGTTCTTCTATACTTTATTTTTCCGGTTAAGATGAAATACCTCCTTATCGGTTTCGGGCTTATGGAGTTTTTCGGTACTCTCTCAAGTGTTTCAGGGCCTGGCGGGGGGATAAGTCACATAGGCCACCTTGGCGGACTCATTTCAGGTTTTTTAATTTTCAGAAGGATGAGACAGGGGAGCGCTTCAGCGGGTGCAGGTAAGCCATCGTTCCTTGATGAAATGGAAAGGAAGAGGCGCTTAAAGAAGAAACAGGAAGAGATAAATATAAGAATAAAGGCAAAAAAAATTATAGATGCATCTCTGGAAAAAATCGCGCGAAATGGAATGAGCTCTTTAACCCCTGATGAGAAGAAGGAGCTGGAGTGGGCAAGACGGCATTTTTACCCTTCTGAAAATGATACAATGCATTGAGGAGAGATTGAATGGAGAGGGTATCACTCTTAAAAGTTGAATCATATGAACCGGAAATTTTGAGGGATGCCCTTGAAAAATCTATCCAGGGAAGCGGTTTTGATCTCTCTCTTATTAAGAACAGGGTTGTTGCAGTAAAGCCGAATCTGCTTACAGCAGCTCCCCCTGAAAAGGGGGTTACCACTCATCCGGTTTTCTTTCATCAGGTTGTTAAGATTATAAAGGAGAGGGGAGGAATCCCTGTACTTGTTGAATCACCCGCCTTTCTCCCCCTTGCACGTGTTTTAAAGAAAAACGGTTACACAGAAATAATTGAAAAGGAAAAAATCAGGGTAGGGGATACGGGGAGGACTGCCCATATTAAAAATACCGGTTCAGAAAAATTTAAAGTCTTGGAAGTGGCTGCGGATTTTGCAGAGGCGGATTTTGTTTTTAATCTTCCGAAAATGAAGACACATGGTCTCACCTATTTTACCGGTGCGGTAAAAAATTATTTCGGTTTAATTCATGGTCTTGAAAAATCGAAGTTTCACTTCAGGGCGGATAATCCGGAAAGCTTTGCATCATTTATTATTGATCTGTACTCTGCTCTGCTGAATTTAAAGGGGAGCGGTTCCTTCCTGAATATAATGGATGGTATTATCGGACTTGAAGGGGAGGGCCCGGGCGCCTCAGGTAAGCCTGTAAATTCATGCGCTCTTATAGCCGGGATAGATGCTCTTGCTGTAGATACTGTGGCAGTAGAAAGTGCAGGCCTTGATCTGGAAAAAGTCCTTACCTGCAGTTATGGAGGTGAAAGAGGGATTGGAATAAATGATTTATCAAAGATTGAAATAAAAGGGGATTCCTTTACCGATTTTAAAAAAAGATTCCTCCCCCCTGCTTCCAGGTCGGGCGTATCGGGGTGGCCCTTTTCATCACCCCTGTTTAAAAATGCGTTAATTGAAAAACCGGTACCATTGCCGGATAAATGCACTCTCTGCTACCAGTGTCGTACCATCTGTCCGGCAGATGCTATCAGTAAAAGCGCAGACAATCGAATCCCTCTATATAACTACTCCAGGTGTATAAGGTGCTACTGCTGCATGGAGATATGCCCTGAAGCAGCTATTGAATTAAGGAAAAGCATCTTACAGAAAATCATCAGATACTGATTCAGGGATATCTTCATTTTTTTTAGGAATATGGACGCAGACCGAGAAGGATTTCAGCCCTTTCAGTTAGCGGCTTTGCAGCTGATTCACTGTCAGTATACTCAGCGAGGTTGTCCCGGAGAAGAGCATAAACTGTCTGACGGTCCTGACTTGTATCAATTTCTACACATTTTCCTTTGCTTTTGAACAATTCTACAGTAGGGAGTGTTTCAGCTTTAAATGTATCGAATCTGAGTTTCATACTCTCCACATTGTCATCATCCCTTCCTGAGTATCTGGCGCGTCCTAAAATCCTTTTCTGGAGAACCTCAAAAGGGCACTCAAAGTAGACCATTTTAGGGAGTTCCCTGTCACGGCCGAATACCTGATACCATGCTTCCAGGTTGGATAGGGAGCGGGGGAATCCGTCAAAAAGGAAATTATTTTTCCCGGTTGTTCTGGTAATTTTTTCCATGGCGTTTTTGAGGAGGGTTACCACGATTTCATCGGGCACCAGCGTCCCGGCAGAGGTGTATTTTTTGATTACATCAGCATCAGGGCCTCCAGCCTTCTCTTCAGCACGGAGCAGATCTCCTGTTGAAAGGTGGGTCCAGCCGAGCTGTATTTCAGCAAGTTCGCACATGGTCCCTTTCCCTGCTCCAGGCCCGCCAAGTACAAAGACCACGTTGGGCATTGGATAGGGCTTTCCTGGGTCGCTGTAGTGTATCACTATTTCTGGTGCAGGGGCTACACCCATTTTGTAGACATTCCATTTCCTGTCAGTTGGAGGGAGTTCATCATCGCATGTAATTTCGTATGCCAGATGCCCATCCAGGCGTGAGATTCTCCAGGATTTGTAGGTGTTGGAGTATGACAGGGAAGGGCTTCTTGCAGCTTTACCATCTGCACGATCCCAGGCCATTTTGCCGTTCCAGTATCCGGGACTGGAGAGGGTTCCAGATTCAGATTTTACAGGTGGTGCAGTTGAAGGGACAAATAGTCCGTCAACCTCAGGGAGGCCGGCTCCTGATACTTCAATAAAGAGTGTGTTCGGTTTGAGATTTTGTTTGTCAGTCATAATTTTTCCTGTTTTTTTGATTTTAGAAAAGATGAAAGAAACCGTTAATGACTTTTAAATAAGTTCCCTTTGTTCAAGGGTATTTTTTTCAACATCATGCGGCTGCATAAAATTTTTAATCTTTCTCCCGGAGAGTGAAGTGGAAGAACAGGTTTATTCTGATGAGGGTCGAAAAAATTGTCAATCGATTAGCTGTAATTGTATTTTATCCGGGTCTCTCCCTTAATTTTAACTTAATTAAAACATTGACAAAAAAAAACCTCATGAGCTTTTTTATGTTTATGAGCGATCTGAAAAAGATTATAAAAATAACAGGTTATATAATTCTCCTTGGTTGTTCCTGCTTCTTTATTTATTCAGGCTTTCTTGTTGTGTCGTATTTTTACGGGATTGTACGTCTGGAAATGGAAATTGACGAGAGAATTTTTCCGGAATTGACTGAAAGGGTAGATTTGAGGATAGAAATTTTTTTTGAACCTTCAGTAACCGGACTTTCTCTTCTCTCTAAAACTCTGGACTGGCCTGCTATTATGAGCAAATCTGCAGCAGATCCGGAGTGGCTTAAAATTAAAATGAAAGAGTGGGCAGCAGAGCTGGATGTAAATTCAGTTGGAGTTTCTGACAGGGATAGAAAAGTTGTATGGGATTACTGGTCAGATAAACCTGTTTTTCTTGATCCGTCACTCCCCCGTGATGAATGGTTTTTTGATTTCTGGAAAAGAGCGGATATCCCTGACTGGACATTTACACTTTATTCAGAAAAGCTGACAAAAGAGTATAATCTTTATATTGACCGTGTGATACGGGACAAAAATGGACGCCCTATTGGGAGTATAGCAGGCCAGGTTCCCCTTGTACAGCTTCGCGAACAGCTTCTATCAGTAGCCAGAGAGGGTGAGCGGGTAATAATTCTTGATGATAAGGGTAAAGCCCTTATTGATATTTCATCCATGGAGATCGCGGAAGGGGCAAGGCTTTTTGGTATTGATAATTCAATTGTTGAAGGTAATAATGAAAACGGAGAAAACCGGTTAATAAAAAAAATACTATTAAAGGCTGATGATTATGGGCACTTTAAAGAGGATAATAAAAAGATTATTTATAGAAGAACTTCCATGTTTAACGGGGCTATGCAGATTCTGACATTTATTGATACCACTTATCATTTGAAGAAAGAGAGTGAACTTTTAGTCAGGGAGCTGGCTGCTTTATTTATCTCATTTATCATTTTTATCGGCGGAGTGCTGGCTACTATGATGCTCTTCACTCAAAGATTGAAAACTCTGGCAATAAGACTGGAGAAGGATAAATCGAAATTCGAAGATCTTTTATATATAATTACACACAATTTTTCAAATGAAATTCTCATGCTTCAGAAAAATCTTTCCGGAATACCTGATAGAACCTCCAGCGGATTATATCTCCGTTTATGTGAGATGTCTCTTATGATACAGAATACAGTTAATGTTATGCGTCTTGAGAGCAGCAAACCTCTTATAATCTTTAATACTTATGATTTTTTATGGCAATGGGAAAAACTTGTCTCCAGTTTCGAACCTTTATCAGAAGGGAAGGGGCAGAAATTTATTTCCTCCCCTGCTGTGAGCTGTATGATAGATAATGACGAGGAGATGGTCTACCAGGTTCTGGCAAACCTTGTTTCTAATGCGGTTAAATATGCGCCGCCGGATGGGATTGTTCAGCTTAATGCTTCTATAGAGGGTGATATTCTTTTGATAAGAATAAGTGATTCCGGACCCGGATTCCGGTGGGAAGATAGAGAAAAAATGTTTTCCAAGTTTAAAAAGCTCAGCGCTAAACCGAGTGCAGGTGAGCGATCAACCGGTATCGGTCTTTATATTATTAAGCAGATTGCTGATGCATGCGATATAAAGCTTAATCTTGCAGAGGGTGAGGGGGATTTGTGCGGGGCAGTCTGGGTTCTGGAAATTAAAACAGTTCAGTCTGTAATATAGCGGTATCCTGTGCCGCGATGGTTCTCAATCCTGCCGGCCCCGGCCCCTGATTCTTCAAGTATTTTTTTTACTCTGTTCATGTGCACCCATATGGAGTTATCGCTTACATAGAATCCCTGCCAGATGATCTGCCCTATTTTTTCTCTGCTGTAGACTTTCCCCGGATTCATGGCAAGGAGATAGATTATATCAAATGCTTTGCTGCTTACATTAAATGTTTTTCCGCTGCAGGTAATCTGCCTCGTGTTCAGGTCCAGATGAAGGGTGCTGCTTTGAATAAGTTTTGATTTGTCTGAATCGTGCTTTTTCAAAGATCGCCTGATTCGTGCCAGAGTCTCCCCTTCATGAAAGGGTTTTGTTATAAAATCGTCGGCACCCAGATTGAAGCATTCCAGACGTTCCTGCATGTCAAGTGTCGATGATACAACAATTATATGGAGTGCTGGATTAATCTCAAGCAGCTGCGGGATAGCAAAACGGCCATTGATGTCGGGGAGTCCCAGATCGAGAAGTACCAGAGAAATATCATTTAATTTAAGAGCCTCAATTGCAGGGATAGCTGCTGCAGCCTCAATATAAGGATATCCCTCTTTTTCAAGAATTTTTATAAGCGAATTCCGGTCAGATTCCTGATCGTCAACAATCAGAACTAAAGGTTTGTTATCCATATTTACCACACATAATCCTTAAATATTTACTATTCCAATGTTGAATTTTGTCAAACAGTAGTTGTACAATTAAGGTTAAATTAAGGTGGAGTTAAGGTCATATCAAATTCATATATTGACATGTAGACTATCTGCTTCAAAATACATCAAACAGTCATTCTGATGTTTCCGGACTTATTTACATAATCAGCGGCGTAAAATTATGTAATGCGCGTGTTGATGCATAAAGCAATATTAAAATAAAGTATAAAGGGAAAAGTTATGAAGAAAAAGTTTGTAGTTGCCTTGTGTCTGTTATTAGTCAGTATTTTTGTTATTGATTCTAATGCCCAATTTAAAAAGCTCAAAAAAGCTAAAGATAAAGCACTGATAAAAACAGGGATTAAAGATGAAAAAAAGAAGAAAAAACCTGCAGCTAACCCTCAACTAACAGCTGCTGAAAGAGCGCAAATTGAAGAATTAAAGAAACAATTAAAAGATCTTAAAACTGTATCAGTTCTTAAAGCCTCTAAAGCTGAAGAAACTGTTATTAAAGAACAGAATGAACCTGAAACAGAAAGTGTCAAGCAGGCAATAGAGAATGGCATTCCTGTAACTTATGTAACAACAACCCAGCGATTTAAAGCAAGTGCTGCATTTGATCAGCAGATACTTTTAAATCCCAGTTCCGATGTTATTTATCCCGGTTCTGTTTTATTTGCACACACAATCGAGGATGGATCATACAAGGAAATATACAATGGAGAAAAAAGACCGATTGGAGTTTCTTATGATTTAACAGGAGTTAAGCAGGCTTCAGGTCAAGCAGTAGGTGTGGTTTCCGGAACAATTATACCAACAAGATCAAATTTTGTGAAACTTCACAATTCAATCATGTCGCAGAATATAACCGGGAAATCGTCAACTTACTCCTTTGAAGAGACTACTGTTACAGATGAAAGTGAATTCGGAGTAAAATTTAATTTAGGGGTAGGATATTCCACTCCGGCTATTGAAACAAAGGTAAAAGCCGGCTTTGACTTTAAGAAAAGTACAAAAAAATATAAGCATATGATTAAATTCATGGAGACCTTCTATACTGTGGATGTAGATCAGGGGGAAGAAACTTTTCTTTATAAAAGTTTTAATGTAGCTGATTTTAAGGGTTACAGACCTGTATATGTGGCATCTATAGCTTATGGGCGACTGGCATATTTAACAATTGAGTCTGATGAAGATCTTCAGACTGTAAAAGCTACTATCGATGCAGCGGTTGATGCCAAGGTGAGCGGTACAACCTATGAAGCTGATTTTGAAACAGAATACAATACATTTAAAAAGAATAATAAGATAAATATTACAGTTATTGGCGGCTCTGTAGTCTCAACAACTCTTGATGGCTTTATGGATATGCTACAAAATGATTCATTTTCAGTGCGTAATCCCGGGAAGATAGTTGCCTATAAATTACGCTTTGTTGATGATAATACAATTGCAAATACTATTTATAATAGCGAATATACTGTAAGGCAGACAACTGCAATGAAGGGTGATGGTGTTGATGTAACATTTACCCTCACAGGAATCGAAGTTACCGCTAAAGATGGTAATGGGAAAAGTCTGGAATTATACGGCAGTTGTGACATCTCTTTAGGTGATAAAAAAAGGAATTTATGGAATAAAACCCGTAAAGGACAGTGGAAAACCACCTCCCCGTCAACTCATAGTATGAACACCTCAGTTACATATTCTATACCAAATGATCAGGTACAATTTGATGCAAACGTATATTTGAGAGAAGCAGATGGCGGCAGCGGGGGAGGTGACGATTATTTTACTAATCTCATGGGTTCTAATAAAGAGATCATGTCAAAAGGATACCAGCTGTCAAATTATAAAGATGGCGATTTGCTGGAGCTGAAAGTATACCAGATGAAAGGTGGCAGAACAGTTCTTCCTAACGAATGGGTGAAATTCACTGTAAGAATTAATAAAAAATATAAACACTCCAAAGTAGCAGGTGCTGAAGATTTTATAGAGCCGGTTCATATTCCCGGCCTCCCTTTTCAGCCGACTAAAAATATTGGAATCAATTTCACAGCTGTCTCAGGAGGAACTGCTCTGACAACAGTTCCCATGGGAATGTACGTTGGAACAAAAGGTCAGTCTAAAGCACTTGAGATGATTAATTTTGAACTGAAAAAAGGTAATATTGGATTTGAATATATGGGCCATATTCAGGATGTGGGTGATACATCCTGGACTTCCTTTACCGGCGGCAAAGGGAGTCTTGGCAGATTCGGTAAAAGAATGGAGGGAGTTGCATTCAGATTAACCCCTGAATTTGCGTCAAAATATGATATTTACTACCGGGGACATATTCAGAATATTGGAGATACTCAGTGGTACAAAAATGGAGAATATTGCGGAACACGAGGCAAAAGGTTAAGAATTGAAGGTCTTCAGTTTATCATTGTAGAGAAATAAACTTATTATAAATCTAATTCAATAATTATTCCTGAAAATATTTTTTAGTACAATAATGATGATTCCCATATCCCCGCCGCCTACGGCGGCGGGGATATGTCATTAAGTTAAGAGCTTCACAGTTTCGCAACGGCCCCCCAAACCCCCCGGAGGGGGGCTTAAAGGCTGTGTTATCAAACTTTTAATTTGTTAAAAGAGTTTAAAAGTCCCCCTCCGGGCGGTGTACCGAGCGTGTCGAAGTAGGATTTAGGGGGCTTAACTTAATGACATTGAGGCGGCGGGGATATTAAAGCATTTTATTTCAAATAAAAGTTAAGGAATTAACACTGAATCTAATTTATAATTAAGTTTTTTTATGGCTTTGTGCCGGTACTGATTCCGGCATAAAATCATAAACTTTTCTGTTACTTAGCTACTTAAAAACTCTGCCCATTGTAATTATTTTACAGATTTATATTCTGAAAAGACGTTATAAAAAAACCTGTTAAATTCCTGTCAAAAGCTGTTAAATTTTTTTAAGAGATCTGAATATCGTCCATATCCTTTAAACAAGCAGCATATAATAATCAATAAAGCATGTTCCTTATCTGAATTATTTAATAGTTTTTGTCTGATTTTAACTAAATACTCATAACTCAAAAATGGAGAAATTATGAACAGAAAAATTACCGCTGCAGTTATAATATTTTTTACTCTTATTTTTTATCACAATGTAACCGCCCAGAAAGTTGTAGTTGCTGAATTGATTGAAGCAGTATGGAAAAACGACGTGGCAAAGGTTGAGCGTCTCATTAAAGGGGGTGCAAATGTCAATGTTAAACATCAGGATACCGTCCTGGTGGAGGCAGTTACAGCAAAGGGTGTAAGTATCGAAATAGTAAAACTGCTTCTTAATGCAAAAGGGATTGATATTAATCTATACAGTACAAGGCCCATGGGGGCATTTTCATGGTACCGCACTCCGCTCATTGCTGCTGTTGAGGCAGGTAATGTTGAAGCAGTAAAGCTTCTTCTTGCAAAGGGGGCAAAAGTTAATCTTGCAGATCAGCATTTCCCCACATCAAAGATTATAGGGCCGCAGCCTCTTAATACAGCTTTGATGTATGCTGCATGGGCTGGTTCGGTTGAGCTGACTGAAATGCTTATTAATAAGGGAGCCAATATTGAGCAGATGAATTCAATAGGGATGACCCCACTGATGTTTTCGGTAGCCTATGTCGGTGATAAGTCTCCGGCAGATATTAAAGAAAATGCCGTGAAAACAGCGGCTCTTCTACTTGATAGAGGCGCAATTGTAGACAACTGCAAGTTTGCACCCGGCTCAAAATTTCTTAAAGTCGATCTTCCTGAAGGGACTCCATCAACTGTAAATCCCATGGGTTTTTCCAGGGGGGGAGGGGGGATCTCCCCATTGATGTATACTGCTATGCGGGGATTCATTGAAGGGGCAAGGCTTCTTCTTGACAGAGGCGCAAAAATAGAACTTCAGCAGTACGGCAACAAATGGACTCCGCTTATGATAGCTGCCAATGCGGACAAAACTGAAATGGTTAATTATCTGCTCGATAGAGGCGCAAAAATTGAAGCAGTGGATACTGTGGGGAGTAATTCTTTACTGAGGGCTTCCTGAAAAAGTCCATTTGTTTAAAATATAACCGGATGCATATTAAATG
>CAZBFP010000008.1:0-142220 GCA_964491265.1 uncultured Leptospirales bacterium | reverse complement strand
TAAAATACTGTTTTGTCCAGTATTTTATAGGCTTTTGACTTTTTCAGGAAGCCCTTATTAAGACTTATCGACAGATATTAGAGACTCATTGTCAACTTTATCTTTTGATAAAATAAAAATTTTGATCTTTATGTTAACATTTTCACTTCATAAAACTCTTATAGATAGTGAAGTAATAAATGTTAATTCCCAAGAATATATTTTAGTGTAAAACCAGACAATTTTATATCCCCGTCCCCTTTGGCGGCGGTGATGGTAGAGCATTTTTTAACAATAATAAATTCAGGAATAAATACTTAAAAATAATAAAAATATATTCCAATAAATTAGCAAACACACAAACAATAGATTAAATTATCATTATTCATCTGTTTAAACTCAAAGTTTATCATTAGTTATTTTATAGAGTAATTCATGTTTTTAAAAGGAAAAATGATATACAGATTTCTGTATAATTTTTTAATTACTTAAAATCAAATTTCTGCACCTGGAAGAACGTCCTTGATTGCAAAAAAATCAATTGAATACATCAGAAGCCATGTAAGAATTGAAGAGATAGTTATAAAATATGTCCCTTCTTTAAAAAAACGCGGCAAAAACTTCATAGGCCTATGCCCTTTTCACAGGGAGAAAACACCCTCATTTTCTGTGTCTCCGGAAAAACAGATATTTCATTGTTTCGGCTGTAATACCGGAGGAAATGTTATAACCTTTATTTCAAAAATTGAGAACCTTACATTTGCTGAAAGTGTAAAACATATTGCACGAATTTCCGGAATCGAGGTTGAATATGAAGGTGAAGAAAGGGATAACTCTTCAATAGATCAGATACGCAGAATAAACAGATATGCAATGAAATTTTACCATAATTATCTTAAATCCAATGCAGGGGAGAAGGGGATGTCTTATCTTCTTTCCAGGGGGATTGATAATGCATCAATCGAAGCTTTTAAAATCGGTATGGCCCCGGATAACTGGGAAATGCTTTCAAATAGTCTGAGAAAAAATAAAGCTGATATGTCTATCTGCGAAAAAATCGGCTTATGCGGCAAGTCGACTAAAGGGACAGGTGAGCGTTATTATGATAAGTTTAAAAATCGTGTAATGTTCCCGATTTTTGACAGGAATGAACATGTTGCAGGATTCGGTGCACGCTCAATTGATGATAAGCAGCAGCCAAAATACTTAAACTCACCTGAATCAGAGATATACCAGAAAAAAAATATTTTATACGGACTCAATTTCGCACAGAATGAAATCAGGGATATGGACAGGGCAATAATTGTCGAGGGATACCTTGATGTAATCGGCTGCCATCAGCATGGCCTTAAAAACGTGGTTGCACCTCTTGGAACTGCTTTGACAGAGCAGCAGGTGAAACAGCTATCCCATATGTGTAATGAAATAATTATGCTCTTTGACTCAGATTCAGCCGGGATCAATGCCGCACTTAGATCAATCACCACGTCTGAAGTATTTAATACATCAATAAAAGTTGCCCTCCTTCCTGAAGGTGACCCCTTTGACTATATTAAAGCTCATGGGCTTATGGGGATGATGATAGTAATCGACAGGGCGATGAATCCTATCGATTTTCAGTTTCAGAATATAGTTAAAAAAAATATCGGAAAGGATAAATTTTTATATGTTAAAGATTTTTTTGAAATTATAGAAAAAATGACTAATAAAACTCACAGCGATTACTGTTTTAAAAAAAGCAGCGAACTTCTGCAGATGAATGAAGAATCTCTGAGAATCGATTTTAAAAAATATCTTAAAGAACAATCAGGGAGAACCTATAACAGAGAAGCTGTACCTGAAATAAAAAAAGAAATTATCACCTACGAAACCAGGGTATTCAGAGATCTCATTGATCTTATTATAAATAACCCTGAAATTACAGGAGATGTACTTATAGATTTTACCCCGGAGGATATTAAAGACCCGGTTTCCAAAAATATTTTTGAAAGAATCTGGGAAATATACAAAGATGAAAATGAATTAAAAGTAGATAAAATATTTGACTTTTTTGATAAAGGTATAGAAATGGACTTTTTGAATAAAGCTATTCAAAAAAAAACAACTATTCAAGACCCTAAAGCCGCTTACACTGAAATCTATGTTAACTTAAAATTACAGGATATTGACAAAAAAATATCAAACTATGCTGATATGATAAAAAAATCGGGCAGTGACAAACTTGAATATCTTGCCGAAATAGAGATTCTCAGAAGAGAGAAGGAAAAATTAAACAATTATATTTATAATAGAGGTTCAATGATAAAGAACTGATGTATAATCTTCTTTTTTTAGACGATAAAATATTATGCTTAAAATTTATATTACAGGATAATAACAGAATATGAGCAAAAGTGATCTGGTACTGGAAAATATAGCTGAAGTAAAAAAACTCATTGAGCTTGGTAAAGCTAATAATGAGATAACATATGATGAAATAAACGATATACTCCCGGATAAACTACTTAATTCAGAAAAAATTGACGATATCTTTATTCTGCTTAACCAGATGGGGATAGAGGTTGTTGAGGAGTCCACAAGAAAAGCTGCGCCCGAAATTGCTGTAAAGAAAAAAGCAAGCGCTACCAGAAAATCAGCATCATCCACTGAGGATACATCTCATGTTGATGACCCTATACGTCTATATCTAAAAGAGATAGGGAAGGTATCTCTACTCTCCGGTGAACAGGAAGTTGATCTTGCAAAGAGGATTGAAGATGGTGAAATCCTTATTGAAAAAGCTGTAATTACTTCAACTCTTCTGGTGAATGAACTGATAAAAAATCACACTAAAGTTGTAAGCGGGAAAATAAAGCTAACAGACATTCTCAAAATCAACAGACTCTATTACTTCTCATCAATAGATCTTACAGAGCTTGATAGAAAATACTCCGAAAAAATGAAGGTCATAATAGAAGAGGATTCTAAAATAATTAAGCTGCAGAATAAACTCAAAAGGTATGATGAAAACTCTACTGAATTTACTAAAATTACCGAAGACATTAAAAAATCTCAGGCTAAAATAGCCCGGTCGGTTGAGGAGCTTGAGATTAGTGAAGATGAGATCACAAAGATCTCCGGCAAAATTCAGTCAATGGTCAAAAGAATTGATGAAACTAATAAATTCTTCTCTGAAATAGAAGAAACATATAATAAAGATATTAAAGAACTTAAACACTATGCACGCAAAGTTGAAAAGGATGAGGATATTGACCAGATAATTGAAGATCTCCACCTTCGGACTAAAGATGAGCTTCTCGACATTGTTAAAGATGTACGCAACAATGAAAGGAAAATAAGGCGAATTGAGCAGGAAGCCGGCGCGGAAGCTGATGAAATTATGAACTGGGGGAAACAGATAGGACAGGGGCAGCGGAAAATCCAGAGAGCTAAAAAAGAACTGATTAACGCTAACCTGAGGCTGGTTGTTTCAATTGCAAAAAAATATGCCAACAGGGGGATGCATTTTTTCGACCTGATTCAGGAAGGGAATATTGGACTTATTAAAGCTGTTGATAAATTCGAATATAGAAAAGGGTATAAATTTTCTACTTACGCAACATGGTGGATACGTCAGGCTATAACAAGGGCGATTTCTGACCAGGCGCGTACGATCCGTGTTCCGGTTCATATGATTGAACAGATAAACAAGGTAATGCGTGAAACACGACTGTTCCAGCAGGAATTCGGCAGAGAGCCGAATCCAGAAGAACTTGCAGACAGGCTTGGATGGCCGGTGGCAAAGGTTAAGGCAGTAAAAAATGTTGCAAGGGAGCCTATTTCTCTTGAAACACCTGTTGGTGAAGAAGAGGATTCGCTCCTTGGTGATTTCATTGAGGATAAAGATGTAGATTCACCGGCAAACACAGCAGCACACAGGCTGTTAAACGAACAGATCAATACTGTATTAAACACACTCCCTGCCAGAGAGCAGAAAGTAATCCGCATGCGATTCGGGCTGGATGACGGCTATTCTCATACCCTGGAAGAGGTTGGTTACGTATTCAAAGTTACCCGTGAAAGAATAAGACAAATTGAAGCAAAGGCTTTGAGAAGATTAAGGCACCCCACCAGGGCCAGAAAACTCAAAGATTATCTTGATTATATGTAGCAAAATACCGGGTATAATAAGAATATTATTTACCCGGTTTTACTGTTAAACAGGACCATTAAAAGATAATCAGTAATTATTCCTAAAGATGTATTTTAGTGCAATATTGCTGTTTTCAATTGCACCGCCGCCTTCGGCGGCTGTGCAATTAGAGCATTTTTCTTAAAATAAAAGTTAAGGAATTAACACTGAAAGATAATTTTAATTTCCTGAGAGATGATACAAGATAATGCCAGAAAAATCTAAAATTAATTGCATAACAATGATCGGATCCGGTTCCTGGGGAACTGCAGTTGCTATCGTAATTGCAGAAAACAGACCTGAAATTACAGTCAAAATCTGGTCATATGAAAAATCGACTGCTCAATCGATCAATCAGCAGAATATTAATAATGATTTTCTACCAGGGGTTAAGTTACCTTTAAACATAGTTGCCACAACTAATCTTAAGGAAGCGCTTGTTGACACTCAGGGGATACTAATTGCAACACCTTCAAAAGCTATCCCGGATACAATGAGTAAAATCGGGAAAATAATTAAAAATGAAATCCCCTTATCCTATCTTACAAAAGGATTTTGTAAAATTGATGGTAAGGTAATGACAATTTCCCAGGCGATTGAACACTTTGCACCTGAATACAAGGATAAGGTTGTGGGTATTTACGGGCCAAGCCATGCTGAAGAGGTTGTAAAGAGATTCCATACCTGCCTTAATGTTGCCGGTAAAACAGCAAGACATAGAGAGTTTTTCTGCAATCTTTTAAACTGCGATTTCCTTCAGTGCAGGGAAACAGACGATGTGCTTGGTCTGGATCTGGGGGGAACCCTCAAAAATCCTGCGGCAATTGCAGCTGGTATAATAAGCGTACTCCCTAATTGCGGCGATAATCTTGCAGGTGCTTTAATCACTGAGTCATTAAAGGAGATGATTGCTCTTGGCGAGGCTATTGGCGCCAGAGTTGAAACAATAATAGATATTTCGGGAACAGGAGATCTTGTTGCTACTGCTTTGAGCAGCCACAGCAGAAACAGACGTTTCGGGAAAGAGATTGCCAGACAGATTATTGATACAGGTTCAAGCCTCTCTTTTTATGACAGAATTTATTTGCGATTCAGACCGGAACATGTACTTGAGAAAATGAGCAGAAACCTCAACTATCTTGCTGAAGGGGCCTATGCAATTGAACCACTCATGGAACTTGCAGAACTTCACTCTGTTCCTATTCCGGTTTACAGATCTCTATACGAAGTGCTTCTAAATAAAAAAGATCCTTCTCTTCTGATTGAAACAATTAAAAATCCGCAGAAATATAATGAAATATATCATGATACAAAACTCCACGTGAAAGAGAGGAGAAAGGGACTTGAAAGCGTTAGAGGTAAGGCTTTTAGAAAAATAATCATTCAGAATATAATCGACAAGATTGACCCTAAGAGCCCAAGGCAGAAATACGAACTTACTTATATAATTGAAAACCTGAAGGGATTTATATTACCCGATTCCCTTAAAGAAAATCAATTTTTTCATGATGAATATAAACTTATAAATGATTTAAACAGTTCAAATTTTGAAAAAGTCTTAAGAAAGCTGATTACTGTATATCTGAATGAAATTATCGATCATTACAACACCTATGTTAAAAAGGTATTTCTTAAGCTTCTTTCTCTTAAATATTACGGGAAAAAATTTAAAGGTTTTAAAAATTCCATTACAACAACCGGGAATATTAAGGATATTTATAGAATAAAAAACAGCGTTAATATTATATATGTTGCACGTTACAAAAATATTATCGACAGCTTCCACTATATTTACGCCATTTATAAAAACAACCTCCCTGTTCCAAGATACTTTATTGATAGTGAAGCTGTTAAAGGGAAACTTGCAAGATTTTTTGTAAGAAACAGCGGCGGTTTCATTATAGACCGGAGTAAGCTTAAAAATATAGTTTATAAGCAATGTATTATTCAGTATCTTTCAACTCTTATTCAAAACGGTGTGCCTGTTTTATACTTTCCTGAGCTTGAACCTGAAAAAAATTCAAGGATCAGCGAATTGAGCGAAAACTTTTTCCAGCTACTCAATGAAGTTCTGTACCAGGAATCTATAGAGATTGTTCTTGTACCCTCAGAGATACTCTACAAGGATAGAATTAAGGAGTCGGAAGTTAAGGGGATTTTCACTGAAAAGATGCATCTTAATTTTTCCATGCCTCTCTACCTCTCAGATTTTACAAAACAGTCTCAGGCTCTAACATCAATTCCTGAACTTATCGAGAGTATATGGATAAAAGATGAGATTATTCTTCCTCACCACATTATTTGCGCCATACTTGCAGAGAAAGATTTTTCAATAAGCATGGGAAAACTGAAAAAATATATTGATCAGTACATGGAAAATAACTATATGCCATTGAACAAAAGCAGCAGGCAAATAGCTTCTGAAGGGACAAAATATCTTTTAAAGAACAAAATTATTAATAAATATGATGATAATTATAAAGGTATAGAAATAGAGGAAATAAAATTTTATGCTGACATAATAAATAAAAAGAGAGAGAAGCAGGGACTGGGTAAAAAATAACTTTCTTCTGTCAAAGAAGCTTTTTATTATCAAATTTGATGATCTTCCCCAAAATAGAATAAGCGGTCCTTTCATCACCCAGTTCTAACGTTGAACAGGTATAGGGCAATACAATTCCCCGCAAATTGAAATCTATCTTTCTTTCACGGCATTTCTGAAAATATTTTTCATTGTCAATACTTTCATCAGCGATAACAAGAAACATCGATAGTGATATCCTGAATACACCCGATCTTTCCCCGAAAATCGATGAGAGCATTGCTTCTATATCAGATGAGATTTCAAGTATCCGGGAAAATCCGGTATTTTGAAAAAAATTATTAATCTGTTTAAAGATAAAAAGGTATGCTGAACCTGGTGCCCCCGGTGCACATTTAGAAATAAAACTGTTTATCTCAACTGAAATATTTTCAAAATAATCGCAATAAACAGGTGACGGTTTATATTGAGCAAGCTTAACTAAATCCATTATTATATCACAAAGAATATGGAAACTTGTAGGCCGGAAAAATGATGATTCTGTAAATGCAATCACAGTGCAGCTAAAATCACCAGTATCCATGGACTCACTAAAAACATGATAATTACGGCCCTCTATCTGAAGTTTATCAATTCCATTATAAAATTCACTGTCTTCGTTTATCAGATCAGTAAATGAGTTGAGCAGAGTTTCATCTCCGGCACTGTCAATAACCCTATATCCGTTTTGAGTATTAAAGATAAGTAATGATAAATCGGAAAAATTATTAATGTTAAAAATTGTAAGAAGACTTTTAACCAGACCTGAATCTTCTCTGCCCGATTGAATCGTATGAAATCGGGATGCACGTGATTTATACTCATTAAGAGTGGAAAGAGCTTCCGAGACTGATATATCATTATTTTTAAGAAGGTCACGTGACTCGGCAATACTCTCCAGAAGATTTCTTTTATCCGGGTCCATTATAAACTCCGCCTATGTTTTAAATCTTAAAATCTGAATCTTATGATGATTATTAAAATATAACATACTGCGGCAATTTTGTAAAGGATTTTACATCTTTAGATTTTGTCATTCCGGCCGAAGTGATAACGTAGTGCCGGAATCTCCTGGAAAACAGGAGTTATGAGATTCCCGCCTGCGCGGGAATGACAACACCTACAAAATTCTACCTCCACTTCATACTGCTGGACCGTGTGTACAAAGCGATTAAAATCAAAACCTTGTTATAATATCAAGAGCATGCTTATACAATCGGAAGGTTCCCGTGAAAAGAACAAGATCATCTTCTCCGGCTGAAGCAATAAATTTGTGAATAGTATCAATCTCTGATGTTACCTGCCTGAACTCTCCATCAGAGGGTACATATAATCTTTCATCTTTAAAAATAAAATATAAAATTGAATCTTTTTTCTGATATAAGATATTCTTAACATCGTCATTAATTTTATCCCCCATGATTGAAAGTATAACTTTCAATGTTCTGTTTCCGTAATACCTGTCAATGCAGTCAAAAAGATTTAAAAGAGCAGAGTAATTATGAGCTGCATCAAAAAGTATCAGCGGATTATTATTAAGTACCTGGAATCTTCCCGGAAGAGAAATAGTGCTGAAAGAATTGTACAGTGAAGATGAAGTTATTCCGGTATACCCCCTGTGGCGAAGAAGCATAAGCGCTGTCAATGCAGCTGCAGCATTCTTAACCTGATGTTCAGGCCGTAGCGGTATAACAAGGCCTTCCAGTTTTTCAGGGATTTGATAGAATGTATAATTAAACTTATAACCATTCTCATAATCAGTAATATTCTCAATATCAAAATCTCTCTCTATTATATATGCCGGCGAATTATTTATTTCCGCAGCTGACTCAATAATCCCGGCAGATCCCTTATCCGTGCATAGTGACACTACAGGTACACCCGGTTTAATTATTCCCGCCTTCTCTGATGCTATAAGTTCAATAGTGCTGCCAAGTACAGATGCATGATCAATAGAGATTCCGGTAATTACTGAAACTTCAGGTATAAGAATATTTGTTGAATCAAGCTTCCCCCCAAGACCGGTTTCCACTACAGCAATATCAACCGGGGAATCTGCAAAAAATAGAAAAGCAATAGCAGTGAGTATATCGAAATATGTTGGCCGAAGTTTTTCATCATCTGTAATAATCTTATCAATTTTTACTGCGTATTTGTATATCTCTTCATCAGATATTTCTTCACCCGATATACTTATCCGTTCATTCATCCGCAGAAGGTGAGGGGAGGTGTAAAGGCCGGTTTTATATCCGCAGGCACTTAGCGAGGAGGCAATTAAAGATGATGTAGTACCCTTGCCGTTTGTTCCTGCAACATGGATACTTTTAAAAGAATAATGGGGATTCCCAAGACGGCTAATCAGAATTTCAATCCCTTCAAGGCCGTAACCTGAGTAATCTCCCCGAAGTTCATTATTTATATATTTTGATAAAATTTTATTATACATTTATATTATTCCAGCTGCATATTATTATATATTTCTTGACTCACAATTTCCGGTAATCTTAAGTTAAACAATAAAAGTATTATATTTTAATTCAAGGTTAATTCCTTAACTTTTAATTGGAATATAATGCTCTAATATCCCCGCCGCCGAAGGCGGCGGGGATATTGAAAACAGCATAATTGCGCTAAAAGATCTCTTTAGAAATAATTACTGATTTTAATTATCGATTATATGATTATATCAAATATTATTTTCACGCGGATATTTCTAACATATGAGAAATATCCGCGTGAAAATTTGCAACACTAAATTAATAACAGGTGAGTGTGAAACTGTAATGGGTAAAATTGGTGTAATAATAAATCCAAATGCAAAAAAATTCAGAACAAGGAAATCCTCGCTTAAAAACTATACTTCAATTAATTCTGATCTGCTAACCATAAGAGTTACTGAAAGTGCTGATAATATTTCTGAAATTATACATGAATTTAAAAAAGATAAGTGCAGCTATATAGGTGTTGCCGGCGGAGACGGCACACTGCATCTGGCAGTTACAGAGATGATAAAAATTTACGATTCCGGCAAGGTTCCCCCGCTTCTTATACTCAGGGAGGGAACAATGGATAATGTGGCAAGAACAATTAACCTTAATGGTAAAGGGCCTGACCTGATAAGGAGACTTTTATGGGCAATAGAAAATAAAAAAAAGATTGAAATACACCGGAGAAATACAATTAAAATTGATAACAGGTACTGCTTTTTATTCGGTACAGGAATTGTTGCAAATTTTTTAAATGAAGTATATAATGGGAAAGAGAAGGGCCTTATCCGGAATATTCAGGTAGCCCTTTCTGCATTTGCTGAAGGAATAAGGAATGAACAGAATGGCAGAATTTTTACCTGGATGGACGGAAAAATTTATGCTGATAATAAAGAAATTAAAATAAACCCTGTTAATGGAATACTGGCAGGAACAGTAGAACATATAGGGATGGGCTTTTCCCCCCTTATTAATGCAGTTTCGGATAATAAAAATTTTCAGCTTCTCATTACTGCCATGGCCCCGTTAAAATTGCTGAAGAATTTGAACAGAATCCGGACCGGACAGACAATTGAAGATGAAGGATATGTAAATACTTCATGTAGAAAACTTAAGCTTGCCTACAATTCCGGTTTTGACTACACAATGGATGGCGATATGTACAGGGCAGAAAAAGAACTGCTGGTAGAAACAGGTCCGGCGGTTAAGCTCATCAAGGTCTGATTACCGGTGATAATGTATATAACCGCCCATCATAAAAGAAAGAGTATAATTAGAAGCAGAATATAGTTTGCTTCAATCACAAATTCATACTTTAATGAAATGAAGTAATCTGTTTTCAGTATTTTGTACATTATAGCAAGATAATACCCGTGACATAGCAGTAAGGGAAGGAATTTGATATTCCCGTAATAAATTGAAACCACTGCAAATATTGTTGAAGCAGCCAAAGTTACGCCGCATGCCAGTAAAAATGTTTTTCTGGTCCCAAGCCATGTGGGGAGAGTATTCCGCCCGAGAATAAGGTCACCCTGAAAAGCTACAAGATCAACAACTGTATTTCTGAGAAATATAAGAGAGTAAAAGAAAACCATAACTGAAATATATACAGCTGAGTCAACCCCTCTTCCGAAATATGGAACAAAAGGGACAATGACCAGCCAGCCGAACCCTGTAACAATCTTTGTGTTATATAGCTTATTAATTATTTCAAGACTGCTTCTCTTAACTGCAGACTTGACAAGAGGAGTTGAGTATAATATTCCGAAAAAATAGGGTACAAGCATAAGATACATTAGAAGCGGTGATATGGTATAACTGAGGAAGAGTGATATAAAAAAAGCGGCTATTGACAGCGCTAATAAAATTGAACCGAATCTTTCATAAATACCATATTTATATGAATTGCTCTGTACAAGAAAATGCCTGTCAAAATAGTTATTCACAGAATACATCAAAAAAATATAAAGTGAAGCGATTAATCCCGAAGTATAATCTGCAGAAAGAGCAGCATACTTTTGTGAAATTAAAACCATTACAAAAGCAGCAAGTGATGAAATGACATTACTCCTCATGAGAAATTCAAGATAGAGCTTTATAGTTTTAATAACAATATTACTTTTAGCATATTTGATAGAGTATAATTTTTCCAGTACATTATTAATTATCCAGCCCGGGGTGGAAGCTCCGGCTGTTACAAGAACATAATCTGATTCATTAAAATTATCTTTGTTGAGCTCAGCATCAGTTTCTATGTGGAAAGTTTTTATCCCGTTGTCTGATCCGATCTTGGCAAGACGTGAAGTATTAGCTGAATTTTTACCACCCACTACAACAAGAGTGTCAATTCCTCTCTTTACTGCATCATTCACATCATCCTGCCGCAATCTGGTTGAATCACATATTGTATCTATTACATTTACATTTTTATAAGATTCATTTATTATCTTTACAAGTTCATCAAACTGTGCTCTTTCATGGGTTGTTTGTGAAACCACTATATACTCATCAGCCTCAGGGATGGAACTGATATCATTTTTATCTGATACTATATGAACTCCCGAGTCGGCATAGCTTTTTAATCCGATCACCTCAGCATGATCCCTGTCCCCGATTATAATAGTAAAATATCCCATTCCTGAATACTTTTTTATTATTGCCTGAACCCTTCCAACACGGGAACAGGTAAGGTTAATTGTCCTGGATGCATCTTTTCGGATCTGCCTGCTTTCTGAAACAGGAATGCCATGTGTTCTGATGGCCACCTGTCTCCCCTTTATTTCCTTAAGAGAATTAATTGTGATAAGTCCCCTTTTTTTAAGTACTTCAACAGACTGGGGATTGTGAATGAGGGGGCCATAAACAAGAATGTTTTCTTCAGATGAATTCAACTCATCCACAATTTTAAGTATTGCATTTCGAACACCCATACAGAAACCGGAATGTTTAGCCATTTCAATTTTCATAGACTATTCTCCGGGAGATAAACGCACATCAGGCTTCCTCAGGGTCCCGCTCAAAAATAATGTAAGGGAGTTATTTTTTACAAGAGGGATCACAAGGTCTCTGTAATTATTAAGCACTGCTGAGTCGGGATCGATGTTTATAGTAAGATTAATCGCTGAGGAAGGAAGAAAGGGCGCGATCCTTATGCTCCCGGTTACAGATCCTGATAGATCATCACCAGTTAAATCAAATCTCTTAATATTTACTGCATCATTAATAAACTCAAGATGGCAGTTAATTGCGCCTATATTAATGGTTTCTACTTTTAATGTCATTGGACCCAGGGGACCCTGAAATGTAAGTTCATTGAAATTAACTGCTCCGCTGCTTACAAGAATTTTAATAATACCGCTCAGTGGAAGGGGTGAAGCGGGATTTAAAATAACATCAGCATTGCCGTTAAGATTAATATTAGAATTAAAGCTGGCTGATGAATATTTGAGTCCGTTTAATTCAAAATCGGATAGAATATTTTTTTTATATAAGAGCCTGTACGGATTCTTATTAAGAGCGATAACTCCATTCTGGAGATGAACCTCATCGTTATTATTTAGAACTATAAAGGTTCTACCTATACTCGATTCACCGAAAATAGTGAACTTTATATCCTGCACAGAGATTGTTCGAAGACCCTTACCTTCATACTGATGAAGCTGCTTGCTTATTATTTTATCAAAAGGGAATGTGATGATAATAAAAATAATTGTGAGTATAATAGATAAAATAAAGTATTTCCCTGCATGAGGGAGATTGAAAATACCTCGAAATTTTTTCACTACAGTGGAAAAGAAATGTTTTATTTTAACCGGTAGCCCGTTAAATTTCATTTAGCTATCTCCTGTAAAAGCTTACAACAGTTATAACAGCATCATACCTGTTTGTTTCTTTCAAACCTGCAGTGATTGTCATGTTTCTGATTTTAAGCATTGTATTTGAATTCTCAAGCCTGCTGATAAAATCGAGCAATGACTTTATATCAAGCCCTTCAAACTTCAGTTCAGTATTAACTATCTGTATCCCATCCTGTATCCTGCCGGGCCTCTCACGAAGATAAACCTTGCTCCCTGTAATATTCAAAGATACGGCAATTTCATCAACAAGAGTGGAAATTCCTGTCCCGGAAGCAATAGCTGTTTCCAGTCTTTCTTTTTCCAGTTTTGTTTCACTGTACTGGAAAATCATCTCATCAAAGCGAACCAGTTTATCAAGATTGTTTAAGTTGAAATCATCAGTTTTCGATTTGAAATTTACCACAGGGGTAATGAGAAAATAATATATAAAAATCATGCCTATAAGTCCGGCCAGGATGCGAAGCAGTCTTATCTCCCTTTTACTCAGATTAAGCATAATAAATCCTTCTATAACTTTCTTTTTATTGTCATGGTAAAGAGACTCCTGGCTGTACTGGAGTCTCTGATATCGGAACTGATAGATTCAAACAAACCGGACTTATGAAGCTGGTTTCTAAAAACCTCAAGATCAGCACTGGTCCTGATTTCACCTTCAATTACTATAGTGCTGCCGTCATAGGTTAGTCTTTTAAGATCAAAACCTGCAGGATCAGGGAAATTTTTTACAACAGATCCGATCATAATCATAAACGAGTCTTTTTCACCAGTTACAGTTTTAACTGCAGAGAGTTCCTTTTTAATAAGATTAAGTTTCTTTATCCCCTCCTCAAGGGGATCATCAGGTGCACTCTGCACATTGAAGAATTTCATGTACCTGTTTTTTAAAATCTCCTCATAGTAATTACTGTTTTTGCTTACAAGAAAAAATGTAATTAAAAAGTTGAGTATAAATATTACAAGTGCAGCAGATGTAAAAAAAACAGGGAGCCGGTATTTATTCAGAATATTTTCAGAACCTTCAGGGAGAAATTCACCTTTTAAGAGGTTGATCGACTCATTCTTGGAATTCAGATATACAAGAAGATTACCAAAGCAGACGGGAAATCCGCTTTTAATATTCTGATCAGTATAGGTATCCAGAAAGGGCATGAAAAGAGCCGGGATATTAAGAACATCACTAATTAATCCCGACACACCTTTTACGTTTGATCCCCCACCGGAAAGAATTACCCTGCTGAAATGATCAGGATCATTTGAAGGGTTATCAGAATTTATTGTAACTATAACTTCATTACAGATTTCCATGAATAAATTTTTAGTTTCATCACAGATTTCTTTATATAAAGTTTTATTAATTCCGGAATCTTTATATGAGGTATTTTTAATATTCAACTCTTTCGAACTCACATCAATATTAAGAGATTGAAAAATGTTGAGTGCCTCATACCTGGTACAATTAATTGATCCTGATATTAGATTTACTATAATATTAATTCCAGCAGGGATAACTCTTGTAAATGAGAGTCTGTTGTTTCTAACAATATTGATTATGCTTTTATTGTGCCCTATATCAATCTGGACAATATTTTCATCATTTACAGTATTAAAATATTCATAACATCGGAAAAGACCATTAGACTCAAGACCGGAAAAAACAGGGAAAAGGCCATGGTCATTAAAAAAATTAACACCCTGAGCAAGAATCTCTTTATCAATTGCGGCAAGAAGAACACTTCTACCCCCATCCTCATTTTCCGGGAATGCCTGGAAATCATATGAGGCGGAATTTACAGGGAAGGGGATTTTATCTTCTATTTCAAAAGGAATTGCATTTGCAATATTAGATAAATCTGAAAAGGGGAATGAAAGATTTCTTATTACAAGTTTTTCAGATGGAGCTGACATAACAATCCGACAGTCGGAAAGGTCATTCTCTAATAATATTTTAGTAAATAATTCACCAATTGCTGAATTATAATCTTTTTCAGCAGCATCAGGATCAATTATTTCATGTATCAGAGAAAGGACTTCAAACTTATTGAAACCCCTTCTGATCTTCACTATTTTTATTGAAGATGATCCAATATCTATTGATGCAATATTATCAAACAAAAAACTCCTCCGTAACTGCTATTCTTTTGTACATGATAACACCTGTCTCTCAAATCTGTCAAAATAAATAATATGCCGGGCATATCCATTCTGAACCCTGGAAGTAACTATAATTTTAAATATTCGGGACCTTACTGTTAAAAGGTTACCCAGATTATGGTCTTCACCAATAAAAGTATTAATTTCACTTACAGATTTAAAGGGCTGAAGCTGGCGTCTTTTGATTATTTCCTCTACAATCTCTTCCGTCATTGTAGGGGTAAGAGCCATGAGAACCCTGAAACCGGCAGTATTAATATTGATCCTGTTTATTTCTGAAGTAAAATCTACTCTGTCCCCGTGAACCCTGAGATAATTGCTGAGCCGTCTATCCTTTTCCCTCCCGAACTTCTTTTCAGCAGAATCAGTAATTCGGGAATCTTCAGATAATTCATTCCCTGAAATTTGAAGCAATTTATCAAAAGGTATACTAATATTTCCCTTATTATCTTCAACTAGATTTTTTTCTATTCCGTAATTTCCCCCGCCAAGTCCATAAACGATTTCCGGGGTAAATCCCTTCACCTGGAGCAGTTCATCAATACTGTCCATTGAATCATTTTTGGCAGAGTAGGGGGGGGTAAGTGTAAGGTAATATCCTGAAGACTCTGCTCCGTAGGGTGACCTCACATCATCAGGATCAACCCAGTCAAGAACTGTATCTGCAAGATCTATAGTAAGTCCCATATCAAGAAAGAAACGCTGGAGAATCCCGTAATAAGGAGTTTTTTCAACCAGTTCATTTGCAAGAACGCTCAGGTTTATTTTAGAATTTTCATCTTCAAACTCAAATTTTACAGTGCCGTCCATTATCGGTATTTCCGGAAAATCGAGACCCCAGATATCCTTATATGTATCAATATTCCGGTCATTATTCAAACCCGGCAGAAAAGAACCGGCAAGACCGAGTCTGTCCACATCGAGAACAGCCTTTGCAAGAGCAAGACCGGAATGGGCAAGATATTCAGCTGAAGCATCTGACTTGAATCTCTTCAGATATCCGATATAAATGTGGGAACGCAAAAAGAAATCAGATGTAACTGAAACAAGAAAAGCAGACATGACCAGAACAATTAAAAGTATATACCCGCCGCTAAAATCGATTAGCCCCTTTATCCCTCTAACAGCAAGGACCTCTTTCCTCACCTTATAATTCCTGATAAATGCGGAAAATAAATTATTCATTCAATGTATCCGGAATAGAAAGAATTTCATATTTTTCCTGCTGTCCGGAAATATTTTCCAGAGTAAGTTCTGTTTTGATACCTGAGGGTAGGCGCTTATTCTCCCTGGTATCCCATCGGTCTGTCCAGTCACCCCTTAAGGTGAAAAAGACTTTATAATCAATAACCTTGTTCAACAAAGTCTCTTCTCTGCCGCTTTCATCAGGGAGATCACTATATCCATTTTCACTTCTTCTGACAAGATCATAATATCTGCCCGTATCATCAGGCTTCAGGAAATATGAAACCCGGTAAACATCTATTACAGGGAACTCTTCAGATGGATTATTGATGATCCGGTGATCTTTATAATCGTATGTAACAAAACTCATGAGGCTTGAATTGTCCCTTACGCTGCAGATAAGTCCTGCCTTTCCATCAGATCTCCAGTAAAGATTAGAAATATCTTTATCAATTTTTTTCAGTGCAAAATTAAGTTCTTCATAGTAGGATGCAACAACTGTTCCGTAATTTACAGTCCGCAAAATAGAAGTGTAGGCAGTATAAATCATCAGTAGAATAACTGAAGATACTGAAGCTGCAACAAGCATTTCAATAAGAGTAAAACCGCTGTTGTTAAGTTTAAAACTTCTCATAACTTTCACTTTAGCTGGTAAACCATTGAAATCTGGAATGTATTTTCCACACCCTTATAATCCCATTTTACTACTATATCTGTTTTCTGTGCTATTAAAGGGCCTAAAAAAATATTCTCATAGCGCCCGGTAATTCGGTCATATTTAAAACCGGGTTTATCTTCAACTGGAATATTTTGCAGGTCAGGACCTCTCATTTTATTAAGACGGAAATCATTCATAAGGGATTTAGCAATTACAACCGCTTCTGTATAATTTCTGCTGTTATTGATAACGTTAATTCCTGAAGAAATTCCTGAGTAGACACTAAGAAGTACAACAGCAAGAATTGTGACAGCTATGAGAACTTCAATCAGAACAAAACCTTTTGACCGATACACCATATTGCAATACTTCTCCGGATTAAATTACGTCTTCGATAAGCGGAGTTTTGCTTATACTTTTTTTTCTTACAAAAATATCTTTACCGTCAGATAATATTCTGATAATGAAACCTTCGCTGCTCCCGTCTGCATAAAAAGGGATAAGTACATTACCCCTTTCCACTATTCGTCCACCTTCAAAAATTACCTGGTGAAGGATAAAGGAGCTTCTAAAACTGCGAAGACCAAGAACTTTTCTGCTGCTTATTTCAAAAATATCGTTAGAAAGGGTGTAGGTGCTTAAAGAGTTCTGCTTAATATTATTTTTATCAAGATGATCGATACTTTCACCGCCGGGCATATTCAGATGAATGCAGAGATATTTCGTTTCACCGGAAATATAGGCTTCATCTGAAACTGCTGTCAGGTAAGCCATAAGTAAGGCTGAATCCTGTCTCTGGGAATTCATAAAACCGGATATTCTCGGTAATGCAATAAGGGCCATAACTGCAAGTATTGCAATAACTACAAGCAGTTCAACAAGTGTAAAACCCTTATTCCCCGGTGAAAAATTCAATACTACTCCCAGCTTCTTATTTCCGCATTTACACCTTCACCACCCTCACGTCCGTCAGCACCAAGGCTCCATATTTCCGGCCTGTCGCTGTACTCTCCGGGATATCTGTACTGGTAGGGATTTTTCCATGGATCAAGAAGTGCATCACTTTTTTTCTGAATAAAACCATCTTCAACCAGACTCATCAATCCTTCATCAGTAGATGGATAGCGGCTATGCTTCATATAATATGCTTCAAGGGAGAATTCAAATGTTTTGAAATCAGATTTAACTGCAGTAACCCTGGTATTATCAAGTACACCTGTAAACCTGGTAACAGCAAATCCTGCCATTATTGCAATTATTGCAACAACTATCATCAGCTCCAGGAGGGTAAAACCTTTCTTATCCCTGAAAATTTTCATAAGATTTATCATTGGCATCTTCATATTCATTGTTTACCTCTTTTATTATAATATTACCAGATCATTACATCCGGGACAATCAATTTATAATCAGGTTCATCTCCATAATAGGCATCATTACAGAAAGAACTATTACACCTATTAAAAAACCCATAACAACAATAATTAAAGGTTCAATTATCCCTGTTATACTTGTCACTGTCATGTCGATTTCATTTTCGTAAACTTTCCCGATATTGAGAAGCATCTGATCAACCTTATCACTTGCTTCACCCGCAGCAATCATCCCTATAACAAGGCGGGGAAGAAAATCATTCTTTTTCAAAGCCTGGGATATGGAGACCCCCTCCTGGATACTCTTTGCCGCTTTCTCGATCTTCTCCTCAACAATTACATTATCTACTATTTTTTTTACAATTTCAAATGATTTTAACAGATCAACTTTGTTGGAAACAAGAACACCAAGATTCAGGGTAAATCTATATACCAGAACCTTATTGTAAAGCCTGCTTAGTATGGGAATTTTCATTTTCAATTCATCAATCTTTCTTCTCCCATCTGCTGTAGCAGCATATCTGGAAAATAGATAAAATGACAGGATAATTAAAATGGGGATTAAAATCCAGAAGGTTGTAAAAAAGTCGCTCATTGCAATAACAATTTTTGTAGGTATGGGGAGCGCCCTGTTCTGATCAACAAATATTCCTGTTATTGTAGGTATGATATTGACCATAAGGAAAATTACAATTATTGATGAAAATGCAATCATAAAAGAGGGGTACCAGAGAGCAGCCCGGATTCTGTTTTTTAAAAAAACTTTTTTCTCTTCCATTTCCGAAAGTCTCTCAATTACATCATCAAGTGAACCGAGACTTTCGCCGACACGGATCATACTTATATACATTTCAGAAAATATTTCTCTGTGTCGGGCAAGGGCGTTTGAAAAAGAGATCCCCTCTTCGATCTTTTCACGTACATCGATTATTATGTTTTTGAAAGCCCTGTTGTCGATCTGTTCAATAATATCATTAATTGCTGTTACTAAAGGCATTCCTGCCTTTAAAAGGGTTCCAAGCTGCCTGGAGAAAAGACCAACCTGTTTTTTTGCTGAAGCCCTGTTTATAATTGCAAGGATATAATCACGGATTTTATCTATACTCAAGGAACTGCTTTCTTTAACAGCTGAATCAGTACTGCGGATAAAAACTACAAAATTCCCTGCTTTACGGATTTTATTTATTGCCGCCCCCTCTGTGGGCGCATCAATAGTATCAGTAAACTCCTTTCCCGCTGCACTTATCCCTTTATAGTAAAAAACCATAAATTCTTTCCTCAGCTAACCCTTAGAACTTCTTCAAGAGTAGTGACTCCATCAATTACCTTGGCTATGCCATCCTGAAGCAGCAGAACCATCCCTTCTTTCACACCCTGTGCTTTAATTCTGCCGGCATCCTCTTTCTCCATAATCATTTTTTTAATGGTATCAGAAAGCGGAAGAAGTTCAAATATCCCTAATCTCCCGGAATAACCGGTATTCAGGCATTTGTCACACCCTTTACCTCTGTATAAAACACCTTTTTTAAGATCTGTTTTTTTAATAGCAGCCCGCTGCAGCTCAATTGTGTCAGGTTTATAGGACTCAATACAGTGAGGGCAGATTTTTCTCACAAGTCGCTGGGCAAGGAAAGCATTTACAGAGGAAGTGATCAGATAGGGCTCAATTCCCATATCCATCAGGCGGGTTACGCCTGAAGCTGCATCATTTGTGTGAAGAGTGGAAAAAACCCTGTGGCCTGTTAATGCTGACTGCACTGCAATTTCAGCAGTTTCAGCATCCCTTATCTCTCCAACCATTACAATATCGGGATCCTGCCTGAGAATTGATCTTAGTCCGGAAGCAAATGTAAGCCCGATCTTAGGTTTTGTCTGCATCTGCCCTATGCCGAAAATCTGGTACTCAATAGGATCCTCCACTGTGAGAATGTTAACCTCTTCACTATTAAGGCGGGTAAGCATACTGTAAAGTGTGGTGCTTTTACCGCTCCCTGTGGGGCCTGTAACAAGAATAATACCGTGTGTAATATTTATTAGTTCATCATACTTTTTAAGCATCTCCGCGGAAAAACCGAGAGAATCGAGACTGAAGTCTATATCCGATTTATTCAGCAGCCTGAGGACTATACGCTCGCCGTAATGTGTAGGGAGCACAGAAACCCTTATATCTATCTCCTTGCCGCCGATTTTAATCTGTATTCTGCCGTCCTGGGGAAGGCGGTTCTCTGCAATATTCAAATTGGCCATAATTTTAATCCGGGAAATAACAGCATCCTGATATTTCTTAGGGGGCGTAAACATTCTGTAGAGTATGCCGTCAATACGGAATCTGACAACAAGGTCCTTCTCAAAGATTTCAAAGTGTATATCACTTGCCCTGTCGGAAACAGCCTGACGGATTATGGTGTTAACAAGCCTTATTATCGGGGCTTCATTTGCCATATCAAGAAGATCAGTTGTTTCAGCAGCTGTTGTTGAAAGTATTTCAAAATCAGACTCTTCAAGATCTTCTATCACATCCTTTGTAGAAGCGGATTCAATAGATTCAAAATGAGAATTTAAAAGCCTGGAGATTTCATGTTCAGATGCAAGAACACGCTCAATTTTATAAGATGAAAATATTCTTCTCAGGTCATCTATAGGCTGAATATCAAATACATCATCAACAGCAGCAAGTATTGTATCCTCCTCAATCCTGAATGGTACAATCCTGTTGCTTTTTAGAAACTGGGGCGGGATGAGGTTAAAAACTCTATTTTCATCAAGAAAATCAAGATGCTGCATAAACCTGATGCCGTGCTGAAGCGCCAGGGATTCAAGGATTTCTGTCTCAGCTGCATATCCTTTTTTAATCAGTATTTCACCTATCCGGAGTCCCGATCCCTTTTGGAACATGAGACACTCCTGAAGTTTTTCAGGGGTGATAATATTCTTATCAAGAAGGATTTTTCCTATCAATGATCGTTTATTCAGGGACATAAATTTACTTCTTCTGACTATCCTGAATTTTTTTCATCTCCGCCTGTTTCTCTTCAGTGATTGCCTTAATTTTTTCTGACTCAGTTACAACCCTGGGGGTTATAAAAATAAGAAGATTAGTTTTGGAATTTTCACTGGTTTTATTTTTAAAAAACCAGCCAAGAAGGGGTATATCGCCAAGAATAGGGACTTTGGTTTCTGTTTCTATTTTCTGATTCCGCATTAGCCCACCCACAACAATTGTGGAACCGTCAATAATTGAAACCTTGGTCTTGATATCACGCTTACCCAGTTCAGGTGGAATAATAGTTCCGCTATCAAGAAATGAAGTGGAACCGAGCACGGAATTAACTTCAACAAAAAGATCCAGTGTTATTCTTTCACCCCTGGTAATATGCGGGGTAAGTTTAAGCTTTAATCCCACAGGCTTATACTCAAAGGTATAAAATACAGTATTATCTTCGGTTATTCTGTTGTTTGTAGGGACAGCAATCTCTTCAGCAACATTAATTTCAGCTTCATGGTTATCGATTGTAAGAATGTGAGGGGTTGAGAGTATATTAATGTTTTTATCAGTTCCGCTGGCATTCAATAAGGCAAAATTAAGTATGGAAGTATCACTTATATAGCCAAGTGACATCTGACCGGGTGAAAGAGGGACTGCCAGTGTTTTCCCTGCAAGTCCGGAAGGTGTACTGTAACTGGGCACATTCCCCATTACTGACCCGCCTCCGAACTGATGTTTTCCCGATTGACCAGCCAGACTCCAGTCTATTCCAAAACCCCAGTTAGATTGAGCATTAACCTCTACAATCATAGCTTCAATAAGTACCTGGGGCCTCACAGAATCGAGCTGTTTTATGATCGCATATATTTCCCTGAACTCTTCGGGAGAAGCGTTAATTATAAGAGAATTCGTCTCTTTATTAGCGATTATAGACAGTTTTATATTACTCTGCTGTGTTGCACCGGCCGGCTTCCCGGTTGTCCCTGCAGGCTGCCCCTGGTCTGTCTGCACTTTTGCATGCTGGGAAAAAGGGATTCTTGAAAGAACATCTGCAAGCTTAACCGCGTCAGCATTTTCAAGATGAATAACATGGATATTCCCATCCTGCGGTATGGGTGAAAGATCGGGATCTTTTACCTCTAAAGCCTTTTTATCAAGAGTGGTAGCGATTTTAATTAATCCGTTTATTTCCCCCGCATTACCGCTGAAGATAAGAGTGTTCATTGGTGCAAATAAAACAATATCTGTTTCCGGGGATTTTAGTGTTCGAAGAACATTTAGAATATCAGAAGCACTTGTGTTGTTAATATCAATAATTATAGTTAGAGTATCATCATTATCAAGATTAAGCCCCTCTCCATCAATAATTACATCGAGATTTTTTTTTATAGCTTCTTTAACAGGTACAATTTTAATAAGGTTCGGTGTTTCAACAACTGCAAAGCCCTTTACTTCAAGTATGGATTTCATAAGATCAAAGGCCTCTGCCACAGGAACTCTACGGGCAGAGCTGATTGTAATTTTCCCTCTAACCTTGTCGCTGAGAATAATATTTTTACCGAGAATCCGGCTCATCACATTAATAAATTCCGAGATCTCCACGTCATTAAAATTCAGTGCAAAAGTCTGAGGAGCCTTCTGACCTTCAGCCATAGGGAAAATAAGAGAAGTTGAGTCGGATAAATTAATCAGACTTAAGAAAATTATTAGCAAAGTAAGTTGAAAAGCTGAAGTTTTTCTTTTCATTAACTGGTCATCCCGTCAATCAGTAATATTTATTTCAATTGTAATAAGCTGGCCGTTTCTGTCAACATCGGCAACCATTTTAGACTCGTCCGTAAGCCCCTGCCACATAGTATAAAGTTTTTCAGTACTGTCTATCTTTTTACCATTTATTCTTTTTATAATATCACCGCTTCTTATGCCGTATTTATATAGAATATTAAAAGGGCGTACACTTATCAGTCTAAATCCCTCAACAACTCCGTTCTCTCTGTATGGGCCGGCCCTTATCCCCTGCATGGCATTGTCAATATTAGTCATTACTTTCTGCTGGAACTCAGCTTTGCTCAATGATGACCGGATAACATTAGGCTGGTTCCCACCTGCAGTACCACGTGAAGAGACAGGCCTGCTCTCTTTTTTATCGTAAAGTTCAACTTTATATTTTTCATTATTCTGCTTCAGGTAGACAAAGTTATTATTGATGGATATGAGCTGATAGCCGTAAACATCTTTCCATAATCTGAAAACGCCGGCATTCGGTTCACCCCTCTTTTGAATCATAGCCATGGAAATACTTGACGGGCCTGTTACAGTTCCGATAAGTGTGAGCTCATCTATTGCTGAAGGTACTGCGCTCCCCGCATTATTATCATCAAAAGATGCAATACGGAAAAATCCAGACTCAACAATTGCATCAACTCCCGGAATCTCTGCCCGCGGTTTTACTCCGGGCCTGGTTTTCCCGGCAGATTTGTTGTCAGGTATAACAATAATGCTCTGGCTGATAATTCCATTAACTGTATAAGCAGCAGCATATGAAAAAAGCAGAACAGAAGTGAATGTTATTATGTGGTATTTATAATTCTGCATTTAATTATTTTATTTTTTTTAAATGTATTATTGCACTAAAAGATATCTTTAAGAATAATCACTCTATTTTAATATTAATCTGCATTAACCGCAGAATTGCTTAATAAATATAATAATAAAATGAATGCTTTTCACAAAATTAGTCAAGTAAATATTATCTGACCCTGAACCACCGCTTTTTAATAATAAAGATAATTAAAAATAGCGCAAAGGAGATAAAAACAGCAATCTTATAGTTATTCAGGTAGTGCATAATTACATCAATATTTTCTCCGAATTTAAAGCCGAGGTAAAATAAAAGTGTAGATGTAACAGTAAGTGCAGCAAGATCAATAAGCAGAAATTTAAAAAAATTGAATTTCACCATCCCTGCTGTTAAAAAAAGCATGTTTCTTACCCCGAAAGGGATAAAGCGTCCAATAAATAATGTTTTCCCCCCGTACTTATTAAAATAAGATTCAATACGTACAATTTTTTTCCTTGTAGATTTTCTGTTAAATAAATTGGTTTTAAAAAGGAGGGGGAGTCCGTACCGTCCCAGTGAATAAGCGATTATATCACTCATGTAAGCACCAAGATAGCATCCTATAAAGATCAAATATGTATTTTCAGGAATAATTGTTGCTGCAATAGATGCGGATATAATTAATACAAGATCTTCTGAAACAGGAAAATTAAGTCCTGCAAGCAGAAGCAGGCCGAAAGAAATAAAATGAAGATTTTCCGACATTGATACTGATAATAAGTTTATTATATCCATTCTATACCATTATTTACAACTACACAATAAAAGTTTCCGATCTGATGGCCATATTACCTTTCCTGACCCAAACCCTTATCATATAGACATTTTTACCCTGATCAGAACTAAGCGTGCCAATTTCCTCTATGGAAGAAATTGTGTCCATATAAAATTCATAGAAGATTTTTTTTTCATCAAAGGGATTTTGCACAAGAATTAATAAATTTTCGCTTGTAGGGTGTCTTTTTGGAGAACCCTCGAATATCTCATGATCCTGCTTTAAATCAATATTCCGTACCTTATCAATATTAAACTTAGGTGATACCTCCAGAAGTTTCTGAACATATTGTTTTCCTTCCATTTCAATTCTCCCTGGCAATATATTAATTCAGACTCTTATTAAGCCGGAATCTGTAGTGTGGAACAATTTTTAATTGCTTGACTCCCTGCTCCTGGAATCTTAAGATAAAGAATATAATATATAATTATGAGTAAATAAATTTTTTATGAAGCTTAATAAAAATAAACGATATTTATCTGCTGCGGCAATTACATTTGTTCTTCTTTTTTTGTTATTTAGAACTACTATTATCATTCTGATGCCGGAACAGGACACAGCAGAAAAAATTCATGCTGTTTTCAGAAGCTATTTCAGCAAGGCTGTCAAATTTGACCGGATTTCAATCAGTAGTACAGGAAATCTTATTCTGTATAATTTTTATCTGTCCAACTCAACAGATTTTAATGACAATATTAATCTTATAAAAAGTGAAAAGGTTATCCTTAATCTCTCACTCCTGAGCCTTCTGAAAAATGAAATCCGCATATCCGGCATAAAGATAAAATCTCCCGAAATAACATTAATTAAGAGTTCCGGGAAGGGTTACCGTGAAACTTTCGGTGAAATATTCTTAATCAATCTTGAAGATAAGGATGAGCATCCATCACATGAAAAGGAATTCTCCATTTCTTTTTCCAATGCAGAAGTAATTTATAGAGAGGTATTTAAAACCGGCCGAACAACTGTAAACCTTCACAGGGTAAACTCCGGCATGAGCTACAAAAAAGGCTTATTAAATTTTAATATAAAAGGACGGATCTCAGACAAAGGCGAGGAGGAAAAAGTTACCGGCCACATATCAGGAAAAGGATTTATTGACTTTAACTCGATGGAATATAAAGCCGGTTTTGAATTAAAAAAAATTGATCTCGAGTATTTCAATGATTTCATTACTGAAAAAAATCTGATCCCTTTTAATTACTTCGGCTTTTTTTCAGCTGATTTTAATGTAGAGACAAAAAATGACCGTATAGAAACAGAAGGAGAATTCGATCTTTACAGCCTCAGTTCCATCTATTCTGACACTGAATCCCAGGTAAAGGTAATTTCAAATGAAAACGTCTCTATAAAAATCGAAGCAGACAGCTCCAGAGATTATAAAGATATTAAATTAAAAAAACTTTTAATTGATGACGGATATTTGAATGCTTCACTGCATGGTGAATATACAGAAAATAATAATTTTTCAATTAACCTAACTACCAATGAAGTAAATCTTGAAAAATTATCAGACCGGATAACGCCATTTAAAAATCATAAATACAACGGTAAATTGCAGGCAAATGGTTGGCTGGAATATAATATTGCAGAGGATAAACCTCTTGCCCTTAACATCGATTTTTCTCTGAAAAATTTCAATCTCATACCTCAACGGGATAATAATAATATAATCAGAATATCAGACTGCAATACTGTAATTACTGCTGATATGAATAACATTGAACTGAGATCTGATTTAAAAATAAACAACTCCGATTTTAGAAATGAGGCAATCATTGCAATAAACAACTGGAATCCATTCAGGTCAGAAACAACCATGTCGGTTACATCAAAAAGAGTTGAGCTTTCTCTTATTAAGAAATATCTGTTAAAATATATAGCCGGAATTTATGAAGATGGTTTTATTGACCTGACAAAAGGATATGATGAACGATCTTTTATGAGAAGTCCGAAAGGGATTCTCTTTAACAGCAACAATGCAGCTCTTTCTATCAAATCTGATAATCTGCTTATAAGCGGTAAAGCAGATCTAAAAGACTTTGCTCTTGACTTAAGCCTGAATAACGGCATTCTAAGAACTGATTATTTCAATCTACAGGGGTACAATGGAAAATTTTCTGCTAATATTTACTGTGTATTGAGACAGGATTATCCATACATTAAAATTGAAGGATCAGGATCAAATATTGATTTAACCGGAATAATGAAAGACTCATCAGCCTCATACAAAGGGGGGGGAACCCTGAATTATGATTACACATATGAAACAAATGCCTTCAGGGTTGGGCACTTTGTGCAGAACGGAAGAGGGGGGGTAAATATCGCACTCACCAATGGTAATCTTTCAGGGACATCTCAGCAGAAAAAGTTATCCAGCTTTATTTCAGATAACGGCTTTGGCGATGTTAATCTTAATGAACTGAATATAGCCTCATTGTCTCTTGGATTTTTTCAGAGCGGGGCAAACTTTTATGTCAGGAGTTTCGGATTAAGAAGCGATAAAATGAATTTTCAGACTTATGGAACCTTCAGGTATCCGGATAATCTTTCTGTCCCTCTTGCCATATCAGTAAAAACAGAAGATGAAAAAAAAATTCAGGTCCCGCTACTCATTATAAATAAACCTCTTGAACCGTGTATTAAAATAAATACACGAAAAAACAAAGAGAGCATCTGCTTTTAATAATAAAAATTACTGCAATTATATTACCAGGCCCCATCACTCTTAGATTGAGGCCGGATTAAGTTCACTTACCCCTTTAAATCAATGAGCTCGTAAATTTTTACCGGACGATCTTTCCCCTTTACTTTAATGAGATCAAGTTCTCTGGTTATTACATGATCCTTAACATACTGATATGTAAATTCACTGATTATTATATGGGTTTTATATACTTTATTTGTACCCTCAAGTCTTGCCCCGAGATTTACATTATCACCCATAAGCGTATAATCCATCCTTGATGAAGAACCCATATTCCCTACAACCATATCACCTGTATTCACCCCGATACCGATATCAAGCCTGGGCTTACCTTCATTCTCCCAGTCTCTGTTCATTTTATTAAGGATAGCCATCATCTCTATGGCAGCACGGCAGGCCTTTAAGGCATGATCCTCCATTTCTATGGGGGCACCCCAGAATGCCATTATCTCATCTCCAACATATTTATCCAGTGTACCATCATATTTAATAACCAGATCTGTCATTACCTGCAGGTAATCGTTGAGATGTTCAACGAGCTGTTCAGGTGTAAGCTGTTCTGAAATAGATGTAAAACCTCTAATGTCAGAAAAGAGTACAGTGAGTATCTTCTTTTCACCGCCAAGCTTTACCTTGCTTGGATCTCTTAAAAGTTCATCTACAACAGATTTTGATACAAACTTGGAAAAAGTCTGTCTTATATATTTTTTCTCCTGCTGCTCATTAACAACTCTGTAGGTAACAAGCATGGTATAGGTTAAAGCGGTCTGCAGAAGCGGTGTTGACATTGCAGTTATTATACTGTAAAAATCAAAAAGGAGATAGGAACCGACTGCATAGACAATCATAAATGAAACCGTTGTTATAAGTGAAGTTACAATTTTCATTTTCTGAACAATAAAAGCAAGAAATAGAGCTATGACAAACATAATCATAATATTTTCAAAATCTGACAGCTTGTAAAGAAAGTCCTGATTTAATATAGTATTTAAAGCATTAGCATGATGCTCAATACCGAATGTTGCTCCATAGGGGGACTGCTTTTCATCTGTAGCAACACCTGTAACAGAATATGCTGCTACAAGTACAATCTTGTCTTTAATTGAATCATTACCAGCCAGAGTACCTTCACGGGCAAAATAATAATATGGATAATGCTGAAAACTCCCTGACCCTCCAATAAAATTGACATCCATAAATCCATAATTATCTATAGGGATAATCATCTCCCTTTGCGGATTCGGTTTTACCATCTTTTCAGGGTTAAGATTTTTTAATTTGATATATTTACCGATCTTTATTTCTACATCATCAACACCTATTCCGTAATGATTCATTGCAACAACAAGGTCTATGTTGGGATAATACCACCCGTTATATTTAATAATGAGAGGGACAGTTCTATTTATGCCGTCTCTACCGGGGAATACATTTGCAAAACCTATTCCGGCTGAAGCTCTTATCAGATCAGGGGTAGGGGGGACAACTTCTGCCACAATCTGCGGCACATTGTCATTGGGATCCAGAGGGAAACGGACTTTTTTCAATAACTCAAGGCGCTCCTCCTGATCTTTATAGCTTACGTCAATCTCTTCATTTTCAAAAGGATAATCGAGAAAAGATACCTTCGATTTTTTTACAGCATCAACAAGTTCAGCTTCACCGCTTTTGTGATCAAGAAACATTATATCAAAGAATATTGCAGCAGGATTTCCCGTTGACACAAACCGTGTAAATTTGGCATGAAGCTCCCAGGGGAAGGGCCAGTGAATCCCCTGATCGGAGAATTCCCTCACTGTATTTTCATCTATCCCGAGTATAACAATATCTTTATGAGCACGGGGATTAACCCTGTTCATTCTTACACCTTCATCGAGTTTAATAGATTTCTGGGATGGATCACGCACGTAGAATCTGAAATCTATGGCACTCCATTCAAGGCCCGATAGAAGGGTAGTGTGAGTAAATGAAAATGTTATTATTACAAATACAGTGAATGTAATAAAGGCACCTATAAACTTTTCAGGTATATTTATTATTATCAACAGCAGCAGCAATCCCGCAGGACCTGCAAGAAGACCGGCAATAAAAAATAACGGCTCATTCCTGCCGTATTTACGGGCCAGAGATCTCCCGGCAAATGCGGATAAAACAAAAACAGAAACGATAAGAAGTACTTTACCTGCGGATAATAGAAGTTCAATCATGGCTGCATCCAGTAAAATTAGTGTAGAAAGTCTATACCCTAATTTACACTCCGGAAAGACTTTGCGTCAACTCTTTTTCAAGATATATTTCTATAAGGCCCGTCGGCTGGTTAAATAAATATGATTGACAAATAGTAGTGAAATTATCCATTTTAAGTATAAATTCCTCCAGGTCATAATATTTTTTATGATCTTCCGGTCTTCATAAATTAGATTTACTTAATAAAGAGGTAGCGCAATTGAACATAAGAGAACAGTTACTTGATATAATTATTATTTCCCTTAAGAAGGCAATTGAATCGGGTGAACTCCCGGAATATGATTATCCGGAAATAAAAATTGAGTACCCTAAAGATACAAAATTCGGAGATTACTCCACCCCCTTTGCACTGGAATCTGCGAGACAAATAAAGAAATCCCCCATGGAAACCGGGGAAATACTGAAGAAATATATTAAAGATAATGATATAGTGGGGGAGGTCGATGTTGTAAAACCGGGTTTCATCAATATTTTTGTATCATTCACATATCTCTTTGAGGGTATTAAAAAAGCACTTTCTGAAGATCATCTATACGGCAGAAGAAGTAAAACTAACCCCATAAGTTACAATATAGAATTTGTATCAGCAAACCCCACCGGGCCGCTGAATGTTGTTTCAGCCAGGGCAGCTGCTATCGGCGATACTATTGCAAATCTCATTGAGGCAAATGGAGATACTGCTGACAGGGAATTTTACGTAAATGATTACGGTAATCAGGTAAATCTTTTAGGTCTATCTGTAATAGAAAGGATCAGGGAGATTAAAGGGGAGGATTTTAACTTTCCAGATGAAGGCTATCACGGTGAATATATTAAAGAAATAGCTGCATGGATTATTGAAAATTTCAGCAGCGATCTGGAATCTATCAAAGACAATAATGATGCGATTGAATTCGCATCGCGCAAAGCAATTGAATATAATGTTAAGACACAGAAAAAGGATCTTGAGGATTTTAATGTAATATTTAAGCAGTGGTTTTATGAAAGCACTCTGCATAAGAACGGCGATGTTCTAAAGGCCTATGAGATTCTTCAAAAAAATAATTATATATATGATGATGAAGGTAAGAAAATTTTCAGATCATCCGGCTTCGGGGATGATAAAGACAGGGTAGTTATAAGGGATGATGAACGACCCACCTATCTTATGGCTGACATAGCTTATCATAATGATAAACTGACAAGGGGATACGACAGGGTCATAGATATATGGGGGCCAGATCATCACGGCTATATTGCACGACTTTCCGGTGCGGTTCAGGCTTTAGGTTATGAAAAAGAAAAATTCAAAGTTCTCCTTGCGCAGCAGGTAAACCTCATCATGGATGGAGAGGCTGTGAAAATGTCTAAAAGGCTTGGGAACTTTTCAACAATGCGCGAACTGATCGAAGAGGTGGGGGTTGATGTTTCCAGATATTTCTTTATTATGAGATCTCTGGACAGCCACCTCGATTTTGATCTTTCACTTGCAAAAAAGAACAGCTCGGAAAATCCGGTATTTTATCTTCAGTATGCCCATGCGAGGATATGTTCAATTTTTCGTGAAGCGGAAAAAAGAGAAATAAGCTATGATCCTTCATCTGCTGTTCCGGAATTATTAAATACTCCTCTGGCAATTACACTTATGAAGCTTATAGCTAAATTTCCGGAAGAGATTACTGATGCAGCGGAAAGTTTTGAACCTCACAGAATAGCTTCGTTTTTAATAAAAATTGCCCAGTCCTACCACAGGTTCTACACAGAACACCGTATCCTGGGGGATGACATAAACAGCACACAGGCCTATCTTATATTGTCTGATGCTGTGCGTATTGTAATCAGAAACGGCTTAAAAATACTTGGAGTTTCTGCTCCTGAAAGCATGTAGATAAAATGATAAAAAAGGTTACAATAATAGCTACCGGGGAGGAACTGCTTCAGGGAACAACTGTAGACACTAACAGTTCCTTCATCAGCAGCCGTTTTTTCGGAACCAATTTTGAAGTAATAAGGCATCTTACTGTTGGCGACAGGACTGAGGATATAATTGATGCTGTTTCAGGATCTCTCAATTCCTCTGATATAATCATTACCACTGGCGGACTGGGACCAACTGACGATGATAATACAGTTGAAGCAATGTGCAGAATTTTTAATTCAGAACCTGTACACCATGAAAAATCGAAGAAGAAAATGGAGAAATTCTTCTCTTCTATGAATATTCAGATAAGGGAATCGGATTATAAAATGATTTCTCTTCCGGCAAATTCAACCCCCATTGATAATCCGCGCGGTTTAGCACCCGGATTTATATTAACATCAGAAGAGAAGATAGTAATCTCTCTTCCCGGTGTACCAGATGAAATGACCGGAATGTTTGATAATAATCTGAGTAATTACCTGGAAGATCTTATCGGTTTTTCAAAAGGGATGAACCTCTCCTACAAAATTTGCGGAATTCGTGAGTCGGAAGTTAACAGGATTGTCAATGATATGGGTCTGCCGGATGATATAAAGTGGGGTATCAGCGCTAAGCAGGGCCTGAGCGACCTGGTTTTTGTCAGCAGAAAAGAAATTTTTATTAACAAAAATGAAATAGATGCCACTATTAAAGATAAACTAAAAGAGTATCTCCTTGACAAAGGTTTTAATTCCCCTGAGGAGGAGCTTGTATACCTTTTAAGAAAAATGGGGAAAACTATTTCAACAGCTGAATCGTGCACCGGGGGACTTATCGGGAAAAAGATTACTGATATACCCGGATCCTCGGATGTTTACTCAGGAACAATAACAGCCTACAGCAACAGTATAAAAACAGAGTTTCTGGGTGTGAACCCGTCCATGATTGAGAAATTCGGAGCTGTAAGTGAAGAGGTTGCAGGGGAAATGGCCAGAGGTGCTGCTGAAAGGATGAAAACATCAATAGCTGTTTCGACTACAGGGATTGCAGGCCCCGGGGGAGGAACTGAGGAAAAACCTGTGGGAACAGTCTGTTTCGGTTTTTATATCGATGGCAATATAAAAACAGTGAAATTAAACCTGGGGGGGAACCGGGAAAGAATCAGGAATTTTTCAGGTATTTTTGCAGTAAATTACTTACGGAAAAATTTAAAGGGAATCTGATGATAAAGAAAATTATAGTAATTCTTTTTTTCTTTTTTACAGCAGCGGCTTTACATTCAGCTTTTGATTCCTCTGTTATGCTTAACCAGGGGCTTGAAGCATTCAGATCAGGGAATTACTCTTCTGCTGAGCTTCTCTTCAGGCGTACGGTTGAATTTAATGATGAAAACAGGGATAGGGCCTGGTTTTATCTTGCACGCTCCATATTCCAGCAGGGAAAATACAGCGCAGCTCTTTTTGAGTTTAATACTTTTTTAACTAAATGCCGTACAGAAGCCCTTCGAATTGAATCAAGATTCTGGATGGGGGAATCATATTTTAACCTTAAACAGAATCTTAAGGCAATTGAAGAATATAAGCGTTTTCTGGAAAATTCAAAAGATACAGCACTCATTGTCATTGCCCGCGACAGGATAGCCACAATCTACTATAATCAGCAGAGATATGAAGAAGCGGTTATTGAGTGGGAGAACGCCATTAGAGAGAGCGGCGACAGGGAACAGAACGCTGTGCTCATTCTTAAAATCGGACAGGCTTTTTTTGCTAACGGTGAATATGAAAAAGCACACGAAAGGCTATATCCCCTTATTACATCAAGAATTGATTCCAGGAGTAAAGCTGAAATAAGAATTACACTTGGGCAGATATACCAGCATCAGGATGATCATAGAAAAGCCCTTACAACCTTTAATGCAATCCCAAGGGAAATCGCAACTAAACATCCATATTACGATATGTATTACTTCAGGGCATTATCCTACCTGGAACTTGACAGAACTGCTCCTGCAAAGGCTGACCTGGAACTCTTTTACATGATCGGCAAGGAATCCAGATATTACTATGAAGCGGTATTTGAACTGGGTAAGCTTATTATAGACAGCTATAAATCAGAAAACGGTATAGATATGCTGATAAAAGTATGGGAGGAGTCGGACAAGCCTGAACTTGTTTTTAAAAGCGCAATAATAATTGCTGAGAATTATCTGGATAAAGATCCTGAAAAAGCGATTAAATATTCAGAAAAATTTATAAATATAAAAGATGATGAGTCAAAAAAGGAGTTATATATACTTTTAAGTAAAGCTTATATTAAGGGTGATAGAAACAGCGATGCTGAAGTATTGTTAAATGAATACGCATCTCTTTATCCATATGACAGCAAAATTGATGAAGTTAATTTTTACAGAGCCCGCATCTATCTGGCAAAAGGGGATACTGAAACAGCAATAGAAATTTTTGAGTCAATAAAAAGGGATAACCCCTTTTCGAAATTTCTGAATGAATCCGACTATTACCTTGGAGTTGTAAATTTTAAAAAGAAAAAATTCCCTGAGTCAATAACTCATCTTAGAAGATACCTTTCCAGAAAAGACGAAGTAATAAATAGATATGATGCGCTCATTCTTTTAACAGAAATATACCTTATAACAGGCGACTTAACTTCAGCAGAAAACCAGATCCGCATACTCATTAACCAGTATATTGAAAACAAAAATTTTGACCAGCATCTCTACGGATTTGCCGCTAAATTAAATGAAAAAAGGCCTGCTTCAGGGCAGAGATATTTCAACACAATCCTTACCCGTTTCCCCGAATCGGAATATGCAATGCTGGTTAATCTTCAATACGGCAATGAGGCTTTTGCAGCAGGGAACTATAACAGGGCAATTTCGTTCTATGAAAAATTTCTCAACAGTAATGTGTCCAGAGAAAGGGGAATCGCTTTTTATAATCTGATACAATCATATTATAATCTGTCTAATTTCGAAAAAGTAACAGAGATTATCGGTAAAGGTCAAATTCCTCCACTTGATGAAATACAGTGGAGAGAGATTCCCCTTATCCATGCCCGCAGTTATTATAAAATGAACAGGTATACTGAAGTATATGGAATTCTTAAATGGGAGGATATTACTCCATTTTCTGTTGAAGATGCCTACATGTTTGTGCATAGTACAATAGAAACCGGTGATTTAATAAATGCTGAAGCTCTTATAATGAATTTAAAAGAGAGGGGCCCTGTCTACGGAAGAACTCTGGAGCTCCTGGGACAGAAGTATAAAGATATAAAGAATTATGAAAAAGCTGAGGAGATTTTCCACGAAATAATATCCTCAAATGCTGAAGAAGAAGTAAAAAACAGGTCAAGGATTGCAATAGCCGTAATTCTCAGAGACGGGAGTAATTTTGCCAAGTCGGACTTTTATCTTAATCAGATTGAGCAGTCATCATTTTTTCCTGACAGGGACAGCCTGCTGATTGTGAATCTTTTTTTAAGCGGTGATGACAAATCGGGAGCTGAGATGACAACACAAAAGGTTCGTCAGATACAGCGAAGCGCTTTTTCTGAAGATGTTTTCAAGCTGAATCTGCTCTATTACTTTAACTTAAAAAATACAGCAAGATTTAATCTTTACGCCGGTCTGCTTGAAAAAAACCGTGATAACGCCAGACTGGTTGAATATTTATCAGGAAAACTGGCCTTTGACACAGGTAATTTCAACAAATCTTTTACACATTTTAACAAACTTTCAGCATCTGATAATGTATACAGAACTGAATCTAACTATTACCTTGGAATGATAAGCCTTCTATTTTATAAAAACCGGAACTCTGCTGTCAGATTTTTTACCAGGGCCACTGATGACCGGAATCCCAGAAGTGAATTTGTACTGAAATCTAAAATTAATCTTGCAGTAATATATAATGAAAATAAAAATATTGCTCTTTCCAGACAATTTCTCAATGAAGTAATTGACGAAAGCGTAAGGGGCAGATATAGAATTGAAGCAGAAAATCTGTGGCAATATTATAATTATTAAAACCTTCTCCCGGGAGAGGAACTATGAGATTAGTAATCTGCGGTTTCGGATCAGCAGGCTATTCAGCACTGATGACCATTAAACGTTTTAACCCCAAAGCTGACGTCACAATAATTGATCCTAAAATAAAGGAACTGATGCACCCCTGCGGTCTTCCATATGCACTTGAAGGTGTTGTAAAAATGGAAAATCTTACGCAGGATATTGATCTTTCCAGGATGGGTGTATCGCGCATAAAAGGAAGGGGTGAAAAGATTTCACATCAGGAAAAGACTGTAACTGTGAAAACTGAAACAGGTACTGAAACTGTTGAATACGACAAACTCCTCATAGCAACGGGCTACAGGGCCTTAACTCCCCCCATAACAGGCCTTGATAAACATTTAAATAAATCTGTATATACACTTGCAGATGTGAATGATCTTGCCCGTATTACTGAAAAACTGAAAGCCTCTAAAAAGGGAGCTGTTATCGGCGCAGGTGCTATTGGACTTGAAACAGCATTTGCATTGAAGGAATACCTTGAGAAAGTAACTGTAATTGAAATGCAGAATCAGACCCTATACGGTACACTCGACAGGGATATGTCATCTGTTGTTGAAGAATACCTTAAAGATAATAGTATTGAATTTATTAAGGAAGCTGCTGCTGAAAAATTCAATGGTGAGTCCGGTTTAACCTCTGTAAGCTGTGGGAATAGTCATGTAGAGGCTGATATAGGAATACTTGCAACAGGTTTTGCTGCAAACCTTGCCATAATTGAAAATTCAGGTATAAAAACCGGAGATTCAGGAATTGCTGTTAATTCTTTTCTTGAAACTTCAGTAGAAAATATTTATGCTGCCGGTGACTGTATCTCGGGATGGTGGGTAATAGATAAGTCACCGTCAAAAGCCAAGCTCGCAACATCCGCCTACAAACAGGGTTCTGCTGCAGCAATGAACATGATAGGCAGAAAAACTGAGTATCAGGGGAGCGCGGGCACTTTTGTAACAAAAATAGGGAATCTTGAAATCGCAGGTACCGGTTTCACTACAGACGCTGCCAAAGAGAGAGGATATAAACCGGTTGCAGGTAAAATAACTTCACATATAATGCCGGAATATTTCCCGGATAATTCTCAAATCACAATTAAGATTATTTTTGACAGTGAATCGGGAAAAATACTGGGAGCCCAGGCTATTGGCGAAAAAGGCGCGGCTGAGAGGATAAATATTGTCAGTACTGCAATTGAATTTAATATTTCCATTGAGCAACTGGGGAGAACCGAGCTTGCCTACTGCCCTGCAGTAAGTGAAGTTTATGATCCTCTCCTCAGGGCAATCGATTTTGGATTAAGAAGGATGAAAAAATAATGAAACGGACACCACTCTTTGATACACATGTAAAACTGGGAGCCAGGATTGTAGAATTTGCAGGATACGAAATGCCTGTACAATACACATCAATTCTTGAGGAACATGAGGCTGTAAGAACTAAGGCGGGAATTTTTGATGTTTCCCACATGGGTGAATTTATAGTAAAAGGTAAAAATGCTGAAAAGTATATTGCCTCCCTTATACCCACAAGTACAGGGAAATTTGAAGCAGGAAAGGGGGTTTATTCATGCCTCTGTAATGAATCGGGAACAGTCATTGATGATCTCTTTATATTCATGAACAATAGAGAAAACTTTTACCTGGTTGTTAACGCAGGTACAATGGAGAAGGATTTTGCCTGGATGAAAAGTCATCTGATAGATGAAGTGGATCTGGTAAATATATCTGATTCTACCGCAAAAATAGACGTTCAGGGACCTGAATCAAAAAAAATAATATCTGAAATATTTAAATCAAATAAGCTTGAAAATCTTCCAAGATTTTATTTTTATTATGATAGTTTTGAAGGGATAGAAGTGATGATATCAAATACCGGATACACAGGCGAAGCCGGATATGAACTTTTCATAAATAACGAATCAGCAGAAGCCTTGTGGAATACCATTATTGATAAGGGAACAAGCTACGGTTTAAAACCGGCCGGTTTAGGCTGCAGAGATACCCTGAGGCTTGAGGCATGTTATTCACTTTATGGACATGAAATAAACGAGGAGATAAATCCTGTTGAGGCCGGCCTCTCGTGGCTGATTAATTCTGAGTCTGATTATATCGGCAAAAAAATCCTCTCAGAATTAAAGGAGAAGGGTGCAGCAAGGAAACAGGTATGCATTGAAATAGAGGGGAGGGGTATACCCAGGGAAAACTGCGAAGTTCATTTCAATGATCAGAAGATCGGTTATGTAACAAGCGGTGCATTTTCTCCAACATTCAAAAAAGGGGTGGCACTTGCTCTTGTAAAAAAAGAGAGTGCGTCAATTGGAGATAATGTTGATGTTATCATAAGAGACAAACCTGTGAAAGGGGTGATAGTAAAAAGACCCTTTTACGGATTTAACGGTTAATATCTGACCGTATAAAAAACAAAAATAGCAAATTATAATGGAGGTTCTCAATGGGGAGCGGAGAAAAAGGAACAAAAGTACCGGCAGATACAAAATATACAGAAGATCATGAGTGGATTATGATTGATGATGATGGTATAGGAACCTGCGGCATTACAGATCACGCTCAGCACAGCCTGGGAGATATCGTTTTTGTTGAATTTATAAACAACATTCTTAATGCGAAAATTGATGCAAAAGAGACAATCGCGATTATTGAGTCACCAAAAGCAGCCTCTGATGTATATTCCCCTGTAAGCGGCACTATAGTTGATATAAACAGGGAACTTGAAGATGCCCCGGAATTATTAAACAGCTCACCCTATGATGAAGGGTGGATTTTCAAAATCAAGATCAAAGATAAATCAGAGCTTGAGAATCTTATGGATCCTGCTGATTATCTGGACTATATTAAAGCCGGGGACTGATTATGAGCTACATAAGTCTGACTGACGAAGACAGAAAAAAGATGCTGAGTGAGATTGGGGTTTCCTCTATTGATGATCTCTTCAGAGATATCCCTGAGCAGATCAGAATCAGCGGGATTTCCGGCATACCTGCTGCAGTATCGGAGATGGAGGCTTCCCGCATTATCGAAGAGCTGGAAGGGAAAAACTGTATCTTTCACGAATCTTTTCTTGGTGCAGGTGCTTACAGGCATTATATCCCTGCTGTTGTGGATGAGATTTCATCAAGGTCGGAATTCTATACAGCCTATACTCCATACCAGCCTGAAGTGAGCCAGGGCACACTTGCGGCCATATTTGAATTTCAGACAATGATGAGCCGTCTAACAGGTATGGATCTTACAAATGCAAGTATGTATGATGGTGCAACCGCACTTGCAGAGTCAGCCTTATTATCGATCAGGTCTAACGGACTAAATGAAATTCTGGTGAGCAGTGCAGTCAATCCGGCCTATAGAGAAGTGCTGGAAACTTATGCCTGGTCAGGGGGTTTCAAACTGGTTACAGCTGATACTAAAGATGGTGTTACAGACGCAGCAGCTATTAAAAAGCTGATAAACGAAAATACGGGAGCCATAGTTATACAGAGCCCTAATTTTTTCGGATCTATAGAGGACATTGAAGAATTTTCAGCTATTACAAAAGAGAGTAAAATCAACTTAATTACAGTTATAACCGAAGCAATGAGTCTGGGTATGATTAAATCTCCGGGAGAATGCGGTGCTCATATTGTCTGCGGTGAAGCTCAGAGTTTCGGGAATTACCTTAATTATGGCGGCCCCTTTGCCGGTTTTATTTCTGCGAGGAGCAGCTTTGCAAGAAAAATGCCGGGGCGGCTTGCAGGTAAAACAAAAGATATAGACGGCGAAATGGCTTTTGCCCTTACATTGCAGACAAGGGAGCAGCATATCCGCAGAGAAAAGGCCACGTCAAATATATGCACAAACCAGGGGCTCGTGGCACTCCGTTCAGCAGTATACCTGAGTCTTGTGGGAAACAGGCTGAGAGATATTGCGTTGCTGAATCACAACCTTGCATGTTATATGGCTGATAAACTGGAAGAGAACAACATCCCCAGAGTTTATGATGCTCCCTTCTTTAATGAGTTTCTTATTAAAGTACCGGACGCTGATGCTGCATTTAAAAAGCTTAAGGATCACGGGATAATTGCAGGGATAAAAGCAAATGATTATTATCCTGAACTTGAAGAATCCCTGCTGGTATGCGTCACAGAGATGACTTCAATAGAAAGCATTGACCGCTTCATCTCAGTGATAAGTGAATAATTGCGGAAGGTATGGAAAATGAAACTAATATTTGAACATAGCAGCAAAGGTCAGAACAAATACAGGATTCCTTCATACGAAGGGATTAATAAATCAATAATTCCTGACAAATTTCTCCGCAATGATGAACCTCTCCCTGACGTGGCAGAACCGGAGGTAGTGAGACACTATAATAATCTTTCCAGAATGAATTTCGGAGTCGATAACGGCATGTACCCTCTGGGGAGCTGTACAATGAAGTATAATCCAAAGATCAATGAAAAACTGGCTAAAAGATCGGGATTTGCTGATCTCCATCCGCTTAGTGATGAATCCTGCTCACAGGGTGCCTTGCGTATATTATATGATCTGTCAGACTATTTGTGCCGTATCACCGGTTTTTCTCAGTTTACACTTGCTCCTGCTGCCGGTTCACATGGTGAGCTTACAGGTGTAATGATTATTAAAAAGTTTTTTGAAAGCACCGGGGATAAGCGCGACACAATACTTATACCTGACTCAGCACACGGAACAAATCCTGCGACTGTTGCAATGTGCGGGTTTAAAGTTAAAGAAGTACCATCAGACAGCGAAGGGAACGTTGACATAGAAGTGCTGAAAAGCATGCTCAATGAAAACGTGGCAGCAATGATGCTTACCAGCCCCAATACTCTGGGGCTATACGACAGGAATTTAGCTGCAGTTTCCAGGATGCTCCATGAAAACGGTTCACTATTTTACGGAGACGGCGCCAATCTTAATGCCACAATGGGCAGAACCCGTTTTAAAGATATGGGATTTGACATGATGCATATAAATCTGCACAAAACATTTTCCACCCCCCACGGCGGCGGCGGCCCCGGATCAGGACCTCTCGGTGTTACAGCAAAGCTTGCAAAATTTCTCCCTATCCCGTGTATAGAAAAAATTGAGGACAGATATATCCTCAATTTTGAGTCAGAAGATAGTATAGGAAGAATACATTCATTTTATGGCAATTTTGCCATATGTCTCAGGGCATTTATTTATATTAGAATGCTTGGTGCAGATGGTATCAGAGAAGCTGCTGAAACAGCAGTACTTAATGCTAATTACCTCATGGCAAGACTGAAAAAAATATACAATCTTCCCATTGACAGAACCTGTATGCACGAATTTGTTTTAAACGACAAGGGGATACCAAACGGAATCACTACAAATGAAATCGCGAAGAGAATTCTCGATTACGGTTTCCATGCTCCAACGGTTTATTTCCCTCTTCTTATAAGCGGGGCAATGATGATTGAACCAACAGAAACAGAGAGTCTTGAATCACTGGACAGGTTTGTGGAAGTTCTTGAAAAAATCAGAAAGGAGTGTGATGAGAATCCTGAAGCTGTTTTATCTGCTCCCGGTAATACCCCGGTGAGAAGGGTGGACACGGTTCTTGCAGCAAAGACACCGGTTCTTACATGGGACCAATGACCCGAATCCCTGACTGGATAAAATATAAAATTCCCGGCGGGAACAATTACGGGAACGTAAAAAAAATTATTACCGAAGGGTGCCTCCATACAATCTGCATGGAGGCAAAATGCCCCAATATTGCCGGATGCTTTAACTCCGGCACAGCAACATTCCTCATCCTTGGCGACACATGTACCAGAAACTGCAGATACTGTGCTGTTAAAAAAGGTACACCATCAGAACCTGATTATAAAGAGCCTGTAAAAATCGCCACTGCAGTGGAAAAACTGGGACTTAAATATGTGGTAATCACCTCTGTAACAAGGGATGACCTGACAGATGGGGGTGCATCATTTTTCAGTGCAATATGCAGAGAGATAAAAGAAAAATCTGTTAATACAGGGATAGAACTTCTTGTTCCTGACTTTAATGAAAACATGAAATCATCTATTGATCTTATAGCAGAATCTGAACCTCATGTTCTTAATCATAATATTGAAACAGTGAAAAGCAGATTCCCTGAATTACGCCCCATGGGTAACTACAATCACTCAATCGATCTTTTAAAATATTCATCAAATAAAGGTCTCACTGTTAAATCGGGTCTGATGATCGGGTTTGGCGAAACACTCGCCCAGATAAAAGAGACCCTGGCAGAGCTTGCAGACTCCGGTTGTTCAATTGTAACAGTAGGGCAGTATCTTAAATCAAGTAAAGAGAATTATGATGTAAAAAAATATTATCACCCTGATGAGTTCCTTGAAATTGAAAGTATTGCCAAAGAAGCAGGGATAAAAAAAGCAATCTGCGGCCCACTTGTAAGGAGCTCATACAAAGCAATGGATGTATATATGGAATTGAAATCAGGAACAGCTTGTGAAGCATAAATTCCGCCTCATAATTGATGAGCCTCAGGGGGGATCATTGAACATGGGGATTGATAATGCCATTGCAGAATTTGTGTCAAAAAATGCTGCAGATCCAACACTTAGAATATACAGCTGGATTAAACCGGCAGTTACAGTAGGGTACTTTCAGAAAATATCAGATACAGTTAATTCCGGCTACTGCAATGATAATAATATTGATATTATACGGAGAGTAACAGGGGGCGGAACAGTTTTTCATGATAAAGAGATTACATACAGCTTTATTGTTCCGATAAAAAATAAAGTTATACCGGAAGAGATTGAAGCTTCTTTTAGAGTGATAATTGATCCCATAATATCTGCTCTTAAATCTGCGGGCATTGACGCTTCATTTAAACCGGTGAATGATATTCTTGCTCAAGGGAGAAAAATTTCAGGTAGTGCCCAGACACGGAAACAGGGAGTTCTACTGCAGCATGGCACTGTAATACTTGATATTAACAAAGAAATGTTTACTGGATGCCTCAAATTCGACGCCATAAAGCTTGCTGATAAGGGTGTATCTGATCCGCTGGAATTAGTTACCTCTGTTAATGAACAATTAAACAACAATTACAACAATGAAACATTACACTTATTAAAAAACAGGATTATTGATAATTATATTGAAAGCCTTAATATTACATTTAATATAGAGAACTTATCCGGTGACGAGAAAACCCTTGCAGAAAAATACCGGAAAGAAATATTTGAAAATAAATCATGGAATATGAAAAGGGTGTAATATAGAAAAGAGCTGAGAAATAGTTCATTTTAATAGTAAAACTGGTACTATGAGATTCCCGCCTTCGCGGGAATGACAAAAAATGGACTAATGATAGTTTGAATGCTATAGATACAACTTCCGATAAGATATATTATGTCTCATTAGAATTTTATTTCAGCTTGCAGCCAGGTGCACAATGATCTATACGGTCAAAACTTACTTTACAATAACCCTCTTCCCGGATAACTATCCGGTATATTTTTCCAAAGTAAAGGACATATTTTTATGAATATAGTAATACTTGGCGCAGGGGTTGTAGGTGCACAGATAGCAGATCAGCTTGTTTCTGAGGGGCATGATGTTGTAATAATTGAAAGGAACCCTGAAAGGGCAAAATATGTGTCATCCCATGTTGACTGCATGGTTATCAATGAGGAAGGGAATAACATTAATACACTCAAAAAAGCCGGCATAGAAAATGCTGATTTTTTCCTTAGTGTTGTTGATTCAGATGAAATTAATATGATAGCCTGCGGACTGGTTGAAAGTGAATTTAACGTCCCTATTAAAATCGCCAGGGTAAGAAATCTGGATTACTCTAAAGCCGGAATTTTTGAAAAATCTTTTCTTGGAATTAACTACATAGTAAACTCTGAAGTTGAAACAGCACGGCTTATAGCAAATACTGTAGTCCTTGGCGCAACAAGTGATGTAATGCTCTTTGAAAATACTGATGTGCAGATAAGAAGCTACACCATTGACGAAAAATCGTATTTCAACAATAAAGAGATTAAAAATCTCAAGTCATCCATAAAAATTAAGGAAAAGTTTCTTATTGCCGGAATTGTAAGGGATAATGATATTCTCATCCCTTCAGGCGACACTAAGCTTATGGAGAAAGACACAGTATATCTCCTTGCAGCTCAAAACACACTTACAAAACTTTTCATTGAAACAGGCAGGAAAAGTGAAAAATTTGACCGTATACTTATTGTCGGTGGCGGCAGAGTCGGCAAACTTGTAACATCTTATCTCATAAGAACCGGGCGGAAGATAACAATTCTTGACACAAATTATGATACATGCAAAATTCTTTCTGAAAAATTTCCTGAAGCACTGGTGCTCAATGCAGATGTATCTGATGAAGATATATTTGAAGATGAGCAGCTTTTTAATTACGACCTTATTATTACAACAACAAACCAGCAGGAACTTAATATTCTCGCTGCAGTTTATGCTAAAAGCCTGGGTATCAGGAGAGCAGCAGCTCTGGTTAACCAGTCCAATTATCTTCCTATCTCCAACCAGCTCGGAATAGACATAACGGTAAGTCCTAAAAAAAGTACTGTTGACGCAATATTAAAATTTATACGAAGGGGCCATATCAAGAGTGTCCATAGCCTCTTTGAAAACAAAGCGGAAATAATTGAATTCATAGTACCTGATAAAGGGCCGCTCCTGGGTAAATCGCTAAAAGAGATCACTCTCCCTAAAAACAGCCTGATACTTACAGTCCTGCGAAATGGCGTAAATGAAATCGCAGATGGCAATACTGTCATAGAGTCAAATGATACTATTATAACAATCGCTAAAAAATCGTCTATAAAAGACCTTGAAGAAGTATTCCTTGATAAATAGAAGAGAATAGACACCTATGAACTATAAGCTGATTTCAAAAATGATATCATATCTCCTTCTCATTACTTCATTATTTTTAATGATACCGCTATGTATTGCCTTTTACTATAATGAAACGGATTCATTAAGAGCAATTGCAATATCTATAATTGCTGCTGTTGCTTTTTTTGCTATTGTTCATGCTTTTACAAGAAAAAACAGTAACTCCCTTCTTTCAACAAGAGACGGCTTTCTTTTTGTTACTTTAAGCTGGGCACTTGTTTCACTCCTGGGTGCTCTCCCTTTTTATCTGTCTGATGCTATCCCGTCATTTGTTGATTCATATTTTGAAACTATGTCGGGATTTTCTACAACAGGGGCTTCAATACTCACTGACATTGAAGCCCTCCCCCGCTCTATCCTTTTCTGGCGGTCATTAACACACTGGCTTGGCGGGATGGGGATTGTAGTATTAACAGTTGCAGTACTCCCGCTACTGGGGATCGGCGGCATGCAGCTTATTAAAGCTGAGGCTCCCGGACCTACTGTTGATAAAATAACCCCGAGAATCGCAGAAACCGCTAAGATACTATGGATCATATATGTGGGTTTTACTGTTTCCCAGACCCTGCTCCTTCAGCTAGGCGGGATGAATCTTTTTGATGCCCTCACTCATACATTCGGCACACTGGCGACCGGAGGTTTTTCACCCAAAGGTGCAAGTGTGGGTCATTACAACTCAGCTTACATTGACGGGGTGATAACTCTATTTATGATACTTGCCGGAATAAACTTCGGACTCCACTTCCGCTATCTTACAGGTAAAACCAGAATACTTCTCAGTGATACAGAATTTAAAGCTTATATCAGTATTTTTATTACAGCAACCATTCTTATTGCATTTGACCTTTATGGATCATATTATAATACAATTTCCGAGTCTATCCGCTATTCCAGTTTCCAGGTAGCATCTATTCTCACTACAACCGGCTATGCAACAACCGATTATTCCAAATGGCCCTATTTCAGCCAAATAATTCTCTTAATAATGATGTTTGTGGGAGGCTGTTCCGGATCAACAGGTGGAGGGATTAAAGTTATCAGAATTGTCACACTCCTGAAACAGGGTATAAATGAAATGAAATACCTTCTCCATCCAAGGGGAGTTTTTACTCTGAGAATAAGCGGTCATCCTGTTAAAAAGGATGTGGTATACGCTATTTCAGGATTCTTTTTTCTCTATATCTTTATGCTCCTCATTACAACCCTTATAGTAGCCACTTCGGAAGAGGATATATTAACCTGCTTTACAACAGCTCTTGCAACTGTAGGGAATATCGGACCGGGATTCGGCAAAATTGGACCTGCGGATAATTACGCGTTTTATCCCGCATATATTAAAGGATACCTTTCATTTGCAATGCTTGTAGGGAGGCTGGAAATATACACAGTACTGGTTATTTTCACAAAACGCTTCTGGTCAAGGTAATAGAGTGGTTAATAAGATAATTCAGGGAAGTTGAATCAGGGAAACAGTGTAGGCAGCTATCCCCTCACCCCTTCCGGTAAATCCGAGTTTTTCTGAAGTTGTTCCCTTTATTCCTATATCTACGGGCGGGACATCATTATCAAATGCAGAAGATATTACATTTTTCATATTTTCAATGTATGGGGCGATTTTAGGTCTTTCGCAAACTACAACAGAATCTGTATTAATTATTTTTATATTTCTCTTTTTAAGAATAGAGTATACTTCCTTTAAAAGAAGAATACTGCTGATATTTTTATATTTTTCATCATTATCGGGAAAAAGTCGACCGATATCTCCGATTCCTGCAGGGCCAAGGATAGAGTCGATAATAGAATGTACAAGTACATCAGCATCTGAATGCCCCAGAAGTCCCCTGGGATAATCAATCGTTACCCCGCCCAGAATCAGCGGCCTGCTGTCACAAAAAGCATGCACATCAAAACCGTTACCTACTCGAAGAGAAGACATTCTAAAGATTAAAAACGTCGGAAAGAGAACTTAATTTCAGTACATTAAGGACTTTTGAGCTTACTTTATCAATTCTTAAAGCTTTTTCTTTTTTCTTCTGTAATTTTAACAGACTTATTAAAACACCAACACCTGAAGAATCGATATAATCTACATCATTCAGATCAATTTCTATATCCTTGTCTGTATTCTGACCGATTTCGAAAAGTTTCTGCTTAAATGTCTTTATAGTCATCATTTCAATGTCGCCATGCACTGTGATAACTACAACATCATCACGTTCCTGAACATCAATCTGCATATCAAAACCTGCCATTTTTTATATATTAAAATATAATTATTATTCAGTATATGTCAAATATAATTTTATATCATAACTCAATCCTGATCTTTTTTAAAATTATCAGGAAATATCAACAATAATCAATCTGGGTGAAGTTTTGTTCATATAAGTATTCCGTTCAAGCCGGAAAATAATTTCTGCGTTTTTCTTCTCACTGAATATTCCATCCATCTGAGGGGCTTTATCCCATCCGATAGCTGTTAAGCCATTACTCAAAACATATTTACCATGTCTCTTGTCTGATCCAAAAATAGCAAATGATGAAATCCCTACATCCGATGCATAAAAAAGCGGTTCTTCATTGTTTTTCCCGTAAGGTTCCAAAAGATCAAGTCTGTCAAGAAAGGCATTGCTTATTTCGTCTATCCCGATCCGGCAATCAGCCTTAAGACTCTTATCAATTACAAGATCATCACCTATGGAAGCACTTATTTTATCTATAACGCCCTGGAGATTCTCTCTCTCAATTGTAAATCCGAAGGCCTGGGCATGTCCCCCAAGTTTTACAAAGGAATCTGCAAATGGCTCTACATAACTGAAAAAATTAAATCCTCCGGGGCTTCTCCCTGAACCTTTTAAAAGGCCATTATCACCTGTTGTTGTAGCAACAATTACCGGTTTTTTTAGGTCATCTGCAATCCTGTTCGCAACAAGGCCGGCAATCCCGTCAATTATCTCATCATCATGATAGAGAAAAAGATTTCCGTACATTCCGGATACACTGTCACTGATTCGCTCTTTTGCTTTGCATATTATTTCCGCGACTATTTTTTTCCTTTCACTGTTCAGCTTCTCGATTTCTGCTGTAATTTTTGAAATAGTCTCTTTATTCTGCTCAAGAAAGAAATCAACAGTTAAATGGGTGATTCCGAATCTTCCCGGTGTATTCAGAAGGGGCGCAACACCCCAGCTGATGCTTTTAGTATTAACCGGATCACCATTTAGAAGGGAATTTATTCCGTAATGCCCCTCCCCTCTCTTAAGCATTGATATACCATACCTGATCATCTGCCGGTTTTCATTATAAACCGGCATTATATCTGCAATTGTCCCGACAGTAACAAGCACAAGATACTGTTCAAGGAGAGAAAAAATTTTACCTGAACTCCTCATCTGCACTTCCTGAAAAATTTTGCAGGCAAGTTCAATTCGACTGCTGCAGAGATCGGGACGTATTTTAAAAAGATTGATAATTTCATTTAACCTGCCTGCTAAATCATTGGTGCCGCTAAGTAATTTTCCATTATAAATTTCATGTATATATTTAATCCGTATGCTCTCATTAAACGATTTTATCAGTTTTATAAATTCAGGATCTTCATCAAAAAGTACAAAGTAGTCTTTCTCATCAATATTATTAGTTAAGTATTGCATCAGGTTTGTATTTGATACGGCTTCCTGTTTCTCAATGTATCCGTTAAAAAGAGAGGCAAATTCAAATCCCATGTCCTGCTTCACTACAACAATAAACCTGTTATCAAAGCCGTTAATATAACTATAGAGAAGTGCATGTGCAAGCTTAAAGACCACCCCTACCCCTGCAAGCTCCTTGAATGGATATGGGCACTCTTTCTGTTTCGGATTTACTATCAAAGCCTTCGGGAGAATCTCATCAGGCTCATGATGATCAGTAATAATAACTTCAATATTATTATCCACTGCCATCTGTATCTCTTCAACATCCCTTATACCTGAATCTACTGTTATAAGGAGATTAACACCTTCATCAATGAACTCCTGAATTATGTCGCATGTTAAACCGTAACCCTCTTTATCTTTTGGATACCTGATAATAGGGGGTTTTCCCAGTTTACTTAAAAGGTCGTAAAGAATAGTCAGGGATGTAATTCCATCCAGGTCAGAATCGGCAAAAACAGCAATTTTATTTGCAGAATTGATATGCTTTTTGATAAGATGGATGGCTTTATAAATATCTTTCATAAGGAAAGGTGAATGCATATCAGTTAATTCAGGATATAAAAAACCGTGTATCTCCCGGGGGGTCTTATACCCTCTTGAAAAGAGAATAGAAATAAGAGCCTTCTCAATGCCCAATCTTTGCGATAATTCAGATACCGCCATGTCATCTATTTCAGGAATAATCCAGCTGCTTTTCATGGGGCTATTTACCCTTTTCGCATCCTTTGAGTGCAAAAAATCTGGCTTTATCATTATGATGCTCTGCAATATACTCAATTTTTGCAGAACTGTTCTCATCCAGAAGTTTCTTTAACTTATCATAATATCTTAATAGATTAGTATTATTCATCTTCATGGTGCCGTTAACCTGCTTAACAAGAACCTCGGAATCGGTCCTTATCCTCACATCCTTAACCTGGAAATATGCAGCCATCTTCAACGCTCTGATAACAGCCATAAAATCAGCAGTCAGTTTTGTTGTAACTCCAATATAATCGGAAACCTTACCAATCTGCCTGTCATTACTGTCAACTATCACTATTCCAATCCCGGCATTACCCGGGTTCCCCAGTGATTCGGCGCCTGCGTAAATTACAAGAGATGCATTAACGGGAATAACAGATAATTCAGCGCCGCTTAAAAGCTCTCTCGCTTTTTTATCATCTTCATCAGACTGTGCATTCTTCGGCTCAGAAACTGCTTTCTTTTTTATTATAATTTTTTTTCTTGAAGCGTTTTTTTCATGTTTATTCAGGAGCTCTCTGGCCTCTTCAATAACTGAAACTACATCTGCATCATCACAGGATGCCATTTGAGATATTTTATCTATTGTCTTTCCTTCAGACAAAAGCTGAAGAACTCTGTCGATTGTTAAAAGCATAATCCCGTCTCCCGGTTTTTAAAAATAAATAAATCTGCCGCAGTTAGTACAGATTTCTGCAGACTCTCTCTTCGATACAGCTGTAACAAGGGAAGATGGCACCTGGAAATTACAATGACTGCAGATTTCGCCATTAAGCTGAGCAATTGCAATCCCGTCTTTAGAGTGTAAAAGCTTTAAAAATCGTGATTTTATCTGAGGTGAAAGAGATTCTCCAAGCAGATCAAATTTATTTTTAACTTCAGCAATTTCTTTATTAAGCAGCACTATTTTATTATTCAGGGATTTAGTGTCCGAATCTGTCTGCAGAACAGTGTCTTCAAGCTTTTCCTTAAGGCTTTCAAGTTCAGATTCAGATGCTTCCGACTTTTCCATAAAGTCGAGTACTTCCTGCTCAATCTTCTCTTTCTCATTTTCAAGTCTAATAATCTCAGTCTCATGAGCTTCAACTTCACGTCCCGATTTCAGCAGATCTTTACGCTGCTCTGCTTTTTTCAGTCTGCTTTCAATATCAGCAAGTGCCCCTTCACTATCCTTCAGTTTTATTTGGAGCGACTTGAGGAGAGTCTCTTTTTTCGATACAAGTGCCCTGTCATTTTTAAGATGGGTCTCCCAAGTGATAATAGATTTTTCGCAGCGGCTTTTCTCTGCCTCTATTTTGATAATACTGCTCCAGTAATGCTGGAGCTCAATCATTATACTTATATCATTATTCATATATCAATATACTTTAAATGGATTTTTTTCTACTTCTGACTCTATTACTTTTATTTCTTCACCCGATTTTTTTATATACCCGTCAACAATACTGCACATAAGACTTTTAAATATTTTTTCTGTCCCAAAATGCCCTGCATCAATTACAGATTTATTATTTTCAATAACGAATTTCATATGATGATATCCCACATCTCCTGTTATAATACAATCGGGATTAATCCTTTTTATAATTTTTTCAATAGAACTGCCGCCGGAGCCATTCACAAAGGCAATAGATTTAATGAGCGAATTTATTCCCCCTGAATAGAGAATAAAATCAAGCTCAAGCTTCTTTTTGACAATCTCCAGCAGAGTGAACAGCTCAACTTCATTATCGAGAAAAGCGACAGAACCGAGTCCAACAGGCTTTTCTTCAAAAGTATCCGTTTCAAAGAGTGGTTCAGTCTGTTCAAAACCTAGAAAGCGTGCAAGGTAATCATACATGATCTTATCGAAATTAGTGTGAAGAGCATACAATGTAATTTTTGAGGAAATCAGCTTAATAAGGCTCTCTGACCGCACATCACCCTGCACAATAGATTTTACCGGTTTAAAAATTAATGGATGATGACTTATTATAAGATTAGACCCGGAAGCCAGGGCATCTTCTATAACAAACCTGTCAGGATCAAGGCATATATATATTCCTGTAATATCCTCATCAGGAAATACAACCTGGTCTCCCGTGTTATCATATGATTCCTGAAGAAAACCGGGGAAAGATGATTCTAAGTTGTTTAAGAGATCTTTTATTTTCATTTTAGAATTATTAAAGAATTAGAGAGTATCATTGTCAACATTTATTCTTGCTTACAGAATGAGCATTGAATCGCCGTAGGAAAAAAATCGGTATTCCTCTTTAACAGCCTCTTTATAAGCCTTCATTATCAGATTATACCCTGCAAAAGCAGATACAAGCATTAAAAGTGTTGAATTTGGAGTATGAAAATTCGTTATAATCCCGTCTATTGATTTTACTTTATAAGGCGGATAAATAAAAATATCTGTCTCCCCTGAACCTGAAGAATATACTCCGTCTGCATAAATACTTTCCAGAACACGCAATGAGGTTGTTCCCACTGCGATAACACGCCGCCCCTCTTTTCTGGCTATGCTTAAAGCATCAGCAGTAGCCGCATCGATGCTGAACACCTCAGAATGCATTACATGCAGGGAAAGGTCCTGTTCCCGCACAGGACTGAATGTACCCCAGGAAACATGGAGTGTGAGGAAATGAGTTTCAACTCCCGAATCTCTGACCGATTTCAAAATATCATCTGTAAAATGGAGCCCCGCAGTTGGAGCAGCAACAGCACCGCTCTCTGAAGCATATACTGTCTGATAGCGGTCATCATCAGCAGCTTCAACATCTCTCTTAATATATGGAGGTAGAGGTATATTCCCTATTCGTTTCAATGTTTCATCTGAAAGCTTTTCTGAGGATTCTATTTTAAGGTATTCATCAACACGTTCAATAATTTTGAAACTTATATTTTTATCATTAACAGGAAATATTTTCTCTCCAATCTTAACCCGCTTAGTCCTGTTGCATATGACCAGCCAGATTGTATCAGACAGTTTCCTTGCAAGTACAACCTCAACCTTCCCGCCCTGAATTCTTTCACAAAAAATTCGTGCATGAATTACCCTGGTATTGTTAAATACAAGAACATCCCCGGATTTCAGGAATGCATGTATTGAGCTGAATACGGTATGAGTAAATGAAGAAATATTTTTGTTAATAACAAAAAGTCTGGAATCGGATCTATTAAGCGGCGGGTTTTGAGCTATCAGATGCTCAGGCAGATAATAGTCAAAATCATCAAGGGTATATAGTTTATTAATTCCATCATTCATTAATTGACAAAATTAGCAGAACGCTTCTTCTGTGCAACATAATTATTTCTTATTTTTGTAAATTTAATCCGGTAAAAATAATGACTCAAAATCTGTTCAAAATTATACCCTTTCTCACCTCTCCCTTTTGCACCCCACTGACTCATACCAACACCATGCCCCCAGCCTCTGCCGTTAAGCACAAGTGAGTCCCCCTTCTTCTCTGAAGAGAAATAGGTGCTTCGTACCTTTGATGCAGGAAATAAAAGGCGGAACTCATTGCCTGTAAGGGTAATATTACCGCCTGAGTGTACAATGCTCACTTCAACAACCCTGTCATCATGACGCTTGAAAGATATACTGTTTATCTTAGCCATTCTCGGGTATTTACTCTTAACAGCTAAGGTAATTTCGTCTATCGGCAAGGTTACTGTCCACTGATAATGAGGAGAATCTTTATCATAATCACATTTTACCCCGCGAATATAGGGTAGGTCACTCCCCTTCCACACATATTTTCCTTCAATTGTTTTACCGCCGCTTGATGAATGGAAATAGGCAAGAATCGGCTCATGCTGATAGGTCATAATTATACCTGTAGTATCCTGCACTGCCTTTGTTGTTGACGGATTCTCACTCTCAATCCCTTTGTAAACCTGGAAATTGGTTGTGCTGTCTACTTCATATATGGCCCTGGTATTATTTCTGTTGGAGAGATGATAGTATGTATATGTTCTGGCAGCTACTGCCTGAGCTTTTAATGCTTCAATATGCCAAGAGGCAGGCATCTCTGATGGTACTACACTATAAAGATACTGTTCCACATTGATTACATTTACTACATGAATTTTGCCAAGCAGGTTATGAAGCTCAAATTTTCCCCTATAACCTTTATCATTTATGAAAACAGGTTCTCCGGCTGATTCAATAATATAGGGAGTTGTAATTTTTTCAGGGTGAAAAACCAATCCCCCTTTCCTTGTTTCATAAACCATGCGGCTGCTGTTCTTGTCTATAACCCTTAGCCCGCCTGCAGATGAAACGGTAAACTTTAGGCTTTCAACAGATGTAAGAACCCTTATGTAATTATTATCATAAGAATGCTCTCTCTGTTTCTTCTTTAGATATTCGGGAGACGGTGTGCAGGCGGAAAATAATAACCCGAAAAGTAAAACTATGAATATCATTTTTAAGAAATTTTTCATTAAACAAATCAGCCCTTTGGATGAAAATTTTTATGTATTTCCTGAAGCTTCTTTCTTGCCATATGAGTATAAACCTGAGTAGTGGAAATATCCATATGCCCCAGCAGTTCCTGCACAGATCTTAAGTCAGCTCCATTTTCTATCAAATGGGTTGCGAAAGAATGTCTCAAAGTATGAGGCGTTATATTCTTCTGAATCTCAGTTCGGGTTACATAATTTTTCAATAGTCGCCAAACCGACTTCCGGTTAAGTTGTGACCCTTTCTTACTGACAAAAAGGAATTCACTCTCTCTGGCTCCGAGAATAGATGTTCTCGATTCCTTAATATATTTATTCAGAAGTCTCAAAGCCTCTTTACCTGCCGGCACAAGCCTCTCCTTATCCCCTTTCCCGATCACATGAATAAAAGAATTCTCAAAGTCCAGATCGTTCAGCTTAAGATCAATCGCTTCTGATATTCTTAAACCGCTGGAATAGAGTAATTCAAAAATTGTTTTATCCCTTAACTCGTAACTCTCTTCTTCTGAAATCGAGTTAAAAAGTTTATCCAGTTCATTTACTGTTAAAAAATCGGGGAGAGATTTCTCAACCTGCGGGGTTTCAATTTTTTCAGTAGGATTTTGTATCCCACCCTCAAAATTATCTGAGAGGAAATTATAGAACTGACGAATTGCCGCTAATGAACGGGCAAGAGTTCTGGATGAATTGTTTTTACTGATTTTTTCGAACTTCAGAAATTGCTGAATATCATCCTGGCTCGCATCCATTATGTTTTTATTTTTAGATAATAAAAATTCACTGAACTTTTTCAGATCGTAAGTATAAGAATAAATTGAATTCTGTGAAAGCCCTTTCTCTACCTGCAAGAACTTCTTAAACCTTTTTATCGCCGCAACTTCTTTCACCGGATTACCCCTGTATTAGTTTTACTACCCTCCACGTCCAATAATGTTTACCAGGAATGATTGATTGAAGATAATAAGTACATTTACTATATCGGTAACCCTATATTATGTCTTAATATAATAGATTGTTTTATTAGAAAAAAGACATAATTTTTTAAAAAAAAGAGCTTTATGGCACAGGAACAATTAATGCGGGAAAAGACTGAGAGGATGGAGTATAATTATCTATTTTTTTTTGATACACTTTTTTTCTTTTTTACAGGCTGGTCATCAATCAGTTCGCCATCCTTAAAAAGAATTTTACGGTCAGTGTACTCCGCAACATCAGATTCATGGGTAACCATAATTATTGAAATCCCGGTTTCACGGTTAAGCCTTGTAAAAAGATTCATAATATCTTCAGTATTTTTAGAATCGAGATTACCTGTAGGCTCATCAGCAAGTATAATTGCAGGATCATTTATAAGTGCTCTTGCAATTGCGACCCGCTGCTGCTCCCCTCCCGATAACTTATTAGGATGATGGTGATACCGGCCGGAAAGACCTACAAGGTCGAGCATTTCTTTTGCTTTTTTGTTAAGCTCAAGGGAAGAGAATCCCCCCTTGTAAAAAAGAGGTAATTCCACATTTTCCATTGCAGTTGTTCTTGAAAGAAGGTTAAATCCCTGAAAAACAAACCCGATTTTCCTGTTTCTTATTTCAGCTTTCTGATCATGGTTCAGTGCACTTCCGTCAATACCATCAAGGAGATATACACCTGAAGTAGGTGTATCCAGGAAACCCAAAACGTTCATAAATGTGGACTTACCTGAGCCGGAAGCCCCCATTATGGCAATAAATTCCCCCCTGAAAAAATCGACACTTACCCCCTTGAGAGCCTGAACACTCACTTCCTCACTAAGGTTATAAATCTTTACAAGATTCTTTATTTCAATTATTTTGTTTTTCATTATTGTTTATTAAACGCAGTCCTACTTCTCTCTTATCCGGATAAGAACTTCTTCACCCTCTTTGACACCTGAAACGATCTCTGTATAAAGATCACCAGCAAGGCCTGTTTTAACTTCAGCCGCTTTATAGGGCTTCCCAACAGGACCCGATTTTACCCATACAATACGCTTACCTCCCTCAGGGACTTTTTCATCATCCGGTGTTATCATAAAAGCCTGGTTAAGAACACGGACAACATTCTCCTTCTCATCAATTACAACAGTCGCTGTAGCAGTCATACCAGGCTTCAGAAGAAGCTCTTCATTATCACAAATAACTATAGACTGATATTTTACAATTCCACCACTTGATATGGGATTCATATATATCTGATTTATTGAACCATGGAACTTTTTTTCAGGGAATGCGCTTACGGAAAAGACTACCTTTTGACCTTCTTTAATATGCCCGATATCAGACTCATCGACACTTATCGTTAGAATCATTTCTTTCAGGTTTTTTGCCAAAAGAACAAGCGGCGTATTAACACCAACGCTTGAATCAACATCACGATATATATTTATTACAATACCAGATGACGGGGAATACACCTTTGCATCTTCCCTATCTTTTCTTAACAGATTATAATCACTTTTAATCTGATTATAGTTGATAGAAACTCTTCGGTAATGAATTTCAGACTGTTCAAATGCCCGGCGGGAAATCAGATTATCCTTGAGAAGAATTTCTTTACCTTCAAGGTCTGACTTTGCAGACATCAACTCAAGGCGGGCACTTTCGAGCTGCCCCGACATTCTCTGAATTCTCTGGTCAATGGCGGAAGAATCGATTTCCATAAGAATTTGTCCCTTTGAAACTTTTTGATTATAATCAATATGTTTTTTAATAACTATACCGGAAATTTTACTGAATACAGTTACAGGATCACTAATGCTAATATCACCAGTAACCGCAATTGTTTTTTTAACATCGCCTTGTGTAACTTTGTCAAAATGATATGTTTTTTCTCCGCTTTTACCGCAGCCTTTAACCATAAAAAAAATAAAAACAATTAAAACGGCAGCAATAACATAAGTTATCGCGTTTCTGCCCGGTCTATACATATTGCTTCCTCTCCAATACCGATTGTATTTGCAAGCGATGCCATAGTCAGGAGATAGGAATATCTTGCCTCCATATGACCAAGTCTTGCCCTGATTACACTGAGTTCTGCATCCTGTAGCTCCATGAGAGAGCCGATGCCATGTTCATAACTTCTCTGAGCAAGGAGCTGATGCCTTTCAGCATTCTCTTTAATAAGAATGGAAAGCTCAATCTGACGTTGTATTTCATCAAGACTTCTTACATTATCCCTGATTGTGTTTTTTGTACCTGTGAGTATTTCCTTCTCCCGCAGAGATAGTATATTAAAATCACTTGTAGCAGAATCAACCATAGCGGATGTTCTTCCGCCTGAATATACAGGAACAGATGCTTTAATCATTCCATGAAAAGCAGGACTCCAGTTGTCACCTTTAAAATTTTCAGAAAAATTATCTCCACCTGTTAATTTCTGGTTTTCATATCCCAGACCAAGAATAAAATCAACCCTGGGAAAATGATTTGCCTGTTCCTGTGAAATCTTTAGCCGTGCAATTCTCTTTTCAAGCTTGGTTTTTCTTATCATCGGGTTATAAATATCTGCAAGCTTATAAAGCTCATCAACGGTAAATTTCAGTTCAGGGAGATCCTCCCTATCTACAGGGCTGATATCTACAACGCCTTCCTCTTCAAGTCCCATAGAATAAAAGAGACTAAGCTTCATTTTTATTTCATTATTTCTGGCTTTTTCCAGAAGAAGCTGAGCATCTGCAAGATCAAGCTCAGCCTTTGTAACATCAAGTACTGGTCTTGACCCGTTTTCAAAAAGAAGCCGGGCAAGATTAGCTTTTTTCTGATTTTTTTCGTAAATCTCTTCACGCAGTTCTAGTGTTTTTTTAGACTGAAGATAACCGTAGTAAGCCTTCTTAACATCAAGTGTAAGCCTATCCATCGATCGCTGTTTATTGATTTTAGTAATATCAATGTTTACTTTAGCAGATTCAGAAATTATATCCTTTCTCGCATCGTAAAGATTGTATACAACAGTAAGTCCGGCAAAGAGCCCCACATCAGTATCCTGTCCCGGAATACTGAATGCGGTATTAGCATTGGAGTCTTTTTTAGCATACTCAACTGTTTTTAGCTCACCATTAATTAAAACACTGCTGGCTGAAACTGCAGCTATGTAGTTAGAGATACTTTTTTTATTATCTTCGATTGATACAAAAACATCAGGATGATTCTGTAGAGCGATGTCTATACACTCCTCAATGGTAATAGCCCTTGAAAAAGCATCAACACTTAACCCTGAAACAATATAGAGAAGGACAGATAAAATTATTATTTTCCTGGATTTCATCAGCACCCGTATTTTTTAAAATTCCACTTAACTCTTTATATCAATAAAAGAAAGCTATCTGTCAAGACAATAAAAAAACTCATTAAGTCATGAAAAAATATTAATATCCGATAAAATGATGCAATATAAATATTAATGCCCGGTCAAAAACCGGTAAAATCATAACTACGCCTTTCCTGCAGCGCAGAGAAGTGCAACTATATGAACAATTTATTTACTGTTAAAAAAATATCAAACTATTTTAAAAAAATAGTTTGACAGTTATGTCATATAAAATTATCTGTATTCCCGTTGCTAAGCTGGCGTAGCTCAATCGGTAGAGCAGCTGATTTGTAATCAGCTTGTTGGGGGTTCAATTCCTCTCGCCAGCTCTTTAACAACCCGGTGAGGTTCCCGAGCGGCCAAAGGGAACAGACTGTAAATCTGTCGGCGCAGCCTTCGAAGGTTCGAATCCTTCCCTCACCAGCTAAAAACCCCTGATTTAATCAGGGGTTTTTTTGTTAAAGAAAAAGTTCCGGGGCTCTCTCTGCCTGCTCAGGACAGAAAATATAATTATTTTTTCGGAGTCTTCTCCTGTTTCTCTTTTCTCTTCTCTTTTAATGTTTTTTCAGGCTTTTTTTTCACTTCACTTTTTGCTTTATCTTTCCCCTTAGCCATTGCAATCCTCCCTGGAGTTACCCCCGCATTTATTAGTAATTATTCCGCTTGAACCTGTGATCCGTCAAACAGCAGAGGCGCTATTGAATCTCAGTGTACACACTCATGGCCATGACCGCTGCACCCTTTTCCTGAATCTGTCAAAGTTCCATTGATCCAATTATCCGCAGCGCTCCTTATATCTCCTGAGCAGCCTCTCACCACCTCTATGCCGCTGGCAGCCAGAACATTCACAGCTCCGCCACCCATATTCCCCGCAAGCATCACCTTTACTCCCAGCTGAGCAAGTGTTTCTGCAATATTCGATTTGCAGCCGCATCCTGCAGGTGACTGGACCTTCTCCTCCTGAATGATTTCTTTATTCTCATTAAGTGTAAAAACTGTAAAATGATCACAGTGTCCGAAGTGATCATCTATCATTGTTCCTTTTGATGGTAATGCGATTTTCATATAATAAATCTCCTGTTTATAATTCAAAAACACTTACTATGCAGATTAAAGCTCTTCCTGAATAGACAATCAGAAAGAAAAAAATACAACTGCAACAATAAATACATTGTCTATAAATACCGTAAAAAAGTCAACCTCAAGTCATAAAGAAATAATTGAACTGATTATTTCAGCAGCAATTCAGAAACGTTTTTTATAATAACATTCTCTATTTTCGCAGTTAACAATAAAGTAATCAAATACCTGTTTAATAATAATTTGACAAATGAATAATAATTATTTTTTTAAACAGTATCATTCATTATTATAATATAAAAGAGAAATTAATGCACGATAAATATGGAAAATACGCAAGGCATCTTGCAATAAAAGAGTGGAGCGAGGAGACACAGGAGAGGCTCACATCAGCTCATGTCTTTGTTGCAGGAGCTGGAGGACTTGGAAGCCCTGTTCTTTTTAATCTTGCTGCCGCAGGTATCGGTGAATTCACTATCTGCGATTTTGACACAGTTTCCGTTTCAAATCTCAACAGGCAGGTTCTTTACAGAGAAAGCGATGTGGGGAAAAGCAAAGTTTTTACAGCAGCTGAAAGAATCAGGGAACTGAACAGCACTGTTAAGATCAATTGTATTGACACACCCCTCACTGATGAAACTATTGACAGAATAAAATCCGCTCATATTATTATAGACTGCCTTGATAATTTCAAAGGCCGTTTTATTCTAAACAGCATGTCACTCGCAATGGGGATTCCCCTTATCCATGCGGGTGTATCGGAATATTATGGTCAGATTACATTCCTGAAACCGGGTGAAACTCCATGTCTTGGCTGTTTTGTTCATTCTGATGCGGAGAATAAGAATCCGGGAATTATCGGCGCTACTGCCGGAATTCTCGGTTCCATGCAGGCCCTTGAAGCTGTTAAGTATATTACAGGAACAGGTACTAATCTAAAGAATACAATTCTCTTTGTTGATGGTAAAACAATGGAGTTTACCCGTGTGAATATTACTAAAAATCCCTCATGCACTTACTGCAGCTGAAAGGAGCTGAATTATGAGATTAAAAACAAAATTTAAAATCTTTCTGGTACTCCTGCTGATTTTATCAATTGGCGCCGGTTTTATTTACTTTAAATACTATTTTACCTATGAGCAGAAAAATATCACTCAGCGTAAAATTGAAACAATTACAGGACAAAACCTTACTGTCACAGTATTCGGTTTCGATGGTAAAATTGTAAAACGATGGACCGGAGTAAAAAAAATAACCTCATGGGCTGATGAACGGAACTATACTTTTTTCTACACAAAAGAAGGAAAGTATGTCCAGCTGCCCGATTCTGTTTGGTATATAGCAGAAGAGGAATAATTTGCATACTATTCCTGTAACCTCAATTAAGGGGATAGGACCTGTAAAAGGGCGGGTTCTTCAAGAAGAAGCGGGAATTGTAACTGTGGAAGATCTCCTTTATTACGCACCCCGGAGGTATCTTGACAGGTCCTCTATAAAAAGGATAATTGATACATTTGCTGAAGATGAAGTTACCGTGGCAGGTACAATTGTATCTGTAAAAATTGTACCTGCCCGTCGAAGAATGCTCCGTGTTGAAATTACTGATGGTACAGATACTCTTGCTGGAATTTTTTTTGCCGGACTCAGCTTTTTCGAAAAAATATTTGTACCTGGTGAATTTATTCTTTTTTCCGGAGTAATTAAGGTATTCCGCGGCAAACAGATTGTCCACCCCGATTTCGATTTCCTTGATGATAATTCTGAATATAAATCAATAAACACCGGGAGAATAATACCGCTTTACCGCTCTTCTGAAACCCTTAGAAAATCGGGATTCGATTCAAGAGGTTTCCGCAGACTTATAAGATCCGCTCTTGATCTTTACAGAGAAATGATTACCGATCCATTAGACAGCAATATACTGAAGAAATATAATATGCTTCCGCTGAAACAGGCAATTTCAGGTATTCACTACCCCGATACTTTTGAGCATATAGAAAAATGCCGCATACGCCTTGCATTTAATGAAGTTTTTTTTATGCAGTACTATATGGCTGTTTCAAGGATAATGATATCAAACAGGGCTTCAAAACCATCCACAGGCTTCGATACAGGACTTCTAAAGGCTTTTATTGCAGAACTTTCATTTGACCTCACAGGAGACCAGCAAAAGGCACTGGAGGAGATTACAGAAGACCTGGGATCCACTGTACCTATGAACAGACTGCTCCAGGGTGATGTAGGCACTGGCAAAACAGTAATTGCCCTGGCTTCAGCACTTATTCCTGTTTCAGCAGGTAGACAGGCAGCTATTATGGTACCTACAGAAATTCTTGCATCTCAGCACTACATGACAGCGCTCAAACTCCTCCCTCCATCTGTCAAATGTGAGCTACTGTCCGGAAGTATGAAGAAAAAGGAGAAGGATAAAGTATATGCATCTCTTTCAACAGGAGAGACACATATTGTAATAGGAACGCACGCCCTCATTCAGTCAGGACTTAAGTTCAGGGATCTTGCCTATATAATAATTGACGAACAGCACCGTTTCGGAGTTGAGCAGAGAGCAAAACTCAGGTCAAAGGGTGAAGATACAGATCTGCTTGTAATGACAGCCACACCTATTCCCAGGTCTCTCTCCATGACTCTCTACGCGGATATGGATGTATCCTATCTTCGTCAGAAACCGCTGAACAGAAATATTATTGAAACTCTATCATTTCCCGAAAGCCGCATTAAAGGGATTTATAATTCCATTTCCAGGTATATAAGCCAGGGGAGACAGGTGTTTTATGTACTCCCCCTTATTGAGGAGTCTGAAAAAGTCGATCTGAAATCTGCAGAGGAAACATATGTGACTCTTAAAGAAAATGTTTTCCCACAGCACCGGACTGCACTGATACATGGACGACTCTCGCAGAATCAGAAAGATGAAATAATGGATTTATTCCGCAAAGGCGACATTGATATTCTGGTATCTACTACAGTGATTGAGGTGGGTATTGACATACCTAATGCCAATGTTATGGTTATACATCATGCCGAGAGATTCGGACTTGCCCAGATACACCAGCTGAGAGGCCGTGTCGGCCGTGGAGAACATAAATCATTCTGTATCCTTATTCATCCTGATAATATCAGCATAGAAGCTCAGGAGAGAATCAGAATATTAACAGAAAATTCAGATGGATTTTCAATTTCCGAACTTGATCTTAAAATGAGAGGGAGCGGTCAGCTTGTAGGGACAAAACAGCATGGTCTTTCAGATTTCGAATTCACTGATTTAGCGCGGGATATGGATATTATAAAAAGCGCGAAAAAAGAAGTTGATCAAATAATAAAGAAACACCCCCCGATAAATTCTGAAACAGGAAAAATTGATAATCCTCACATTTCAGAATTTATGAAAGGGTTACGAAGTAAAAGAATTCTGGAAATACTTTCCTGAAAGAGCTGAACTAATTCAGCTCTTTCTCCGATTCTGTTTCTTGCTCTTCTTCAATTCCTTTATCTGCTGAAGCCTGGATATGCTCCTCTTTATTGCCGTTTTTAATCGAAGCCATAGGCGGAAGAGGCTTTCCGTTGAAAATCAGAAGTATCTCCTCTGCATTCAAAGATTCTCTTTCAATAAGATACTTTGCAAGTGTATCAAATTTTTCGAAGTTATCCATAATCATCTGCTTTGCATCTGCAAGACACTCGGTGATAATACGGTTAACCTCCTGATCGATCAGTTGAGATGTGGACTCACTGTAATCCTTATGCTGAGAAATTTCACGGCCCAGAAATATCTGCTCGCTTTTCTGACCAAAGGATATGGGGCCGATTTTGCTGCTCATCCCCCATTCGGTAACCATTTTTCTGGCAATATCTGTCGCCCGGGAAATATCATTACTTGAACCTGTGGTAACATCTTTAAAAACAATCTCCTCTGCAAGATGGCCGCCGAAAAGCATTTTGATCTTGTTCATCCAGTAAACTGTTGAATGTATATGTTTCTCCTCTGTAGGGAGCTGCATTGTTAACCCCAGAGCCCTTCCTCTCGGGATTATCGTAACCTTATGAACCGAATCTGTACTTGTTAAAAGTCCAAGAATAGCATGGCCTGCCTCATGATAGGCAGTGATCTCTTTCTCGGAATCTGTAATGAGCATAGACCTGCGCTCCGGCCCCATAAGAACCTTATCTTTGGCCTCTTCCATTTCCAGCATTGTAACGCGCTTCCTGTTTTTCCTTGCAGTTAACAGCGCAGCTTCATTAACAAGGTTCGCAAGATCCGCGCCTGTAAATCCCGGCGTGCCTCTTGCTATAACTTTCAGGTCAACTTCCCTTGATAGAGGAACTTTCTTTGTGTGTACAGCAAGAATTTTCTCTCTCCCCCTTATATCAGGAGTATCAACAACCACCTGCCTGTCAAATCTGCCTGGACGAAGCAGAGCAGGATCGAGTACATCGGGCCGGTTTGTGGCAGCAATAATAATAACGCCCTCATTAACCTCAAAGCCATCCATCTCTACAAGGAGCTGATTTAATGTCTGCTCTCTCTCATCATGTCCTCCGCCAAGACCTGCACCCCTGAGGCGGCCAACTGCATCAATCTCATCTATAAATATAATGCATGGAGCACTCTTTTTCCCCTGTTCAAAAAGATCCCGGACACGTGACGCCCCCACCCCGACAAACATCTCCACAAAATCTGAACCGCTTATAGAGAAGAAAGGTACTCCTGCTTCACCGGCAATAGCCCTGGCAAGAAGGGTTTTCCCTGTTCCTGGAGGGCCCACAAGGAGAACCCCTGTAGGTATGCGCGCACCAATATTTATAAACTTTTTGGGTTCCTTTAAAAACTCAACAATCTCTGCCAGATCTGATTTTGCTTCATCAGCACCGGCAACATCATTAAAAGTAACTTTATTTTTCGTGTCAGGATTGAGCTTAGCCTTGCTCTTCCCGAAAGCCAGGGCTTTATTCCCGGCACCCTGTATCTGTCGAAACATAATAAACCAGATAAATGCAAAAAACAGGAGCCATGGCAGAAAACTGAGCAGACTCCTGAGAAATAAATTGCCTTCATCATCTGAACCTTCTACAACAACCTTGTATCCAAGGAGATGCCTGATCAGCTCAGGATCATCATAAGGTATATGTGTTTCAAAATCATAATCCTTATCTGAAAGAACTGTTCCTGTTTTATCATCAGAGGTTTTATATTTACCTAATATCTTTTTGGAATTCTCTATTTTTACTTTAGAAATTTCACTGTTTTTCACTTTTTCAAGAAAAATACTGTAATCAAGTATTACTTTTTTATTCCCTGTGTCCCTTAAGCTGAATATAGCCATAAAAATAAGGCCTATCATTAAAAGGAGAGCTATCTGCTTTGTAGATTTGTTCATTCTTCACTCCTGATATTTTAAGTAGCCGATATATATCACAATAACTTATATGAGAGTAAATACGGCACTATTAATGGCAATAATTTTTTTTGAATTTCCCTGAACCTTAAAAGAGCAGGAGACCCTGTTGCCATGAAGACCGGCAATGCCTGGAAGAAAAGCGGCAATTGAATTCTCAACTTCAATCAGTGGTACAATGCTTTTAGAAAAAGTGTCAAGTTTCTTTTCAATCATTATTTCTTTAATTTTTTTGACGCCATTCTCAAGCAAAATTCTATCCCCCCTGCGCCTGTTCCTTATAATAATAGAATTACAATTTTCAGGGAGAGATATAAAAATATATCCTCTATTTAACATGTTTTCTTCAAAGAAAATATTGTCAACCTTTTCAAATGATATTTTTCTTTTTATCTCCTCGATAAATACGGTTGATACTGAATCAATATTAACTGAATAGGACCAATCATTTAGAGGATCCCTTTTCTCTTTTGTATCATAAACTAATAAAAATTTTTCATTATTGAGAAATATTTTTTCTATTACAATTCTGGGGTTTTCATATAGAATAAGGTTGCTCCCCCGGGACCTGTACTTTTTCAATATTTCCTCAGTAACACCATGGGAAATTTTTTCACCAAATGTTCTGTAAATTGATCTTGAGAGTATGAACTTTATAATACTCACATCATCAGGGAGCCGGTCCATAAAGATTTTAACCAGCCCTTCCCCGGTTTCACAGAAAGCACCATACTTTTCAAAAACCATTGAATCAAGAAGCTCTTCATTTTCCCTGGCATGATCTGAAAGCCTGTTTATATTTCTTACTGCATCAGGAAACCTCTTAACAACAAGAGGGAAAATAGTATTACGGAGATAATTCCTCAGATATTTTTCATCTCTGTTCGATTCATCCTCCCTCCAGCTTACCCCCCCATCATTCAGATACTTATAAAGTTCGTCAGCAGTAAAAATCATAAGAGGACGGATAATACGGTTGGAGAAAATATTGATTCCCCCCAGGCCCCGTATCCCGGTTCCTGAGAATATTCTCATAAGAACTGTCTCTGCATTATCGTTAAAATTATGGGCTGTTGCTGTTTTATTATAACCGTGCTTTTCACATATTTCCTTTATCAAAGAGTAGCGGATATTTCTCGCAGACTCCTCAAAGGAGAGTCCATCTGTTTTAATGCTGTTGAAATCGTGTCTAATGCAGTGTAAAGGTATTCCATGCTCAGCGGAAAGATCACGAAGAAGTAGCTCATCATTATCTGAATTTTCACCTCGGATGAGATGATTAAGATGGAATATTCCTGTTTCAAAATTGATCTCTTTCTTCAGAAGTTCAATAAGATGAAAGAGCGCCATTGAGTCCTTACCAGCTGACATGGAAAGAAGAACCCTGTCACCTGACCGGATCATTTTATATCTGGTAATGTTTTCTTTAAATCTTCTATAGATTTCTTTCATAGAGGTAACAGAACAGGAATCGTTCAAATGAGATCGAAGAGTTTATCTTCCAGTGCTGCCATAATCTTTTCATCTTCTTCTGATTTTTCATGGTCATACCCCAGAAGGTGCAGCAGGCCGTGAATAGCAAGCCGTTTAAGCTCTGCTGCAAGTGTGACACCATATTCTTCAGCCTGTTTAACAGCTGTATCAAGTGAAATATAGAGATCTCCAAGTTCTTCAGCAATACCTTCATTTAACGGAAAAGGTTCATCCCTGTATGCAAAAGAAATAACATCAGTAGATTTATCCTTCCCTCTGAATTCAGAATTAATTTTCTGTATTTCTAAATCATCTGTTATAATAATAGCAACATGAACATTATCAGTTTTAGTGATGGTAAAAACTTTCTGAGCAATCTCCCTGAAAAAATCACCGGTAATATCATCTACAGGAATTGAAGCAGAACCTTCAGTAAATACTTCAATATCTATCATTGCGGAAGTCCATTGTTCTTCTCTTCGTTCATCTCCTTTTCCAGATCTTTTAAATCCTCTGAATCAGGATACTCAATGCGTGTATGAAAAATACCATAAAGAATACTTAAAAAAGATCCCTGCACAACTTTAAGCTCCTTCATGGAAAGTTCTGAATTATCAAGGTCCCCGTCGTTAAGCTTGTTGAATATTATCTTTGTAACCATCCCTTCAATTCTTTCACGGGTAGGGTTTTTTAGAGACCTTGATGCTGCTTCAACAGCATCAGCAAGCATTACAATTGCCGTTTCCCTGCTGTGTGGTTTTGGTCCAGGATACTGAAAATGATTTTTATCAATTTTTTCTATTCCATTGGTACTCGCATTTTCCAGAGCCTGATGATAAAAAAATGTCATAATAGAGTTGCCATGATGCTCGCGGATAAAATCGATTACAGACTCAGGGAGGGAATACTCTCTTGCCATTTTAACACCCTGGCTCACATGGGAGATAATAAGCCTTGAATATTCTGCAGGGGAAAGCTTTTTTGCCCTCACATCTGTAACTCCATTTTCAATGTAGAGACTGGAGTCTGGTATTTTGCCGATATCATGGTAATAGCCGCCAACACGGGCGAGCATATAATTTGCGTCTATATCAATGCATGCTGATTCTGCAAGTGTTGACACAAGAAGTGAATGGTTATACGTTCCTGGTGCATTAAGAAGCATCTTCTTGAAAATATCAGCATTAAGATCTGAAAGCTCCATGAGCTTAAACCTGGTGGTTATATCAAAGACATGCTCATAAAGGGGGAATATCCCCAGAACCATAATCGAGTTTACAATCCCATGAGCAATGGCAAGCTGAGAAAGAGAGAGTGCAACCCTGTAGGATGTATTTTCAATAAGGGACACTGCAATTATTATTGCAGCACTTATAGCACCGAGTATAAACCCGCCCCTGAAAAAATCGGATCTTCGTCCTACATTAACATTGATAAAAGCCCCTATAAGCGCAGTACTGAATGCTATGAGTGCGGTATGGAAATCAACACCAACTATCATAAGAGTGAAGAAAACAAGGTACAATCCGCAGAACAGAGATAGAAAAATATTATAAAGAATTGAAACCATCATGGTAACAAAAGGGATAGGCATAAGAAGTATAAAAGTTACTTTTGAATTATCTGCAACTTCCAGCCTGCTTATAAAAAAAGCGTATACCATGCAGAAAACCAGAAGGGAGAATACAACATATACAGCCTTTTTATCAGGAAAAAAATATTTTTCAAACCTGAAGGCAAAGAAACTGAGAATAAATACAAATATAAACTGAAGAAGTATGAGGCCGAATATAAAACTGACATGGGATGTCTGGGCATACTGATTAAGAATTCTGATTTTCTGTATAACATCGTTTGTAACAGTATCCCCCTCCCTTGCTATGGTCTGCCCTTTTTTAAGGAGACCTGTAACAGGCTTAACCTGCTTAACAGTTTCATCAAGCCTTCTTCTTGTCTCCTCAAGATTGAAGGAAAGGTTAGGCTTCAAACTATTTCTGATTATCGAGGCAACTGCATTTAAAGTATCAGGCGGAAGATATGGGGCGATAGATGAACATATGGAATAAACACGCCCTTTCATTGTGTCAATTGTTACAAGATTTTCAACAGTGCCGGAAACTTCGTCATGAAACTCCGGTGAATTTATATTCCGTATAGTTATATTAGTACTTTCAAGATTAAGCGGATTACTGTAGGGCTCATCTAAAATTCCGCTACCCTTGTAGTCATAAATATAAATAAGCATGCTGGTAACAGACCTTTTAAGAAGGCGCGGATTATCATATTTCAACAGACTGAGCAAAGTCTTATCATCATACTGAACAAACCTGGGTATTCTGGTTTTAAGAGATACCAGCTGAAAAGTTAAATCATCTGTACCAAGGGGAGGATTATCATCAAGAGTCTTGATTATATTATTAAGCAGAAAGTCGGCCTGGCGCAGATTTTCATCAAGTACGCCTGAATCTTTATCAAAAACAAGACTTATTGATTCAACCGCCCTTTTTCTCCCCAGTTCGGTTTCAGTCTCTTTTACAAAGTGTATATCCCTGGGAACCCTGATATCAGACCCAACAATATCACCAATCCCGTAATCGTATGTTTTGTCAGTAACCTGAAAAGCAAGAATCAGAGTGGAGATGGCAATAAGAAGCAGTATATAGATATAATAGAGCCGTATCTTTTCATCTTTAAAGATCCGGGAAAAATTTACCTTTGATATGTTAAATATATACTTCATAATGTATATTAATCAGTATAACCAGCCGTCTCATATGCTGCAACTATTTTTTCAACTACCGGATGCCTTGATATGTCATCTCTTGTAAAATTGACAAATTCCATCCCGTCAACATTGTTCAGTATTTTCTGACATTCAATAAGCCCCGATTCAACCGGTTTTGCAAGGTCAATCTGCGTTACATCACCGGAAATGACAATCCGTGAATTATAGCCAAGTCTTGTAAGAAACATCTTCATCTGTGTTGTTGTGGTATTCTGAGCTTCATCAAGTATAATATATGCATTATTGAGAGTGCGCCCCCTCATATAAGCAAGAGGAGCAATTTCAATATACCCCTTTTCAATAAGCGAGGTAACCCTGTCAATAGTTAATAATTCAAATAAGGCGTCATAAAGAGGGCGCAGATAGGGATTTATTTTCTGAGTAAGGTCACCTGGAAGAAAACCGAGATTTTCCCCGGCTTCAACTGCGGGCCTGGTAAGAACAATCCGCTCAACCTTTCCTTTAAGGAAATAGTGTATTGCCATAACAACCGCAAGATAGGTTTTACCTGTACCTGCAGGTCCAATCCCCAGGGTTATAGGTGAACGGTTAATTGCAGTAATATATGCTGCCTGATTGATAGTCCTTGGAACAATAGTGCGGCCGCTGTCAGGGATATAGATTTTAAGCCTTCCCACATCCTCAGGCCTGATTTTCTTCCCGGAGTTTATTACCGATGCGATATAACGGACTTCAAATTCATCGAGCTCCGAATTCCCCTCTTTATTTGAGAGATAATCGGAAATCAGATGAAGAGCCTCTAAAACCCTGGCATCCCCCTCCTGGGATTTTACAATAATTGTATTACCCCTGGGTATAAGATTTACCTTCATCAGTTCTTCAATCTGTTTCAGATTTTTGTCTTTATAGCCGCAGATACGCCTGTAAAGAGAGGAATCATCAACCTCGAAAATTCCGCTGTTCATTATGTTCTGGCCACCCTTATTGCCAGCTCTTTAAGCTGATCATCAGAAACCGGAGATGGTGCATCACTCATGAGGCATTGCCCCTTCTGTGTTTTCGGGAATGCAATAACCTCGCGGATTGAATTTTTCTTAAGAAGAAGCATCATCACCCTGTCAAGGCCGAGTGCAAGCCCTCCATGAGGGGGTGCACCGAACTTCAGTGCCTCAAGAAGAAAAGAAAATTTAATTTTTGCTTCCTCTTCGGAGATGCCGAGTATTTCAAATATCTTTGACTGGATATCTGAACTGCTGATCCTTATAGAACCGCCGCCGATCTCTACACCGTTAAGGACAACATCATAAGCCTGAGCTTTTATATCACCGCAGTTTTCCGGTGTAATTGTACCAAGTTTTGAATAATCATCAATAAGCGGTGAGGTGAATGGATGATGAACAGCATAATATCTCCCTCCATCTTTGTCGTACTCGAAAAGCGGGAAATCCACAACCCAGAGAAAATTAAGTTTATCATCATCAATCATATCAAGATCTCTTGCGATTTTAATACGCATATTGGCAAGGGTATTATTGACAATTTTCTCTTTATCAACAGAGAAGAAAAGTACCGCAGGCTCGCTAAGATCGAATTTTTCTATTATATTATTTTTTTCTTCATCTGTAATAAACTTGGATATTCCCCCTTCAAATGAACCGGCGGCAAATTTTAACATGGGGAAGCCTTTTGCTCCGAATTTTTTTACAAATTCGGAATAATCATCTGTCATTTTTCGCGATAATCGTCCATTATCTTCAACAGCAATCCCTTTAATAACACCACCACTTTTAAGTGCAGATGAAAAAACATTGAATGATGATTCTTTGAATATATCACTGCAGTCACGAATCTCAATCCCTACACGGGTATCCGGGGCATCAGTGCCGTATTTGCTCATTGCCTCATCATATGTAATAACAGGAAATGTATAATCAATACTCCTGCCGGTAATTTCATTAACAGCCAGTTTAAGAAGTTTTTCAATTACATTCATTATCATTTCCGGAGTAGAGAATGACATTTCCAGGTCTATCTGTGTGAATTCCGGCTGTCGGTCATTTCGGAGATCCTCATCCCTGAAACATTTTACAATCTGAAAATAGCGGTCAAAACCGGATACCATCAATATCTGTTTAAAAAGCTGAGGCGACTGAGGAAGAGCATAAAACTCCCCCTTGTTTATTCTGCTGGGAACAAGGAAGTCCCTTGCACCTTCAGGTGTGGATTTGTTGAGCATTGGTGTTTCTATTTCTATAAAACGGTTTTCGGAAAGATAATTACGGGTGAGCTGCATCATTTTATGACGCAGGAGCATGGCATCTCTTACCTCGTCCCTTCTCAGGTCAAGGAATCTGTATTTAAGGCGAATCTCTTCACTGAGGTTCTCCCTTGCATCAATAGCAAATGGCGGGGTAGCTGATTTATTCAATATTTCAATCTGATCTGCAGCAATTTCAATTCCACCTGTGGGAATATTGGGGTTTACTGTTTCAGAACTTCTTTCCCTTACAGACCCTTTTATATAAACTACATATTCATTTCTTGTGCTGTCAGCAATAGCTGAGTTAGCATCGGAAAGAGATGAATCAAAAACCGCCTGTACAATACCGGAAATATCCCTGATTTCAAGGAATATTATTCCTCCAAGATCTCTCTTTTTGTCAACCCAGCCTGAAATTACTACATCTCTGCCGACATCTTTAACTGATAATTCTCCGCAATAAGACCTGTCACTAAACATATATCTCCTCAACACTAAATAATTTCCTGTGGATTCCATTGAATACTTTTTTTCGGTGGGTTTTTGTCAAGCTTAAAAAGAAGTTAAGGCGCGGCTTATGAGTTTGATAAGCAGTCTGTCCCTGATGCAGGTACAGACTGCAGTAGGCTATTTTAAAAGAGGCTTAACCTCTTTACCTGCATCAGCGAATCTTCTGTTCATCTCTTCACCAAGAGCTATAAGCCCGCTTAAAGGTCTGATAAGTACTTCAAAATTTACTATTTTGCCGCTGTCATCAAATTCGATCAGATCAACACCTTTAACCGATTTATCTCCCACATTGGCGCTGAACTCAAGAGCCCAGTTATTTCCGTCTATAAATTCTCTATGGTATTTGAAGTCATTAAGAACTTCTATTACATTACTTAAAACAAAAATTGATTCTAATTTTGAATTTTTCGGTTTGAAAACTACCGGGGAATAAAGTGTCACATTATCAGATAATAATTCCTCAAGTACATCGAGTTTCTTATTGAAAACAACCTCATGCCATTTATCTAAAAGTTCCTGATTTCTTTTATCCATCATTTGCCTCCGGCTTTTTTTTTCAAAAATCACACAACAGCAGAATCCTGTCAATCAGTATATGTATTAATTAAAATGCGCAATTAGTTTCTTATTACTCAGGAATAGAGTAATTGGCTCATTCCGGATTTTTGGTGAAAGTAATAATATTGTTTGTTTCCACATATTCTGGAGTCATCCCCCCTGAGACAGGGGGAAAAGCAAAAAAGTCCTCTCTTTGTATCCCAAAAATCCGTAATGAGCTATATAATTGCATAGATTAAAAAAAACTGAATTCTTTATTATTTTTTTGCCGCCCTTCTTACTGCTTCAATCCCCTTTTCAATTTCAGTTTCACTATTAAAATAACTGAAACTGAACCTGTTTGTACCGCCGGGGAATGATCCTATTGTTTTATGAGCAGCAGGTGCACAGTGCAGCCCGGGTCGTGAAAGAATGCCGTATTCATCTTCAAAAAAAATCGATGCTTCTGATGAGTTTATATTATCAAAGTTGAAAGCAGCAACTGAAGTTCTTCCGGTAATATCTGATGGGCCATAAATTTTTAATCCTTCAACACCTTTTATTCCCTCAAGGAACATACGGGTCAGTTCCTCTTCTCTGCTTCGTATTACCTTTATACCGGTATCATTAATAAATGATATTCCCGCTGCAAGGCCTGCTATCCCTATTACATTAAGTGTCCCAGATTCAAATTTATCCGGCATAAAATCGGGCTGCACCTCATGTTCCGATCTGCTACCGGTTCCGCCGCACATAAGGGGGTGCAACTCCTTTTCAAGTCCCTTTCTGATATAGATCCCCCCTGTACCCATTGGGCCTAACAGGCTTTTGTGTCCGGTAAAACAGAGTAGATCTATGTTCATTTCAGGGGCATTAATATCAAGAACACCTGCCGATTGAGCAGCATCAACACAAAAAATAATTCCATGGTCTGCTGCGATTTTTCCGGTTTCAGAAACAGGCATGACAGTACCTGTAACATTTGACGCATGAGTCATGACAATCATTCTGGTATTACTTCTTATTGCTCTTTCAACATGTTCAGGATATAAGGAGCCATCTTCACTATTCTGAACAACTGTAACCTCTACACCATTATACTCCAGATCGCGCAGAGGCCTCATAACAGAGTTATGCTCCATTGATGAAGTAATTACATGATCACCCCTCTTAAGCAGGCCCCTGATAGCGAGATTCAATGAATGGGTAACATTTGATGTATAAACAATACGGAGAGGGTCAGGAACTGAAAAAAAATCAGCAAGAAGCTCCCTTGTATCAAAAAGTATACGTCCCGATTCGATAGATTTTTTATGACCTGATCTGCCGGGATTGCTACCAACATTAAGGTTAAATTCATTCATAGCAGTTATAACGGAAAGAGGCTTTGGCCAGGATGTGGCGGCATTGTCAAAATAGATATTATCCATAAGGCTTCTCCTTACAGATAAAAAAAACTGCATAATTATTTTCGTCAAGAGGTTTATTTAAATACTGAATTTTAAAAATTCAGTATTTAAATATGGGGTGGCGACTCAATTAACAGAAGACAAAATTAAAAACTCCGGTTTCCCGGTTGAAGCAATAAAAAGCATGAAAGTTTAATCAGATATTTCTGCTCATCTCCTCATAAATCATTTTTGCCATACCAATGCTGGAATTTTTTGAAAGCTGCAATGCATATTCATCATAAAGCATATCTTCAAAAATCTCCTCAGCAAATCCGCCATTGATCCATTCAGTCTTATCTACCGAGTTTCTCATCTCTTTAAACATCTTTGCAACAAAAAGAGATTCCACTTCAACACAAGTATCCCATAATTTTTTTTCAGCAGGACTTTTGAAATTTATATTTTTTACTGCAGGACTAATCTCATTTGTCAAACCACGTGCTTCCGCAAGACGTTCTTCGAACTTTGAACCACTGCTGATATTTTTAAGCTTCGCTTCAGTACCGGACACCTTTGACATAATGGCGTTATCAATATTACCGTTTATCGTATTCACTGTTATCACCTTATAATTAATTCAGCGTGAAGTGCGCCTGTATCTTTTAATGCCTGGAGAATAGCAATAATATCATCAGTACTCGCCCCAATCGCATTGAGTGTGTCAACAAGGTCTTTAATAGTTGATGATTCAGTTATCATTGAAACATTCCTTCTAACATCGGAATTTTCCACCTGAACAGTCATCCCTCTTCTGCTCACCATTGCTTCTGAGATTACCACATTCCCCCCTGCAACAACAGTACCATCCCGTTCATTAACAATTACAACTGCTTTATATTCAGGAACAATTTCGATATTCTCAATTTTAGAAATATATTCTGATACAGGAACATCTTTTTTTAACGGGATCTGTATTGTACCGCCCCTGGTTATCACAGGATCAATATCGCTGTAAACTTCTTTAATTCCCTTAACAATTTTGTCAGCTGTACCATAATCCCAGTTTCTCAGTACAAGAGAGATATATTCGTTATTACTTTCATCAGTGAAAATATATTCCGGTTTTATCTCCCTTTCAACAATACCGCCTCCAGATACCTGTGAAACAGTTTTAACCCTGTTCCTGTTGTTACCCCCCTGTGCTTCAGGGAGTTTACCCTGTGCAACAACATATATATTATTATCGGCGCCTCTCAGCGGGGACTGAATAAGTATACCCCCTTCAATCGATTTAGCATCTCCTATTGAAGAAATTGAAATATCGATTCTATCGCCAAGTCTAACATGTGGAGGTAAATCTGCTGTAATTAAAACTGCAGCAATATTCCTGGTAACCGGATTCTGATCCTGTATCCCCAGACTGCTGAGAAGATTTTTCACAGATGACCTGGTCAGATTCGATCTGGAATCACCGGTGTTGGGAAGCCCTGTTACAAGGCCGAAGCCATAGACCTGATTTTTCTTATAGCCGTAAATATATGTTAAATTTTTAATCCTTACAGAAGGCTCTGTAAAAGCATCTGTAAGGATAAAGGGAAATATAATCATTAATATTAAAATTAAATTTCTCATCAGCGGGTCAGTTCCCTTACAATCTTTTCAAGATAATCTATTATTATTCGCTGTTTCTCCTCTTCTGTGAGCTGAGCAGATGCAGTTCCGCCCTCCTCCAGTGGAGCCGGCCTTACAACAAGACCCTCTTTTCTTCCGGCAATCTGTATGCCGAAATTTGAAACATTATCAGAATTTACCGCCCCTGCATCAATAAACCTGGGATCAACAATACCGCTGATTGCAACTGTTGTAACAACTCCATTGAAGGAATAGGATCTTATACCGCTTATTACCGCGTGCCCGTTATTCTGTGTCCCGGTAATTGTTGCAGCAATTGACATTTCCATATTTGAATTGCCGCTGAAGGTTGTTGCTTCATTATTTTTGATATGCTTGTTTGCAGAAATATTAGGGAGAAACCCGGTTATTGTTATATCAGGATTTGAAATTACATCCGTGGACGAAGTGCTGTTGAGTTTAACTTCATATTTAAATCTGGAAAAATCGGTTACTTTAACAACTACAATATCACCAACAGCAGGCTCACCTTCAGTTGAATATATATTCCTGTCTCTCCAGATCGATTCAGAATACAGATATATACAGATTAAACAGAAAAATATTATTAAAAATAATTTTTTTATCATATCTCCAGTAAAACCCTTCCCCTGCCTTTTACTATTCCATTAAGAACTCTACCCTTCCCCACTCTGACACGGACAGTATCTCCGATTGCGCCACCTGCAAGAGATTGTCCCTGAACCTCTACTCTCACACCATTCTTAAAAAGGGTCAGCTCAACTGTATCCCCGCTATTTATTACATTTTCCCTGCTTACTTCAGCATCTTTCTCCGAATCGCTGCTAAATGTGACCCTTACACCGTTACCGAAAATTGTAAATTTAGAGAAATCTTTTTCAGTAAGAAAAGTCTGAATCTCCCGTTTATCTATTATAACAGATCCCGATCTCTTTTCTGTCAAAACAAGGTTAAATACTGATGAAGATTCAGGGCCTTCAACTACAGCAATATCGCCGATTTTTAAAGAATTACCACTTATTTTAACTTCAGGTAGCAGGTAAATCCTTGTATTTGCAAAACTGCTGCTGTAAATTAGCAGTACAAACAACATTGAGCAGAATATTTTAACTACTCTGATCATTAACGCTTTAACCCTATAGCTGTTCCGAGCATTGAATCGGATGTCTGAATCGCTTTTGAGTTAACTTCGTATGCTCTTTGAGCAACAATCATATTAACCATCTCTTCAACAACCTTAACATTTGACATCTCAAGAAAACCCTGATGGATTTTCGCCATACCTTCAAAAGCGGGCTGCCCGGGAATCTCCTCCCCTGAAGCCGGGGTAGTTTTATACAGATTTCCGCCTATGCTTGAAAGGCCGGCAGGATTGACAAATCTGTATATTTCCATCTGTGCAACCTCAATAGGATCCTCTTCTCCTACAATATTCACAGTCATTCTTCCATCCTGGCTTATACTCAGAGTATTCATAATAAAATTTTCCGGAAGAATCACCGGAGGTTCAAGCATATAACCATTCGATGTTACAATCTGCCTGTTTGAATCGAGCTTAAATGAACCATCCCTTGAATATGCCACTGATCCGTCATAAAGGCGTATCTTAAAAAAACCTTCACCCTCAAGTGCAAGATCAAGCTTATTCTCTGTATTCTGCAGGCTCCCCTGCTCAAACATCTTCTGTGTTGCGGCGACTTTAACACCATGCCCAACCTGAATACCGGTCGGGATTTCTGTTACCTCAGTTGCAGGAGTCCCTGCCATCAGTACTGTCTGGTAAAGAAGATCCTCAAATTCTGCTCTCTGCTTTTTAAAACCTGTTGTATTAACATTGGACAGGTTATTGGAGATTGTATCAATATTAAACTGCTGACCCACCATACCTGAAGCAGCTGTCCAGAGTGATCGCATCATAATTTTATACCCCGACTCATTAAATTTCTGTCAAAGAGATGCTTAAAAAGACAGATTTTAAAAAATATTTGACTATATATTCCGTATCTAGTAACTGACTATTATATTAGATTTTCCATACTATTATTATCGGTAGAAATCTGATATAAATCTGTATTTTTCTTGCAATAAGACATAAAAAACTCTTCATAAAAAACTAAGGGAAATCAAAATGAAATTATTTTTCTATATACTCACAATGACTTTACTATTAACTACTGCCTGCATGGCTTCATCCTTCAACACAATTCCTTCAATTAATGAAATAGACGACACCTCATATAATGAACTTCCTGAAGACATAATTAATATTAAAAATGGACACTTTATTTTTTACTGGTCACCTGAGAAGATACGCGCAGAGGGGCCGGTTTCCAACCACCAGAAAGATGGTGAATGGAAATACTATTACAATAACAATAAAGAAAAAACCTTAAAGGCATCCGGTATTTACCGGAACGGGCTGAAACAGGGGCAATGGATCACCTATTATCCTGATGGGAGGATAATGAAAAAAGAATCCTTCCGGAATGATGAATTAAATGGATCGGTTTATGTATATACCCCTGAAGGGATACCCCTTTCAGAAGTCTGGTACAAAAACGGGAAAAAACATGGCGTATACAGGGAATACTATTCTGACGGCAAGCCGAAAGAGATATCCATGTATACTGATGACCAAAAAAACGGTACTGAAAATCTCTATTACACAAACGGTAAAAGACAATCTATCGGAACATATAAAATGGGAGTAAAAAACGGCTTATGGCGCATCAATTACGATAGCGGAGTGAGACAGGCAGAAGGGCACTACAGGAATGATAAAAAAAGCGGACGATGGAGATATTTCGCTGAAGATGGCAGTTTAATCAATGAAGAAACATTCTAAATAATGAATAATGGTGAACCCTTTGGAAGACAAAAAAGTTAAAAAAAAATCATCAGATTTGACTGAAAAAAAACAAAAAAAACCGGCGAAAGCTGCCAAAGGTGACTCTAAAAAAGTAATTGAAAAAAAGACTGCTAAAAAAGGGGCAGTCAAATCCTCACCAGCAAAAAAGAAGGAAACGCTTCCTGCAAAAACAAAAACAAAAACAAAAATTGTCAAAAAAAAATCTCCTGATAAAATTACACCGATAGAGCATGATGAGTCTAATGAACTGGAGGTTATTGACCCCGACGCTTCGCAAAGAGGGGATACACCAATGACAGTAGTCGGCCATCTGGATGAATTCCGCTCACGGATACTCATTGTACTTGGTGTGCTGATTACACTTACATTTGTAAACTTTTACTTTTCTGAGCATATAGTAAACTATATAAACAAACCATTTCTTTCCACAGGGAACAAACTCAATGTATTTAAGCTTACCAGCGGTTTTATAATAAGACTGAAAGCTTCGGCAGGAACAGCAATACTTATGACATTCCCGCTGATAATATTCCATGTATGGCGTTACATTGTTCCGGCAATTGACAAAAAAGAGCGTATGTTTTCCCGTATAAGCATTATTGCATCTGTATTTCTCTTTTATTCAGGAGTGGCATTTGTCTTTTTTCTACTTCTGCCGCTTATGATTGAAATTCTTTTAAGCTTTATTCCGAGTGAGATGTTAAGCACCATAGGCGCAGATGACTACCTTAGCTTCATTTTTCTTTTCTGCCTTGCCATGGGTATTGTTTTTGAACTCCCCATAATAATACTTGTCCTTACTAAAATAGGTATTATTACCCCGGCTTTTCTTATTTCAAAAAGAAAAGTGGCGCTTATTATTATATGGATATTTGCAGCATTTATTACACCTCCGGACCCTCTTTCACAATCACTGGTTGCAGTTCCTTTGATGTTTCTTTATGAGGTTTCCATATTTATTTCAAGATTCATAGTGATAAGGAAAAAGAAAAGAGAAATTCTTGAGCGAATATAATATTCCGGGAGAGAGAGTAATGCCCATAAATTACATAGACGGGATTGATGTAAAAAAGAAAAGAGTCCTTATCAGGGTTGACTATAATGTTCCATACGACAAAGGGATGAATATTACTGATGATACCCGAATATTATCTACACTCCCCACAATTGAATATTGCTTAAAAAACAGTGCTAAAATTCTTATCATTTCCCATCTTGGAAGACCCAGAGGCAAAAAGAAACCTGAGCTTTCATTAAAGCCTGTAGCTGATCATCTTACAGCTATATTGAAACAGCCTGTAAAGTTTATTGATCATGAACTGGGAGAGGAAACCATAGATATTTCAAACAAAATGAATCCCGGTGAAATTATCCTATTTGAGAATATACGCTTCTATCCGGGTGAGGAGAAAAACGACCGTTCTCTCGGCGAGCTCCTTGCAGCTCATGGAGATATTTTTGTCAATGACGCTTTTGCAACTGCACACAGGGGTCATGCTTCAAATTACGCGATAACAGAATTTATTGATACAGCTGCCGCAGGATTCCTTTTAAAAAATGAAATAGAATACAGCCAGAAAACTATAGAAAATGCAGAAAAACCATTTGGAGCAATAATAGGGGGGGCAAAAGTCTCTTCTAAAATAGACGCAATAAAAAATATAATAGACAGGGTAGATTTTCTTCTTATCGGCGGAGGTATGGCATTCACATTTCTTAAAGCCCTGGGTTACAGCATCGGAAACTCTCTTATGGAGCCGGAGCTGGTTGACACAGCAAAAGAAATTTTACTGAGAGTTAAAAAAAATAAAGTTGAAATTCTTTTGCCTGTTGATATAGTTGGCGCAGATGAGTTTGATAATGATTCCAGATTTTCTGTTTACTCAATTGAGAATATACCGGAAAATATTATCGGGCTCGATATTGGTCCGGAAACAGTAAAATTATTCGGGAAATGGATCAATAATGCAAAAACAATTATATGGAACGGGCCCATGGGGGCTTTTGAAATGCCGAATTTTGCAAATGGGACCAACTCAATAGCAAAAATTCTGGCAGATGCCGATTGTTTCAGTGTTGTGGGAGGGGGAGATAGCGTAACCGCCATCAATAAAGCAGGTGTAGCCGATAAAATCGGTTATATTTCTACTGGCGGGGGAGCATTTCTTGAAATGCTTGAAGGCAAAACGCTCCCCGGTATCGCAGCACTGGAAAAAAAATATAAATAACAATCGCCGGTTAACATATATGAAAAGCGGCTTATGCCGCTTTTCTATATTAATTATAGCTGATAAATGTTTTCATAATAAAAAATCCCTGTTTAACAAACAGGGATTTTTTATTATATCTCTTAAGGCTTAATCATTTTATTCAGCTTTATCCCTGGCCAGATTATACTGGGCAATACCGAGTTTTGCAAGGGGTATTGAGTAAGGAGAACATGAAACATAGTTTAATCCGGCCTCAATACAGAAAGCGATGTTATCAGGATTGGCTCCATGTTCACCACAGAGTCCCATCTTCATGTCCGGTCTTGTCAGCTTCCCTCTTATTGAGGCTATTGAAATCAGCTCTTTAACAGGCTCTCCAAGAACTTTAAATGGATTGTTTTTAATAAGGTCATACAGAGAATAATCGGGGAAGAATGAGTTTGAATCATCTCTGGATAACCCGAAAGTAGTCTGAGTCAGGTCATTTGTTCCAAAGCTGAAAAAATCTGCATATTCAGCGATATAGCCGGCAGATAGTGCAGCAGCGGGAAGTTCGATCATAGTACCTACCTGATATTTAATATCGCTTAATCCATACTCTTTTAAAACTTCATCCTTGATATCGCGTATACCTTTAACCTCAGTACCTTCTATTTTTTTACCATTCCGGATAAATTTAATCTCCTGCTCGCTCATAACAATGGGGATCATTATTTCAGGTTCAACATCAATCCCCTCTTTCTTCAGCATACAGGCAGCCTCAAAAATTGCCCTGCACTGCATCTCATAAATCTCCGGGTAAGTGACGGCTACGCGGCACCCCCTGTGCCCGAGCATGGGGTTCATCTCTTCAAGCTCTTCACATCGCGCTTTTATATTATCAGCTTTAATCCCTTTCTTCTTTGACTGCATATATTTAATAAATTCAGCCATACTCTGATCTGATCTTGGTAGAAATTCATGGAGCGGAGCATCCAGAAGTCTTATAGTAACCGGCTTACCTGCCATTGTTTTAAATAAATCATAGAAATCAGAACGCTGCATAGGTTCAAGTGCATCAATTGCCTTAAGTCTCTCCTTTTTATCATCAGCAATAATCATTTCCCTGAACTTCATAATTCTTTTTTCATGAAAGAACATATGTTCGGTTCTGCATAGACCTATACCTTGAGCATTAAACTCTTTAGCAACAAGTGCATCCCTTTCCTGGTCTGCATTTGCCCGCACATTAAAATCTTCTATATGAGTTTCAACAATTTTAAGAAAATCGAGAAGACCGTTTTTCCTGAAATCGGGTTCAATCAGGCCTACTTTCCCGAGATAAAGGGTGGGTTCCTCATAATAGGGAACGTTGATGGATATATAATCCCCCTCTTTAACGGTTTTACCGGCAAGTGTAAAATTGTTCCCTTTTATTTTCATATCCGGCTGAACCATCGCGACTTTCCCGAGACTTCGGGCTACAACAGGTGCATGTGAGGAGAAGCCCCCCTCTGTTGTAATTACCCCCTGAGCAACCTCAATGGCTTTTACATCTTCTGCATATGAAGAAACGAGGACCAGAATAAGGTTTGTATCCCCACCCTTCATGATAGCTTTTTTATATTCTTCAAGAAGTTTTGGAGTTGAAAAGAACACTCTTCCAATTGCCGCACCGGTTGACCCGGAGATCCCCCCTTTAATTGTCTTGATATTTTTTATTGTCCTGGGGTCTATAACAGGATGGAGAAGTTCATTTAACTGTCCCGGTTTTATATTTTCTATGAGATACTCATTGGTTATTTTTTTCCCGGCATTCAGATCCAGGAGTGTCTTAATTTGCGCCTGAGTAGATTTTTCATCAACTTCTCTCTGTTCAACCAGCCAGAAGTCCCCCTCCTCTATCGTAAACTTTACATTTCTTATTTCATTAAAGTTCTCTTCAATTTTTTTAGCGATCTGGGTAAATTTATCATAATATTTCTTATCAATTTTGCTGATATCCTTTGATTTCCCCAATGACAGGTCGAATTCATTTTTCATAAAATCGCCCTGAATGGCAGAGTCACCTGTAACGATATCACGTGTATAGTAGCTTCCTGAATAGGAGGCATCACCGAAATTCCCATATACCATTGTCTGGATCATGATTGAAAGGGTGTTATCAACATCAATATCAGAATCACTATAGGCTTCAGAGGCTTTTTTGATTATAAATATGAGCTGATCATATACATCATCACTGTATCCTTCACCGAAACTCTTTTTATACGATTCAATTACGGTTTTCATCTGTGCAACTGTGGGCTTTTTACTGATATTACCTTCGATCTTTTTTATTTCTGCATCACCCAATTTAAATAACTTCGATGCAATATTACGCATAAGATAAAGATATTCACCATAGGCAAAATCGATTCCGGTAAAAGTACCGAAAGCCTCTACAGTTTCATCATTCATACCTATATTATGAATTGATGGGAAAAAAGGAACATTAAGGTCTGAACTCAAAACCATTTTAAGCATCAATGGTTTCTTGTTATCCCCGAACTTCTTTTTTGTCTCCTTTTCAAGCTGAGCTATATATTCTTTAATTTTATCTTTTATATTGATCTGAGGCAGCTTTGGCGTAAGATCAGCGTCCAGAATAAATCCTGGAGCGATAGGGAGCCCCATACTTGCAAGCTCAACCGCTCTTCGCCCTCTTATTCCAAGTTTAACAGAAACTTTTGATTCAACTTCTTTAAGATCTTTATTAAAGTATATTATATGATCCATACAAGTCCCCTTAGATTTATAGTTTTTTTTAGAATAAATTTAATACACGTCCAATTCCAAGCTTCAGGAACTGCTCGAATCTTGGACTTGCGCCTTCGTAAAGATATTTCTGTAATTTGGACACACCAAGTATCTCTTCACCGGAAACCTGAAAAAATATTGAATCACCATGTTTAACCTTGCCCCACTTAAAAAGTGAATTTATGTCATTGATAACTTCACCTTCGAACATTATATGAACTGTAAGTTCAGGAAATTTAGCATGATAGCTTTCAACAATTTTCTTCCAGGCTTCAACATTACCATTATGAAAAAGCTCATTGGAGACCTGTACCCCGTATTTTGGAGTTATACTTCTTTTCTTCCCTGAAGCTGCCTGATCTGTTGCCCTTCGGTCAGGGGTCCTGGCAGGTTCAGGTGCACGCTGCACAACCGTATGATCAATAAATTCCTTATGAATAAATACATCTTTTCCTGAAATCATTTCTTTTAATGTTTCAATTGCATTTATCTCAACTTTTTTGTCCTTATCCTTAAGATACTTAACATAAAAAACAAGAAGCTGATCCTTAAGTATATCCCCTACTCTATCCCAGCTGTCCGCGTTTTTCGGATTTATCACAAAGCGCTGACTGTCAGGTCCGAAATAAACTATAGTAATATCAAGTGCGGTCCATTTTGAGGTTTCCTGGATAATTTTTTCAAAATCTGAAACCGTTGAGGGGATACTGAATGATTCGCAGGAATATTCATATTTATCTCTCACAACTGCGCCGATAATCGGCAGAATCTGATCCTGATGAACATCCTCATCTTCGATTAGTTTATTGATAAAATCTGCAATGTTTACCCTGGAATCAATTTCCTCCACAGCATCATTAACCTTATAGAAGTGACGCAATGCTTTATTAAATGATGACTTGGAAGCAAGCGAATAATAAACGGTTTCCATAATTGACTCTCCTGTTTTTAAATAGCACCATATTGTAATAGTGCAAAAAAATTAAATTTATTTCAAGCATTTAATCATTTATAGTACATTAAATTTCAGATGAATGTATTAATTGCCCGGCAGATTAATCAAAAAAGGGAACAATTAAGTTCCCTTTTTTGATTATAAACGATGTATCATTTTTACAGTTCTTTCAATCCTGAACTTCTCTTTTTAGCTTTTCCGCCCTTTGGGCTTAAATCTACGGAACCTTTTACTGAAGGAATATCTATGTCAATTCCATCTGTTTCGCCGGTTTTATAAGCTGCTTCAAAAAGATCTTCACCAATTTCATCTTCAGCAAAAGACTGTGTAATGTCATCTCTAACTGTAGATCTTCTTCTTGAATATGTTGCAAAAGCCGCATCAGTAAAACCTTTAGATACGCTGTAAAGGAATTCATTTAGAACATTTGCCATACCTTTAAGTATATACTGCTTCCTCTTGATAGTTGTTACATCTATATCAAGAATCAGACCTGGCTGAATGTGATGAGGATTAACCATGTGAGCGAATTCATTAAATCTTTTTTCAAGGAAATTAAGTCTTTCGTCAAGAATTACTCTCTCAACAGGATTCTGATATCCATGCATCTGACCAAGTTTTGTCTTAAGATATGTTAACTTATTTTTAAGATTTTTAAATCTGTCCTCATAAGTTCTATTATTCTTTTCAACAAATGAACTTTCATTATACATTTCACCAATTTCATTCCAGAGAATACTATCCGGATCTGAGTCATATGCTTTCTTATTTCTTTTCCAGTCTTTGTTCATAAGTCTTCCGCACAGATCTTCAAAATCCTGAAGAGATCTGAATCTTTTTTTAGATTCATAATGAGCATGAACAACATCCCATGCCATTCCAATCTCATTAGTAAACGCTGCAACCTGCTTATCGAATTCTTTTTTTGCTTCTTTAAGCTGATTCTGGTCATTATATGCCATTCTTATTGTATATCTTTCATCAGGAAGTACTGTGGGATCAGTTTCTTCATACTCACTGATTCTGCATATACGGGCATTCTTCATGTTATCACATACCTGATAACCGAGCTTACTTGTATCCAGAATAGATGTAATTGAATTTATACAGGTATTATATCCCCTGTTTCTGATATTCTCTTCATCAATTATGTATTTAATATTTTCTCTCATATTAAGAGGGTCTATATCTTCTACATCAATTTCCGCTCTAAGACCTTCGATCTTATCAAGGAATTTTTTAGCAAGAATAGTGTATCTTTTTGACTTCTCATCTTCTTTTTCATCGTCAGTGAAGTTTTCTATTCTTTTTATCTTTTCAAACATCTTTTCACTTGAATTAAGCTCATTTTTGCCGCGGTCTACCAGATCATCTGTAAACTGCTCAACCTGCTTATCAATTAAATCCTGAATATGCTTCTGGATTGTGTCCTTCATGATAGATTCTACAGTTACCTGATAGTGATACATAGGACTTATAAGCTCACTCTCAAGTATATTTATTGAGAGTTTCACATCATAAACATACTTAGGTCTCAGCTCATTGTCTTTGAATACGCATTTTAGAATCGCATAGGCGTTTTCACCCCTTACAAAAGCACCAACATCTGTTTTCTGCCTAAGTATTGAGTTTGTTTCAACCTCAAGATCATTTACTCCTCTCTGAATATGCCCCTGGAGGTGACCATACATATTAACAATTGATTTTTCTATTTCACCTGTATGGAACTTATCTGCTCCACCAACTTTATCAAGAATCTCAACTATTTCCTTAGGAGTATAACGGGCAAGGCCCTTAGCCTCTTCCTTATCAACAAAATCCCTGACTTTTTTAAGGAACTCATCTTCCATGGTAACAGTATATCTGTTAAACATGTTTACATATGTCTGGTTAATGTAATTATAAAGCTTTTCTTTTAAGCCGCCCATTACATCAAGCTCTTTCAATACTTCTTCCGGGAGCTTGTTTTGAATATTATTCAACACCTTATCATAAGTTTCATTGAGTATTAAATCAGCTTCAGCAATTTTATCTCTTCCTTCCTGAGCTATAGACTCCCTTGAACCTACAGCACTCGGGGTTGTAGGATGAACCTTATTGGGGCTTTTGGGGAACTGGCTAATTGACATTTAAAAACCTCCTTAGAATATAAGAAAACATGAAATCCTCTTATTTGTTTTGTAGTATTGTTATGAAATTCAGCTCAAAACTATTAATATTATTAATCTATTTTAACTATTAAAATAAAAGATATATACAATTATTTCCATGTCAAGATATATTTATAAATATCTGTAAAACTTATAAAATATTTCTTCAATAATACTTATGCTAATACTTACACTTTCACTATCGGTGACACAGCATAAAAACTGTACACTATGTCATCATGCACTATACCTGAAACTGTAATTTTCTACTGAAAAGATATCACCATTTCCAAGAAATTCTCCGGCATCCCTATTCTTGAAAATTAGGCTGTCCTGACCCTGATGACTCACTGCAACCTTTATTTCACCGTCACTCCGGACTGCCTTAAGATATAGAGGTGTACGCGATTCAAATTCGATTATTTTAACAATTGAATCGGCACTTTTACCCACTGAAATCGTCTTCATGCCGTATAAATCGAGATTAACAGAAAGAACCTCAGGTTTTATAAGTTCGTGATTCCAGTATTCAAGTGTTCCATGAACCTTAAGACTCTTTGCCCTTCTAAAATATATAATCAGTAGAAGAAGTAAAAGAAGAAGCCCCGCAACAGCAAATGGGACAATATTACTCCCTGCAATTTCTTTTCTTCTAATATCCTGGGCGAGATCTTCTGTAATAGCTTTACCAGGATCAGTGCCGTCAATAATCGTAGTTTTCTCACTTACCTTGAGAAGCTCCTGTCGGAGTTCCTCCTGAGCTGCGGCTACCCTGGCGGACTTCTGCAGATCTGCAAGATTAACAAGGTAAATCCACCAGTCCTTACCGCTATATTGTTCCGCGATTTTAGTAAGATCAAACTGATCGCCTCTTTTGCCCGGAGGGGGATCATCAAGAGCATCAGTCATAATTACAATTGCAAGATTCCTTTCCCCTTTACTTTTCTCCTTATCATCAGAAAGTTCATCAGCAAGGGCAAAAACAGTTTTAAGCATAGCCAGGGTGTGTGTCCACTGCCCCTTTGCCTCAACCATGGAAATGTATTTTTTAAGAATATCCCGGTCATTCTGATCATCCACAAGCACTGCGGGGAAAACCTTAACTTCTGTATCGAAGGTAATAAATGTGACCCTGTCGCCATCCTGCAGAGTATCGATGTAGTTATAAACACTTAACTTTACATCATTAAAAATATTTCGTCCGCCATACCCCACCATGCTTAAAGATGTATCAAGTACCAGAATAACATCCTTATTTGCTGCTGCTTTCAATTCTACAGCACTACCTGATATAATTAAAGCAACACAGATAAATAATAACGATTTTAACAGTTTTTTAAAATTTGAATGTATCACCATCTTCACCTGAATTTTTTTATTTAATATATACCAATTCAAATAGCCTGTCAAGAATAAATATAAATAATATTATATTGGAATCAAAACCTTTCAAAAAACACCATGGCAACATCAGTATTCCTTATATGTCCTGTCATTGCGGACATATTTTCTCAGATCGAATTCGTCATCCCTTTCAACTTCAAGGTATTCACTTAACAATATATAGAACCACATTGCCGTATCCTCCAGGGTCTCAAGGGCGGCAAAGCTTCTATTGCCTTGATGCCAGTCTTTAACTACCACACCTTTGTTCAAAAGAGCCATTATTTCAAATTCAGAATCACCCTCAATACCCCTGGACATATAATAGTTAAGGATATCATTTTTTAACTCCGACAGCGGGTAGTCTGATGAAGAATTTGCGATGATAAATGATGGAACAGTAAAACTGCTCTCAGTTTCTGCAAACCTGTTGATTTTTTTAACAGTTGCCACCCTGTTTATTACATCAGCCAGAGAAGCCTTGGTGAGATCATCCACAATAAAAACTGCTCCGTAAATCAACTCATAGGGAACATAACCGTTGAGTAATTTTACTATATCGCTGCAATATTCATTATATATTATCAGATCAGCACCCTCCGGAGAAAAGCCTGAACTATCCACCGGCTTTGCAGCATCTATCCTGAATTGTCCGGGGAGCAATCCTGCAAATTTCTCACAGAGAATTTTCCCGTCAATAGCGGATGATCCTTTTACGGCACCGGTTTTTTTCCCGGAAGCTTTTCCGGAACCTTTTTTAACAAGCTTTTTGTTCATATCAAGAAAATAACTTTTCAGCATTATCTATCCCTTTCTATATTTAAATTTTAAAACTTCACACTTTTTGGCGCATTAATATGCTTTTAAAATAATTAAAGCCCCGCTTATTTTATTGTCAATAATTAAAAAATCCTTGCCTATTTACACCGCATATTTTCATTAGAGATTGCCTGTGATGCTCGTGCTTAGCCTCGCGCGTTTTGAGCCTAAATAATACTCGGGATCTCAATATTTGCACTTAAAGGTCGTGCTCCGAAAGGAGAAGGCCGGATAATGTATGCGGGAACCCACCTGGTTTCCAGGTTCAAAGACCCCCGGCTACACGGCATCTACGGGTAAACAAAAAAACAGGCTGATCTAACAATCAGCCTGTTTTTTATTCTTAATACAAATCCCTTTTATAAAAGGGCAAATTTTTTGTATCTTTCATTCTTCCATCTCGCATCATCTTCTGCTGCTTTAAAAAGCTCTTCAGCCATTTCCGGGAATTCCCTTTTCAAAGAAGTATACCTGACTTCACCCATAAGAAAATCCTGGAATTTACTGAAGTCGGGTTCTTTAGAATCAATTACAAATGGATTTTTACCTTCTTTCTCAAGAAGCGGATTATACCTGTAAAGATTCCAGTATCCGCACTCCACGGCCAGTTTAGACTCAAGCTGGGTTTTACCCATGCCTGCTCTAAGCCCGTGATTTATACATGGAGAATAAGCTATAATCACTGAAGGACCGGGATAAGCTTCCGCTTCCTGAAGCGCTTTAAGATATTGAGCCTGATTAGCCCCCATAGCCACCTGTGCTACATAGACATAACCATAGGAGAGGAGAATCATGCCAAGATCTTTTTTCCGTATTTTTTTACCTGAAGCAGCGAATTTAGCAACAGCGCCAGTCGGCGTGGACTTGGATGACTGTCCCCCTGTATTGGAATAAACTTCTGTATCCAGTACAAGAATATTTATATCATCCCCTGATGCTACGACATGATCAAGGCCGCCGAAACCGATATCATATGCCCATCCGTCTCCTCCGAAAACCCATATTGATTTTTTAATTATAAACTGTTTCAGCTTGTAAATCTCTTTTGCTGATGGCGCGCTATCTTTTTCAAGAAGAGGAAGAATTTTAGATGCCAGCTCCTTTGTTTTTTCAGCGTCATTTCTGTTGGCATCCCACTGGGACAACAGATCTTTCAGATCCTGACTCTTCCCTTCAGTCTGGTACTGAACAGAGTATCGTGCAATTTTTTCACGAATCTGCTCAACTCCAAGATTCATACCATAACCGTATTCCGCGTTATCCTCAAATAAGGAACTTGCCCATGCAGGTCCGCAACCCTCTGCATTTACACAATATGGTGATGCAGGGAATGAACCCCCATAAATTGAAGAACAACCAGTAGCATTTGCTACCATCATTCTGTCTCCATAAAGCTGTGTTATCAGTTTAATATATGGAGTTTCACCGCAACCGGCACATGCCCCGGAAAATTCAAAAAGAGGCTGTGCAAACTGGCTCCCTTTAACAGTAGATTTAGCAACAAGTTTGTCTTTATAAGTTACATTTTTATGGAAGTGATTCCATCTTTCACTTTCAATCATCTGACTTTCAAGAGGCTTCATAACAAGGGCTTTAACCTTTGAAGGACATACCTGCTCACAGTTACCACACCCGGTGCAGTCAAGAGGGCTTAACTGCAGTCTGAACTTAAGTCCGTCAAGTCCCTTGCCTACAGCATCAAGTACTGCTGCACCCGCAGGAACCGCAGAAGCTTCCTTTTCATCAAGAAGGAAGGGCCTGATACAGGCATGGGGACAAACATATGAACACTGATTACACTGAATACAATTTTCAGATACCCACTCAGGCACATTAACCGCTATACCCCTCTTTTCATAGGCGCTTGTACCGCTTGGAAGAGTTCCATCCTCTATACCTTTAAAAGCACTTACAGGTAGAAGGTCACCCTCAAGACTATTCTGAACATCAGCAATATTCTTAACAAATTCAGGAACATCACTTCGTCCTTTTGAAGGCTCAACATTTATGTTCTTCCACTCTGCAGGTATTTCAACCTTTGTTATTCCATCACCGCCTTTATCTACTGCGGCATTGTTCATGTTAACTATATTATCACCCTTGCTGCCGTAGGACTTTTTAATTGCATTCTTCATTTCACCCACTGCATCAGTGTAGGGGATTACATTTGACAGCTTAAAAAATGCAGACTGCATGATGGTATTAGTTCTTCCGCCAAGCCCAAGCTCTTCGGCTATTTTAGTTGCATTGATGATGAAGAATTTAATGTCATTATCTGCAAGATACTTTTTCATTCTGTCAGGAAGCCTGTTAAGAGTCTCTTCCGGGCTCCAGATACTGTTAAGAAGGAAAATACCCCCTTTTTTCAAGCCTTTAAGCATGTCGTATCTATCAAGGTATGATGGCACATGACAGGCAACAAAGTCCGGCTGATTGATCAGATAAGTTGACTTAATCGGTTTTTTACCGAACCTTAAATGTGATACAGTAATCCCGCCCGACTTTTTAGAATCATATGCAAAATAGGCCTGAGAAAACAATTCTGTAGTATCGCCGATTATCTTAATTGAATTTTTGTTAGCACCAACAGTACCGTCAGATCCTAAACCGTAAAATTTAGCTTCAATTGTTCCAGAAGGCACAACACTTACTTCCTCACCTACCGGAAGAGATTTAAATGTTACATCATCAACTATACCTACAGTAAATCCGTTTTTAGGCTCAGGGAGCTTAAGATTATCAAATACTGCTATCATCTGGGCAGGGGTTGTGTCCTTTGAACTAAGACCGTATCTTCCGCCGACAATTACAGGAGCATTATTTTTCCCATAGAACAGGTCTTTAATGTCAAGGTATAGAGGCTCGCCATTTGCGCCAGGCTCTTTTGTTCTGTCCAGTACAGAAATTCTCTTTACACTTTCAGGTAATACACGGAAAAAATATTTTGCTGAAAAAGGCCTGTAAAGATGAACAGAGATGAGGCCTACTTTTTCACCCTTTGCCATGAGGTAATCTATAACTTCAGTTATTGTATCAGTTACTGAACCCATCGCAACAATAATGTTCTCTGCATCAGGTGCACCATAATATGTAAAAGGATGATACTCTCTTCCTGTTACTTTGGTGATTTCCTGCATATATTCTTCTACCATATCAGGTACAGCATCGTAAAATGAATTGGATGCTTCTCTAGCCTGAAAGTAAATATCAGGATTTTGAGCAGTTCCTCTTATACATGGATTCTCAGGATTCAGGGCTTTCTTTCTGAATTTATCAAGAGCTTCTGTATCAATAAGATTTTTAAATACATCATAATCGATTGATTCAATTTTCTGTATTTCATGTGATGTTCTGAAACCGTCAAAAAAATGAAGAAACGGTATACGGCTCTTTATCGCTGTTAGATGGGCTATCCCTCCAAGATCCATAACCTGCTGAACACTTCCGCTTGCCAGCATGGCAAAACCAGCCTGCCTTACTGAATAGACATCTGAATGATCCCCGAAAATTGAAAGCGCCTGTGCTGAAAGAGATCTTGCTGAAACATGGAATACACCGGGAAGAAGCTCACCAGATATTTTATACATATTAGGAATCATAAGCAGCAATCCCTGTGAAGCAGTGAAAGTAGTAGTTAGAGCCCCGCTCTGAAGCGATCCGTGAACAGCACCAGCTGCCCCTGCTTCAGACTGAAGTTCAGCAACCTTTACAACATCACCAAATACATTCTTTTTATCGTGCGCAGCCCATTCATCAACAATCTCAGCCATAGTTGATGAGGGTGTAATAGGATAGATTGCAGCGACTTCTGTAAACGCATAAGACACGTATGCAGCAGCCATATTGCCATCCATTGACTTCATTTGTTTTTTTGTCATTCGATATCTCCTTAATTTAAATATTCTTACGACATTGAATCAAAAGCATAATTTCACTTATAGCTATATTCAGATCAAGAATAAAATACAGCTCATTAAATGAACAACATATAAAGATCCCTCCCCTGTGATTGCAAGTAATTATTGGTAAGACCACGTAAAAAAATGATTATTTTTAAAAAATATCCATAAAAAAATATTCCCCGAAGCAAATAGTTACTTATATTTTGAATTTTATGTACCTGAATTGGTCTAATATACACTTTTTATACAACTACCTGCTTATAATTCTTCTCTATCATGTTTCAACTGAGCTTTTGCTGCGAGAATTTTTTAATAAATCATCTCATATTATCTATATATAAAATATAAAAAAAATCAAAAAAAAATATAATTTGTTTGAAAATGTTCAGTTTTATAATCATAAATTCTATACCTTGTAATGAAATAATGTTTTTATTACTCGATTTAATACCAGCATTAATTTAAACAAATGGTGACACTAATGAGTGATATTAAACCGGATAAATCAGAAAACCATTACTCACAATTCAGAGATGGAAACATTAATCTGATTTCAGGAATTAGCCATGCACTGAGTGAAGAGATCGATTCAATAATCAAGAAACAGAACTCACTAAGTTCCGATATTTCTTCAGTGGATGACAGTCTTGAAGCACTCAATAAAATATATCTCAGTTTCCACAGTATGGCCGGCTCAGAAGAACTAATACGCTTAAGAACACTAATTCAGCATTACAGGTCAGATGCAGAAAAAAATTCAACCCGTTTAGATGCCTCTCATTTTCTGTTAAATAAGCTTAAGAATCTTCTTGAAAAAAAAGCGAATAGAGGTACTGAGCCTTTCAGAACAGGAAAAGAATATTTTCAGGATATAGAAAAAAATCAGCAGCAGCGTGAGAGAAGCGAACCTCAGGGCAAATTTAAATGGATTACATTCAGCCGTAATAAATCATGGTTTATCAGCAGATTCAGAAACCTGGAAATAATTGAAGTAAAAAATATTTTTAGCGATAATAATATTAAAACCAGGGTTACCCTCGAAACGCTCAATAAAGAAAAAATTGAAGCAATTGATTTAATGAGGAGCCCGCGACTCACCTCAATTCCCCGAATCAGCATACGCCTTTCCCCGAATGGTGCGTTTTATGCAGCAGACTGCAAAGGGAAAGAAATTTATGCTGATAAGGATTTTATTTCACCAATGATCACTGAGATGAATAAAAGCAGCAATCCCATTTATACAGGGAGAGTGCGTATTTTCGGTAAAAATCATCTCTATATTCCGGAGTATCAATAATTATAATGAATAATTTTCAGTGTTAATTCTTTAACTTCTACTTGGAATATAATGATTACTGATTATTTTTTATCTTTTCTGAAAAGCTCTGAAAGATCCCTGAGCTTATCAGGATCAAACTCAGAACCCATAGCAGCGATATTCTCCTGCTTGATCTCCTGATAAATCTCTTTCCGGTGAACTGTAATTTTTCTTGGAGCTTTAATCCCCAGTTTTACCTGGTCACCCTTTATATCAATAACTACAATTTCTATTTCATCCCCGATCATTATGCTTTCATTGAGTCGTCTGGCAAGAACAAGCATTATGTCACCCCCCTGCCCCGGTATGTTTCTTCATCTCTTCAAGTATATTGTGCCGCACAGTATACCTGTCACTTAAAGAGATTGCCTGTCTGCCCAGTCGTGATGCAGGATTAATAATAATTGGCCCCTGAAGATTTGCCGTCATAAGTGACGGGTTATCAGGAATTGTAACAATTGCAAAAACAAGAAGTTCATCCCCCGGCTCAGCCTTAACAGCTTCATAATCACCCGGTGATATAGTCAGTTCATAGGTCGGCATAAATGAGATAGGCATAATGATTACAAATGCAAGATCTTTTTCATCATAGGCCTGCATCCATTTGAATGGAGAATCATCATCAGCATCAAGAATAATAAATTTTTTAACAAAATCAAAACCAAGTATACCCTCAGGGAAATCGATAATCTGCATTTCATCAATCTCGATTTCTCCAAAAGGCTTTGTATTCACTTTTATAGCCAAGTCCAGACCCCTTAATATTTTATTGCTGAAAAAAATTGATATATTCTATCTTAAAAAATCCATAAGCGTGGGCTTGATGGTTTTTGCTCCCACAGCCAGAGCATAGCTGTGAACACTTTCAAGCCATTTAAAATTCATTATTGTCTCAGGATAATCTATACCCTCGCTTTTAGCCAGAATTTCAGTTATATTCCCTTTTTCATATTCCGCCCTTCTTGCGATTTCATCTATCCTGCTCTGCTTTGCTCCAATTGATGCTGTGTGCTTTAAAATATTATCAAGAGCCATATCAAGAAGACCCAGATCACGTCCCCCTACAAGTTCCTGATCACCCCGGACAAGGTCATCTCTCAGCTGAATTATCAGTTCAAAAACCGACATCCCTCCAATATTTGCTGTTGGGTCTATATTGTTGGGCGGCTCAGGAAAACTTCTGTTTATCAATCCCAGATCCTGAAGCACAGTTCCGCTCCCCTTATCCTCAAGCCATATCTGGTGAGGCGTAGTAGATGAAATGATAAGATTATTCCTTCCACCCTTTGAAGCATTTACACTTGCTCCGGAATTATTGATTTTATCTATTATAATGTCAAGATTATCTCCAGCTGAAATATCGATCTCTTTACCATCAATCTTTATGGTCTGTCCTGCAGAAGCGGCATAATCTGTTGCATCAAAGTTTGAACTCAGGGTCTGGTCTGTTCCCCAGAATACACTGTTCCCCGGGATATTAATATCTATATACTCACCTTTACCTATCTCTCTTGCCTGCTGCCCCGTGTTCCCTCTGTATTCAACCCCGATCATGGCATCACCCTGCCTACCTGCAGTGAGTGTCATATATATTGGAACAAAAGGATTCGGCTGCTCTTCAGTACCTGTTTTATGCCCGCCGAATATGGCTCTTCCTGTTGCACTTTTACTGTTTGCAATATTTACCAGCTCTTCCAGAAGCTGATTAATCTCTGTGGCAGCTGCTTCTTTCAGCTCAAAGTTCGAGTATATTCCATTTGCACCCTGAACTGCAAGTACCCTTGCCCTGTGAAAAATTCGCATCGAAGACTGAAGGGCCGTATCAACTTCACTCAGCCTGGAGGCGCTCTCCTCTACATTTTTTATATACTGGTTCACTTCAGTAAGTCTGGACCTGTAGAGCATCTGATTTGTTGCTGCAACCGGGTTATCTCTCGGGACACGCACCTTTTTCCCTGTAGCAAGCTGATTCTGCACATTATCCATCTCTTTCTGGTGCCGCATCAGATTAGAGGTCATTGTATTATTTATCATACTATTGGTAATACGATTCATCTCTATACCCCCATCCTGTTAATTATTACATCAAGCATATTATCAAAGGTGGATATAAGTCTTGCTGCAGCATTATATCCATGCTGGAAAGCTATCATATTAGCCATCTCCTCATCAAGATTGATTCCGGAAACCGACTCGCGGATATTATCGAGATTCTTAAGCATTACAGTCTGGTTTTCCACCCTGTTCTTTGCCTCCTCCCCCTGTGAACCGATTCTTGAGATGAGGGAAGTATAAAATTCATTGAATGTTGTTTTACTGTCAACCATTGCATGCCTGTGTCTCAAGGATGCCATCTGAAGGGCATTGCTTCCGTCTCCGATACCGTTAGATGTGTTAAAATCACCTGTACCCCCCACATCACGCCCTTTGGCTGCAGCAATTTTATCAACATCACGCATAATGTCATCAGAAACTGTCATAAACGCGGCAGGGTTAAATTTAGGTGTAACTGTAATATTCCCCCTGTCTGGAAGAAACTTTACAATATCATCCACTCGCCTGTAGTCAAATGAACCCTGGGGGCCGCTCTGCTTTAATACCCCTGTTAGGCCCACAAGGAACTGGCCGGAGTCCTCCATATGCCTCAGCATAAAATTCTTTTTATCATCATCCTTTGCCAGTGTTGCCTTTACAGCGAAATTCCCCCTGTGATCGATATAAGCTGCAACCCCGAGTTTCGCGTCATTTATTCTTTTAATAACTGAATTAACTGTATCAGATTCATTATAATCGATTTCTGCAATTGAGTCATAAGCATCATTCCTGGCGAAGGTAAGAGTTCCCCTCATACCTATGGCAGCTGATGAATCAACGTTATTGCTCCCTGCAACCTTGAAAATAGCTGTAACATTATTTATCCCGTTATTATTCAGATCAAAGTTCCCTTCAGGATTATCACTGATTGCCAGATGATTGAAGAAATTTACATTCGTCTCCCCGCGCCTTCCGAAGCCGTCTTTATGCACTTCGTTTACCATATCGGTAAAATTGATTGAAAAAGCATTTATATCATTTATGTTCTGCTTAAGAATATTATCCCTGACATCAATAAGACCGGCAAGTTCACCGCTTTTAATCGTCACAGCAGTTTCAGTCTGCCACATGACGTCATACATGCCGTTGTTATCAGGATTCCTTACTGCTTTTAATGGCCTGTATATGCTGCCCTGTACAAGGTTTTCTCCGCCTATATATACAATATGTTCATCCTTATCACTTCTTCCAACTGATATATCAACAAGACCGGAAAGTTTTTCAATAAATGCATCCCGTTTATCAAGCAGATCATTGGGCCTATCGCCAAGTGCCTCCGATTTCTGAATCCGCTCATTAAGGTCACGAATCTCCCTGGCGTAAACATTAATCTGATCAACCCTTTGAGCCACCTGCCTGTTTGCATCCTCTCTCAATTCATAAAGCTGCCTGTAGACATTCTTGACTTCATTTGAAAGATGAACAGCCTTCTCTTTTACTACTTCCCTTGTTGACCGTTCTTCCGGATATTTAGAAAGCTCCTGCCATGATGACCAGAGTGCGTCAAGCCTGCTTCGAAGAGACTGATCTGAAGGTTCATTGTAGACAGCTTCCACCTGGTATATAAAATCATTTTTGGTCTGCCAGTAGCCCATATTATTTTTTTCACTAACAATACGGTCATCAATAAATTGATCCCTTATTCTCTCAACAATCGATACAACACTCCCCTGTCCCATATTCCCGGGAGTATTGGCCCTGTTTAAAGCAGGAACATATATGGGATCAGCTGCAGTTATTACCACACGCTGCCTTGAGTACTCCTTATTCTCCGCATTCGATATGTTGTGGCCGGTTACATGCAGGGCCTGCTGATGAGATGCCAGCCCCCTCTTACCTATTTCCAGACCCATAAACGTTGAGCTCATATTATTCTCCTTCTATGCTTTCTGGTTAAAAAGCACAGGGTTTATTACCCTATCATCTTCTTTCCCGTCTCTATCGTACCCGGACTTAAGAGAGGAACTGTTCTTTAATCCTGATATGAGAATATCAAAATACTCTATATTATCCTTCAGCATTGCAGAATTAGTCTCCTGCTTTGCCTTAACTTTCAAAAGAAGAGACTTCAAGTCCGATCCAAGTTTTAATATGCCCATTGAGGATTCACTATCAAGAGACGCTGCAATATCTTTAAGTGTTACACTTTTTGCCTCATTACCATTTGCCAGTTCATGAAAATATCTGCTTATTAGCTCCAGTCGCTCCATTTCCAGATATTCTACACTTTTAAGCAGCTTCTCCTGCTTCCCTGCTATTTCCTGGATTAATTTTCCGTTTTTTGAAATGATTGCATCACCTTTGCTCTCTTCAAGCTTAAGGATTTCACAATATTCCGAATTCTGCAGATGAAGAATCCTTTCTATCTTTTTAATAGCTGAAGGCATAAAACACCCCTTGTAATCAGATCAATGATAAATACTCGTTTTATTATCGGAACTTACAGGGGATAGTATGAGTAGATTTTAGTAAGACATAATCATATTGTTAAAATATCAGCATGTTAAGCTAATCTTTTTTTATTATAAAAGAAACAATATAAATCAATGTGGCAAGTATAATAGCAACTGAACTGGTTGGCAGCTTCAGCAGGTAACTGAAAAACAGGCCGGCACTCATAATAAAGGCACAGAGAAATATTGACAGAATAATCATACTCCTGAGACGTTTTGTAAAAAAACCTGAAATAGCCGGTGGAATTGTTAAAAAAGCAATAATCATTACAATACCAACAATACTTATCATAAGTATAACAGTCATTGAGATAAGCATAATGAGCATTATCTGGTAGATAACAGTATTGACACCTCTTATATGTGTAAATTCCTCATCAAATGCTGTAGCCAGCAGCTGATTATAAAAGAAAAAACTGAAAAACAGAATAACCCCGTTCAAAGCAGAAATAAGAATAAGGTCAGATGAGGTAAGAAGCAGTATGTTCCCAAAGAGGTAGCTCATGGGATCCACATACCCGGGAGTTATTGATATAAAAAGGAGACCTATAGACATCCCCGCTGCCCATATTACACCAATTACTGTATCGATCCTCTCTTTGCCCGATATTACAGTTATGCTTATCAGGAGTCCGGCAAGCATTGAAAAAAGGAAGGCACCCATCATAGGCGTAAAAAATGAAGCATCATATTTTTCACCGATATAAAGGGCTATTCCAATGCCGCCAAGGGCCGCATGACTCAAGGCTCCTGCAATATATGTCATCCGTTTCACAACAACAAATGAACCTATTACACCAAAGGGGATGCTTGATAGAAGTCCGGCAATAAAAGCAAAACGGATAAAAGGTATATCCGGATTAAATAAAACATTTATAAAACCATTCATTTGTTATCCCCATGGCTGCATTTATTTAAGCTTCCTTTTGTAATCAGTTTTTCATGCCTCACAACAAGTGGATTCTCATCATAAACAGTGGCAAGCATGCCGCAGAAATTATCATCTGCAGGGTGCTCAACTAAAGTTTTATTTATACAGAGAGCCCTGTCTGTTAAACTGGAAACAAATGCCGTATCATGAGTCACAAGGAGTATAGTCATGGTTTTATTAAGTTTTCTCAAAAGAGTGCCAAGTGTATCCCCGGCTGAAGCATCTATATTGGAAGTTGGTTCATCGAGCATAAGGATTCTTGCATCAGTTGCTAATGCGCGGGCAATAAGCACTCTCTGAATCTGTCCCCCGGAAAGGTTGCTGAAAGGTTCTTTAACCAGATCTGAAAGCCCCGCTTCATCAAGTGACTGTGCAGCTTTTAATCTGTCTTTTTTAGAATAAAAACCGAAGGGCCTCACTCTTCCGGAAAGTACAGCTTCATAAACAGTTATGGGGAAGCTGTTATCGTGAAGCGCCCTTTGAGGAACATAACCAATGATTTTTGAAACTGAAGCAGGAGGCCTGCCAGCAACAAGAACAGTTCCGGACTCAGGTTTAAGAAGACCGAGAATAAGCCGCAGAAAAGTTGTTTTCCCTCCGCCATTGGGCCCGACAATACTGACAACCTCCCTTTCGTATATGTCAATATTTACATCCCTGAGAACAGGATGCTTATTATACGAAAAGAAGAGGTTTTTAACTGATATTATTTTCCCGGCCTTACTATCCATCTTTATAATCCCTTTTTAACCTCTTCTGCAATATTTAAAAGGTTATTAAGATAATCGGGGTTCAGGGGATTAAGAGTGATAACAGAACCCCCTATAGCTTTTGCAATAGCCCCGGCGCTTTTCTGTGAAAATTCGGGCTGAACAAAAATTACCTTTACCTTGTCAGCTTTTGCTTTTTTTATTATTGACTCAAGAACCGATGGTGAAGGCTCTTTCCCCCCTGTTTCAATAGCCTCCTGTTTTAAGCCGTATTCATCGGCAAAATACCCGAAAGCAGGATGAAACACAAAAAGAGTACTACCTTTGAATGGTGCAAGTACTTTTCTGAGCTCTGCATCAGCTTTGTCAAGATCAGCTGCAAAAGTTTCATATCCTTTTTTATAAAAATCCTTACCTTCCGGATCTTTCTCTACAAGGGCATTATAAATATTCAATACCTGCTGTTTTACAAGAACTGGGGACATCCAGATATGAGGATCAGGTGCTCCTGATTTATGATCTTCCTCTTCATCATCTTCATCATGATCATGGGATCCAATATTTCTCTTTTTAATTCCATGGGAGGTATCTACAATCTTCAAAGATTTAAGAGATTCTGCAATGGAGGGGATAAAAGCCTTTTCAAAGGCGACACCAATACTGAAAAAGAGATCAGCTTTTGCCAGGGAAATAACCTGGTCAGGGGATGGTTCATATGTTGCCGGACTCTTCCCCGGTAAAACGAGTACACTTACATTTACCCTTTCACCACCAATACGTTCAACAAAATATTTCTGAGGCATAATACTTGTGAAAACATTTATTTTCCCGGATATTGCTTCCTCCTTTTTACCACAGCCCGGAAACAACATAATTACAGCCAGAACAATTAAAACTGAAATCTTTTGCATGGGAAAACCTCCACCTGAAATTATTTTATTGAATCATCTCCAACCTGAAAAAACTTTTACTTATATCAGGGATATATCAGCTCACATTACAGAAAAGGCTCAGTTACTTCATAAATAATCGAATCAAAAACATCTAAGCCCGCATCAGTAATACGGATAAAGTCATCATTAGACTCCATCAGGCCTCTCCTTTGAAGCCCGTTAAAACGGATCTTTAGTTCCTCCGGTATAGAAACCCCGGTTACTTTTTTAAAATGCTCAGGTTTAAATCCTCTGAGAAGCCGAAGCGATGTCATTAAATATTCAACAACAACATCCTTATCTGAACGGTCATCATATTTATAATTAAACTGATTACACTTTATATATTCTTCAGCTGACATATCATTGAAAAATCTGATCCCTTCAAGAAAAGAGTGAGCTCCAGGGCCGAAACCTGCATAAGGCTGAAATGTCCAATATTTCATGTTATGCCTCGACTCTGATCCCGGAATAGAAAAATTTGAAATCTCATAATGTGAATAACCTGCCTCTTTCAGATAATCTATTCCGCACCTCCATAGCCTGATCTGATTTTCATCAAAAGATTCATCAGGCCTGAAACGTTCAGCAAGAGGTGTACCATCCTCAACTGAAAGAAGATAAAAGGAAATATGATCAGGCCTGCGCGACGTTACCTCTTTAAGGTCCCTTAGAAGTTCCTGCCAGGTCTGTCCCGGCAGCCCGCCCATAATGTCAACTGATCTTGAAAAATCCCCTTCTGAAAAGAAAAGATCCAGGTCAGTAGGTGAACAGAGCCTCCCTTTCCTGCCGATAACCCTCCTCAGTCCCCCCTGCATAGTCTGCACCCCGAGAACAATGCGGTTGACACCTGCAGCAGCAAAACCTCTGAGATTCTCTTTTGTCAGATGATCGGGATTCATCTCAAAAGTAATTTCACAATCTGCAGAAAAACGGGATCTTTCTTTAATATGATCGATTATAAGGGCAATATTATCAACACCAAGAATCGAAGGAGTTCCTCCGCCGAAATATAAAGTATCTGCATTTAATATTTCATAGTTCTTAACCCTGCTGTTGACTTCATCAATTAACTTCCCCACGTAGAGAGGGATTCGTCTGTCATACGGTTTAGCCGGAACAGAATAGAAGGAACAGTAGTCGCACTTTTCTCTGCAAAAGGGTGTATGAATATATATCCCATGCTTCTGGTCAGTCACGGAAACCAGTTTTGCAGTTTATTTTTAATAAGGGGGAAAACTCTCCATTGAGTACTGATGCAGCCTGCTTCATCGATTCATCAGTAAATGAAAATGTAAAGAGAACAGGTATATCGCTGTTCCATCCTGCAAGATCAAAGGGATTACCGGAATAAAGAATCATAAAATTCCCGCCCGATCTTTTTATGCGCCGATTAAGATTTTCTGCATAACTCCTGTTTATTCTATATGTCTGTAAAACTACAGTAGTATGCTCCAGATTCTTTTCACCGCTTCCTGATTTTATTTCATCAGCAGAATAAATGAGACGATCACCCTGCCTGAGAGATAAGTTTTCCCTGAAAGATCTGTTGCTGCTTACATATATTCTTTTTTCATCTTTCTTTTTTTTGTATAAATCACCTGTACCGGAATAATATATGGCACCTCTGGAAATACTGCTATTAATACTTTCTGCCTGCTCAAGAATTTTTTTACTCTTTTCGCTGTATTGAAAATCTGATTGATAGATGCGCCCCTCTTCCTTATTATAACCGGCAACATTATACCTGAGCTTCAATTCAATTATCCTGCTCACTGAATCATCAAGTCTTTCACTGCTGATTATACCCTCTCTCGCAGCATTTAATAAAGCTTCATAAATTACCGGGATGTTTTTACCATAGGTGCTCACAAGGATTATATCACTCCCGGCAAGAAAAGATTCCAAAGCCGCGCTCCCCAGATCCATTTTCCCTGCAACGGCATTCATTTCCAGGTCATCTGTCATAACAATACCCTTAAACTTCATCTCCTCTCTAAGCAGTTTTGTCATGAAATAATCTGACAGAGTAGCCGGTTTATCATCATCAATTATAGCCGGATAATGTATATGAGCCGACATTATTCCTTCTACTTTATTTTTTACTGCTTCAGCAAAAGGACGAAGCTCCACTTCTCTAAGTCTTGACATGTCATGACTTATTACAGGGAGCACATGGTGAGAGTCTGCTTCGGTATCACCGTGACCCGGGAAATGCTTACCCACTGCAATACAGCCGGAACCCTGAAGCCCCTTAATGTAGGCGGCACCAGCTTTTGCAACTACATGGGGATCTGATCCGAAAGATCTGCTGTTGATTACCGGATTTGACGGATTGTTATTTACATCAAGAACAGGTGCAAGATTCATGTTCACTCCAATTTTACGGAGTTCCATACCTGTTACTGCTGCCATTTTTTCTATATCCTTATAATTACCGGATATACCGGCAGCCAGATTGCCGGGAAAGGGGGTTACACCCCTCTTTATCCTTATTACACGCCCCCCCTCCTGGTCTGTTGAAACAAACATGGGGATGGCGTATTTATCTATAGCTATACCCTGAAGTTCCTGAATAAAAACTGGAAGATTATCTTCTTCGGAAACATTAAATCCGAAGAGGATAATACCGCCGGGTAAATATTTTTCAATGAGCATTCTATTTTCTTTATTTATGGACTGGCCCGGAACAGCAAACATTAGGAGCTGGCCTATCTTCTCCTCAAGGGTTAGACTCTCTGTAATCATCTGCGCCTCCCTGTCCATTCTCACTGAACATGAAAGCAATAGGGACAAAAGGGCGATAATGTATATTTTCTTCATGATTTACCTGCATTTTTTATTATAACATAGAACAAGAGTTGACATTCCCGCTACTGTTTTATAAATTCCCATGGTGGTTGAATATATGCTTAATTGCAGTATTCATTCCTAAACTTATTATTGTTAAAAAGCTCTATTATCCCTGCCAACGAAGGCGGCGGGGTTATAAAATTGACTATTTTTAGAAATTGACATTTGCTTAATTTGTATTTTCAGAATCTTTTATACTAAAGTTACAAAAGCAGTTAATTCTTCAAGTTAAATAATTAAATGAAAAGCAGGAAAAAAAATATTTGCAAGCGGAATTTTAATTGTGTTTTTAAGACTTTGTCCCTAAAATATAACTAAATAAAAAATACCTATAAAAAATGATAAAAAATAAAGAGATAGCTTTTCTTGACAGTTTTACTGCCGGAACATCCATTGTTCCGGAAGTAATCGATAATTTATTGAGAGACCTGAACTATATCGGCTACCCCAGGGAAGAGATAGATGAAATAATACTGTCAATGGATGAATCGATCACCAATGCTGTACAGGTTACACTTAACTGCAAGGATGATCAATGCGCTCCTCCTCAATCCAGAAATATAACCATAAGATATACAATTAATGAAAATGAATTTGATGCAACAATTATTGATCATGGCACGGGACTTGACTTTTTCAAAATTTTCAGCACAACACCTGATAAATCATCCATCGACTATTATGATCAGATTGTAACCTATGCAACTGACTCTGAAAAATCAAAACTTACAGTGAGGATCAACGGTGAGGAGCTCCCTTTAAGGGGAATTGGAGCCGGTTTAAAAATAATACTCAGCTTTATGGATACTGTAACAATTGAGTATATTGACAAGAAGAAGATAATATCCTCCAATGTCTCTGACAGCACTGATGGAACAATTTTTAATATGAAAAGAAAAAGGCGGTATCAATGACATTTAAAGCTGAAAAGTCATATAAAAACCCTGAGTTTATGAACTCAAGAGCAGCCCGGCCATTAAGAATTCTAAGTGAATACATTGAACCTGAAACAAAATTTTCAGAACAGGGGATTGACCATACTGTTGTTTTTTTCGGTTCAGCCAGAATTCAGGCTGAAAATGATCCATCAGGGAACTCTGAATTCTACCAGGCAGCCAGAAAATTCAGCTATGAACTTGCAAAATACAGCAGAGAAATGAGAGAAAACAATGGGCCCGGTTTCTACATCTGCACAGGGGGCGGTCCCGGAATAATGGAAGCGGCAAACAGGGGGGCCAGTGAAGCAGGGGAAAAAACAATCGGTCTGAATATATCACTCCCCTTTGAACAGTTTCCCAATCCCTATATCACTGAGGAACTGAATTTTGAATTCCACTACTTCTTTACCAGAAAACTGTGGCTTCTCTACCACGCCAAGGCACTGGTAATTTTCCCCGGGGGATTTGGCACACTTGATGAAATGTTTGAAACATTGACACTTATTCAGACAAAGAAAATAGAAAAGCAGAATGTTCCTGTTATGCTTTACTGCAGCGATTACTGGAAAAGCTTAATAAATTTTGAGAAACTTGCTGACATGGGGATGATCTCCCGGGAGGACCTTTCACTATTTCATTTTTTTGATACTGTTGAAGAGGGACTTGAATACCTTAAACCCAGATTAAAAGATATTATAGAACAGGTGGAAATCTCTCTATCTGCTTCAAATAAAAAATCTGTATTTATATAAATCGATTCTGCAGCAGCATTTTCCACTGTTGCTGCAGATCAGACAGATTATCAGGTTAAACTTACTACTTTGTTAAATCAACAAATTCCTGGTAGTTTAATCTGCTTGTTTCATCTATCTGGTATATTTCACACCCTACTTTTATAATCCTGTTATCCAGAAATGAAATATTCCTGACAATAGCCCCTATTATACTTTTTTTTCTGGTAGGGAGCATCACCTCAAAACTTATTTTGCTATTCTCCTGAACATATCGCAACGTCCTTTTATCCTTAAATACAAAACCTAATCCGTTTTTAGATAAATCTGAAATAAGAAATTTTTCAGTTATTGGAGCAACAAGATTATTTTTTTTAAATAACTGATCAATAACAATAGCCATTCTTTTACACACTTCGAAAAGACCGTCAGAGAGTGCCCTGGTGCTGTTAACCTGAATATAACCGTATGGTATTATTGAATTATACTGTATAGGCACTGTAATTTCAGAAACATATTTATTTCTGCTGGAAATTGATATATCCGCTTTATAAATATTATTTACATAATTATTGAACTCCTCCTCATCTCCTGGCTCCGGATCAGTATTTAAATCCGGGATAAAAATAGGTTTTGAATGAGCCAGAATATACTTTAATCTTGCGTCCATTCTGGCCTCATTGGAAAATATAATTTTCACATGATCAAACTTCTTTTTCAATTCGAACTCGGCAATTTCCTTAACTTTATCAATTTTTTTCTCAGCAGTTGAAAGCGCCCGGGTAATGATATAATCAGAAATAAGATTATTTATATAGATAATACTCTTCCCCCCTTCAATACCTACCAGTTTCCTGTCCTCTTTTCTTGACTCGGAAATAATCTGGAATTTCAGAGGTATAAAAACAAATGTATCCTCACTCCTCTCAAGAAATTTCATACTTAAATAAATAGTATTGGTCTTATGCCGCACAAAAACAACTACAAGTTCAGGGATAGACTTTACATAGGGGATACGGAAAGCAACATTACCTTCGGAAAATCCCAGGTAGCTCAGATTCATGTTGCCGCTGTTTGTCTTTATGTAAATAGTATTGTTCACATAAAAGTTATTCAGCAGGAACTCAAACTGACTTTTATCAGTTACTGTTTTTATTATATCAGCCATAAACCCACACTTAGTAAATTTTTCAGTATTTCTTCCTAAACCTATTATTACTATTATTAAAAATGATCTTTTATCCCTGCCGCCGAAGGCGGCATGGATATGGAATTATTCATTTGAAACTAAAAAAATTATAAAGAATTAATATTATAAAATTTTTTCTAAAAATTCTTTACTGTCTCAACGATAACACCGTCAAGCATGGATACTGTTCTGTCTGCCATACCGGCGATTTCACGATCATGAGTAACGATAACAGCTGTGCGTCCCTTTTCTCTGCAAAGATCAAGAAGAACCTGCATAAGATTAAGAGAATTTTTTGAGTCAAGGCTCCCTGTGGGCTCATCAGCAAGTATTATATCAGGCTCGCCTACTATAGCCCTGGCCACTGCAACCCTCTGACACTCCCCGCCCGAAAGTTCTCCCGGCTTATGATCATACCTTTCTGCAAGGCCGAAATTATCCAGAATCTCCATGGCATCCTTACGCGCCTTTGCTGAAGCTGTGCGCCTGATGAGCAGAGGCATCATTACATTCTCAAGTGCAGTAAACTCAGGAAGGAGATTATGAAGCTGAAATATAAATCCTATATGCCTGTTTCTGAAATTAGCAAGCTCATCAACAGAGAAGTTTGACACATCTCTTCCGGTCAGGGCAAGATTACCTTTTTCAAAATTATCAAGGCAACCTATAAGATTGAGGAGTGTTGATTTCCCGGTTCCGCTGGGCCCTGTTACAGAAACCACTTCCCCCTTCTCTACAGAAAGATCAATGCCTCTTAAAACCCTGATTTTATTTCTACCTGCGCCGTAGCTTTTTTCAAGCCCGCTCATTTCTATTATAACGGATTTATTCATGAACCTTGCCTATTCATACCTTATAGTTTCTACAGGTTTATTTCTGGAAGCCTGCCATGCGGGGAAAATTGCCGCAAAAGTTGAGAGGAACACTGCTGAAGCAGCAATAAAAACAACAAATTCCGGGCTTATCTGGGTGGGGATGGAATCAATATAGTAGACATTTGTAGGAACAATATTGATCCTGTAAAACGGCCCAAGGTCAAATAAAAGGTAAGCCTTCTCAGCAAAAATGTTGATTATATCCTCAACCCATAAAATAATACTCTCAAGATTAAGTGCAGCAGCAAGCCCGGTTACCACACCTATGAGAGTCCCTGTGACTCCGATTAAGAAGCCTTCAAGAACAAATATTACCATAATTGAACCAGGCCTTGCTCCCATTGCTTTGAGTATTCCAATTGCCCGCCTTTTTTCCATAACAACCATTACAATTGTTCCCATAATTGTAAAACCTGCTGAAATTATTACAAGAAATAGTATTATAGTCATAATAAGCTTTTCAAGCTTTAAAGCATAAAAAAGATTGTGGTTCCTCTGTTCAGCTGTCATTGTTGAAAAATCGTATCCAACGGCTGACTGTATTTCTGATGCCACCCTGTTCATTTTGAAAATATCTGTTATTTTTATACCAATAGCGTAAGCAACATCCCCTACTGCAAAAAGCCTCTGGCTGTCAGGGAGGGACATGAGTATGAGCTTTGTATCAAAATCATAATAACCGGTTTTAAAGAATCCAAGAACAGTGTATTTTGATATTCCGGGGAGTACGCCTGTTACTGCAGATAATCTCCCCTGGGGAACAATAAGTTCAATCTGCTGCCCTTCTTTAATATTATAATTATAGGCCATCTCCTCGCCTATAAAAACTCCCCTCTGAGTGCAGAATTTATCCCTGTTTGTTTTAATAAACTTGGCAACATCTGCCGGAATATCCTTTTCCGATCCAATACCCCTTATCATAACAGGGCCTATATTCCTTTTAAATCTGAAAAGCCCCTGCCCCTGAATATAAGGGCTTACAGAAACCACATTATCAACTTTTTTAATATCTTCAGCAAGATTCCGGTAGTTTCTCATTGCCTGGCCGTCAAGTTCGCTGGCGAGATTTGAAACAACAATGTGGGAATCAACATCAAGAATTTTATCCTTAATCTGAGACTGGAAGCCGTTCATTACTGACAATACCACAATTAGGATGAAAACCCCGAGAAAAACAATAAAAACCGACAGGAGAGTATTAAAAGAAATAAAACCCTCCGACTTTTTCGATTTAAGATATCTGAAACCAATAAAAAACTCAAAAAACTTCATTTCTATTTATCAACCTCAATCCTTACAATTGTTCTGTTTGACATGAGCCACCCTCTCTCTGTTTTGGGGCTTTCCAGATATTTAATAAACTCAATATCACCCTTCATGTTCTCTACAGGTTTACCTGTTTTTCTTTCAATCCTGAAACACTCAAAATGGATTATTCTGAAATTATAGCTGTTCCCTTCCGAATCGGTCCTGATGTTTTTATCAGTATATTTACCCATTTCACTAATGAGAAAATCTGAATAGTAATAATTTCTGTAAAGTTCATTAAAAACCCTTATATCCTTGGGGAATGCCTCACACTCAGAGTATTCACGGTAATTCAGATTCTTTACAGCATCAGCCCATTTCATAAGAACAAAGGGAGGGTCAACAAAGAGCGGCTTATCCTTGCAGGAAATAACAAGAAATAACAGCAGCATAATTAAAAGAATTTTTTTCATATACTTCATTCCAGTTTTTAGATTAGTCACAGCAGCAGTATATGCTAAATTATTCCCAGCTCTCTTTCTGAGAAAACCTGTGCGGAAAATTTTTCTATTTTTATACCCTCTTTTTTCCAGGCATCACCCGGGAGTCCCGACTTATAGCAGGTATGAGTGAGGAATGTGTCCCTGTCCCAACCCTGCTCAAGAGGAACCTGGGGAAGAAGAAGTCCCCGGTTGTATCCTTTTGTTATAATAAGACCATCTCTCCCTACTTGTATATCATTGATATCGCTTACTTCTTCGATAGGACTGAGAAGCGATATTTCTATATCTATTTCATTATACTCTTCTTCAGTAAGCGGCATAAATCTGGGATCTTTAAATGCAGCTGAAAGGGACATTTCTTTCACAGTTTCAGGTACAGGTTTTACCCCCTGGATATATCCGATGCATCCCCGCAAATTCCCGCTTATATGGATAGTGACAAATGCTCCCGACTTTTCCTTGAATATTTCATCAGAAAAATCGGGTGAGTCAATCCCGGCTGATATGCCCAGCTTATCAGATATAGTTTTACGTGCTAACTTCAATAGCTTTATCTGCTGCTCCCTGTTTAATTCTGTCATTGACTCCTCCTGACCCTACCCGGTAAATACCGCTGCCATGTATCCAACAACCTGATCCTTCGATCCTGCAGTATCTCCCGAATTAGCATACTTAACAGACTTGACACTTTTCGCACCCATGGAGCGGCACAGGCTCATCCCTGCAATAATCGGTCCCTCTCCGCAGGCTTCAGCTTTCCCGCTCTTGAGAACTCTGTTTACTTCACTTTCATTAAAAGATTCAATGCTCTTAATAAGACTTTTATCCATTTCAGCCGCGCTGCTGTAGCTGTGATAATGTGACAGATCAGTAGAGATGACAACAGTATATTTTTTTCCTGAACCGGCAAGAGCAGAAGCAATAGACTCTCCAAGGGAGATGCATAAACTCAGGTCTGTGGTTCCAATAACAATGGGTACAATTTTTGCGCTTTCATTAACAACCTGTATAAATGGAACCTGAACCTCCAGAGAATGTTCAAGATCATGTGCCTCCTGAATAAAACCGAAATTATCAAGGGCTGTAAGTTTTTTCCCCATATCTGAATCGATTACAGCATCCCCCAGGGGTGTGGAATACAATCCTTCAGGAATAACTGATGCACCTTTAAATCTCGCTCTGTGAGATGGCGCAAGCACAATAAAAGTATCGGTTTCCACACTGTTGAGATAACTGAAACCGTATGCTGCCACCTGCCCGGAGTAAACATAACCGGCGTGAGGAGAAATTATACCGGTTATTTTACCGCTTATTTCAGGCCTTTCTTTTACAGCAATATCAAGATAGCCCTTTATCATTGATCTTAATTTATCAGGATCACCCGGGTAAAAAGATCCTGCCACTACAGATTTCCTCACGTACATAATGTTACCCCCTGCTTAAAAGCTGAGATTCGATATGACTGAATATCTGTTTCGCAACCTCCCCCTTTGATAAAATAGGGAGTTCGATTCTACTCCTATCCTTAAAAAAGAGAGTCATAATATTTGTTTCTGAGCCGAATCCGGCACCCTCCTGTGACACGTCATTAAGGCATATCATATCAAGATTTTTTTCAGCCAGTTTGCCTAATGCGTATTTTTCAGTGTCAGTTGTTTCAGCTGCGAAACCGGCAACAAAAATATTTTTCATCCCCTTTTCAGACCGTAGAGCGGCAACATTTTTCAATATATCAGGAGTTTTCTTTAAATTAATAGAAATAGTGCTGTCATTTTTTTTTATTTTCTCTTTTACCTTTTCAAGAGGCGCATAGTCCGCCGGAGCAGCAGACATCACAAGTACTGAGTTTTCGCATATTTCCGACAATACCGCCTTCAGCATATCTTCTGTAGAATCTACTGCTATACAGCGGTATCCCTTACCCTTAACCATTGAATCATCAATGGGACCATGTATAAAAACTGTGTCACCTGATAATAAAGCTGCCTCATCAGCAAGAGCAATACCCATCTTCCCTGAAGAGGCATTTGAAATATATCGTACAGGATCAATCCACTCCCTTGTGGGTCCCCCTGTTACAATAATCTTACACTCTTTCAATAACATCAAGGGCCTTTCTGTATATTTTCTCAATATCAGCCAGCTTACCCTGCCCCTCATCACCGCAGGCAACTACACCGCTGTCAGGCTCAACAAATAAAATACCTCTGCTCTTAAGCTTCTCAATATTCTCCTGTACTGCCCAGTGACTGTACATATTGGGATTCATGGCAGGGGCCATAAGTACAGGGCATTTCATTGCCAGGAAAGTTGTTGTTACTATATCATCTGCTATACCATTGGCAAATTTACCAAGAATATTAGCAGTAGCAGGGGCAACAAGAAAAAGAAGTGCATCATCTTTTAAAAATATATGCCCCATCTCCCTCTTCTCCCATAAGGTTTGATCTGTATAAACCGGATTGCCGCTTAGCGCCTGAAGAGTAAGAGGAGAGACAAGTTTTGCCGCATTTTCAGTTAATGTTACAAATACATCAAAACCGTCTTTTACAAAGAGTCTTACAAGATCGCAGGATTTATATGCAGATATTGAAGAGCTTACACCTATTACTATTTTTTTCATCACATCACCTTTTAAAAATTCTCTCAAAATCGCTTTTATTTATAGTATGAAGAAAGGGCCTTCCATGGGGGCAGCGCAATTCTATTTTACCCCCAAAAACCTCACCTGCCAGCACCTTCATATCTGATTCACTTAAAGAATCGCCGGCCCTCTTTGCAGAATGGCAGGCAAGTGAAGAGGCAACCTTAGTCTTTAAATCTCCGCAGCCCCGGTCTTCATTTATGCTTTCAATAATATACCTGACAACTTTTTCTGTTTCATCACGCCCTGACACTACGGGAACGGAACGTACAACAATAGAAGAGTCAGAAAAATCATCAACATCAAAACCGAAATCTTTAAAAATACCTGAAATTTCAAGAGCAGTGCTGTAATCGGACCTGGACAGCTCAATAACAACCGGAAAAAGAAGCTCCTGCGTTTCAATAAAAATCCCGCTATGCATGAGCCTGTCAAACACAATTCTTTCATGAGCAGCGTGAAAGTCTATAACATAGAGCTCTTCATCTTTCTGAACCATAATATAAGTATTAAAGACCGGGCCGAAAATTTTTATCCCATCCCCGGGATTGCTGTAAACCATTCTTGAAACAGAAATAATATTCTGCATAGTTGGAGCAAAAAGATTATCATCACCTGAAATTATTTCAGAATCATTCAATATGCTGTTATTATCAGAATTTCCGGGTTCCCTGCTATAATCTGCCGGTTTTAAAAAATCTTTTCCCTGACCCTCACGGGGAGCATCCGTAGAAGGAGTTTTAAACAGATCAGCATTCATACTGTGAGCCCTGTTAAGACTTTTGGAAGCAATACTGAAAATAAGGCTGTCTATATATTTCTGGTCGAAAATTTTTATCTCCCGCTTTGCCGGGTGAATATTTACATCGATGAGGCAGGGGTCAATATTAAGAAATACTACAGCAGCAGGATATTTCCCTTTTGGAATTACAGCTTCATAAGCCCTGGAAAGATGATAGGATAAAAACCTGTACTCTACAGGCCTGTTGTTTACAAAAAGCATCTGCATTGTTCTGGAGCTTTTTACAAAGTGGGGTCTGGAAAAATATCCCGATATTTCAACCTTCAGATCGCATATGCTTTCAAAGTAAAGATTTTCAAGGGCATCTTTACCAAAAACCTGTTTTATTCTCTCATCAGGTGAATCTGCAGCAGGGAGGGAAATCTGCCTCTTACCGTCAACATCAAAGCTGAAACTTATATTATAACAGGGGATTGACATTTTAAGAAAAATATCCCTGATATTTTTAAGCTCTACACGTTTCGACTTGAGAAATTTTTTCCTGGCAGGCATAGTAAAAAAAAGATTCTCTACAATAACAGTTGTGCCTTCTGCTCCGGCAAAGTCGGTAACTTTGACGCCCGACCTCCCCGATTCAAGCCGTGAGCCCATCTCCTCATCAATTCTTTTTGAAAGAATCACGAAGTCAGATATGGATGCTATACTGGAGAGAGCCTCACCCCTGAACCCGTAGGTTTTTATTCTTTCAAGATCTGACAGATCGGAGAGTTTACTTGTTGCGTGTTCACGAATTGAAAGCTCAATATCATTCTTTGATATTCCTGCCCCATTATCCTTTACAACGATTTTTTTCAGCCCGCTGTCAAAGACCTGCAGCTCTATCTCTGTTGCACCAGCGTCGATTGAATTCTCTATCAGCTCCTTTGCAACAGATGAAGGCCCTTCAACAACCTCACCCGCTGCAATCATATGCCTTACATGTTCAGGTAATAATCTGATTCCTGACAATTGTCCCTCACTTTTTCAGAAGTTCAACAAGAGCAGGAAGGGTTTGACCTGCAGAACCCTGTATAAAAACATCGGTTATATCATGGGTAAGTTCAGTTTCTTCAAGATTAAATTCAATTATTTTCGCTCCATTGCTTTTAGCAATGGCCGGGATACCTGCAGCAGGGTAAACTATGGCTGATGTGCCGACCACAAGTACAACGTCAGCCTTCTCCGCATACTTTTGTGCACTGAATAGAGCTTCATGGGGAATCATCTCACCGAAAAAAACAACCGAAGGTTTCAGAATCTTTTCACAGTCGGGGCAGACAGGGATTTCCTTAATATGAACATTAAACTGTTCCGGTGAAAAATTTCGGGAACATTTGAGACACTCCAGTTTCTTTGCATTACCGTGATACTCAACAACATTTCTGCTCCCCCCCTCCTGATGAAGATTGTCAATATTCTGGGTTATAATCGCTTTCAGCAGCCCCATCTTTTCAAGTTCTGCAAGGGCTGTATGCCCCGGATTAGGGCTGGCATTGTCTGTCATCTCAATCATTTCAAAAATCATTTCCCAGACTTTTTCAGGCATACTTTTAAAAGAGTAAATTGAAGCATATATAGCGGGATCATACTTATCCCATAGGCCCCCGGCACTTCTAAAGTCAGGTATACCGCTCTCAACTGAGATCCCTGCACCTGTAAGAGCGATCATATTTTTAGATTTCTTTATTATTTCAGCTGCTTTTGCAAGTTCACTTGTCATCGTTTCCCTCTATTGTAATATATCTATAACATTCATAATCCCACTTTATATAAACAGGAGCCCTGCCTCATGTCAATAAAAAAGCTTAAGATTTAATTTTATGTACACGGGAAGTTTTTGTTTAAAAAATGCTTGCATAAAAAATACAAATCGGGTAAATAAAAAATTAATCTCAAGTAAATTATTTTATTATAAAAAAGTTTAAGAGTTAATTCCTTAATTTTTATCTGGATAAAATGCTCTAATATCGGGGCTGTCTCAAAAGTCGGATTTTCAGGGATTTGTCTTTCCGGTTTCACCCCAAGGGTACTTCTTCATTGTATTCAGGGCGCGCACGCTACAGCCGGCATGACAGGGAAATTAATTTTTAGACAGACCTGATATGGGAAACATCATTATTGCACTAAATAATATCTTTAGGAATAATTACTGAAAAATTTTAGTTTTAAACGGCGGTTAAATATTTTTCCAGGAGAAATAAATGAAAAAAACTGTAATACTCAATTCTGCTAAATTCAACTTCGACAATAAACTCAATTTCTCAAAACTCGGCACAATAACAGAAGTAACAAAATTTAATTCAACCACTGATGAACTTATACTTGAAAGAATAGAAAACCACAATATACTTATCACAAAGGAACTCCCTGTGAGGGGTGACCTGATAAAACAATTCCCCGCATCTGTCGAACTTATCTGCGAAGCCGGAACCGGGTTCAACAATATCGATATTGCTGCAGCTACTGAAAAGAAAATTAAAGTATGCAATGTCCCGGGCTACAGCACCGATTCTGTGGCTCAACTTGCATTTACACTCATCCTCAATCTAAGTTCCTCTATTAAACAGCAGCAGTTAATGATTAAAGAGAAAAATTTTGATAACTTCACAAAATATCTTCAGGTGCCTCACTCTGAACTGAATAATAAAACCCTTGGAGTCATAGGAGCCGGAACAATAGGGAGACAGGTAATAAAGATAGCCCGTACATTCGGGATGAATGTACTTTTTTATGATCTCAACCCCGGTTCATGGGATGACCAGAGTATTAAACCCGCATCAATTGAAGACATTATGAGGCAAAGTGATTTTATAACACTACACTGCCCGCTCACAGCAGATACCAAACATCTAATTGACAAAAGCAGATTGAAGCTTATGAAGCCTTCAGCCTATATTATAAACACATCGAGAGGAGCACTGATCAATGAAAGTGACCTTATTGACGCTCTCAGCAATAAGCAGATTGCCGGAGCAGGACTTGACGTACTCGACCCGGAACCGCCGGCACTGGATAACCCCCTGTTTGAAATGGAAAATGTAATACTGACCCCTCACATAGGATGGCAGACTATAGAAGCAAGACAGCGCCTTGTAGAAGAATTAACGATAAATATATCATCATACATAAAAGGGAAACCGGTCAATGTAGTTAACTAAACTAACTGAATCAGAAAGAGGAGAATTATAGTGAACGAATCAATGTACAAATATATGAAAGTGGGGATTATCCACTTTATGGCTTTCCCTGACACAATCAAAGGGGAAGGACCCATAGCTGAAACAATAAAAAAAATTGCTGTTGATGATTATTTTAACGCCATTGAGCTTACCTGGATAAAAGACAAGAGTGTCCGGAGCCATGTGAGAAAAATGCTCGATACCTCCCATATGACGGTTGCATATGGAGCACAGCCAAGACAGCTCATTACCGGATTAAATATCAATGATACTGATGAAGCAAAAAGACTTGAAGCGCTGGCCCTGCTGAAAGAAGGGATTGATGAAGCCTATGAACTTGGAGCATCAGGTTTCGCTTTTTTAAGCGGTAAATATGAAACTGAAAGGTTTGAAGATGCCTACAGCGCATTGATTAAGTCAACCAGGGAACTCTGCGCTTATGCTAAAAGCAAAGGCAACATACAGATTGTACACGAAGTTTTTGACTACGATATAGATAAAAAGAGCCTCATCGGCCCTGCAACTGTTGCTGACAGATACGCACGGGATATAAAAAAAGAATTTGATAACTTCGGACTACTTGTGGATTTAAGCCATCTCCCCCTTCTTCGCGAAACACCTGAAGAGTGCGTTGAAGCACTTAAAGAACATATAGTGCATGCTCATGTAGGGAACTGTGTGGTAAAAAATCCTGAACTCCCCGGTTACGGTGACCTTCACCCCAGATTCGGTTTCCCCGATTCTGAAAATGATGTAAATGAAATGGTGAGATTTCTCCGGGCTCTGCTGAAAATTGGATTTCTGAATAGTGAGAACCCCCCGGTTGTAAGCTTTGAGGTTAAGCCATTTGGAGATGAAGACCCGGAAATAGTTATAGCCAATGCGAAAAGAGTCCTCAATGAAGCATGGGCCGGGGTTTAATTAAGAGGGGTATGATGAAAAAAGCTAACGTATATGTAACAAGAATGATTCCGCAGGCTGCTATTGACCTGCTTAATGAGAAGTTTGATGTGGAGGTTAATCCTGAAGACAGGGTGCTTTCACAGGAGGAATTGCTTGAGAAGGTAAAAGGGAGAGATGCTGTTTTGTGTCTCCTTACTGATACGATAAATGCGGGAGTATATGAGGCAGCCGGCCCGGGGTGTAAAATTTTTGCAAACTATGCGGTAGGTTACAATAATATTGATGTGGCAGAAGCTACAAAAAGAGGTGTGATTATAACCAATACACCAGGTGTGCTCACAGATGCAACAGCTGATATTGCATGGGCACTCCTCTTTGCCGCTTCCAGAAGAATTGTTGAATCTGATAAGTTTCTCCGTGAAGGGAAGTTTAAAGGATGGGGCCCCATGATGTTTCTGGGAAGGGATATTACCGGCCGCACTCTGGGACTTATAGGTTCAGGAAGGATAGGCAGCAATTTCGCTAAAAAATCAAAAGGCTTTGAAATGAAGATCCTCTATTACGATGTAGCCAGGAATACTGAATTTGAAGCTGATACCGGGGCTGAATTTGTTTCACTGGAAAGACTTCTTGCTGAATCGGACTTTGTATCCATTCATGTCCCTCTGACTCCGGATACAAAACATCTTATTTCAAAAAAAGAATTTAAAATGATGAAAAAAACCGCTGTCCTCATAAATACATCAAGGGGGCCGGTTATTGATGAGAAGGCACTGGTAGAGGCTTTAAAAAACGGTGATATATGGGGTGCAGGCCTTGATGTTTTTGAAAATGAGCCTGAACTGGAACCGGGGCTTGCAGAACTTGACAATGTTGTAATTGTTCCGCATATTGCAAGCGCTACAATTGATACACGAACCAATATGGGGCTCATAGCTGCGAGGAACATTATTGCTGTTCTGGAAGGGCGAAAACCTGAGACCTGTGTCAATCCGGAAGTATTATAACTGAAGCATCTGTACCGGGATATGATAGCGTAGAATCGGCCTTTAAAATGTTATTAAAGGAAATGCATAGACCTGTTTAACCACAGTACGGTTATACACTGATACATTAACTGCCGGCAATTGTTTCAAAAAAAAATATTCCAATAATCATATAAAAAATATGATTATTGTGTTAATATCTTGACTTTACAAACTGCGAATTATACAATAGTTGAGAAGTGTATACTATTATCTTTTCTGACTTATGAAAACTTTCACTATAATAATTTTAATTCATCGATAAAAGCATCATTAAAAAAGAGGTATTTTTTATCAAAAAAGATGGTCAGACCATTTTTATATTGACAAAATTGATAAAGTATAAAAGAAAAACTATTAATTGTTTTTTCTTTACCTTTTTTTCATACGGGAATTGTGGTGATTATAATATTCCAGGTTTAATTGATTAACAGGATATCGGGTTTTATTGCTCCAGTATAATACTAAGCGCACAAATTATGAAGTTCCCGGTAAAATTCAGAAACAGCCGGTGATCTTCAGAGTTTATAGCCAGATTTAATATTTTACTCAAAGATAGAAGGAGGTAAAAGCAGTAGTTTTTTACAATACCAATTTAAGTAAAAATATTTTTTATGTTTAAACGGAGGTTTTAAAATTATGTATGCATTTCTAGCCTTTACACCGATTCTTGTGACTTTTATTTTTCTTGTATTCTTAAAATGGCCGGCTAAACGTGCCATGCCTGTTGCATGGATATGGACAGGCCTTCTTGCATATTTTGCCTGGAAGGTTGAGCCAATAAGAATTGCTGCTTCAACTATCCAGGGAGTTGTTATTGCAATAACAATTCTCTATATCGTATTCGGCGCCATATTGATGCTGAATGTTCTTATTAACAGCGGTGCTGTAAGAACAATAAGACAGGGATTTATGAATATCTCTCCTGACAGAAGGATTCAGGCAATAATAGTTGCTTTCCTTTTTGGAGCGTTCATTGAAGGTGCAGCCGGTTTTGGTACACCTGCTGCTGTTACAGCTCCTCTTCTTGTTGTTCTCGGTTTCCCTGCTATTGCAGCTGTTCTGACAGCCCTGATTATCCAGAGTACACCAGTATCCTTTGGTGCGGTTGGAACTCCAATACTTCTTGGTGTAAGAACAGGTCTTGATGCTCCGGCTATTCACGCAATGCTTGGTACAACCCAGTTTACAGATCCTGCTTTTATGGCATACCTGTTTAAGATTGGCGGCAATGTTGCCATCTTCCACGGTATAATCGGAACATTTATTCCGCTTGCCATCTGTATGATGCTTACAAGATTTTTCGGCCAGAACAAATCGTGGAAAGAAGGATTTGAAGTTGCACCATTCGCGATTTTTGCAGGCCTCTGTTTTACAATTCCGTACATGATTATAGGTAATACACTGGGGCCCGACTTTCCGTCACTTCTAAGCCCCTTATTTGCTCTTCCTGTAGTTATTATAGCTGCACAGAAGGGTTTTCTACAGCCTAAAACTACATGGGATTTCCCTCCTAAAGCTCAGTGGGAAGCTGACTGGATGGGAAGCCTGCAGGCTGATGCATCTGATAAAAATGCAAAAGCTCATGAAATTTCTCTCCTTACAGCATGGGTTCCATACCTTCTTGTATCAGTTTTCCTTGTTGCTTCCAGGATGTGGGTACCGCTCAAAAAGTTTCTAACCAGTCCTGAGGTTACAATTCCGGTTAAAGATATATTTGGAACTGGTATCAGCACAAGTGCCCAGTTCCTATATCTGCCTGGTACAATCTTTATTGCAGCTGTTGCATGTACTTTCTTTATTCATAAGATGAAAGTATCTGAACTTACAAGCGCTATTGGTCTTTCCTTCAAAACTATGCTTGGTGCAAGTTTTGCTCTCGGTTTTGCTGTACCAATGGTACGTATTTTCATTAACTCCGGTACAAATGGTGCTGAACTTGCAGCAATGCCGATGGTACTTGCTTCAGGTGTTGCAGGTGCAACAGGCGCTGCATGGCCGGCATTTTCAGCTATCATTGGTGCGCTTGGCGCATTCATAGCAGGAAGTAACACTATAAGCAACATGATGTTCTCACTGTTTCAGCATGGTGTTGCTGATCAGATTGGAGTTTCAGGTTCACTTATTGTTGCCCTACAGGCTGTGGGCGGTGCTGCAGGTAACATGATATGCGTGCATAATGTTGTTGCTGCCTGTGCTACAGTTGGTCTTGTAGGTGTTGAGGGTAAACTTATCAGATGGGCCCTTATCCCTATGACATACTATGTCGTTTTTGCAGCAATTCTCGGATTCATCGCAATTGCTTTAGGTATTGGTTAATCACTAAAATAAAACAATGAGAGGAGAAATCCTCTCATTGTTTTATATGCTTTTCCGAATTCAGAAGATGGCTTGTGCTTCATCCCGGTAAATCTTCATTCATGCTTTGAGCAGATGCTACAGAATAGATGTTCAAAGCATGATTAAAAATTTACTGAGTTTTCAATTTATTTGTGTATTATTAAGACAGCAAGGTTAAGATTTTTTTTAATGCAATAATGCTATTCTCTAATATCGGGGCTGTCTCAAAAGTCAGATTTTCGGGGATTTGTCATTCCGGTTTTGCAACTTCAATTATTGCAAATACCGGAATCTCCTGATTAAATCAGGCCTAAGAGATACCGGCATTACGCTACGCTACAGCCGGTATGACAAGGAAATTACTTTTTGGACAGCCCCGATATTAGAGAAATTGATTTCAAATAAAAGTTAAGAAATTAACGCTGAATAATTTTTAAAATTTATTATTTAAAAGACTCTATTTATAAACAGAAAGAGGAGGACTTAAATGTTTGATAAATTTAAAACCCGGGCTGAGGCAGTGTCATCTGAGGTTTATCGTTTTAAGACCGGAACTGAGGCATTAGAATTTATAGTCTCATTCCTTAAAAAAGAAGGCGTATCTGATGCTCCTAAATCTTATGCATTATGGGCAGACTCCCCTTTCCTCAAGGGAGTAGACTGCAAATCTATAGAATCTGATGTTCCGGGGCTGAAGTTTGAAGTAACACGCGAGCTTGCTGTTGATTCACTTGTTGGTATCAGTGAAATGGCTTACGGTTTGAGCGACACAGGGTCTCTTGTAGCTGATCAGACTAAAATCGAGGATAGACTGGTTTCCACTCTCCCGGTGATTCACATTGCAATCGTAGGAACAGGTAACATCCTTGATGGTAAGGCTGAAGTATTTAAAAAAATTAATCCCGGCAACAGCAGATATATCGCATTTATAACAGGGCCGAGCCGGACCGCAGATATTGAACGGGTACTTACAATTGGAGTACACGGTCCTAAGAGGCTAATTATCGTATTTGTTGATGATATGGGGGGAGCTGAATAATGAAAAAAAATTTTAAAAAATCAATTACAAATGCTGTAAATAATTCCATATTGACAGGAGCACTTGGTAAATTTTCTGAAGCATATAAAGTTAATCGTGCTAAAGCGTACGAAGGGATCGACTTTGAAGCCCTGAGACAGATTATAGCTGATAGAAAAGCTTATGCAGCAACTCACCTTGATGCTCTTGCCGCTGCTTTTACAATAAATGCCGAAGCACAGGGAGCCAAAGTTTATAAGGCAAACAGTGCCCAGGAAGCCATTGATTATATTCTGAAAGTTGCAAAAGACAATAATGTCAAAACAGTAGTTAAATCTAAATCGATGGCAAGTGAAGAGATACATCTTAATAAACATCTTGAGGATATTGGAGTATCTGTAAAAGAAACTGACCTGGGTGAATGGATTATTCAGCTTGCAGGACAGAAACCGTCTCACATGGTAATGCCTGCTATTCATATGACTAAAGAGCAGGTTTCCAATCTTTTCAGTAAGGAAGTAGATGAACGACTGAGCAATGATATTCCTCAACTTGTTGAGGTAGCACGTAATGAACTGAGAGAAAAATTTATCGCCGCAGATATGGGTATTTCCGGAGGTAATCTTGCAGTAGCTGAAACAGGGAGTATAGTACTTGTTACAAATGAAGGAAATGCACGTATGGTTACAGTTCTTCCCAAAATTCATGTTGCTCTTGTGGGTATTGAAAAGTTTGTAGAAAAATTTGAGGATATAGTACCCATACTGACTGCCCTTCCGCGAAGTGCCACAGCCCAGCTGTTAACAAGTTATGTATCAATAATAACAGGTGCAACACCCAATACTGACGGTACAATGAAAGACCTTCATATTGTTTTAATGGACAATAAAAGAACTGAAATGGCCAATGACCCGAAATTCGCGCAGGCAATGCAGTGCATCCGCTGCGGGTCATGCCTTAATGTATGTCCCATATTCCGTCTTGTAGGCGGGCATGTATTCGGAAGCACCTATACTGGAGGTATAGGAACAATACTAACTGCCTGGTTTGATAAGCTCCAGGAATCGGAAGATATTCAGGGTCTATGTATTCAGTGCGGTAATTGTACAGAGGTCTGTCCCGGAAAACTCGATATACCGGAAATGATTCTTGAGATCAGAAGGCGTCTTGTTTTAGAGAAAGGTCAGCCACTCGCCCTGAAAGCCATATTCAGTGTAGTAAACAATAGAAAGATGTTTCACGCAATGCTGAGAACTGCATCCTTAGGGGGGAAACCTTTTACAAAAGGAAGCTACATACGCCACCTCCCGCTATTTCTATCAGATTTAACAGAAGGGAGAAGTTTACCGGCAATAGCATCTGTTCCATTTAGAGATGAATTTAAAAAGATTAAACAGCCGAAATGTGATGAAAAAATTGCATTCTACTCCGGTTGTCTTATCGATTTTGCATATCCTAAAATGGGGCTGGATCTTGTAAAAATTCTTAACAAAGCCGGTTATGAAGTAGTCTTCCCCCAGGAACAGACATGCTGCGGAGCTCCTGCAAGATATAACGGCGCCTATGAAGTAGCGGCAAATAATGCTGTTGATAATATTAAGGCCCTTATGAAAGAAGATGTTAAATATGTAGTTTCAGCCTGCCCTACATGTACTGTTGCTCTTAATCATGAATTTATCAGCACATTTGAAAGCCTTGGTCAAACTGAGCACATTGAAGAAGCTGAAAAGCTTGCTGCAAAAACTATTGACTTTTCAGTTCTTGCAAAAATGCTTATTGATGAAGGGCGTATAAAGCTTAAAAAGGGTCAGAATCTCGGGAAAATAACTTATCATGACTCGTGCCATTTAAAGAGAACTCTCAAGGTATCTGAGCAGCCTCGTGAAGTATTGAAGAAAGCCGGATATGAACTTGATGAGATGTTCGAATGTGATATGTGCTGCGGAATGGGCGGATCCTATACGATTAAGCTTCCTGAAATATCAAGACCCATACTTGAACGAAAAATTACTAATATTAAAAATACCGGAGCTCCACTTGTTGCAATGGACTGCCCCGGTTGTGTAATGCAGATTGGAGGCGGTTTTGATCAGGACGATGCTGCGGTTAAAGTTAAGCATACCCTTGAACTGATCGCAGAAAATCTGGAAGATGATAACTGATTCTAATCTTAACCAGTTATCATTTATTATGCTTTTTTTAGTACAATAATGTTTTTTAAATATCTCCGCCGCCAAAGGGGGCGGGGATATTAGAGGATTTTACTTCAAATAAAAGTAAAAGAATTAACACTGAGTCAGAATTAAAAGCAAGGTCTCCCCTTCCCAGGGAGACCTTGCTTTTTTATAATCAGATTAATATTATTTCCGGTTAATGAACAGGATAATTATCCGGTTTTAAACGAAGTGCCGGATTCAGGGCTGTAAAGTGTAAAGCTTATTAAAGAGCATATCATCTTAATCGCGTTTCTGTTTAAGATGCAGCATTCTTCCCGTAGAATTCTTTTACTCTAACAGATTTTCTAAAATACAGCAGCCAGATTAAATTCATTATTATGGGCTGAATTAATGATCTGAAAAGATCGTAAGCCTGTTGAATCATATCCGGTGATGACTTTAAGTAAGTAACTTCCACGATTCCTGCTATAACAGAGAATATCATTATATTTCTGATGTATCCTGATATTTCATCCGGTATATGTGGAGATTGGATCGTGAGTGATTTCAGTATTTTTACTGTATAATAAAACAATAAAGGAAAAAGTGTGACCATAAATACAGTTGAAAGTTTCAACTCATCAGTAAATGGAATTTTCGAAGAGAAGGCACCTGCGGCATAATATAAAGCAGATAAAAAATAAAGCATAACTAAAATTAAAGAAAAAACATTTATGAGCTGACAAATCTTCAGCCATCCTCCAAACTCGTTTAATGGTTTTACCATTCCCCCTCCTTCTGATAATCAGATATAATAATATAGATTTTAATTAAAACAGACTCCAGGCCATACGGAAAGCGAGTAGAAGAAGCAGCAATGCAAATATCCTTTTAAGTTTATCCACTGGCAGGTAGTGCGCAAGCCTGGCCCCGAGAGGAGCAGTAAGAATACTTATAGATGCAATACCTGCAAGTGCAGTAAGATGAATATACCCGTAGGCATCATCCGGCAAACCTGCAGCTGATAATCCATTTAATGCATACCCCACTGCCCCTGTTACTGCAATTGGGAAACCGATAGCAGCGGATGTGCCAATAGCTTTATGCATAGTAACATTACACCAGTTAAGAAAGGTCACAGATAGAGTTCCGCCGCCGATACCGACAAAACTTGATAACATGCCTATAATAACTCCGGCTCCGGATACTCCGGCAGTCCCGGGTACTTCCCTTGAAGGCTTCGATTTTACACCGAGAAGCATCCGGAGTCCCACATAAAAAAGAAAAAAAGTAAAAAAAACTTTAAGAAAATCTGTTGATAAGCGTGAAGCAATCCATGCTCCACTAAATGTGCCAAGAATAATACCTGGAGTAATTTTCAAAACAACAGGCCAGATAACAGCCCCCCGCTTGTGATGAGATCTGATACTGGAAAATGATGTAAAAACAATAGTTGCCAATGAAGTACCAAGGGCAAGATGGAGTATATGCTCATATGGTATCCCCTGTGCTGTAAACATGAAAGTCAATACCGGTACAATAATAAGTCCGCCGCCAACTCCGAGAAGACCTGCCAGTACTCCCACAACAGAACCGAGTATTAAATATGATAAAATAATCATTGAATAATTTCCTTAACTGAAGTTACTAAGACTTTCAGAAAGAAAGAATTTTGTGTCAATAAAGAAATAAAGAATAAAAATTCGAGGCAATAAATACCAGTCACCCGATTTCTGCAGATAAGCAAGTTTAAAAGATGAACAATTTCAATTTCTTGTTGACACTAATATATATTCTTAATAAAATTTTTAAATAATAGAGTGGAGGAACTTCATGAAACTAACTTTAAAACTGATTTTTATAATTGTCACTATAAGTATAATATCTTCCTTATCGGTTATGTCATTTTTTATATATAATATAATTGAACAAAATAAAAATACCATTGCAAATACTGATAGAATTCTACGGGATAACTACGATTTAGTTATACGTACACAGGTTGAAGTTGCAGTAAGCATGCTTGGTCAGATTAACAAAATGAAGGAAGCAGGTCAATTCACCGAGGACCTGGCAAAAAAACTCGGCGCGGATCTTCTCAGAGAGCTCAGATATGACAAGGAAGGCTATTTCTGGGCTGATACAGAACAGGGGGTAAACGTGGTTCTGTACGGCACTAAAACTGAAGGTACCAATAGAATAAATTTTCAGGATACTAAGGGAGCTTACATTATTCAGGAGATTATTGCTGCTGCAAAACAGCCGGGCGGAGGTTTCACCGATTACTGGTTCCCTAAACTGGGACAGACAGAAGCATTGATGAAGAGAGGTTACTCACTTTTTTTTGAACCATTCGGATGGTCTGTAGGAACCGGAAACTATGTTGATGATATTGATGAAAAAGTAGCTGTTGAAAAACAAGCCCTTAAAGATGCCTTAATAAAAAATATTCTTTCAGTAGCAGGATTCACTGCATTTCTTATTATTTGTTTTATTTTCGCCGGGATTTATTTCGGACGCAAAATCGCCAGACCTATTTTAAGTATAAAAGACGTAGTTCTCAAAATTTCCGACTTCAATTTTGATGAAGCATCTAAAATTCATGGTTCCGAGAAATATCATGGTGAAATTCAGGAAATGGCAATTGCAACAACCAGAATGCGAGAAAACCTGACAACCATGATAGAAAAAATCCGCGATGTCTCAAACGAGCTCTCCTCTTCTTCAGAAGAACTCTCTGTATCGACTGTATCCTTTTCGAGCAATGTGCAGGGTCAGGCAGCATCGGCTGAAGAAATAACTGCAACTACAGAAGAAATTTCTGCAGGTATGGACCGGATAGCTGAAGGATCGGATCATCAGAATGAAAAACTTATTGAACTGGTGACTATACTGAAAGAACTGTCCACCAGTATTAATCAGGTATATGGAACAGTCAGCGAAGCAGCGGATCTGTCTAAACTGATTGCAGATGACGCAAATAGCGGAGCCACCTCAATGGCCACCATGAATCAAAGCATGATCAATGTTTCTCAAAGCTCGGAAGACATGACTAAGATTGTTAACATAATAAGGGAAATTTCAGAACAGATTAACCTCCTTTCACTGAATGCTGCTATAGAAGCAGCAAGAGCCGGTGATGCAGGGAAAGGGTTTGCTGTTGTAGCAGATGAAGTGTCGAAGCTCGCTGACCAGACAGCATCAAGTATAAAAGAAATAGAAAAGCTCATAAGCCTTAACAACAATGAAATTCAGGCAGGCTTTGACGCGGTTAAAAAATCGACCGAAGCTACTGATAAAATAATATCCGGTGTTAATGAAATTGACACAAAAATTGCTATTATTAATGATCAGATGGTCCGGCAGAAAGAAATAAATGATAATGCAAGTTCCAACATTGAACAGGTACGGTCAATGTCTGATGAAATTGCAAGTTCTACAGGTGAGCATAAAATAGCTGTAAGTGAAATTGTGTCTTCAATAAGCAGCATCAATGAGATGTCACAGACAATAGCAGGGGGATCTGAAGAACTGGCAGGGAGCTCTGAAAATCTGGCAGCTCTTGCTGAGAATCTTAAACAGACTATATCCGTTTTCAGATTATAGAAAATATACGCTATCCGCAATAGTTTGATCCATGCTTTCAACAGAAGTTTTATACAGTCTGCATAGTAAAATCTCATTACTATGCAGACTCCATGAATATGTAATTCCCCGATAAAAAGTCCTTGTTTTTTTTTCAGCCTGTAAAAATAGTAACAAATATCTGATAATTACTAAAAAAAGTCAGTGTCAATTCCTTGGCTTTTCTTTGTAATAAAATGCTCTAATAACCCCGATGCCGCAGGTGGCGGGGATATGGACAATATCATGATTGCACTAAAAAAATCATTAGGAATAATTGCTGTAAAACATTATACTTAACACTAACATTTTTATATGGAGAATCATATGCAGTGTAAATGCGGCGGAGTCCTCATTGAAGGGAAAAGTACATACCGGACAAGTAAAAAAAATTTTTCATTCATTCTGGAAAATGTGCCAGCCTATAAATGCATGAGATGTGATGAAGTCATGTTTTCAGAAGCAGTAAAGGATAAACTGCAGCAGATAGTAAACCGTATTGAAAGAGACAGTGACGAGATAGTCACAGGAAGACCTTCAGCCAACCTTTATGATTATTAAAGAGAATTGCCCCCTGTCCACAATGGGAGCACAAGTTATAAAGCCTGGTAATTAAGACATGATATTGAACATTCTTTTCAATTCCCATATAACTCTCTTTAATCAGGCCCTAATCATACCCCGATTCTTTTTTAGTAAATATTAAATTTTACTGTACAATAATGAAATAACAGGATTGAACCTTTAAACTGATGAAATATCTTATAAATAAAATTAACAAACTCCTCTCAGGTTCTGATGATCTTGACAGAATTTCCGACAGCAAAATCAGAATCTGGAAATGGAATTTATCCTCCAATAGATTTGAAGCAACCGATTTCTGGTATAAAAAAATCGGCTACAATATACCAGGAAAGGAACAATTCAGCTTTATAAAAGAGATTATTCACCCCCTGGATAAAATTACTTTTGAAGAAAAAATTAACAATTTCCTGACTAACCGGAATGAGAAGGAAGTTGAAATTGAGTTTCGTATTAAAACATCTAAAGGTAGCTGGTTCTGGTTATACCTCAATGGCAGGGTTACAAAAATAAAGAAAAACAAACCTGTTACGTTTGAAGGTATTATACTTGATATAAATACACAGAAAAACCTGGAAGAGGAACTAAAATCAAGAACAGAAGAAATTGAAGCCCTCTATGAGGAATCTGAAGCTCAGAATGAAGAGATGGCTGCAATGATGGATGAACTGCAGAGAAATCAGGCTGAGCTCGAAGAAATAAACAGCAGACTGAAGATAAATGAATATAAGTATCGTACAATATTCAACAACGCCCCTTTTGGCATTATCCAGTCCGGATTTGACGGGTCTGTTCACAATGTTAATAAGGCTTTTACAGAAATATTCCGGTATGACTCCGAAGAGGATTTCATCAAAAGTCTGAACAACACACACAGCCTCTATAAAGATGAAAATGTACGTGATGAGACCCTGAAAAATATTGATTCAAAAAATACCCTATACCTGCCGGAACAGAAAGGGGTCAGAAAAGATGGAACAATTGCCATAGTTAATGTCTATTACAATAAAACAATTAATAAATATACAGGTGAGGAGTATCTTGTAACTTTTGTTGAAGATATAAGTGAGCTCCGTTCATCAATGTTTGAAAGGGATCTGTTTTTCAATTACTCAGGCGACCTCCTTGGAATTTTCGAGTTTAACGGTATAATCAGACAGGTAAATCCAGCCTGGACAGCAGCGCTGGGGTGGAGCATGGAAGAGCTGATTAACAGCAACAGAGACCTTATTATACATCCCGATGATCTCCCCAAAACACTTGAAGCAAGAGAGAGGCTCAATGAATCGGACAGGACGCTGATTATTACCAATAGATACAGACACATAAACGGCAACTACCGGATAATCAGATGGAATGTAATTTCGTTCAAGGAAAGAGGGCTTATTTTTGTTTCCGGAAGGGATGAAACAGAGAGGTTTGAGGCTGAACAGGAATTGAACCGTATGTGGGAGCGGCTCGATATTGCCATCCGGAACGGAGTAATCGGATTATGGGATTACGACATCCCGGAGGACTCATTAACTGTTAATGAAGCAATGACAGATCTTCTCGGATTTGATATGCATATTCTCAGCAATGTTCAGCGTGAATGGGGTAAATATCTGCATCATGATGATCTGCCTCAGTCCCTTAAGGCTATGGTAGACCATCTGAAAGGGAAAAAGGAATATTATGTTGATGAATACAGACTGAGACTCCCTGACGGAAAATACAGGTGGTTCCTCTCAAGAGGTAAAATATCGGAATATAATGACAATGGAAGCCCTGTCCGTGTTTCCGGATCTGTAACAGATATAACTGATCTGAAAGAGTCTGAAGAGAAACGTCTTAAACTTGAACAGAAGATGCAGCAGGCTCAGAAACTTGAAAGTCTGGGTATCCTTGCAGGGGGGATTGCACACGATTTCAACAACCTGCTTATGGGTGTGATAGGTAATACAGATATACTACTTTATGAGATGCCGGAAAATCTGAAGCTCCAGAGCAAACTCCTTGATATTAAAAAAGCCGCAAAACGCGCCAGTGAACTGACCAACCAGATGCTCGCCTATTCAGGAAGAGGAAAGTTTCTTGTTGAACCTATCAACATCAATGAGCTTGTGCAGGAGATGAGCAGTTTTCTGGGAACTTCCATTTCTAAAAAAGTAGACCTCCTTTACTTTTTAAATAAAGATCTCCCTTTATTTGAGGGTGACGCCACTCAGGTAAGACAGGTTGTAATGAACATTATAGTTAATGCATCTGAATCTATAGGTAACAACAGGGGAGAGATTAAAATTTCCACATATGTCGAAGAAATTGATGGAACCTCAATGGAAAAACTGACTATCGGTAACGGGATCAGGCCGGGTAAATATATTGCACTGGAGATATCTGATACAGGCTGCGGCATAGAACAGAAACAGATTAAACAGATATTTGATCCCTTTTTTACAACTAAATTTACCGGAAGAGGACTTGGCCTTGCTGCTGTTCTTGGAATTATAAAAGGACACCATGGCGCTCTTAAACTTCAAAGTGAGAAAGATAAGGGGACAACTTTTATTATATATCTTCCTGTTACATTCAAACCTGAAATAAAAATTGAGACTATGGAAGAACCATCAGAGATAAAGAATAATACAGCAAAACTTCAGGTTCTGATAATTGATGATGAGGATTATATAAGAACCCTGGCAACAAGAATGCTTAAAATCGCCGGACATACATCCTTTACGGCTGCAAATGGGGAAGAGGGGATCCAGATATTTCAGGAAAAAAGCAGCATCCTTTCATGTGTGATTCTTGATCTAACAATGCCCGACCTTGATGGAGAGGAGGTGCTGAAAGAACTGCTTAAAATCAACCCGAATGTACCGGTTATAATAAGCAGCGGTTACAGCCCTGATGATATTACCAAAAGATTTAAAAAGAATGAAATTTCCGGGTTTCTCCAGAAGCCTTACCAGTTATCGGAACTCCTTGATGCAATAGGCCAATCGATTAAATAGTATCTGCAGAGATTATCGCCCCTCGTTTTTAACTATTTTTGCCCAGGAGTCTTTAAGGGAAACAGTCCTGTTGAAAACCGGCCTCCCCGAAATTGAATCAGAATCAACACAGAAATAACCTGTTCTGTCAAACTGTACCTTATCGCCCGGTTTGAGGTTTAAAACATGAGGTTCAATCCAGCACTCCTTAACCTCTAAAGATTCAGGATTGATCAGATCTTTATAATCCTGACCCTCCGCAAGATCATCGGGATTTTCTTTTATAAAAAGATGTTCATAAAATCTCACTTCAGTTTTTAAAGCATGCTGCGCAGATACCCAGTGAATAGTACCCTTAACTTTACGGCCGTCATCGGACCAGCCTCTTTTTGTTGTAGGATCATAATTACAGTGAACCTCAACAACTTCACCATTTATATTTTTTACTATACCTGTACAGGTAAGATAATATGCATGCTTGAATCTCACTTCTGCTCCGGGTGATAAACGGAAAAACTTCTTCTGGGGATTCTCCATAAAATCGGATTTTTCTATCCAGAGTTCCCGTGAAAAAGGCATCTCCCTTACACCGGCAGATTCATCCTCAGGATTATTTACAGCTTCAACATACTCCACCTGATTTTCCGGATAATTATCTATTATCACTTTCAATGGATCGATGACAGCCATAACCCTGGGGGCTTTTTTATTCAGGTCCTCCCTTATGCAATGTTCAAGCATTGCAATATCTACCATGTTGTCGCTCCTGGCAACACCTATCCTCTCAGCAAAGTCCCTGATCGCTTCAGGGGTATAGCCCCTTTTTCTGAGACCGCAGATTGTGGGCATCCTTGGATCATCCCAGCCTGTTACTATTTTTTTATTAACCAGTTCAAGAAGCTTTCTTTTACTCATAACTGTATATGTAAGATTAAGTCTTGCGAACTCAATCTGCTGAGGTTTATGTTCAACCTCCGTTTCATTTACTACCCAGTCGTAAAGGGGCCGGTTATTTTCAAACTCCAGGGTGCATATAGAGTGGGTAATTCCTTCAATAGAATCTGACAGGCAGTGGGTAAAATCGTACATGGGATAGATGAGCCACTTGTCACCGGTTCTGTGGTGATGAGCCCTCTGTATCCTGTAAATTACCGGATCCCTCATTACAATATTCCCTGAAGCCATATCAATCTTGGCCCTGAGAGTTTTTGCACCATCAGCAAATTCACCGGCCCTCATTCTGGAAAAAAGATCAAGATTCTCCTCAACAGTCCGGTTTCTGTAGGGGCTCTCCTTACCCGGTTTCGTAAGGGTTCCTCTATACTCCCTCATTTCATCAGGAGTCAGTTCGCAGACATAGGCTTTACCCTTTTTAATAAGCACACAGGCAAGTTCATAAAGTTTTTCAAAATAGTCCGAAGCATAGTAGAGCCTATCCGCCCAGTCAAACCCCAGCCATTTAACGTCAGCCATAATAGAATCAACATACTCGGTTTCCTCTTTGGAGGGGTTCGTGTCATCAAACCTGAGATTACAGGTTCCCTTAAATTCATTTGCAAGCCCGAAATTAAGACAGATAGATTTGGCATGCCCTATATGCAGATAGCCGTTAGGTTCCGGGGGGAACCTGGTTGCAACAAGGCCGCTATTTTTATTATTCCTTAAATCCTCTTTTATCCTTTCCTTGATAAAATTGCTTCTGGAATTTTCAGTTTCATTCACATTTACAGGTACTTCGCTCATATTATTACCCTGATAAAATTTTTATTAAAACAATACATATCGAATCAAAAGTCATTTCACCATTCACTTTTTTTTATTCAAGTAAATTATAGCAGTATTCATCTAATTTAGCATAATTTTAATAATGTCACCTGATAACAATATATTTTTATGGGTGTTGTCATTCCCGCGCAGGCGGGAATCTCATAACTCTTGATTTTTTCAGGAGATTCCGGCACTACGTTGACACTTCGGCCGGAATGACAGGCTTTACCCACAAAATTCTACCACTTCAATGTTATCCATTTTTTATAAAAAATTTTTTCCTTGCAATAAATCTTCCACCTTTAATATAGGAACTTCAGCCAACCATGATATAATTAAAGGAGTCGCACATGAGAGTCAGATTCGCACCAAGCCCAACAGGATTTCTTCATATAGGAAACGCAAGAACAGCTGTAATAAACCACCTTATTGCTAAAAAACATAATGCAGATTTTTTAATCAGAATTGAAGATACAGACAAAGAGAGAAGCACAATTGAATCTGAAATTTCCATACTGGAAGATTTAAAATGGCTCGGTATTGAATGGACAGAAGGGCCCGACATGATAAAAGATTGCGGTCCCTACAGACAGTCTGAAAGATATGATATATACAGGGAATATACCGGAAAGCTTCTGGAAAGAGGAGCTGCATTCAAATGCTTCTGTACCAGGGAGGAAGTTGAGGAGGATAAGGAAAAGGCTGTAAAAGAGAACAGACCATTTCTTGACAGATGCCGTGATTTCACCCTGCAGCAGCAGGATAAACTTGCCTCAGAAGGGAAATCTTTTACTGTTAAGTTTAAAGTTCCTGAAAATGAAATAATCTCCTTTGACGATGGTATAAAAGGTACAGTTTCATTCAACAGCAGCCATATCGGCGGGGATTTTATTATTGTAAGGTCAGATGGTGATCCTGTTTACAATTATATTGTAATAATAGATGATACACTTATGCGTATTACCCATGTAGTGCGCGGTGAAGACCATCTGTCAAATACTCCAAAGCAGATAATTATAGCAAAGGCTCTTGATCTTCCGGTTCCTGAGTATTCCCACATGCCCCTTATAATGGGTAATGACAAAAAAAAGCTGAGCAAGCGCCACGGAATAACCTCAGTTGACCTTTACCGGAAGGAGGGATACCTCCCTGAAGCCCTTATGAATTATCTGGGACTCCTGGGTTGGGCCACAGAATCGGGTGATGAAATCCTTTCGCAGGATGAACTTATTAAACAGTTCGATATTTCAAAAATAGGAAAAAGCGCTGCGATTTTTGATTTTCAGAAACTCAAATGGATGAACAGCCATTATTTAAAGAGCAAGCCCCTTCCTGAGCTGGTTGAACTTTTCCGCCCCTATCTTGCAGAGGGGGGATTTCACATTGATGATCTAGACAGTGATACATTAAATACAATAGTTTCCGCACTTACAAAAAACTGCGAAATTCTTTCTGATATAAATAACTTTGCAGGGATATTTTTAAATGATGTAAATATGCCGGATGAAGCTGCAGATGCACTCCTTAAGGAGGACTATTCAAAAGATATTATCAGAATCGCAATGGATATTTTCTCATCAATAGACAGGGAGAATATTTCACAGAGCCTGGCTGAAGGGATAAAAGCGCAATGTGAACACAAGGGGAAGAAGCTGTTTCACCCCATTAGAGCAATGGTAACAGGGAGACTCAGCGGGCCTGATCTGGATACTGCTCTACCAGTTATAGGACATGAAAAAATTCAAAAACGGATTGAATACTGCTATAAAAAATACTGTGAATAAAATCAGGCTCTTTACGAATTTCCGGGAGAAGTAATAATATTATTTTTTCACCGAATCTACCTGAGTCAGCCCCCTGTCCCCCAAAGGGTACTTCTTCGCTGTGCTTACTTCGACGAGCTCAGTTCAGAGGGCGCCCTGAAGGGGGCACGTATAAGTAAAATTTTGAGGAAGTTAATGAATTTAAAGTTTTAGAACACCTTCTTATGTTGTTGAACTTACATAAGATTTGAGTAACAATATTATGGTATCAAAAAAAAGAGTATTGAAATTCAAACCTTACGAATTAAAGATAAAGATATATTAAATGTTATTGAAATAGTTAAAGGAATGTAAAAAAAAATTATCAGAGTGATAATAAATAACTCGTGCCCCCTTTGGGGGACAGGGGGAAAAGGGTTTGGAAGGATTTACTTTTAAGTCCAACATTCCGGAAAGAGTTGAAAATGATAAACAGTGAATGGGACCTGATCAAAAGAATTAAAAAAATTGCTGAAACAGGCAATCCCCTCCCCGGCCTTGTTAAAGGGATCGGGGATGATTGTGCTGTCTACAGAATATCTGAAAAGAAGTATGGTCTTTTTTCAACAGATATAAGCGTTAACAATATACACTTCAACACCTCCTTCTGCTCATGGCGTGACATCGGATATAAAGCCGTGGCAGCCAATATTTCCGATATACTTGCAATGGGGGGGAGCCCCATACTCGCACTATCAGCTCTGGTTATACCTGACAGCATGGAAGATGAGGATATTGATGAATTATATCTGGGGATGACAGAATGTGCAGGGAAATTTAATACTGTAATTGCAGGTGGAGATATTTCCCGCGGCAGTGAACCGGCAATCAGCATTTCTATTTACGGCGAAACAGAAAACCCGGTTTACAGAAGCGGGGCACAAGCGGGTGATTATTTATATATAACCGGCGACACAGGCCGCTCAAGAGGGGGCCTGGAAATTATGCAGGAAAGACTCTCCCCTGATCAATTCCCCGGCCTCATAAAAAAACATCTTCGCCCCTCCCCTGCTGAAAATTATAAAACTGTAATTGACACCTTCACTCCAAATGCCATGATCGATATATCTGACGGGATAATTTCAGATATTAAACATATCTGTGCTGAGAGCAATAAAGGCTTTAAGATTAATTGCGACTCTCTCCCTGTTCATAAAGAACTGAAAAATTACTGCGCAAAAAGAGGGAGAGACCATATTGAGTATGCCCTCTCAAGCGGAGAGGAATATGAGCTCCTTTTTACTTCAGCTAAGATGATAGATAATATTGAAGGCATATCCCTTATAGGGGAAATTACTGATTGCGGCGAAGTTTACTTCCGATCAGGAAAGGAATGGGTCCCCATGATAAAGGGTTATGAGCATTTTAAAAATAAGGAAAAGTAAAATGAAAAAACTTGGTTTAATAATTCTTACAACACTGCTTTTAATTTCCTGCAAGTCGAATCCTCAATCTATTCCGGAAGGGGCCTGGACATACGATCTGATTGTTAATGGCATTAAAGCCGGTACTGCTTTTGTTATTATTGATGAGACTGATGATTTATATATTACTAAAAATGAAATGTCTCTTAAAATGGGTACAATGGAAAATACAACCCTGCAGATAGTTACAGAAACAAAAGATTTTAAACCTGTAAAACTTGAGACATATAATACAATCAAAGACTCATCATCGGGAATAAGCCAGAAAGTAAGCAGGATTGCTCTTTTCGAAGGGAATAATATAAAGCTTAAATCAGATGGTTATGAAACTGTTATCAATATGGAATCACCCTTTATACTCGATGGAAATTTCTTTTTTAAAGAGCTGATGAAATCAGGATTTAAAAAAGGAACCCGAATCGAAGCGCAGATATATGAACCCTCAGTTGAAATGGACAGCACTATACTTGTTATTGTAGATGTGGCAGGACGTGAAAAAGTTAAAATCGGGTCAGAGGAACTGGACCTTATCCATGTCAAGCAGAGAGTTGAACAGCTCAAGATTGTTGACATGTACCTTAATGATGAAGGTGTAATGGAAAAAGCTGTAATAAAAATGCTCAACAATGTTTTTGAGCTGGTACGGGTACAATGAAACCGGGAACAGGTAACAGTCTCAAAAAAGCTGCTCTGATGATTATAGCGATTATTCTGCTGCAGAATCCTCTTATATCATTACCGCCATCATCCTTCATTGTTAAGCCTGAGAACTTCTCAGCGGATCTCCTTAACCGTAAACAGATCACTTACACGATTACCTACAAAGACAGAGACTTTACACTCCCTGCCACAGCTAATCAGAAAATTATATCAGTTTCAAGAAATAATAATTCAACAGTAACAGAAATAATTTCAGGTGAAATACATCTTCGGGACAGTGGTGATCTGAAACAGCATCTGACAAACACACCCCTATTGAGAACTGATGATGCATTGATTAAAAAGAAAGCTATGGAATTCAAAAATTTATCGGATCGTGTAAATGCTGTTTCCCGGTTTGTCTACAATCATATTAAGAACAAAACAACCGGCATACCCCTTATTCCTGCACCATTGATTATGAAAAACCGTACCGGGGATTGTACTGAACATGCTGTTTTGGCAGCAGCCATTTACCGCGGAGCGGAAATTCCAGCACGAGGTGTGACAGGGATGATTTTGGCAGATGAGTTTATGGGTGAAAAGAATATTTTTGTATATCACATGTGGCTTGAGGTTTATTATAACGGGAGATGGCATCTGGTTGACCCTACCCGGCCTGATTATACTAATTACAGCAGATATATAGCATTCGCTTACCATGATCTTAAGACTGAGGTGCCTCTGTCATTTCTAAACGCTATATCTGCTTTAAAGGGGCTGAAAGTTTCAATTAAATCTGTAAAATGAAATTGAGGTTGTTCCGTATTTTTTAAGGGAGGATCTTGAGAAACGAGAAATTTTTTCAGGAAGAATATTTCCGGAAAAATGCTGAACTGCTGCAATTGCATCATCTGCTAATATTCCGGAGTTTGAAATATTTTCCAGAATTCTGCTGTATTGATGAACTTCCTCCCCCGACTTTGCATAAGGCGGGTCAATAAAAACAATATGCGCCTTTATCCCTGATGCAGAAATCGATTTTAATGCAGACTCATAATCCATATTCAAGAGTACCGATTTTTCCGCAAGCCCTGCAGCATGGACAGTCTTCTTTATAAAGGTAAACCTCTCTTTATCTTTTTCACAGAATACAACAGAGGAACAATTTCTGCTTAATGCTTCCATCCCCATCTGCCCTGAACCGGAAAATAGATCTACAAAAAACTTCCCGTAGAGTCCCTCACCAAGCATAGAGAAGAGAGCACCCTTTACCTTCTGAGGTGTAACATCAGCATCAGAGAATTTTTTATTGTCAAAGGGGATTGCTCTGCCCCGCATGCTCCCTGCAATAATTCTGATGGTCCCTTTCAAATAACAGCCCTAATTAAGAGCCCGATTTAAATCATCAAGAAAAGTTTTAAGATCAAGTCCTGAATTAAATGCAATTTTTTCAATCGACTCCCCGCCGATACCTTTACACTTTGCGCAGTGAAGGTTGTAGCTGTTAAATACTTCCGCAACACTCTTTGACATTCTAAGAGCATCCGCTCCGTTTGTTTTTGCTGTAATTTTCATGATATTTATTTCCTGGTTAGTTTCAATTTTCACAATTTTATTAAATACAAAATACGAAAGGGGCCGGAATAATTCAATAATTTTCTTAACTTTAACGCTTTTCTTTCATTTACGACAGAATTTACTTGATAAAATTTTTTTCAATTTCTATATCCGGGATAGGATGTGGCAACCATTGCGCGGCCTCCTGCATACCATGATGCTATTGCCATATGGATGGCTGAAATTTCATCTTCTGCCTGTTCAACAGCAATACTCAATTCTGTTGAATGTTTAGCAAAATATACCAGTAGATTAGCTATTCTTCGTAATTTTATTTCTGTTATCTTTTTCATTGGCTGGACTCCCTGGTGAAGTGTCCTTGATCTATTTAAGTTAATATTTCGATATTAACTTAAATGATTTTTTACAACTTTTTAATTTATAATGGATTAAATATATTATCGGATATAAGTACTCTGAGTAGGATTGATTTTTAATCTCGCAATTTCGTGGATCATTAATCAGATTATCTAAGACTATATCTTGTATCTTGCTAAACCGCTAATGAAACTTAGCGGTGTTTTTACGGCAGCTACGTTAAGACTTCTATAGGTTAAGTGCAGTTAGCCCGCTCTTCCTATATACATTAATAATTTAAAAAAAAATATGATGAACATGAATTGAATTCTATATATTTTGTAATTCAATAATCTCTTCAATTAATTCATCAATATTTGTATAAGGATTAAAATTGTAAACCGGTGTACCCACTGAATTTCCTTTCGCTTGATAATCTTTTATATTTTTAGCATTTGCCAATGCAGTATTCATCAATGATTTAGTTTTCATATATATATCTGTAGAAGCCTTCGTGTAAGAAATATATTTATTACTATTTAAATATGATATTATATTTTCACTTTTTTCAAAAGGTCTACTTGTATATTCATAATGAATCAATATCCAATATTCAAATGATATTGACGAAAAGGCTATTTTAATATTATTATTTTTTGCCATGTCGAAAGTTTCTGGATGCTTTGTGTAACCGTCTTTATCATAAACAACCCATGCAATATCATCTGGGAATTCTTTTTTACAATTTTTAGCTTCTTTTACTAATTCTTTGCCAGTATTTTTATTTGTATCAATTACTTTTACTTCGACTTTATCACCTTTAAATTTACAACTCTTAATGAAAGATTTAAAATATGCACTTTCAGATTTATCTTTCATACCTTCGCAAATGATAAATAATCTTTTTTCAAGTCTTCTTGTGCCTGGTTTTTTTCGTTTCTTAGGCATTAAAATAATCCGTCTAATAAATCGTCTGTATTTGGTGAAGGCACTGCTTTAAATCTTCCATCAAGATAAAATTTTGAATATTTCGAATTATCTCTGATTAAATTTTTATCAAATTCATCCAAAGAAAATAATTCAGTTGAACCGTATTCAGTTTTATCCGTAAACCAAATTTGCTCTCTTTTTAATAACTGCAAATCTAGTACACATGTATCATGAGTTGATATTAATAATTGTGCATTATTTCTATTTATATTTGGATCTATAAATAGATCTACTAGAAACTTATTTAATAAAGGATGTAAGCCACTGTTGAACTCATCAATAATCAATATATGACCATTTTTCAAGGCGTTTAAAACTTCACCAGCTATATCATACATTTTAATTGTACCAGTTGATTCTTCTTTTTCTAAGTTAAAATATTCTATTTCATTTGTGAGTTTCCCTTTATTAAAAACGGGATGCCCAAGATAGGGTTTGAATCTAAAGTCATCAATAATACGTTTCCGTATTTCCTCAGGGACATTATCTGGAATTTTTAATTTTTCATAAACCTGCTTATCTTCAATTAGCTTAATATCAGCAACACTAAGATCAGCTGCCTTTAGCATTTTATACAATAAATTTTTAAAATTATCTTTATTATCCCTTAATTCTAAAGTTGTGCTATGGAAAGGTTTCAACGAAGAATCCATTCGTACATGTATATTAATTATATCACGGAAAAATCTATAAATTGGTTTTAATAAATCATTTGTAGAATTTGCTGCTACAGATAGCAATAATCTATTAGGTAATAAAAATGTCTCTATCGACTTTTTCTCGCCAGTAAAATAGTTCCCGTATTTTATCTCTTTATTTATTTTTCGCTGGAACAAATTTGCTTTGCGCCCCTCAGGAAAAAAATTCATTTCTTCTTTTAATACTTCCTTTTCATTAAATTCAATAGCATAAATATATCTAATATTACTTATAATGAATTCGATTTCAAAACATATCGGTTGTGATAAATTATATTTGTCTAATTTAAATGGTTTATAAGAAGGAATTGTTTTATCTAAATCTAAACGATGAGAATTTAGAATAAAACCAATAAAGTCTAATAATGCCTTAATAATATTTGATTTACCGGAAGCGTTTGGACCATATATCGCACAGAAAGAATAAAGATTGTATTTGCCATTATCAACAGGAATAATTTTAACTTCATTAGTTGCTTTTTTTTTATTAGACAAAAAGCTTAAGCAGATTTCATCTTTAATTGATAAATAATTTCGAATTGTGAAGTCTATAATCATAATAAAACCCATTTAAAATCAATATTTGTGTAAAGCATACAGAATATAACATTAAAATATATAATGTGGCTTTTAAGTCAACAATTTTATTGAAAATTGAAAAAATTTTGATTGATCAATTTGTTTGCTGGTTGAAGGAAAATATTTGCTAAAATGGTAGCGGGGCAATTGCACACAACGTTCCCGGGGCGATCCGATGTTGTTATCTAAAGCGATATAGTCACCCTCAAGTCAAAAATTAAAAATCCCTTGGTTATGTGAAGGCACTTTTAATTTTTGACTTGAGGAGCAATTGATTACAAGCGTTTATAGTAAAATATTAGCAAATATAGCATATAATTGTCAAAGGGAAATATATTCAAGACTTCTATAAGTTAGCTGAAGTCGAACAGCTTTTTAGCAACCAATGTACCGAAGCCATGGACGGCGTAGGCAATTATAAAGTAGATTTTATAACTAATTGATACTATAATAATCCAATTTTTCTCCAGCCATTCCATATTTCCAAAACAGGTAAAATAAAAATTACATTACATTCATGACTAATTATTTCTTCTGAAAAAATTATTTCGTCATTTGATCGTGTAAATGTAACAATTTTGCTGATGAATTCATTTTTATAGTTACAACCGATTATCATAAGAGCTTCAGATTTTTCGGTGTCAGGAAGTTTGTTTAATGAATCTATGTTGTTAGTTATCTTATTAGGGTTAGCAACCCATATTTCATATGAAAAAATTAATTCTTTAATAAAATTTTCTTTTATATATTTATAAGTTTTATCCCAAAGAAGATATTTATCAGTAATATCTATAAAATCCATATGCCTAATGTCTAAATTACAATTTTTATCGAATAATAATAATGTGCTTAAATATTTTTTGTCAACTTTTAATATTCTTTTTGCAATGTCAGCTTGATAATCTACTTTTTCTTTCAAGGAACCAGAGGGATCTAAACGTTTTGGCATAAAACCATAACGCGATTTTAATAAATCCTTTATAGATTCATCTCTATTTATTTGAATATCAATTAGTTCTACAGGTTCAAATTCTGGTAGCTTATACCAAATAATTCTATTCTCTTGAAAATCTTTAAAATTTTTAGGTAATTTATGATCACTTATTAATAATAATTCATGAAAGTTTAACTGTTGAGCGACAAAAGATTTCGGATAAATTTTTTTTGATCCAAGTTGTTCAGTAGCATCATTTAATAATTGATCTAAAATTGTGTAGCAGTGAGTCAGTATCCTGAGTAATTCAATATTATGACATCTTTTTTCAACCCACATGCGTTCAATTTTCATAAAGCCACTGTAATTAATAAATTCAGGTTTAAGATTGAAAAGAAAGCTTGATAGTTGTTCATTTGATTTTGTCCCAAATGATGTTGTAAATTGAGTGGCATCTCCCGGTGCATTATGAAATAATGCACCTATGCAATTTAAACAAAAGGAGATACCACTATGAAGGTTAAAAAACAAGGAAGAAAAAAGCAAGAAGGAATTACAACATCATCAGAAAAAGGAATCAAAGAAGAGATCCATAATTCGTTAATAGAAAAAGTTATTTCACTTGGAATAGAATCATATCTTGAAATTATTGAGAATGAAATAACGGCAATATGTGGAGAAAGATATAAGCATATTAACAACAGGGAATTTACTCGTTGGAGTTCTAAAAAAACACCTGTAATACTTGGTGGGCAGAAAATACCTGTAAATCATTCAAGGGTTAGAAATATAAAGAACAGTAAAGAAAAGGAAATAGAATCAATAACCCGCTATAAGGACAAGGAACTACTTTCACACCGGCAGATGGAACAGATGATTATAGGTGTATCCACGCGGAAATACAAGCGATCATTAGGAACCGCCATTACTGGAATGGAGCCTTATTCCAATTCAAAAAGTACAGTAAGCAGAAACTTTATTGCGAAGACTCAAGAAAAACTTGAAGCTTGGAGAAATGAACCGATTAAAGAATCGTATCCCTTTATTATGATAGACGGAATTGTCTATGCAAAAACGACAGTCCTAGTAGTACTTGGTATTGATAAAAAGGGTAATAAAAAGGCACTCGGGGCATGGGAAGGTTCAACTGAAAACAGCCGGGTGTGCATAGATCTACTTCAGAGTCTCGTGGATCGCGGGTTTAGCATATCAGAATGCAAGCTTGCAATTATTGATGGAGGCAAAGCTTTGCGTAAGGCTCTTGATGAAGTTTTTGGTAAAGATATTCTGATTCAGCGTTGTCAGGTTCATAAGAAAAGAAACGTGGCAGATTATCTGCCTAAAGAAAAAAGAGAAACTTTAAAGAGAACCATTTCGGAAGCGTATAACGCTGAGAGGTAAGCGCAAAATTAACCCCATCTTGAAATAAATCAAGTTAAATGCTATAGTCCG
>CAZBFP010000007.1:0-148229 GCA_964491265.1 uncultured Leptospirales bacterium | reverse complement strand
AACAGGTGGCAGGCATGTTCCGGAATGAGTGGCAGGTTTGGACCGGAATATGCAATGAACTATATATCTTTATAAATAATTACTGATTAATCGTTATTTATAATATTAATTTGTTTGATAAAATTTTACTTATCATTATAATAGGTTTATTCTTATTATTTAAGTACCGGGTACAGGGTCAGATGGTTCCAATCACCTTAATCGAAACAGAAGAGGATCTTGCGGTTTACTATAAATCGCTGTTGAAAGAGAAAACTGCAAAAATTGCCCTTGATCTTGAAGGTGACCAGGGTTCAGTTAAATATCATTATTCAATTTCAATAATACAGTGCTTTGACGGTGTAAAACCTGTAATTATTGATGTAAAAAAAATCGGTGCAAAGCCTGTTCTCAGGGAACTGCTCACATCAAAAGAGATTCTAAAGGTAATGTTTTCCTGCAGAAACGATATTTTCATGACCCAGAATATTCTGGGCTATTCAATTGATCCTATTCATGATATTGCTGTTGCGCAGAAACTTCTGGGCATTAAGGAGAATATTTCTGATTATATAGGAATTGATAAAGAAATTAAAGACGGATTCCAGCGTGCAAACTGGCTTAAACGCCCCATCAGCCCTGAGCTCCTTGAATATGCAGTAAATGACGTCATTCAGCTCCTTGATATCGAAGAAAAATTAAGCACCATGCTCAAAGAGACAGGCGTATATAATGAGTATATCCGGATCTGTTCAACAATTGCTGATAAAAACTACAGGGTAAACCAGCTGGAGCAGTATAAGAATAAATTTCCAGGCTATAAAAGATTAAGCAAAGACGAGAAGGAACTTGCAAAAAAAGTATGGATATTCAGAGAACTCTTTGGAGAATATAATAACTGCCCGTCAGGATACATTTTTTCAAAAAAAACAATGATCGAGATGATTAAAAGTAACGGGAATCTGCTACAGAAACTGAAAGATGAGTTAAACCGGAAACGTGGTGCAAGAAAGAAAATCGATGATACAACAATCGAGAATTTATACAGAAAAGCAGAATTAAAAGCGTCAAAAATAAAGTAACCCTCGCCTATACTATCTCCATCCCCACTATGCAGACATCATCATCCGGGGGGATCCCGCCTGCAAAATCAAACATGCTCTTATACAGCCGTTCCAGCAGATCAGCAACAGGGAGATGAGAAATTTCCGGTATAACCTTTTGAACCATAATTTCTTCAAACTGAATTTTTCTGCTGTCTGATGCTTCAGTAAGCCCATCAGTATAAAAAATTATTTTATCCCCCTTTTCCAGTTTAATTTCTCTTTCCTCTATTTGTATATCATTCATTATTCCCATTATTGTTCCGCTGCTTTTTATTTCCCATATTCCCCCCTCCCTTAAAAGCAGAGGGAAACAGTGACCGCATCTGGAATAGGAGAATACCTGTGAAAAAGAATCGTAAATCCCGTAAAAGGCTGTAAGAAAATTATCCCCCGATAACCCCACAAGTCCATTATTAATAAACTGGAGAAATCCAGACGATGAATTCCTTGCCTCGCCGGCAGTTGTACAGAGAGTTTTAACCATGCTTGTTATAAGAGCTGCTGGAACCCCATGGCCGGATACATCACTGATAAAAATACCGATTTTATTCTCTTCGTGAAAAGTAATAAAATCGAATAAATCACCTCCGACCTGATCCATTGGTTTATATATAGAACAAAGCTCAACCCCCGGGAACTCGGGCATTGAGGCAGGTATAAGATTATTCTGAATAGTACGGGCGATGTCAAGCTCCATATCAATAAGCCTGTTTTTGCTTTCAAGCTCATCTATTTTTGCCTTAAGGGAACGGTCTTTCAGATCAAGAGCTTCCACCATACTGTTAAATGAACGGGAAAATTCACCCATAAAATCTATACGCTGGCTGTAATCACCATCTGCTATCTGCCCTGCCTGCCATGTAAGATTGAGAAGTTTTGAATGCAGCTCTTTAAATGGTGACCCCATAAGGTTCATTCGGCTTATTTTTATGTCCTGAAGCTCCCCCTTGGATAGAGGGAGTACAAAATTGTGGATTTCAGAAACTGCGGTAATCAGCTTGTTAACCTTTTCTGCTAACTCAACAACCCGGATCTCATCCGAACCATCGTGACTTATAAACTGAGGGATTTCCCCCATGAGTAATGCTTCAATATGCTGAATTACAATATCAAGCAGATTCATCAGATGCTTTCACTTCAAACCTGCAGACCCTCTCTCCGGTGGCCCAGCAGTCAACCTCACGAGCCTCAAAATCTCTCCCGGTGTAGCAGCTCATTATACCGGCAAGAAATCCTTCATCATAGACACAGACGGTTTCATTTAATATGGGGAGGCCGGAACAATCCAGATCCTCTGCCATTGTTACTACAAAGCACTTGTTCTCACTATCCTGTTGTTCCACTCTGAATATAGCTATTTTGTTATCTTTCATTTCTCTCTGAAGAGTGGAGATGAAATCATTAAATTCAAGCCCTTGCTCTATCCTGGATGAACAGAACTGCACCCCTGCCATCTTCCCCGCATTATAGAGAATTTTATCCGCTTTTTCTACACCAAATTCATTATCAAGAGAGGTACGCAAAGTATACTGCATAAGCCTGTAGATCAGTACAGGTACATCGGGCCCTAAATTGGGTCTCCCTATTGTAATATCTCCCATACTTCCGGCTGGCAAGCTGCTTTTTCTTTCTCCATCATTCTTCATCTTTCATCAACCGGGTTCTTTATCTTATCCTGTACCAGTTTCAGGAGGTTTACATAATTTTTCTGTGCCAGAATATAATTTTTAACAAGATCATCTTTTTCTATCTCCTCCCTTATGAGCTGCATTTCAGCACCGCCAGGGGAAAGTGATTCATCACCCGAAGATATAGACTCATTAAGCTCCCTTCCCAATGATACCAGTTTCGATAAAAGATTCTGAGCCTTTACATTCTTCTGCATCAGATCTATCCCATCATAATATTCACGGGCAATATCACTATTTTCTATCATTTGAGATAGTTCACGGGCCTTTTCAATTATTCGATCAAAATTTTCCATTTCTTTACCAGAGTACATCCATAGGATTGATAAGTTTGCCATTATGCCATAATGTAAAATGAAGATGAGGGCCGGTAGAAAGACCTGTTGAACCGACTCTCCCTACTATTCTGCCTGCTTCTACAACCTGCCCGGGACGGACATTTATCTGAGACAGATGACCATAAAGGGTTTTATATCCTTTATTGTGTTCAATAACAACAGTTTTACCATAACCGCCGTTCCAGCCTGTTGATACTACTTTCCCTGCTCTTGCAGCGCCAACCAGTGTGCCATGTTTTGCCGCAATGTCCAGGCCGTTGTGAAATTTTCTTCTGCTGTAAACAGGGTGCTTTCTGTTCCCGAAGAAAGAACTGAGACGTCCCCCCAGAGGTGACCGGAACATCTCTCTCAATTCAAATCGCCCTGCAAGGGCGGCAGTCATGTTTTCCGTTTTCGGTTTTACATCTTTAATAAATACTGCGACAGGCTTTCTGTTCTTACTGAATTTGTAATATAAGGAATAAAGGAATGGAAGTTTCTGTATTTCCATATCATCCCTGTTTACACCATATTGCTCAGCAAGAGCATCAATTTCACTGAAATCAGCAGCAAAATCAAGAACACCCCTTTCTGACGGGACTATCACTTTTTGGCCTATGCGTGCCAGCAGATCCTCCCAGTAAATATTAGCGCCAATCAGTGAATCAATACTGGTTTCATAATCCCTGGCAATCTTCCAGAAGTTGTCACCCTGGTGTACTTCAACAATTCTGAATTCAACTGATGAAAATTTCACATTCTCACAGATGTATTCAATATAATCATTTTCGCAGGTGAAATAACTTTTTATATCAGGATCGATCTGTGATATTTTCGAAATCAGCTGAAATGAAATAAAACAAATTACTGATGCTATTATAAAAACTTTTACTATTTTCTTTTCCAGTATACCGCGCATTAATCAGCCCTGCTCTAATTATATTTAATTTTTTGTTTTTACAACCAATGTTAATATATTAACTTTATCCGTAATGTTGGTGAAAAAGTAAATCCCGGCTTATACTTTCCCTCTGTCTACCCCAGGAGTACTTCTTCGCTGTGCTTACTTCGACGAACTCAGTACAAGCAGAGGGCGCCCTAAAGGGGGCTGACTCCGGTAGATGTGACTTTCCGTAATCACCCTTATCTATAACTTTTCCTTCTTCCTCAATGTGTCAACAAGTTCTTTAAAAAGTGCGTAGAAGCTTTTAAGCTCATCCTTTTCCCTTAAAGGGCGTATATCCGGAATATCCCCTTCAATTATCTCCCTGAAATAGCTAGACATTACATAAACCGGCCCTGAAATTCTATGTGTAATTCTCAAGAGCATAATAAAAAGTATAACCCATTGTATAAGAACAAAAAACACAAGTGCAATAAGGAGATAACGGTTATATTGAGCAATCTGGTCAATGGTGGCAAGATTAGATTCGTGTCTCTCCATGAGCAGGGATGTTGTTTTCAGATAGTCCTCATCAACCCTGGAGTCAATATTTGCAGCCTGCATGAGATTAAAAATACTATCCTCAATTTCATAAATATTATTTATCTTTTCATTATTATAAACAACGCCAGATGATATAGATGCAATGATGATAAGAGAAACAACTGCCACAATTCCAAGAACAGAAAAAATAGTCCTTAACTGAAAGCTTTTATCCACAATATATTGTTTTCGGCCTTTCATTATCATACCCCTGCATCACACTTTTAATACTGATCACTCTCACTATTTTTATCGGCAAAGGGTATTAATGTCAAATCAATATTTTCTTTATGTACCGATTGCAGATCTTTACAGTTTAAAGAGTAGAAAATCCTGCTCGAGATTTTATCATTCCACTCACCTCTGCTGTAAAACGAATCGGTCATTAGAGATAATCACAGATTCTATTTAATTGTAGTTTAAAGAAGCAGACTTGAAAGATTACCCTTCTGCAGAAGAGAAAAGAAGAGGCGAAGAGGGAAGCCGATAACATTAGTGACAGAGCCATTTATTGATTCAACGAGCATGTCCCCGTATTCCTGGATAGCATAGGAACCTGCCTTATCAGAATAATCCACAATACTCAGATATCTGTTAATCGTTCCACTATCAAGGTTTTTGAAAAAAACTGAAGTTGACTCCAGACCTGACAGCTCTTTCCCGTCTTCAGCATTACCGGTATATAATGAAAGACCGGTTAAAACACGGTGTTCTCTCCCTGAAAGGAGTTTAAGCATATCAACCGCACTGCTCAATGATTCCGGTTTACCTAAAATTAAATTGTCGATGGCTACAATGGTATCAGATGTAACAGCAGTAAAATTTTCTGTATAAGAAATCTGTGAAAGAACGCTATTCATTTTTTCACCGGAAATCCTTGAGACAAAAGATTCGGGGGTTTCGCCCGGATAAACCGATTCGTCTATAGAAGGATGAACAATCTCTATCGGGTCAAAAAATTCGCGGAGAATATCTCTTCTCCTTGGTGATGCGGAACCGAGTATAAAATTCATTATTTAAGAATAACTTTTTCGTTTATTTTATAGACATTTGTGACATTTTTAAGCTTCTTGATCCCCTTTGATATTTCTCCCAGGTGGGCATTGCTTCTTACTTCCAGAATAAATTTCAAAAGAGCTTTACCCCCGCCAATAAGCTGGGCTTCCACTTTAATTATGTTCGATTTATAAAGAGATATTTCGTCAGTAACATCTTTCAGGAGATTGGGCCTGTCAACTGCTTCAACAGCAACTTTTATCGGATACCTGTTACCCTCATCCTCCTGCCACATTATTTCAATAATCCTCTCCTTTTCCTGCATAAGTCTTTCAAGTGAAGGACAGGTTTTTTTGTGTACAGTAATCCCCCTCCCTCTTGTTATAAAACCTACAACCTCATCGCCGGGAATAGGCTGGCAGCACTGTGCCAGTTTAATCAGAACATTGCTGTTACCCTCAATACTAATACCGACTTTACTTTCTTTTGTGTAGTTAGATAGTTTCGGCTGCTGATCTGCAGGTATGGATACAGATACCTTTTTGGTTTCCTTTTTCTTTTTCTCCTCTTTTCTCCGGAGTTCCTCCTCCTGTCTCCCTGCATCCTCACTATGTCTTCTAAACCAGTTCCTTATTTTATATCTGGCATTAGCTGATTTAACAAATTTTATCCATGCCTCGGAAGGTTTACCATCTTTTTTGCTCTGAATTTCCACGATATCGCCGCTCTTCAGCTTTGACCGCAAAGGAACAAGCTTATTATTTACTTTTGCGCCTGAGCATTTATAACCCACCTCTGTATGTATGGCAAAAGCAAAGTCAACAGGTGTTGAACCCTTTGGAAGTTTTACGATTTTACCCTTGGGAGTAAAAACAAAAATTTCATCCTCAAAAAGATCCATCTTTACAGTAGAAACAAAGTCACGGGTGTTAAGAGAATCATCAATATTACTGAGACTTTTTAGAATGGAAAGATCCTTGTAGTCCTTGTTTAAAAACTTTTTCCCTTCCTTATAAATCCAGTGTGCCGCGATCCCCATTTCCGCAGTAGCATCCATTTCATTTGTCCGTATCTGCACCTCAAGGCGGTACCCTTCAGGACCTATTACTGTTGTATGAAGCGACTGGTACATGTTAGACTTGGGAACTGCAATATAATCCTTAAAACGTCCTTCAACAGGGGACCATACTGAATGAACTATACCAAGGATAGCATAGCAGTCCCGCAATTCCCTGGTTATTATACGTATACCGCGGATATCGTATATATCCTCAAATGGTTTATCTGAAAGCTGCATTTTTTTGAAAACAGAATAATAGCTTTTCGCCCGTCCCTTTATCTGCGCTTCAATACCAAGGTCCGCCAGCTTTTCACTAATTGCATCCCGGAAATTCTCTATGTATAACTCTACTTCGTTCTGTCTCTGGGCAAAACCGTTTTTTACCAGTTTATATTCTTCAGGATAAAGAACATGAAATGAAAGATCTTCAAGCTCGCTACCCAGACGTGATATACCAAGCCTTCTTGCTATTGGGGCATATATATCAAGGGTCTCTTTGGCGATTCTATGTCTTTTAATCTCGGAATGAAACATTATTGTCTGCATATTATGAAGCTTATCCGCAAGCTTAATTATTATAACCCTGATATCCTTAACAGTGGCAAGGAGCATTTTACGAAGGGTTTCAGCCTGGGCATGGCTCTTTGACCGGTTTTTTATAGAGGATATCTTAGTTACCCCGTCAACCAGCATTGCCACATCTTCACTGAATTCCTCTTCAATAAAATCTAAAGAGAACCTGGTGTCTTCAACTACATCATGGAGAAGAGCAGCGCTTATGGTAGTTGTATCGAGTTTCATCATGGCAAGAGTGAGGGCAATTTCAAGAGGGTGTATAATATATGGTTCACCGGATAGACGTAACTGGCCATCATGTGCATTATATGCCACAGTGTAGGCCTTCCGGACCATATCCACATCAGAATCGGGATCATTTTTTACAATAATATCAATTAATGTATCAATATCCCTGCTTCGTATTTTAAAAAGTTCAAATTCAGTCATACATTTTTATAGAGTCACACCCTGTCTTTAAGATACTTTAAAAAAAATCAGTAATTATCCCAAAAGATATCTTTTTGTGTAATTATGCTGTTTTCAATCTCCGGGGCTGTCCAAAAAGTAATTTCCTTGTCATACCGGCTGTAGCGTAGCGTAATGCCGGTATCTCTTAGGCCTGATTTAATCAGGAGATTCCGGTATTTGCAATAATTGAAGCTGCAAAACCGGAATGACAAATCCCCGAAAATCTGACTTTTGAGACAGCCCCAGATATTAGAAAATTTTATTCCAAATAAAAGTTAAGGAATAAACATTGAAAAAAAGATACTGACACTTAAATAATTTGACACACCCTGCAGTCAAGACATATATTTCACTTTTTTCAATAAAAAATAATAATGATAATTTGAGCTCAATTTTTATACACAATTTTAAATTCACTGTTTACTCAATAAAATTATCTAAAGATTAAGGATAAATCTTCCGATAATATAAAAAAATCTAAACCAGAATACATATGAATAAAAAAAAACTAAATATAATTCCGGCCGCGGCGATTCTGATTGCACTCTTTCTCTGCACCTTTTTATCCGCCAGGGCTTTAACCTACCCGGATCATATCGCCTGGAATATTAAAGCTGAAAGGATACCACTTTCTGCAAATGCAGTAAAAGTAACATGGGAAATGAACCGTAATTTCTCAGGAGATTTTGTCATTGGAAGAAGTGAATCCCCCTTTAACAGCATTGATGACATACTGAAAGCCAGGCTTGTGGGTATATCAAACCCGTCCCTTGAGGGGATGATTACTGATAAAAATCTTCAACAGGGAAAGGATTACTATTATGCGGTTATTGCAAAGGAAAAGCTGTTAAAGAGAGAAATTGAACTGCTAAGTAATGTTAATTTCACATCCGCACCGGTATCTCTTTATGCTGAACCAGATATGGTTAAATCGATCCGTGTGGATACCCAAAGACAGGGTATACGGATAAGATGGGATGGCGGTTCTTCAAAAAACCTTAAATATAATATCTACAGAAGCAGAAGTGCAATTAACTCAAATTCGGAGCTCACCGTTTCATCTAAAATCGCTACAGTGACCGATTCTGTTTATACAGATACAACCGTGCCGGAATTCGGAGCATTTTTTTATGCTGTTACAGTAACCGATAAAAATAATATTGAATACTTTACCCCCATATCAGGACAGAACTTCACTACAGCCGGTATATACATTAAGGAGAGATCAGTTTCCACACCCCTGAACGTGGCCGCTTTTGCCGATGCAGATAAATCTATCATAGTGAGATGGGAAAAAGCGGCAACCGCATCGGATAAAGAACTCACAGGATATGAAATTTACAGGTCCGGGGAGATTATCAATTCTTTTTTTAAACTGAAAGATTCCAGGTTAATCAATATAACTGATCAGGAAACAACAACCTACAAGGACAGCATCTCAGATGCAGGAGATTTCTATTATGCCGTACTCCCCAGGTATTCTGACGGCACTGTTGATATAAATTTTGACACAGGCCTCATATTTACACGCCTCCCTGTAACCATTAAAAAGCCCTACAGAATTACCGGAATAAAAGCTGAAAGAGTAAACGGAAAAATTCAAATTACATGGGAATATACAGGGAATGATGGGATGCAGATCCTCAAGGTAATAAAATCCAGGCAGATACCCTCACCTGCATCTTCTATAGAAAATATGATAATCGGAAGCGTGAATATCATTGAAAGGAAATTTTTGACTGACGACGAGTCGGAAAATGATTATCACTATGGACTGATCTCAGATACTGCGGAACCTGGTCAGGGCTTTATAAAGGGTATAAATATTACTTCTAAAATTCCTGCTCAGTCAGACAAAACCGATATAAGCAGAATTGAAGATGAGTCAGCAGTTCCGGACAGTCAAAAAGAGATTACTCCGGAGAGCAGTCTCAGCAGAATAATACAGGTCTATTTTTATTCCGGAAGATACCATCTGGCTTCAAAAGAGCTGAATAAATTCATCAGCAGCACCGATAATTATTCTGACAGGGCAATGGCAAGGCTTTTCCTTGGAAAAAGCTATATTGAGATGAAAGATTACAGCAGGGCGATTCTTATTCTCAGCAGCAGGGATGTACAGAGTGCTTACCCTGAAGAAGCAAAATTCTGGAGCGATTTTGCCATGTTAAGGCTTAAATAGCTTTAAATGTTTTTCTGGAACGATATTGATTTTAATATATATTTTAAGCATAGAACAATGCAGGGGAGCTGATTGATGAAACACTGGATACTTGTGGGAATACTTTTTATCTTTTTCGGTGTAGCCCTTATAGCCTATTATGACTCTTTTGTTAAGCCGGAAAGGGAAGCAAGGGAACTCCTTGTAGAAGGGAAAATGTCCTTTGAGCGGGGTTCAAAAGAATCACTGAATAAAGCTATAGATACATTTACTAAAGTTGTGGCCAGATACCCTAAAACCGATTCTGCACTTGACGCCTATTACCACATAGCCCAGAGTTACGAAAAGCTGAACCTTAACAGGCTGGCCTACCTTAAATATGTATATATACTTAAATCAAGTGAAGATATACCGGGTGAAATGCTCGATGAAATCAAGGCCAGGGTTGCAAGGCTGAAAATTCTAAAAAGGTATGATGAGGAGGGTATTCACCAGCTCATGACTGCCTTAAATTACAGCGACAATAAGGATTTCAGAAGCCGTGTATACACTGAACTTGGCCACACCTATCTTAAACGAAGTGAAGTAGACAGGTCAGGGAGGATGTTTGACCTGGCAATCGCGGAGAACGGAAATAACGAGGAAGCAATAATAGGGAAAGCCCGTGTTTACAAAAGACAGGGACAGGACATGAAAGCATATGATCTTTATGATCATTTCCTGAAATATTATGCAAACTTCAGCAACTACACTGATGATATAAATGATGCCTACATGAAACAGCTTTATGAGAGCGGCCTGAACAATTATAGAAGAGGGCGATACTTCCCTGCAATCGAATTTTTCCAGAGATATCTGCGGAACTTCTCTAATACTGAAAGATCGGAAAACGCACTCTACTGGATTGGTGAATCCTACTTCTCACTGAAAAGGTACGATTCAGCAATTACATATTTCCGCAGAGTTCTATCAAATAATTACTATCATAAAGATCAGGATGCACGAATAAAAATCGGATATTCATACTTCCTTGATAAGAACTTTGACCTTGCTGCACGGGAATTTCAGTCATATATTGACACTTACCCTAATGGTCAGCACATTATTCGTGCTAAAGAATGGAAAGAGATGAGCACAAAAGAACTTCTCTATAAATACAGGAAAAGTCACCCTGAGGAAAAATTGCAGGATAGTTCATCAATAGATGAGAGCAGCGATTCAAACCGCGGGGAAAATATATACCGGACTGAAGGATCACGTACAGTCCAGACCGGTTTTGACAGGAACTTCGAGGAGGAATACTACGAAAACAGCGAAGAAAGGTACGAGAACGTAGCTGAAATTTAAATTACCTTAATATAAACTCCATGATTTATCACATGTAAGCCAGCCCGATTAAGGCTGGCTTTCCTGATTTTTATCTTTCACTAAATAGATAAATTCTATTTACGGCCTCTCTTTTATTGTTACCCAGAAGTTTGTCCTCGCTTTATTCCGCCACACAGTTACTTTAATTGTTTTACCAACCCTTTCATTACCTACAATCTGAATAAGATCCTGGAACGAGGTTACAGGTTTGTCATCAATGGCTACAATCACATCGCCATCGATAATACCGCCCGCTTCTGCAGGCCCCCCTTTAATGGCACTCCCCACAAGAACACCTTCACTGTTTTCAAGCCCCAGCTGTTTCGCGAAATCATCATTTAAAGGTGCCGCATTGATCCCGATATACCCCCGCTTTACTTTTCCATACTCCTTAAGTTGAGCTAAAGTCTCCTTTGCCAGATTAACAGGGATGGCAAAACCGATACCCACATTCCCCCCCGAACTGGAATAAATTGCCCTGTTTACACCTATTACTTCACCGTCAATGTTAATAAGCGGACCGCCCGAATTACCCTGATTTATTGCAGCATCAGTCTGTATATGCATATTACCCATACTGTCGAGCTGATTACGCCCGGTACCGCTTACAACTCCGGAAGTAAAGGTTTTATCAAGTCCGAATGGATTACCTATTGCCAGTACAAAATCTCCTACTTTTACCTTTTCTGAATCGCCGAAATATACAGGCTTGAATGTATCTTTTTTCTCATTATTCTTTATCTTGAGAAGGGCAATATCAGTAAGCTGGTCCGATCCTATTATTTCAGCCTCATATGTTTTATCAGCAACAGTTACTGTTACAGTATCAACATTCTGTACTACATGATGATTTGTGCATATATATCCGTCGCTTGAAATAATAAAACCGGTCCCGAGCCCTCTGGCTTTCCTGGTCTGAGGCGGGATATTTCTAAAATTGAAAAAATTCCGGAATGCCGGATCATCCATAAAGGGATTGAACCCCTGAACTGTAACGGTTTTTTCTGTGCTTATAAATACTACAGAATCCTTATATTCATTATAAATATTATGATAAGTATTCTGCAGGGCATGAAGAACGGTTTTATCTTTACTGCTTTTTAAAGGAGATGTCCTGGCTGTTTCTGAAAGAAAGGAATTGTCAGCCTGAATTGTACTGCATGAAAGAAGGATAAGTAATATTGAAAGTGATGAAAACAATTTCTTCATTTTCTGCTCCTTAAAGTAAAAGTAATTTTATTCCTTACAATAATTATAATTACCGGATACTCCATACAGAGTAATACTGGAAACTGCAATTGCTGCAGACTGTTATATATAGATAAAAATAGATCATCAAGGTTACATCAAAATGAGGAAATTATTCCGGCAGGTCTAATGAATGATTCTGTGCACAATGCAGAGATGCATTGTGCACTGTTACTATGATTACAAAAAAATTCTCAGTCACCTTCAAATTCGACAAGATGAAACACTGTGTAACCGCTCTCTGCAAGCTTCTTCCCTCCACCAACATCGGGGAGATCAATTACAAAGGCCATCTCAACAACCTGGCCGCCAAGTTTTTCAATAAGCTTTGCTCCGGCAAGTGCTGTACCGCCGGTTGCAAGAAGGTCATCAATTAAGAGCACTCTGTCACCTTTTTTTATAGCATCTGTATGAACTTCAAGACTATCGCTTCCATATTCAAGTTCATATTCATAACTGATAGATTCAAAAGGGAGCTTCCCCGGCTTTCGTATTGGCACAAATCCCTTACCAAGCTTATATGCTATCGCTCCGCCAAGGATAAATCCCCGCGCCTCAATACCTGCAACAACATCAAAGTCAATATTTCTGCAATGATCAGCAATGAGATCAACTGCTTCCTTAAACCCCTCAGGATCTTTTAGAAGAGTTGTAATATCACGAAACATAATACCCTCTTTTGGAAAATCAGGTATTGTCCTTATCTTATCCTTTAATGACATGCGTTATTCTCCTTCAGGAAATGATTACAATAATTCTATCCGGCTGAATAGAACTGTCCCCCGCAGGGACAATAAAAGAAATGAGATAATAACAGAAGTTGTCAAATTATTTTTTTTGTTTAGCCCACTCATATAAAAAAACCGAAAGAGCAACTGAGGCGTTTAAAGATTCAATCCGGTCTGTAACAGGAATAGATACCGATTTATGCATTAGCCCTGAAGGGATCCCCTGACCCTCGGAACCTGGAACAAGAATAAAGCTTTCAGGAAATAGAAATTCACCAATATCTGCCCCCCCTTTGTCCAGTAAAACAATGGGAAGTTTTTCACCTGCAGAATCAGATATTTCATCAATTGGAGGGCCCTTAACAAAGCTCACGCTAAAGACTGCACCGGATGAAGCCCTTATAGATTTGGGATGATAGGGATTTGCAGCACCCCTGGCAAGGATAATCCGTTCAACCCCGAACCCTGCGGCTGACCGTACTGCAGCGCCCACATTAGCAGGATCCTGAAAGGGGATTACCGGGTTGCATCCCTCAAGGAGAGATCCGTCCCACTCTTCAATCAAAGGCATCTCTGTAATCAGAAGAGGGGCCCTGTTATTTAATGGATCAATTTCATTAAATAACCCTTTTTTGAGAATGTATAGAGCACCATTATCATGGAACCTTGAAATTAATAGATCAAAATCATTATCACTTTCGATGTAATCATCAGGAAGAATGAGCCTGCATCCACTTATATCACCACTTGAAAGATAATCTGATATTATTTTCTTACCGGAAATTGAGATGGAATTAATCTTCTTAATCCCCTCACCGGCAGCAAGCCGTTTAATCTCACGGTAGGTTTTATTCTCCGGGGAGGATAGGGGAATCCCCCTTGTTTCATTTTCATCTTTCATAATCTTATATATTTTCCTGAATATGGATGTATTTTTATTAAAAACCAGGAGCCTCCGGGCATTATCTGTACCGGGCAGAACATACTTTTTATCAACAACGAGGGAATAATTACGCCGGTTTTTCTCAGTCAGTTTCTCTATGTCTCCGCCGGCATCAGGGCCCTTAAGGAGAATTACCCTCCCCCCTTCAGGGAGGAAATGTTCAACCCTGTCAAGGGTTTCAGATGCGTCTTCAAGGGCCCTTGTAACAACTCCGGCAACAGTAAAAAAAGATTTATCTGTTACCTTGTGAGAGTAAAACTCCACACCTTCAAGCCCCAGTTCAGCGACTGCAAGTTTAAGAAAATCAATCCTTCTGCTTCTCTGCTCTGCAAGGATAATATTTACATGAGGAAACATTATTTTAATGGGGATACCGGGGAATCCGGCACCTGTTCCTATATCAATTACAGACTCCGGGATTTCGACAAATCTGGTATAATAGACTGAATCAATAAAGTGCTTAACAATAAAGTTCCCTTCGCCCTTTATTCTTGTTAAATCATTATCACTGTTATTTTCATTTATCAGTCGGTAATAGAGAGAAAAAAGCTCAGCTTCTTTATCTGTAAGATTAAATCCCGATGTTTTAAATAGACCTTTAATTTTATCTTTCATTATTTCTCATTTATCAATTTATCGTAGAGCTTTAGTATACAATATCAATGTTAATTCCTTAACTTTTATTTGAAATAAAATACTCTAATATCCCCGCCGCCGCAGGCGGCGGGGATATTAGAGTATAATTACACTAAAAGATATCTTCAGGAATAATTACTGATGCAATATTGAAATATTAAAATTCCATGTCCACTAAATTATTATGATGCTTTACTCCTGAGACAGGTTTATAACACGGGCAACAACTTTGCTCAGCTCAAAAAGATGGTAAGGTTTCTGCATAAAACCTTTTACACCAGCTTTGTAGAGATCTTTGATTTTTTCATCTTTCCTGAAACCTGAGGATAAGATTACTTTTACATTTTCATCAATCATCTTAAGCCTGTAGAAGGTATCCACTCCGCTTATACCGGGCATAATAACATCCAGGAGCACAAGATCAATCCTCCCCTTTTCACGTTCATAAACTTCCAGAGCAGCCATGCCATTCTCTGCAAAAATGCATTCATAGCCCAATGATTCAAGAAGTGATGCAGCGATTGTCCTTACAATCTCCTCATCGTCAACAACAAGAATACACCCCTTGCCATAAACAGGCTTATCCTCTTCAACTGCAGTTTTATCTGATTGATTGTCTGTTATGGGGAGATAAACTTTAAAAATTGTTCCTGAGCCGGGTTCACTGAATACCTCTATAATCCCGCCATGCTCCTTTACTGTTCCATAGACTACAGATAAACCGAGGCCTGTCCCCTTCCCCACCTGTTTAGTTGTAAAAAAAGGTTCAAAAATGCGCTTTAGAATTTCGCTGTTCATCCCCATCCCTGAATCCTGGATATTAATTTCTATATATTTTCCAGGATTAATTTTGTAATGACGGTTTTCACAAAAGGCTTTATCTATTACAATATTTGATGTATTGACAGCAATAATCCCACCTTCAGGCATGGCATCTCTTGCATTAAGGCCAAGATTAAGTATGACATTCTGAAGAAGAGAAGGGTCACCTCTTACTACAGAATTTACTGCGGACAGCCTGGTTTCTATTGCAATTTTTCTGTCGATACTCCTTTCCAGGAGTACAATAGATTCTTTAATAACATCATGCATGTCTAATGAAGCAGTCACCTCCATACCTTTGCGTGCAAATGTAAGGAGTTTTTTTATAAGATCAGCAGCCCGGTTTGAGCTTTTTATAATAAGGTCAACATGCCTGACTAAATCGGGATTACCCGCGGTTTTCATACCCAGAATCTCGGCGCTCCCCATAATACCTGCCAGCATGTTATTAAAATCGTGAGCAATTCCCCCTGTAAGCTGCCCTATTACATCCATTTTCTGGGAGTGACGCAGACCCTCTTCCAGTTTTTTCTGCTCAGTTATGTCAACAATAAGAGAAATAAGTGCGGATACTCCATCAACCTCAATTGCTGCAGCTGTATAGAGAATATTTTTATTCTCTCCATATTTTGTTTTAACCGCAGATTCAATATTATAGACTTTACCCTCTTCTCTTATTCTGTTAAGAAGTCCCGATTCAATATCTTCAGGGGCCAGATGACAATCATTCCATGTCCTGCTTTTAAGCTCACCATCCTGATAACCTGTAAATGATTCGAAAGCAATATTTACAGAAAGATATCTCCCCTCCGGGAGAGTATTTATTGAAATGCTGTATGGGCTGTAATTAAAAATTGAGCGGAATTTATCCTCATTGGCCTGAAGCTGTTTTAATGCTTCAATCTCCCTCTGCTTAAAACGCGCCCCTCTGAATGACAGGAAAAGAGCAATAACTGCAACCAGAGATGTAAGCAACAGACCCAGCTTAATAAAAGTAACCCTCCATTCTGCCATTTCCTCTTCGATGTCATCTAAATATACACCTGTCCCTACAACCCAGCCCCATGGTTCAAAAATCTTAACATAGGATACCTTTTTTTTTATTACATCAAGATTCTCCTTCCAGTACCACTTATACTCAAGATATCCGCCGGATGGATTTTTCGCAGCATTAAAGAGATCCATGTATAACTCTGTAAGAATTCTGCCATCTGGTGCAATTATGTGATCCGGATTCTGCCCCTCAAAATCGGGCCTGTATGGATGCATTACAAGAATGGCATCAGGGCCCTGAAACCAGTAATAGTCACGGGCATCATCACCGAACCTGTAATTCCTGAACCTGTTAATAGCCCTCTGCTGAGCCATTTTAAGAGAAATAGCGCCTTCATTTACCTCCCTCTGCCTTGAATGCAGATCGCTCATTGCAAGATCAACAAGATTGCGGCACATTTCATGTTTATAATTCATATATTTTTTTTCAAGCAGGGGGATTATAACCTGAAACACAGTAATGAATGAAAAAATGAGAAGTACAAATACAGGGAGAAAAATCTGCACAAAGTACTGCATTATAAATCCAATGCTCCCCTTCCATGAAGAATCAGATATAAATCTATTAAAAATGGATTTAAAAAATTTATCCCTCATAAACGATCCTCTTCCTCCAGCAGGATAATACAATGTAAAACCTTGAATCATTATCGGATCTAAATATAAGGAAGATATTAAGCAGTAACAAATAAGAAGAGTAAAAAAAGTTCAGTAACTATTCCTGAGGGGAATCGAGAAGTATTTCGAAGCTCACATTATTTCCTGATACCAGATTAATTTTTTTCTCTAATCTTAAAGCAGGATAGATATTACCTTCTTTTATATCCCACTTTTTAATCCAGTTTGCGTGAAAACTCTCCCTGTGGTCATGGTAAAGTTTTATATTATTATCACCGGTCGCAGGATATTTGTATTGCGATAGATGAGATGTTTTAAGCGGAGTAAAATCGTAATATATATAATACATCCCACGGCCAGAGCTCTCTGTTGACGGTACTATTGCGGTAATTTTTGCCTTACCTGAGTAATAGATTAATTCCGGTTCTTTTGCAACCGGGGTTATAACCTTACTGCTGCATCCAGGCAGAATCACGAAAAGAGATGCAGAAATTAATAGGTAATAAAAAACTTTTGTCTTCATACTCTTCATTTTAACCTGGCATTTAGTTTAGCCGCAATTTCTTCAGCCTCGATGCGGGTAAAACCTCCGGCAATCAGGGCCTTACCGTCGGAGATAACTGAGTTTATTACAGGTGCAGTAACCATTTTACCGGCAACATATACACCGAGTCTTTTACCCCGGTTTCCTCTTGTAATCATATCAAGTTTAACTCTTCCGGAACTGTTCAGCTCAAGTGCAATTACATAACCTAAAGCATTACCATTTACTGAAGATGCTTTCAGAATATCAGCTGCAGTAAGTACTGATTCTTCCCTGAAACAGACTGTCTCCCCTGAATCAGAAACCCTGTCCACACTGCAGCCTGCAGCACATGAAGGGTCCTCCAGCCTTATCTGTATATATTCAATCTCATCAATCTCATCAATCTTTGATTGAATTTTTACAGATTCAGCACCTGGAAAGCACCCTGTAAAAAAAACAATAATAGCAATAAGTGAAGAAAAGCCATGTTTCATATTATCACTTTAATTATCTTCCTGCCTTAATGGTATCCCCTTTCGCTGGAGGTAGTCATAACGCACATTGTTACCAGGCTGGTATACCATTGCAATAATAGAATCCTGCCCCTCTTTTATGGAAGAATATTCTGCAAAATCGAGGGTCCTGATTACAGCCTCAAATACCCTGAGAGCACCTGAATGATCACATAGGGCAACACGTTTACCCAGATTATTTCTCATTAAATCAACAAAAGAATGGGCAATACGCCAGTCCGCTTCTATAAGAGATTCCCCTTCAGGGAAATGATAAAACCGGTTTTTAAAGAGTTCCTTTACTGCCTTCTTTTTATCATCATCTGATCCGGGGAGATTATGGCCATATACTCCAAGCATCTGCTTATAAACATCATTTTTCAGCATATGTGTAAGTGCGCCGTACTTCTGGGAATTAAGTCCGTAAAGCGCTTCAAATTTAATATCAGGATAACCAGCCTCTTCAAGAAAACAGCGGGATGTCTCCTCAGTATTTTCACTTTCACTTCCATAAACCTGAACAGGATCAAGGCCTGAATGCTTCCAGAGAGGGTAACCCGCTTTTTCAAGGGCATCAACAATAATTTTAAAATCACGGCCCAGTTCCCTTGCAGTATCTATCCCCTTAGGCTTCAGCTGATTACCTATTGAACCGCTTATACGCCTGTTATCCTTCCATGTATCCCAAATCCCTGAACCGACAAACTCAGGATTATCACCGCCCGACTCATGAACCGATTTACCATGCCTTATTGCAATTACATGTGCCTGGTTAAGAGGAACATAAGCATGAGGGAAAATAGGCACACCTTTCTTGTTTGGAAGCCACACAATACCCTCACGCATAATTTTCCCGCTGCCGTCATCAAGTATACGCCCTTCATTACGGATAACACCCCCGGGATTGATCTCCATATCCTCAATTGCAAGAACAAGCTTGGTTCTATACCTGGAATGCTTTGCCCCGAATGCCGGAATATTTTTAGGAACCAGTACTTCACTAAACCGTTTTATTGAGAACTTCTGCCGTAAAAGTCTCTTAAAGCTGTCATTTTTTATAAGCCCGTTCCAGGCAAGATAAAAAAGATGGGGGCTTCCCTCTGTCACATTAGTCTGGATAAAATCAAATTTATAGCGGATGTAGTCCTGGGGGGTGAGATCCTGTTCCAGCCCGAGAATAAAGAAGTATATTTTCTTGCCAAGAACCTTAAGATCATTAATAAATTCTATATTTACCATTTCAGGAGTAAGATCTATTTTATCCTTATAAATCTCACGGAGAAATTTTATATCATCAACAATGTTCTCTTTAAGATAGGAATTATGGAACTCCGCATGTTCCCTTTCTAACCCTGTTGAGGAATGCTCACCAGGCAGACAGTTTGTTTCATTTGTAATTTTTTCATTTTTATTCATGGCTGTTATCACTCTTATTTTAAATTTTCTGCTAACTATATCCCCTCAATTGCCCCCGGCCTGCCGATTTGAAAAACCCGAAATAATTTAAAAGGAATATACATTATTTTGAATTTAACCAGAAGTTTGATGAAAGTCAAATAAATTGATCAGAAATCCTGAAGATAGTGACACCCCACAGATTTACGATTTCTCAGTGCGGCTTTTACTATGAGAGAAGAGCTCACTACTGCGTTTCTTAGCTCAATAATATCCTTTGCAATTTTTGATTCCCTGTAAAATTTCATTACCCTGTGTGTATGATAATCAAGATCAGCCTCAGCTCTTTTAAGCCCCTTATCAGTGCGAATAATCCCTGCATAGTTCCACATTGTAAGCTGTATAACCTTCATATCCTGATCTATCAAAAGGGGATCAAACTCTTCTGTATACTGGGGCTTTCTCCAGTCAGGGATTGACTCAAATCGCTCAGGATCAATCTGTCCCCCCATTGCTGCAATATTCTCAGCTGCAACCTTGCCCCAGAAAAGCCCTTCAAGAAGAGAAGTAGATGCAAGCCTGTTTGCTCCGTGAAGCCCTGTGCATGCGACCTCTCCAACGGCATATAAATTCCTGATAGATGTTCTCCCTGCAAGGTCAGTTTTAATTCCGCCGCACATATAGTGAGCAGCAGGGACAACAGGTATGGGCTCTTTTGTTATATCTATACCTCCACTTAAGCAGGTGGAGTATATTTTAGAAAAACGCTTTTCAATAGGAGTAGATCCTGTATAAAAGTTGGCAATATCGAGAAACATACACTCCTTCCCTGTTTTTGCCATCCGGTCATAAATTGCCCTGGAAACCACATCCCTTGGTGCAAGATCCCCCATGGCCGAATACTCATTCATAAATTCAGCACCATGATGATCAACAATCCGCCCCCCTTCTCCCCGAAGCGATTCAGATATGAGGAATCTTTTAATGTCCCTGTGGAAAAGAGCAGTGGGATGGAACTGGACAAACTCCATATTAATTATATCAACACCGGCCCTGTTTGCCATACTTATTCCATCACCTGTTGCAGGCTCAGGGTTTGTGGTGTGATAATAAATATTCCCGATTCCGCCTGTTGCAAGCACAACCGAATTTGCAAAAAAAGTTTCGACCTCTCCTGTGCTGTTATTAAGGGCATAGACCCCCATAACAACACGTTCATTATATATCTCCTGGATATCAAGTGAATGATGATCATTGGTAATTATATCAATTGCAGTATATCCCGGAAAAAAATTTATTTCATTTTTCTGTGCATAGTTTTCCAGGGTTTCCTGTATCCTGTCCCCTGTATGGTCCTCATAGTAGACAACACGCCGTCTGCTGTGCGCAGCCTCCCCGGTATAGTCTATGCCGCCGTTTTCAGTTCTATTAAACTCAATACCCGCCTCATTAACAAGAAAGTCAAAAACAAGAGAAGGGGCCGATTTTGAAAAATAATCCACGGTTTCCCTCCGGTTATATCCGCACCCTGCATCCATTATGTCATTGAACAGGAGCTCAGCCGAATCATCATCCCTTGCAGCTACCACCCCTCCCTGGGCATAGTTGGTATTTGTTTCATTGATGTTCTCCTCTTTTGTGAGAACAGCTACATTGAGCCCGGCTTTTTTAAGATAAACAGCAGCGGTGAGCCCTGCGATACCTGTTCCAATTACAATTGAATCAAAATAATGTCTCATTTTCCGCTCCGCGAATTATTTCCGTTCAGCTATACTTATCATTTTTTCGAGGGAGAGTTTTGCCTTTTCTCTCAGGAATTCATCCACAAGAATTTCATTGTCAAGACTCCCTTTGCCGGCGACAAAACCTTCAACAGATTCTATTGCCATTGCTGCATTAAGAAGAGTTACCTTGCTCATATTTGAGCAGAGAGATTCTCTAAGAGGAACTATTGTTTTATCGGGATTATCTGCTGCTATTCTTTTTACAAAATTCAGTTCAGTGCCGATTACCCACTGTGATCCGGAAGGGGAATTCACAACCGAATCATATATCTGACTTGTGGAACCGGAAATATCTGAAAGTGCTGTCACATCGCGGCTGCACTCAGGGTGGACAATAATTTTTGCGTCAGGATATTTTTCCCGCATTTCATGAACATCATGAACTTCAAATGCGGCATGTATGGGGCAGAATCCGTCCCATAAAAACATTTTTGCTTCTTTAATATTTTTACCCGTTTCGAAAGTAAGGTCCAGGTTAACTTTTACAACTTGCTTATTGTCAATACCGAGAGAATGGGCCACATTGGTTCCAAGGTGAAAATCAGGAAAAAAGAATACCGGCTTACCCTGGTCAAGATAGCTTTTCACAACTTTTGACGCATTGGAACTTGTGCAGACAGAACCGCCATATTCACCGCAGAGACTTTTTGAATCTATATATGAATTCATGTACACAACAGGTGCTGCCGGAGATGGGATGTTTTCATTAATCAGACTCAATGCCCGGCCTGCGGTTTCACCTGTAATCATATCAGCCATAGGGCACCCTGCAGTTTGCTCAGGCATAAGTATATGCTGGTTTTCCTTCGCAAGTATGGCAGCACCCTCTGCCATAAAACTTACCCCGCAGAATATAATAAATTCAGCATCGCTTCTGCTAACATCAAGAGCCAGCTTATAGGAGTCCCCTGTGAAATCAGCGATATCCACGATTTCGCTCTTCATGTAATGATGGGCAGGTATAACCATGCGCCAGCCAAGACGTTCCTTTGCATCGAGTATATATTTCTTTAATGCTTCTTCTGAATCGGTTTGAAGTTTCATTCTGAATTTCATTCTAAGCTTCATGTTTATCACCATTGATTGTTAAGTGTTTTAAGTTCCCCGGTTATTAAGTTCTCAGGTACCGGTTCAGACCTCATCCCCCCTAACCCCCCTTCTCCACAGTGGAGAAGGGGGGAACATAGTCTGCCGAAAAATCAGTTTCCTTTAGGCTGAAGTCAAAGGCCTTTACTGTATGAGTCAGCTCGCCGAATGAGATTGAGTCCACACCTGCGGAGGCTGCGGATTTTATTCTTTCAAAGCTCATATTACCCGAGGCCTCTGTCTTTGCCCTTCCTGCTATAAATTTTACAGCTTCAGTCATCTCTTTATCTGTCATATTGTCCAGCATTATTATATCTGCAGCAGAGTCAAGTGCCTCCTTAACTTCATTGAGTGTCCTGGCCTCTACTTCAATATTATACTTATCCCCCCATTTTGCTCTCACCCTGTGAACTGCAGATTTTATTCCCCCTGCAGCATCTGCATGATTATCCTTAATCATCACCATATCGTATAAACCGATGCGGTGGTTGGTCCCCCCGCCGCATCGCACAGCGTATTTATGAAGTTCCCTGTATGCGGGGAGGGTTTTTCTTGTGTCGAGTATTTCAGTTTTACCATCTGACTCTTTAACAAAAAGGGCGGTCTTTGTGGCAATTGCAGATAAGTGTGAGATGAAATTTAAAGCTGTACGTTCACCCTTTAAAATCGATACAGCAGGACCAGATACTGATGCTACAATATCACCTTTTTTTATGGAATCACCATCAGCATAGAAGGTTTCAATTTTTATGCTTTCATCTATCCCGGTCATTACCATTGCGAATATTTCCATACCGCAGAGAATCCCCTCATCTTTTGATACAAGTGAGAATGAATAAACTTCATCTTTAAATATTGCCTCAGCAGTAATGTCGCCATCTGCACCCAGGTCTTCAGCAAGGGCCATTGAAATAAGTTCTTTAAGGTTTAAAATATCTTTCATATATAAACACACCCGCTTTATTGCCGGAAAAATCAAAGATTATTCTCTTAAATTAGTACTGCAAGTTCTACTTTTTCAGCGGTTCAGTCAAGTTCTTTTAAGGGGAAAATTTTTATTCACAAAAGACCTCACCCCGCCTCCGGCGGTCGAACGCTTTTTTTGACCTTCTGTCAGAATTCGACACTACTATTCCCTCATCCCCCCGGCCCCCTTCTCCCATGAAGAAAATTAATGCTTTCCAATTATTTCCCCGAGGGAGAAGGGGGAGAAATTGAATGAAAACGAAACCTTTCCCTGACTTATAAAATGTTAAATATGATGAATATATTTCATAGGAATAAAGGCCATGCCGTCTTTCATACCGGCAGGAAGTTGGCGGGTAAATCCTAATCTTTCATATACAGGAAGGGCAAATGGTGATGAGTTTACTGTAATTGCTGTGCCCGGGGGGATATATTTCAGTGCATGTACAAAAAGGCTTCTCCCGATCCCCTTACCGTGAAATATTCCACTTACATAGAAGAGTGCAATGTGGGAATTATCCCTCACTTCAATAACACCTGCAATAATTTCATCTTTTTCTGCTGTATAAAAACGGTTCCCTGAAGATAAGCGTTCCCTTAATGACGAGGGACTGATGAACTCATAAAAATTTGCGATCCCCTCTTCTGTGTAGTCGCCCGACATGAACTGATCAAATACCTCTTTGATGAGGATGTTTACAGATTCTATGTCATTAAAATTCATTTCTCTTATTAGCATTTATCATTTTCCTGTATGGTAGAAATAATTGGCGCAAGGCATTTTGAGCTGAGACTCTTTAATTTAAGGCGATAATGCATGAGATTTCAAGAAATAAAAAAAATATGGGATATGAGAGAGTGAAATTAAAAGAGTTTGACTAATAATTGCATTTAAGGTAGATTCTGTCATATTTGCAATATATATTAAAATGAATTATCTGATAATCAACCGGAGTATTTTATGAAAAATATAATTTTAGCAGTAACAGTTGCGCTGTCAATTTTCGCTTCTACCGGAGCTTTTGCACGGGGATTTTCCGTGGGGGTTTTAGGGTCATATGCGATTGACAATGGGGTTGTAGATGATTCATGGGAACAAATAACGGATCCATTTCTCTACACTGGCATTAATTCAAATCATAATTTACCCATAATAGCTGGTGGAGTTTTTTTTATTGAATATAATTTTAAAAATAATTTGTTTCTCCGCACCGGATTTGAATCATACTTCACAACAAAAGATGGTCATGTAATCGACACAAGTATTACTGAAGAATATAATCTTAAATATAATGCATTTGCTATTCCTGTTTTTGCAGGTATAAGGCTTTCTCCAGACAGAGGCCGTACTTCTGTATATGGAGCAGCAGGTATCTTTTATGCAAATGTCTCTATTGAAAGGGAAGTAAATATGCCATCTCTCTTTGAAAAAACAGTTGATTCAAGCTCTGATTTCATAGGTATAGGGGGACTCTTGGGTCTTGAAAAAAAGCTGATATTCAATACATTTCTTGTAATTGAATATGCTTTCTATAAAGGATCTGATGATGACAAATTTTCTGAATTCGATTCAACCTCTTGAGGAACTTATGATTATTATGAACGATACGGCCTCCCTGCACAACAGTTACGCGTAGGCCTGAAATACAATTTTTAACAGAAATAATTAACTTCACCTGAAACACAAAACCCCGGAATCCCGGGGTTTTATTGTAATTATATCTAATCATAAGCCTTTCCGGTATTCCGAAAATCCCATACCCACACCGTAGGGTCAGCCCCCGTGCCTGACCTTCAGCCCCCGCGGCATTAAAAACCGATTGACATATCGTCAGAAATCATTATCTTATATACACTATACGGATAAAATTAAGCTGGAGCAGAAAAAATGAATACAGTTAAAGGAATATATCATAATGGAATCATAGAACCTATGATTAAACCTGGAATAAATATTCCTACAGAAGTACTTATAATATTTCCTGAAGAGATCAAGACTGTAAAAAAAATAGGCGGTCTCTTTAAAAACTTTTCTATTGGTTATTCACAAATTGAAGCTGATCTGAAAGAATTAAATAAAAATGCTGAAGATAGCCTGTTAAAGAAAATTGATAATGAATAAGTATGTAACAGATACTCAGGCAATAATAAAATTCATGAATGGAGAAAAAGTAATCTCCAGTAAAATAAATACTATATTTCAGGATACTGATAAAGGAAAAAATATTATTATAATCCCTTCAATTGTTCTGTTTGAAATTGCCTATCTACATGAAAAATCGAGAATCCCGATTTCAATTAATGATATGGAAACTATTATAAAAACTTCTGTTAACTATATGGAAGAAAAACTATCAATTGAAATAATAAAAACTTCCTTTGAAATAACAGATATACCTGAATTGCATGACCGCATGATTGCGGGTACCGCCCGATATTTTGATATACCTGTACTGACAAATGACCCGTTCATATTAAAAAGTAAATTTGTGAAAACAATTATATAAATACCACACCGTAGGTCAGCCCCCGCGGCTGACCTTCAGCCCCCACATGGCTGACCCCAAATTGCACCATTTATCCCGATTAAGCCAGCATCCCGCCATCCACAACAAGAGTTGATCCTGTAACGTATGATGATGCCTCAGAAACAAGATAAAGCACAGCACCAGCCATTTCATCAGGTTCTGCAACCCGGCCCATTGGAACTGAGGGTAAAATTACCTTCATTAAGTCAGGATTCTTAGTCATTGCAGCAGAAAACTTTGTTTCAGTAATCCCGGGAAGAAGGGCATTGACCCTTACCTTGAATGGAGCCAGCTCCTTTGCAAAAGATTTTGTCATTGCAATAACAGCTGCTTTGGTTATTGAATAAACACCCTGCATAGGTGCAGGACGAATTCCATTTATAGAAGCAACATTAACAATAGCACCCCCTCCATGGCCAACCATCATCTTTGCCGCTTTCTGGGCAATAAAAAAGTATCCCTTCATATTCACATCAACTGTTTTGTCCCAGGCCTGCTCATCCACACTAAGGACATCGCCGAAAAAAGGATTTGTGGCAGCATTGTTCACAAGAATATCAAGCTTCCCATATTTTCCTTTTATCGCTTCAAATAAAGCTTCAATCTGATCCATCTCTCCGCTGTGACATGCAACTGAAAAGGCTTTCCCTCCGTCAGATATGATCTCCTCCTCAACCTTTTTCAGGCTTTCCAGCTTTCTGCTTGAGAGAATAACCTCTGCCCCGTATGAAGCCAGGGTCTTTGCAATAGACTCGCCTATACCGCGGCTTGAGCCTGTGACAAGTGCTACTTTGCCTGTTAAATCAAAATTTACTGTCATAATAATCCCCCTATTGATTTTCATAGATATGTTTGAAATATCAGTGTTAATTCCTTAAATATTATTTAAAAAAAATGTTTTAATGGGGCTGTCCAAAAAGTAATTTTTTGTCATACCGGCTGTAGCGAAGCGAAATGCCGGTATCTCTTAGGTCTGATTCAATCAGGAGATTCCGGTATTTGCAATAATTGAAGTTGCAAAACCGGAATGACAAATCCCTGAAAATCCGCCTTTTGAGACAGCCCCATTATAATCAGCATTATTGCACTAAAATATATTTTTTACATCCCGCTTGTTTTTTTAAGAAAATCGGGACTACGGAAAAGAGGATCAGGATACTGATAAAACCCCTTCTGCGTCTTTTTCCCCAGATTCCCTTTTTCAACATAACCCCTTACAAAATCGGCATTCCTGGCCCAGTCGGAATTATTAAGTTTTTTTGCCCAGTATTCATTTATTGTTAAAATAGTATCAAGGCCGATACTGTCCATGATTCCGAAGGGTCCGAACATCATGTGTGTAACACCCATCCATGCCCTGTCAATATCCTCAACTGATGCCACTTTTTTTGAAGCCAGGTCCTGGGCAGCATTAAAAAGGGCGCCTATCATGTAGTTAAAAACATAACCTGAATGCTCCCTCCCCAGCATAATAGGGAGCTGCCCTATCTTTTCCGCAAAACCCTTAACTATCTGGAGACTCTCCTGGGAAGTGCCGGGGTGCGGCATTATATCCACAATATTTGTCATACTCACATCATGAAAATGAAGTGCCAGAAATTTCTCCGGACGCCCGGTTCCTTCAGCAAGCATTGAAGGTAAGAGTGTAGATGTATTTGTTGTAAAAATTGTCCGCTCCGGACAGAGTCTATTGAACTGTGAAAAAATCTTAATCTTAAGTTCAGGGTTTTCCGGAACTGATTCAATAATAATATCCGCTTCAGCTGATGCGGTTTCAGGATCAGTTGTGGTGGTGATCCTTTTAAGCGCAGCTTCAGCTTCATCCTCTGTTGCCTTTTTCCATTTAACCATCCCCCTCATAATTTTAGGGATCCGTTTCAGGGCTTTATCTAAAGCCTCCTGATTAATATCATATATAACAACATCATAACCGCCAAGGGAACATGGAACACTTATCTGCTGCCCCATGGTGCCTGCGCCAAGGAGAAGCACCTTTTTAATATCATTCACTTCCATCATCTGACCCCCATTTTAAATTTCCGACTTTTCTATTACATTTATAGCTGTTGATTCCAGAATTCTTACAGCATGAATAAGCATGGCAAAACGCTTATCTGCTGTCTGCCCGTGATAAAAGCGGTAATATATCTGCTGGGCTATTACTGCCAGGCGAAAAAGGCCGAAGCAGTAATAGAAGTCAAAATTTTCGACATTTACGCCGCTCATTTCACCGTAGAGTTTTATAATTTCATTTCTGGTAAGCATGCCATCCTCTGTTGTACAGAGCTGCTTTATCATCTGCAGGTTTTCCGGATCATCCCTGTCAACCCAGTAGGCAAGGGAACTCCCCAGATCCATAAGGGGATCACCAATAGTAGCCATCTCCCAGTCAAGTACCCCTATTATTTCCAGAGGATTATTGGGATTCAGCACCACATTATCAAACTTGTAATCCCCATGAATAACAGCAGGATTGGGGGAGTCGCTCTGTATCTTATCGTGAAGCCACTGCATCACCTTTTCAAAGTCAGGTGCGTCAGGGGTACGCGCTGCAATATACCTGCCGCTCCATCCATCCACCTGCCTGAAAACATACCCTTCAGGTTTACCGAAATTCTCCAGGCCGGCTGCAGCATAGTCCACCTTGTGAAGTTTATTATGGAGAGTCACCAGATTTTCACAAAGCTGCCTGGAGTCAGATGGTGACAATGAAATACCTTCCGGGATATCCTTTCTAAGGATTATCCCCTTTATCCGCTCCATCACATAAAAGGGCGCGCCCATAACAGACTCATCCTCGCTGTAGACAAGTACCTCAGGCGCGCATGGGAACTGCGGCTTTAGAGCCTTTAATATTCTGTATTCCCTTGACATGTCGTGTGCACTTTTAGCCTTTTTCCCGAATGGCGGCCTCCGGAGCACCATCTCATAATCCCCGGACTTTACAAGATATGTAAGATTGGAAAAACCTCCGGGGAACTGCTTTATTTCAATTTCACCCTTAAGACCCGCGATTGAGTCATGGAGAAAGTCCCCTACCTTCTTCAGGTCAAGCTCTTCACCGTTTCTGATAATTCCAGCCTCATCAATTATTCCCATTTCTCCCCCCTTTCATATGCTTCTCATTCATCATGATAAATGATTCAACAAATTCTATTACAAAATCAGCATAAGCTTCAACAGTGATGCCCCGTTTTTTGTACTTCCCTCTTTTAAGATACCAGTCCTGCAGCATCCCTTTTATAATTGACGCAGTAAGGAGAGGATTAACCTTTCTGAATATACCGGACTTTGCACCCTCTGCGATAATGTCAGAAAATATTTTCTCTGTTAAAAGCTCACTTTCAACCGCCTTTTTCTGTTCATCCCTGGAAAGATTCTTTGCCTCCATAAATGAAAAATAGAACCATTCCTGCATTACCTCTGAAAGATAGAGATGGGCTTTCACAGCCCTGTGCATCCGGTCAGTAAGATTAACACCTTTACTTATCTCCTCCCTGAGAATATCACCGGTTATGCGCCTCCCCTGTTCCTGAATAATCTTTGCAAGCTCGTCCTTGCTTTTAAAATAGGAATAAAGGGCCCCCATACTCAGGCCCGATGCAGCTGTGAGGTCCCGAAGGCTCATGGCCTGGAACCCCATTGTATTGCTCAGTTTTAATGTGGTATTAAATATGACAGTAAGGTTTTTTACTGCCACATTCTCTTTCTTTATCTTAATCGAGTCCCGGTTCTCATGAAAAATATCTCTGCAGATATTCTCCATGGAAACTTCAACCATGCCGGAAAACTCTTCAAAGGACATTTCTGATAGTACAATTTTCTCTCTTTTCACTTAAGACACTTAACTCCATAGAATTAGTTATATTTTCGGATTTTCAGAAAACAAAGAAACCCTTTCCCATCCGTTCCCCCAGCCCCCCAAAGGGGGCACGAGTTATTTAATATTACTCTGATAATTATAATTTTTTTATTTCTACAATATTCCCAATATTATTTAGTACATCTTCAACTTTAATCCACAAACCTTTTGCATAATTAACAATACTAACACATGTTATAAATCATTGATTCATATACCAGCTCAAATGTTTCTTTTACGTGCCCCCTTTGGGGGACAGGGGGCCAATACACCAGGTTCACTCTGCCCCCTGAATTATTTACTTCTCATACTTCTTCAATATTCTCTTTGCAATCGAGGACTTATGCACCTCGTCCGCTCCGTCGTAGATCCGTGCAGCCCGTTCATGCCTGAAGAGAAACGCCAGTATTGTATCATCTGTCATTCCAAGTCCCCCATGTACCTGAAGAGCCCTGTCTATAACATTCTGCATTGTATTGGCAACTCCAAACTTTATAAGCGAAATGTCATCCCTGGCCTCTTTTGCTCCCACAGTATCAATGCGCCATGCAGCATAGAGTGTCATTAATCTGGCAGCCCGTATTTCAGCTGCAGACTCGGAGATCCATGCCTGAATTATCTGCTTTGATGCAAGGGTTCTGCCATCAGGGGAGATCACCCTTTCGCTGGCCCTTCTGCACATCATATCAAATGCCCTGTTGCATATTCCAAGCCATCGCATGCAGTGATGAATCCGGCCAGGCCCCAGCCTGTCCTGGGCCATAACAAATCCCTGCCCTTCAGCACCAAGAAGATTCTTCTGAGGCACCCTGCAGTTCTGGAATATAATCTCACCGTGACTGAAATAATCGCTCCCTGAATGACCCATTACCGGGATATTCCTCACAAGATTAAAACCGGGTGTATCTGTTGGTACAATAATCATACTTGCACGAAGATACGGCGGAGCTTCAGGATTTGTCACAGCCATGGTAATTGCAAACTTTGATCCGTCAGCAGAGCTTGTGTACCACTTATGGCCATTAATAATATAATCATCTCCATCCTTTACTGCAGTGGTATCCATCATAACAGGATTTGATCCTGCAAGGTCAACCTCTGTCATGGCAAAGCAGCTCCGTATATCACCTGCCACAAGGGGTTCAAGATACTCCCTGTTCTGTTCCTCTGTACCATATTTATGAAGAATCTCCACATTCCCTGCATCAGGGGCCTGACATCCGAAAACATAATGCCCAAGGGGCGACCTGCCCAGCGCTTCGGAAACAAGGCCATGTTCAACAAGATTGAGCCCCATCCCGCCAAGCTCAACAGGGTGATTAGGAGCCCATAACTCCATCTTCTTAACCATCTCCCGCTTCTCCTGAAGCAGGGGTAGAAGGTCACGGAAATCCTTGAAAAGAAATTCACCTTCAAGTGGAATAAGCTCCTTTTCAACAAACTCATCAATCATCTCAATTATAGTTTTCATTTTGTCAGATATTTCAAAATTCATGTATCACCTCGTTACGCTTATTTTTATTTTATTAATATTGCTTTTACCTGTATGTTAACATCTCTTTACCCGCTATCTCCAGATGGCTGAAGCAGTTGAAAGATGCCAGGGCAAAACCTTTTTTGCTGAATTTAAACCTGGTTAACGAACCGTTTGCAATATGCCAGCTTAACCTTATTGCATTTTCATCAGGAATCGATAAAGCAATCTGCACAGATGCGGCAATTACCCCCCCTGATGTAAAAACAGCTATAGTGCTCCCCTGCTCTGCAGTATCAGTTATTTTATCAATCGCCGCTTTAACACCGGCTTTAAACTCAACCCATCTCTGCAGGCCGGGGATATCATCAACTCCCGAAACCCACCTGAGCATAACCTTTTCATAAACACGCTGGAAGGCAGCCCTGTCTGTGAAGAGTTTTGACGCATCTTCAGATAATGAAGGATTATCCTTAATTACATACGGGAGAATCCCCTTCACTATCTCTTCACTTTTATGTTCATTAAGGCCTTCCATGGGATCGGCATATGGAATCGTGATACCGGCTTCTTTATAATAATCGATAAATGCTGATGCTGATTCTCTCTGACGCTGGAGTGTTCCGGAAAACAGGGCATTAAAGCTGTATCCTGAATTGAGGAAAAATGCGGCGCTGGTGCGGCTCTGGGCAATACCCATGGGGGAGATACGGTCATAAGTTTCCCCTCCGAATGATGCCTGACCATGTCTTATCATTATCATCTCACTCATATGACCTCTCATGAATCATAATAAGGGGAAGGATAAAAATGTCAAGAAAAATATAGCGAACGCTCGTTTTTTATTTGACATTTCACAATTCCTCTTTATATTCAGTTTAAAGGGAGCAGATAAATTATGAAAATACTTGTGTGCATAAAAGAAGTACCTCATAGCGAATCAAAACCTGAAATAGATTTTGACACAAATTCCCTCATTTATGACCGGGATAAAAGCAGCTTCATCATTAATAGCTCCGATGAATATGCCCTTGAAGAGGGATTAAAACTTAAAGATACTATCCCCGGTACAGAATTGGATGTTATAACAGCAGGGACTCAACTTCAGATACCGGTAATCCGCCGTGCCCTGGAAATGGGCGCTGACAAAGGCTTTATTCTGAAAAAGGAACCGCATAATGATCCCCCTGCTTCAGCATTAATTGCAGCTTTTGTAAAAGATAAAAATTATGACCTTATACTCACAGGAGTAATGTCAGATGACAACATGGAATTTATCACAGGCCCGTCAATTGCCGCTCTCATAAATTATCCCTGGGCCTCCTCTGTCACCGCTATGTCAGTTGATGTTCAGAACAATAGTGTTAAAGCGGAAAGGGAGATCGACTCCGCTACACTTGAGATTGTCACATTAAAGCTCCCTGCTCTAATCACAGTACAATCAGGAATAAACAGGCCAAGATACCCCTCTTTAAGCAATAAACTTAGTGCTAAGATCAAACCGGTTCCTCTTATAGAAATTGGACCTCCACCGGATGCAATATGCCCCGTAGAAATAATTTCACTCCACTTCCCTGAATCGAAAAAAGGTGCTGTAGAACTCAATGGTAATACCGGTGAAAAATCACAGGCTCTCCTTGCCATTCTTAGAAGCAGAGGGGAGATTTAAGCTATGAGAGAATATATGATAACCGTTATTATTGAGCATAGAAAGGGGATTATTACCCAGCACAGCATTGACGCTGTAAATTCCGCGCTTTACCTGGCCTCAATAAAGAGGTGCAGCCTTAGAGGAGTGGTTCTCTCTGATGAACATTTTATTGATGAAGAAAAATTTATTAAAGAATTTAATATTGATCTGGAAGTGCTCCTGAACAGTAAACTTGCTGATTACAGCGCTGAAGGATACATTGAGGTTTTATCCGGTTTTTTCCGTAATTCACCTTCACACTTCATTATTATTCCCCACACCCCGCAGGGATACGACTATGCACCGGGACTTGCGATACATCTTGAAATCCCATGCATAACTGCTGTTACGGGTATAAGAAAGCATAATGATAATGCGGCATTTCAAAGGCTATATGCAGGGGGCCGCATTGTATCTGAAGTAGTTCCGGAATGCGGTAAAGCTGTTATTACTGTAAATCCCTCACCAGGTAAAGTTCCGCAAATCAGGAATGAATCAGCTCCTTCAATTTCTGTAAAAAAGGTAAATGCATCACTGGAAAGGACTGTTGAAGTTTTACTTAAAGAATCGGTACCGAGAGCCGGGGATCTGCTCCGTGCGCCTGTTGTTATTGCAGCAGGGAAAGGGGTTGCCACAGAGGAGAACATGTCTCTGCTCAGGGATCTTGCCCGTCTATTCCCCGGATCTTCAATTGCCGGATCACGGGGCGCCTGCGACATTGGGCTTACAGATTATGCGCTTCAGGTGGGGATGACAGGGAAGAGCATTTCACCGCGGATCTATTTTGCCTGCGGAATTTCCGGTTCACCCCAGCATATGGCAGGGCTGCGCGGAGCAGGTACAATTGTGGCAATAAACAGAGATCCTGATGCGCCTATTCACAGAATGGCGGATATAAGTATTGTGGAAAGGATTGAGGATTTTATTCCGGAGTTTATAAGGGCTGCGAAGCAGTAATTTTAGTTTGACAAATTTTTAATCTATAACTAACTTTAGAATAAATTATTTTTCAGATCATATCACCGTTTAATTTGATGCCAGACTTTTAATGGAGTTTAATATATGGAAGCTATAAAGTTAAAAGAATATATATCTGAAAAAGGTCTCTTTATTGAAAATGAAAAGATAAAAAAATTCAGAAACATGAATGTGGAAATCATCATTCTTCCATTGGATGAAAAAACTGAAATAAAAAGCTTCCTTGATTTTGCCGGCAAACTTAATAGCGAAGAAGGCGCGATGATGCTGAATAGTGTTGAAGAATGCAGAAAAATCGACCTGGCAAGCTGGGTATGAGCTATTTATTCGATACCAATATTATAATCGGTTTTTTAAAGAATGATACAAACATAGTATCTAAACTTTCTTCAGAGCAAGAAGTAAATATCAGTGTAGTTACAGTAGGAGAAATGCTTTTCGGAGCCAACAACTCAGGCAATCCCATTGAAAACACCATGCTTTATAAGGAGCTCTTCAAACATTGCATTATCCATAACATAAGTGAAATTACTTCAGAATACTACGCAGAAATCAGGCACTTATTAAAAATAGCAGGCAACCCGATACCAGAGAATGATATCTGGATAGCTGCTATTGCAAAAGAAAAAAATATGATTATTGTGACCAGGGATAAACATTTAAACCAGTTGGAATTCATCAAGACTGAAGCATGGTAAGACAATACCTAATCCCTTCCTTCATAAAAAAATTCAGGGCCTTCACCCCTCTTTATCAGCCCCTCCTGAATGAGCTTTGCAATTGTCAGTTCCACCCAGCCCCGGGCGAACTCACGCTTCATCTTCCCCTGTGACGGGTATAGAGATGCAAGTATTTCATCAATGGTGAAATCCCTTCCCCCCATATCTTTAACAATAGCCCTTACATCTGCTGTCCGCTTTCTGCGCCACCTTAAAATTTCATCGAGCCTGTCATAGGGATCTGTTACAGGCTTTCCATGTGCAGGGAGAATAATCTGAATATTTTTTAGTGCCATAAAATCACTTATTGTTTTTTCATAAGCATCAAGATCAGATTTAGGCGGGCCCAGCCACACATTAACACTGCGCAAAACATTGTCCCCGGAAAGAAGTATCCCCTTTTCTCTGTTGTAAAGTGAGATATGATCATCTGAGTGACCGGGTGAAGGAAATATTTCCCATGATTCACTATTGATTATAATTTCTGAATTATCTTCAATTATTTCATCAGGGTCGCTGACAAAGGTTACACCCCAGTAGCGGATATAAATCCATATTTCAATAAAACGCTTTATATTTTTAATAAAATTTTTAAGCCCGTATATTATACTGGAAGCAGTTTCCGGTTTATCAATCCTGAAAGATTCAGCATAGGCTGCACGGCTTTTAATTATACCTGCCATCCGTTCAGTTAGAATTATTTTAAATCCATACCTTCCCCTTAAAGGCTTTAGTCCTGAATAATGATCAGCGTGGGCATGACTTAAGAGTATTCGCGATATATTATTTTTTTCATTCCTTTCAAGGCATAATTTATTGATTTTTGCCAGTTCCCTTGAAAAATGTTTAATGCTGCTTCTGCTGCCGTATCCGCTATCATAAATAAGGCCGTCAGGGCCTATGATCACATAAATGTTCACCGGAGGTTTTAATGATCTTAAAACTCCCTTTTCCTCTATAACAAATATTCCAGGATAAACTTCTTTCATTCTTCCTCCACTGCGATTTTGCGGGTACTGTCATTCCGGCCAAAGTGCCGGAATCTCCATAAAAGTCAGAAAGTCCTGAGATTCCCGCACCTGTATTGAGCTTGCCGAAATATGCGCGGGAATGACATGGTCTGCGGATTAGTGATAATATAGAACCTTTTTTATAAAGAAAAAAAATTGACATTGCCCCGCTCTTTACTGATTATATTCAGATAATATTATATCCGGGCTATTAATATGTCAATATTTGAATTTATTGCTGAAAAAAGAATAGAACAGGCCATGGCAGAGGGTGCCTTTGATAATCTCCCAAACAAGGGGAAACCCCTTGAGCATGACAACCTGGATCATGTGCCTGAAGATCTCCGCATGGCATATAAGATCCTCAAAAACGCCGGAGTAGTTCCTGAGGAAATTGAACTGAAAAAAAGCATAGTTAATATTTCCACACTCCTCAATGCCTGCACAAACGAAGAGGATAGAAAAGAACTGCGGCTCAAGCTCAATGAAAAACAGCTCCGCTATAACATAATAATGGAAACAAGGGGATTACGAAAAATCGATCCTGCCTATGAGGAAAAAATCTATGATAAGCTGAAGTAAATCAGGCCTTATCAAGAAACTCTTTCACCATTTCTACATGATCTGTTACATACCCGTCAGCACCGGCGTCATAGAGCCTCTTCAGCTGAGTTTCATTATTCACACCCCAGACATGAACCTTCACACCCCTGTCCTGCATCTGGCGAATAAGTCCTCCATTTGCTATATATGAAGCTCCAATCTTCTCTGCAGTCTGAAGCGCGTCAGCAGCAAATGATGAAACAAAAAAGAGGAGTCCTGACTTAAAAAGCGCATATACACCAAGTAGCCCGGAAATAGAAAAGGCTGTTGCTGTTCCGGGAAGTATTTTCCGCACCTCCTTTATCACTTTGCCATATAGAGATACAGTAAGGATCCTCGACTCGGCACCGCATCTTTTAATTAAAGATCCGTATTCCTTTACAGTTTTAATATCTTTACATAGAAGAGTAATATTAAATTTTTTGTCGGGGAAATAATTGAGCAGCTCCTCAAGTGACACAAACTTCATCCCCTTACCCCTGAAGGGATAATTTTCCTCTCCATCAGTATAATTATATCCTGCATCAATCTCTTCAAGCTCAGCAGCATTATATTCTGCAGCTGGTCCGTTTACACCGCCAAACCCCTCAATTTTTTCATCAGGAAGAACCATAAATATTCCATCTTTTGAAGGGTGTACATTAATACAGACCACATCAGCCCCGAGCCTGAAAGCCTCTTCAAAGCAGGGGATTGTATTCCGGGGGTAGCTGTTCACCCCCCCCTGACTGGCAAAGATAAGGGGTTCCGGTGAAAAAAAATCTTTCATTTTGCTTTCCTGGTGATTCAGTTTTTTTCGATACGCTTTATGCTCTATTTCCAACTGTATAATATGTTTATTAAATCTGCAGCAGCTGATCTTTTAGAGCATAACTGCCACCTGACAGATGAAAATTATCAACATAAATAATTGCCTATAAAAATTTAACTTATTTAAATATCAACCCATTAAAATGAATTTTAGTGCAAAATAACAGATCATAACTCCCCGCCGCCATCGACAACGGGGAGAATAGAGCCTTTTCTGTATATAAAAATTCAGGAATTATCATTGAAATTATTTAAAAGAAAAATTTAATTGATTTTAATATTAACTTTTGTATTATTAACATATAAATCAAGACAATTTTTTACAATGGAGAATTGAATATGGCAAAGGCAACATCTCTAATTAAGGCATATATGACAGAGACAATCCCCTCTGACGGAGGTTTTATAGTTACCGCTTTTTTTACTCCAGGAACCAACTACTCCATTTATGAAATAACTGCATACAGAAACGTAAAAGATATTTTCAGAACAAATGACGGAGTCACTTTTAAAACAGACGGGAACAGAACTCATCTCCTTGTTGAACCTGCATCATTTACAAAAAAGTATATTGAACCTGTAAACCGTGAAGACAGCAAAAGCATCCCCTACAGATTTGCTGAGATGGATATTATCGGACCTAATAAAAACATGAAGATTATGATCCCGAGAGAACCTATAATGCTCTATTCATCATTTACAATCCTTGAAAAGCATGGAGATTACTTTTCATATATTTTTCATCCCACAAGTGATGTTTATGTTGCAATGAGAAAATTTATTGCAGACAGCCTTTACAATGACAGCAATGTCCCGTCCAAGGATGCAAAAGAAATATCTGCAAAGCTCCTTGAAACTATTAAAAAATTTACCATATTCACCGGATAGATTAAGATCCGGGCAGAAAATTAAATGTTGACAGAAATTTATCTCTTTTGCAAAGATTTATTTTCTAAAACCCCCCTTTACCGGAAACAGAAAAGTAAAGGGGAATAAAAAATTCAGAGGTAATATAAACCGGCATGACATCAGATAACCCTGACCCCTTAAGTAGCTCCCGATTAAAAAATTTTCTTATCAATATAAAAAAACCCTTTAAAAATAAAGAGGAGAACTCCTTTGATGCTGATGCATATGAGCAGCTGGATGCTCCACGCAAGGATATGATCAGAGGTGTACTTGGCCTGGCAGATCAGAACGCAAAGGATATAATGATACCCAGAGTAGATGTAGTAGCCATTGATTCAGATATAGACCTGAAAGCACTTATAAAAGTAATTATTCATGCAGGACATTCCCGGGTACCGGTCTATGACGACACTGTTGACCACATAATAGGGATACTTTATGTAAAAGACCTGATAAAACTTCTACTTGAAAAACCGAAAAAATTTAACCTGAAAAAACTTCTCCACGAACCGTTTTTTGTTCCTGAAACAATGCCCCTTGATGACCTGCTCCTTGAATTCAAGATGAAAAAACTCCACCTGGCCATTGTTGTTGATGAATATGGCGGTGTCGGAGGGATTGTCACTCTTGAGGATATTCTTGAAGAGATTGTTGGTGATATAAATGACGAGTTTGATGCAGAGGAACTCCCGGAACTTGAAAAGATAAGTCCCAGCACATGGGAATTTGACCCCAGGATGCTTATTGCTGATTTTAATGAAGAACTGAATCTTAATATACCCTCAGAAGATTTTGATACAATCGGCGGTTTCGTATTCGATCTTTTCGGAAGGATCCCTGAAAAAGATGAGGTGACAAAATATGAGAATCTCAACTTCAAGATCAAAGATATATCCGGAACCCGTATTATAAGGCTTACAGTAACTATTACCAGGCAGAAATAAGGCTCCATGTCTCTCGGGAAAGGAAGGGGGATCGTTTTATCAAGAAAACTTTCAGGTGAAGCGGACTACATCTGCTCAATATTCACTAAAGAATCGGGAAGAGAAATCTTCATTTTCAAAGGACTCAGAAAATCAAAAAAACGTTCCCCCTCAGCTTCGGAATCGGGTACTGTGCTCGATTTAAACTATTACGCCAGAGAAGGGGTTCCTCTGAGAACAGTTTCCCGGTTTGATATTGTTTCAATACCCTCTGAAATAAAAAAAAGCGCAGAAAAAATTTTTGCCCTTTACTACATATTTGAAATTGCGGATAAGACAACAGGCTGCGGTGATGCGGATGAAGGGATTTATAATCTCCTTGCTTCAGCTTTGAAGGGACTGAGTAAAGCTGAAGAGGTAATCAACTTTACCCTCTTTTTTATAATACAGTATTTAAAGATACAGGGAATACTCCCTCAATTTTCTGAATGCTCATCATGCGGGGATCCCGATTTCAGGAGCTACTCCCTTACTGCAAAAAATCTGAAAATACTATGCCCATGCTGCTGCAGCAGAGAGGATAAGGTACTCCACAGGAGCAGTCTTGATTTCCTCAAATTATCCATAAAAGAAAAATATTCATCAATAGACCATAGCCGTTTCCCTTATGAAAATATGACCGGTCTCCTGAATGTACTTACAGATTTTATTGAACAATATTTTTCCATAACAGTAAAATCAAAGGATATGCTGCTAAACTCTCCTCCCCGCAGCAATAGCAGCAAGTCCTCCACGGCCTGTCTCCCTGTATGAGCTCATAAGATCCTTTCCTGTCCGGAACATTGTTTCTACAACCTGATCAAAACTTATTTTATGCTCACCATCAGAGAGAAGCGCATATGATGCGCAGTTGATTGCCCTGGCTGCTCCGAATGCATTCCTTTCTATACATGGTATCTGCACAAGGCCCATAACAGGATCACATGTGAGCCCCAGATGATGCTCCATTCCCATTTCAGCAGCGTATTCAATCTGCCTGGGGCTGCCGCCCATAAGCTGTGCTGCAGCTCCTGCTGCCATTGCGCAGGCTGTTCCTACCTCACCCTGGCACCCTACTTCGGCTCCGGATATTGAAGCATTATGTTTAACAATATTTCCTATTAAACCGGCTGTGGCAAGGGCATTGAATATTTTAATATCTGACAGCTTAAACTGTTTCTGGATAAGGTAAAGCACTGCCGGAAGCACCCCGCATGATCCGCAGGTGGGAGCAGTAACGATCTCCCCCCCGGATGCATTCTCCTCGGAGACTGCAAGAGCATATGCAAATATTACACTAAGCTTGTCAAATGGGCCGGTATTTTTTACAGATTTTATATAGTAGGATGGAGCCTTTCGCGGAAGATTAAGCCCTCCCGGAAGAGCCCCCTCTCTTTCAAGTCCCCTTTTAATACTCTTTTTCATTGAGTCCCATATATAGGCCAGGTACTCATCAAAGCCTTTCCCCTCCATATCCATTACAATCTGCCACAGGGGAAGACCTGATGAGGCGGAGATTACCAGAGCCTCATCCATGGATAATAATTTATAAATTACCCCGTCACCCGGAGGCGCGGAAAAATCATCAATAGCTCCCCCCCCTGTGCTGAATACAAGCCACTCTTCCATTAAGCTCCCGGCTGGATCATAAGAGATGAAACGCATCCCATTGGGGTGTTGAGAAAGGGAAATATCAGGCTCCCATATAATATTGAACAGATAATCTTTAAAATACTCCTTCAAAGCCACGTCAGTAAGATGCCCCTTCCCGGTTGCTGCCAGGCTCCCGTAAAGTATAACATCAATTCTGGCTGCACCCGGATTTCTTTCAAGAAAAGCCTTTGCTGCATTAACCGGACCCATTGTGTGGCTGCTTGAGGGGCCATGGCCCACCCTGTACAACTCTCTAAGACTTTTCATGAGTCATCGCTCCAGATATTTTTTTATGTTAAAGTTTACCTGAACCGGCTGGAGCCCCCCTGCCAGGGGATGGATGAAAAAAGAATAACCGGTTCATTTTATCTCTTTAACACCTCATAATACAGATACATCTTAACAAAGATGAAAAGCTTTGTCAACAGAGATGTTGCATTAAACAAAGGGGCGTTGAATAATAATGCGCCGGAATTAATAATGTAAGAGGGTTATTTCCCTTTAAGTTTTATGGGACATGCAAGAACTCTATACTCACCGTTTTTTTCATCCTGGGTGGTTGCCATAGAACTGAGAGATCCTCCATAATTACAAAGCACCTGGTAATTTCTCAACTCTATATGATGCCTGCATTTTCTACAGTCTTCTAGTTTCATTATTTTCTCCGCCTGAATCTGACGATCTTATTTTTAATTATGTCTCTTTTGCAAAGAGATAATAACAGATATTTTATCATGTCTGATTGTCAATCAATAATGGTCTTTTATAATGATTTTTGCATAATAGCATTACATCATATAGAGACTGCTGTATACCATAATAGAGTTGCTTTTGCAGCAAATAACTGTAACTCCATTCAGTATTTACTCCTATATCTTTTATTGTTAAAATGCTCTATTATTCCAGACGCCGAAGGCAACCGGAATATAAAATTGTCAATTTTTACACTACAATATATTCTCACGAATTAACATTAAACTCCATTAAAAAAATATTGTAGACAGGCATGATAAAACGGTACATATTAACTTATGGACCGGTGCTGAAATGACAGGTATGATTAAAATTCCCACAGAAACTGAATGTTTTTCACTTATTCAGGAGTATAATATGCTCCCGAATATAATAGAGCATTCAATTCAGGTAAAAAATGTTTCTCTAATAATTTATGACAACCTTAATGAAAAGGACACCCTGAACAGAGAGCTTATAATAGCATCAGCCCTGCTTCATGATATTGCAAAAACCAGCTCCATAATAAACAGGGAGCTGAGGCACGACCTGAAGGGTGGAGAAATACTCAGAGAACTGGGGTATGATGAAATCGCCGAAATTGTTGAAAGCCATGTAATATTCTCCGATTTTGATCCTAACGGTCCTGTCACGGAAAAAGAGATAATCTACTACGCGGATAAACGGGTTATGCACGACCAGATTGTAACAATCGATTCAAGGATTGCAGACCTGGTTAAACGCTACGGTAAAACAGAAAAGATCAGAGAGATGATTATAAATAACACTAAATTTGTAAAATCACTTGAAGCCAAAATCCGCAGCCGCATGTCCGGGGATATTGACGCACTACTGGAGCTTGAATGAAAAAATTCCTCATCCTGGACTGCTTTGTTGATGAACCTGCATGTCTTGGAGTACCGCCGTTTATCTCCCCCTACCCCCGTTATATCTACGGCGCGCTCATTGATGCCGGTATTGATGAGGATAGAATTGACTACCTCACAATAGACCATATGAGGGGATCTGACTTTAAGCTTCAAAGCAGCTACACCGGAATTTTTCTAATTGGCGGTGCGGTTGTTCCGGGAAAATATCTTGGAGCCAGAATAGGGACTCTGCAGGAAATATTAAAAATAATAGATTCCAATCCTCACCATAAAATCGCAGTGGGGGGCCTCATCAGCAGCGCGGTTTCACAGCAGCGTCCCAATACTGAAACGATTCACAACGATATTGAAATGTACGCTTACAGTAAAGCAAGTGGTAATGGCGCTGATGAAAAAAGAACACAGGCTATGGCTTCCCGATGGGGGGTACTTGGCGCGCCGGTTGTAAAGAATCACCCCTGGTTCCCTCATATCATCTGCGAAATCGAAACAGGAAGAGGCTGCCCCAGGCTCCGCCACTGCTCCTTCTGTTCTGAAGGGCTTGCCGGTGCTGTTGAGTTCAGAGAAACTGAAGATGTTATAAATGAAGTTGATGCACTTATCAGCTGCGGGGTTAAGCGCTTCCGCATAGGGAGGCAGGCAGACATTATTCAATACAGGAGCGAAATGAATGAATTCCGGGGAGATTTCCCAAAGCCCAATCCGGCAGCAGTGGAGGAACTTTTTTCCGCACTCAAGGATAGAAGAGAGAGGGGGTTGATTGATATACTGAATGTTGATAACGGAAACCCCGGGTCTATTGCAAAATGGCCCGATGAATCCGCACGGATACTCACTGCAATCGGCGGGACAGTAACACCGGGTGATACCCTACCCTTTGGTGTTGAATCCTTTGATATTTCAGTTATAAATCAGAACAGGCTTAAAACAACTCCTGAGGAAACCATCTTCGCAGTAAAAATGATGAATGAAATATGCGGAAACAGAATTGAGGGGATACCGGCTCTTCTCCCCGGAATTAATCTTATACAGGGCTTAAGGGGTGAAACAGCAGAAACATTTAAAACAAACTACAGATACCTGATGCAGATTGCGGATATGGGGCTGCTTGTAAAAAGAATAAATATCAGAAAACTCCTCCCCTTCCCCGGTACTGAGCTTTACAATGAAAAGGCCATTGCAAACAAAGGGCTCCTTAACAGGTTTGAATTTTTCAGGGAAAAAATCCGCGATGACATAGACAGGTTTATGCTTAAAGAAATATACCCTGCAGGTACTGTTTTAAAGAACAACCTGGTACTTGACAGAAGGGACAGCTACTCCTTTGCAAAACAGATTGCAAGCTATTCAATTACTGTAAAAATTCCCTGGGAACTGGAATTAAAATCTTTTCAGGATATTCTTGTAACAGGGCAGAGGGAACGTTCACTTGCCGGGATCCCGCTCCCCTTTAATATCAACAAGGCAGGCCAGAAAGCGCTGGAGGCAATCCCCGGTATTAATAGAGACAGGGCTTCTCAGATTATTATAAAACGACCCTTTAATAATATCAGCGAGGTTTCAGGATACCTGAAGGATGTTCCTCAAAGTTTACAGGGTAAGCTCATAGAGCAGATTAAGCTTTAAAACTTAGAATTTAATCTTAAATTTTCCGGGAACAAAATAACTTTACCCCCCCTCTGTCGACCGGCTCATTACTACCCACAAGTCAAAAGCCATCAAAATGACAAATTATATTTCGTGAAAAATCATTTAGTGAGTGCCTTTACCCGGTGTATTGGCCCCCTGTCCCCCGAAGGGGGCACGCAAAAGAAAAACTTGAGCAAGTTGATGAATCAAAGTATTAAAAAATCATTTCTATTATTGAGCTTTTTATGCCCTCATCCCCCCGGCCCCCTTCTCCCATAATAAAAAATAATACCTTGTACTTATCTTCCCGAGGGAGAAGGGGGAGAATTCGAAAAAAAACAAATGTTCATTTTTTTATGCGGTCACCCCTCTCCCCGGTATCAATACATGAATTAACATTAAAGTTTATTCATGGGAGAGGGGCCGGGGGTGAGGGCACAGTGGATCAGCCGGGTACTGCTTAAGAAGTGGGTAGAGTAAGCCGGTAGACAGAGGGCTGAATAGATGTGGTGAACAAAATAAACTTATTACTTTTCCTGAAAATCCGGGATGAGCAAAAATTAATAACACTTCCTCACTTCATCTGCAATTATCTCAATCCCTCTGGAAACAACTTCATTGCTCTGTGAATAATTGACTCTTATGCATTCATCCCTGTGATCCCATGGATCAGCAAGGCCGGGGAAAAAATAGTGACCCGACACAACAAGCACACCTCTCTCCTTAAGCCTTTTGTAAAGCTCGTGGCTGCTCACCTTAATTCCCCGGAACCAGAGCCAGAGGAAGATTGCACCTTCAGGTTTATGTATAAAAAAATCTGTTCCTCTCAAATGCTCCTTAAAAAGGTTTACTGCAAAGTCGGCCTTACTCTTATAATATGGCTTAATAATATTCCTGCTCATATCAATAATTTTACCGCTGCGTACAAGCTCACTGGTAAGCACCGCGCCCACACTCCCGGGAGCCAGGTTCATTACTGCATTTATCTGAGACAGAGCAGCTGTAAGCTCCTCTGAGGCCACAACTATTCCAGTGCGCACACCGGGGAGCCCCAGCTTGGAAAGGCTCAGGCACATGATTATATTTTCATTCCAGAATGGCGGAGCATCAGTAAAAACAATATCAGGAAATGGTGTTCCGTATGCATTATCAATTATAAGGGGTATCTTTTTTTCTGATGAAAGCTTAACAAGTTTTTCTATTTCGGAGTTATCAAGAACATTACCTGTAGGGTTTGTGGGCCTTGACACGCAGATTGCACCAATATCATCACCAACTTTGAGATTATCAAAATCGATATGGTACTTAAAGATATTCTCCCCTTCAAAATGAATCTCAGGACGTATTGACGTAAATATCTCCTCTGTCCCGTATCCAACATCACTATAACCTATATACTCGGGCGTAAGAGGGAGAAGTATTTTTTTAAATGAACCGTCCGGGAAAGTGCCTGAAAACATATTAAAAAGAAGAAAAAACGCGGACTGGCTCCCGTTTGTGAGCATTATATTTTTCGGGCTTATATCCCACCCATATTCTCTTTTAAGCATACCGGCAAGATCTTCAATGAACCGGGCATTCCCCTGAGGGGAGTCGTAATTGCCGATACACTCATCAAAGCAGGTGCCGTCTTCCAATATATCCTCCATACTTTGACGAAAAATCGCCTGAACCTGCGGGATATGTGCAGGGTTCCCCCCGCCAAGCATGAGCATATCCTTATTCACAGCCAAGGCATTGCCAAGATCATCCATGAGACTTTTAATCCCCGAATCCCTGTATACCTTTTCACCAAAATTTGAAAGCTTCATTTTACCGCCTCAATTTAATTCAACATCACAACAGCCTATTGAAGCAGAGAATGCTGTCAATTATTTTAGAAATAAAAAGAGATCCCTTAATAAAGCAGCAGTTTAATTTTGTACATGGTGTCATTCCCGCGCAGGCGGGAATCTCATTAATCCAGTTTTTCGAGTAGATTCCGGCTCTGCGTTTGCACTTCGGCCGGAATGACAAAACCTACTAAATTCTACTGATACCCCTTAATAAAAGATATTTTTTAGTTGAACAGATGATAATATATGCTCAATATAATTCCGGACTTACCATCAGCCCGGAATTTAATTTAAGGCCTGTGCCAGGGGAGAATTTATGAAATACAGCAAAACCGGCTTTTCCAGAAATTTCATTCTTACAGTATCCATCATATACTCATCCCTTATTATTGTAACAGCCCTCATATTAAACTGGGCACTTTCCAGTACTGTTGAAGGAGCATCTGAAATACTTTTAAGCGATAATGTGAAAAGCTATAGTAGAATCGTGAGCATGATTTCTGATGAAGCCGGGGGGGAAGTGATTGATGATGCTTCATCCCTGAAAGGCTTTCTCCGGGAAAAAAGTTCCTCTCAGGGAATAACCGGGATAAACCTTTACCAGAGAACTGAAGATGAAAACTTTTTCAGAGTTACGGATATAATTATTAACAGCACTGCCTATGTACCTGAAATATCACCCGGACAGATTGTAAAGCCTGAAGAGGGGCTTGACATTATGAAAGAATCGCTCACAAAAATTGCAACCGACAGCAGAGTCTATACAGACGGCATACTGCGCTGGCAATACGTATATGCTCCATTTACATCCGGAAACAGCAGAATAATTTCACAATGGATCATTCCTGTTTCAGAAACTGAAGGGAAAATAAATGCGCTAAACCGCAATTACAGGGCACAGAAAATAATAATATTTATTTTATCTCTAATTATTTCTGCCGGTGTAATCGGCGCAACCTGGCTGTTTTATCAGAATTACTCCTATATCCTCAGGGGGATAGCATCACATCTTGACAGGGCTGCAGACGGGAACTATAATATCCGCATCAGCATTTCCGATGATGAAGAACTTAACAGAATTGCCGGTTCATTTAACGCCCTTGTTGAAGACATCCGGGACAGAAAAATCAGGTCAGATGACATTGAGGAAACCATCCTTGAAATAAACAGCAGGGCTGATGAACTCTTTAGAGATGGTGTGGCAGCATTAAAAAGCGGCGACTCATCCGCTGCCCTTCCATTATTCAGAACCGTAACCCTATTAAGACCGGAAAGCTACTCCAGTTTCTTCAACCTTGGTGTTGCCATGGCAAGACTGAAACAGTATGATGAATCAGTTGAGATGTTCAAGAGGGCACTGGAGATAAAACCGGACCATGAACAGAGCAGAGCTTATATGGAAAAAATTTTAAATATACTCAATAAGCCTTCACAGGAGGATCAGTGAAAAGCGACTCGAAGATAGAGGAGATCCTCTCCCGTCTTCCGGAATCTCCCGGTATTTACATGATGCTGGACCGGGACAGGGAGATAATCTACATCGGCAAAGCCAGGTCACTTAAAAAAAGGGTAACCTCATATTTCCGCAAAACCGGACAGGACGCCAAAACCGGAGTACTTGTTAAAAATATCCGCGACATAGAATATATTGCCACTGATACAGAAATTGAAGCCCTTCTCCTTGAAAATAACCTTATAAAAAAACATAAGCCTAAATTCAATATACGCCTGAAAGATGACAAGCGCTACCCCTATATAGCAGTGACCCTTAATGAGGAGTATCCGAGAATAATCTATACACGAAACATAAACAGGAAGAGTGACCGCTTTTTCGGACCCTTTACAGATGCGGGGGCTGCTAAAAATACCGCAGCACTGATTAATCGCACACTGAAGCTTAAAACATGCAGAAGAGAACTCCCACTGAAAAAAGGTGAACGGCCATGTCTCAATTTCCAGATAAACCGCTGCTCAGGGGCATGCACCGGGCATATTACAAAAGATGAATACAGGGCTCTTATTGATGATGCAGTCCACCTCCTGGAGGGGAATATTGAACCGGCAATAAAAAATCTTCACGAAAGGATGAATAAAGCATCATCAGAAATGGATTATGAAAAGGCGGCACAGCTGAGAGATATAATTTTCGACATCAGGAAAATTTCTGAAACACAGAAGGTTGAAGTGCCATCAGGGATTGACCAGGATTATATTGCAGCAGGAATTTTCGGTAATGAAGCGCTTCTTGTTATTTTCGAATTCCGCAGCGGTATACTTACAGGGCGTAAAATTAATATCTTTGATAATGCAAAATACAGTGAGCCTGCAGATATAGTAAGGACATTTATTATTGATTATTACAGTGACCGGGGAATTCCATCCCGCATAGTTACAGAGGAATCGATAGATGAATCAAAAATTATATCATCCCATCTTTCCGTAAAAAATTCCGGGCGGGTATCTGTAACAAGGGGAATATCCCCTGATGATAAAGGTGTTCTGAAACTGATAAGGAAAAATATTGACATGATTGCAGCAGAGAGAAGCTTTTCAGAGACAAACAGCATTGATGCAGGACTAACAGCACTGAAGGAAGCCCTGAACCTTGACAGCGAACCTTTAATTATTGAATGTTTTGATATTTCCAATTTTCACGGGCAGGACGCTGTTGCTTCAATGGTAGTTTTCCGCAACGGCAAGCCTGATAAAAAAAGCTACAGACGTTATAAGATCAGAGGCTACGATTCTCCAAATGATCCGGGTATGATGCATGAAGGAGTATCAAGAAGGATACAGCACCTTATCAATGAAGAAATGGAAATGCCCGATCTGTTTATACTGGACGGGGGCCCTACACAGCTCGCCAGGGGGATAGAAGCAGCATCGAATTTTAATATTGGAACTTCAATAATTTCGGTGGCAAAAAAATTTGAGGAGATTTACACAAACCCTTCGGAAAAACCGCTCCGGCTCCCTGAAGGTTCCCCGGGCCTGAGAATAATACAGAACATACGGGACGAAGCCCACAGATTTGCAGTCACCTATCATAGAATTTTAAGAGATAAAAAGCTTACAACATCTGAACTAGACTCAATTCCTGAGATTGGTCCAGTAATAAAATCCGCACTGCTAAAGCATTTTAAGGGAGTAGAAGAAATCAAAAATGCTTCCAGAGAAGACCTGATGAAAGCTGAGGGGATAGGATCAAAAACTGCGGATAAAATTTATTCATATTTCAATAGTACTCGGTAGTAGTAGAATTTTAGGGGAAAGTCTGTCATTCCGGCCGAAGTGATAACGTAGTGCCGGAATCTCCTGAAATAATCAGAAGTTATGAGATTCCCGCATGCGCGGGAATGACAAAACCTCCAAAATTCTACCGCTACCATAGTACTCAGAATTAAAAAAACTATATTGCCGGTGACAGGAATTCCCCACTTTCCGGATCAGGAAAACATATCAGTTATAATCTTATAACCACTCCCGCAAAATATTAAAGTTTTTAAGTATTATACAGTAAAAGATATTATTACGGCTTAATTTTAATACCACTACAAAGAATTATACCATAAAAAACACCTCATTCTATAAATAGAACAAGTGTATCGAATAATAACCATAAAATTATTTAAAAATACTTGCATTTATAAAGATTAAATGGTCATATTAATTAAAAGATCCTTAAATTTACTGCCGGTAAATTACACCTGACAGGATCTAATTTCATATTTTTATAAAAAAAGTCACAGGCTATCAGACAGCGGAAGACAAATTCCAGGAAGAACCGCTGTTCCGATACAAACCTGTGGACAACTAAATATCGGGGGATATTATGACAAAAGAACATCTTGCAGCAATGATTCGTGAAAGCGGAGCAAAAAACAGCTCCCAGATTGCTTTGCGGATTAAAGAATCGGGCGAATGGAAGGAAACCACCTACAAAGAAATGGTGGAAATAATTGATGCACTCTCCCTTGCACTAATAGACATGGGTGTAAAAGAGGGGCAGACTGTGGGAATATTTTCACAGAACAAGCCGCAATGGTCAATTGCAGACTTTGCCATTCTAAGCATTGGGGCTGTTTCTGTACCTATTTACGCTACAAACACTTCAAAGCAGGCTGAATACATAGTAGATGATGCGGAAATTAAAGTACTCTTTGCTGATTCCACAGAACAGTACACTAAAGTTCAGGCTTTCCAGAAAAGTTCCAAAAAACTAAAGAAGATAATAGTAATCGACAGATCTATTAAACTCGAAGGTGAAGAATCTATTTATTTTGATGATGCTGTCGCACTTGGTAAAAAATCGAAGTCCCAAAGCGAACTGACAAAGAGGCTTGAGAAAGGGAAGCCCTCCGACCTGGCAACCCTGATTTATACATCAGGAACAACCGGCGACCCCAAGGGTGTTATGCTCACACACTCAAATTTCTATCACCAGATTAAGGGAATAGCTGAGCATTTTAATATTACAAAAGCGGACAAGTCACTCTGCTTCCTGCCGCTGAGTCACGCCTATGAAAGAGCTTGGTGCTACATTGTATTCAACTTCGGCGCACAGGTTAATTACCTGGCTGACCCGAAAACCATTGTGGATGTTATGCCCGATGTTAAGCCCACAGCCATGGTGAGCGTACCAAGGCTTTACGAAAAAATATATTCCACAGTATTTGAACGGCTCGAAAAAGGCTCACCTGTAAAGAAAAAACTATTTATGTGGGCTTTGGCAAAGGGGAAAAAATACCAGTACAGCAAAAAAGATAAAAAATTTATCGGGCCATGGCTCGGTTTTACTCATGCACTGGCCAATAAACTTGTTCTTTCAAAAATCAGAGGAATTGTGGGGGGGCCCAAAAATTTCTTCTCTGCAGGGGGCGCTGCTCTTTCAAAAGAGATAGAGGAATTCTTTTTTGCAGCAGGTCTTCTTGTATGTCAGGGATACGGGCTCTCAGAAACATCACCTGTTATTACATGCAACAGGCCCGCTGAGTTTAAATTCGGCACAGTTGGTAAAGTAATTGCAGATACAGAGATTAAAATAAGTGAGCATGGTGAAATCCTCACAAGGGGCGGGAACCTTATGAAGGGATACTATAACAAACCTGATGAAACCGCTAAGGCTATTGTGGACGGATGGTTCCATACTGGAGATGTGGGTGAAATTGATTCTGAAGGCTACCTCCGTATTACTGACAGAATTAAAGATATAATGATTACAGCCCAGGGGAAAAATATCTCTCCCCAGAGAATTGAATCAATTGTGGGCATGGACCATTATATTGAGCAGGTAATGGCAGTGGGTGAAAAACGCCCTTATGTAACCGGGCTTATAGTACCTAATTTTGCGGCCCTTGAAGAATACGCCGCAGACAAAGGGATATCCTGGACATCGAGAGAGGACCTGGTTGCAAGACCGGAAATAATAAGCTTTTACAAAGCACGTATTGAAGCAGCATCTGTTGAGCTTGCAGGATATGAGCAGATAAAGCGCTTTAAGATTATGCCCGATGAATTCAGCCAGGAAGGCGGTGAACTTACACCAACATTGAAAATGAAAAGACGACTTGTTTCGGACAAGTACAAAGCTATAATTGAAGAGCTCTATGCTTAATATTTTTTAGCAGCACACGCCTTTACATTATTTGCCCCCTGTGCAGAGGGAAACCGGACGCACAGGGGGCATTTTATTCACTGCTATAAGACATAATAGAAAAAAATAATTGACTTTCTTCTTCAGAAAAAAAATTATGTATTACCTGAAAATAACTGCCGGGGTGTAGCGCAGCCAGGTAGCGCACATGACTGGGGGTCATGTGGTCGCAGGTTCAAATCCTGTCACCCCGAATTTAAGCCCTGATTTAATCAGGGCTTTTTTGTGTCTTGATTTAATTTGTAGTGCAAATTTAGATAGCGTTGACCATATATTGACCATATTACCCGACTCTTTTAAAGCGTATGACATTACTGATCTTTTCCGCCTTACTGTGAAGATCGGGCCTTGCAAACATGGCATACCTTTTTTGAGTAGTTTTTATATCCTCGTGGCCCAGTAGAGACTGAATGTCTTCAAGCCCTACCCCCTGATCCAGTAATGCCTGAGCATATGAGTGAGAGGGATCATTTTAACTACTCCGCTATCAATTCATACTCAGAAAGATCAAACCCGAGATCGACATATTCAACATCAAACCACTGCTTAAAAGCTTTATATGTCATATCTTTGGGGAAGCTCTCCTTATCTGTATACCATGCTTCCAGCTCACTAACAAATATATCCCGGCAAACCTTTTTGATAATGTTATTTATCTCTTCAGGGGAATCAAATTCTGGCTCATCAACAAGATAAATTGTTTTCTGAATAATTAAATCGTCTATCTCTACAGAATCATCGAAGCTTCTAACCCAGTCAATATATGGCTGCCTGGGCTTAACTATCAGGTATGAGCGGTTGACAAATTTCATGGTGTACTCCATATTCTCTTTAAAAGTGAAACCTTTATTTAACCAGTTCCTCAGCAATTAATTCCGCCTGTTTCAGCACAGTTTCAGTTGCCAGCATCTGCATATCTGGAGGATAACCGTATTGTCGAAGAATCCGTTTGACTATTACTTTCAGTTTTGCCTTTACGCTCTCTTTAATAGTCCAGTCTATAGAAGCGTTTTCTTTAACTTTGTTGTATAAAACTACAGCCAGTTCCCTCAGTTTTTCCTGACCCATAACCTCTTTTGCGCTATTGTTATCCGCTATAGCCGAATAGAAGGCGTACTCATAATCTGTAAGCCCCATCTCTTCCGGCTCCTTATCCATCCTGTTGATCTCTTTTGACAGCTCAATCAGTTCTTCAATGACTTCAGCTGCTGTTATTACCTTTGCGTGGTAGCGTTTAATCGAATCCTGCAGCATATCCATAAGGCTTTTAGACTGTACCACGTTCTTTTTGGTCCGGGATTTGATTTCATCATTTAAGAGTTTATTAAGGAGTTCAAGAGCAAGGTTCTTATGCTGCATGTTCTTTACTTCAAGAAGAAATTCATCTGAAAGAATAGAGATATCAGGTTTCTTTATACCCGCGGCGTCAAAAATATCAATCACCTGATCCGACACAAGGGCTTTATCAACAATCTGACGGATCGCACTCTCCATCTCTGCATCGGTCATTCCTGTACCTGTACTGTCAAATTTTACAAGCCGGGCCTTAACAGCCTGAAAGAATGCGACCTCATCCTTCACATCCATTGCCTGGTCATGTGGTACTGCTATGGCAAAAGACTGAGACAGGGCAGTTACTTCATCAATATATCTCTTTCTGCCGTTTTCAAGTCCCAGGATATGCTCCTCAGCTTCAAGGATAAGTGAGAGCTTTCTCCCTGTATCTGCTTCAAAGTATTCCTCATATGCAAAGCCATGAAACATCTGCGATACAATTTCCAGCTTTTCCAGCATCAACTGCACAGCCTGCTCCTGAGCCACCGCCGGATCGCCTTTCCCTCCTGAGTCGGAGTAAAATGAAAGAGCCTCTTTAAGATCAGCTGCTATGCCCAGATAATCGACTATAAGCCCCCCCTTTTTATCTTTGTAAACCCGATTCACCCTGGCTATTGCCTGCATCAGGTTGTGTCCCTTCATAGGCTTGTCCATATAAAGGGTATGGAGTGAGGGTACGTCAAAACCTGTAAGCCACATGTCTCTGACTATAACCAGTTTGAGTTCATCATCAGGATCTTTCATACGGTCAGATAATATGCCCCGCTGTTCCTTTGTTGTGTAATGCTTCGAAATTTCCGGACCATCAGATGAAGCAGATGTCATTACTACCTTAACAGCACCTTTTCGCAATTCATCACTATGCCATTCAGGCTTGAGAGCTATTATCTCTTTATAAAGTTCAGCTGCAATTCTCCTGGACATTGCAACAATCATTCCTTTCCCCTCAAAAACCTCCTGACGAAGCGTAAAGTGTTTAACGATATCTTCAGCAACCTGTTTAATCCTCTGAGAACTGCCGATAAGTGCTTCAAGCTGAGTCCATTTAGCCTTTGCTTTCTGTGATTCAGATACCTCTTCTTCAGCAAGCTCATCATCAAAATCTTTAATCAGGGTTCTCCCTTCATCACTGAGATTAATCTTTGCCAGTCTGCTTTCGTAGAATATCCTTACTGTGGCGCCATCTTCCACTGCCTGGCTCACATCATAGACATCCACATAATTGCCGAATACAGCCGGAGTATTAACATCTGTATTTTCTATGGGTGTACCGGTAAATCCGAGATAGGTAGCATTAGGCAAAGCATCTCTCATATATTTGGCAAAGCCGTAAACTACTTTCTTGCCTATGACATTCCCATTCTCATCTTTATCATCAATAGTCTTTGCTTTGAAGCCGTACTGAGTCCGGTGAGCTTCATCAGCTATTACGATTATATTTTCTCTTTCTGAAAGGGTTTCATACTTTGCTCCGGTTGCTGAGCCTGCCGAAGCATCCGGCTGGAACTTTTGAATTGTAGTAAAAACAACTCCTCCGGAGGCAACCTTAAGCAGTGTTTTAAGGTGATCTCTATCCTTTGCCTGTACCGGCTCCTGTCTTAATAACTGCTTTGAGGAAGCAAAGGTATCATAAAGCTGATCATCAAGATCGTTACGATCTGTTATAACCAGAACAGTGGGATTATTGAGAGCCAGGACTATGCGGCCAGTGTAAAACACCATTGATAGTGATTTGCCGGAACCCTGGGTATGCCATACCACACCCCCTTTTCTATCCCCCGACTTTTGAGATACTTTTTTATCAACTTTATATACATCAAAGGAATCCATTACCGGAATAGCTTTAGAGGTGTATTCGGCCTGATAAATATATCCTGAAGCCCTCATAGTTGACCAGACAGCTTTGTTTACAGCATAGTACTGATGATAAGCAGCCAGCTTTTTTACCGTCTGAATAGTAATAATTCTGGTGTCCCTATCCTCTCGTTTTGACTGCTCAAATACAATAAAATGACGGATAAGGTCAATGAGTGTCTCTTTGTTAAGCATACCCTGAATAATTACCTCAAGCGGGCTGATAAGGGAGGATGCTTCTGTTCTGCCGTCAGCAGTTTTCCAGGACATGAATCTGCTCAGTCCGGACGATATAGTACCTGCCCTTGCTTCAAGTCCGTCTGATATAATCATAATTCCGTTATATGCAAACAGCGCGGGGATAGCATCTACATAGGTTTGAAGCTGCCTGAATGCTGAATTTATATTTGCATCTTCAACCGCCGGGTTTTTAAGTTCAATAACCACAAGGGGGATGCCGTTTACAAACAGCACAATGTCGGGCCGCTTATTTACAGTATGTCCTGTTCTGCTGTGATCTGTGACTGTAAACTGATTAACTGCGAAAAACCGGTTGTTCCCGGGATTTTCATAATCAATAAGCCAGACCTTATCACCTCTGCTGTTACCGTCTTTGCGATAGGTTATGTTTATCCCTTCGGTCAGCATTCTATGAAAGGTTTCATTGTTTGTAATAAGCTCAGGAGAGTTGATCCTCTGAATCTGTTTTAATGCGTCAGCCTGAGCATCAGGAGGGATAGATGGATTGATTGCTGCTATTGCGTCTTTAAGAATATTTAAGAGTAATACTTCATCAAATGATGAGCGCTGGGGATTATCACTGTCTGGAGCGATTTCCTGGCCATGAAGATATTCATATCCCTGAGCCTGGAGGAGTTCTATGGCGTACTGTTCTACAGATGATTCTGTTATTTTATTTCTTATCATCACTGTGCCCTGTAATCCGTTTGATTTCTTTATCGAAATCTGAGATATAATTTTCATCCTGAATGACTCGATATTCTTCAAACTCCTGTTCAGCTTTCAGTTTTCCTTCAAGAGCGGAAACTCTCCCTTTTTCGTTCAGAATAGGGTATCGTGAAAGTTCCAGAAAATCATTCAGAAATTTTACCCAGTCTTCCATTCGGGTAATAATACCCCGTTTTGCCTGATTTTCAGCAAGATCGAGATAGGCAGAGACAATTCTGTTCAGTTCATCAATATGTGCTTTATTAAGATAATTTTTAGCGACGCTCACATCCGATTTTAATATTTTCCCGTCAGGAGCCTGTTTCCAGTTTGTTAATCCCATGTAGATCTTTTTTGCATCCGCTGAATCGTAAATGATTTCAGCCGCAGTTTTACCGGTTATAGCCCAGTGAAGTTTATTCTGCACTGTCGCAAAAAATTCTTTGGTAATCGGTGCATTCTTATCATAATCTGCGGCCAGCGCGTAAATATCGGTAATTTTCTGGTAGAATCGCCTTTCGCTTGCCCGTATTTCACGAATACGCTCAAGGAGTTCTTCGAAATAATCTTTTCCGAAAACGGTTTTCCCCTGTTTGAGACGTTCGTCATCCAGGACAAACCCCTTAATTATGTATTCCTTCAGGACTTTTGTGGCCCATACACGGAAACGTGTAGCCTGGTAGGAGTTTACCCGATAGCCAACAGCTATGATACCGTCCAAACTATAAAAATCCAAGAGCCGTGAAACATCACGGGAACCTTCTTTTTGAACTGTCCGGATTTTCCGGATAGTTGCAGCTTCGTCCAATTCATTACTTTTAAATATATTGCGCAGATGCTCACTTATCGTACGAACATCCACTGAAAATAGTTCAGCCATTCGTTTCTGGGTTAGCCAAACGGTTTCATCCTGAATATATACTTCAACGTTGACCCGCCCATCTGGACCTGTATAAATAAGAAAATTAGTTGTGTTCTCATCCATAACAAACCTCGATTATTTGAACTACCGGGAAATCCTCGGCAGTTGATCTTTCATCCAATTCCTTCTCTGAGTAAATATTCTTAAGATGAAGAGAAATATTGTCCGGAGTGCAGTCAAAAAGTTCAGCCATCCGCTTTTGAGAAAGCCAGATGTTCTCATTGGCATACATCACCTCTATATTTACAGTACCGTCCGGGGTCTGATAAAAGGTGATCTGATTGTCAGGAAGGGATCGCTTCTTAGGCATAAAAATCATCCTTTTGCCAGTTTGCGGGGTTGTTATTTATATATTCAGATATTCGATAATATGATTCATCATTGCGGATGATGTGTTCGTAGAACCGTGATTGCCATGCAAATTCAGGTGCAATTTTTCGTGATTCAAATGATGAACGTCCTTTATACCATCTGATTATTTTGGATAAATTATCATTAATCATGGGATTGTTATTCCCGGTTATACCGCCCCGTTTAACGGATGCCGTTCCGTCAACGGATAACGTTCCGTCAACGGATAACGTTTCGTCAACGGATAACGTTTCGTCAACGGATAACGTTTCGTCAACGGATAACGTAGAGACGCGATTAATCGCGTCTCTACGATAACGATCGGTATTTCCATAACCGTCATTTTTTTTATTGATAACAACAATTCCGTGAATATGATTCGGCATTACGACGAACGTCCCCAACGAAACGAACGAAAAATGCGCCGGGATTTCATGCCAATATTTTTCTACAATCAATCCCGCATCCGTCATCATCATTTTCCCATTGTTAACATTGCCAAAAAAAGGCAGACGATTTTTCGTGCATATTGTGATAAAATATGCGGCGTTCCATCCGTAATCCCAATTCTGCAATCTGGTTGACGAGATTCGGTATTTGTTTTTGTAAAGGTTATCTTTTCTGGTGATATGACCTTTTTTGATGACTGTATCCTCTGTGATGAGATGATCTTCTGTGACGATACGATCCTCTGCGGTGTCATGATCTTCTGTGGTGATACGATCCTCTGCGGTGACATGATCTTCTGTGACGATACGATCCTCTGCGGTGTCATGATCTTCTGTGGTGATACGATCCTCTGCGGTGACATGATCTTCTGTGACGATACGATCCTCTGCGGTGTCATGATCTTCTGTGGTGATACGATCCTCTGCGGTGACATGATCTTCTGTGGTGAGATGATCTTCTGTGGTGATACGATCCTCTGCGGTGTCATGATCTTCTGTGGCGATACGATCCTCTGCGGTGAGATGATCTTCTGTGGATAATGCATCTACCGTAAAGACGCGATTAATCGCGTCTTTACATGGCATACTATCCTTCCTGCTGCTACTCATACAGCTACCCTCACTTCACCGGACATCAGCTTGGGCAACAAGGTGTTACGGAGCTTTTCGAGGGTGCGGATGGCATCAATATTTTGAAACATTCTGCAAAGAGATGGTCGAACGACTCTATTGAACTCTAAAATCAGTTCTTCGGTAGGGCATGGTACTTTGTAGCCACTTACGATTTCCCAATTTGTCCTGGGCATTCGAGTGCCACCAGAACCAAGGTCTGAATGCTCAACAACTTCTTTGCTAAAAAACCAAAAGAGGCAGAAAGGAAGCCATTGCTCATTTTTGGGTCTTATCACGAGAATATCTGTTGAACATACACCGCCAATCGGGGTAAATACCACTTTATGGAAGTAGGAACGGAGTTTTCCAAATAGAATGTCATGTGGTTTAAAGATTGATTTGTTGCTTTCTAAGGAACCAGTTTCGCCCCATGAATCGAGAATTACTCTTCTACGCGGTATATGTTCCAATCCAACATAATACTTATGTTTTGACAATTCTCCAACTCTTGCATTATCACGAATATTGTCTGCGAAAGTCGATAAAGGCACTTCCTCCCAGCTCGCATCAGCCTCTACCACAAACCATTGCCGGAACAACGCTTCAGCCATGGCTTCCAGTGTTTTATTCTGCCGGTGCAGAAGGTCGATCTTGTCGTCGAGACTGGAAAGAACCCCGGCAATAGCCTTTTGTTCGGGGAGAGGAGGGAGGAGGATGTCGAGATTTTCAATGTCGGCAGGTTTCAATGATGGATAAGCTGAAGTTGAACCTTCAGCAATCGTATCAAGTAATTCGATAACATCTTTTAATGCCAGGAGGTTATAAATAAATGAAGAATCAGCCAAGTCAGGTTGAGTTTCTATCACAGAAAATCCAGTCGAGACCACAAGGTTTTCTGGAGGATTTGTAATGTAACCATAATGCCTCTGTATGGGGCGGACAGTTGAATAAACAATACTACCATCCTTTACAAGCCTTTTTGCCCTTGAAGGTGCCTCGCTTAAGGGTATTTCTTGAAATGAATCTATCTTGCCACAAGTAATCGACCCAGTATCAAGATACTTAATTGTTTTATGAGGATAGCTTGCAGTTATACTAGAAACATTGGAATAAATAACATCCCCCAGCTTACATTCTCTCCACGGTTGGTGAGCCTGCCGAACCACACTCATCCCAGACCTCGCCCTGAGCCTGCCGAAGGGTTCACCTTCTTCAAATTCTCAAGTATAACCTTATTCAGCTCTGCCTCCTCCTTAAGTTGAGCTTCAAACTCAGCTTTAAGGCTGGTAAACCTTTCATTAAAATCAAAGTCATCCTCTTCATCCGGAAGGCCCACATATCTCCCCGGGGTTAAAACATAATCCAGCTCCCTCACTCTATCAATACCTGTAGAGTTACAGAAACCTTTAATATCTTCATATCCCCCTTTCGGATCTTTCCATTTTCTATATGTATCAGCTATCCTCTGAATATCCTCTTCAGAGAGCTCTTTAGAGCGGCGGTTTATCAGGTGACCTTCATTCCGGGCATCTATGAATAATATCTCATCAGTACGGCTGCGGTATTTGCCATTACCTTTATCCCTGCTGAGAAACCATAGAAATGCGGGAATCTGGGTATTAAGAAATAGCTTTGCAGGGAGGTTTACTATACAGTCAACAAGCCCTGCTTCAATCAGTGATTTCCGGATATCCCCTTCTCCTGAGCTTTTTGAAGTAAGAGATCCCTTGGCAAGAACAAAGCCCGCTATTCCTGTAGGGCTTAAGTGATAAAGAAAGTGCTGTATCCATGCATAGTTGGCATTACCTGAAGGCGGAGTTCCAAACTGCCATCGGCCATCCTTCTTTAGCAGTTCACCGCTCCAGTCACTGTCATTAAATGGAGGGTTGGCTATTACATAATCAGCTTTTAAATCTTTATGAGTATCATTTAGAAAGGAGCCCTCATTGTTCCATCTTACCTGAGAGCTGTCGATCCCCCGGAATGCAAGATTCATTTTGGCAAGTCGCCAGGTTGTAAGATTACTCTCCTGTCCGTAGATTGAAATATCGTTAATCTTCCCGCTGTGATTAAGCACAAATTTCTCTGACTGAACAAACATCCCTCCTGAACCGCAGCAGGGGTCAAATACCCGTCCTTTATAAGGTTCAAGCATCTCTACAAGAAGTTCTACAACACTGCGGGGAGTATAGAACTGCCCCCCCTTTTTCCCTTCAGCAAGGGCAAACTCACCGAGAAAGTATTCAAAAACATGGCCCAGAAGATCAGCGCTTCTGGCTTTAGCTTTACCAAGAGCGATATTTGAAATCAGATCAATAAGACCGCCAAGATTCACCGGATCAAGATTGCCCCTGGCATATACCTTCGGAAGCACATCTTTAAGGGAGGGATTATCTTTTTCAATGGCATCCATGGCATCATCTACATCTTTCCCTATAGTGGGGAGCTTTGCTTTTGACTGCATATAGGACCAGCGGGCTGTTTCAGGCACAAAGAATACGTTCTCTGCCTTGTATTCATCCTTATCTTCCGGGTCTGCTCCGGCATATTCCCCTTCACCGGCTTTCAGTCTTTCATATAGTTCTTCAAAAGCTGCGGAGATGTATTTAAGAAATATGAGCCCCAGCACCACATGCTTATACTCAGCAGCATCAATATTCTTCCTCAGCTTATCCGCAGCTTTCCAGAGCTGCTTTTCTATTGGTTCACTGCTGTTATTATTCTGTTTCTGCTTTGCCATTAATGTTCCTTTGTATAATTATTACTATATTAAATGCGATTCATCTATTTTTACTGTTGCTAAAGCAATATCTATCAGACTCAGAAATTATCCGGAAAGAAACTTTTGTTAAGTTGCAGTGATAATTCCTTAACTTTTTTTAAAATAAAATGCTCTAATATCCCCGCCGCCGTAGGCGGCGGGGATATGGAAAACATCATTATTGCACTAAAAAATATCTTTAGGAATAATTACTGGTTTAGTTGTGTAATTGCCATTATGATTGATAGAACCAGCATATTCTATCTTAGAGTATATATTTTATTTGTATAGTCAAGCAGATAATTAAACCAGAATCTACACCCTCCCCCAGGCCTTTAAAATAGGCCGGGGATATGCTTTATATATAAATCATGTTCTCAGCCTTAATGTTCCAAGACTTACGAGAATTTCTTTTAAGGCATGACTGATTGCTATTGCTCTGCCTTTATTCCCTTTAGTAATCATGATGCATCAAAAAACATCATGTAAACCTACAGTGTCATCTTATCCATCATCTCCTCAATTTCAGAGGCAAGATCACCTGAGGATTTTGATCCCTGTTTCGCGTATGCCTTGCAGGCATCTTTTATGGTTTTTAACTGTGTGAATGTGAGTGCTTTAAGATCAAAAGTATTATCCTGAGTTTTTGCCAGTTCCATTTTATCCGCTCCTTTGTTAAATTTTTTCTTATAGCCGTTACAGCCGGAATGTGACTGCAATTAGAATACCGGTTACTATTACAATTTTTTTATCTATACAGGAAACTGCAATATTACCTGCGGGCTAGCAATCCACTTTTACCCCCTCTGCGGACTGCATCTGCATATCCCATTTTTCCCCATTAATTACATAGTAAAGTGCCGGGAATACAATCAGTGTCAGTGATGATGAGACAGCAAGCCCCAGAATCAGAGCATAGGCAAGTCCGGCCCACACCGGGTCACCTGCTATAGTAAGTGACCCCAGCATGGTTGTCACAGTAGTGAGCACAATAGGCCTGAATCTGGTAAGGCCTGCGCGGAGAAGGGCATCCTCAATACTTATACAGCTGTTTTTAAATGAATTGAGATATTCAAGAAGTATTATTGAGTTATTAACCGCAATACCGGCAAGGGCTATAACACCGATCATTGATGTAGCATTAAAGTAAATTCCGCTTGTATATCCCAGGATCATAAATCCCGGCATAACTCCAATCAGGCTCAGCGGGATGGTGGACATAATGATCAGGGGATCTGTATAGGACCTGAACTGTGCAACAAGAACCATGTAGATAAGAAATAGAGCAAAAGCCATTGCAATACCCAGGTCCCGGAACACCTCCAGAGTCAGCTCCCATTCTCCGCCGATGCTTATACTTACACTCCTGCCCTCTGAGGTATTGTAATCAGCGCCGGATAGAGAAAATTTCGTGAGTTCCCCCTCCCCGTCGGGAAGCCTGTAGCTATAAAGAAACTTGAGGAAATCGATTGCTGCATAGGTGACTGAGCGGTTTTCCATATCACCGTAAAGATAAATAGTGTTTACACTGTTTTCACGCCTCAAGGCTTTCTCCGTGGGAATCTTCTCTATTGTCACGAGATCACTGAGACGCAGCTTAATCCTCAGATCATTGAAAAGATAAATATTTTCAAGAATTGCCGGATCCATACGGAACTTCCTGTCAAACCGCAAAGTAATATACTCCTGCTCAATATTACCTGTATTATGGTATATCCCTACAATGTCTCCTGAAAATGCCGTATTCAAACTTCTCACAATACGTTTTGCGCTTATCCGGCTTACAAAAGCTCTCTTATGATCCACCTTAAGATGAATAGTATCAGTATCATCCTCTATAGATGTATCTGTATCAACCACGCCTTCAATTTTTTTGACGTGGCCGTAGAGATCTTCTGCTATATTCATGCAGCATTTTTCATCATACCCCCTGACACGCACCAGAAAGGTTGACTGCACAGGAGGACCCGGGGGGTCCTCAACAAGTTTCAATTTTATTTTTCTCCGGGACATCATCTCAGACGCTTTGATTAATCCGGGACGGAGCTTTTCCACAATCTCCTCTGACTTAAGTGCTCTGTCACGCGGTTCAGTGAGACCCACACGCAGAGTGGCCTGATGACTTTCAGTTCTTGCAGAAACATTCCTGAAAAGTCCGTTAAAGTCAAGCACAGGAGGGGTGCCCACGTAGCTCTGAATCATTTTAATATTTTCATTCTCAAATAGATATTCCTCACACTTTGATGCAACATCCAGAGTCTCCTCCAGGGGAGTGCCGGCAGGCATGTCTATATAGAGAAAAAACTGTTCCCTGTCTGCCTTGGGGAGCATCCTGAACTTTACAAGCTTTACAGCAGGGAGAAGGAGAGAAATGATAACCAGTGCAAGAATCACAAGAAGGGTTCTCTTTCTTTTTTTCCGCTGCGTCAATAGTGAATGCAGAAAATTTCTGTAAAAATCAAATATAACCACGCCTGCATCACTCAAAGCTTTAGTGTACCTGTTTTTTCTCATCTTTCCATTTTTCCCGTCACTGCTTTCTGACTTAAGAATAACAGAAGCCATCCAGGGATTAATTGACAGAGACAGAAGCAGTGAAACAATTATAGCTGCAGGTACAAAAAAAGGTATGGGCCCCATATATGGCCCCATCATTCCTGTAACAAATGCCATGGGGAAAAAGGCAAGAACCGTTGTAACAGTTGACATAAAGAGCCCCGGCCCTACCTCATTTACAGATGAGATTATAGAATCGACCCGACTTTCCTCATCATCCAGATCTTTAAGGTTTCTTACGATATTCTCTATTACAACAGTGGCACTGTCAACGAGAAGGCCCAGTGACAGTATCAGGGCAAAGAGGGTAATCCTGTTTATATTCTGCCCTGCGAAGAGCCCGATAATAAAAACACACGCCAGGGTCAGGGGGATAGACACAGCCACGAGAAAGGCGGCTCTCCTGCTAAGAAAGAGAAAAAGGATTATCACAACTATCAGTATGGCTGTGAAAAGATTAATAACAAGGCCTCCGATCTCCTCAGCAGCTACCCTCCCTTCATTTACGATTATATCAGTGTTTATACCTTCAGGAATAAATCCCGACTCCAGATGCTCCAGTTCATTCCTTATCCGATCTGTAACGTCTGTAATATTCTGCCCTTTCATCTTGGCAATACTGAGTAAAATTACTGACTCAGCTACCTCAATCTCTCCCTCTTTTTTCACTGCATGACGAACATATTCTTCCACTTCCTCGATACGTTCTATTATATCGGCGACCTCCTTAAGGAGGATCTGCCCGTAGTCGCCGGTGACAACAATACTCCCTTCCAGATCTGACGGCTTCTGAATCAGACTCGACGCTTCAAGTGGGATGTATTCGGATTTACTCTTTATGTAGCCGGAGGGGAGGTAGATATTGTCCCTGGCAAGAGCATTCTGAATATCCATGAGCCCTATACCGATTCTTTCAAGTTTAAAGGGGTCCACCATAATGGCCAGTTCCTTTCTTCTTCCTCCGATTACTCCTATATTAGATGCACCCTCTACCGTACTGAGTCTGTCCCTGAGTTTAAAACCGAATTTACGAAGGGCTACAGGATCAGTATCTTTTGATGTTACAGCAATTGTCATCACAGGTACATCATCAGGATCTATTGATCTGATTAAGGGATCATTGACTCCAAAAGGTATCCGGTACATTTGGCTTCTTATCCTGTCGTCAAGCATTATCTTTGCGGAATCCGGGTCCTCCCCCACGTAGAAATTAACTGTAAAGACAGCCCTTCCCCCTTTAACTGAATAAGAGTAGACATCCTCTACTCCGGCAATATCAGTGATTATATTTTCCAGAGGCTTTGTAACCACCTCCACAACCTCACTCCTGTCTGCTCCGGGATAATCTATTATAATTTCAAAGGATGGTGCAGTAATTTTAGGATTATACTGCTTCGGTGTAGCCAAAAATGAAATAATTCCCCATATAAAAAATGCTATAACCAGTATAAGTGAAAGATTGCCGTTTCTCACAAAAATTGAGGCGATTTTCCCGGTCCAGTTCATTTTACCCTCTGTTGCGTCCATTATCTTATCACCTTCTCAGATTCTTTCTTTATATAAAATTACACTGGTGAACAGTATAATTGCATCCGGTATTTTATTTTATTTAATTTAATTTCAGTAAAGCACAACATATCAGATAGGCTTTAAAACACTTTAATTCATGTTTAATTCAATTTCAACAATTAAAACTCTCTATTTGATATCAATGTTAATTCCTTAACTTTTATTTGGAACAAAATGCTCAAATAACCCCGTCGCCGAAGGCGGCAGGGATATAGAAAACAGCATAGTTACACCAAAAGATATCTTCAGGAATAATTACTGATTTGATATTATGCCGGACTTCTGATTTGTTTTAATGATTATTTTATGAATGTTTAAACAAGACGCGAAAGGGATCGTCTCCAGCGGAATCCCAACAGGACCGTCAGAATGAAGAAGAAAGCCGCAGCAAATGCAAATGCGCCTCTCATGTTCTCTGCCTGCTTCAGCAGCTCCCGCCCTCGAAGAAGCTCAATCTCTCCTTCATTGATTCTTTTCTTTCCATCCCGGTACTCTTCCTTTCCCTCCTTAATCCGATCTGATCCATCCTGTAACCGCTTTCTCGCATCCCTGAAACCTTTCCCGCCTTTAAGCAGCCTGTCAGCCAGCACAAGAAACAAATTTTTTCTGGCCTGATCATACTCGTCCTGCCCTTCTATCAGCTCCTTTTTACCCGCCTCCATTCTCAACCTCCCCTCCTCAAGTTCGGGATACCCTATTTTGAGCTCTTGAATTCCTTCTGCGATCTTTATCTTTCCGGCAATAATACTCTGATCGACAAAAATATATCCTGCAGCTGACACAAGTGCCAGTAGAATTAAAATCAACAATACCAGCAGTCTGCCCATGACGTTCCTCTCAATTTTTGTTAGTTGATAAACCGATACTGCAATAAACGCCAGCAGCCCTTTGCCGGTATTCACTTTGCCGTATACGGTTTTCTGGTCAGGAACCCCGACAAAAATAGCGCCAGCAGTGTGTATAGAAAGAAAATGTAATACCCCGGCTGAAGAGATGTACCGTTTGTAGTAAAAATTACCACTTCCTGGCTTATGGAGCTCAGCTCCCCTAACTGACTGGTTACAATTCCATTAAAACCGATATATGCCATAAATATTGCAATCACCATCACATCAGCCATGGACCATTTTCCCGATTTCAGGACAAAAAACCTGATTACCAGGTTATCACGGGCGTTGTTAAAATTATAATAGTACCACATTGTAGATATAATTTTCAATAACGGAAAAACAATACTGAAGATAACCATCAAAAATCCAACAGATATCATCTTAAAATCCGCGTGAGTAATCATTATCCAGAATACATCAAGAATGCTTTTACTCTGGAAATACAATATCTGCTCATTGAACTGAATGGGGTGCCCTATCAACATGAAACTGAGCTTTGAGATTTTTGCATCCATATCAATCATTGGAGTGGTTACGCCGGCCGCAAGCAGCATAATAAGAGAGAGTATCAGGAAAATATACCTGGAAGGACTCAAAGATGCTCTGGTCAATCCGGCCCAGGCGAAAAGCATTACCGATAGCAGAGCCAGTAGCGCGGCCTCAACATATATCTGCTTTTGCAGTATAGAAATAGTTTCATAAAGATTTATCCTTGCGCCTTGAATATCTACTGCATTATTTCTCAGCAGAATGCGTTTCAAACGGGGACTCTCCCGTATATCATAGGTTTCTACCATGTATTTTTTTAGCTGTTTGCTCAGCATTACCTTGACCTTATCCCTTGTCCTTAAGGTCGTCATTTCCTGAATGAGGGCATCGGCATATTGAGGAATACCTTTTTTTATATCTTTCATGTCTACAAAAGTATTTATAAAAGACTGCTTTATCCAGCCTTTGGCAGTACCGGTATTCGCTTTCCTGATCTGTTTATCGACTTCATCAATCATCGTATTTAATAATATTACGATTTCACTCTTTATTACCAGCTCATCCGTTTTAGATATGTAAAGCCTGTTTATCTCCTTGATCAGGATTACATTGATCTGTTCTTTCCATTCTCCAACGTTGAATAAACCGTATTTCACATGGTTGAGCTCTGCATAGTCGGTTTTATTATTCTGATTGGCAACAGAATGCGTAATAAACTGATAACATAAAATTAACGATGCTATTACGATCATTAATTGAAAAGTAAAACTGAAATATTTCATGTCAGGTCCTTCTTTTGCCTTAATGCCATATAGTTATCGCATTGAGCTCAGGATTTGCTTCGCCCTTGTTCTTACATCTTTATTGCTGTCTGAAAAAGCTGCCTCTATAACTTTCATAGCCTGGGGCCCGCCAAGCTTTCCCAGAGTATTGAGGGCTTCGATGCGGACATCAAAAAATTTGTCGGAAAGCAGCTGTTCCACCACACCCACTGATGAGCGTAAATTGAAAAAACCGGTTTTCCTTCAGCCTCATCCGATTTACCATCAGACAGATTGAAACCCGGAATTTTTAAAACAGCCCTATACTTTAATATAATCAATAACTCCGGCAAAAAACTCTTTTTTAGTTTAAATATAATTTTTAAATGCGATTACGCGCTTTGAGGAAATTCATAACCGTATGCCTCTTATTATCAGAAAAGAGGATATTGACCTGTGGCTTGACCCTGGCATAGATTTGAAGGATATAGCTCCGCTGCTTCAGCACATTTCTGATTCTGGAATAAAATTCTACAGGGTAAGCAGAGAGGTAAACTCCCCACGAAACAACACCCCTGAATTAATTCTTCCTGAATAACGCCAAAACACTAAACATTTGTTGACTTAAAACAGAGCGGTAATTATATTGCTCTCATGAACAGTTACAGCAGCATACACAAAAATTCAATTATCCCTGTTAAAACAGGTGAATCTTTCAGAATACCTTTATTCTGCGATACGATAAAAGCAGGGTTCCCCTCACCTGCTGATGATTACATAGAACGGGCGCTGGACTTTAATGAACTCCTTGTAAAGCACCCTTCGGCAACATTCTGCCTGCGTGTTTCTGGAAATTCCATGACCGGCGCCGGTATTCATCACAATGACATTCTTGTAGTTGACCGGTCATTGACAGCTGAAAACAACAGCATTATAATAGCCTCTATCTGCGGGGAACTGACCGTAAAGAGAATGATTAAACGTAGAAAAACAATAATCCTTGCCCCGGAAAATCCAGATTTTCAGCCGGTTACTGTTACTGAAGATATGGATTTTCAGGTCTGGGGAGTTGTTACTAATGTTATACATAAGGTTTAAATATGTACGCCCTGGTAGACTGCAACAGTTTTTATGTTTCCTGCGAAAGGCTCTTTGAGCCTGGACTCAAAAACCGCCCTGTTGTTGTTTTAAGCAATAATGACGGATGTATAATTTCACTGTCAAAGGAAGCAAAAGACCTTGGAATAAAAATGGGCACCCCCATTTATAAATGCCTGCCGCTTCTTGAATCGGCAGGAGGATCTATTTTTTCATCAAACTACACCCTCTATGGCGACCTCTCCTCAAGGGTAATGAACACACTCTCCGCCTTTGCACCTGAAATAGAAATATACTCAATTGACGAAGCTTTCCTTAACCTGAAAGGTATAAGAGAACCGCTTAGCGATTACGGCCGATCTATAAAAGAGATAATAGTTCAGCATACAGGGATACCGGTGAGCGTGGGGATAGCCCCCACAAAAACCCTTGCAAAGGCGGCCAACCATCACGCCAAGAGAAACAGCGGAGTATCAATACTCAGAACCGGTGAAGAGATCTCGCAGTTTCTTGCAGAATTTGATGTGGCCCACATATGGGGGATCGGCCGGCAATACGCTGATTTGTTAAGAAAACATGGGATTAATACAGCACTGAAGCTGACAGAAAAAGATGATGCCTGGATAAAAAAGAAGCTCACCATCGTGGGGCTCAGAATGGTTTATGAGCTGAGAGGGAAGGCGTGCCTCAATCTGGAAAAAGATATCCCCCCGAAAAAGACGATCTGCTCCTCCCGCTCTTTCGGAAAACTGATTACAGAAAAGGGTGAACTGATGCAGGCAATTTCACAATACACATCCAGGGCAGCACAGAAGCTTAGAGAGCAGAGATGTTCCGCGTCAGCACTTACTCTCTTTATCGCGACCAATCCATTTAAGGATGGACCGCAATATTCAAATGCCGCCACTGCCCTGTTTAATACTGCAGAAAATTACAGCCCCGCTTTTATAAATGCGGCCAGGTCGCTTTTAAACCGGATTTACATGCCCGGCTATAATTATAAAAAAGCCGGGATTATACTTGCAGATATCATACCGGACAGCTCAAAGCAGTATGACCTCTTCTCCAGTCATGAAAACATAGAGAAGCAGGGAAACATTTCAAGAGTAATGGACAGCATAAATACCAGATACGGCAGAAACGCTATCAATGTATGCACAGGGGGGTTTAATAATGGCTGGGAAATGCGCCGTGAATACCTGAGCCCTGCATACACAAGTGACTTCAAACAGCTCAAGGTGGTCGGGTAAGAAGACTACCCTCCTGCTTCTTTAAAACAAGGGCAAATACTGCCGGTTAAACTTAGATTCAACAAGTCAAACCCAATTATTCAGAATCAAAAAATTATCTGCTATTTATCATTAAAAATCAGTATTTATTCCTGAACTTATTTTTGTTTGAAAATGCTCTATTATCCCCGGAAAAAAACCAGGAAATTAACACTGAAAATTATCGCATTTAATATCCCTGCTAAGAATCAGGGTGAGCAGTTTTTACAGCCATGTGGAGACTTGATGATCTTTTCAGGACAATAAATGAAAATAGAAAAAGAACAATTATTGCTGCAGCAAAAACACCGGGAAACCAGATGAATGTATCTACGAAAATCATATCTTCAAGCATGTCCGGATTGGATCCTGGATGCAGAGCATCTACACTCCCCCTTGATAAAGATAGAAGAAGAGAATAGGCAATTCCTAATGTCCCGTATGAAAGATTATAAAACAGGCCTTTAAAGCTGAGCACTGTTGCACGCTGTCTGGAATCTGTTATTCTGTTAAGGTAATGGCTTATAAAAAATGAATTCATATACATTCCGCTGAAGAGTATAAATGCAAAAACAATACCTGCATAGGGTACAAAAAATGACATACCTGCAAGACCGGTTATAGTAATTAAAGTCATAACTGTAAGATTAAAAACCGGGGGTCTGCTCTTTGTCATTTTCAATGAAAGACGCGGTATAACAAAACCCATCAGAGCTATGAGTGCACCAATAATCCCGTAAGATGCCTCAGGAAGATCAATCATCCTGTAATACTGACTCGAAAGGGTTACGACCATTCTTATTATTCCGTCAAAAACCAGACCTGTAGCAATAATTACAAGTGCAAAGGGGGATTTCAAAATCCACAACCCGGCATTAAATGTTATAACAAAGGCATTTTTAACAGACAGCTCCTCATGAGTATTATTTATCTCCTCAAATTCCGGATCTGTCATTTTTAAAGCGGAATATAATGCTGCAGCGCCCATGAAAAGTGTGAGAAACAGGGGCACACGAAGAGTCATATCCTGGGTTATTACAGTATTGCATCCGAATAAATTAATAAAATTCTGAACAAGAACCGGATCGTAAATAGCTGCTCCGGTTATCATAGTTAATATAAATCCTATTGACTGGAAACGTATCTTTACATCAAGAACCCGGCCCCATTCATGCTCAAGCCCTTCTTTCTTAAGTGAATCGTAGGCAAGTGCTTCATCCGATCCGCTTGCAGCAGCTTCAGCAAAACCGCTGAGAATACGATTTAAAAGAAACAGCATAAATAAAATATCCAGATTCCCTCTTGGCGCAAAAGTGATTAAAGAGAGCTCCAGAATCATTACAAGACCTGCAAAGACCAGCAGCTTCTTTCTGCCGAAAATATCAGCAAGCGCTCCTGAAGGAACTTCTGCAGCCACAATTGTCGCAGCCCAGGCTGCATTCAGAATTGCAAACTGGGCTATAGTTAACCCGTAATCCAGATACATGACAGTGAATACAGGATAATAAAATCGTGAATTAAAAAAAAGACTGAAAGCAATATATAATCGGATATTTAATATTTCAAATGGTGTTTTTTTCTGACCCGATTTACCCTTTACCACTGCTTCCACCTCTGTTGATCAGCCATAATAAAAATTAGATGTTAATATTCAAACATAAGAAAATTCAAGTATAAAAACCACCATGTCAGATTCATAATTAATAATTATCTTGACTTTACACTGTATTTCAGATAACCATTATCTCCATATGATAAGAAAGACAGTTATACTTCTATATATTATATCATCTCTGATTTTAATCTCATGTACTCCCCGGCCCGCAATTCAGCAGGCTGAAAAAGGGGTTCTAAATCTGTCATCTGAAGATTTCGACAGGAACTTCCCCCTTGACGGAGAATGGGAATTCTACTGGGAGAAGCTTTACTACCCCCATGACTTCTCCGGTAAATCTGTTATAGATGATCCTGTATACATAAAGGTTCCTTCTCTATGGAATGGAATGAACCATCCTCAAGGGGTGCTCCCGGGGAGCGGTTATGCCACCTACAGAATAAAGGTTTTTCTCCCCGTGAATAAAGGGCGAATAGGCCTTAAAATACTTGATGCTGCAACAGCCTACAGGCTATGGGTTAATGGAGAACTCCTTTCAGAAAACGGTGAAGTATCTGATGAGAGAGGCGTTCCACAGTTTCTTCCGCGCACAGTTTTCTTTTGCAATCCTGCAGATAAGGAGGATAAGAAAAGTGAAGCTGAAATAATTGTTCAGGTATCAAATTTTCATCATAAAAAAGGGGGGATGTGGGAGAGCCTCCATATTGGTCCTGAAATTACTATTGCTGCTGAGCGGGAAAAAAACACGCAGATAGCTTTTCTTGTTCTGGGAATCATAATTATAATGTCCCTGTACCATCTGGGAATTTTTTATTTAAGGCCGGGGGAAAAATCAGCGCTGATTTTCTCCATATTAACAATATGTATGGCATTCAGGTCACTGACAACAGGAGAAAGATTCCTGGTTTCCTGGTTCCCGTCTATAAACTGGGAGTTTTTCAGTAAAATTGAGTATCTCACCTCATACGGGATGATTCCACTTATTGTTTTATTCTTTTATACCGTGTTCCCGCTGGAAATGAAAAAAAGAATAACAATTCCTATATTTTCTATTGCTGCAGTCATTGTGCTCCTCGTAATATTTCTGCCCCTGCAATATTACAGCCAGGGTAAAATTTTTTACGATCTATTTATACTTATAGGCGGTTTCATTATTTTAGCGGTACTCGCATTAGCCATATACCGCAAAAGAGATGGCGCTATAGTCGCCTTTTCCGGCATGTCAGTACTTTATCTCACCGGGATTAATGATATCCTCTACAATAGCCAGGTAATCAACACCTTAAATACAGCCTCCTATGGTCTTGTATTCTATATACTCTCTCAATCATACCTTCTGTCACGCCGCTTTACCACGGTATTTGAAACTTCTGAAAGACTCTCAGGTGAATTAAAACAGGTGAACCGTCAGCTCATTGCCATGGATCAGCTGAAAGATGAATTCCTGGCAAACACCTCACACGAGCTCCGTACACCGCTTAACGGAATAATAGGCCTCTCCGAGTCAATGAGCGACGGATCAATGGGGGAGATGAGTGACACACACAAATACAACCTTAAACTCATAGAATCAAGCGCCCGCAGGCTTTCCAGCCTTGTCAATGATATACTCGATTTTGAAAAAATGAAAAACAGCAATATTGAACTAATGCAGCAGTCAATTGATCTATACTCCATGGTTGATCACGTTCTTATGATCTCAAAAACACTTATTGGCTCAAGACCGGTTACTCTTTCCAATAAAATAGATTACCATCTCCCTCCGGTTCTTGGAGATGAAAACAGGCTCCAGCAGATTCTCTACAATCTCATTGGAAATGCAGTTAAATTCACCAGAGAAGGGAAGATCGAGGTTACTGATAAGATTGTAACTGAAAACAATAAAAGAATGATTGCCGTAACTGTAAGTGACACGGGGATAGGAATTCCTCCTGAAAAACTTGATACCATTTTCAACTCCTTCCAGCAGGGTGACGGTTCAACAGAAAGAGAATATGGAGGTACCGGACTGGGCCTTGCAATTTCAAAAAAACTTATTGAGCTCCATGGTGGTACAATTAGTGTTGTTTCTGAATCAGGCAAAGGGTCCTCCTTTACTTTTACAATTCCCATCTCGGAAAACTATGAGGCAAATACTGCACGCGCAGTGAGCAAGCTGGAATACGACCTGGACAATATTAATTTTGGTCAACTGACCGATAACAATGAAGATTCGAAAAACAGGGGAAATTCGACATTTAATATTTTAATCGTTGATGACGACCCGGTAAATCTTCAGGTATTACGTAACCATTTTATGCCGTATCAGTACAGCATTACAGAAGCCTCCAACGGAATTGAAGCACTTGAACATATAGCCAATGCAGGGAAGCCCGATCTTATTCTTCTTGATGTAATGATGCCCCGTCTTTCAGGTTATGAAGTCTGCCGTGAGATTAGACAAAAATACAATCAGAACGAACTCCCGGTTATTATGCTGACTGCAAAGAGACTTATCAATGATCTTATTGAAGGATTCGATGCAGGTGCAAATGATTACCTGGTAAAACCTTTTGACAAACGGGAACTCCTTGCACGGGTGAATACATTACTTCGACTTAAAAAAGCAATGCAGGACCAGAAAGAACTTCTTATTATGGAACAGGAACTTGACATTGCCATGAAAGTTCAAAAAGGGGTGCTTACAGGTAAAGATTTTTACACCTCTATAAAAAATTTTGAAATTGAGGTATCCTATATTCCCCATAACAAAAAGGTGGGCGGCGACTATTACAATGTTGAAGTTCTTGATAACGGGGCTATCTCCATCATGGTGGCAGATGCAACAGGACACGGAATTCAGGCTGCCCTCTTTACCATGCAGATTGATATTATGAACAACCAGAGCCTTAAGCTTGTTGAGCCGGATAAGCGGCTTTATTATATAAATAATTTTTCCTATCACAACCTGAAAGGGAAAAATATTTTCACATCTTTTTTGTGCAATATTACTGAAGATGAAATCGTATATTCATCAGGCGGTCACCCTGACCAGATACTCCTCCATAGTGATACAGGGGAAATTGAGCTTCTCAATAAACGGGGACGATTAATCGGTTTTACTGATGACTCAAGATATGAACCGGGGAGAGTCCCTTTTAAACGCGGAGATATTCTTATTCTTTTTACAGACGGATTGCTGGAAGCAGTAAATTCAGACAAAACAGAATTCGGTTACGAAAAGCTGATTCCGCTGATCAGCAGGCTTATTCAGCAGAATTATCACAAAAAGTCCCTTGAGCAGTTTAACAGGAAGATTATTAAAGCAATAAGTAATTACAGCGGATCTTCAGATTTTGATGATGATTTAACACTGGTTACTATACAGAAAATCAATTAAACAAAATAGGCTCTTCCGGATTTTTGGGAAAAATAATAATATTGTCTGTTCCCACATATTCTGGAGTCAGCCCCCTTTGGGGGACAGAGGGAAAAGCCAGGAAGTACTCCCTTTGTGTCCCAAAAATCCGGAATGAGCTAAAATTTATTTTATGCCGAACTCTTCAGTGAGAAAGTTTTTACAGAAATCTCTTTATAAAAAAATACAGGAGGCCATTATGAAAAAAGGGGAATGCATCTTCTGTCAGATTATTGAAGGGAAATTACCGGGGATCGAGATTTACCGTGACGATAAATGTATTGTGCTGATGGATATTTTCCCTCTCAGCCGGGGCCATATAATGGTGATACCTCTGGTTCACTGCCAGTTCACCCATGAGCTGACACCGGAAATCCGGTCCCACATTTTTGAAAAGGCTTCAATGCTAAGCAATGCTATATGCAGTTCAGGCCTGAAGGCAAAAGGTGCCAACCTGCTTATCAATGACGGGAAAGATGCAAGTCAGCATATACCCCATGTCCACCTCCATGTTATTCCCAGATACGGCAATGATCTCCTTCTGCTTCTATGGAGATTATTAACCCGCTTTATCAATCCATTTGCACGGATTGGTATACAAAAAAGACTGGCGGAGGAAGCTGCGGAAATACGCAAATCTATCAGATAACTATTTTAATTTAAAAATTTTTCTTTTAAGAATCATGATACCGCTAATTAAAATAATGAGAATAACAATACCGGTGCTTACCCATTTAGCCATCCCTGCATAGGAACCCAGGAGCACAGCTCCTTCCGGCAGATGAGGGAAAGAAGAGACCATTACAATTATAGCACTATTTTCTATAAAATCGAAAGCCATGATTAAGAATGGGAAAAATATAATATAAGATAAAATACCATCTGTAAACATCAGCTTCTTCATCATCAAGGCAATAATGATAGATAATAACAGTGCGTAAACAACAGGATAAAACATATCAGCAGCAGAGGTGGCAAAAAGATGTGCCGAGCGCCCCTCCCGGCCTATTGCATCAAGAATATAATAAGCCTCATTAAGGGAATAACCGAATAGAAGATCCAGCATGGGATGCTGTCCGGTAGGGTCAATACGATTCTGCAGATAGGGGAAAATAAAAATATTAAATATGATAAATATTATTCCGCAAATTAACAGATGCTTTGCATCTGCTATCTTATATAAATACTTTTTCAGGCTTTCCATTTTTTCTCCTCTTGTTAAATCCCTTTCCATTATATTAATAATACTTTTTCCGGCACAGATCAAGCGTAAACTACCATGTGCGGAAAATCATGATAATTTAAAAGTTGTATGTTATTTATCACACTTGACAAATAACATACAGCAAACCGAGGTTAATTTAAATTCCGATTGAATATTGAGGAGGAGATAAAAATGGAAATAAAAGACAGTAACGGCACCTTACTTGAAGATGGAGATTCTGTTCAGGTAATTAAAGATTTAAAAATTAAAGGTTCTTCAGATACTTTAAAAAGAGGAACAGTAATAAAAAATATCAGGTTAACATCTAAAGCAGAAGAGATCGAATGCCGTATAGGTAAAAGCACAATTGTCCTGAAAACCTGTTTTATGAAAAAAGTGTAATCTGAAAAATTCTTTACAAAACCTTGAAAGTAAAATTTGAATACTTATTTTTATGTTAATAATACGCCATTAATTACAGAAAAACTTGTAAACACTAATTGAAAACGCTATATTATCATCAAGTCAGGGGAGTAAACTACATAAAAATATTTCCTTAATTTTTAAGAAATAGTTCATTTCAAATAGATTCCAATCACCGCAATGTATTATTAAAGCGTTGAACTGTACGATAAGGATGAATAATTATGGCACATAAACTTCTTTCAGTGATCACAATCCTTTTTCTGTTCAGTGTGATAATACCAGGGAATGCTCAATTGGATGATGACTCAATTGATGCACTTGAAGCGAAAGAAGCACGCGAGAATAGAGAAAAACCTGAAATATCTCCCCAATCCACAACCTACACCTATTCACGCACAGGCCTTGAGGTGGGCGGTCTTATCGGTATACCCAGCGGTTTTACCATGAGATACTGGTTCAGTGACCGGTATGGAATGGAGATATTATCAGGTTTCAGCCTTGACTCTGAACCTCTCATTGCTGCGGACTTTCTTTATCAGCCCTTTGGAATGTTTCATGCCGGTACATGGAACTTTTACCTGACCATAGGCGCAGGATTAATGCTATCGTATATAAAAAATGATCCTGAATACATTACCCGCTTCCCCATTGGGGTTACATTGCCGCTGGATAATTATCCGGTACAGTTTACATTATACGGCGCCCCGGCAATAGTAATCAACAAATCGATGAAAAATGAACTCCAATGGGGGGTTGCTGTTACATACAGCTTTTCCCGGGGAGAATATCTCTTCGAAAAAAGACAGCAGGCTATATACCGCAACTGGAAACTTCAAGGTGAAGTGGAAGGCTTAAAAAGCGGTCTCAGCGAAACAAAGGGTAAATTGTCACAAACAGAAACAGATCTGGAAATGACACGGGGAAAGCTTAGTGAAACAGAACATGAATTAAACAAAATTACCGGGGAACTTGATACCACCAGAAGTAAAATTCTTATGCTTGAGAATACTCTCTCCAGCACAAAAGGGGAGCTGGAAACTGCAAAAACCAGCCTTGGAAAAGTTAAAACAGATCTTGATACAGCCAAAGATCAACTTAGCCGTACACAGGTAAGACTTAATGAAAAGGAGAGAGAACTTCAGCAGAATCAGGATGCCCTGGATAAGGCCAAAATAATTATTCAAACTGCTCTTGAAGGGAAAGAAAGAGAAGAGGAAGAGAAAAAAATTACACAGAAACAGATCCAACTGAACAAGGAAGTAAAACGGCTTGCCGAAGAGAAATTATCTCTAAAAAAAGGTAATGAACAGGAAGTAAAAGTCCGGGCTCTCTGGGAAGACCAATGCTCAAAAAGAAGGGGTATAGTTAACAGCGAAGGGGAATGTGTCTGCAGAGTTGGAGAAACATGGGATGCAAAGAAAAATGCATGCGTCTGCATCAAAGGCTATACTCTCAACAGAAAAACAAATATATGCGAGCCCTGCCCCATAGTAAATGTATCGGGCTCATGCGTATCAAAATGTGCAGAGGATGAAAATCGGATCGCAATGAAAAGCGGCCCCCATAAATTTGTATGTGTAAAAAAATGCAGAGGTAAAAATGAAATCTGGATCAAAAGCAGTAATAAATGCGGATGTATTGAAGGATATAATTATGACAAATTCGAAAAATGTGTACCCCGACGTTAGTAAAACATGGAGGGCCTGCTAAAATGAATTATACCAGAAGAAACTGGCTTGCACTGCTAATAGCAGTGTTTACATCTATTATTGCAATTACTGCTATAACCGAATTAGCAGGGGACACCCCTTTTGGAGAGCTGCTGCTGGGTTACCAGAGTGCCAGTCATTATCCATTTTCTCTTCAGAATCTCATGAATCTCTTTTTCTTTATCGGACTTGCCCAGATATGGATTAGATGGCTGAGCAGCCATGAAGAGAATGTATTTTTAAAAGCATCAGGATTTCTTCCTGAAGATAAAAATACTGTTTTGTCAAATGACAGAGAAATTGAGATAATACGAACCAGTGTAAATAATGTTACAATCCGTGCAGACGCATTCCTGCCGGACCTCATTGACACATGTACAATACAATATTTGAAATCACACTCAGTCAGTGATACCCTTTCAGTGCTCAACAGTGCTCTTGACCTGCACATTCACAGGCTGGAACTCCGATATTCCTTTTTACGGTACATAATCTGGGCAATTCCCACATTCGGATTTATCGGAACAGTGATTGGAATCTCTGCGGCACTAAGTAAACTCGATATTGTAAAATTCATGGGTGCGCATATGGACAAGGTTGCTCAATTTCGCGCTCTCACCCTTGATCTGGGATTCGCATTTGGAACAACTATTATTGCACTTATTCACACAGCTATACTGGTTTTCCTTATACACCTGGTTCAGAAACATGAGGAAGAGGCGCTCAATAACAGCGCCCGTTATGTCCTCAATAATTTCATAAACCGGCTCTCTTCAGATAATTCAGATAAATAATGGCAGCCAAATAGATGAGAAAAATTGACAGAAATTTCAACATATTCAATCTATCAATGCTCGATGTTATGACCGGTGCGCTTGGAGCGGTTATGGTTATTATGGTTGTTCTTCTTACACAGAAAATCGGGATTGAAAATGAATCGTGTCAGGATATAAAATCGGAATTAATGACAACAACATCTGAGCTGATAATAACCAGAGATGAACTGATAAAAGCACGTGAGGATATTCAGAATATTAAACCTGATGGGAAAACTGCTTACGAAAAATTTATCAGTATAGCATCACTATTCCGGCAGAATATAAGTGAAATAAACAACACCATTGATTCAATAAAAAATCTGAAAGTTGAATTCCCTTCATCATCCGGAGAAAAAAGTGTTATGGCATTTCAGATACCTAAATCTGTTGTTATGCTTGTTGATTTATCGGGAAGTATGGCCCCGGACAGGAATGATGACAATGAAGACCGCCTTTCTCAGGTTAAGGCAGCAATAAAAATGTACATTGCATCAATGGATCAGAATTATAAAATAGATATAGTTTTTTTCCCCGCTTTTGAAGAGAATATTGATTCTAAACTATGCAAAGACTTTGCAATCAAACCATCACCGGACCCTCAATGTTTATCATACTCAAGAAGAGATGATGCATACGACAATGAATCTCTCATGTGCTACAAATACGGGTTTTTCGAAGGTGAACCTAAACCGCTGCAAAGTGAAGATGATAAATACTATTTTTATCAGAAGCTTTCCTGCATGAAAGCATATCATGATACACCCACCAAGCAGGCCCTGGAATTTGTGCTCAACTCAAGCCGTTACGCATCTGCTGAGGGGATAATACTTTTTAGTGACGGAGAACCGGATGTACTAAAAAAGAAGATAATGACCCTTGATCAATTTCTATTATCAATAAAAAAAATGAACAGCAGGGACAGAAAAATTTTCACTGTGGGGATAGGTCGTGAATTCAGGGAAAATTCAGACACCACGGCTGTAAATTTTTTAAGAGGGCTTGCAAAACAGAATAATGGTTTTTTTATCGGTTTTTAAAAGCATTAAGGGGGCTGTCTAAAGCCCCCTTAATTTTAATTTTCAGTCTGTTAATGATTACTTTAATTCTCCAACAGGCTTCAATGTTAATTCCTTAACTTTTATTTGAAATAAAATGCTCTCATATCGGGGCTGTCCAAAAAGTAATTTCCTTGTCATACCGGCTGTAGCGTAGCGTAATGCCGGTATCTCTTAGGCCTGATTTAATCAGGAGATTCAGGTATTTGCAATAATTGAAATTGCAAAACCGGAATGACAAATCCCCGAAAATCTGACTTTTGAGACAGCCCAGATATGAGGAATAGCATAATTACACGAACAGGTTTATTTACTGAAATTGGATACATCAATAAAAGGCATTGCACCGCTGTTAACATTAGGCAATACACCGTTCCATTTTTCAATAGCTTTCAGGTTAGCCTCAATCTTTCGAAGCTCAAGAAGATCCCTTGAAATATTTGCTCTCTGGAGACGCAGAGATTCAGCCTCAGCCCTTGCTGCAGTAATCTTCTGCTCTGCTTCGATTTTAATTCTGTCAAGATCTCTGGCAGCCTTAAGAGCATGCTGCTCAGCAGTCTGTTTCGCTTCAATCGCCTCAGTGAAGACCGGAGAGAAACTGAAAGAGACAATTGAAAAAGCATCAACAGCTATATCATGAGGGAGAAGCCTCTGCTGAAGATTAACCCTCATTGACTCACTTACTGCAGGCCGCTTTGTAATCAGCTCCTCTGCAGTATACTCAGCAGTAACAGCCTTAACTACCTCCTGAATCGCCGGATCAATAATTCTCTCCTTAAAATGAATACCCAGACTCTGATACAGTTTATTAGCCCTATCAGGTATTATATGAAAATTTAATACCACTTCTGATGAGACATCCTGCAGATCCTTTGAAGCGGCCGGAGCTATACTTGTAGCCTTCTGCACCTTAACATCAAGAATAATTATCTGCTGCTGCACCGGAACCCGGAAATGGAGCCCTTCATTAAGCACAGTCTCTTTAACCGCACCAAAATTCAAAACAACCCCTCTTTCACCAGCTCCAATCTGAGCCCAGGGCTTAAGCATTAGAAGTGCAATCAGCAGAGCTCCAATAATAACCATCATTTTCATCTGAGGATTTTTTAAAAAATCCTCCATCATCTCTTTTGTTTTCTGTAAATCGTTTTGATCCATATATGTTCCCTCGTTATTTTTACCGCAATCCCCTCTAAGTCACAATATTGTCTCCCCTTAAAAAATATGCAGTTTTATTTATAACATGGCAAAACCCATATTATAAGGCATAGTATCAGTTATGGTTTTTCCGGTCACTTTAAAAACCGGAATATGGTGTATTATTAATAAAAAAAATTGATGGTTCCTGCACCACCCCACTGCTGATGCTCATCAGAACCTCACACCCGCATATAAAGAAATTTCTGAATGATGCAAAAACTCCTCTGCCATAAAAACGGTTCTCCAGTAAAATGCAGGTTCCAGAAAAAAATTATCTGTTAGGAAATATCGTACGCCCGCACCTGCAGAAGCATAAAGATCAACAGAACTACTCCTCTTCTCAATGCTGCCTCCCTCCATTTCAATCATATTATAAACCGGGCCAGCCAGAACTTTTACAAATACATGAACAGGATTCTTTAATAAATAGTAAAAAGAAATGCCCGCACCTGAGGAGATAAAGGTGAATGAACTCGCCGTTGTTGACCCTGTAATATTATACCTCACTACATCAAGTTCTGTTTCAAAATAATACTGCGCAGAGCCTGATAAAAAAAAGGGGATCTGAAAATATAATGAAGCTCCGGTAAAGGAAGGTGAGAAATATTCGCTCCATGCACCGATTGGGACATTAACCGAATATGCAACTGCCAGAAAAAAATTCTGTTCAATGACTTTTTTCTCCACTACCCTGAAGGCTTTCGATAATACAGCTTCTGCTCCCCCTCTGTTTACCACTACCAGGTCATATAAACCGGCCATTCCCGCATCAGTCTTAATAGCCAGATAAACCTCTCTCTCCGATTTGACATTTACAGCCGTTACCGGGATATCACCGCCGGAACTCCGCAGAAAGAACCTGCTTGATCTGTTAAAATTATTACCCTTTACTACAATATCTCTGCTTATTGCAGAAGCAACAAGCTGCCGAATTGAAGCTGAATGCACTTCAGGAACAATTAGTTTTTCAATAGTGAAATTTATCCAGGGGGAACTCTCCCCCTTCTGATTCAGCAGATTAACAGTGGCAACTCTGAATGAATAATTCCCTGACTGAAGATCAGTAATTTCATGAAAATTTTCTTTAACAGTAACTTCAGAAATAATTATACCTGCCGAATCCCTGATTTGCAGATAGTATCCCCCGGCTCCGGATACAGGTTCCCAGGTAAGTCTGCGCCTGGAATCAGCCCATGTGAGCGTTGTAATAACAACTAATAATATAATTAATGAGCACGATCTCATTCTTCGGCCGCCTAATAAAAAATAATTTCTGGTTTTTTCACTACAGGCGGAGGAAGAATATCCGGTTCCCGGACTTCGAAGAAAAATCTTTCAGACTCAACATAACCTGTAATCCTCCCCCTGCTCAGTTTTTTCGCCCTTACTACCCAGCTGTAATTGCCGGGGCCGAATATTGACACATTGGTTATTTCAAGATACCCGGCTTTAGATGAAAAAATACTTAATGACCTTTCAGCACCGGCAATGCGCTGGAAAATTTCCACCTCATATTCATCAGCCTCTGCTGACCTTACCCATTCAAACCTGAGCTTCCTTTTTACAAGGGGCATCACCTTTTCATTATTGTCAGGAGAAAGGGGCTGAGGAGCTGTAAGTATACGCGGCACAGAAAAATTCTGCACAGGACTCCCTGCCAGGAATTTACCCCCTTCCCCCTGCAGTATTACTCTCCAGAAATAAACACCGGGCCCCGGATTTTTTACATCCGCAGAGGGTAAGTCCGCCTCCCGGACAATTTTCTTTGGAACAAAATCCCTGTCTTCAGATAATTCGAAGAGATATTTCCCGCCCCTGTTGGGATCTCTCCAGGCAAATCTTATACTTTCTATACCGGGGACAATTACAGCTCCGGCAGCCGGAGAAAGCGGGATAATATCAAGCGGATTTATTATCTCCTGAACCGCAGTATCAGAGAAAGCAGAAACAAGGTCACCCCTAAACGCCCCTACTCTCCAGTAATATCTGCCTGGAGATAGAACTTCATTAATGTGAATGAATGTTTTATCCGACTCAGCAGAAGTAATAATATTCCGGAAATCTTTATCTGAAGATATTTCGATACGGTACGACTTCCCTCCGGGAACACCGGTCCAGCCTAACCGGAACGGCCCTGCTGTAGTTACCGCCCCCTGATTAAGAGGTACAGGCTTTGCCAGGGCGAAGACGCTTCGTTCAAGAGTAAACCTCCCCTGAGAAGACTCGGCCCCTTCAGCAGCAACCTGCTCAGGATAGATGCTCCTTACTTTCCAGTAGTATTGTCCAGGCTTAAGCTGATCTGTTGATATGGAATTCACTCTTGAAGCAAGCTTCAGAACAATATCTGTCATTTGACTGTCTGAAGCCACTGTTACTTCATACGATGAGGCCAGATCACTCTTTTCCCAGCGAAATGAAACCATATCCGATCCCTCTATCATTGCAACTTTCCGGTTGTTCTGCGGTGCAAGAAGCTTCGGCCTTCTGTCTGCAGCAACAGAAAACCGGGCGGGTATACTTGTTACATCCCCTTTAACAAGTCTCCAGTAATAGTTCCCTTCACCCTGGCTTACTCTTACATTTCTGCTTTTTGTATTATACGAGGTCAATACCGGAGAAAAGGAACTGTTACGTGATAATTCAATCTTAATGTCACCCTCCATATCGCTTTCCCAGGACAAATCGAAGAGAGCCCTGGAGCCAAAAGTTACAATCACTCCATTATTTTTCGGAAAGAGCGGTATAAGCCGCCCCTCCCTGAATTCTGTTTTACCATTTCTCAGGGAAAAAACCGTGTCAGATGAAAGATCAATATTTTCACCAGATGCTGAAACTTCAGCATTACCTGAATTCACCTGAATATCCATACCTGAATCCCCTCTGTTTAGAGAAATATCCCCTCCGGTGAAAGATATTGAAGCATCGCTGGAATTAAGCCTTACCAGCCCCTGATCGCCTGCGCCTGTTCTCGCAGAAATCCCCCCACGGTCAAAATTAATATTCACACCGGTGTCATCAAGAACAACAATGAGCATTGTATTTTCAGCAAGTTCAATGGCTGTGCCGTTTTTCAGGTTTATTACTGCAGCAGAATAATCGAGTGTACGGATAGCGTCATAGTTGTATATTTCCGACTCCTCTTCAATCTCCTCCCATACAATTGTATCATTATATCTTCGTGAAGCACTTCTCTTTTTAAAAGTAATTGTCCCGATTGCATCCTCACCTGTTTTTTCAATACGGGATGTCAGCTCCCTGTAGAGAAAATAAGAACTGAATCCGGCCAGGGAAAGACTCAGAACAAGAACTATGCTAGTCCAGGACTTCATATTTCTCCTCTTTAACCGGAGCGGTAAAATTACCCCCTTTCTGTTTCAGGAATCCCTCTGTTCCTATCAGTTTTCTAAGTTCTATTGTATTTCCAGGTGTATCATGATCGGCCTTACGCCCCAGAACCGCGTAGATCTGCATCGGATCACTTTTCCCTTTAACCTTAATCATCTGCATCGGTTCAAGTCTGAAAATACCTGTGACCCTGCGGGCGGTCTCCTCTGTTATAAGTATATCTGTTGCAAAGGCTTTATTTAATGCTTCTATACGTGATGCAATATTTACTGTATCACCAATAACAGTATATTCCATCCTGTCCTCTGATCCTATCTGTCCGGAAAGAACAGGGCCGCAATGAATTCCGCAGCCGATATGAACATGATTTTTACCTTTCTCAAATCTTTCCCTGTTAAAATCAGATAATTCCTGTCTCATCATAAGTGCTGCATTAATTGCATAAAATGCGTCATTACCTGTACTCACAGGGGCTCCCCAGACTGCCATAATTGCGTCACCAATATATTTATCCACAAACCCTTTACTTTTGGTTATACAGCGCACCATGCGTGTCATATACTGATTCAGAAATTCCACTACCTCTTCAGGTTCCATTGTTTCAGCCATTTCAGTAAATGACCGGATATCGGAAAATAAAACCACCACATCTTTCTTCTCACCTCCAAGCTTCACCTCCCCTTTCATAACCAGTTCTGCAATCTGCTTATTGACGAATTTACCAAAGGCCGTTTTTATATTCTCCCTTTCAGCAAGTCCTCTAGCCATATCCTGAAAAGAATCTGTAAGGATACCTATTTCATCCCTTGATTCTGATGAGATTTCTATATCATAATGCCCCTTTTTAATTTCATCAGATGCACGGGTAAGCCTGGTAATGGGATTACTCAATGACCGGGAAAAAAAATAATTTATTAAAAATGAGATCGAAAGAACAATCCCGGTAAGCCAAATGACGATTTTCTGGATTTTATAAACCATTGCAAAGGCAGTCTCTTCATTAACCATAGATATGACTGCAGCATCAGAAAATCGGGTCCTGCTGAATGCTCCAAGAAAACTCACGCCGCTGTCATCTTTAAAAGAGGTCTGGGCATTCGGATTAGGATTTGTCATCATCATCCTGATGACAGGCATAGACTGGTAGTTAGTTTTAGATTTAACAAGATCCATATCCCTGTGGGCAATCAGATCCCCCTTCCCTGAAACGATAAAGCTTTCTATTACACCCCCTGTGGAAATAGACTCCAGAATTTTATCCATTGAGTAGAAAATAATAATAACAGTACCGGTTATGCTGCTGTCATAGGGAACAGATAATCCAATCACAGGTTCATTAAAATAAAAAGAAGGATTAAAAAGAATATCCTCTCCGGCAAAGGACCTGGATATAACCCCATATTCCGCTTTAATTACAGTGTTGAAATCAGCAGTAATCCCTCTTTTCAAAAAATAACCGCTGTTATGCATAAACCGCAATGACCCTGGATTATCCTTTTTCATTATCCCTGCAAATATCATATCCGGATCACTGGCAAATATCATCTCAGCAAACCCTTTCACATTACCGGCAGATTTTCCCCCCTGAAGAATTATTGCTGCAAGCCTCCCTTTTTCCAGAATAGAATTTAGATCTGAATTTACTTTCCCGGCAATAAGGGTGGAGTAGTTGAGGGTATCCTCCATGGCCCGGATTTTATTATCATTGCGGAAAAAATATGTTGCTGCTATGGTCACAGAAAGGAGAGAAACAAGGACTATGCTGAAAATCATTGTTACCAGTTTTAAACTGATTGGGAAAAATAATTTTTTCCTCCCCCCCAGGTTAGCTTCATTTGACATAAGAGCCGCCCTTAGCTTATAGATTAATTTTAAGTACTATTGCGAGCTGATAAAGACACCGGTATCCGGCTGAATACAGTTCCGGAACCGTTTCAGAATCCTCTTCCTCTTACCAGAAGAATAAATGGTGACTCATTAGTATCATTGTTAACAAATTTGATTTCCGCCAGTTTCATCCCTTTGTCAAAACCGGGTGAAAAAGTAATCTTGAATTCTTTATTTTCACCAGGTGCAATATAAAATGGCAAAGGTGAATATAATGAAAGAAAATTCGTAGTGAACTTATCCGGATTTTCACCTGTAATATCAACGCTGGAAATAGTAAGGTCAGCACTCCCGATATTTGACATAACCAGAGTAATTTCCATACTGGTTCCCAGAGGTATTGTTCCAAAGCTCACTTTTGTGGAGCCGCTGATAACATCTGTACCGCTTAATGTTACCTGAATCTCCGGCTCCTCTGCCCCTGCATCAAGCCCTCTCCCTGTAAGATAGATAATAAATTCAGGATCATTTGGATCGTCGCTGTCTATTGTCAAAACAGCATTTTTTAATCCCACATCCCCGGGGCTGAAATTTGCAGTTACACTGGCAGATAAAGTCGTATTAACAACAAGTGGAAATGTAAGGGGAGGATCAATTGCAAAAAGAGATGCATCTGCTCCGGTAATGGTCATTCCGGTAATATTCAGTACATCGCTGCCGCTATTATTAATGTTAAAATCTGCTGGTTTGCTATTATCTGTGATAACACTCCCGTAATCCCATGTGCCTCCGGAATTTAACAGCCCCAGCGTAGAAGATACCTCAATGTTCGGCTGAGCGGATGCAATTGTTGTAAAGGACCATGAATAATCGGATGCCAGGGTTTCCCCGACAGGGTTAGTTATCCCTTTTGTTAATGTCACAGTATAGAACGTATTATAATCCAGTGCAGCATCCGGATCGAATCTAACAGTTTTTGTCTGATCATTATAGAAGAAAGATCCTGATACAGCTCCGCTGTTTACAGAAAATGTGGATAACGAAACTGTAGACATTTCAATATTATCATCAAACTGAACAGAAATATTCGTATTAACTGATACGTATACTCCGCCCGCAGCCGGCGTTACTTCAAGTACATTTACATATACAGGTAAATCACTGCTCCCCGATTCATTATAGACCTTCAGCTTTTCAAACTGATTTTCATTAAAACAGGATAAAACCGACCAAGTGCAGAAAAAAATTGCAATGAATGAATATAATGATTTTTTCATAATCCCCTCCAGCTGAAGCGGGGAATTGATGCTGATTACCAGACTGGGAATAAAAAAAATAATTATCCCATAGAAAAAGAGAACCCTATCCTCCTTTCTCTATTCAATTTCGACTATAATAAAAAGCTTCAACTAATACAACTATAACCAATAATGGAGCAAAAAAAATAAAAAAAGCGATTTTCTTAATTTTATTGCTATAAATACAGTTTTACGGGATAATGTTATATAAAGAATTATTATTTACAAATTTCTATAATAAAATATTATCTTTTTACTATGTTTTACCGGAAGCAGAATAATGACAGTAAAATTGAATTTAAAAAAAAATTTAACTGCAAAACCCGCATTTTGCATTCTCTTAACTGCAGTAATTTCATTTATAAGCTGTGCTGCAGGGCTCAAAACAGTAAGGGAAGTTCCATGTACTGCAGACATCAGTCTGGTACTGAAGATGCATCAGGAGTTTGTTGAGCTGTCATATCAGGATGTATATAATCTATACTACTATAATAAAACCGCAAAAAAACTGCTCCCTGTAACAGGGAAAACATACTCTCTCCCTACTGTAAAACGATACAGAGACATGATTAAGGTATATGATTTCACACCGGGTAAAGGAAAATTCTCTACACAGTACCACTACCTTTTCCCTTCAATCTTCACTGAAGAAGAGTTTGATGAAATATGCAGATGTTACGAGGCGAATAAAGATGCCTTTAAAGAACTGGGGACTAAAATAGGCGCACTTGTTTACGGCGATTATAACCTCTTCCTTGAAGTTTTTAAACTCCATGACGGCTTTTATATTAAAACAGAACGTGACGGAAATTTAACCATAGTAACAGACCCTTCAATTCAAGCTATGACTCTCCCTGCAGAGAAAAAGCATTTTAATAATATCGGATACTTTGATGACAGCGGCAAACTTCACCTGCGCAAAGGGAGAATAATTTCCGGAGAGGTCACCGGCTTTTTCGGAAAACCGGTTAAAAAAGTACTTTTTGAGGCATACAAAGATAAAGAGGGGTATACAGGTGAAATTGAGACTATATGGTGCGACATTCTTTACAGCGGGGAGAAATCGGGAATAAACAGCGATTATATTCTTTCCGCCGTCAATGCGGAAGGGATAAAGCTTGGCGAAGTTTTTAAATACTGAATGAAGTTCCTATACTTTTTAATGCGTCAGGGGGATTGTAATTCTGAAAACTGTACCTTTACCTCTTTCAATAGATATATGGCCATGTAGCTGCTGAACAAGCAGCCTTATAAGCTGCATACCAAAACCTGTTGAATTTTCCAGCGTTACTGATTCCGGGAGGCCGGCTCCATTATCGCTGTATGTAAGCATAAGATCATCACCCTCTTTCAAAATAGATAATTTAATAACACCATCCGGAATATTTTTAAAGGCATACTTTATTGAATTGGTCACCAGCTCATTAATAATTATACTCAGGGGGGAGAGAATACGGGCATTCAGAACAAAACTGCCGATATTAAGTTCAGCTTTAACAGGGGATGCATAAGCATATAATTTTAATATTTCATCAATCAGCGGAGGCACATAACTTTTCACATCCAGTTCATGACAATTTTCCGAGCTGTAAAGCTTATCATAAAGCATAATCATGCTCTTTACCCTGCATGCGGAATCGTGCAGAATCGCTTTACATGTATTATCATTCTGATTTTCCGCCTGAAGATAGAGGAGGCCATATATCGCATTCATGTTATTCTTTATACGATGATGTGTTTCCTTAAGCAGAATCCCCTTTTCTCGAAGAAGTGCATTAACTTTTTCTTCAGCCTCTCTCCTCTCAGTGATGTCAATTATATTCCCTATAATTTTTACTATTCTACCACCCTGTTGTACCGCCTCACCCTTAGTACGCACCCACATGGGCCTCCCTTTAATGCTTACAAATGGGACCTCCATATCATAGGGGATTCCATCTTTAACACAGCGATTAAAAGCTTCTGCCAGCTTCTCCCGATATTCATCGGGGTAACAGGCTAAACTTCTTTCAATATGCTCCGGGGAACCCGCAGAAGGGTCTCCGGGAGTCAGGTCATGTATTCTATAGGTTTCATCTGTCCATGTCATATACTGTTCATCAATATTCCATTCCCACCCGCCTATATGGCTGAGACGCTGAATTTCGTTAAGAAGGACTCTGCTTTCCCGCAGAGCTTCCTCAGACTCTCTCCGCTGATTAGCATTAACCAGCATCTGCACAAAAAGTGTAAGGAGATGCTGTTCATTTTCTGAGTAGTGATGATGGCAATTAACTGAATCAAAACCGACACACCCTTTACATTCACCTTCAATCATAATAGGGACTGCTATCATACTCTTTATCCCCTGCGGCTCCAGCACATTCCTCAAATGCCCATGAGGAAGAGATAATACATCAGGTATATAATGTGCCTTTCCGGTCGTATGACATTTCAGCCCCTGAGAAATCATCTCCAGGGGGAGAGCCTGAAGCGACTTGATCTGGGGTTCTATCCCGTGAGCGCACCACTCATGAGTATTTACAGCTATGCCTTTATCAAAATTATACCTGAAAATATATGATCTGTCAGCACCCACAATTTGTGCCATCTTACCAAGGGATTCCACTGTAATCTCATCAATTTTTTCAAATGGAAGATTTATAAAAACAGAAGAAAAATCAACAAGAAGATGCTGAATTTCAGACTGGAGGCGCGCATCCATTTCTGTCTGTAATACTAATGTAAGTTTATTATTTTCTGCTTCAGACATAAGTTTGTTCAATCCTGTTTTTTATTCAGATTTAGAGAAAACATCTTTATTTACAAATATAATACGATAAAAAGGAATATAACACTAAGATACAACTAAAACTTAAAAAAAATAATAATTCGGTCTTGACATTTTAATAAAAAAAAATATCATTTATTCGGACTTATTCGACTGGTTTTATTTATCTTTATTACATGTGTGATAATTATGATTATCAGAACTCCTATTCAAACTCACTGCATATTCATGAATCTCCCGGCTTCAAAAGGTATACCCTGAACCGACTCCCTGTTGCAATATATTGTTAATTACTCATTATTCTCTTATTATTTATATAAATAGAAAATCAGGAGGGTTTACATGAAACTGCACAATTTATTAATAGCGCTATGTTTCTTATTACTATCTGCTTCCGCTTTTTCCCAGTCAAGTACCCAGTCAAATTTCACCATATCCCCTCCTCCACTGGGATATCCTGAATATCCGGCAGAATCGTCAGTAACACAAACAATCAATATGACCGGTGCATTCATAAAGGGGGATACTGTTTCCATGAAGGGTTTTTATATGGGGTGGATACCCCGTTACGGCACTGACTGGATGGCAATTGACGGGCTCCTGGGACTCTTTGTCATGAGCGGAGATATTGATGTAAGTTATGGCAAACAGTCTCTGAGTATGGTGGGATTTAATTTTACCCCTGCCATGGAACTCCCTGTAATAAACAGCGACATAGTCAAACTGATAATCTTCGCCGGTTACGATCTATCCTACAGCCGCACAACTTTTTCTACTACAGACCCCTACTCGGCTGGGAATAAATTAACCTGGTATCTGGACACAACACAGCACGGCCCTGTTGTGGGGATGCAGTGTCACTTCATAATTGCAGATTCATTCATGATATCTCCATTTTTTTTAATGAAAACAGTATAGGCCGGATCTGTAGATATCTCTACAGATCCGGCCTATACTGTTTTACAGTCCTCATATGATCTGGAATCATATACTGTTACAACCTACGGTTTTGACATAATAGAAACAGGTTCAGGAATAACTTTAAGTGGACTCCTCCAGATGACCGGAAAAACAAATGATACTGAAGAAATTAAAACATACACTTTCGGAGCAAGCATGAAAATCTAATCCGTTATTTTAACTGATTCAACTGGCCGGCAACTGTAATCCTGCAGCAATTTGAATCTTCCGCCTTATGAATCAAATGAGGCGGAAGAGAAAAGCAATTGACTAATCCCCGAAGATGATTTACCGTATTAAACTGCATTATTTAAAGAATTTCTAAAATAATACCGGGAGAGTATTTATGGAAATATTAACCAGATGGTGGATGTACGCCATTGCAGCACTTGTAATGGCATTTGTTATAAGCCAGTCCCTCTTTTTCCTGATCAAAGCTTCAAACCGTGCTATGGAGCTGGGGATCAGCAGAAAAGATATTACAAAAGTTATTACATCATCAATGATATTCAGTATAGCACCTTCAATAGCAATTCTGCTGGGGCTTGTTACACTGGCGAAATCTCTGGGAATAATAATTCCATGGATACGCTTAAGCGTTCTTGGCGCAGTAACCTATGAGCTCCCTGCAGCGGTAAATGTTGTGAGCGGTGTTTTCGGCCTCAGTATGGGGGACCCGGTTATTATCCCTCAGGTACTTGTTACAGTGCTGTGGGTAATGACTTTCGGTATAATCCCGCCCCTGATTATTGTCCCGCTTTTTTTAAAAAAGATACAGTCCGGGGTTGTGGGGATCCGCCGGAAAGACAGCAAGTGGGGTGAACATTTCATGACAGCCATGTTCCTGGGTATGATTTCCGCCTTTCTCGGTTATGTGCTTGCTCCTAAAATTCAGCCCGGGATTGAAGGGTACTATATTTCCATAACCGCTATACTTACCCTGATTACCTCAGCTGCAGTTATGGTAATATGCGGAATACTTGTGAATAAATACAAACATGAGTGGCTGAAAAGTTATGCCATTCCATTCAGCATGATCGGCTCCATGCTTATGGCTATTCTATATACTTTTATGGGGGTACGATAAATGAATCAGAACTACAGCTATAATGAAAGAATTCATACATGGGGACGTATATGGATGTTCTGCGCCCTGCTGGTTATCTTTACACTCCCCCTTACTGTGAGCATAATGCTGGGTGAATGGCCTGAACCTGCGAATTTCCTTAAAGGCTTTGCAGCAACTGCTGTTATATTCTGGACAGTAACAACGATTGAGGTATTCACCTTTTCACCCATGCTCGGCAATGGAGGCACTTACCTGGGCTTTGTAACCGGAAACATTACAAATCTAAAGGTGCCTGCAGCGCTCAATGCCATGCAGACTTTAGATGTTAAAATGGGGACAGATGAAGGTGATGTAATTTCTACAATTGCCATTGCTGCAAGCAGCATTATCACCACACTTATAATCGCAGGGGGAGCACTCCTCCTTATACCACTCACACCTGTTCTTGAATCACCATTTTTAAAACCGGCATTTGACAATATAGTACCAGCCCTGTTCGGCGCACTTGGTGTAGTCTACATAGCAAAAAGCTGGAAGATAGCAGCAGCGCCGATTATTTTCATGGCAATGCTTTTTCTATTACTCCCTCTGGTAATTGCGCCAGCAGCAGTACCGGGACTTGTGGGTCTTTTTGTACCCCTGGGATGTATTATTGCAATAACATCTGCGCGGATATTGTATAAAACAGGGAAAATTTAAGATAAGGAGAATTTAAAAATGACAATTGCACTTATCTTTACACTATTACTCTTTCTATTAATACTGATAATGGTTATCCGGGCCTACAGGTTTACACCTTTGCAGCAGAATTCTGCTGAGCCGGAAAACCATAAACCGGATAAAAAAAGGGTAACAGAATCATTATCTAAGATGCTCCAGTTCAAAACAGTATCAAGTATAAACAGAGACGAAGTTGATCTTAAAGCATTTTCTGATTTTAAAAAATATATTAAAACCAGATACCCGAAAACAGTAAAGGCTTCCAAAATCAGCGAACATTGCCCAAGCGGTATCCTCTTTAAAATTAAGGGGAACTCATCAGCAGCCCCGGTTGTGCTCATGTCCCATTATGATGTTGTTTCTGCAGATGGTGAATGGCAGTCCCCCCCCTTTTCAGGAAAAGTTATTAAAGGGCGAATATGGGGCCGCGGTGCCCTGGACAATAAGCATACACTATGCGGTATAATGGAAGCCTGCGAATACCTGCTGGAGAATAAACATGAATTTCAAAATGATCTTTACCTGGCCTTTTCCGGTGATGAGGAGATCATCGGAGGGAGCGCTGAAGCGATAGTGGATCACCTGGATAAACTTAGAGTTAAGCCTGCAATTGTAATTGATGAAGGGGGAGCAGTGGTTGAAAATATTTTCCCCGGAGTAAAAAAGAGATGCGCAGTTGTGGGTATTGCTGAAAAGGGATTCCTCTCACTTGAGCTTTCTGTAAAATCACAGGGGGGACATGCATCAGCTCCTCCTGCTGAAACCCCTGTTACAATTTTAGCAGATGCTGTGCAGAAAATAAACAGAAGCAGAGTTTTCAAGATGAAGCTCACAGAAAGTGTAAAGCTTCTATTCAACACTGTGGCAAGACATTCCGAATCATTTGCCATAAAACTTATTTTCGCAAATCTCTGGCTCCTCCTCCCTGTGGTGAAACTGATAGCGAAGAAAACAGGGGGTGAATTCTTTGCCATGTTTAAAACAACAGCAGCATTTACAATGATGTCAGGGAGCAGACAGATAAATGTTTTACCCACTGAAGCCAAAGTGGGAATAAACCTGAGAATACTTACAGGTGAAACAGTTGAAAGTGCTGTTTCATCTATTGAAAAACAAATCAATGATTCCAGGGTTGAAACAAAAATTGTCTATGGCCACAATCCGTCAACTGTCAGCAGAACTGATAAAGCCTATGACAAAGTAAAAGAGACAATATTAAAAACATGGAGCGATGCTGTTGTAGCTCCATATTTAATGACTGCCTGTACAGATTCCAGGTCATATCATAAAATATGCCGCAATGTTTACAGATTCTCCCCTGTGCATATGTCCAGAGAGGAGATAAGCAGTATTCATGGGAACAATGAGTCTATAGGGATAGACAACCTTATGGACTGCGTAAAATTCTATATTAATTTTATTAAGATGAACTGATTATATGGTAAATTATTTGAAAGGGTAAACTCAATTAGGATGCCTAATGGAACAATAATATTAACTCGACATATTGGTCAATACGTTATAAATTTAAGTCAGTAATTATTCCAAAAGATATTTTTTAGTGCAATAATGATGTTTTACATATCCCCGCCGCCGTAGGCGGCGGGGATATTAGAGCATTTTATTTCAAAAAAAAGTTAAGGAATTAACACTGAATTTAAGTTATAAATATTACTCGAGGTATGCTTTGAGCATTTTAACAGTTGAATACTGGATCGATGATGGCTGGTATGTAGGTAAACTAAAAGAGATCCCGGGTGTATTCAGTCAGGGTGAAACTATAGAAGAGTTAATTGAAAATCTTAAAGATGCATATCGTCTATTATTTTAAGTGTTGTCAGAGCCAGAATGTAATACCGTAAAAATTTCCCTGCGAACATAAACAGCGCAACCTTAAACGAAGGTGCTTTCATAAATCCCAGTGTAACAGCAAGGGGATCGCCCACTACCGGAAGCCAGCATAGAAGCGCCCCAAAAGCGATGCGGTCACCGATTTTCAACTTAAGTGACTTCACCTTTTCCATGCTGATGTTCATATACTTTTCCAGCCAATCCCACTTGACAAAATATCCAAGTGCAAAACTGCTCATCCCCCCCAGGGTATTCCCGATAGAAGCAGCAATAAGTGTTGTATTGAAATCATAACCTGTATAAATCATGGTTGAAAAAAGAAGTTCCGAACCGAAGGGTAGAACTGTTGCGGCCAGAAAGGCCGCAAAAAATAAACTAATATAGCCGGGATTTAATAATTCAGTCACTTATCAGATCTACCGGGATGCTGCAGATTCTGCGTTTGCGGAGGAATATATCAGATGGGGAAATACCGATTAAACCTGACCGCCGCCAAAACCTCTGTGGCATCGATCCATTACTTCTTTTTTCCATGCAGCATTCTCTTCATCTGTCATTTTTTCCCAGCCTTCCAGGGGAGCGGTGAATTTCAAACGACCTTTATTCCTTTCCTCTTCCCAGTTCTGCATCCTTTCAGCAGTAATCTCAGTCATGCTCTCCTTTGCTACCTCAAGGAGGATTTCCGCAGCCAGGTGCACCCTTTCATTTGCCTGACGGCTCAGAGAATGTTTATAGTCAGAATTAATCTCCAGAACAGACTGCCCTATATTCATAAGCTGCATGCTGATCTGATGAGACAGCTTCTGTTCCTGTGAAAGTTCCGGTTTCTGTTTCATTTTTTTATCCTGTAATTTTAAAAATTTTTCAATATATTGATATTTAATAATTAAAGTTCATTTTTGCTTTTCCCCCTCTCTACCCCAAGGGTACTTCTTCGCTGTGCTTACTTCGACGAGCTCAGTACAACCAGAGGGCGCCCTGTAGGGGGCACGAGTTATCTATTATCACTCTGAAAATATAATTATTACCACTTCGACAACTATTCCCTTTATATTGTACCGCAAATATTTTGCATGCTCAACAATAAGAAGAATCTTTTAATAATTTGATTCATCACCTTGCTCAAGTTTTTATTTCACGTGCCCCTTTTGGGGGACAGGGGGCTGACTACGGAATATGTGGAAACAAAAAATATTATTCCTTTTCCCAAAAATCCGTAATGAGCCATACTTAACTATATAAATTCTGTAATTACTGAATTAAATCCTTAAAAAAAAGAAGCTATAGAGTCAAGACTTTAAATTAAAATTATTCAAAAGTGCCGAAAAAACAAAATTTCCCGGCACTTGAGTCTCATCTTAAATTATTAATTAACGTATCAATCCTGCCACCGGCTGCAAGGCCATTAACCCAGTTTTCCGGGATATCCCCTGAAGAAGCAGAAGCTCCAAGGATCATTCCCACGACAATTGACCTGGCAGCATTATCCCCCCCTGCAGAAATACACTCACTTATCCCTCCGGAAAAATTATTATGATATTTTGTTATTACCTGTATCACCCCGGGGAAAGCATGATCTATATGACATGTCAGCCCGAAACTGTTAAGCGCCTGAACACTCTCTTTTGCAGCGCTGTCGATCCCCTTCTTAACCCATTCTGATATAATAGAAGTGCTGAATTTATCCCTTGCTGTTTTTTCCAGCGCCTCCTGAAGATGGGTCCCCTTTAAAATAAGAGATGCGGCCTGAGCAAAAAAAACGGCTGCATCAAGAACAAGGGGGTCCCTGTGAGTAAGAGCAGTCTGTTCCCTGGCATACCGGATCAAAGTCTCTTCATCATCATAGTACATGTATACAAGAGGGGCAATCCTTGCAGCCCCTGCCAGATCATTTGAATCACTCCCCGCATCCAGGTATAAATCGCCCAGTTCCAGATTCGCCAGAGTAGTCTTTGTTGCTCCATCAAAATAACCATTATATCCCTTGAAAAAATCGTGCCATGCTGCACTGAACTTTTCCGGATTGAATCCCTTCTCCTTTGAAAGAGATTCAAGAAGAACCATCATCTGATCACCGTAATGTGTCTGCTCCCCCTTTTTTTTACTGCCGTGATAGCGGTTCACAGAAGGATCTAAATAATCTTTAATTTTACCATGCTTACCGGTAATCTCCCCGCTTGAGTAGATCCAGTGAACAGCCAGGGATAAAGCGTCTCCGATAAATGCCGCATATATCATTTTATCTCTTAATTCTTTCATAACTTCCTCCTTCGATATGTATAATAATATAACACATTTCCCAAATAAAACTGCTAAAAAAAGTCACCCGCTGTTCCCCAACACAATTCGGTAGTAGTATAATTTTAGGGGGAAAAATTTGTCATTCCGGCCGAAGTGATAACGTAGTGCCGGAATCTCCTGAAAGAATCAAGGTTATGAGATTCCTGCATGCGCAGGAATGACATTACCCACAATTCTTTTCGCCGCAATAATGAATAACTCTTGACTCTTTTAAAACATCAGACAATAACTTCTTATTTTTACGGAATGGTGCCATGAAAAAACTGATAACTTTTACATTAAGTATACTTACCATTATTGCCCTTCAGAATGAAAGCTTTCCCAGATCCTGGTCCGACCTCAACGAAGGTGAAAGAGAAATATACGGCAGTGAAAGAGAGGAGAAGTTCCCCATAAGAACACTTTTCATGGAGATGGAGAGATGGGATAATCACTACTCCTTTATGCTCCTGTGGCTCTATAAATACACTGATTACCCTAAATACAAATCAACACGCATGCTCCCCTTTTACTATAACCTGAGCAGCAAAATCGACAACAGGGAGCGAACTGTACTCCCCCCTCTGCTCACCTGGCTTGAAAGGGACGGCACAGAAGAAACCTCATACATTGCTTATCCCCTTTACCGGTCGCGCATTGATACCAATGGAGGGGACAGGTCTATACTTTTTCTATTAAGATGGGGAAGCAGCGATTACAGCCACAGTACGGATTCATACCAGACACTTATACCGCTATTTTATCACAGCACGGATATAACTCATTCAAGCTCAAAAAAAGAATCGGTATGGATAAATCCTCTCTTTATAAGCTGGAACAGCACCGCTCCTGACAGAAGGGATGACCATACCTGGTGGGCTCCAATTATTCCGCTCACATTTCACAATACAGACCGCTACGGCGGCCACAGAAATATTTTATGGCTCATGGATTATTCATGGGATACATACAATGGCGAGGACAGCCTTAAGCGGTTCTGGCTCCTCCCTCTCTTTGCATGGAAACGGGGATCTGAAGGATACACATCTATTCTCCCCCCTCTTTACATTAATAGCAGATCGGGGGATGAATACCACGTTCACCTATTCCCCCTTTTTGCCAGATGGCGCACAGATGAATATAATAGAATATACAGAAAAATCATCACCCCTGTATATGCCTCCGGGAGTGTTTCTGACAGTAAAAGCGGTGAGGAGATCTCCTCCAGCAGATGGTTCCCCATAATACCGCTTTATTACAAAAGCAGCGATAAAAATAATGGAACACATACAAACCTGCTATGGATTTTCGACTGGGCACGTGACAAAAATGGTGAGCTGACGAGATTCTGGTTTATACCATTTGTTTTTTATAAACCTGACAGCGATGAATCGGGGTACCGGTTTTATCCCCCCTTCTATTTCAGGCCGGAAGGGAACACCGCAGATGAAGGATACTCCATGGGGATTTTCCACTATAAAAGCTGGAGCGACACAGAGAAGACAACCTGGTCATGGCCCTATTATCATAGCGAAACCCTCAGCAGCAAATCTGGGGAGGGTACTGAAACTGTATATGAAAAATCTTTTTATACACATTTCCTCCCCATATACTGGTCATGGGAAAACAGCAGCAGCAGGGGAACACTCATTCTTCCATTGTACTTCAGTTATAAAAACAGCAGCACAACAATTCATGTAAATCTCACCGGCTATGCCAGGAAAACCTACCAGGGACCCATGAACCCCGACATAACCCTGGGCCTGGGGAAAAAAGAGGATACCTGGTACCTAGATAGTGACGTTTCCTGGCTCTATGACGTATGGAGTGTGTCAACACGGGTACCGGTTAAAAATCCTTTAAAAGGGAAAAGAAAGAATTCCGTAAATAATCTTCAGAATGAAAAAAATTCTACAGATTCAGCTATATCAAAGAAAAAAAGCGTATCAAGAGAGAATGCTGAATACTACTGGGGCTGGAAACTCTTTTTCGGCTGGATGGCATACGAACAGGCTGATTCCAGAAGGCACTTCAGGCTCCTCCCCCTTTCATGGTTTACATGGGACAGGGAATCAACTGATAAAATGTATGTTTTCCTCCCGTTTTTTCTTTCATATAAATCAGAGGCGGATGACCAGTCATATTTTCTTGTTGCCCCGTTTTACGGGTCCCAGAAGCAGGGTGACTCCTATTCACGGGGTGTCCTGATAAATCTATACTGGGATGAGTATGACGCGCCTGAACAGTACAGGGAGCAGACAGTTCTCTGGCCATTCATAAACTGGTATAATTCACCGTCAAAAAGCGGGTTCAGAATTTTCCCCCTTTTCTGGCACAGAAAATGGCACGAAGAGAATACTATTGTTTCCAGGAATTTTTCTCTTATTCATTACAGCAGAAGTGAAAGGGGGATTGACTCAGGAGAAATAACATACAGACGCAGAATTAATCCGGCATATTTGTTAAAAGAAAAAATAAGTGAGAAAAACAGTGAATATTCACTCTTTGCTCCGATCATACCGCTATTCTACTACAATGAAACGGAAAACAGATACAGCCGCGAATCATCATCTGACAAAACAGTGATTTCACCATTATGGTATTACAACAGTGAAACCTGGACTGATGATAAATCCACAACAGTATCCTCCCGTCTCCTGCTGCCGCTCCTTCCGGTATTCTACAGGAGTACCAGCAACGATTATACGCACTGGAATCTTCTGGCCGTACTGGATAGGGCAAAGAGCAATGAATACAGCCGTTTCTTTTTCTTCCCTTTCTACTATTATGAAAACGACAGAAGCATAGAGAAGCTGGTAAGCCTGGAAAATCAGGGAACAGATAATGTCGCAATTTCAATCAAAGAAAAAACAGGGAGCATAAAAACTATTACGCCGTTACACTATTATAAAAGTAATACATTAACAGCCGGTAATGACAAGGAAGTAACTACAAGATTCTGGGCGCCCATAATCCCCATATTCTACAGAAGCACAAGGGGAGATTACACACACTGGAATTTTTTAGGGATACTTGACCGGGCCCGGGAAACCGGTTACAGCCGATTTTTTCTTTTCCCGCTATTTTACACAAGCAGAGAGAAGGGTGAAAGCCATTACAATATCCTTGGCCTTATAGACTGGCAGAACAGCAGCAGCGGAAAACTTGACTATTCATTTTTTCTGCCATTCTACTACTACAAGTCGGGTTTAAACAGCACACTCATTATTCCGCCCCTCCTTACATACAGATCGAATGATGATGATGATTCCAAAACACGCTTTTACGCGGGGCTTTATCTTTTTGATTCATCATATCACCAGAGGAGAAACCTCCTTTATTTATATGATCACAACAGGTACATTAAACCTGGTGAAACAAGGGATGACTATTCATTGCTTTTAGGCTCCTTTAAATATAATATCTCCCCCGAAGTTAAGGAGATGCAGATGCTCTGGGGCACTTTATACAGCGGGATGAGATATACAAATGGAGACTACTCTCACAGCTCCCTTTTATGGCTTGCTGGTATAAGCCGGAAGGGGAATGAATTTCACAGCCGCATCCTTCCTCTTTACGCATACTGTTCAGATGATGATGAATGGTCTCTCCTCATGCCGCTGCTGCTGACTTATTTCAGTGAAGATAAATCGGGTGACTTTGACCTTGGAGTACTGGGCCTGGCCTATTACAGAAACAATGACATCCCTTCAGGGAACGACAGAAGAATGCTTCTTCTTGGTTCAATCTACAATGAGGTAAAAAGGCCTGAAAGGGGCTACCATGAAATGGGGAGCCTATGGGGGATTCTCTGGAGTTACGAAAAAGAGGAGGAAACCGGTTTCAGAAAATTTTCAATACTCAAAGGAATTTACAAATGGGTTGAAAAGGACGGAGAGAAGGATCATTCAGTTTTATGGGTTTTTTAGTAATTTAACCACTCTCATAAAAGCCGGGGTGCACCCCGGCTTTTCTAAATAAACTATCTTTTATCAAAGGGTTTATATTCTTTATTAAACTCCCCTGTGTACATTGCCCTTGGACGAAAGATCCTGTTGTTTTCCTTATATTCTATCATCCTGGCAGCCCAGCCTGAAACCCTGCTTACAGCAAATATAGGTGTAAACATTTCACTTTCAACCCCGATAGAACTGTAGACAAGACCGGAATAGAAATCCACATTAGGAAAAATTTTCTTTTCAGCACCAAGTTTTTTCACAACAAGCTCTTCCAGCTTTTTAGCAGTGTTATATTTATTAAGAATTTTTGCATCACGACCGGCCAGATATTCAGCAAGAGGCTCAAGTATTCTTGCCCTGGGATCATAGGCCTTGTAGACCCTGTGGCCGAAACCGGTAATTTTACTCTTTGATTTAAGTGTTTTATCCAGCCAGGGTTCAACATTTTCCACATCACCGATTTCATTAAGTATATTCATAACCTGTTCATTTGCACCTCCATGAAGGGGGCCGTTGAGCGCACCTATTCCTGCACCTACTGAAAAATAAAAATCGGAAAGTGTAGAAGCAACAACCATTGAAGCAAAAGTACTGGCATTCATACCATGATCAGCATGAAGTATGAGAGATACATCCATTATCTTCTCTTCAAGGGGATCAGGCTTTCTGCCGGTCATCATGTAGATAAGATTCCCTGCGTGGCTCAATGTTGAATCAGGCTCAATAGGGAGATGACCGTGGTGGATCCTGGAAATTGCGGCAGTAATTGTTGCAAGGCCGGATATTAAGTGATAGCACGCTTCCAGATCACTCCCGTCCTCCATATCGCTGTTAAGCCTGTTTCTCGCGGCAAGTGACTGATCCCGTGACAGTTTCTGAAGCTTGAATTCATATACTGCATGCTCCTCACCTTTCGGCATGGTCTCCATTGCAATTGAATCATCATCTGATGCAATATAATCTGAATCCATGTCAAATTTTCTCTCCCTGTCAAGAGAGGTAAATTCCTGACTCATGAGATTAGTTCCAAGTCTCAATGCGCTCATGGCATTCATATTCTCAATAGGATTTGACATCATAAGGCGAAGAGTTTTATTAAGATACCTATAGTCCACCAGTTTGCTGTTAAACTCCTCAAGCTGTTTCTTTGAAGGCATTTCGCCATGGAGAAGAAGGTATGTGACCTCTTCAAAATTCGAATAGGCGCATAAATCAAAAATATCGTAACCCCGGTATATAAGCCACCCCTTTGAACCATTAACATATCCGATTTTACTTTCACAGGCAATTGCCCCTTCAAGTCCAGGACCCACAGTACACTGCATTGGCCACTCGGCAGGCTTTGTTATACCCGGCTCCGGCTCATTACTGGTTTCACGCCTTGCTTTTTCTGCTGCTTTTATAATTATATTGGTAATATCACTGCTCATTCAGAACCTCCATTTTTTTGATGACACTCCCCCCTTTGAAAATTCAACCTTCTACAGTATTTTCAAACTTTTTAGTCGGATTGTTGTTATATTCAAATTTTGCTATGGGGAAAAAAGGGTAAAACAAAAAAGACTTAGCCACTACAATATTTAAGTCTTAAATAAAATATACAAAAAATAATGCAAGAAAAAAACTTTTATTATTTATCTCTGAGCATCTTATTCACAGCTTCAGAAAACTGTTCCATACTGTATGGCTTCTGCAGAAAACCCTCTACTCCAAGTTCAAGAGCCTTCTGTATTCGTTCATCATTTCTGAATCCTGATGACAGCAGAACCTTCACATCATCTTTAATTTTTTTAAGCTCAATAAATGTTTCAAGCCCGGTCATTCCAGGCATAATCATATCAAGAATCACAAATTTTATCAGATTACCTTCCCTCCGGTAAACATCAATCCCTTCATTACCGTTGGAAGCAGTTAAGACATTAAAGCCGAGAATAGAAAGAAGCTCGCATGCCACATCCCGAATCACATATTCATCGTCTATAACAAGAACTGTTCCATCCCATTTGAAAACCTCGTTTTTAACAATAAATTCCCTCTGCTCTGAAATCTGATCCAGCACAGGGATATAAACAATAAATGATGCCCCGGCACCTTCTTCAGTATATATATCAATAAACCCCCCATGCATCTGAACAATACCATAGACCATTGAAAGGCCAAGTCCCGAACCTCTCCCCTTTGATTTGGTAGTAAAGAAAGGATCAAAAATTTTTTCCACAATAGATTTTTTTATACCAACCCCTGTGTCGGAAACTGATAATGCCCAGTATGACTCCCCCTCTGCAGCTTCAGGATGAAGCACTACAAATTTTTCATCAGCTTTAATACCTTCTATTGATATAGATAAAACCCCTCCCTGTTTTTCATTCTCTCCCCGCATAATTGTCATAGCGTGTGCTCCATTAATGCAGAGATTGAGAAGTATCTGTTCAAGCTGAACAGTGTCACCATTGACAACAGCCTCACCATCATACTTCTCTACTTTAATTTCAACCGACTTATCAAAACTGTTTGAGCATATATTTTCAACACTTGTAATTATGCTGTTTAAATCCAGCGGCTTCATTTCATAATCCCGTTTTCTTGAAAGGGTAAGGAGCTGAGTAATTACACCGGAAGCCCTTGATGATGATTCCTCAAGCATATCAAGATATTTAACAAAATATGATCTATCCTGATTAAGATCAAAGGAGGATTTAAAGCGCAGCTGTAGTATTGAAACAGATCCGATTATTGCAGCCAGAATATTATTGAAGTCATGGGCCAGCCCTCCGGCCAGTGTTCCAATCACCTCCATCTTCTGCGACTGCACAAGATTCTGTTCAGCTTTAAAAAGCTCAGTAACATCATCAAGCCTTATTCCCAGATCCTTTGAGTTCCCGCTGCCAACCGGGAAGAGAAGAATATTAAAAAGACGATCTTGAAAATTTTCTATTCTTTCTCTTTTGAACTCGATTATAGTTTCAGAGGACCAGGCATCTTTAAGAGTAGATTCGAATTTCCTCATCTCAGGAATAACAGTATAAAGAGATCTACCAGTAGTTTCCGACGGCATTTTACCAGTCAGTTTTACAGCCGCATCATTCCATTCATTAATAATAAACTCTCTATCAATCGAAATAAGAACAGAGGGCATTGAATCAATAATACTTCTAAGATAACCCCTCATCCTGCGGGTTTCCTCCTCCTTGCTCCTGATTGCAACAACACTCTCTTTCAATTGAAGGGCTTTATCATAAAAGGTATCATAGAGAATACCCACTTCCCTTATTCCTGAAGCAAAGCGTGATTTCACCACTCCCGGCCTGTCAAAGTCCCAGTCAAGAAGAAGCCGGGTAAATTTCTCCAAAGGTTTTACAAATAAAAAAAGCTGGGTAACAATCTTAACTGCCATGATTAGTAAAAGTACTGCAATCGAAATAGGATAATAAATCATGGTTGAACTTATAATATTGTAAACTTCAGACATTGGATTAAGCAGCACAATGATGCTGTCAAGATCAAGATTTCTTTTACTGCTTAAGAGATAATTCTCCCCCTGAATAATTTCATTATGATCATCCAACACAGCAATATGAGGGGGCATCCCCTCTCTGGAGCTGGAGAGAACAAAGCCGTCATCTGTTGTAAAAAGAAGAATACTTCCATCAAACTCCACCATTCTGCCAAGTTCCCTTGTGAGACTGGCAATACTTATCCTCCCTGCAATTATTGAAGAACCCCTGGCAGCTGCGATATAAATACTGAGAGTATCATTCTCCGGAGACCTGAACATAGTAGAAAGAGTACCGGAACCGGACTCAACTGAGCGGAAAAACTCACCGGCCCTGCTTCTGCTTAAATCATATCCTTCAAATATGTTGCTGTTTTCCTCTTTTTTTATTATTCTGAAAATTCTCAGGTCGCGGTCAAGATAATATACATCGTCAAAGGAACTGATCCTGTAATCTTCACCTGTTAAGCCGGAAACGTCTTTAATAGTGCTGAATTCCGAAAGTTTTTCTTCAAGGAAATTATTAATAAGAAGATTTACCTTATCAATACCCTTCTGCTGTGAATCTATATATGATTTTTTGATTTGCCCCTGAAGCAGCACCACAAGAAAAACAGCAAGAAGTACAATTACTGTAAAAGTCAATGCCTCATAAAAAATAAAGACTGAACGCGCTGACCTCATTAAAATTCTCCGGGGATATCAGTAATAAAATAAAGAGGAGCATCTACATCCCCCCACTGATTAAACAGTGTAGATGTAAATTCAGTTTTCATTTCACCCGACTCCAGAAGGAACTTCTTAATCGCATCAGGATCAGATGCCCCGCTCTTAAGAGCGTGGTCTATAAGTTCAAAAGCAGTATAAACATTAAGGCTGATAAAAGTGGGAGCATAACCATATTTATTCCTAAACCTGTTTAAATATGCATAAAGAGAAGCATCTGTTTTTTTGGGAGGATAGTGAGCCGGCATAACACTCCCGGAAATTGAAGGGCCTGCAGTTTCAAGAATCAGAGGGGTGTTCATCCATGGCGTGTACATGATTGAACTGGAAGGCTCAATTTTTCTCGCCATCTGGGCGATTGAACCTGCGCCTATTTTGTATCCCCCTATAAGGAGGTAAACGCTTTTAAATCGAATCCTCTTCATTTTTTGTTCTAAAGCTGCATAGTCAATCGAAGACATTGCCACATCAATAATTGAAACATTCTCCCGGCCGAAGTATTCTAAAAAATATTTCAACGCAGGGTCAGTATATGCATAATTATTATTATCTCTGATTACAAGTAACGGTTTCGTGAAATTTTTCCTGATATATTCTGCTATACTTTTCTGCTCTTTATCTACATCCTGTATATTGCGCAACATATAATCATCTTTATTGGAAAGCTCATCAGTAACAGCGCCAGTTACAAATGTCAGAATGCGGTCTCTGTTAATCTTGTCAGCAATTGCTACAGCACATGTTGATATATGACTTGTTATAAGTATGTCAATCCCCTTAGCCTTCAACTCTTCATATGCAGTTACCGCTTTTTCAGGGTCCCAGGCATCATCAGCATATATTATCTCAATATTTTTAATCCCCTTTTCTTCAAGGTACATATTTATAGCGCCAGCCTCGCTGGAACCTATAATTGACCCTGATTCGAACTTGGTCATGAGAGCTATTTTTACAGCAGGTGTCTTTTTACAGTATAATAGAAATGATGAAAACAGAGTAGTCAAAAGAACCGCTGTAATAAATCTTTTCATATTCCGGCTCCTGCAAAGTTTTTTTAAATCCGGAAAATCCAGGTACTGAGAAATTTTGCTTAACAATACTTACATATAAAATTAATATACATTATTAGTTTTTTCAATCTTTTTTACTTCTTAACCCCTCACTAAATGATCTGAATGAAAAATATTCTTCAGTAATTATTCCTAAAGATATTTTTTAGTGCAATAATGACGTTTCCCATATCCCCGCCGCCTACGGCGGCGGGGATATTAGAGCATTTTATTTAAAAGAAAAGTTAAGGAATTAACACTGAATATTCTTAAATTCTTTATTATTGACAGAAGTGTAAACGGATTTATTATTAGCTTTTAAATATCATCCATTGATAAAATCAGGTTCACTACAGGCGGATTAATAATACAGGTTCCGGTATCTCACCGCCAATATTTTTTCTTTAAAAGGAGCAGCTAATTGGAAGAATTAACCAAAGCCCAGAAAGGACGAATAGCCATAAGAACATTCAAGACAACTACTGATGCCCTCGCTCTCCGGGGCTATTACAAGCCATCAGGCAGATCAGGGCAGACACTTGAAGAAAGCCTGAAAGCGCTTTCACCGGAAATATACGGCACCATGAACGACCAGAGAATTATTGAACTGAAAGGCCTTGAATATGTAATGGACAGACTCCCTAAAGGGATAGAGAGCTGCAGCCGTATAATTCTAACTGCTGAAGAGAACTTTGACAATACTGCTTTTGAAAAAATAATCCCATCCAAAAGAAGAAGAAGCTCCTACAGAGTCAGCGAAAAGGAGATGAGCTTTACTATCACCAGGGGGATGAGTGAAATATATGACATACTTACACACCTGACTTTTCTCAACATAGAGGCCCACAAGATAAAAAACCAGATGAAGGATGAAACAGGAGAAATCACATCTGAGTGGGAGCTCCTTGAAAAGCATGCAGACAATGAAAAACTACAGGGGACCGAGCTTGATAGGGCCCTCTGGAACTTGGGCATGATACTTGGCCGCACCTTCAATGAGACCAGGGAAACATACCATAATATGGAAAATGCCCGGGGAAAGGATGGAACCAGCAACGGGCTCTTTAAAATAATCTGCAGCCTGGGTAACAGAGCGTTTAAAGATGCCACAGTAAAGGAAGATATGCTTTTGATATCCTTTACCCCTTCTCTTCGAGACCTTATAGGGAGACACAAATACGGCCGGGCCTGGGCTGAACTGATAAAGGGGCGACTTTACAATCTTGGGATTAATGACCGGCCAATTCATATAATCAGCGCTAATATGCACAGCGTAATGAACTCGATTTACTCATATGCCGCACTAAAATCAGAAGCTGCAACACAGGATAAAAACTTTTACGACTTCATCTCATCAACCAGAGGTTACGGAGATACAGTAAAAGAATACGCTCTTGGTCATGGACTCACTGAAATTTTAGACGACTCCGGTTTCTATATAGACTGCCAGATTATAGATACAGCTTTAATCAACGGGATACCCCTGCACCCTGACATAAATATAAACAGCAACGCAGAAGAGAAGCCTGTTATTATTGTCATGGATTACGCTTTCGGGTCTCAGGCTTATGAAGTAATGGAGGAGCTCTTAAGCCCTTATCACCATAATGATGAATTGATATATCTGAATTACCAGTCCATTTCAATTATGGGTAAAGCAGGGATACTCCCGGGACAGAAAGGGGACATTATGCTGGCCACAGCACACATCTTTGAAGGGAACCCCCATAATTATATTGTGAATAATGATCTTACGAAAGATGATTTTGAAGGGTCAATACCTGTATATACAGGCCCCATTGTAACTGTTCTTGGTACATCACTGCAGAACAGAGATGTACTTGAAAGGTTCCAGACAACAAGCTGGAAAGCAATAGGACTTGAAATGGAAGGGGGCCATTATCACAGGGCCATAAGCGCGTCAATAATCCGGGGACATATACCGGCAAAAACAAAAGTGCGTTATGCCTACTACGCCTCTGATAATCCGCTCATAAGCGGGCAGACCCTTTCCTCAGGTCCTCTGGGGGAAGAGGGGATTAAACCCACATATATGATTACGAAGATAATTCTGGAAAAAATATTTATAGAATAATTATGAAGGATGTGAGGGGAAAGTAAGAATACCCTATGTTTTCCGGATGCTCCTCTTAAGGGCCAGGAGCTCTTCGAAGCTGCTCCTCACACTTTCTATTTCATCCATTATAGAACGCTCCTCCTGACGAATAGCCATATCCTCAAATCCTGAATCAACAGTAACACTAACTGACAGCGACCTGCACCCTGCGCACCGGTCTGTCATTTTATCTGAGCTGATAATTACATTGACCTGCGAAAGAAACTCCTCATTATTTCTGCCATCTGACATTACACCGTGAGAATCTTTCCTTATACTCCGCTTATCGATCTTCATACTGTTAATAAAAAAATCTTCAACTATGGTATTGACAACAGGAAGATTTTCAGCATTAAAAAGAAGTCGCACCCTTGCCCTGGTCCTCATCTCCATGAGTTCCCTTTCACGAAGCTTAAGCTCAACTATTTTTTTTTCAATTTCATTTATTTTCATACTATTCAGCACTCAGCTGTCGGATGAATGTGGCAACGTTTTGCTTATGTGAAGTCGCGGCAGCTTCACCGCCGCGATTTGGCGTAGCCCGAACGACCGCCAGGGAGTGAAGCACATAAGCTTTGTAATATAAAGGCCCGAGCTTTATTTATACGCATCTTTTCTGTCATCAATATCAAGTATAATGACTAAAATCTTATCATTTTCAATTTTATAAAAAATTCTATAATTGCCGACTCTGTATCTGTATAAGTCTTCAAATTCCCCTTTGAGTTTTTTAATATTAGTCCCAAAAAAAGGATTTTCACGAAGTAGAGGATAAACATAGTCTGAAATCTTTTTATAAATCTTACTATACTTCGGATTAGAAAGTTTTGATAAAAAAGTATCAGTTTCTGCAATTTTAAATGCATTCAACAATTTTATATTTCCCCTTTTTTACATCATCTAATCCTTTTTTAATTCCTGAAACAAGTTTGGCATCTTTCATTATTTCAGCCATTTCATAATCAGAAACATAAATTTCATTAGTAAGATATGACAGGGAAGCATTCTCTATAAAATTAGATATGGTACGCCGCTCACCATCAGCAGCTTTTTTTAGAATATTATAAACATTATCATCAACTCGAACTGTTATTGTTTTCATTATATTACCTCATCAATAAGTACATTATATTCAATAATATTCAAAATGTCAATAATTTATTCAAGCTCGGGCTTTCATATAACGTTTTGCGGCTATATGAAGTTTTTGCGGAACGCAGTGGAGCAAAAATTTGGGTGGAGCGAAGCGGAACCATATAGCCGCTGTTGTGCGATGGGCAGAGCGCCTCTTCGGTTTTTGTCTTCATTTCTTAACCCCGCCCCTCTTCCGCCGAAGCACACGATGTGCGTAGGCGGTCTTCATTCTTATGCATTCACTTTCTCCAGAATGCTCTGTATGTACGTGCTTTTATCCTCTTCTTGAAAAACCACATTTCTTGATTGAATATCGGATTTGCTTACACTCCATAACTTGCTTGTTTCATGAGATGGGGTGTTAGAAATAATGAATGAATTTAATACCACGGCAGTATTGCCAAGCCTTTTTTCTATGTCCTTAACTGTCTGATAAAACTGTACTTTCGGATCGTTCAAGCCAATGTTGCGTATGCCTTTTGGATCAAGAAAAGTTACATATTGCTTGCCATCGATGAGCAACCACAGAATAAAGTCTGGATGGAAATTGCCGGCTTCAAAAAAACCAACGCCTTTTCCTTTACTTAAGTTTCTAAGGAGATACATTTCCTTTCCGGATAAATACTCAGAGTTATTATCACAGAACGCCTTAAGATCTTCCACAAAGTCTTTTTCACCTTTGTTCAGGGTTACAGGACTAATTTCAACAATACCTTGTTCCAGATACAGTAATGGCTGGTAAAGGTGTTTCCCAAACCAGAGAGCCTTCATTCCACGAAATTCCCAATTTTTCAAGGTGCCGTTTTCAATTATTGCTTTAAGCTCATTGAGCTTCTCGACAATTTCTTCCTGCGAATCTTCAATGCGTATGCGATAGCCTCCATCGCCCGGGGTTTCATGCAAGAGAAGATTGGGGTCACTAGCGCTCAAATCAGTGTATTCAAGATGAGGCATTTCCCATTCGCGCTTTGCGTAGCTGTAGTATCGCTCAACATACTTTTTCAAAAGGGCGATGGCTATTTCCTGCCATTGATAGATTCTTTCAAAATCACCCAGTTCTAGCTCACTTTCAGGAATGCATAACTGGTACCAACTTTGATCCGTTAATAGCTGCTGAATGGCTTCGCGGGTAATATTGATATTGTACCAGCCACGCTCTGCTTTATATCGTTCAATGTTAAAATACAGATTTGCAATATCCAGAAAAGCGATGTGCTTAGAATGAAAGTGGGTGATATGAGGAGCCGCATCTTCATCGCCGCCAATCATGCCCTTTGATTTGATTGCCTGAATCTTAGGATACCAGTTAAGCACTACTTTATTCTTTTGCAGATATTCGGTTGGCATACTGAGAGTCGGTATTGGAGCCAATTGCCGGAAGGCATCGCCAAATTCTGTATTTACACCATTGATCTGTTTTTTTAGGCGGATGGTTTTTAAGGGCTGTGTGCCAAGATTTCTGATAACCGGTAAAAAGAAATCAAGCCGTTCATCATCTCCTGGGAGTCCTTCCTCTTCCAGAAAGTCACGAAATTGCGCCATATAATCGGCATGAATGCCGAATATGGACAAGGTTTCAAGTAACTCTATATGCTTGGGCCGGGTGACGCCATCGGGTAAAGCAGTTCGAGCACTGCGTTTGAGTGTTTGATTAAAACCTTTTAAACGCACACCACGACCAAAAAGCTGGATGATTTGTGCGCCTTCAGTAGCACCAATATTCATAAGCCCCAAGGTGCTTACCCGCCAGCTATTCCAGCCTTCGGTAAACTTCTTCGATCCTATCAGAATATTGACCGTAGATTCACTTTTATTGATTCCATGAAACAGCGAGCCTGAAAACTCACGCTCTCCTGTTTCGATATTATTCTCGGCGCAAAGTTTGACCAACTTGGCATCGTCGCCGACATTGATAACGCCAAACGGTTCATTATCCGCGCCAATTTTCAGGGCGATTTCACCTTGTACGCCTTTTAGGTTTTCAACATAGAGCAAGCCGCCACCTACAGCATTGAACAGGGTTGCGAGGATTTCATCGAATAGAACATTGGCCTGTAAGCCGGAAGCATTCAAAAATGCAAAACGGTTGGCAAATAGGTTTTTCCCTGTAGCTGTTACCAAACCTTGATTTAATACCTGAGTGATGCGGGCAACACTTGCCGTCCTGTCTGCAACAAAACGGGCCAGGAATTTCAGAATTTCCACAATGTCGGAGGCGTCTTTGGCCGCGAGCGTTGCAGTAACTTTACTTCCCACAAAAATCCACAGCGGCTTTTCTATATGAAAGGTTCTAAAGGCAGGTTCATTACCCCTAAACAATTTCTGCTGCTGAAAAAAAGCCAGGAGGCAGGCGGTCAAATACAGTTCCAAATGTTGGGATTGAGTATCGTTATCCAGATTGAGTATCTGATAATCTTTACCAAAGCCATCATTATAGAAATAGCGATAGGAATAATCAGAGAGAATACAACGGGAATACAGACTGGTAAGACGTGTATTTCCTCTGACTGCCTGAGCAAAGGTTGCGGAATACTCAAAAGAAAAGCCTTTTTCACATAGGGCGTTCCGGTACCGCATCCAAGCACCTTCTTCGCCTGAAGCAGCACCGCGGTGCCCTTCGTCAATTAGGACCAAATTATTGCCTTCAAAGGCATCGACGGCAACTGTTTTATCGCCCATCTCATCCTTGAGCTTGGTTACTTCAATGATTTCGACATTATGACCAGTAAATAGACTTCCACTCGCTTTATTAAAAATTTCAGCCCCGATTCCAGACGCTTGAAATTCCCGTAAATGCTGCTGCGATAAGCCTTCGTTGGGGGTAAGCAGGATAATCCGGTTCAATTCTTTATGCTTGCGGTTTTTCTCCACATAATATCGATACTGCAAGATATTGGCGTGCATGATCAAGGTCTTTCCGCCGCCGGTAGCCATCCAGAAGGCAAGCTTGTTCAAGTCTGCACTAGCATCTGTAGAATCATCAAAACCCTGAATCTGGTCGGCTTCGTCTTTACCTTCATTGAGTGTTGCAATCTGTCCGCTGATTGCAGAACGCAGGCTTACCGGATCTGCAAAATACCGATCTAAATAAATTTCGGTAAAGAGCAGGGAAAGATACTGAAAATACTTCCAAGTAATTGGCTTTTCACCATGGGCAATCCGCCTTTCATTCAAGTTGCCGGTGTGTTTTACAATATTCTGGTCGTATTCCAATAATATTGATGGCGTTAGTTCTGGTAAGTCCGGGAAATAGGTAATCAAAGCATGGTGAAAACGGTAGATATTATTCTCATCCAGACCTTCCAGGCGTTCATCCCGTAAATGCAGGGCAAGGTCTTCAAACTTGTTCACGCCAAATAGGGACAGAAGCCATTGGTTTAAGGTTAGTTTATAAGAAAAGGGGATGAGAGTCTTTTTTTTCTGTTTTTTTGCTTTAGCCATTATTTGCCCTCTTCTTCTGATTTGGAAATACGCTTCTTTTCATGTTTTGGGGGCAGAAAGTTTTCTCCTGTTACCACGCTTTTACCGGTTTTTTCTTCCAGTTCCAGACGGGCTTTTTTGGCAATCTTGCCACCTTTTTTACCGGCTTCTGCGTTTTCTGCCATGCCGGTAGCATCGACACTTTCGGCGATCTGCCGGGTAGAAAGCTCTGCCAGTGCGGTGAAAATCAGTTCAGCCTCGCTCATATGGTCACGCAGGTTCTGGGTTTTTAATCCCTTTATTTCTTTATGTTTTTTAACAGTAACGTCTGTCCATTCTTGATGGATAATATTGGTCAATATGGCGTACTCATCTTCCTTAGTAATTTCGTGTTCTTTCCAATAGTCGGTCAGCTTGTTGCGGGTTTCCTGGCCCATCATCCGCTGCCCAATCCATTTTTCGCTTCTACCATGTTTTTGCCAGTATTCACGGGCACGGTCTAAGGACCGGGCGGGGTCGCTCATATCCTGAATGCGCTCATACCCTACTTTTGCAAGCCATTGTTTGAATGGTTCGGCCTTGGGGGATGGTATGGACTGGATAATCCGCAGTAGTGATTCCACATCGGCGCAGTCGGTGGCATATTTTTTCCCGTCAGAAGATACCAGTTTCAGTTGTCGACAAATTGTCGACAACTCGATCCCATCCTCGCTTTTTACCCGGGTTTTCATCTTGAACCAGTAATCACGGGGATTAGCACTGCCTGTCAGAACAGAAACAACATCAATCACCGAGAAGTACCATTTTTCTTCGGCTTCATCAAAATGACGGCGTATCGCCTGGTTTTCAAAGGCAACAGGAGTTTGGTCTTCTGTCATCTTACACCCCCGCATCTTCAAACATCAGGCGTTTGAAGTCTTCTTCAATGAGGCGCACTTTCCACAAATCATCGGGGGTTTTCAGGTTTTCCAGGTTGTTGGTGCCGTTAACATAGATTAGGTCGAACTCTTTATCCTTACTGGAATAGCCCATTTTGGTAAACCAGGTATCGAGTACCAGATTGTCCTGTTCCACGCCTTCCGGATTCTCCAAGCCGGGCCGTTTACGCCAGATAACAAGGATTTTTCGCCCATCGAGGGTGGTGCCGGTAACGGTACGGAACCACCAGGAATTTTCAACCGCTAATGAACGCGAATCAACGCCAATATTTTGTTTTTGTTCATTCGCGTCTATTGGCGTGCATTCGCGGTTAATTTCTCTTATTCTTCCCTTAATTCGCAATCGTTTTTCACTATCGCGTTCAAAGTCAGCGCTTATGGTATGCGGTGCTGAAATATTTTTTATCTGTAAGCCAAGCAGGTAATTGAAAGTCTCCATCAGGTCAACTTTAACTTCCCGGCTTTCATCACTGCCGGGTATTTTGACTTTGAGGCTATAAGCCGTAGGGTCGGTAAAAGCCTCTATATTCAAGAGTGATCTGCTACCCCGGCTTTCCACATCCAGCATATAGCGCAGAATGTAGTCCTCTTTGAACTTGTCCGCTCCTTCTCCTTTGAAGTCAAGCAAGCTGGCCTGGGCATCGGTACGACGCAGGTCGAGGTTGTTCAAAGTGTCTTCATAGGATTCCAGGCGGATGTATTTGAAACAGTGGGAGATACCGGTATCTCGGGAAGTGGGTTTACCATCTTGCCAGGAAAGGCTATAAACGATTTTCTGAACTCTTGGTTTTAAGACCGAATTAAAATGATCTCCCATCTCAATTATTACATATTTTCTGTTGCCGGAATCCTCCTCATTTGAATTATCCTTACGGTTAAGATTGATTACGGCATGTGCGGTCGTACCTGAGCCACCAAAAAAATCCAAAACGATCCCATCATTTGAATCTTGGTGCGTATACAGAGCGTCTTCAACAGTAAATATTGACTTTGGATAAGCAAAAGGATTCTGTTTCCCAATTATATGATTCAGTAAATTTGCCCCATTCGTTCCTGCATTATATTTTGTATCAGTCCAATTACTAAAAAGAGCTGTTTTCTTTTCGCCGTGTTCAATCAACTGATATATTGTGAAGTTATTTGTACTGATTATTCTCTCATTTTCAAACAGTTTTTTAGCAGATTCAAATGAATTTCTCCATACACGTTCTGTGTTGTTTTTGCCAATTGGATATACTCTTTTATAGCCTTCAGCTGTATCTTCAACAGGATATTCAGCATCTTTAAGCGGAGGGTTCTCAATACCAACAACCTTAAAAGTAACGGGATCAACTAAAAACGCAAAGAAACTGTTTTGCCTGTACTTTCTAAAATTACTATTTGCTGTTCCACTTCTCTTATATGGACGTTCCTCTGTTTCTTCAGATATTTGCCGTCCAACTAAAGTCCTATCCGAACCTGAATTGACTAGAGCAAGCATATATTCATGAGTATTTGCGAGTGTAACAGCCTTCCCTCCTTGCGGATGGTGGTTTATAACAATCATTTCTCTTCTAAAATCAAAATGTGTATCAATAAACTCACATAGAGGTACCATTTCATAATCATCTATCGCTATGTAATAAACAAAGTCATCATTGATTAAATTTTTGCTTAAACTAATTCTGTTTTGCATCAGTGAAAGCCATGCAGATGAATCATACTCATTTTGTATAATATTTTAGAATCACCTGTATTATACGGCGGATCAATATACACGCACTTCACCTGCTCCCTATACCGTGCCTGCAATAAATTCAAAGCCTGAAAATTCTCGCTATGAATCAACAACCCATCCATCTTTTCATCAAAGTCTTCTATCCCCCCAATCAACTTTGCCTTAAACTCATCGCTAAAAAACTTCGTATCCAACACCAACTTGTCGTTAGCTTTCAAAAAATCAACCGAAACATCCGAAGCATACAACTTCCCGTCAACCGAAACCCCAAACAAATCCTTATCTGTCTCCGCGCCCTCCGCGCCTCCGCGTGAACCCTCTTCCAAAAACCCCAGCTTAACCCATTCCTCCACCTGCGCCTTGTTGGCAGCAATCTCCGCATAAAACTCTTCTGGTACACGATCGAGGGTGATACAATAATTAGTCTCCACCACAAACTTCTTTTTAAGCCAGAGCTTCTTCTGAAAATCTTCCAACTGCGCCAAAAAGTCGATGATCTTCTTGGCCACTTTACGGATCACCTTAATTTTAGAAAGGTACTGCTCCACCCGTGGCACTGTTTCGCTTTCCACATCATCTAAGTGCATCACCTCGTTCTTGATATAGAAATCCAGTTCGCGGGTAAGAAACTTGCCAAGGTCTTTATGGATGAAGTAATCAAAGGTATTGCGGGCCGTGTAGCGGTTAAGGTGGGCAACCAGTTTGGAATAGTCTGCCAATTCGCCATCGGCCTTGGTATGCTTTTTCCCCAGCTCGGCAATCCATGAAGCAAGGGCTGTATCGCTTACCGCCAACAAGTGTTTCTCGGCAATGGCAATTAAATCCTTTTGCGCCGGTGGCTTCTTTTTGCCATCCCGTTGATCATCTGGCCAATCGGTAAGCGAAGCCGGGCGGTATTCAAACTTGATAACCAGCTCTTTGTTTTCTTCACTGATGAAATCTTCACTCGCCAGTACGAACACCCGGTTCTTGCCCTCGGTTTCCTTCACATTGCCATGTTCGCCCTCAGCTACATCGACAAGACGGAAATGCACCCGCTTGGGGGCGGCTTCGCTACTGGGATTCAGGCGAAAGGCATAATCCCGCAAATACTCACTGGTTTTGATGTAGTACTGGTCGGCGTTGGCCCAATGGAGTTTGACTTCCTCCCCCTCGTAGGGAATGGCGTAAACACCTTCTTTGTATACCCGTTTACTGATGAAGTCACCCTCAGAGTAGTAGCGCCGGAAGAAACTGTAGAGATGGTCGTAAACTTCACTTTCCAGAGTTCCAATGTCCACCGCTTCGTTAGCGAGTTTTGCCCGCAGTTCCTTGACTTTGGGAGACTGCTCAGGGTCCATATCAGCTTCTTTGACCGCATTGATGACCTTATCCAGTTCTTTTTGGATAGCCGCCTTGTCAGCGGGTTGATATGCAGCAAAAGAGGCTTTCACTTGCGGGAACAGATCAGAATCCAGAAATTGGGTAATCTCGGCGCTACGGGCGCGCATAATGCGGTACAAGCCAAAGTCGAGGTCTGGTTGATCTAATTGAAAGAGTTCTTTTAACAAGTTTTTTAGTTTTTCGTATTTCTGGCTCATATCACACTCCATTGTATTGTAAATAAGGTCAAGTTTTCAGTTTTCTGGGCAAGGCGTTTTTCCAGCTTGCCTATCAGCTCATCCCTTTTGATGATAATTTCGTCTTCAACTTTAAAAATTTCCTGCCGCTGTCGGCGCTGTTGTTTTTCCAAGGCCTGCATCTTCTGCTGGATGGCGTGTTGATCCGTAAGCGTTACAGCTTGCCGAGCTTCCCGTTGCAAGGCCTTTATCTGTTCCTTGGTATCTTTGAGGGCTTTCTCGGCAGAGAGTACCATATCATCGGCCCATTTTTCCAGCTTTTCCCGGGCTTCGTTGAAGTACTTGCTGTTCTGTTCGAGTGATAAACTGAGAGTAGCTTCAGCGTGCCGTTTGGCTTCAGCCTGCAAACGCTGTGTTATATGACCGGGCAAATTAACGCTTTGCCCAGACTCACCCACACAGGAGAAGAGTTTTTCACAGGTTTCCTGGTCAATCGTATGCCCCTCATGGTCAAACCCAGAAAACAGGAGATATTCTTCCTGCTCGAAGCTTTCGATGGTGAGTTTATTGAGAAGCAGATAGCCAGATTTGTCCTTGAGCTGTTGCACCGCATGGATATGAACTGCGTGATTGCTGATATCAAAGGTCACGCATGCACTCGGTGTTTCCAGATTTTTGGCCGATTCAATGACGTGCTCACCCAAGGGATGACTCAGACGGTACAGATATGAATCGTGAGCTTCTAACGGTTTGTCTTGGGAACGATGCTCTTTGGTGATTAAATGATATTTGCCAGGATATATATCCCGGGAAGGTGAATCCTTAAGTTTGAAGGATAAAGATTCATCTTCAAATTGGGCAGAGTTTGCTAAGATTGCTTTGGTTACATTCCAGAATCGGCTTGAAAATTTATCCAATTGCGCCCGGGTGCTATCAAGACGAAATTTCAAGCGTTCATGCACATCTTCATCAAAGTTTTCAAAGAGCATTTTGCGGGTATCATCAATGCGTTCCTTGATTGCTTCATCCATTTCATCTTGGAGAGACTTGAATGCCGCTTCGATTTCTTCAGTAGTTCGGCACTCCTGATAGATGGCGAGTATCCGTTTTTCAAAATCTACCCCTGATTCGATAGTTCCCAGCACATCATCGGAGGCGCCGAAAACACCGCTAAAAAGCTGGAATTTCTCCGAAAGCAGCTCCAGCACACGACGGTCTGCATCGTTTCGTTCGTTTAGGAAATTGATCACCACCACATCATGTTTTTGACCATACCGGTGACAGCGTCCAATGCGCTGTTCCACCCTTTGCGGATTCCAGGGCAAGTCGTAATTAACCACCAATGAACAAAATTGCAGGTTGATGCCTTCAGATGCGGCTTCAGTGGCAATCATGATCTGCGCATGATCCCGGAAATGCTCGACTATTGCTGTGCGGATATCGACATCCCGGGAGCCGGAAACACGACCAGAACCTTTGTTTGTTTCCACCCACTTCTGGTATATTGCCGTAGTTGCTGGACTGTTATTGGAGCCGTTGAAAACGACAATTTGATTGGCAAAGCCATTTTGTTGCAAGTAAGCAACCAGATAATCCTGAGTGCGCCTGGACTCGGTAAAGATCAAAGCTTTTTCAGCAGCACCACTGGCTGACATTTCCTTAAAACCGATTTCAAGAGCAGAAAGAAGGCTTCGTGTTTTTGTATCGGTTCCAATAGCATTTGCCCACTGCGCCAATCGCGAGAGTTCCTGTATTTCTTCCTTAATTTTTATCCAGTCGATGGCTTCTGCTGTTATTTCAGATTCTTCATCATCAAGTATTTCATCTAAAAGATCATCCTCAACTTCTTCCTCAGAAAAAATACTCTCCATTGAATCTTCTTCAGGAGGCAATTTGTCGTCCCGCAGTTTTTCAAGACGCAATTGCATGGTCTCAAGAGTTGCCGCTATAGCCTTGGAGGAGGACGCCAGAAGTTTGCGTAAAATAATCTGCGTTAAATGTTTTTGACGATTCGGAATGGCGTAGCTACTTTCGCGTTGTAAAAAAGCAGAAATAGCTTCATAGAGTTTGTGTTCGTCATCTGTAGGCCGGAAAGGGCGAGTGATGGCTTTTCGATTTGTGTACGAGATGTATTCAACAACTTGGTTGCGAAGGGTTCTTTTACAAAATGTACGCAAGCGCAGACGCAATTCGTTGATATTCGCGCCCGCATTCATGAATTGCGCCCTGAATCCATTTACTTCGCCAAAAATATTGTCATCGATCAAAGTAGTCAAGCCGTACAGTTCGAGCAAAGAATTCTGTAAGGGTGTTGCGGTAAGCAATAATTTTCGGCAGCCTTCGGTAGCCCACCTTATTCCCTGGCCAACTTTATTGCTCGTCCTATAAGCATTGCGGAGTTTATGGGCTTCATCGATTACAACTAAATCCCATGCTATCGTTTTTATCTCATCTTTAATTTTGTTGACAAAATTATAAGAAGCAACAAGTACTGCTTTTTGCTGAAGTGGATGTTTGCCCTGCCTTTTTGCATCAGCAAATGATTTTGAATCAAGAATGATAACTGGCAGATTAAATTTTTCTTCAAGCTCAAGCGCCCACTGTTTTCTTATTGACGCTGGCGTGATAATGAGTATTCGCCTGCGTCGTTCTGCCCAATATTGACAAAGAACAATTCCCGCTTCAATAGTTTTACCAAGCCCAACTTCATCCGCTAAAATACTGCCCATTGATAAAGGTGATTGCAAGGCAAATAAAGCTGCCTCAATCTGGTGGGGGTTCAAATCTACAGACGCATTGAATAGGGACATCGATAAACGATCTTGGCCGTTGACAGCTTTGCGAGTTAAATCGTGAGCAATGAATTTGCAATGGTAGTCAGTTAATTCCATTCGTTATCAATCCTATTCTTATTTTCTCTTCAGCCCGCCATGGACGGCGGGCGTTCTTGGGGCGGGGTTAAGAAACGTATTTATCATCAATTCGTTTTTCTCTTCATTGTCTTGGCGCTCGGGCTTTCATTTAACTATTATTATGATAAAATATAAAGAATAAACAGAGTGAATAAAATTATACAATCCCTCTGATAATGGAGAGAAGATCATGGATTGAAAAAGGCTTGGTAATATATGCGTCAAAACCGAATTCCCTATACCTTGAAATAACCGGATCTGAACTGTAACCTGAAGTTACAACAGCCTTAAATTTTTCGCCCCTGCTTCTGAGAATTTCAACTGCCTCCTTCCCCCCCATGCCGCCAGGTATAGTAAGATCTGCAACAATACAGTCAATTGAGTTACCTGAAGCGATTTGCTCATCAAAAAGCCTGATCCCCTCACTTCCGTCAGATGCAAGCAGCGGCTCAATCCCTTCCATCTTAAAAATTTCAGCCATTATCTCCCTGATCTGATCCTCGTCATCAATGACAAGCACTCTTTTCCCGCTAAGATCCTTCCCATTTTTTTCACCCATATTTTCACCCCGGGAAATTTTTATATTCTCTGAAACCGGCAGATAGAGCAGAAAAGTTGTACCTGAGCCGGGCTCTGACATCACTTCTATACCTGTTTTTCTGCTCCATAACTCCCACTGATCCACAATTATCCCCTGAATATTGCCGGCATTATCACGAAAAATATATGGAGGATAATTATCATCACTCAATACAGTGATTGAATCTCTCCCTGAAGCAGGGAGGGCAAGAGAAAAAATTATGCAGAGGTAAAGAAGAAATTTTATTATCATGGGCAGATATTTCACTTATACAGCACTGTCTCAGTCTGAGCCTTTGCTGTCCTGTGTCTCCCCTAAATAGAAGCTGAGAACAGGTCTTTTGGAGAGCCTTACTATTTTTTCCCCGATATTATGATGCATGAAATGCTTTAAACCGCTGAGCGCGTGATTCCCCACTATAATCAGATCAGCATCGATCCTGTCTGCTTCATTGAGAATAGCCTCTACAGGTTCACCTACAACAACAATAGGCTCCACCTCTTCAAATTCTCCTGAAAGCTTTTCTATATACTTGGCCATCTGTTTAATTGTATCCCGCACAGCAGCATCACGGAATTCCACCCAGTACTTATATGAGTCTGAATAGAATGAGAGATGAGGCATATCCTGAAGAACATGAAGCAGGTATATTTTCGCATTATATTTATTTGCCACCTTAAGGGCCCGGTTTAAAAGATCATCAGGCTCTTCAATAAATTTCAATGCTACAATTATTCTAACCTGCTCTTCCATAACTCCCCCCTCTTTACCTGATCCGGAAATCGTGAATCAATTTATGAATTATCGCTTCATCCTCCGGAGAAAGATCAGAAAAACTGAATCCGCTGAGGTAAAATTCCCTGTCAATGGCATCATGCTTTGACCACCTGCATTCAGCATTAAAATCTATAGAGCGGTCATTAATATTACACCCCTCCCATTCAGCAGAAGAGGGGAGTTTCATTTTGAGAGAATATTTTTTCTCCTCTTCAAGAGGAAAATCTGACATGACCATAATACCGTCATGCGAAATATCTATCATGTATCCTAAAAATCTGTCGCCGTCAAATATCCTGAGATAAAAAGTAAGATATACTCTCTGGTTCTCTCTGGGTGTTTGCTTCATTACCCCTCCCATTTACTACCCTTCTTTATAAAATGAATTCTCAATAAAAATCTCTTCAAGTTTGGCGTCATCCGCTGCAAAAAGATCCCTGGCCTTATTATGCATTGCTTCAACATAACCCCTGATTGTATAATATCCAGACCTGTCAAAAAAGAGCACCACCCTGTCATTAAGCTCTCTCATCTGATGAAGCTGAAAAGCTGATTCAAAGGGGCTTTCATTTACAACAAAAAGCCATAAAGCCCTTCGAAGAACAACAGTTGCCCTGTGTACTTCACAAAGAGGGATCCCCATTTCAAAAAGCTCCATCCCTTCTTTCCCGTATCTTTTCCCGATCTCCTCTTTCGATGTTTCGTAACTTATCCACTGACCCAGATTTTTTAGAAGATCATGTGCTTTTCTCTCAACAAATTTAACATTTTGCGAAGTAAATGAAGCGGTTGACTCATCAGCGAGAAGACCGGTGATCCATCGTTTGATAATAATATCAGCATGTTTTTCAACCAGTTCTACAAGTCTGTCAGAAATCAGATTTAACATATAAATTCTCCTTAATAGTTAGATTGGTTTAAAAATCAGAATAAATTTTACGGTATTTATAAAAAATAGAAATAAAATATGAATAGTCAAATAAAAGCTGCTATATTTTATAAAAAAATGCTTTTAAATTAAACTGTTCATCTATATAATATAAAAGAATTCAGTGTTAATTCCTTAACTTTTTTCTGAAATAAAATGCTCCAATATCCCCTCCGCCTACAGCGTCGAGGATATGGGAAACATCATTATTGCACTAAAAAATATCTTTTGGAATAATTACTGAAAAGAATTTAAAATGCAATAAGTAAATACCGGGAAACAGAATAAATTATATGATAAAACCAGAGTTCCTTAAGCAGAAAGTAATGCTTAAAGTTGTATATGCCCTTATACCTGTTGCTTTAACCGGTATATATTTTTTCGGATGGCGGGTTGCAGCAATACTTCTTGTTTCAACCGCTGCTGCCGTAATTACTGAATGGATAATGACTTCAAACAGGAAAGGTAAAATCAGCCAGGCCTGTTTTGTAACATCAATACTTTACGGACTTTCTCTCCCCCCCACAACTCCATTCTGGATTGTTGCAACCGGCGCAGTAATCGCTATACTTTTTGGAAAAGAGGTTTTCGGCGGATTCGGAAAAAATATTTTCAACCCCGCAATTGTGGGGAGAGCCTTTGTTTATGTGGCATTCCCTGTTGAGCTTACATCAAAGTTTGTCCCGGTTTTTTCAGGATTCCCGGGCGGCTTCAAAGAGTGGAGTTTCGAAACCTCAGCTTACGCCTCGTCATTGATTGAGAAAAGCGGACTTGCCGCAGCAGATATGATCACAGCAGCAACACCCATGTGGTCAAGACGTGACTTTGCCTTTACAGCAGAGACATTAGATCTATTCACAGGGGCTTTAGGCCAGGTATTCACCTCAGGGGGACACTCCAGAGTCCTTTCAGCAGGATCAATCGGTGAAGTATCAGCTCTTGTTATAATTTTATCCGGAATATATCTTTTATGGACAAAGACGGCACAGTGGCGTCTCACAGCATCTACAATAGCAGGAGCGCTCTTTTTAAGCATTCTCCTTCACTATGTTTTTAAAATTGATGCTGTCCCCGCAGTTGACTTCACGCTATTCTCAGGAGCTTTACTTTTTGCCGCTGTTTTCATGGTTACAGATCCCATAAGCGCACCTAAAAACCAGACATCGCAGATTATTTACGGCTTTTTCATAGGCATGCTCATTGTTTTTTTCAGGTACAGGTCTATCTTTGCCGGAGGTGTGGCATTCTCTATTTTATTCGGCAACATGGTTGCGCCCATGCTGGACAGATGGATTACTGCTTACAAAAAATCAAAAACACAGAAAGGTGAAGCATGAATAAACAGTCACCTGCATATATAATTTTTTTCATTCTGGCTCTGAGTACTTTCTTCGGACTTGCTATTTCAATAGTCAACTATTCAACTGTTGATCTTCTCAAAAAAAATGAGGAGATGCACAGGAACAGGGTTATTGCACAGGTATTCTCTCTCTCTGTATCAGGCACTTCAGCTGATGCCTACAGGGAAGCAGTTACCGGACAGATTGATGAATTAACAATTACATGGAACGGAAGACAATTTCCATATTTAAAGAACAGAGAAAATGACGATACAGGGATCTTTTTCAGAGGAACAGGTTTCTGGGATGCTATTACAGGGATTATGGTGCTCTCCCCTGACCTTCAAACTATAAAAAATATTAAATTTCTGGACCAGAAGGAGACACCGGGACTTGGTGCGAGAATTGAGGAAGAGGCCTTTACTGACAGTTTCATGGGGCTTCAAATAGACTGGCAGAATCAGCCTGATAAAAGAATCATCATCGGCCCCTCGCCAGACCCCAACGCAGTGAACAGGGTGGATGCAATTACCGGTGCAACACAGACATCCATTGCACTTATGGATATGCTTAACCGCGACCTGGATATTTTCAGAAGAGCATATAAGGGGGAGGAGTAGATTATGGCAGACACCCCGTCTCAGATATTAATAAAAGATGTATGGAATGAAAATCCTGTTTTCAGGCAGGTACTGGGGATATGCTCAGCCCTGGCTGTTACAAATCTTCTGACTAACACCCTTTTTATGTGCCTGGGTGTAATTTTTACACTCATCATGTCAAACCTGACAATTTCCATACTGAGAAATTACATCCCTAAAAGAATCAGAATGATTGTGCAGGTGATGATAATCGCATCATACGTTATGATGGTTGATATTGTAATTAAAGCAGTGAGTCCCGATATTCACAGGTTTATAGGGCCATACGTTGGTCTTATAATAACAAACTGTATTATAATGGGCCGGGCAGAAGCATTTGCCAGCCAGAACAGACCCATGCTTGCTGTTGTTGACGGTCTTGCATCAGGGATAGGCTACTCCCTGATACTTATTGCAATTGCCCTTGTAAGGGAGCCGCTGGGGTTTGGAACCATTATGGGATATACCCTCCCTGCAAAGGAGTTATGGTGGCATCAGTGGACTATTATGGTTATGCCGCCTGGAGCCTTTTTTATGCTTGGAATAATAACATGGTTTGCCCGTAACAGGCTGGAAAGATCGGAAGAGGGGGTTAAATAGCAATGGAAAGTATAACTGAATTCACCCCCATGTATACACTCTTTTTAATATTTATTTCAGCGGCCTTTACTGACAATATTCTACTTGCCAGGTTTCTCGGCATGTGCTCTGTACTTGGAGTTTCCAACAGGGTGGATACAAGCGTGGGACTTGGTGCTGCTGTAATTTTTGTTACAACTACCACATCTGTACTTAACTATATTATTTATAAATACATGCTTGTTCCCCTGAACCTGGAATACCTGCGCCTTGTTACATTCATTGTTATGATTGCAGCAACAGTTCAGCTTATTGAAATGGTTATTGAAAGATTCTCGGAAAAGCTTTATAATGCGCTTGGGATTTTTCTCCCCCTCATTACTGTAAACTGCGCAATACTGGGGGTGTCACTCTTTATGCTTAACAAACCCTACTCCCTTATAGAAACCGCCGCTTTCGGCGCAGGGGGCGGATTCGGATGGTTTATAGCAATTTCAATTATAGGGAGCATCCGGGAGAAGATTGATGAATCAAAGCTCCCCAGAGGACTTGCGGGACCGGGTATAACGCTTATTATAATTGGAATAATAGCCCTGGCCTTTATCGGTTTTTCAGGAATGATTAAAATATAATTATTTTTTTTCACTCCTCCGCCTCCGGCGGATGAGAGGCGGACAATGTATTTTTAAAAGTATCATCAAAAATAATTAATGAATTCTTTATTAAGGATATAAAAAAAATATGACATCTTTACCCTGGCAGCAGATACTCCTTTCAATCGGATTCCTATGTGCCATAGGTTTGACTCTTTCAATTCTTCTGATTTTAGCTGAGAAAAAAATCCTCAACTACGGAACCTGCAATATTGACATAAACAACGGGGATAAAAATATCCCGGTAGAAGGCGGATCATCTCTTTTGTCCAGCCTGGCTGACAATGAAATTTTTATCCCCTCTGCCTGCGGCGGCAGAGGGACCTGCGCATACTGCAAGGTGCAGGTGAATAGCGGAGGGGGGATAACCGGTCCCATTGAAATTCCATACCTGTCAAAGGATGAACTGGAAAAGAATGTAAGGCTTTCATGTCAGGTAAAAGTCCGGAAAGACCTTGAAATTACCATACCTGAAGAACTCTTCTCAGTAAAAAAATTCAAAGCAAGAGTGACTGAGAAAAAATCCCTTACCCACGATATAATTGAATTTAAAATGGAACTCATCTCCCCTGCAGATATAGACTATAAAGCAGGACAGTATGTGCAGCTTGAATCTGAAAAGTACAAGGGACGGGACAGTGTTAACAGGGCCTATTCAGTCTCCTCGATTCCATCTGACAAAAATAATATTGAACTTATGATACGTAAGGTTCCTGACGGTATCTGCACAACCTGGGTCTTTGACCATGTTAAGACAGGTCAGGAGGTTGCTTTTTCCGGGCCCTACGGCGACTTTGGTCTTACAGACAATGATGCTCCTATTATTTTTGTCGCAGGAGGGAGCGGAATGGCCCCTATCTGGAGTATCTTACGGGATATGAAAGAGAAGAATATTAATAGAAAGGCCATTTACTTTTTCGGAGCCCTCACAGAAAAGGATCTGTTCTACACTGAGGAACTTATGAGTCTGGAGAAAGATCTTCACGATTTTAAATATATTCCCGCATTATCCAATGAGCCGGACAAATCATCATGGCAGGGTGAGCGGGGACTGGTAACCGATGTGCTGAAACGTCAAATCCCTGACATGGCAGGATTCGAGGCTTACCTCTGCGGTTCGCCGGGGATGATTGATGCCTGCGTTGAAGTTATGAAAGAATCCGGAATTCCGGAGAGCGATATATTTTTCGATAAATTTGCCTGACATATGAGGTTGTACTTATGAAAGAATCTCCATCAGAAAAAGAACTGCGGGAACGTCTGGGGCCTTCAATATTTTCGGGCGAAGGATTTCTCGGCAATGACACAAGGCCGGTTATTGAGATAATTTCAAACGATCTTGCTCTGCTGGATAAAACCGGGATAACCGCTGATAAAATAGCAGAGCTTCTTACTGAAGTTTACAATAAAGCTGTAAAAGGTTTTGGAGCTGATGTGGAGGTTTTCCCGGGTGTATACGGGAAATACAACGAGTCTATGGGTAAAATACCCTCCCCTTTTACCGGAGAAGGGGTATTCCCGAAAGGAGAAGTTGTTGTAAGATATTCGGCTTCGGGGGATGAGATGGTGCTCACACCTCTATCAATTCATCTCATTAAAGCACACGGTTTTTTCCAGGGGAGAGGATCGCGTTATAGAATAGAACCGGAAAAAGCGGCAGATCTTCTTAAACTGAAGCAGTAGTTTCTCCCGGCCATGGACCCCTGCTATTTTTTTGAATAAAAAATTAATAATATCTTCAAGCAGACACAGATACCTGTCCATCCGCTTCAGCAGAATGAATAATTCAATTTTTATTTTTAATAAAAATTCAACAATAGTTGGAGAATTCTATTATTTACTGGAAAAATAATCAGTAATAATTATTATTATCCATATGAAAGATCAAAATATTCAATCAGACCGGATAGCTGAACTTGAAGAAAAAATCAGGTTTCTTGAAGAATCCCTTACCAGAGAAAAATCGGACAGAGAAGATTTTTTCAATGAAATGGTAACAGGATTTTCTGAATGTGAACTAATTTTGAACAGCGAAGGTAAGCCAATTGACTTTATGTTTATTTCTGCAAATAAAATTTTCTGCAGAATAACCGGCAGGTCATGCGAGGAAATCGCGGGAAGTAAATACAGCTCCCTGTTTCCTGATACAGGGACTTTTTTAATAGATAAATCATATTCAATTCTCCAGGGGAAGAGCGCTCCGGTATTTGAATTCTTCTTTCCTGAAACTTCAGGATACTACGAAATCAGTATAAGGAGGATATCTGATACACGATTCCGCTGTTATTTCCACGATATTACATTTTATAAATTTGCAGAAAAAAACCTTCGCAAAAGTGAAGAAAGATTTAACCTGGCTCTCACAGGCACCAATGATGGTTTATGGGACTGGGATCTGAGATCAAACTATGTCTATTATTCTCCAAGATGGAGAAATATGCTGGGGTATGAACCGGATGAATTGAAAAATCATATATCCACCTGGGAAAGCCTGGTACACACGGATGATAAAGAAAAGACAATGCTCCTCTTTAATGAATATATGACAGGGGATATTGAAAAATTTGAAATAATCAACAGGATGAAACATAAAAACGGAACCTGGCGGCTGATTCTAGCGAGAGCCTTGAAACAGATTGACAATGCCAATCATAAACCTGTAAGGCTTGTTGGTACTCACACAGATGTAACTGATCTGATGGATCTTCTGAATAATTTAAAAGAACTGAACAGCACAAAGGATAAATTCTTTTCAATCGTGGCTCACGATCTGAGAGGTCCCTTAAGTTCGCAAATGGCTCTCATAGAGATGATTCTTGAAGAATCATCAATGTCCATAAAGGAGATTAAGGAACTCCTGAAAGAGGCTCAGAATAATTCTAAAAATATATTCAGCCTTCTGGAGAATCTGCTCCTCTGGGCACAGTCGCAGATGGACTACCTGACGGTTCACCACTCAAAAGTGCAGACCGATTTAATAATCACCGAGAATATTCAGCTTATATCAGGGATGGCAAAAGACAAGGGTATAACGATTTTATCCGGAATTGCAGAAAATCTTTACGCAATGACAGATCCTGATATACTAAGATTTATCATAAGAAATATTATTTCCAATGCAATTAAATTCTCCTTTAGAAACGGACTTGTTGAAATTATATCTTACAGAAAAGATGATGATAAAGTTCATATTTCTATAACTGATCATGGGAAAGGTATTGAATCAGAAAGACTGGAGATTTTATTCAACTCTTCACAAATAATATCAACACGGGGAACGGAAAACGAAAAAGGTTCAGGACTGGGCCTTATTCTCTGCAAGGATTTTATCGAAAAAATCGGCGGTGAAATAATTATTGAAAGCAAAAGGTGTAAGGGGACCAGAGTTACAATAATATTACAGGGATGATTTTTTCGGGGCGCAAAACCGTTGGGTGCATGGCGATTTTGTTGGGGCGCATGGCGATTTTGTTGGGGCGCATGGCAATTTTGTTGGGGCGCATGGCTATGCGCCCCGGCAAAATCAGAATAATTTTTTCTTCAGCTTTGACTTAACATCATCTTTTTTATCACCGATTTTTTCAACAGCCTTATCCTTTGCAGCATCTTTTACCTGGCTTACAGCCTCCCCTCCAGCTTCCTTAAGAGCATCTTTTATTATATCACTTAATGACCCGAGCTTCGGCTGAAGCAGTTTAACTGCAGGTTTTGAAGCTGTACCTTTGATTCCATACTTTAAGAATATTTCACCTTTTTCATTGAGCATCGGTTTTACAGCGATTTCCGCAACCTTATCAGCTTTAACATAGTCACGGGATTTCCCAACAATCAGCTTGTCAGCCCCCTTTGCTGTCTGTGTTTTAACCTTTGCCGTATTCTTTTCTGCGAGAGTCATATCAGATGTAAGATCAAGTCCCATATTCGCCACATTAACTTTCCCGCCGAATGCAAGTGCGTAATCATTTGTGGAAAGTTTACCCTCTTCAAGAGTAATAATATTATTTTTAAAATGAATCTTCACATAGCCGTTTTTCCACTCCATCTCTTTACCGAGAAAATCGAGTTTACCTGAATATTGGGCAAGCTGCTCCAGATTCATCATTTCGTTGAATATCTGAAGCCCTGTAGCTTTACCATAGGGGGACCCGGCCTTAATAAATATTTCCGGATTGAGCAGACGCGTTTTTTTATCAAAGGGAATTACTTTACCATTCAGATCGAGGCCTATATCAAATGATTCCACACTCCCCGACTCCTGTCTCCCTACAGTTTTTATACCAGCAAAGAATTTGATCGAAACATTATTCGACTTTTCCAGATCAGCAGGATCAATCTTTATATCATGAACCTTTGCAGTGACTTTATAAATCTGCAGTTTCTGTCCCGATGTTCTGTCATTAAAATTTATTGTGCCATCCTGCATCCCAAGTGAACCCGCGCTGACTGCCACAGGGATATCATCTGCGGAAACCGGTTTTGCATCCTTAGACCTGGCTGCCTCCTCCCTCATCCTTTTTTCAAGCTCCGCCCTCTCTTCCGGAGTAAGTTCCTTCTGAACAAGAAGATCGGAGAAGTTAAATGCCCCGCTATTATACCTTACAATATTTATTACAGGATTATAAAGCATCAGCTCATTAAGAACAACCTGCTTCTGAAGCAGAGGGGGGAATGAAAGTTTAAGATTAAATGAACTCATTGATGCGAAAACATCATTATCTGCAACAGGCTTATCCTTTAGAGCTTCAATAGAAACAGGTGATTTATAATTTGAAATTCTTACATCCTTAACTTCAATACCGGAAACTGCTGAAAAAATCCCGGCATTAACCTCACCAATTCGAACCTGCCTGTTGAGCCCCTTTTCCATCATTGATTCAATAAAGGGCTTATCAACAATAATCATTACAGCAATGCCGGCTGCAATAATAAGCAGCAGAACAGCCCCGAAAAATATTCCAGCCCACTTGACAATTTTCATTATTTTTTCCCCGGTTAGTTATAGTATTATTCCGGTTAAACCCGGATACGTTTACCTGATAATAATAGCAAATCAGAAAAAATATTCAATCTCTTTTTTTAAGATATTCCGGTTTAATCAGGTAAGTGGAGATGATATCTTTCAGCCCGCTTAAGATTTTTTCCTCATCAATATAACTTCCGAAAATATTAATTGAATGAATAGACTCCTTATAGGCTTTGTGGCGTGGCGATTTTTCGTTTAGCAGGGGGATTCTTTTAATTTTGCGGATGTTGCATGTCCGGGTCTGCTTCATCTAACAGACCCGGAAAATAATAATGCTATTTTATTTTTTTAAGAAAAAGTTTTTCAGCTTTACCATCTCCATAAAAATCAAGAGTACCCTGCAACCCGTCTTTAACAGGCTTAACCTTCATTAACCCGCCGAATTTAATAAGGAACTCACCATCAGCATATGTGAAATCAAGATCCTCAATCTCTTCCGCTGTTTTACTCTTTTCGTCAATGTTAGAGAGTGTTATATCATAGGAAATCCCCTTTCTCTTTAAAACCAGGCCTGTAAGATCTTTTGGAAGAACCGAATTATCCCCTTCCCATACCTTAACAACATATATCCCCTGATAACCATCCGGTACCGGTGTTTTAACGCTTTTACCTGCACAGCCTGAAAAATAAACAAAAATCCCGGATAGCAAAATAATTAGAAATACTCTTTTCATTTTATTCTCCTTAAATAGGTAATTAAATTACAGATATAGCTAACATGTTAAATAAAGAGTGTCAAATGCTTTTAAATAAGAAATAAACTTTTCGATACAACTTTCTTCAACATTTACCGACATTGTCAGTTTAATACCCCATCATACCAGGGCCCATTTCTGAGCGGCTGCCTCTCCCCCTCCACCTGTTATCATATATTCTGTAAAATTCATCCCTCTGCTCAGGTGTCAGGACATCCTCAATTTCCTTTTTATGATTAATTCTTAATTGCTCAATTTCCCTGTAATTATTCCGTTCTTTATAATATAGTTCTCTATATTTACTGTCAATGTTGGATATTTTTTCATCCTGATCAGGTGAAAGTTTAAGAGCATTCTTCATGGATTCACTGTTGGCCCAGCATCCTGAAGCATGCCCCATTCCATACCCTTCTCCATAGTAACCACCCATGTGACGTCTCCCGTGCATTCTGCCCCATCCACTCCATTGCCGGGAATATGTATCGTTAAAATTTTTTCGCTGCTCCTCACCAAGAATATTTTCTATCTCATCCTTATGCTTCTGGCGCAGTGAGTTTATTTCATCATAATCTCCTCGATGCTCGAAATAAAGGGAACGGTACTTTTCATCAATCCCGGATATTTTTACAGCGTCTTCATTATTAATACCCAGACCGGACATCATATCATTTCTGTTTTCATAACAACCGGCTCCATAACCCATGCCAAAACCATGCCCCCAGTAATATTCGTCACCCGCCATCTCCTTTTTGCATGCAGCAAGAGTAAGAGATAAAACAGCAGCAAGTAATAACAAAAAAATTTTCTTCATTATTGTCCTCCTTTTAATATTTGTAATGTGAGATAAAAGCCTGTTAGCTTAATATTAACAGCTTACTGCCTACTGGAGAAAAAAACAAATTTTTCATTGCAGTAATTTTCGCAGAAAAATAAAGAAATATCATTGTTAATCCCTTAACTTTTTTTGAGGTAAAATGCTTTAATACCGGGACTGCCCAAAAGGAGAAATTTTAATACAGTACATTCCAGTTTTACAACTTTGATTCCTGCAAATACCGGAATCTCCTGATAAAATCAGGTGTATGAGATACCGGTATTTTGCTTCGCTACAGCCGGTATGACAAAAAAATACATCTACTAAAAAATTCTTGATTTCGAAGCACTTCAGGTCTGCTATGGATTAATTGCAATTATCATCTGGAGAAGGAAATGTCTGACTGTGCCATAGATGTCAAGGGACTCAACAAAAATTTCGGGACAATTAAAGCTGTTAATAATTTCAGTTTTACAGTTAAAAAATCGGAATGTTTCGGGCTTCTGGGACCCAATGGTGCGGGTAAAACCACAACTATGAAAATGCTCTACGGCAAGGTGGAGCCGGATATTGCTGATGATACCGCAATAGACATCTTCGGTTTTTCTCCCCTTGACAGGGCTCTTGAAATTAAAGCATTTTCCGGGATTGTCCCGCAGCAGGACAACCTGGACTCACAGCTTTCAGTATGGGATAATCTTCTGGTTTATTCAAAATTCTACGGCATGACAAAAAAAGAAGCAGCTGTAAGAATTGACGAGCTCCTTGAATTTATGGAGCTTCAGGAGAGAAAAAACGTAAATACAAGGGAACTATCTGGCGGCATGCAGAGAAGGCTTGTTATTGCCAGGGCCCTTTTAAACAGGCCTAAGCTTCTATTTCTTGATGAACCCACAACCGGGCTCGATCCGCAGGTGCGTCACCTTATATGGGATAAACTTCGCGAGCTCCGTGACAGCGGTGTTACCATTCTCCTGACTACACATTACATGGAAGAGGCTTTCCAGATTTGCAACCGCATTATTATTATGGATAAGGCTAAAAAAATTCTTGAAGGTAAACCGAAAGAGCTGATCTCTAAAAATCTGGAAAAATTTGTCATGGAAATTCCGGGGATGAAAGAGCCGGCTCGTAAATGCTTAAAATATTTCGACGAAAATAGTATCCGCTATGAAGTTTTTAAAGATACACTATACGCATATTGCAGCAGCTATGATAAACTGAAAGCATATACCGACATCTCAAAAAATGAAGATATATATATTCGCCATACAAACCTGGAAGACCTTTTCCTCAAGGTCACAGGGAGGAGCCTCAATGAGCTCCAGTAATTTTCACAAAAAACCGTCACTTGTTACAAGACTCTACAGTGTCTGGTACAGGCATATCAGAGTATATAATTCAAATTTCTGGAGCAACGCATTCCCGCCGTTTTTTGAGCCGCTCATATTTCTTGCGGGCCTTGGCCTGGGATTTGGCAAATACATCCCTGACATGGCAGGTATCCCCTACATAATATATTTAGGGAGCGGACTTATTGTTACAAGCGCCATGTACACAGCAGCTTTTGAATGCTCATATGGAACCTTTATACGCCTGGAGTTCGACAGAGTATATGACGGCATGCTGGGCGCGCCTATTTCAGCGGAAAACCTGATTATAGGAGAAATAATCTTTGCGGGAACAAAGGGGTTCTTCTTCTCAATTGCGGTACTGGCTGTGGTATGGGGGTTCGGGATAATAACAGAACCATTAAGTATCCTTTCACCCTTTGCCGGATTACTAACCGGCCTTATGTTTGCAACAGCGAGCATATATATTACTGCATATATTAAGAATATTAATCACTTTAACTTCTTTTTCACCGGAATTCTCTCCCCTATGTTCTTCTTTTCAGGGGTTATATTCCCTGTTGAGGAACTCCCTGCAGCAGCAATACCGATTGCAGAGGCTCTCCCCCTTACCCATGCTGTTAGGCTTGCTCGGGCATTCTGCGTACCTGAACTGCTGAGCCCCTGGCTTTTACTCGATCTCCTTTACTGCATAATATTTATTATAGTTACCGGATGGCTCGGTGTGCGTGCAATGAAGAGAAGAATTATTCTATAAATACCTGAAGGCAGTTATTATTTACAGCCTGATTCAAAAAAATTCAAAAAAAATCTCCTTTCCAGCGTATTAATATACAACATGATAGAGGTATTGAGACTCACGCCTCTAACATGCGGATATTCAACAAGTGAGGAATATTTTATGTATAACCGGCGCTCAATACGTTTAAAAGGTTACGATTATTCATCTGATGGGTACTATTTTATAACCATCTGTACTTATCAGAAACAGCAGATCTTCGGTACCATTAAAAATGGCATAATGCATTTAAATGATTATGGTAAAATTGCACACAATGAATGGATAGAATCGGATCAAATCCGTCATGAATTAAAATTGGATGAATTTATAATAATGCCGGATCATATGCATGGTATTGTTATTATTAACACACGTAGGGGCGCATGGCCATGCGCCCCTACGAATACGCCATGCGCCCCTACGAATACGCCATGCGCCCCTACGAATACGCCATGCGCCCCGACCAATACGCAATACGCACCGACCAATACGCCATGCGCCCCTACGAATACGCAATACGCACCGACCAATACGCCATGCGCCCCGACCAATACGCAATACGCACCGACGAATACGCAATACGCACCGACCGGTATAACGAAATTTGAATCGGAATTCAACCCGTCATACAACAATAACGAAAATTCGGGTATTGGAATACGATTACCAAAATCAATATCATCATTCATTGCCGGATATAAATCATCAGTAACAACACAGATCAACAGAATGAGGAATACCCGGGGTAAAAAAATCTGGCAGCGGAATTATTATGACCATATAATTCGTAGTGAAAAGGATTATTATAGAATTGCAGAGTATATAAGGCATAACCCCCGAAAGAAGCATGATAAAGAAATATCCAGCAGTTTAAGGAAGAATTATTCTATAAATACCTGAAAGCAGTTATTACAATAAATAAAAAAATGAACCTCGCTATAAGTCCTGTAGTGAGTGTTATCACAACATGAATTACACCGAACCTGGCACCGTAGATGGCCATATTCCTTGCCATTGATGACCTGATTAGATACATGGGGAATGACAGCATATTCCCTGCCAGTGCAGATACTGCAGCGATGTATAAATCTATAGAACCGCTTTTATACATTGCCCCAATAATATATCCCCCTGCTGTGGAGTGACCCACATAAGCAAGTACAGGTGCAGCCATCTTCTCCGGCATACCTATAAAAGCTATAAAAGGCCCCACCATATTTTCAAAGGCGGACAGTAAACCGGCCTCTGAGGCAGCAGTTATTATAAATGTAGCAACAACCATAAGTTTAGCTATCCTGATAAAATCAGCCACAGCCTTGAGCGAAACAAGCCGCAGTTCATTAAAAGTCACAGCCCCATGTGCCACATGCGGAACCTGTTCTGATTTATCATCAGCATCAGACTCCCCTTTGTCAGAAAACCTTTTCAAAAAAACACCGGCAATAATTACAAGCAGAAGTTTAAATAATCCTGAAAATATAAATGCAGCAGTATATATCAGACCTGGAAGAAGCCCGAGAATCGGGATCATTACAGGTATAAATCTGGTGAATGTCTCCCTGATAAAAACGGGCAGCGTGTTTACCTGAGCAGCAAGAATCATCTGAGGACCGGTAATTTTATTTTCGCTGTAAAGTTTTGTAAGAATTGTTCCTGCAGAAAGCCCTGACCCGAAAGATGCTATAAAGGCAGCTGAAGTCTCAGCAGGGAGCCCGATTCTGCTTATGAGCGGAGTTGTGAAATAAAAAATTCTTGTCAGGTATCCCCTTCTTACAAGAAAACCTGTGATAATTAATGTAATAAAAATTACCGGCAGGGTCTTTATCAGTATAAGAAATGTCTGATAAAGTGAACTAATAAGGAGTGATGAAAGGCTTTCCAATTTAGTTTATCCTCAGACTGTAATCAATTGTTACAACAAATGTCATGCTCTCTTTCATTTGAGCTATATTTTCCGGGAAGGCTGCAAATGGGACTGCACGGGTAATAGTGGATATACCGGCCCTGTTAAGAACATCATGGCTGCTCCCCTTTTCAATTACCGGATGATTCACGAGTCTCCCCATACTGTCGAGAGTAAAGCGGATAGTCACATCCCCCTCCATACCCATACGCCTTGCATATTGAGGATAATATTTCATTCTGTGAATTTTTTTAAGCACTTCACTTTCATAGGATTCCCGCTCTTTTACTGACTCAGCTGACAGAGACTCCATGACAGGTTCAGAATCGGCGACGATTTCAACTTTTTTCTTTTTTTTAAAAAGCATAGGGAAATCACCATCAGTGGACGGCCTCTCCCTCACAGGCTCCACCATATCCCAGCGTACCATTTTTTCTGAAAAATTAATAAAGGTAATGTCAGCCTTTTTAGATTCAAGTATTATCTGCTTTGACTCAGTACTGTCAACAAAAGGTGAAAAAAGTATAACAATATGAAGAGAAATTGAAATCACCAGTGAAAGGGGGAGTGAGAAAAATCTCTTTCTTCCGGTCTTAGACATATCTCTATTCACTCTCTTCATGGGCAATATTGATTTCATCTACACCGGTACTTTTGATAATATCGATAACTTTAACAAAGCCTTTATACGGCATAGCCTCATCACCGTAAAAAATTATTCTCTTATCACTTCCATCAGGTAAAGCTTCAATTTTACCGGTAAGAAGTTCCGCAAGCTTTTCCAGGGGGACCTGCTCCCTGTTTATGAAAACATTGCTGTTTTTATCAACAGACACAACAATATCTGTCTTTTTAAGCCTGGCTTTGTTTGAGGCTTCCGGAAGCGACAGGAGCATACTCGGCTTAACAAAATTTGATGTTAAAATAAAAAAAAGAAGAAGCATAAATACAACATCAATTAAGGGTGTCAGATTAAGATCCAGGGTCTTCTTTTTATTCCGTCTTACAGATTTCATTCCTAAACTCCCGCAGTATCAGGCATGGGACCATCTCCGCTGACTGAACCATCTGTTTCCGGGAAACTGCTTCCGCCTCTTTCAAAAAGTATATTCAGCTCAGATACCCTGGTCTCAATCTCCGATACCCGGTTATCAACAAGGTTCTGAAAGAAGTGATGAAATGCCGCAACAGGTATTGCCACAATGAGACCAAAAGCTGTAGTAAGGAGAGCCTGCCATATACCCCCTGCAAGTGCTGCCATATCTGCCTCCCCCCCCAGTTGTGAAATTTCCTGAAATGTGTTTATCATACCCAGTACTGTGCCGAGAAGACCAAGGAGAGGAGCAAGGGCGGTAATTGCTGCAAGTATGGGTAAATGCTTTTCCAGTGAACGGACCTCACTGGTTGAGGCAGCGTGAACAGCCTCATTAAGTATCACCTGCGGTTTACCGCTGCTTTCAATATATGCTGCTGTAACCTTACCCACCGCGCTCTGAGCCATTGAGGCTTTATTAAATGCCCCGGTAGTATCGCCCGATTTTACAAGCAGAGTAATTTCCTCAAACATATTTCTATTGCGCCGCCTGGTTTGTCTGTAATAGGCGATTCTTTCTATAGCTATTGCAAGTGCGGTAATTGAAAGGAGGAGGATGGCGTACATTACCCATCCCCCCATATTCAGCAGATCAAACATTATTGGCTCCGGTTTTATAAAATTATGCCCCTTTCAGAATTTTGGGAAGCAAAATAATCCATTCAATTCCGTGCCCCCTTATACAGAAGGCTGACTATGGAAGATAAAGAAGCACATATAAATAACAAACCATAAATCTGTAAGCCCATATTGCAAATATTATTTAAATCAACTGCCCCTGAATACCCGCATAATAGGATCTTTCAGGTGTGGCGAATCCGTTAACCTGCTGATAATCCTCATCAGCTGCATTTTCAATTCTTGTGTAAATCTGAATATTCGGGTTAACCCAGTATGCCAGTTTCAGGTCAACAGTTGAGTATGATTCCATTTTTTTACTATCCCAGTCGCTGTCATATCTTTTACCAACATAGTTATAGACAATATTAAGGTCAGCTTTTTTCATAATTGTCCAGTTGAAAATTATGCTCCCCTGGTGTTTCGGCCTTCTGGCTAACTCTCGTTCTGTTGCTCGATTTTCAGCCTCAGTGAATGTATAACTTCCGGAAATGCTTAAATCAAAGGGAAGATTGATTAAAGCGTATAATTCATAACCCTTTGTTTCTACTTCGCCTATATTTTTATATTTTGATGTTCCAAAATCGTAATCAACAACATTGTCATATTTATTATAAAAGTAAAGAGCACTCAAAAGTATAGTATCATCTATAAGCGGCTGCTCAATTCCCGCTTCATAATGCTTCCCTTTATCAGGATCAAGATCTTTGCTGCCATAAGTTGAGTCGTATAGCTGATAAAGTGAAGGGGCTTTAAATGAAGTACCATAAGCACCCTTTATTCTTGTTTTTGTTACAGGCGCAATAATAGAAGCTGTTGTGCTCCAGGAATACTGGTTCCCGAATTCACTGTGATTATCATATCTGATTCCCACAGTATGATAAATCATGTCGAATAGTTTTAAATGATTATGTAAATATACACTGTGGGTAATTGCTTCCTGCAGATAAGAATTTGAAGTTATATAATCTTCAGCAGCCCCAAAATAACCTCCATCATAATAGTAATTTACACTGGAACCTTCCTCATGATAGAAATTATATCCGGCAGTAATTATATCAATTTCACCAATTTTAAAATTGTGCTGCCATTCAGCCTGATTTGAAACACCCTTATACCAGGAATGTGCCTCATCATTGACAGGCTGTAAAATGTCATTCTTATCCTGATCCCTTCTTGTTGTTGCTGACCTGCCGTACTCAATTTTATGATTCCACCAGTAAAAAATCTCCTGAGTTAAAGAATTATTAAAAGTAACAACTTCATGCTCACCCATTTTATTCAAATCATCAGCTCCTGCTCCATCATCATAATCGTATCTGGCAGACTGATAATATCCGCTTAAGGTATAATTCATTTTATAAGGCAGATCAATGCTGAACTTTGAAGTAATTGCAGTATTTTCAAATCCATCCTTTTCATAATCGCTGTTTTTTATGACAGGTGTGCTACCAACTGATTTATTCTCAGCTTTTGATATCCCCTCTGAATCCTGTCTGGAAATCCCTATGCTGTAGCTCACCCCATCAGCGCCGCCTGAAATTGAAGCAGACTCCCTGAATGTTTGAAAGGAACCCGCTTCAGCAGAAACTGTAAGAACCGGCCTCCCCTCACCTTTTTTGGTTATTATATTTATAACAGCCTGAGCATCGGAACCGTAAAGGGCGCTCTGCGGTGTACGGACAATCTCGATCCGCTCAACATTGTCTGTTGTCAGGTAAGCAAGATTAGCACCTCTGCCAAGATCTATGGGGTCATTGATCCTTACACCATCAACAAGGACCAGAACGTTTGATGAATTATTACCGCGAATAAAAATTGAGGCTGCTCCTCCGAATACGCCGCTTCTGCTAACAGTAAGTCCCGGAACCTCCTGGAGCAGGTCAATTACCTGTTTTTTCCCTTTCTTTTCAATTTCATCCGATGTTATAACTGTTACACTGCTCCCTGTTTCCTTTAATGAAACCTCGTTTTTTGTTGCAGTAACTACAACTTTCCCCAGATCAGATTCCTTCTGTTCCTCTGCGAATCCCGGTGTGAAACAGAATGCGGCAAGAATAAGTGATACCGTTAAATAATAAATCCTCTTCATGTGAGTCCTCCTTAAATAATATGCCTGCGGTAAAACCGCAGTATTTAATTGACTACATAAATAAAAAATCCCCGAAACCTTAAGGTCGCGGGGATACCCTTTTTCATCCACGTAACTTTCCACATAAACCAATCTCCGTGGTCTATGGATAAAATACTGTCAGGTATTCTGGCTTCCGGATCGTCCTAATCACCGCGCCTTCCCGGCAAAAGAGCCAGTGGCATATTACGGCTTTCGTCCCCGGTCACAGCGGCGGGTCCGCTCCCGATTTTAACGGGATTCCCTCACCCCTAAGGGGATGCCTTCTTTTCAGAAGGGAAAGTATTTATTTATGTAAAGATCAATTTTTTTACAGTAACAATTTCAGAAAAACTATTTTAGTTCGACAATGCTTTTTTACTGATCCCCGGCGCCGAAGGCGACGGGGGTCTAAAGCAAATTATTCTAAATAGTTATTAAGAAATAAACACTGATTATTTAAAACAGATGGATTCGATGAATATATGTCAAGATAAAAAATACATTGACAGGATGGAGAATCGAAATATTCTATTCCTGACCTTATCATCCGGAGCATTCCCCCTGTCCCCCAAAGGGGGCACGTAAAAAACAACTTGATGAAGTTGATAAATCAAAGGATTTAAAATCCTGTGTTATAATGATCATTCTTTGCAACTACATTGCAGCTGGGGATATAATAAATCAGTTAATGATTCTATTTTTGAAATATAGATTAGATAATATTTCAACTGCCCCCTCCGGGGGTTAGGGGGGTCGGGGCAATAAGTGCCTTTCACTCTGGAAAACCGTACATAGATAAGGAGAAATGTTTGAAAAATTCCGCACCACTTACAATTCTCATAATGCTCCTTTTATCATGCAGGGGTGAGACACCCCTCCCTCATCATGAAGATATGAAGAGCAGCAGGATTGTATCCCTCTCCCCTTCGATTACAGCCCAGATCCTTGACCTTGAAAGCGCCCAGCTTCTTGTGGGAGTAACAACCTATTCACCCCCTCTTCCTCATGAAGTTGAGATTGTGGGGAACCTGACCAATCCCAATGTTGAAAAGATTATTCTTCTTAAACCTGATGCTGTGCTTTACTCAGTTGAAGACGCGGCAGTACAACGGACAGAGCAGCTTACTGCAATGGGTATAAAACTTTTTTCATTCAGAAAAAATGCTGACTACAAAAGCATTTGTGATAATTATAGATCCCTTGCCCGGATACTCGGTAAAGAGAAACTGGCTGAAGAAAAACTTAACGCCTATAACAGAAAGCTTGAAGAGATAAAGATCAAAGCAGCAGAAAACCGGGTCAAACCATCCGCGGCTTTTTTTGTTTCCCAGGAACCCCTTATTACTGTTTCCCGGTTATCATTTATCAGCGGAATAATAAATGACGCAGGGGGAATCAATGTATATCATGATCTGGAAAAAGCCTACCCCATGGTTTCAGCTGAATCGCTCATAATACTCAAGCCTGAGATTATTCTATCAATGATGCCTGATGGGGAAATATTTTTCAGCAGACTCCTTTCAGGCTACAACAGAAAAGAGAAAGATCTTTCCCTTAAAATCTATTCAATAAATCCGGACAATGTGGCTCTTTATACACCAGGCAACTATGTAAGTTCAGTTGAGGAAATATGGGACAAGATTGATCTTTACCTGAAAAATAGGGGGCGAAAATAACAACAATGAAGCATAAAAAAATTTTACTCCCCGCGATTATATTCATTATAATATCTGCCCTGCTGATTCTCTTTTCCCTATCCATGGGTACGATATTTATAAGCCCTGTAGAAATTTTTGCCGGCATCACAGGCACGGAACCGGTACCGGAAAACTTTATAATAGTTAAAATGCGTTTAATCAGGATAATTCTTGCAATGACAGTAGGCGCCTCACTTGCTGTGAGCGGAGTAATGTTTCAGTCCCTTCTTAAAAATCCCCTGGCTGACCCTTTTATTATAGGTGTTTCAAGCGGTGCAGCACTGGGTGCCACTGCTGCAATTGTATTATCAATGGCAAATATATTTATTGTGCTCTTCTCTTTTATAGGCGGCCTTGTAACAATTACACTCATCTACTTTATGTCAAAGCGTCTCAAATTCGGCACATCCTCAATGATACTTGCGGGGATTGCATTGAGTTTTATATTCTCCGCAGCGGTTCTTTTACTTTATTCAGCAGCAAAAGCGGAGCATGTTCACAAAGCTATTATGTGGCTCATGGGGGATCTCTCTATAGCACGGTACAGCATTCTCACAGAAATATCTATTGCTGCTGCAATACTTATAATTATTTCCATGCTCTATTACAAGCACCTTGATATAATTTCATTCGGACATTCATTCTCAAAAAATCTGGGAGTAACGGAAAAAGATGTTGCTGCAGTATTCTGGATTGCATCACTCCTTGCTGCTCTATCTGTTTCACTCTGCGGAATTGTAGGCTTTGTGGGGCTTATTATCCCCCATGTTATCCGCCTCTTTTTCGGCCCGGCGCATATAAGGCTTATTCCGCTATCTGCTCTGGCGGGGGGATTATTTCTAATGACAGCTGACACCTTTGCCAGGTCAGCTGTACCCCCCTATGAAATACCTGTTGGAATAATCACAAATTTTTTCGGCGGAATATTTTTTCTTATTTTCATCTTCCATAAAAGGAATGCGGTATGAGCAGCATCTTTGAACTTAATAATATTGATGCCTCCTATGATGACATTACAGTTCTCCATGATATAACCCTGAAAGTAAAGAGCGGGGATTTTATCGCTATAATCGGCCCCAATGGAGCAGGGAAAAGCACCATACTAAAAATTATGGCCGGGATTATTAAACCGCAATCAGGATCAATTCATTTCAGAAACCGGCCCATGCAGAAACAGAGCCGCAGAGATCTGGCAATGAATTTTTCTGTTGTTCATCAGTTTCATGAAAATATTTTATCATTTACCGTATATGACTTCATCAGGCTGGGGAGATTCCCGCACCAGAAACTGTGGCAGATTGAAACCGCAGATGACAGGGCTATCATCAATTCAGCAGTAGAGATGACCGGCATATCCCCTCTTTTAAACAGACAGATTACAGAGTTATCCGGCGGTGAGCAGCAGCTTGTTTTTATTACCCAGGCCCTTGTGCAGAACAGCGATATTATTATTCTTGATGAACCTGTGTCGCATCTGGACATACACCACACCACTCTGATTATGGACATACTCCACAGGCTGAATCTGAAAGGTACAACAGTAATTACTGTTCTCCACGACATGAATATTGCATCAGATTACTGCGGAAGAATCTGTGCACTTAAGAATGGTAAACTATTTTTTGACGGCACACCTGATGAAGTGCTGAAATATAATCTTATTGAAGAGCTCTTTGAAACTCCCTGCGTGGTTCTTGAAAATCCCATCACAAAAAAGCCCTTTGTATACCCTGTGCCTGAATATATTACAAAAAAATAGATTTAAGTCAGTATATATATTCCTAAACTTATCGTTATTAGAGAATTATTTATTCTCCCCGCCGCCTACGACAGCGGGGAGAATAAATAATTCATTTTTATAATTATAAGATTAACGCTGTTTTTGGATTGATCTTTTTTACACAATATAAATTCTGTTCTGAAAATTAAACTAATTTGAAAAAGGGTGAAACATGTTCCAGCAGATTATTACATTCATAGTAGAAACAGTATCAAGCCTGGGGTATCCGGGAATTTTCGCTCTCATGTTTCTGGAAAGCTCATTTTTCCCCTTCCCCTCTGAAGTTGTCATGATACCTGCAGGCTATCTTGCTACTACAGGTGAGATGAATATGTTTATGGTAATATTCTGCGGTACAGCAGGGAGTCTTGCAGGTGCTCTATTTAATTATACTCTCGGTTACAAACTGGGGAGACCCTTCTTTCTCAAATACGGGAAATATATACTTTTTAATGAAGAGAAATTCCTCAAGGTTGAAGGGATGTTCTTAAGACATGGTGAGATTATAACCTTCATAGCACGGCTTATACCCGGCGTACGCCAGTACATTTCTTTTCCAGCAGGGATAACCGGAATGAAACTGATAAGATTTTCTCTTTTTACTTCAGCCGGAGCCGGCATATGGGTGACGATCCTTTCATTTCTCGGTTACATAGTAGGACAGAATCAGGAACTTATAAAAATTTATCTTAACCAGATAATTATTATGCTTCTCGTTTTCTCATTTCTTCTTGCAGCACTCTATATCTACTGGCACTATTTAAGGAAAAAAAAGAATCTACTCAATATCAATTGATTAAATCCTCTCTTGACAATTATATCTCCCTGGTGTATATTCCAACTCATATAATCAGGGAGATGTAAATGAACCAGTCCATCGTATTTTTAACACTTCTCATCGCCCTTTTCCTCTTTGCATGGGGCGATGATACCTGTAGGGCAGGCTCTTGAAACAACCGGCGGTGCAGCTCTTATCGCATCACAAATTCTTGATATGGGCGGTGTTATGCCCCCATGGATGATACTCACAATAATTCTTGTTGCAACAATGTTTATTTCAGATATAATAAATAATGCCGCAACTGTAGTACTAATGGCACCTATTGCGATTAGTGTGGCCGCAGGAATAAATGTTTCTGCCGATCCTTTCCTTATGGCAGTAGCCATAGGAGGATCATGCGCTTTCCTTACCCCTATCGGGCATCAGTCCAATACACTGGTTATGGGGCCTGGAGGATACGCTTTTACAGACTACTGGAGAATGGGACTCCCGCTGGAAATACTGATTGTTATTCTCAGCATACCTCTACTTATGTTCTTCTGGCCATTTTAGGAACTCTTTTTTCAATTATAATGCTGCATAGCTGAGCATCATAAAAAGCGGGACTGCAGCAGATGAGCCGAGAAGATTTACAATATCATTCGGCGCCGGATAATCACTCCCCTCTTTAATTCCGGGCTGAAAATTTTTCATCCGCAGAAGCAGCGGTTCAAGAAAAGCACTTAAAAATGAATCTGCAAAGGAGGAGAAAAATCCTGCCATAGTGCAGATTATTATCATGGAATAATCCGCACTGTTAAAAAAAATATAAGAGCCTAAAAGCGACACCGACCCTGCACCAGCCAGGGCTGCCAAAGAACCGTGAACAGATATCCCTCCGGGAATCCCCGATTTTTCAATCCTGAAACTTCTGAGCGAGAAACACCTGCCGGTCAATGACGGCCCAGCTTCACTGGCCCATGTATCTGCTGTAACAGCTGCAATAAGAGCAATATAAAAATAAATAAAAATTTCACTACCCGTAAAAAGATAAGATAAGCTTACAAGCATTGCAGGGAGAGAGTTTGCTGAAACCTGCCATATATTTCTTATTTCAGATGACTCTGCTTTATTATTTTTCCATCCATTTAATTTTGTCAGTATGAGTGATGTTATAAAAAAAAAGAGCAGAGGCAAACCGAATCTGTAATCGAGAATCACAAAGAAATATATCCCTGTTAAATATGCGCCAAGGGAGCCATACCTTGTAAGAAGATTTTTTCTGTAAAAAAAATAAGCGCCTCCTATAAATATCATTATCAATACAGGATAGAAAAGCGAAGAATAACTCAATATTTTTGAATCCATGAGAAGGAAAAAAACTGCAGATCCTGCTGGTATTGTAAAATTATCTGACCCTCTAAATGAAATCAATTCCAGATGTAAAGCAGTGATCACGGAAAATAATGTGAAGAGCCAGATACCGGAATAAGATGATGGTAATATAAGTAAATGTATGGCAAATGCTGTTACAGCAAAACCTGCAGTACCAAGAAGACTTTTTTCATCCTTAAGTAATGCAAAACGAAAATTTCTTTTCCTTATAAGTCCGCAGATATTGGCAACTGTGTCGGAAAGGGCCAGGACAAGAAGGGATATCTGGAAGTAGTAAAGCGGCATGCGGTAGAGGATGAGGATTGAAGCGAGAAGTCCGAATGGATAAAAAATTGTTCCCAGACTCGACTCTGATGTTTTATGAATATAGCTGAAACTGTTTACAAAATAAGTGAGGAGCGAAAGGATTGTACCAAGAATAATAAGAATAAGAAGTGTCTCCTTTTCAACTATAAATGTGAGATAAAGGAGAAGCATCCCTGTGCCGAAGTGAACAGCTTTCCTTACAGGGAACTTATACTTTCCGTTACCCTTTATTATATACCCCAGGAGCATTACCACAGCAGCATAGAGAGAAAAAATTATAATAGCAATTATGTTCATAGGTTCTATGCGGCCCGTCCTTTGGAAGTTTAAACAGTATTTCTTACAGAAATACTATTATTCCATTTTGACAGTAAATATCCCGTTCAGGTCAAGCTTTAATTTGACTGATTGACCCCACCCCGCCTACCGGCGGTCGAACACTTTTTTGACATCCTGTCAGTGTTCGACAGTGCGTACAGGAGGTGCGCCTGCAAACCAACTGCAGGATGTAGCAAATAGGTTTGCCTAGCCACATCCTGTGGCGTCGTGCCATTCTCCCCGCAGGTCGAGGGCTTTGAATCATAAAATTCAGGTTTCAGAGAAAACTTTAATATTTATGAAACTACAGATATTGTGTCTTCTGAATATCATGTCACTATTCCCCCTCTCCACTGTGGCTCACTTCTACCCACATTTTTATGTGAAGCACATGTCATCCGTAGAAGGCCCCCTGTCCCCCAAAGGGGGCACGTAAAATAAAAACTTGAGCAAGTTGATGAATCAAAGTATTAAAAAATCCTTTCAATTATTGAGTTTGCAAAAGATATGCGGAACAATCGGAAAATGTCAAGCCAGTTGTCGTTTTTTTAAATTTTATGATACTTTTTTTAATCTATCCTGTAAACTATCAGGATTCAACGTTACCTCTTGTATATGATTCCAGTTCCTCGTTGCACCGGACCATCTTGCAGGATTTTTTTTCTGAGCTTTTGTATATGTTTCATGCCTCCTTTTAAGTATTTTTATATCTTCTCTCGTATGTCTCTGCATCGGGGTTACAAACTTTATACTGGAATGTCTATGCTCATTGTTGTACCACATAACAAAGAGAGCAACCCATTCTTTTGCTTCTTCTAGGGAATTAAAAAATTTTGGATATCCTGGTCTGTATTTTAATGTTTTAAAAAGTGATTCAGAGTAGGGATTATCATCACTCACATGAGGCCGTGAAAATGAAGGCATGACCCCCAGTCTCTGAAGTGTAGCAAGCATTGTTGCACCTTTCATCGGAGATCCATTATCTGAATGTAGACTAATTTCTCTTACATTATTTTTCATGCAGATTCTGTTCATCAGTGAAGCTGCATGTTCAGCGGACTCCTCTTCAAATATTTCCCAGCCTCTGATCGCTCTACTCCATATATCTTCAAACATATACAGGTAATAATATTTCCCTTTAATTTCAGAAAGCAAATATGTTATATCCCAACTCCACACCTGATCCGGCCCCGTTGCTTTAAGCTCACCTGGCTTACTTCTTTTTTGTTTCGGATCGCATTCAGATCGATGAGCAAGCATTTTTTCTATACGCAGCAAACGGTACATTGTTGATTCTGAAGCAATATAACGCCCTTTTTCAGCCAAAATTGGCACTATAACATTAGGTGAAAGGTCTTTATACTCCGGTAAACAGCAGATATCTAATATCTCATTTTTCTCTTCCGTAGTGATTTTGTTTGCCGGGACATTTTTTGTTAAATGCCGCAAATCGCCCTTTTCTGATTTTTCCCATCGCTGTAGTGTCCGCTCTGGCAGATCTATAACCGCACAGGCTTTACTTCTTCGTGCCCCGGAATCAACAGCTTCCTTGATAAGAAATATTATCTTGTTTCTTTCTTCCAGCGATGTCATTGATCCTCTCCCCCCCAAATAACTTCCGCTTTTTTTTTAAGGGTTATAAGGGCTGCCATTTCAGCTAATGCTTTGTCTTTGCGGGCAAGTTCCTTTTCTAATTCTTTATTCTTCTTTTTCAATTCCCTTATTTCTTCTTTATCTTTTGGCGAGGATACCATCTCTTCAATCTCCTTTTTCCATAGTTCAATATGTTCACTGTGTATGCCGGTCTCTCTTAGCCATCTTCCAAATTCCTGCTCCGATAAATTTGATGATTCAAGGACAGCCGAATATTTATCTTTGATATTCCATTTGCGTGGACTTTTGGCTTTCAATACCTGCGGACCATTTGAGTACTTATCCCGCCAATTGTAAAGTGTTTGTGTTGACACTCCAATTTCTTTACTTAATTCTGTTATTCCTTTTCCACCGTGTATTAAAAGTTTCTCAATCATTGCTTTTTTAAAGCCTTCTGTAAATTGCATTATCGTCTCCTTTGAAGTTGAAATATAAAGGATTCAGGGGTTCACCCTTTCATCCTTTATATTTCAACTAGACGACAACTACCCTGACACAGGGGGCAATATAAAGAGAATAGTTATCAAAATGGTAACAATTATATTTTCAGAATGATAAT
>CAZBFP010000006.1:89368-148925 GCA_964491265.1 uncultured Leptospirales bacterium | reverse complement strand
AGGGGGCCTTCTACGGATGACATGTGCTTCACATAAAAATGTGGGTAGTAGTGAGGTCCCCCAGAGGGGGCACGAGTTAATCAATGGAAAGTGCAGCAATGTAAACGGGTATTTATAATACTTCGATTAATCACCGTATGCATCAAGTTTTCTTATTACGTGACCCCCTCTGGGGGGCAGGGGGAATGAAGCTTATTAGGTTCCTCAATATTCCAAAAATTTTATTATATCTTTATTGCAGATCATTTACTGATGCGGTTAAAACTTCTTGATTTTTCCGGGGCATGTGAGTATAAAGAGACAGATTCTTCCGGGGAAACGAGGTTATATCCGCATAATGAGAGATCCATTTTTTCCAGCCCTTATAATATTGTTCCAGATATCAGTTTTTGTGAACATTCTCTTTCTTGAGTCATATTTAAAGAGCAGAAGCAAAGCTGCATTCCGGGGATTTCTCTTTACCATATTTGCAAATTTTGCATTTACAGCTGTACTGCTGGTAATGCTGATTCAGACTCCTCAGATTATATATAGATTTAATATTGAAGAGATACTTCTTGTGGAAGCAGGGCTTATATTCGGCTTCCTTCTTTTTATACAGATCCGTATTGCAGTGAAAATAATTGTAAGATCAAGGGACCCGGAATACTATGATCTTAATTTTTTTGGCAAAAAAGTTTATAAAACAAAGATAATATCCAAGGGTGAGGTGGCTGCTTTTATTCTGTCAACACCTGTTACCATGTTTGCAGGGGCCTATTTTTTTGTCAGACTTCTCAGCTGAAGTTATCCGGCGGAATCATCTTTACTGTTAAAATATTTAATAAGATTAACGCTGTTCCCCTTCTCATTGAAAATAACTTCATCAAAGGTATTTACTGTCATTGATAAACCTCTGCCGTGTGAAAGGAGCATGGCGTTCATAATATCATCGTTTTTCTCCAGAAATTCCCTGTGATCAAATCCGGAGCCTTCATCAGTGACAGTGTAGCATACTCTTTCGCTGTTTACAGAATAGTCGATGAGAACTTTTCTTCTGCCCAGATCGGGTTTCATCTGTCTGCTCCGTACTGTTTCAAAATAGTTATCCTCCATCATGGCATTTGACTTGTCTTCAAATGAAATCTCCAGGTTTCCGTGTTCAATGGCATTTATAATAATCTCCCTCAGGGATATGCGCAGAAGTTTCAGGGATGATGAATCCATATACTTTTTCAGGTTCCTGGTGATTCTGTGTGTAATCTCCTCAGCAGTGATAAGGTAGTTTCCTATTGCATATTTCTGGCTCTCCTCAAGGAAGTATTTGAGAAGGCTGTCCTCTATTATATGCGAGGCTTTCCCCAGAATTTCATTTTTCCCTTCAATATTTATAAATTCAAGACTTAAGAGAAGTTCCCGCGGTTCTGTACTGATGGGGGACTTGAACTGTATTCTGAACTGTACAGGTTTTTTTGAACGGCTGAATTCCTCAAGTTTTTCAATCATGAGCCTCCTGGTTACATACTGCTCCTTCTGGTCGCTGTAGAGTATGTCGAGAAAGCTTTTCCCGGCAATTGTATCTGTATCGATTTTAAGTTCTGTGGTAATTGCCCTGTTTGCAGATATAAATTTCCACTCTTCGTCAAGTGAGAATATAATATCCTTGGTTCCTTCTACAAGGCGCCGGTACTTTTCTTCAGATATACTCAGGAGTTTATGGGCACTCTCAATTTCCATATTTGATCTGTTAAGATTGTCCACTATCTGCTGCTGTTTTGCTATAACCTCCATCTGCGCCTCTTCCTTTTCCATCTTCATTATATTGATCCTGTCAGCCAGAGCAAGTGCAAGGAGGACCATCTCAAATGCGGAGCCTATCTGCAGCCCATGTTCAGTGAGGATGTTATGCTGGATAAGTCCCATAATCCGGAGTGTGGAAAGGATAACCCCGATAAAAAAGGCTGACCATGCAATGAGGTAGAATCGTGCAGACCTGTTTCCCCTTTTTAAACATAGAATTGCTGTAGGAATTGCTATAAGAATCATTGAAAGGGGGAGAATCTGTCCCGCAAGAATAGTTATTGAGTAATCAACAGTTAAGGAAGCTATTATAAGGATTACGCTTAATACCATGAGTCCCTTTAAGAGTTTGTCCATCACAGGGGCATATACCGGTGTTTCAAGAAACTTCACAGAAAATCCTGCGCCAAGAAGTGCGCTCCACCCGATCAAAAAGGGGTTGGCATGTATTGCCCACCATGGCGACGAGGGCCATAAAAACTGGTATGCAAGCCCGTTCATTGAAAGCTGAAACATGCCGAATGCGGCAATGTATAAAATATAGTAGAGGTAGTTGTTGTCTCTGGTTGCTGTGAAAATGAAAAGATTATAGAGTATCATAATTATAATAATGCCGTAATAGATACCGAATGCAAAAAGCTCCCTCTGCGCTTTTCTGTAAAATGAGGATGTTTCCCAGACTGAAATCGGGAAGATCATCCCGTCATCGGTTTTTATCCGGAGATAAACATCCTGTGACTCATAGGGGAGGAGGTTCATGGGGAATACAAAATTTCTGTGACTGAATAATCTCTCATTAAATGGTATTTCTCTTCCGGTTATCTCTTTTTTTGCCATGAGCGGTTCTGCATTATTATCAGCGGTGAATGCGTATATTTCAATATTGTCAAGAAGGGGAAAACCGATCTCAACAAGCCTGTTCATGATTCTGTAGCTGCTGTTTTCAAGGGTAAAGCGGACCCAGTAAACAGATTTTGTAAAGCCGAAATTGGGGATATTTCCCGGGGAGATGGTAAAGTCATTATCATGCTTTCCTGAGATAATCTCATCAATAGTAATATTCCCTGACTGGTCTTCAAGGGTGTAGCAGAGAGAGCCGATGGGGAGGTGTTTATTTATTGAACTTACGTCAATTGCTCCGGATGAGAAAGCGGGTATTGCTGCCATCAGGAGTGTGCAGGCTAAAAAAAGGAATGTAATAATCCGGTTTTTTGTTTTAATGCAGGCCATAAATCCCCCGAAAGTATAAATGCTGAATTTTATCAGTGTTAATTCCTTAACTTTTTTTTGGAATAAAATGCTCTTTTATCCCCGCCGCCATAGGCGGCGGGGATATGGGAAACATCATTATTGCACTAAAAAATATCTTTAGGAATAATCACTGGAATTTTGTACTGTTTCAATAATAGATAATACGAGCTTTGTCCCTTTTTCCAGGTCGCTGATTTTTATATATTCATCTGTACTGTGGATGTTTCTCATTCCGCATGACAGATTTATTGATCTTAATCCGCTTTTATTGATAATATTAGTGTCACTCCCGCCGCCCATGGGGAGCATAACAGGTTTGATTTTAATTCCTGTCATAGCATCATGGCAGATGCGGGCTATTCTTTCATCAGGGGAGATTTTAAAGCCTTCATATTCCAGGGAGCGGTCAATCCTGAATTTAGCTTTATGTCTGCGGCAGGTCTCCTTTATTACTGAGCGAACCTCTTTTTCTATGGCCAGCATTTTTTTATTTTCAATAGAACGGACTTCAAGGGAGCACATTGCCTCTTCCGCCACAATGTTTGTGGCTCGCCCTCCGGAGATGATACCCACATTCAGTGTGGTTTCATTATCTATTCTGCCGGAAGGTAATTTTGTTATTATCTCGGATATAACATTGATGGCGTTTATCCCTTTTTCCGGCGCCATACCCGCGTGTGAGGCTTTACCGGTAATAGTAACTGTCATGTTTGAATGGAAGGGTGCTTCGGTTATAATCCGCCCGATATCACCGCCGCTGTCAAAAACAAAGCCGTACTTTGATTTGAGGAGTGAAAGGTCAAATTTTTTTATCCCCTTCAGGCCCATCTCCTCAGCGCAGGAGAGTAGTATCTCAACCGGTGCGTGAGGGATGTTCTGTTCTTTTATATGTTCGAAGGCCTCAATAAACATTGCTATAGCAGCCTTGTCGTCTCCCCCCAGAACAGTTGTTCCGTCGGAGGTTATTTTTTTCCCTTTAATCACAGGCTTTACATCATCGCATGGTATTACAGTATCCATGTGTCCGGAGAGAAGAATTGGAGTTCCGGCTTTATTACCCGCCAGACGCATTAGGAGATTATAGGAATCATCGCATTCAAAGGGGATGCACTCAGCTCCCAGACGGCTGAACCTCCCGATAATATAGTCCATAACCTTGTGTTCCTGCCAGGAGGGGGAGGGTATCTTCACAAGATCAATAAATGTTTCAACGAGTCTGTCTCTGTTTATTGTGTACATTGTTCCTCTCACTGCATCATGTTCAATCTGAAATGCTTAATTTTGTCATAATAGCTCTGTACAAGCATATCCCGCTCTTTAGCGCTCTCCCCTTCTGCATAAATATGAATCAGGGGCTGTGATGCATCGGGAAGAAGGAGTATCCAGGATTTGTCTTTATGAATTTTGATTCCGTCAATAAGTTCAATATCTCCGCTCTCCCCTTCAGCGGATAGCATCCCCATTATTGAAGCTTTTTCCTCAAGGGTGCAGTAGATAGTGGTGCTGATAATGTTCGGCTTGGGGAGTATTTCCATTATATCGCAGAGCTCCTTTTTCTCCCTGGATAGAAACTCCAGTATAAGGAGGCAGGTAATCATGGGGTCATACTTCTGTTCAAGGAAAGGATATTTAGCGGTACCCTGGTAGAAAATATCTATGCAGTCATCAGGATTCCGCAGAGTTGTGGGGGTCCATTTCACAGTCCCTCCTTCATTTTCAATAAAACTGCTCAGGTGACGGGACGTGTTAACAGGGAGTCCTATCTCTTTTGTATCTGTATACTTCAGGTAATAGAGACTTAAAATCGCGCTTATGTCACCGTTAGTCAGTACGCTCCCCATTTCATCAATCACTGTTACGTTCATTCCGTGCTGCCCTATTATTATACCTATCTCCCTGTTTATTTTAGACATGCTCAGCACATTGTAGATCGATTTTATTGTGCCGGACATTACATCACTCTCGGTCATGGTCTCCTTAATCTGACCTCTTAAAACCGTGGCTTCAACCCCCATGGAATCAAGAAGCTCAGGGAAGATGTATGATGCTGTTCCATTAAGGCAGTCGAGAATAATCTTCCACTTCCCCGATTTAATTATATCAGGATTAACATAGTTTCCTGCATTGCTTATGTAGGAGCCCAGAAGATGCGAAGGGTATATTATCTGCCCTGCCTCGTATATGTCTTTTCTGGGGTAGTCCCCCCTGAAAAATATATTCTCAATTTTCTTTTCATCGCTCAGGGAGATCTGAAAACCGTTTCTTTCAAAGAAATGGATCTGAATATTCTGAAGACCTGTATTGTGTGCTACCTGGATGTATATCCCCATGTCAGCATTAAAAAATCTTGTGGCATACCTGTTAATGGGGACTGTTTCAATCTCCATGTCGTAAACATCCACACCCATGGAAAGGAGGCCTGAGGTAAAGGCGTAGCTGATCAGGGCAGCAGCTTTTGTAGCGTCCCTGCTGATTATCACCTTTGCATTTCTGCTCAGGTAGGCGCCGATAGCTGAGCCGAGTTTGGAGGAGAACTCAGGTGTAATCTTTACGTTAAAAGTTCCCGAAATCCCTTCGGAGCTGAATAGATTCCTCTTCTCAGTCTGCCCCCATATGAGATCAGCAGTAAGGCGTGTACCCTGTTCAACAGATTTGTCAGGCCATACCCTTATCCCTGACTGGATAACAGCGCCGTTACCGATAGAGCAGTCATCAGCAACAACAGCATCTTCGTAAATCGATACACCCTCTCCAAGTACGCATCTTTTACCTACAACGGCTCCGCGGAGCTCGCATTTTTTTCCGATAACAGTGTTGTGGTAGATTATACTTTTTTTAACAGTGGAATTCTCTTCAATGAGGCAGTTGTCGCCGATAACAGTATAGTCGGATATTTCAGCCCCTTTTTTTATCCTGCTGAAATTACCTATAACCAGAGGGCCCTCTATTTTTGCCTCAGGATCAATAACAACATCTTTCCCCACCCAGATGTCATGGGCAATTTTTTTTCCCGGAATTTCTATCTTCACCTTCCCTTCTAGAATGTCCTTATGTACATTGCTGTACATTGACAGGTTCCCCACATCGCACCAGTAATCTTCTGTAATAAATCCGTATATGGGGAGGTCTTTTGTTTTCAGGAGAGGGAAGAGGTCCAGTGAAAAGTCAAATTTTTCATCAGGGGGGATGCTGTTTATAATCTGAGATGGTTCAATTACATATATGCCGGTGTTTACAGTGTCGGTAAATACCTCGCTCCATGATGGTTTTTCTACAAATTTTTCAATCCTGCCGTCCGGGGCGGTAATTACAATGCCGTAATCTGTGGGGCGGTTAACTCTTTTGAGAACAATAGTGAGAGCTGAATTTCTGGTATTATGGTATTTAATTATTTCTGTAAGATTAAAATCAATAATCCCGTCTCCGCTGAGAATAATGGCAGTCCCCTTCGATTCTCCCAGGGCTTTGCGTACTCCCCCTGCAGTTCCAAGGGGCTTCTCCTCAACAGAGTAGGTTATGTTTACTCCGAGTTCCGAGCCGTCGCCAAAGTAGTTCTGGAAATTATCAGGGAGGGTGTAAATGCTGAGGGTAATGTCAGTTATACCATGATTCTTCAGAAGTTTTATGGTATGTTCAATTGCCGGTTTGTTTATTACAGGGACCATCGGTTTGGCGCGTATGCAGGTGAGAGGCCGGAGCCGTGTACCTTCACCCCCTGCCATAATTATAGCTTTAATCATAATCCTGCCCCTGCAATGATAAAGAAGTAATAATTTCTACTTTCCATAAATATATATTACAGGGCCGATAATTTTTTCTTTTTTAACCGGCCCCGTAGTCCTGCTGTCAAAACTGTTGTCAAAATTATCAGAGAGCATAAAATATTCACCCCTGTTGAGGCGTATAGGGGGCATATTGTCCCTGGAGCTGAACTTCATGGGGAATATTTCGCTGCTTTTTTTTATCGTATCCCATGGCATCTCAAATTTTTCATTATTTATAAAAAGAGATTTGTCCCGTATTTCAATACTCTCATGCTCTATCCCTGCTGCTCTGGATAGAAGGAGGAGCCCCTCTTCAATGGGGCTATTGTAAACGGCAATATCCCCTCTCTTTACATCTGACATGCGGCTGATTAAAATAAGGTCGCCGCGCTTTAATGCGGGTTCCATTGAATCGGTTTTAATTTCCATTATCATGAAAAAGAATCTTATTGCAACTGCCCCGACAATTAAGCCTGCAAGGAGTATTATAGCCTTCAGATGGGGAGGCATGTCCTGTTTGTTTCTGTTTCTCATTAAAAATCCCCGGGTAAAGATATTGCTTAGTGTAATAATTATAATTAGAGTATTGTTATTATTAAAAAGTGAATATTGATATATCACATAAGTTTTATCAGGTTTCAATTCATTAATAGTTTTATCAATAATTTTTTTGGTAGCTTCGTAAAAAGTGGGGGGCGAATTCGCTTTGAAAAATCTTTATTATGTCGCAAAGGAGGGGGATTTTTAATATTTTATTTATAAATATCCAATAAATGGGGATGAGATTATAATAGGTGATTATTTTCCTTGACAAAGCGCAACAATATATTTTAATTTATATGAGAGATTTTATTTTGGCATAAGTTTCTAATAAATATTAAATTTTTATTTTTTTTATGCCGAAATAAAACTAAGTCAGGTATAATTATTATTCATGAATAATGAGTGAATTAATCAATATTGATTAAAGGAGTTTACGATGAACAGGAAGTTGAAAGTGGCTGCATTGTCGATTCTTATTGGGACTCTTGTTCTTTTTATCGGCAATGGAGGATCGGACCTGCTCGCACAGGCGGATCCTGGTGCTGGTACAAATCAGACAACCGGAACCGGGAATGAGAGACCTAAGCTGGATGGACTTGTAACAGACTGGTTAGATGATTTTGAAAACAGTGAGGACTGGAGAGCAGTAGCAACCTGTCCACTGGGCGAGACAAAGATTAGAAAATATCCCGGTAAACCAAGACCTATGCGTAATGGCGAACCGGTTAATGAGAATAATGAACCGGGTGAGTTTGCTGATCAGACCCCTCCGGATGAAAATGGAATTGTTCACGAGAATAAATATGTTCTTGGTGTAAAAACCCATTTTATGGACAGGGGTTTTGACAGAGTTGAGGTTTTCCCTCCCAATGAGTATATTGTAAGAGGAAAGGCTAAAGAATTTAAGGTATGGGTTCTTGGCAGAAAGTTCAGGCATACTCTTTACGTTAAAATAAGGGACTACCGCGGAAATATCCATAAGCTGAAGATGGGGAGACTCGACTTCTGGGGATGGCGTGAAATGTCGGTTATAGTTCCAGGCTGGCTCCCTCAGTCGTCAAATTATGCTATTATGGATAAGAATCTGCATTTTGTCTCTTTCTTCGTTGAAAGTGATAAATTTGAAGCTCCGGGACCTTTCTATTTTTATCTGGATCAGTTCAGAGTAATTACAGATCTCTCTGAGTTTACAGGTGATGAAAGAATTAAGGATAACTGGTAAGAGTGAAGAGGAGAATGGAGGCCTGAAATGAATAGAAGATTTAGCAGAATATTTTTTATAACACTTTGCGCTGCTTTTGCCGGTTTTTTAACACTCGGTTTAACAGGTGCGGATTCACAAATAAAAACAAATGTCCCTGCTGATGTAACAGGTGATGAAACAAGGGCAATTGTAGTAGAAGACTTTGAAACCGGCCAGATAGCGGAAGAGATCGATAAAGACGGGTGGTTTGTTACAACTAATCCGAGAAAATATGTAAAAGCAACAGATGAAGAAACATTGAAGACCAAGAATCCGGTTATGACTCTTGATCTTAAATATGTTACTGCAGGGCCCAATGATATGCGTGTGGAGGATGCCACAAGTGTAACAGGTCTTGGGAAAACAAAGGAGAAATCTCTGGGACTCCGTTTCAGATTCAGATACCCGGGTCAGAATTCTGTATCCCTTGAGCCCCCTTTAGAAGTGGACTGGAAGGACAGAAATCCTGTTCTCACATATGACCAGGCACAGAGAAGGGATGTACAGGAAAGGGGAATCCAGCTTCCCGGAAGGTCGAAAGCGATTTCCATGTGGGTACATGCAAGGGGTTTCCCTTATACTATTGAAGTGTGGGTTAAGGACTACAAGGGTGATGTTCATATCCTTGATAAACAGTCTATTAACTTTATAGGGTGGAGACCTTTAACATTTCAGATCCCCGGATACGTTCCTCAGACTGCGGACACATTTCCTGTAACACGTGTTGCAAAACTTGTACGTATAGTTATCAGAGAAGTGACAAATGTGGGTGGTACTCTATCTGCAACAAGTTCCAGAAATATGTCTGATACCTATGTATTCCTTGATCAGATAAAAGTACTTACAGATACCTATGAAGTCTATTTTGACGGTCAGGATCTTCACAAGATGTTTGAAGGGAATAATCAGAAACAGGAATAACTGGATTTAAATCAGCTGTAAATACATGTTCCGGCTTTATGCCGGAACATGCCATAAGTTGTAGAATACCCATCAATTTCGGAAAGATGGGTATTTTCTGTTTTAAAAATGGTCAAAATCAGCTGGTAATTTCCGGATATGATTTTTAATATGTCAGAAATTGGATAAAGTCCCTTCTCAATCTGCATTCGTAAAAGTTTTACATTTTAATACAGGGCGGCTGGTTAAGGGGAAACTGCTCATCAAAATATTAAGTAACGGGATGGAAAAATGTCAAAAGACAAAATATTGGAAAAAATTGCTTCTCTTCTCAAGGAGGAATCATGGGGGCGGATAGATCCCAAAGATGTGGGAATCTCCAGGTTCAAAATACTTGATGATATAATCAATTCAGTAATTGCAGATGGTGCTACTGAGGAAGCTTTGGGTACATGCAGGGAATATCTGGAGGAGCATCCCGGATCAATAACCGCATCATATATTATGGGAATTATGGGGCACCAGCTTGAAAAGATTGATTATAAGATCTATCTGAGAAGGCTAATTGAAAAATTTACAGAGAGCCAGAAGTGGGCAATAGTAGAAGTTCTTGCAGAAAAGATACTGGAATACGGGGAGAGCAGTCTTGCTTTAAGGGCTCTTGCCACAAGTCTTGAGCGTCTTGGACGGGGGAAGGAGGCAATACCTGTATGGGAGGATCTTCTTAAAATCGAAAGATTTGATGCTCAGGTTGCAAAAAAGCTGGCCCTGGGCTTGATAGCAACAGATCCGGAAAAGGGTATTCAGTACCTGAAGCTTTCAATTGAAGGATTTATCAAGGCAAAACAATTTGATGAACTGCAGCCTTTGTGGCAGAAACTGGTTTCTGTTTCATGGGAGGATATAAATTTCTTTGAAAGAATAGAAAGAATGCTTGTTGATGCAAAGCAGCTTGAACTTGCAGCAGATTTGTTGAAAATTCTGCTCAATAAATATAAGGATAATGAAAACCCCGAGAGGGCAATAGAATTTTTAAAGAAAATACTTAATTATAAGCCTGAGGATGTACATTCCAGAAGAGAACTTATAAAACTCTATGAGGTTAAGTATAAGGAACATTCCCAGTTCCAGCAGTTTATGAAGCTTTCAAAGCTGAACAACTTTAAAGCACCGGTTAAATTTGCCATTCAGGATTTTGAAAAGAATATTATTTTTGATAAGGGGAATTACGCCTTTCACAATTCATGGGGAATCGGGCGTATTGAAGAGATTGACAGTGAAAACCTGGTTGTAAATTTTAAGGAGAAACCTGATCACAGGATGTCTGTTAAAATGGCGCTTACCTCGTTAAAGCCGGTAAGGCAGGATCATATTTATGTAATGAAGTATGAAGATCCGGCAATGCTCATGTCCCTTTTTAAAGATGATTTTATGCAGTTCTTTGAGCTTCTGATAAAGTCTTATGGCGGTGAAATTGCTGTTGCAGATATTAAGAATGAGCTGATACCGGAATTTGTAGAGGAGAAAAACTGGGCAAAATGGTGGAGTAAAGTCCGGATTATTATTAAGAAGGACCCTCTCTTCGGTATTTCGGATAAGAAGAAAAATCTTGTATTTATGAGAGACAAGCCAATTACCTTTGCTGATGAACTTCTGGGGAATTTTATCTCAACAGATTCATTTGCTGAAAAATTGAATCATGCTATTGAGTTTATAAATAATATCGATCGCGAAGAGGGGGAGGAGGTTTCTTCTTTCTTTATCGATTATTTTTCAGAACAGATGAAGGGGGATTCCTATACAAGGCAGATCCTTTCCTATTTTATTCTGTCAGACCTTGGACGTTTCTCCGATTCTTCAAAACTTAAGCTTGACCAGCATAAGGAGAAGGTTATCTCCTTCCTTAAAGAGAGCAATGATCTGCCCCTCCTTTCAATGAAGATAAGCTCCTATGATTATAAAAAGGATTTTGTTAATCTTATAGTTGAGAATAGAGAGGACTGGTCTTCAGTGCTTTTTGAGCTTCTTTTTGAAACACCTGTCCGTATTCATAAGTATATTATAAATATACTTATGAGAGCTCATGAGTATAAAACAATAAATCAGTTTATAGACAGGGTTACTCCAGGCGCGAAACAGTATCCTGAAATTTATCTATGGATTGCAAAAAATATTTTTACAGGTACATGGAATTATGACTGGCTCGATTATGATGAGGAGATGCTGATTCTCGCCTATTTCAGACTTTTGAATGATCTTAAAAAGATTGAAGTGGACGGGAACAGGCTGAAAAATCTTATGCTTGAGCTTTTATTTGATGAGAACAGCGCTGTATTGAAAAAAATTGTAGAAAAGCATGATCGTACATTTGTAGGTAAAATATTCGATATATTTGAAAATCTATCATTTATAGAAGAGAGTCATCTTGAAAAATTTCAGGAAATTGTAAATGTCAGGTTTGAAAATTTTCAGCCTGCTCAGGAAGAGGATGATGACAGCTGGGAAAAGAGCATTGAAAAGCTGATTGTTACCCGTGAGGGTCTTGAAAGGAAAAAATCTGAACTTGAACAGATGGTTAAAGTTGAAATGGTCCATCTTTCGAAAGATCTTGCTGCAGTATCTGAAGCTTCCGGCGACATCAGGGAGAATGTGGAATATAACGCCCTTATGGAGAAACAGACAATTTTAAAGCTGGCAATTTCAAAACTGGATGATGAGCTGAAGAGGGCTGATGTTCTTGCTGTCGATAAAATAAATTCTGATATTGTGAGTATTGGTACAAGTGTCGTAATTGAGGATGTTGAAAAAGGGGACAAAGTGAAGTATACAATTCTTGGCCCCTGGGATGCGGATTTTGAACAAAGAATTCTCTCCTACAGATCTCCTATTGTTAAGGCTATGCTTGGCAAAAAAACCGGTGATTCTGTAATCCTGAGAATTGATGATGAAGAGAAGGAATTCAGGGTGGCGGAGATAACAAAGTATATTTAGCAGCACAGCTGAAAATAGTTTGACAAAAGAGATCGCAGATTTCTTTTATATAATAAAGTTATGCCGCGATGGCGGAATTGGTAGACGCGCTAGGTTCAGGGTCTAGTAGGTGTACACCTGTGAGGGTTCGAGTCCCTCTCGCGGCATATATTTTATTGTGAAAAGCAACCCCCTTTCATAAGCATTCCTTTGCTAATCCTTTTGATATAATATTCCGATAATAAACCTGTGCATGAATAAAAATTTTATCTGCGGGGGTGCTGAATGCATGACAATGCTTTAGATAACAATATTCTTCTTGAGTCAATTAAGTCTAAAATTGCTGAGGCTGGAGGAGATACCGGCAGTCCCCTTTATCTTGATGGAATATCATACTTTGAAACAAGAAAGTCGAGTACCGGATCTGGGAACCTGTCAATAAACTGTATTTTTATAAATGAAGAGGGGAATGTCTGTGCAGATCTTTACAGGTCAGGCGCGGCAGGTTTTTTTGACTTTATTTGCGGTAAAGAAATTTCTGATTTAAGTGAAAGAGGTTTAACGGAAATACTTTACGCCCTTGATAAGGGACTTTGGAGCGTAGAGGATACAGGGGAAGTGCAGGGGGGAAGGGGTAGTCGCGGTATGACAAGGCTTCCTTTTAAAATCCCTTTTATGCGAAGAGTGTTTGAGACTAATTAAAAATTATGGAAAAAGACAGATTTGATGTCAAAGCGGTTAATATCGGGCATAAAACATTTGAAATAGGGCTAATGATGTCCGGGTTTGTTGTTGAGATACTCGGTACATTCCCGGAGATGAAAGCAGATATTAATGTGCAGATACCTTATAATGATTATGAAAAGGGGTATGTGGGCATTAATGTAGTCGATGTCTATATTGACGTGGAAACTGAGCTGATTAATCTTCACTGTGAAAATATGGATAATCCCATTCAATGGGATGAACTCGATTTTTCCGCAAAGGAAATTATTCTAAATGAGCTTCACCACAGCTATAAAGCTGAAATAATATACAAAAATTTATCATCCGGTGACGGGGACCTGCACTAAAAATTCCTCTGTCCCGATCCGGGAAAGGGAGCCTGCTATTATGAAATTAAATTCAATAATCACATGTATTATCCTGCTCTTTCTCTCTGCAGGATGCGGCAAAAAAGAGATCCCCGCAGGTTCTCCGGCAGAGCTTATTGATCTGCTTCAGAAGCTTAGCGGTAAAGAGGAGATTGTTCAGCTTTATACTGAGAGTACAATAGATCAGTTTAACCGGTTTGTTAAAGCTTCCGGCATTGAGAAGAGTTCAGCTTATTCGATTTTAAGCTTTATTCCGGAAAAGGGGGTTTTTGAAATTGCTGATGAGAAGTACAATGGTGACAGCTCTATTGTTACAGTGAGATTTATTGATCATCCTGTAGAGAATATGAAGGGATTTACAATTGATCTGAAAATGAAGAAAGAGAATGATTTATGGAAAATTGACAGGGCTGATGATTTCAGTAAGATGGCTGACTCCCTTAAGAGAGGAGGAGCAGGTGAGTATTTTAAAAATCTTCAGGTGGATTAAATAAATGAAATCCCAAGGTTCAGGATAATATCCTCCTGCAGTTCCAGGGCTTCCTGATTGTCAGGGAATGTTTTCATGAATTTATTGCATTCAATAAAGGCCATGAAAAGTGAGCCTGTTTCAATGTAGAGGTTTATAAGATTAAAAAAAGTCTCTTCTATTTCGGGATCAATTTCGATAGATTTATTGTAGTAATATATTGCCATATCATAATCCATCTGTTCCCATAACACGCCAGCTATATTAGCGTAGATAACCGGGTCATCAGGATTTTTTTCTATTGCATATTCAAGAATCTGCCGTGCTTCATTGAGCTTACCCATTTCACAAAGACAGATCCCTATACCGTTCAATATATCCGGATCAGTTCGGTCAGTTTTTGCGCCCATGGTAAAAAGCTTGAAAGCTTTTTTATATTCACCGCTGTCTATAAATTCATAACCTTTATCAATGAGCTTAACAGGATTGTCGCGGAGTTTTATAAACTCATCGTTATCATGGAAGCTTTCTTTGATAAGCGTATCTTTCAGGTTAAATCTGGTATTTTCTTTCATTTTTTCAATCTTCTTTTTTAGTTAATCAATGGTATTTCAAGGCAGTGTATCTGTCACTTTATTTTTTCAGCTTTTCCGCAATTTTTTCAATGTTAATTCCAGAAAATATATTTTAGTGTAAAAATGGACAGTTTTATATCCCCGCCGCCTCCGGCGGCGGGGATAATAGAGCATTTTTTTAATAATAAAAAGTTTAGGAATAAATACTGAATTTTTTTATAATCTCTCTATAGAAAGAAGGGGTTTTAATGAGGAATATATGCTGATTGGATGGCTTTTGTCAGGTTTATATTATTATTTTACCTGTCTGTAATATATCTCTTAAGAGCTTACTTTTTAAGGGTCAAAAAAATATTGACTAATAAATTAAGACGCATAGAAAATTATGAGTATAAATCAATTTTAATTCCTGAAAATATATCTAAGTGTAAAAATACAAAACTAAGGGGTATGCAGTGCATTTAATACATTCAAATGAAATTATTGCGGATAATATTGGGAAAATGGTGGTTGAAGCTGAATATACTGCCATGCATAGAAAGGCAGGGCAGTTTGTTATTATCATTATTGATGAATTCGGAGAAAGAGTCCCTTTAACAATTGCCGGAGCTGATAAAGGTGCAGGTACAATAACCCTTTATTACCAGATTGTGGGGAAGAGCACTTCAAAACTTTCCATGCTTAAAAGCGGGGAATATTTAAAAGATGTGGCAGGTCCCCTGGGGCATCCTACTGAAGTAAAAAAATTCGGGACTGTGCTGTGTATAGGCGGGGGGATCGGTATTGCTCCTGTATATCCCATAGCTTCAGCAATGAAAGAGGCGGGGAATAGGGTTTCAGGTATAATCGGCGCAAGAGAGGGTGGGCTTCTTATACTGGAAAATGAATTGTCGCAGGTATGTGATACACTCCAGGTTTTTACTGATAACGGTTCTGCCGGGAGAAAGGGTTTTGTTACTCAGGGGCTTTCCGAAATTTTAGAGAGTGAAAAAATCGACCTGGTTGTTGCAGTAGGGCCTGTGCCTATGATGAAGGCTGTAAGTGAGATTACAAAAGAGAAGAATATAAAAACTTTTGTCAGTTTAAATTCTGTAATGGTTGACGGCACCGGGATGTGCGGAGGGTGCAGGGTTACAGTGGGGAATGAAACAAAATTTACCTGTGTTGACGGACCGGAATTTGACGCTCATCTTGTCAATTTTGATGAGCTCCTTTTGAGACTTAACACTTATAAAGATGAGGAAAGTGCCTGCTTTACAGAGCATAAGCATAAATGCAGACTTGACGGGGTGACAAAAAATGGCTGAAAGAATTCCAAGACAGACAATGTCTGAACAGAATCCGCTCGAAAGGATAAAAAATTTCAATGAGGTTCCCCTCGGTTTTTCCACGGAAACCGCCGTTATTGAAGCTAAAAGATGTATCCAGTGTAAAAATCCGAACTGTGTTGAAGGGTGTCCTGTAAATGTAAATATCCCCGGTTTTATCAAAGAGGCAGCTGAAGGAAATTTTTTAAAAGCTGTTGAGATAATAAAAGGTACCAACTCTCTCCCTGCGGTTTGCGGCCGGGTGTGCCCTCAGGAGTCTCAATGTGAAAAATTATGTATTCTGGGGAAAAAATTTGAACCTGTGGCAATAGGTAAACTCGAAGGTTTTGTTGCGGATTATGAGAGAAAGGTGGAGCATTTAAACCCGGAAAAGCCTGAATGCACTGGCGGAAGAAAAGTAGCAGTTATCGGTTCAGGCCCTGCCGGATTAACGGTTGCAGGTGAGATGGCAAAATGCGGCCATGGAGTAACAATTTTTGAAGCGCTCCACAGCCCTGGCGGGGTTCTTGTTTACGGTATACCTGAGTTCCGTCTGCCAAAGGAGATTGTACATTACGAAATCGATCAGCTGGTTAAAATGGGTGTGGAGATTATTCCAAACAGAGTGGTCGGGATATCTGAAAGCCTGGATGATATCCTTGAAAGATTTGACGCTGTATTTGTCGGTACAGGTGCCGGGCTTCCGTCATTTCTTAATATTCCGGGGGAAAATATGCAGGGGGTTTATTCTGCAAATGAGTATTTAACACGGGTAAATCTGATGAAGGCCTACCAGTTCCCTCATTACGATACCCCTGTAATTAAGGGGAAAAGTATAGCAGTTTTCGGGGGCGGTAATGTTGCCATGGATTCCGCAAGGGTCGCGCGCAGGCTCGATTGTAACGAGGTTCACCTTGTTTACAGGAGATCGCGCAGTGAAATGCCTGCAAGGGAGGAGGAGATCCATCATGCAGAGGAGGAGGGGATTATTTTTGACCTTCTTTCAAATCCTGTAAGGTTTATTGGTGATGAAAAGGGGAAGCTCACAGGTGTTGAATGTGTGCGGATGGAACTTGGCGAGCCTGATGATTCGGGACGAAGAAGGCCTGTGGAAGTAAAGGGGTCGGAATTTGTTATTTATATTGATGTTGCCATTATTGCAATAGGGAATGGCCCGAATCCTATTGTGCAGAAAAGTTCACCGGGACTTGAAACGAATAAATGGGGAAATATTGTTGCAGATGATGAAACGATGAAGACATCTAAAAAAGGTGTTTTTGCCGGGGGTGACATTGTTTCAGGTGCAGCAACTGTAATTGAGGCAATGGGTGCTGGACGAAAAGCAGCTGCAGCTATCAATGATTATCTGGCTACAGGTGAATGGTAAAGGTATCTAAACCGCGCAGTACTTAACTGTGCGGTTTGATCAGTATTGATAATCTGAGGGTTAAAAAATAACGCATTTTTATAAATATTTACGGCTATTCAATAAAACCCGGAATTATTCCGGGTTTTATTGTTGTGCAAAAGGAGAGTCAGGGGCCATTAAGTTGTATTATAATTCCATATCAGAAAGCTATACCTGCCATGAGATAGAATATGGGCGCCCAGGTTACATCAGCGTCAGAATTCCCTCCTTCCCTGCATGCTCTTCTCCCGACTGAAATACAAAGAGCACTATGGTTTTTAAATGCACTATATTTTAAAATTATTGAATAAACGGAGAAAAACATTTTTTATTACAAAATGGTAAAAAAATATCACTTACGCACCATTTTTGTAAAAAATATTTTTTTAAAAGCAGGAGGTCTGTATTGTTGATATTACCAGAATCGGTGTGTCCTGAAACAGGGCCGCCTCAGGGGGAATTATTGAAATCTATTACAGCAGTGAGCAGCGGCATAGAGAGCTTTGACCATATTATCGATTCTCTTAATATTGGAGACAATGTGGTATGGCAGACAGACAATATCAATGATTACAGGGAGTTTGTCACACCCTTTGTTAAACATTCATTAAGTGAAGGGAGGAGGCTTTATTATATCCGGTTCGCATCTCACGCACCCCTTATTGAAGAAGGTACAGAGGGGGTCACCATATGCAGGCTTAGCGCTCATTCAGGTTTTGAAAATTTTTCCAGGGATGTACATGAAATAATCCGTGATGCAGGGGAGGAGGCATTTTACGTCTTTGATTCACTTTCCGATCTTCTTTCAGCATGGGCCACAGACCTGATGATAGGGAACTTTTTCTTTGTTACCTGCCCCTTTCTTTTTGAACTTAACACAGTTGCATATTTTGCCATTATCCGTAAAAGCCACGATTTTAAAACCGTGGCCCGTATAAGGGAGACAACACAGGTATTAATCGATATTCACAATTTTGAGGGTAACCTCTATGTCCACCCCCTGAAAGTGTGGAACCGTTATTCACCAACCATGTTTTTCCCTCATAAAAGGGATGGATATAAATTTAAACCCCTAACTAAAAGTTCCGATGTTACCGCATTTATAAGCTATATGCAGAAACTTAATGCAGAGATGACCAGCAGAAATCTTGACTTCTGGGACAGGCTGTTCCTTGAAGTAGCCTCATTAACCGGAAGCGGCGATAGTGAAGAAGCTGAAGGTATGGTGAGTCGTCTTGCCAGGCTCATGATTGGACGGGAGGATAGAATTGTTGATCTTGCATGCAGGCATTTTACACTTGATGATTTTATTTCGATAAATGACAGGCTTACCGGTACCGGCTATATCGGTGGTAAAGCAGCAGGTATGATGATAGCAGGAAAAATTCTTCGCAATGAGCTGGGTGATGCCAGTGATGAACTTATAGAGCCGCACGATACCTTTTTTATAGGGTCCGATGTATTTCATACCTTTATTGTACAGAACGGGCTATGGGGTCTCTTTATGGAGCATAAAACCGATGAGGGATATTACTCAACAGCCCCTAACTTGAGGGTGCGGATGCTTAACGGTTTATTCCCCCCGGAAATAAAGGAGCAGTTCCTGCAGATAATAGAATATTTCGGCCAGTCTCCTTTTATAGTTAGATCAAGCAGTCTTCTTGAGGATACCTTCGGGCATGCCTTTGCGGGCAAGTATGAGAGTCACTTCTGTGTTAACCAGGGGAGCCCGCAGCAGAGGTTCAGCGATTTTACTAAGGCAGTAAGAATGGTTTATGCGAGTACAATGAATGAGGATGCCCTTGCCTACAGGGAGCAGAGAGGCCTTAATAAAAGCGATGAGCAGATGGCGCTTATTGTGCAGAGGGTTTCCGGGAACCATCATGGTAAATATTTTTTCCCTGACATGGCAGGTGTGGGTCTTTCATATAATACCTATGCCTGGAGAGAGGGGATAGACCCTGATGCAGGTATGCTCCGGCTTGTTGCAGGGCTGGGAACAAGGGCTGTTGACAGGGTAGAGGGGGATTATCCCCGCATAGTTGCCCTGGATGACCCCCTGCTCAGACCCCACTCAGGCCCTGATGATCTGCAGAAGTTTTCCCAGCATCTGGTAGATTTGCTTAATATCGAAACAAATCTATTTGAAACAGTAAAGCTGGGGGAGCTCCTTGAGGATATAAATTATAAAGAAATTGAAATGGTGGGTGAGTACAGCCAGGAGCTGGCAGGGAAAATAAGGGATTATAATATGAAGGGGACAACCCCCTGGCTTCTCAGCTTTGATAATTTTTTTAAGAAGAGCGATTTCCCGGTTAAAATGAGAAGTATACTAACTATTCTCAGGAATAACTACAATTATCCGGTGGATATTGAGTTCACTGTTAATTTTGTTTCTGAATATAAATACAGGATTAATCTTCTTCAGTGCAGACCATATCAGACCGGCGGCTCAGGAAGAAGGGTGGAAATTCCGGATTATATAGAGGCAGAAAGTATAATGTTCGCTTCAGAAGGGGATTTCCTGGGGGGGAGTGTTAATATCAAGGTAGACAGAATTATCTTTGTCAATCCGGCCCGGTATTCTGCCCTTAATCAGTCGGGGAAATATGATGTGGCCAGGCTTATCGGGTATCTTAACAGGCTTATCCCTGCGGTGGGGAACGATTTCGGTGTTGTACTCATTGGCCCCGGCAGATGGGGAACAACTACCCCTTCCCTGGGTGTACCGGTGAGATTCCATGAAATTAATTATATTAAGGTTCTTGTTGAAGTTGCTGTTATGGATGAAAATATTATGCCGGAGCTCTCATTCGGATCACACTTTTTCCATGACCTGGTGGAAACAGGAATATTTTATGCCGCACTTTTTCCGGGGCAGGATGGGGTTGTTTATAATGAAACTTTTATTGCGGACAGGGAGAATAAATTGCCCTTAATTCTCCCTGACTGGTCAAAGTATTCAGATGTGGTAGGAGTTTATGATGTTACAGGCGATAATATGACTTTGATGTCAGATATTATAACTGACCGGGCAGTCTTTTTCAGGAAAGGGTGAATTAAAGCAGCATTGTTACATGAATGTTAAATTTTAATGATTCTGCAATATTCATGAGTTATATTCTTGGTATTATATTACTATTGAAATGAGATGTACTTAAAGAAAAATTATTCATAAAGATGCGGCGTGAATGATTTTCTATTATAAGCCATATACAATAGTGATATTATAAAAGAAGGAGCTTCCCATGACAATTTTAAATGAAGTTTATGCAAAAGTTAAACAGAGAGACCCGGAGCAGAAGGAATTTCTTCAGGCTGTTAAAGAGGTGCTCGATTCTCTGGAACTTACAGTGGATAAACACCCGGAATTTGCAAAGGCGGGGATTTACGATAGAATAGTTGAACCTGACAGGGTCATTATGTTCAGGGTCCCATGGACAGATGATAAAGGGAATGTCCATGTTAACAGGGGTTTCAGGGTTCAGTTTAATAATGCTATAGGACCATATAAGGGGGGGATGAGATTTCACCCTTCAGTAAATCTTGGTATTATAAAGTTTCTCGGTTTTGAACAGATATTCAAAAATTCACTCACATCCCTTCCAATGGGTGGCGGCAAAGGGGGGTCAGATTTTGATCCAAAGGGGAAGTCGGACCTTGAAGTAATGAGATTCTGCCAGGCGTTTATGAGGGAACTCTACAGGCATATCGGGCAGTTTACAGATGTTCCTGCCGGTGATATCGGTGTGGGCGGAAGAGAGATTGGATTCATGTACGGCTATTATAAGAAAATAGTAAATGAGCATGACGGAGTATTTACAGGTAAGGGGCGCGAGTACGGCGGAAGCCTTATAAGGCCTGAAGCAACAGGTTACGGCGCTGTATATTTTGCAGCAGAGATGCTTTCAACAAGAGGTCTTGACCATAAAGGGAAAACAGTAATAGTGAGCGGAGCCGGTAATGTGGCACAGTACACAGTGGAAAAGGTTAATGAGCTTGGCGGAAAAGTAATATCTCTCTGCGATTCAACAGGGACAATTATTGATGAAGAGGGTATAGATAATGATAAACTCCAGTTCATCATGGAACTTAAGAATGTGCGTAGAGGAAGAATTAAGGAATATGCTGATAAGTATAACGCAAAATATTACGAGAACAAAAATGTCTGGGATGTAATTCTTGAGCAGGGCCTTAAGGTTGATATCGCATATCCGTCAGCTACAGAGAATGAGATAAGCGGAAAACATGCTGAGGCGCTTGTGAAGAACGGCTGTATATGTATTTCAGAGGGGGCCAACATGCCTTCAACCCCTGAAGCTGTTGATATATACCTTGATAATAATGTTCTTTTCGGTCCGGGTAAGGCTGCAAATGCAGGCGGGGTTGCTACTTCAGGTCTTGAAATGTCGCAGAACAGCTTAAGGCTTTCATGGAGCAGAGAAGAGGTTGATCAGAAGCTCCATGTGATTATGAAAAATATTCATAAATCGTGTCTTGATGCTTCAGAAGCTTACGGTATGAAGGGTAACTATGTTGCAGGCGCCAATATTGCAGGCTTTACAAAAGTGGCAAAGGCAATGCTTGCATATGGAATAGTATAACCGGAAGGGGATCATTGAGGCTCATGGGGAAGTGAGTTTAAAGAATAAAATCCTGTTTCTATAGATAAACATTTTAAGGGGTGCCTGAAAAGAAATTTGTCATACCGGCTGTAGCGAAGCGAAATTCCGGTATCTCATACAACTGATTATATCGGGAGGTTCCGGCATTTGCAGGAATTGAAGCTGCAAAACCGGAATGACAAATGTGGATAAATCGAACTTTTTAGGCAGCCCCTTTTAGTTGTTTTAACATAACTTAATATTACTTAATAAAAAAATCTTTCATCAGTTTTAAAACATCTTCAGGGTACTCCATTGGGACCAGATGTCCCGCTCCCTTAACTTCAGCATAACTCCCTGCAGGGAATAGTGAGGCTGCCTTTTTAAGATCAATATAGCTTCTGTTCTCGCTTACTTCACCTTCAACAACAAGTACCGGGCAGGATATTTCAGGTATGAGAGGCCATGGATTCTCAACAACACTCCCCATGAACAATGAAGCCTCCCTTCTGGGTGAGCAGCAGAGCTGCAGCCCGTCAGCCTCGGAAATGAACATGCCATGTTTTATGTAGAGATCAATCATCTCGTCATCCCAGTTTTTAAAAAGCTTCTTTGACCTGAGGTAGACTCTTGCTTCATCAGCGGAGTCCCAGTTGTTTTTTCTTTTTATTGATTTTGAAGCAAGGGGGTGCTGGTCTACTGTGAGATTAGCCTGGTATATCGCTTCAGGGAGAAAAATAGGTTCAATGAGTATCATTCTTTCAGGGCTAACCCTGTGATGAGCTGCGCACAAACTTATTACTGTTGCTCCCATGGAGTGACCTGCAACATAGGGATTAGAAAGATTTAGATTCCCGCAGAAATGGAAGAGGTCTTCTGCAAGGACCTTCCAGCTTAATCCTCCATTTTCAGGTTCTGCGAATTTATGATCGCAGAAATATGGCGCATATATATTGAAAGACCGGGCAAGCTCACGGGCAATGGGGTGCCACAGCCACGGTGTAAAACCGGTGGCATGGAGAAGGAGAAGGTCTGGCCCCTCCCCATTGTAGTGAAGGTACTGAATCGCTGAGTCTGGAATGGTACAGGTTTTGATTTCCGGCATTAGTTCATTCATTGGAGAGTCTCCTGTATATGGTATAATAAAAAGGTAATGGGGGGAGGGGGTTTTGTAAAGAGAATTTTTACCTGCCGGGGCGGATGGTACGGTTCATCGAATCCCTTTAATATTTCTGCTTCCTTAATTTGCCGGTTAACCGTCCAGTCTCACGGGGGGGGGAGAGACTGAACCGATTTTCAGTTATACTCAATTTTACAATAGAGTATATTCAGGAATTATTAAACCGTACCAGCCGCGCCGAAGGCTGAAATGAAACCATTATTATCTCCTATAAGAGCGGAGAAAAATGAAAAATTTCATCTATGAACACAAATACTAATAATGGAACATCGTTCCCCATGTCAAGATTTTTAATACTTTTTTATCAGTAAAAATTAATGCAGTTGTCGAATTTTAGGGTTGGTGTCATTCCCGCGAAGGCGGGAATCTTATAACTCCTTTTTTTTAGGAGATTCCGGCACTACGTTGTCACTTCGGCCGGAATGACATGCTTCTTTCACAAAATTTTATTGCTACCGATAATTACTGAAGATTCTAATCAGAGAAGTGAGAGCTCTTGTTAAGCAGGGGAAAATTTTTAACAATGCTGTAACATAGATCATTATTTTTTCATTGAACAGACCTGACAATATCTTAACTTGTAATAGAAAGATGCAATTAAATCCACAGGCTTTCCTGAAGTTGCCTAAAGGCCTGTGTGCAGGAGAATTATATGATGTATGAAGAGCAATATGGCCAGGGATTATATGATCCCCGGTTTGAACATGATTCCTGCGGAATAGGGTTTGTGGCAAGCATTAAAGGGATAAAATCTCATGAAATAATTAAAAGAGGCCTTGAGATACTTGAACGGATGACCCACAGGGGAGCGGAAGGTTCTGACAATAAAACCGGGGACGGTTCAGGTATTATGATCCAGATTCCCCATAAATTTTATAGTGAAGAAATTACTGCACTCTCCGCGGAAGGTTCTTATGGGACAGGGCTGATTTTTTTCCCCCGCAATCCGGAATCTTCATCAGCCTGTATGGAAATTCTTGAATCAGCAGTTAAAAGTGAAGGATTTGAAACTATAAGCTGGAGAGATGTACCTGTTGATAATAGCGACATAGGTGATATAGCAAAAAGATCGGAACCGGTTGTGAGGCAGATATTCATCAAGCTTAAGAATGATGGTGAAACTCCCCTTGAACTGAAACTTTATATATTGAGAAAGTTTATTGAAAAGAAAATAAGAAATTCAGATATAAAAGAGAAAGATGATTTTTATATACTTTCATTATCTTCAAGAACAATTGTCTATAAAGGGATGCTCACCCCTGCTCAGGTGAGATGCTACTTCGGCGATCTTCGAGACAGGAGGGCCGAAAGCGCTATAGCCCTTGTTCATTCCCGCTTCAGTACAAATACATTCCCATCATGGATGCTGGCTCAGCCCTTCAGGATGATAGCACATAATGGTGAAATCAATACTGTGAAGGGGAACAGATTCTGGATGAAAGCCAGGGAGGCTACTCTCCATTGCGAAATAATAAAAGATGATATGGAGAAGATTCTTCCTGTTATTGAGCCCGGAAAGAGCGATTCAGCCTCCTTTGATAATGCCCTTGAAATGCTCGTAGCAACAGGGCGCTCTCTCCCTCAGGCACTTATGATGATGATTCCTGAATCGTGGAATGAGTCAAATCCCATCCCTGATGATCTTAAATATTTTTACGAATTTCATGCGGGTATAATGGAGCCATGGGACGGTCCTGCTTCCATAGTTTTTTGTGACGGCAGGTTTATCGGCGGCACCCTTGACAGAAACGGATTAAGGCCTTCCCGGTATATTATAACAAAAGAGGGACTTGTTGTTATGGCATCAGAGGTTGGTGTTCAGAATTTTCCTCCGGAGGAGATTGTACATAAGGGGCGGCTTATGCCGGGGAAACTTCTGCTTGTGGATACAGGTGAGGGGAGAATCATCCCGGATGATGAGGTTAAAAATGAGATTGCCCACAGGAGGCCATACAGGAAGTGGGTGGAGGAGAATGTTATAAATTTTAATGACATGCCTGTTCCATATAATGTTGACCCGGCTATTGAAGGGGCGCGGCTTAAAAAGCTTCAGCTTCTCCACGGTTATAACAGGGAAGATACAGGTGAAATAATTGAAACAATGATGAAAACAGCCCAGGAGCCCACAGGTTCTATGGGTACAGATACACCCCTGGCAGTATTATCCGATAAGCCGCAGAATCTATTTAATTATTTTAAACAGGTTTTTGCCCAGGTTACCAATCCTTCAATTGATCCAATCAGAGAGGAGCTTGTAATGAGCCTCACAAGTTTTATGGGGCCAAGGAAAAATTTGCTTGAGGAGACCCCGGAACACTGCAGGCTTATAAAGTTTTTCAGCCCTGTTTTTACAAATAGTGATGTGGAAAAGATCAGGGGTAGTCTTAACCCTGAGATTAAATCGATCACTATAGACGCGCTATTCCCTGCCGGAAATGGCGTAGAGGTTCTTGATTCTGCAGTGGCAAAAATCTGCCTGGAGGCGGAGTCAGCTGTGGGGAAAGGTATCAATTATATTATCATATCTGACAGGGGAGCGGATGAAAATAATATCCCCATACCATCTTTACTGGCATGCTCTGCTGTTCATCAGCATCTTATAGAAAAAGGTATAAGAACAGAAGCTGCGCTCATAGTTGAGACAGGTGAGGCAAGAGAGGTTATGCATTTTGCCCTCCTTCTCGGTTATGGCGCAGATGCGGTTAATCCATTCCTTGTTTTTGGAACAATCTCTTCATTGTCACATAATGGCTCTGAAGGGTGCGATACCAGATATCCTGAATACGAAAGAAATTATATAAAGGCTGTAAATAAGGGGCTTCTGAAAATTCTGGCAAAAATGGGTACATCAACATTGAGAAGCTATCGCGGCGGCCAGGTATTTGAAGCTGTGGGGCTTTCCCGTGATTTTGTTAATAAATATTTTTCCGGAACAGTGACCCGCATATCAGGTATAGGATCTGCAGAGGTTGCAGAGGAATCTATTGTGAGGCATAAAAGGGCTTATCTGCATAAAAAAAATCTTCTCGAGTCTGATGGTGTTTACAGCTACAGAAAAACCGGAGAAAAGCATGCCTGGAACCCGGAATCGATTTATACACTTCAGTGGGCAGTAAGGTCAGGGGATTATGAAAAGTATAAAAACTTCAGTGCAATAATTGACAGTTCCAACAGAAAGCCTCATGTAGTCAGGGGGGTGTTTGATTTCCGGAAAAATGCTTCAATCCCCCTGGAAGAGGTTGAGCCTCTTGAAGAAATTATGAAGAGGCTTACAAGCGGAGCCATGTCTTTCGGCTCAATCAGTAAGGATGCTCATGAGGCGATTGCTCTTGCAATGAACTCTATCCATGGACGGAGTAATTCCGGGGAGGGGGGGGAGGATCCTGAACGCTTTACTAAAAGGGGTGACGGTTCTTCTTCAAGGAGTGCCATTAAGCAGGTTGCTTCAGGGAGATTCGGAGTAACAAGCAATTACCTTGCCAATGCAGATGAAATACAGATTAAGATATCACAGGGTGCCAAGCCTGGAGAGGGGGGGCAGCTCCCCGGGCATAAGGTGGATAAAATAATAGCAAAAACAAGACACTCCACACCGGGTGTTACTCTTATATCCCCACCGCCTCATCACGATATTTATTCAATTGAGGACCTGGCACAGCTTATATTTGATCTTAAAAACGCCAATCCGGGGGCGCGGATAAGCGTAAAGCTTGTTTCCGAATCGGGTGTGGGTACAATAGCAGCGGGAGTTGCAAAGGCTCATGCTGATAATATTCTTATAAGCGGATATGACGGCGGCACAGGCGCAAGCCCTCTGAGCTCAATTAAACATGCAGGGCTCCCCTGGGAGATAGGGCTTGCAGAAACACATCAGACACTTCTGAAAAATGATCTGCGGGGGCGCGTGCGGCTGCAGGTGGATGGCCAGCTTAAAACCGGAAGGGATATAGTTATTGCAGCTATGCTGGGGGCTGAGGAGTTCGGGTTCGGCACAGCTGTGCTTGTTGTTCTGGGATGTATAATGATGAGGAAGTGTCATCTTAACACCTGCCCGGTTGGAGTGGCTACACAGGATCCCCTGCTCAGGAGTAGATTTAAAGGGAAGCCGGAGTATGTGGTAAATTATTTTAAATTTATGGCAGCAGAGATAAGGGAGATAATGGCTGAACTGGGGGTACGTAAGTTTGATGACCTGGTTGGAAGAACCGATATGCTTAAAGGGCGCGACCTTGATCACTGGAAAGCAAAACATATCAATCCGGATGATCTTTTATTCAGGCCTGCAGAAGCGGATATCTATTCATCCTATTGCGTAAGCAGGCAGATCCATAAAATAGATTCAGTTCTTGATCACAAGCTTATAGAACGTGTTAAGGGTTCCTTTGACAGGCTTAAGGATGTGAATGCCTATATTGAGATGCCTGTAGTTAATACAGACAGGGCTGTGGGAACAATGCTTTCATATGAGGTTTCAAAGCGTTATGGGGAGAAGGGTCTCCCTGATGATTCAATACAGTGTACTTTTCACGGCAGTGCAGGCCAGAGTTTCGGCGCCTTTCTTGCCAGGGGTATAACCTTCAGGCTTGAGGGTGATGCAAACGATTATTTCGGGAAGGGTCTTTCCGGGGGAAAACTTGTTGCTGTCCCTCCGGCCGGGAGTACATTCAAGGCTGAAGAGAATATAATAATCGGGAATACTGTGCTATACGGTGCTACCGGCGGAGAGGCTTATGTGTGCGGTGTGGCAGGCGAGCGTTTCTGTGTGCGAAACAGCGGGGCAATTGCTGTTGTTGAGGGTACAGGGGATCACTGCGCCGAGTATATGACAGGGGGGCGTGTTATCATCCTCGGTAGAGTGGGGAGAAATTTCGCTGCAGGTATGAGCGGCGGTATAGCCTATGTTCTTGATATGGATGGTGATTTTGAATATTTCTGCAACAGCGGTATGGTGGAACTTTCATCTGTAAGGGATTATGATGACCAGGATTTTCTTATTGAGACATTGAATAAGCATATTCATCATACAGACAGCCAGGTGGCAAAGGAGATAATAAATAACTGGTATGACTATCTTCCCAGGTTTGTAAGGGTACTCCCCCTTGAGTATAAACGGGCTCTTAATGAAATGAAGACAGCCCTTATTGATGAAAAGCTCAAGGCAATCAGAGCGGAACAGATGATACAGGAGAGTTTCTAATGGGGAATCCAAAAGGTTTTTTAAGTATAAAAAGAAAGGAAGCTGGTTTCCGCCCTGTTGAAGAGAGGGTAAACGATTACGGCGAAGTGGAGGTAATGCTCCCTGAAGATGAGAGATGCCTCCAGGCAGCCAGGTGTATGGACTGCGGAGTCCCATTCTGCCACTGGGGCTGTCCTGTGGAAAATATTATGCCTGAATGGCAGGAGATGATATATAGAAAGGACTGGAAAGGGGCTTATGAGGTATTAACCGAAACCAATAATTTCCCGGAATTCACAGGGAGGGTCTGCCCTGCTCCATGTGAAGCATCCTGTGTGCTTTCAATCAATGATGAGCCTGTAACAATAAGGCAGAATGAACTTTCTGTAATTGAAAAGGCTTTTGAACTTGGGCTTGTTAAACCGGGAATCCCGGAGAAAAGAAGCGGTAAAAAAGTTGCAGTAATAGGGAGCGGCCCGGCAGGCCTTGCATGCGCGGATAATCTGAATCAGCATGGTCACAGTGTCACTGTATTTGAAGCAGAGGACAGGGCAGGGGGATATCTCCGTTTCGGTATACCCGATTTTAAGCTGGATAAAAAGGTAATAGACCGTAGACTCGATCTGATGGAGCAGGAGGGTGTTGTTTTTAAAACTTCTGTGACAGTTGGCCGTGATTATTCAGTTGAGGATCTTAAAAAGAATTTTGATGCTGTTATGATTGCAATCGGTGCCCGGCTGGAAAGAGACCTTGAAGTTGAAGGGCGCGATCTTGAAGGGATCTATTACGCAATGGATTATCTGAGGCAGCAGAATAAGCGGGTCAGGGGTGATCACATTCCTGAACCTGAACTGATAAAGGCAATTAACAGGAAAATCCTTGTTGTAGGGGGCGGTGACACAGGCTCTGATTGTGTCGGCAATGCCAACAGGCAGGGTGCAGCAGGGATTACCCAGGTTGAGATTCTCCCTGAACCTCCGCCAAGGAGAACCTCTGATGAGCCATGGCCTCTCTGGCCCAGGCTTAAAAAGACTTCCAGTTCACATGAAGAGGGGTGCGACCGCATGTGGAGCGTAAAAACCTTGAAATTTACCGGGGAAAAGGGGAAAGTTAAAAAGGCTCATGCTGTTCGTGTTAAGTGGGATCGTGATGAATCGGGGCGTGATATTATGACAGAGATCCCCGGATCTGAATTTGAGATTGAAACAGATCTTGTTTTAATTGCTATGGGTTTTTCCCATGTGCATCATAAGGGGCTGGTGAATGACCTGGGGCTTGAACTTGACGGGAGGGGTAATATTTCAGTTAATGAGGAATTTATGACTTCTCAAAGGGGTATATTTTCTGCTGGTGATTCGGTGAGGGGCGCTTCACTGGTTGTCTGGGCCATACACCAGGGTAGAGAGGCTGCAAAGGGGATAGACAGGTTTTTATCCGGGGAATGATTTTTTATTTACGGTTTACAGGCAAATTAAAAAGAGCACTGAAATTCCAGCGCTCTTTTTAATTTATGGAGTGGATCTCTTTAGATCGATCTTTCGCTTGTGTAGCCTATAGGTATATGGTAATATTTAAAGGGCTGCTCAGCAAGCCAACCTGCTTTTTTATTGTTCCTGAAAATATCCCTTGTCACTTCCCGCATGTTTACAGATGCTCCAAAAAACCAGTGCCGCTGCGGTTCCGGGCTCGCGTTAGCGGCAAGATCATAGTCTGTATATTCTCTTGTATAGTAGCCCAGGTCGAGTTGAATATATCGCATAAATTCAGGGATGTTGTAGCCCATATATTTAAATCCTGCTAACTTGAAATTCATTATATATTTCCAGCCGCTGTAATCACCTGCAAAATCGCCGTAGCTGCTATCCTTATCTTTTCTAAATCCCTTTGAGGGCCAGTAAGTGGCTGTTATGCCGATAAACTCATCTGCAGCAGGGTATTTGTCCAGAATTACTGCTGCGCCTATCCCTGCAAAATCTGCAACCAGGTCTTCGTAGGAGAATCCGTATTTCCCTGTATAGGCATCACCAACTTCAATTAGAAGCCCCACAACACCGGCAGTAAAAGCGGAATAGGCTAATGCCAGATTCTGATTCTGTTCAGTGTAGCTGAAAAAAGAGTAGGATGCCCTCGAAACCATGTAGTGTGCAAAAAAGTGGCCGGTCTTGTCAGCACCCCCTGAGTCGGTGTCACGCTGGAACCATCGTTCCTTCCCCCATTTCCAGTCGCTGTTTTCCCCCCAGTTCCATACCGCAACTCCATAGACAAGGTGACCAAGAGGCAGCCCTATTAGAATAGAGTAGCGCATCCCCTTCTTGAAACCTGTTTCCTCCGGTGTCCAGAAAGGATTAATATCAGTAGAAAGATCCTGAGTCTGGAAAAACTGGTATCCGGATTGAACGGTATTGTTTAAGTTTTCCGCGGTAATATTTTCATCGGGATTCTCCTGGGAGAATCCGTAATTTGTGCCTGTAAAAAACATAATTGAGCATATAATAAGGGTGAAGCATAAATTCTTTTTAAGCATAGATGTCAGCATAATATTCCCCTGAGTAGATTAACTAATCTAATTTTGATGCCTGTAATTAATGGTCAAGGAAAATTTAGAGATATTAATAAAAATAGAGGGGTGGTTAGCCGTTAATTATAAATTTTTTCAAGTCTTTTCCCCCCTGTCCCCCAAAGGGGGCACGCAAAAAGGAATACTTGATTAAATAGATTGATCAAAGCATAAAAAAATCAGTTTATTTTGTTGAGCTTGGAAAAGAGTGCATATTAAAAATGAAGATGTATTAAATAGTTATAGAAAGTATAAAGATTAAATTCTTGGAGTTATAATAAATTAACACGTGCCCCCTCTGAGGGACAGGGGGAAAGCTAATGAGTGTTCAGGGAGGGGTAGAAGCTTGTCTGAATTTAAATTGTATCCCATGAATCCGGAATGACAGCATTTCCCTGAAAAATTGCAGTTACTCTTTAGAAAAGGGGTGTGCAAGGGGTATTATAAAATCATTTGAATAGAAGCGCCCTGACCTGTGATTTCTTTTCTTCATCACAGCTTTATCGCTCCCCTCCCGGAAATAGATAAATCTTGATTCAATGGTTGTCATAAAGTCGTCCCTGATTCCGCCATTGTCAATAAATGTTGTTCCCCCGAGTTCTGCGTTGGTTACTTCACTCCCCGGCAGCAATCCTGGAAAGTGGGAGTGTCCCGAGATCCATATGTCAACACGGTATTTCTGCAGAACCTTTCTGAATCTTTCTGAATCGATTATTCTCAGACGGTCGAGCCTTGAAGCGGCAAGTCCGTTACCTTTAAGTACTCCGTGGGTAACAGTAATTATAATTTTATCCTGATTATTCTTTACCATACCCTCCCACCATTTGAAGGTTTCATCAGAAAGAAATGTTCTCCGCTCTCTCATTTCATTGGACATCATTAGAATAAGAAGGTTCCCTCTCTCCACCGAATAATAGAGGTTTTTGTTAATATGTTTTTTATAGAGATCAATGGCTCGCCATTCATGGTTACCAGCTATGTCGAACCACTCTTTAACAGGGGCATTCTTGCGGGTCTCCAGGTACCAGAGGTAAATCTCCTCAAAGTGAGATTTCTGAACAATATCCCCTGCAAAGAGGGCCATGTCTATGGATGGGAAATTATTTTTTACATCAATTACAGCTGTTTCGTAATGACTTTTTTCACCTTCACTTCTGGGCTGAATGTCGGAATGGCTCCATATTAAAAATTCGCTCCCCCCGGGGCTTTCACCTTTTGCTGATACTGTTCCGATGATGCATGAAACAGCAGAGATGGTGAAAATGAGCAGAAAAATTATGTACTGGCGGATTTTTGTCAGCATTATTAATTACCCTAATTAATTTGTGAGAAGAGAAAGGGTAATGTTACAGAGTATCCATTCTTTTCTGAATATTTCTGGATATATTTTCTATGTGTCTGTATTCTTTTGTATGATCAACCAGAAGATATACAGCCAGATTTTCTTTGCTTAAAACAATCCCCCGGTCTTTGTTGTATTCAACAAATTTTGTCAGCTTTTCAATTTCCCTTTCTGCAGATTTTTTATCCTTATAAATGAAGATATAGCATACAATGTCATCATCGTAGGGGTTTTTCTCGCTGGCAATAATAGTCATATGAACATTAGCCATGCTCCTGCTGTCAGCTTCAGGATAAATTCTCGGGGCAAACCTGCTCAGGGCATTCTGATCCAGGTTCCAGGGGTTGTTTTTCAGCATATTTTTCGCAAATTCCGGGATTATTCCGTAACGGTAACCTTCAGGAATATCTGAATCATTGAGCTTTATAACATCAATTACGGAATTGCTGTACATTGCTGCAGTGCTGCTCAGGAAAAAACAAATAGATAAAAATGATAATATGGTTAGTGTTTTTATTCTTTTCATGTTAAAACCTCGTGCATGTTCAAAGTATGATGTATAAATATAGCTGTCTGTTTATATTATCGGAATTTCAGAATTTTTTATAAGTTTTTTTCTTGAGACATAATATTTTTGATTGACTTTAATGGTAATTTTTAAAATACTCTTTATATTGATTAAGTGCTCATACAGGCAAAACCGCCTCAAAATATATATAAACTGCAATACTATGTTCTGCAATTTGAGAGATTGTTGATGTGATACTTTTTTGTCTTTTGGTTTGAAAATGTCTTAATTTCCGGAGTTTTTTCCACATGATAAATGAATCTGAAATAAGTTATATCCGTAAAAGGGACGGAAGGGTCGTTCCGTTTAATATAGATAAGATTACTGATGCAATCTTTAATTCTGCCCAGGCTGTGGGCGGGTCAAGCCGTGAGATGGCAGAGACAGCTGCGAATTCTGTTTTTGATATTCTAAGAATAGTTTATAAAGACGGCCGTATGCCTACTGTTGAAAATGTTCAGGACCTTGTTGAAAAGATGCTCATTGAAAGAGGGCATGCCAAGGTTGCCAAGGCATTTATCCTCTATCGTGAACAGCACAGGCGTATCAGGGAGAGCAAGGATCTTCTTAATGAAGGGCTTGAGCTGATTGATAATTACCTGGATCGATCTGACTGGCGTGTAAATGAGAACAGCAATATGAGTTATTCCCTCCAGGGGCTGAATAATCATATCTCCACTTCAATTACAGCAAAATACTGGCTTGAAAGAATTTATCCCCCTGAAATAAGGGAGAGACATATAAACTGTGATTTCCATATACACGATCTTGGCCTCCTTTCCGCTTACTGTGTGGGGTGGGACTTAAAAGATCTTCTTTTAAAAGGTTTTTCAGGGGTTGCAGGAAAAGTTGAGAGCAAGCCTGCCAAGCATTTCAGGACCGCACTGGGGCAGGTGGTTAATTTTTTCTATACACTCCAGGGGGAATCAGCAGGCGCCCAGGCATTTGCCAACTTTGATACATATCTTGCTCCATTTATCAGATATGATAAACTCGATTATAGCGGTGTTAAACAGTCCCTGCAGGAATTTGTTTTCAATATGAACATACCCACAAGGGTAGGTTTCCAGACACCTTTTACCAATGTTACCCTGGACCTTGTTCCCCCTTCCACAGTAGCCAATGAATATGTGATAATCGGCGGCGAAATGCTTGATACAACTTATGGGGAATTTCAGCAGGAAATGGATATGTTTAATGCGGCTTTTGCGGAATGTCTTGCAGAGGGTGATGCTAAAAACAGAATCTTCACATTCCCCATACCAACATATAATATTTCCAAGGATTTTGACTGGGATAATCCCAAGCTTAATAATATATGGGAGATGACAGCCAGATACGGGATACCATATTTCGCGAATTTTATCAATTCAGATATGGATCCTGAAGATGCACGTTCAATGTGCTGCAGGCTGAGACTGGATAACAGGGAACTGCGTAAAAGAGGGGGAGGGCTTTTTGGAGCCAATCCTCTTACCGGGAGTATCGGGGTTGTTACAATCAATCTCCCCAGGCTCGCATATAAAAGTGAAACCGAAGAGGAATTTTTCACTGAACTTGAGAAGCTGATGATTCTTGCTAAAAAATCTCTGGAAATAAAGCGTAAGGCACTTGAAAATTTTACACTGAATAATCTCTACCCTTATACCAGGTTCTATCTTTCCGGGGTATGGGAAAGGGACCGTAAATACTGGGGAAATCATTTCTCAACAATAGGTCTTGTGGGGATGAATGAAGCATGCCTTAATTTTCTGAATACAGATATATCCTCTCTTGAAGGGAAGAGTTTTGCTCTTAAGGTTCTCGATTTCATGAGGGAAAAGATAATGCAGTATCAGGAGGAGACAGGGAGTTTCTATAATCTTGAAGCTACTCCTGCTGAAGGGGTCACATATCGTTTTGCCAAGCATGACAAGGCCATGTTCAGTGACATTAAAACATCCGGCTGCGATGAGCCCTATTATACCAACTCTGTCCACCTCCCTGTATCCCATACTGATGATCTTTTTGAGGTTCTCGATCACCAGGATGAACTGCAGACAAAATTTACAGGCGGTACAGTTGTTCACCTTTTCCTTGGTGAAAAGATAGATGATATAGAGGTAGTAAAGTCGCTTGTAAAAAAAATAGCGGAAAACTATGCGCTCCCCTATTTTACATTAACGCCTACTTTCAGTATTTGCCCGGTTCACGGCTATTTATCAGGTGAGCACAAATACTGTCCATTCGATCACTCCCCGGAAGAGCTTTTGCAATACGGGATAGAGACCGATAAGTAATATATATTTTTTTAATCAGATTCACAGTCAGAGGAGACATAAAAATGCAGAAAAAGGGATTAAAGGTTCCGGTAGAAGTTTATTCACGCGTAGCAGGATATTTCAGGCCGGTTAATCAGTGGAACAAAGGTAAGCAGTCAGAGTTTGCCGACAGAAAAGAGTATGTAATTGAAACATGCTGTGATAATGTAAAAGTGGAATACAATGAATATAAGAGGGCTGTATAAAACTTCACTTGTTGATTTCCCCGGTAAAATTTCGTCAGTAGTTTTTACAGGGGGGTGTAATCTCCGTTGCGGGTATTGTCACAATCCTCATATGGTACTGGATTCTTCCGGCTTGGAAAAGATTGAAGAGGAATATTTTTTTCAGTTTCTCTCCGGAAGGAAAAACCTCATTGATGGTGTAACTGTAACCGGGGGGGAGCCCTCCCTCCATCCGGATCTTCCGGAGTTTCTTGAAAGAATCAAGGAGATGGGCTTTATTGTTAAACTCGATACCAACGGATTTTCACCTGCGGTAATTGAAAATGTCATCAGCCTCGGTCTTGCAGATTACATTGCTCTGGATGTTAAATCATCCCCTGGTAAATATGCATTTGTTACAGGGACCGATCTCCCCTTTGACACTGTTCTAAAAACAATCAATATACTTAAAGAATCGGGGATCGATTTTGAACTCCGTACTACCTGCATACCTGAAATGGTCACTATTGGCGATATTGCAAAAATCGGGGAAGCAATAGGAAGTGTGAAAAAATACTTTCTTCAGCAGTTTGTGAATACAGGTAATCTTCTGGACCCTGCACTTCAGGAATTATCGCCCTATCCTTCTGTTTATCTGGAGGCTATGAAAGGTGAGTGTCTTAAATTTGCTGAAACCTGCCTAATAAGAGGGGTGTGAAGAAAAGGCGCCTTATCCGCCGATTCTTGACATAGCCTTAATCCCGCACGATATTGACCTGCATCCTTTATTATCGGAAGTGCATTCTATGTTATGGCCATGCTGCTTCTCTTTAATTGCCCCTGATATATACTTTATAAGTTCTTCATCATCACTGCTTTTTGCCAGCACTTCTTTCAGGTTATAGTTTATGTCTGAGTAGAGGCATGTTCGAAGATTCCCCTCTGCAGTAATCCGCAGCCTGTTGCAGGAGGAGCAGAATCTGTGAGTAACAGGGGGGATTATGCCGATTTTGATATTGCGGTTTTTGTAGGAAATATCATATCTCATTGCCACATCTGAGGCATCTTTAATTATGGGTGTAAGCTTCCCTTTAGATTCCAGTACTTTGATGAGTTCATCTGATGGAACAAAAGAATTCAGTGCGTCCTGTTCTGTAACAGGCATCCTTTCAATAAACCTGAGTGTAATATTTTTATCCATAAAATAATCGAGAAAATCATCTATCTCTTCCAGTGTGTGGGTAAAAAGAACTGTGTTTACTTTTATATTGAAAAAACCGGAAGCTTCCATTTTTTCAATATTATTTATTACAGTATCAAAATAGTCCCGTGCTGTTAAGTCAAGGAACCGGCTTTTTGACATTGTGTCAAGGCTGATATTGATCCGTTTAACCCCCAGGTTTTTTAAATCATCAGCGTATTCATTTAAAAGAATCCCGTTGGTTGTGAGGCAGAGCTCAACATGGGGTGAAAAGCTCCGTGAATCTGAAATTATGTCCATAATCCCTTTACGCACAAGAGGCTCCCCCCCTGTAAAGCGTATCTTGTTGATCCCCATGTTTATGAATACCCGGATAATCCTGGCAAAATCCTCATTTCTCAATATCTGGTCATGAGGAAGGAATTCCACCCCTTCAGGGGGCATGCAGTATCTGCATCTCAGGTTGCATTTGTCTGTTACTGATACGCGGAGATAATTATGGTTTCTTAAGAAGCTGTCTTTAAGCATTTTATATATCCTTCAGCACTTTTACAGGGCTGACTCTTTTCTGTTGATAAAACTTAAAAAATTGTGCCTGAACATTCTGTTCTCAGGTTTACGTAATAATGCCCTTGTGTACATATTAAAAGCAAGATCTTTTTCCCCGGTTAACTCGTAAAATACTGCAAGGTTGTTTTCTGCAGCACCCTTATCCCATATTTCTGCGGCATCTTTAAGGAGTATTGCTGCTGAATGATGGTTACCTTTATTGAATTCCTCAGAGCTTTTCTCCAGTATTGAAGTGAGATGTCTGTCCTCTGACTTTACTGCCACATACCTGATCCTGTTATAATATCGGAACTTTTCACCTGCCTTGAGCTGTGCAGCACCGGTGTACATTACTGCATAATAGGGATTATGCCTGCCGGTGAAATCTGCCGGAAATTTTTCCTCTATCCTGATCTCCCTGTAGGATGAGCAGGATATAAGAAAAATGCAGAGTAAAGAGAGAACTCTATATGGCAGGTGAAATCTGTTCACAGCATTTTTCTACAGCAAGTGCAATATTGAGAATTTTCTGCTCCTGGAAATGTTCACCCATTATCTGCAGCCCTATGGGGAGCCCCTGTGAATCGAGGCCCGCAGGTACAGATAGAGCGGGAATCCCTGCAAGGTTTGCGGATATGGTTAATATATCGGACATATACATCTGGAGAGGATCGCTTATCATTTCACCGATTTTAAAAGCAGTAGTTGTTGTAACAGGAGAAATGATTGCATCAACCTTCGAAAAGGCTTCCTGAAAATCTTTTATTATGAGAGCCCGCCCCTGGAGTGCCTTCAGGTAGTAGGCATCATAATAGCCGGAGCTTAAGGAATATGTCCCCAGGATTATCCTTCTTTTTACCTCTTTGCCGAAGCCTTCACTCCTTGACTTATTGTAGACTTCGCTGAGATTGGAAGCATCAGGGGAAGTGTAGCCGTACTTTATGCCGTCGTAGCGGGCCAGGTTTGATGATGCTTCTGCAGTTGCGATGAGATAATAAATCGGTATGGCATACTCAGTGTATTTAAGACTCAGGGGCTCTATACGGGCTCCTGCACTTTCAAGTTCAGCTAATTTTTCTTTTATTCTTTTGTCTATTTCAGGGGAGATTCCTTTAAAGTATTCTTCCGGAACACCTATAACCATCCCTTTCACATCTCCGGTAAGTGCCTCGCTGGAGAAATCAACCTCTCTTTTTACAGAGGTTGAATCTCTCCTGTCGTGTCCAGATATCATTTCAAGGAGGGATGCTGCATCCTTAACATTACGTCCGAATGTGCCTATCTGGTCAAGTGATGAGGCGAATGCCACAAGGCCGTATCTTGAAACCCGGCCATAGGTCGGTTTTATCCCTGTAACTCCGCAGAATGCGGCAGGCTGCCGTATGGAACCGCCCGTGTCCGATCCCAGTGAAGCAGGGGCCATTAAAGATGCAACAGATGCTGCGGAACCGCCGGAGCTCCCTCCCGGGACCCTTGATTTGTCATAGGGATTTTTTGTAAGGCCGAAATATGAATTTTCTGTGGATGATCCCATGGCAAATTCATCCATATTGGTTTTTCCCAGAAGAATTATTCCCTTTGAATATAGTTTTTCATGGCTTGTGGCGCTGTATGGAGGGATAAAGTTTTCCAGCATTTTAGACCCGCAGGTTGTTTTTATCCCTGCAGTATTTATGTTATCTTTAAGTGCTACAGGGATTCCGTCAAAATCAGAAAGCGGGTTTCCTGAAGCGCGGCGTTTGTCCGATTCCTTTGCAGCAGCTAAAAGCGCATCTTTATCAAAGGTAATATATGAATTTATATCTGCATCAACTGTTTCTATTCTTTCTGCAAAAGAGAGTGCAGTTTCTTCGGCTGAAATTTCCTTTTTCAGTAATAATTCTGATAATTCCCTGAGTCCCTTTCTGTAAAGCATATACTCCTCCATGTTCTGTATTATAGAATTTAAGCGGGGACGCAAGTGTCAATAAAAAAAATCAAAAGAAGGGTCTCTTTGCAGCAACACTCTGGCGGATTCTTTTTGCAATATCGCGGCGGAATTTAAAAAATACCTTGAAATATTGTTTAACAAATATATTTTAGATATATCATATTAAATATCTAAAAAATCGCCTCTTTTATGCGGTTAATTTATTTTCCCGGAGCTTCTGATGTTTAAAAAAAGATTTATACCCCTTTTGACCCTTGTTATTGTTTTTTCATGTTTTAAAAATTCTGAAGGGCTGAAACAGTCCGATATGCAGATTCTGGTAAACAGAGTCCTCATGGATCATGCACACTATAACAGCATTGATGATACTATTTCCAGAAAAATATATGCAAATCTCCTTAATTCTCTCGATCCGGGGAAATATTACTTTTACCAGTCAGATATAGATTCATTTGCAGAGCATGAGATGCTTTTTGACGATTATATTATCTCTGATGATTATACTGCAGTATATGATATCTTTGCTGTTTATAAAAAACGGACAGTTGAGGCAATGAAGCTCTTCAGTGAAATTCTTATGCAGGATCACGATTTTACTGTTGATGAGAATATAGTTGTTGAAAGAGAGAAGGTCCCTTTTGCAGCAGACAGTAAGGAGATGGCTGACCGGTGGAGAAAAAACATAAAGCTTCAGTTGTTAAATTATCTTTCTTCAGGGAAGAGTATAGATGAGGCAAGAACAAAGCTTAAAAAGAAATATGAACTTGCGCAGAAGCGTATTGACGAGATAGATGAAGCACGGCTCCTCGGTATTTTTATGAATGCCTTTACCACTGCACTGGACCCGCACTCCAATTATCTGACAATTGAAGAACATGAGGATTTTGAAATATCAATGAGGCTGAAACTTCAGGGTATTGGCGTGCGTCTCCGTTCAGAGGACGGCTTTGTTCTTGTGGAGTCGATAATTACCGGGGGTGCGGCGGACAAACTCCCGGAGGATCTGCAGCTTAAGCCGAGTGATAAAATAATGGCTGTTGCCCAGGATAAGGGGGAGTTTGTAGATGTTATTGATATGGATCTGCGGGATGTTGTTAAACTTATCAGGGGTAAAAAAGGAACAACTGTAAGGCTCACGATTTTAAGGGAGTCGGGCACCAGGGGTACAGAAAGACTTGTAATCCCTATTGTAAGGGAGGAGATTCAGCTGCAGGACAGCGAAGCTTCATCTGAGGTGAAAGAATATAAAAAGAATGGCCGGAGCTATAAAGCAGGATATCTGAAGCTCCCCTCATTTTACGAAGATCCGGAAAAAAATAAAAGTTCATCTGGTGATGTTAGACGTCTTCTTGAAGAGTTTAATAAAGAGAAAGTGGATGTGGTAATACTCGATCTAAGGGGTAACCCGGGCGGTTTATTATCTGAGTCCATAAGGATTGCGGGACTTTTTATTGAAGAAGGGCCTGTGGTACAGATAAAAAATAAGAATAACCCCCCCAGGATTTATTACGCGGAAGAGGGGAGAATTCATTATAGCGGCCCTCTTGTTGTGCTTATTGACAGGTTCAGCGCAAGTGCTTCAGAAATTCTTGCAGGAGCAATCAGGGATTACCGCAGAGGGGTTCTTGTGGGCCCTGGTAATACATTCGGGAAGGGAACTGTTCAGTCCTACCAGGTTCTGCCAAGACGTTTAGGCGCTATAAAGACTACTACACATATTTTTTATCAGCCTGACGGTACATCGAACCAGCTATGGGGTATAGCACCTGATGTGGTTGTCCCGGATATGAGCTCAATATGGAAACTGGGGGAGAGTGAAACGAGATTTCCTTTAAAGTGGGAAAAGATCCGAAAGCCTGCTTACGAAACCTATAATCTTCTTACGCCTCACATGATAGATAAGCTTAATGCAGTTTCGAGAAAGAGAACTACAGCAGGTGAGTATGTGGAGCTGAGAGAGAGGATAGAAAAATACAGCAAAAGGATGCAGGATCGAACCATCAGCCTTAAAGAGGAATCTGATATTAACAGGCAGAAAGAGAAGGAGATGGAGGAGAAGATTAAACAGGAGCGGGAGAGAGAGGGGATAGATCTGCAGAATGATCTTTTCCTGAGAGAGGCTTTTAATCTCTCTGTTGATTACCTTGAGATGATTAAGTAGTGGTGCTGTTTTTATTCAGTATATAAAGTTCATCCCTTATTTGCCGGGCCATTACGGGAATAGGGGATTAGCCGTTTAAATGTAATAATAAATTAAGTTTTACCCAAATGGCTTCGGATTGTTTTAATATAATCTGCAGCCATTTGCGGGCAATCCTCCCGATAACCTGCGATTACATCGATACCGTTTCTCATTGATTTAATTCGGAGATAATTAATAAGATCTTCAGATAGGGGATGTTTCCTGGACTTAAGGAAGATAACCGCTTCAATCCCGTAATTCCGCAGAAGTTTGTAAAGGAGATCGTATCTTTCACTGGCAGGCCTTATGCATGGCGCATATGGTTTGTATGAGTATGCATCAAGGAGTTCATAGAAAATATAATCAGATCCATGATCCAGTGATATGTCAAAGCATCGCCTCCCGTCCGGGGTGTCATCTTCAGCAATAGTTATCCCCTCCTTTTCGATTAAGTCAGCAGTGATTCCGCAGAAGGGGTCGCAGGAGAATATCATGGCTTTAAGGGGAGGTTCCTCATCCGCAATCTCTCCATTTTTAAGAATATGGAGCAAAGGCTCAATGAGGGCGCATGCTCTTTCCGGGGGGTATATGAGGGCTGCTTCAAATATTACAGCAAGTTCTTTATTTGTAATGATTCGGGGATCAGCGGTTCTCGCCGCGCAGATCCCCCGTACGGTTCTTCTCAGTTTTTCATAGAGGCCGGTCTTTTCCTGCAGAGTTTCTATATTTATTGTCTTAATGTCAATGTTAAACATTGAATCGAGTAAGCGTGCTGTTTCATTATGTATTGACACAGCCGCGTCTTCACCATAGCCGGAAGGGTTTATGTATTTGAAAGCAGGTATACCATGAAGCAGAGAATCTGCGCTGCTGCACTCTCCTGCAGGTGTAATAAAAACATCGGCAATGGATGAATAGCCGCTGCCGGGAATCCCCTGGTCTTGTAAAAAGGAAGGAATTTTCAGAGAAAGAATATTGAAGGCAGCTGCCAGTTCATGGGGGATGGTTTCCAGTTCCCATGCTGCAACAGATGAATTGTTTTCTTCTTTATATGCTTTAATAAAGGGGATATATGATTTAAACTGATTCTCTATATGCTCAATAACCGCGGCTCTCTCTTTTCGGCTCATCTTAGAATTTTATGCTCCCTTCCAGTGTTAATTCGTTAACTTTTTTTTGAAATAAAATGTTCTAATACTCCCGTCGCCCACGGCGGCGGGAATATAGAAAATATCAATAATGCACTAAAAAATATCTTAAGGAAAAATTGGCGGCTCCCTTCATAAATTATCAGTGGAATTATTCGTTTTCCTTGCTCCCTTTCATAATAAAGCCGAAAGGACGTTTTTTCAGTTCAAGAGAGATCTCCTGAATTGTCTCAGCTGTTTCACGGAAGGTTTTTACAGTGGATACAATGTCCCCCTCAGAGCTTGCCAGTATTTTGTTTACTGTTTCCATACTGCTGTTTAAGTTTGCAGTCATTGACTGAATATTGAACCTGCTTTCATTTGATATTGTCTGGAGCACATTAATTGTATCTGTTATAGTTGCCAGAAGCCGGTGAACATCCTGTAATATTGCCTCAAGGTTAACATATTCAAATCCTTCAATTACATCTCCTTCTCTAAGTGGGTTGCCGCTTCTTTCAGGATTCCGGAGTTCTATAACTGTATCACCAATTATATTCTGGTTCATGATAATAGCAGAGCAGTCCTCGTGCAGATTTATATTGCTTTTAATCCTCATCTTGGCCAGGAAGTGGAGTGATGGCCTGTAAACCGGTGAAAGTTCAACAATGCGCCCCACATCGTAACCTTTAAGTTTGACGGCTGTCCCTTTTTTGATGGCAGAGATATTCTCAATTTTAAGATAAACATCAATTGTAGAACCTGACAGGGAATAGCCCAGCTTTACTACAAAAAACAGTAAAACTATTGCCAGCGGTATAAAAACAAAAAGACCTACTTTCAGTTCATTCGGATTGGTGCGGGAGTTACGTTTCATCATCTGCCCCTCTATAAAATAGGCATTGGCCCTTCAATGCTGTTGTTTCTATATTGAACAAGATAGGGATTGTCCGAGTCAATAAAATCTTTTTTTGTTCCCTGGAAAACTATTCTTCCATTAAAAAACATAATATATTTATCCGAAATATCAATAAATTTTTCCGGCCTGTATGTAATAACAATCATCCCTTTGTCTTCATCTCTGGAGCGTTCTTTTATCAGCTCCATAAGTGTTATTATGTTGAGGTGACAGTGATTTTCCAGGGCCTGTTCCATAAAGAGAAAATCAGGGTCCAGGGCTATGGCCCGGGCATAAGCTGTTTTTAGTATTTCCGACCTGGTAAGGTCTACAGGGCGCAGCTTTTTGCAATGGTCCAGGTTAAGGTCGTATATAAGGCAGTTTATTCTTTTTTTAATATCTTCGGAGGATTTTTGCGAAAGATATTCAAGGGGAAGAGCCACATTCTGCTCCAGGGTCATGTTGCTTAAAAGTCCGAAGTCGCCATGAATATAACCAACATCCTTTTTATAATCAAGCTTATCCATATAATCGAAATCTTTTAAAGAATCACCTTTGTAATATATTTCACCTTCAAAATCAGTGTTTATATTTATTATCAGCTCTGCAAGGGATGACATGCCGCACCCCTCAGGACCGAAAATGGTAATACTTTCCCCTCTGCGGAGGGAGAATGATACATCTTTCAGCTGAGTGATGCCGTTTTTAAGATAATTTACGTCTGATATTTCCAGTATTGTGCTGCTCATTAGAGTCTCCGGATTTACAGATAAAATATTATTGAAACCAGAATATTGACAATTATTGAAACAAAAAGGGTTCTCGTTACAGCTCTTGAAACATATATGGGTATTTCAAATTTTGATTGCGGCATAAATCCGTAGTAACAGCTTACTAAAGGTATTGTAGTTCCGAAAATTACACTTTTAATTAATGCTGAAGTAATATCACTGTATGTAAACGCGTCAATTATTGACTGCACGAAAACGTCAATGGGAATAAAAATAACAGTAAGTGAAATGATGTAGCCGCCGAAAAAGGCTACCACAATAAATATTATGATGAGAGATGCAATAGAAATTATTGTAGCAATAATTCTCGGGAAAACAATAAAAAGTTTTGTGTCAATACCTATAAGCTCCATGGCAAGTATCTCTTTGGACCATTTCTGTACTGATATTTCAGTAGCCATTGCTGTTCCCGATCTTATTATAACAATAAGTGCAGTTGCAAGAGGGCCCATTTCTCTGGCAATAATGATTACAAGCAGGTTCCCCAGAAAATCCTCTACTCCGAATTTCGGAAGATTTGTCATAGCCTGAATAATTACAGTACCTCCCAGAAGGAGTGCGATGAGTATTACAATCCCAAGGGCGTCAAATCCGGTAAATTTGGTCTGATTAATTATTGTAGTATAAATTGAACGGAAATGGAGGTATTTGAGTGATTTGAATGATTCAACTATCTCTTTTAAAAAGTTTAGAAAATCATTAATCCCCCGGTAGAGTGAAAGTAAATATTTCCCGGTTTTCCCGCTTAATTTAATTAACATAATTTATCAGTCTTTTACCTGTAATGAGAATCAGATTATAAGTTTTAAATACTCATAAACTTAAAACCCGCCTGAGGCTATTTGTCAAGAATGAAAAAGGGCCGGCTTTTTACGCCGGCCCGGAGGATTTGAATGGCGGAGTTTAACTAGTTAATAACTTTCACATTGGCTGCAGTTGAACAGCTTGAAGTTCCGGATATTTTACACCCCATTGATTCACATTTTTTTCTCTGTTCAGTTGTGTCGCTGCCGTAATACCTGCACTGGTTTGCCGAGCTTCCTGAACCGCAGTTATAGCAACCGTCTGCAGCATAGGCGTTTTTAACCGGTTCAAAGGAGAGAACCAGGGCAAGTACAAATCCTGCAGCAATAGCTGCAGTAAAAAGAAAAATCTTTTTCATCGTACACCTCTCTATCTGATATTTAAAGTGCGGTTTAATCCGCATCTATTAAGCTGATTTATAGATTATAAGCTTTGAAAAAAGCAGAATTATCCCCAATACCGGGAAAGAACTTATTTTTATAATAGGGCTGTTAGGGATAATTTCAAAAAAAAATCAATGTTAATTCCTAAAAAAATATTTTATTGTAAAAATGGGCAATTTTATATCCCCGCCGCCTTCGGCGGCGGGGATAATAAAGCATTTTTTAACAATAATAAGTTTAGGAATAAAGACTGAAAAAAAATCACAAAAATCCCCGGAAATTTTCCAAGCATTTTTGTTGACATAAGATACTTTCAGGCCATTTATAAATAAAATCTCAGGAGTAATTCACCGGGATCATGTTTATGGCAGATATGGTAAAAAAATATTTCCGGAAGATATAATGACAAAAAGGGTTAAGCGCTTTTTTTATACAGGTGTAGTTTTATTTATTTCTATTTTTATATTAGCCGCATCATTCAGCCATCTTGTTTATATCAGAGATTATGTTAAATCAGCTTTTATTCATACATTCAGGCTCTACTCTCCACCTCATTCAGGTGTGACTATTATAAAGCCGGGCACTCAATTAAAGCATCAAAAAACATTTACCGGAATGGAACAGGGTTACTTCCATTTTGCCGGTATGCTGTTTTATAATCCCCCTGCCAATATTTCTACTGCTCACCTTGCGGAGAGATCAATAGAGCTGACAGGTTTCAGTAAAATCAGAACTCTTGCAGATTCCCTGAACTCAGTAAATAAAATAAACCGGGGTATTATCAACTCAGGTGAAACCATACTTATCCCTGGTGCTCTTCCATTTTATACTGCAGATATTAAGGGGAACAGGGGAGGGAGGATAATCAAAACTAAGGGGCTCTATTTCACCGGTGACACTGCCGGGGGTGCAGATTTTTCATCAAGGCTTGATGCCATGAAAGAGGCGGGATTAAATACAATCGTCTTTGATATAAAGGATATTACAGGGATTGTTCACACCAGGAGCAGGGTTGATTTAGTAAATAAATTTAATCTTAACAGGCGGGGTGCTATAGATAACCTTCCCAAACTGCTGAGGGAGTGCAGGGAGAGGGGGATTTATACAATTGCAAGGGTCTCCCTATTCAGTGATCATCTTCTCTACGATTCAGCCCCCTCCCTGAGAATAAAATCCCGTAGAACAGGGAGGGAGTGGAGCTCCGGTTCCAGGGAGAAATGGTGCGACCCCACAAACAGGATTGTGCAGGATTACAATATAGCCCTTGCAGCAGAAGCTGCAGCAGCAGGTGTGGATGAAATTCAGTTCGATTATGTCCGTTTCCCCACAACCGGTGATAAGGAGGATGCGGATTTTGTTTTCGATTTCGGGAAAATGGAGCGTACAGAGGTAATCGCGCATTTTCTTAAAAGAGCGGGTGAGGCTCTGACCCCGTATAATGTATTTATTTCTATTGATATATTCGGCGTTGTTGCCTGGGGGAAGGATGTGGATATCCGCAAAACAGGGCAGAGTGTGGAGATGCTGGCAAAGCATTCCCATGTTATTTCGCCTATGCTTTACCCGTCCCATTTTAATGATAATTTTGACGGCTTTGCAAGACCGGGGGATAATCCCTATCATTTTATTCTAAGCGGATGTAAGAGGGTACGTGATCTTGCAGGGGGGGAAACATTAGTGAGGCCCTGGCTGCAGGCTTTCCCATGGCGTGTGTCAAGGTATAATGCTGATTATATAGTTAAACAGATTAAAGCTTCAGATGATTCAGGGGCGAATGGCTACCTTTTCTGGAATGCATCAAACAGCTATAATGAGGTTTTTCAGGCAATGAAGATTCTTAATGCGGGGATATGATTTTATTTCCGGGGTTTTTCAGAAGTCCTGGGAAACCCCGGAAATAATTTATTTCTATTTAATGTCTATATTCACCTTAAATGTTTTAATGTATTCAGGATTTTTCTTCCAGTGCTCACCATACTTGAAGAGAATTACAGCTTTCCCGCTGTTTCTCGCAGTAAAAATAAACTCCTGAATATCAATGCCGCCGGTTCTCCCCGATTCCTCAGTTCTAATATTTTCATCTTTAAGAATTATTTTATCCGGAATTTCTACAGCTTTCCAGCTGAAACCGGTACTGAGCTGCGAATCAAGCCTGATTGAAAAAGCCTGTCCCTTTTTAACAGAGAGAGATTCCTCTCCGGTACCTGAGGTGTCAGTAATCACAGGTGTAGCCGCGCATGACATTGTAAAAAGTGCCGCACATAAGAAAAAAGTAAATATTTTTCTGTTCATAATAGGATATCTCCATTTTAATCTTCGAGTGATACAACAACCCAGGCTGCACCGTAGCCTATGTTGTTTGTACCGTATTCCATCCATACAAAACCTTTGTCGCCCCATTGAGGTCCCCATGAGTTTTCTACAAGATAGGCCCTTTTATTATCGTCCCATCCAACTAAAGTTACAGCATGGTTGACATCGTTGGGCCCTGATACTCTGGTGTGTTCATCAAAGATACCCCCTGCGTAGGCCTGAAATGCAGGTGTAACTTTCATGGATGTGGCTATGGCGCCGTATTTTGCTATGGCCTCTTTCATCTCCGCAACTGATGGTATCCCCGCGTCTCTTCTGATATATCCGTGACTTACCACTGTGTAGGGGGTTTTTTTACCTGATGAGCATGAACCGTCTTTCCCTCTGTACGGGCGCTCCTGTTCTGTAAGTGCACCGTTTCTCATGAGAAAGTCAAATACGCCGGCATACCATCCTCCATTGCAGCTCCCTACTTTTTTCCCTTTACTGTCTTTTGCGCAGTCGAGAATAAACTGCTCAGACAGGTCTATTATCTTGTTGTTTTTTAACCTGTAATTTGTCTCATAAACAGCTGTGGATGTAAAGGCCCAGCAGCTTCCGCATGTACCCTGATATTTTACCTCTGTTGTGCCTCTGCTATCCCTCCAGTTGAAAGCAGCAAGGGTCACTGCTGGCATAATAGATGCAGGAACATTTCTGTTAAGAAGGTCGGCCCTGTCCATCTGCTCTTTTCTGCGCAGCTCCTCCTGGCGTCTCCTCTCCTCTTCCTGGCGTCTCAGCTCATCCTGTTTCTGTCTGTCTTTCTCTCTTTTTATTGCATCTTCGCGCTTTTTCCTTTCAAGCTCCTCCTGACGCATCTGCTCCTTTCTTTTTCTCTCCTCTTCTTTTTTGCGGAGCTGTTCCTGCCTTTTCTGTTCCTCCTCCTGACGTCTTATTTCGTCTCTTGAAGGGGGCTTGCTTCCGGTAATTTCCGCAATCTGATATTTCATCATTTCATTCAGTTCAACACGGAATTTAAGATTTCTTTTTTTAATATCTGCAACAATATCCCCCATTAAGGCTGTCATCTCTTCGTGGGTTCTTGTTATACTCTGTTTATCCTGTTTAAAGCGCTGTAATATGCTCTCTCTGGTAGTCTGGGCATAGACTTCACCGGATCCTTTTTTGCCTGCTGTAATTATTATTGCGGAAGTAATCAGAAGAGCTAATAATAAAGGCAGTACAAGGTATTTTCTGCTGTTTTTCATGAAACAACTCCTTGATGGAATTTTTTTATTGTTAATATAATAATAGTGATTTTTTTGCAATAAACAATTTTGTTTTTATTGTTCTATTTTTTTCAAAGTTAAATTTTTGGATTCAGTGTTAATTCCTGAAAAATATTTTAGTGTAAAAATGGACAATTTTATAATTCCGCCGTTTTCGGCAGCGGAATTAATAGAGCATTTCTTGACAACAATAAGTTCAGGAATAAATACTTAATTAAATCGATTATTTACCGGGAAAAGTTAAGAAATAAATAGTGATTTTAGTTTGACAATACTGCTTCATTTCCTGCTTTATTCAAATATAAAAAAATAATAAATGGAGCATAAAATGTCGCTTAAAAAGATAGCAGTTCTTCCTGGTGATGGTATAGGTCCGGAAGTAATGGATGAGGCAATCAAAGTTCTGAATAAAATTTCAGAGATGTTTGATATTCAGTTCAGCTACACCTTCGCAGATGTTGGCGGAGCAGGTATAGATAATCAGGGGGAGGCGCTCCCTCAGTCAACAATCGATATATGTAAGGGATCTGATGCTGTACTTTTCGGTTCAGTGGGAGGTCCTAAATGGGAGAATCTTCCCCCTGAAAAGCAGCCTGAAAGAGGGGCTCTTCTCCCTCTTAGAAAGATGTTTAATCTTTACGCCAATCTTCGTCCTGCGATTGTTTTTAAAGAGTTAAGGGAGGCATCACCCCTTAAATCTGAACTGATTGGAGATGGTTTTGATATACTTATAATGAGAGAGCTCACAGGTGATATCTATTTCGGCCAGCCCAAGGGGAAGGATTCTGAAAGGGGATTTGATACCATGGTCTACACCAGGGGTGAAATTGAGCGTATAGCTGTAGTAGCCTTTGAAGCAGCACTAAAGCGTGATAAGCGGGTAACCTCTATCGATAAGGCTAATGTGCTCTCCACAATGGTTCTATGGAGAGAAGTTGTTACTGAAGTAGGGAAGCGTTACCCCGATGTTGCCCTTAACCACCTTTACGTGGATAATGCGGCCATGCAGCTGGTTAAAAATCCGAAGCAGTTTGACGTTATGCTCTGCGGAAATATGTTCGGAGACATACTGTCAGATGAAGCTTCTATGATTACAGGGTCAATGGGTATGCTCCCTTCTGCATCCCTTTCTGAAGGCACATTCGGATTGTACGAACCTGCAGGGGGATCTGCTCCCGATATAGCAGGGCAGGGGATAGCCAATCCTATTGCACAGATACTCTCAGGAGCAATGATGCTTAAATACAGCTTCGGCCTTGATGAGGCATATGATGCCATATTTAAATCAATTGAAAAGGTTCTTGAAGAAGGGTACCGCACAATAGATATAATGTCACAGGGGAAAAAACAGGTAGGCACAGCAGAAATGGGCGATCTTATCTGCAAGTATCTTTAGAAAAAAGGATGCCGGCTTTTAAAGCCGGCATACTATTATTTTCTGCTCATATTCACTGTCATTTTTTTTGCTTTTTCAAAAAGCACTTCTGCTTCCCTGAAATTACCTTTATTCATCATTTCAAGTCCGCGGTTAAATAGTGTATCAATCTCTTTGATGCTCATCTGATTCCTCCTTAAAAATTGCTTTCACTCTTATTATCGGCATTAACTTCTATTTTTTGAAGATATTTGTTCCGGTTTTTCTTTTGAGATTTATGATGCAAAATCAATTCTGTCCATCCTGTTATCCCTAAGTGAACTTGTTCGATTTGCCCCCTGTCCCCCGGCTCACTACTACCCACATTTTTATGTGAAGCACATGTCATCCGTAGAAGGCCCCCTGTCCCCCAAAGGGGGCACGTAAAATAAAAACTTGCGCAAGTTGATGAATGAAAGTATTGAAAGATCCTTTATATTGTTGAGCTTGCAAAAGATTTGCGGAACAATATAAAGGGAATAGTTATCAAAGTGGTAACTATTATATTTTCAGAGTGATATTAGATAACTCGTGCCCCCTTCGGGGGACAGGGGGTTGATTCCGGTTGATGTGGTGAAGAATTAATATTCCTGAATATTTATCCTTATTCAGAAATGTAGAGAGAGAGTTCCGGTTTTTCTTTTGAGATTTATGATGCAAAATCAATTGACAATAAGGCTTTATCTTAATAATTATTATGAGGCAGTTTAAGTTCAATTTTCAGCATTTATTAAATGCAGGGGGCTTTATGACAGAAGAGCTTAATATAACGTCTTTTCATGAAATACTCCGGGAGCTTTCCGATATTGAGTCCCGTCTTGAGATGAATATAGATACCACCTTATGGATAAGTGATCCCCATGGGGAGGGGGAGAGATTTGTTTCTATTTTAAAAGGGAGATTCGGCCTTATATGGAGAACTGTTTATGAAGCACTCCCTAAAACTTTTTCCAGTGAAAAACTGGAGCATATTGACAGAATTATTAAAAATGAAAAATATATTGAAGCTGATGATTTTAAAATGGAGAGGCAGGATGTTGTATCCGCTCTTGTTAATATTGTCAGATACAAGGTTCAGGGTATACAGGATTTCGATATAATCAGGGGGAGTATCAGCAGGGATATAAAGCCGCTCCTGGAGAATCTGATCCTTAATTTTCATGTGCCTAATATTGTCTATGAAAATGATGTAATAGCAGATAGAGTTATATTATCTCTGGCTAAAATTGTAAAGCAGGTAATACTTGGTCAGCTCATAGTTCTGGGGGATGTTTTTGACAGGGGGGATGAGCCTGATAAAATCCTCCGTATACTCTCTCAAAAGGATCTGAAGCCATTTGTCCAGTTTGTATGGGGTAACCACGATATACTCTGGATGGGTGCTGCAGCAGGGAATAAGTCTCTCATTGCTGAAGCATTAAGAATAAGTGTAAGATATGATAATCTGGCTTTTCTGGGGCGCCTGGGGATCGACATATCAAAACTAAAAGATTTCGCCATGAAACTCTATCCTGATGAAGTTTCCGGCAATTTTAAAGCGAAAATGGACATCTCCAGGAAGCTGGAGAAAACACTTGCAGTAATCCAGTTTAAACTGGAGGAAAAGACTATTAAAAGGTATCCGCAGCTGGAGATGAATTCCAGACTTAATCTTGAAAAATTTGCAGAGATTCTTAAATCGGGCGACACATCTTCGCTTACAGATGACCATTTCCCCACAATAGATCCTGATGATCCTCTCAGTTTGACTGCAGAGGAGGAGGAGATTATAAATGACCTTGCAGCTCAGTTTCTTAAAAGCAAACAGATCCGGAGACTTATGGAGTATCTGTTTAAGGATGGCAAACTTTATCATGTTAACAACTATATAATGAATATACATGCCCTGGTTCCAAGTACTGAAGATGGTGATTTTGAAGAGCTCTACGGGAAAAAAGGGAAAGAGCTTCTTGATCATATAGAGGCAACAGTAAAAGATATAGGAGAAAATTATCTTGCCGGGAAGGAGCAGGAGCCCTTTCAGCAGGCAATGATGTTTTATCTCTGGTGCGGGCCGAAATCCCCTCTTTTCGGTAAAGATGCAATGAAAACATTTGAAAGGTATTTTTATAAGGATAAGGAAACCCATAAGGAGAAGACCCTTTTCTGGGGCAGGAATATAGAAAATCCCGAATTTATGAACAGGCTCACTGAGGAATTTAATGTGGAGCGGATAGTTTTCGGCCATACACCTATTGATGTGAGCAAGGGGCAGAAGATAGCTACTGCAGATAAAAGAGCGATTAATATTGACGGCGGTTTTGCAGGCGCTTACCTTAACAGGGGACATTCACTTATTCAGACACCATATTCCCTTTACGTAATTATACTCCCAACACCGGGTGAGATAATTGAGCTGAGGAAGAGGAAGGAGCCTAACAGGCTTAAGTTTGAGATGATAGAAACCTTTGATGAACCGAAAAAGATTAAAGATACTTTTGCAGGGAAGAAACTCCTTGAGAGAAGGGATGAGCTTCTTGTTGAGCTTGAAAAGTATAAGAAAAGCGTCTTTGTATAAATAAGGGGGAGCTCTTAATGGGAATTTATGAAATATTTAAAAAAACCGTCACAATAATTCTTAAAAAAGATAAAGAGGAGCCTTCAGCCGGGGAGGCCCCTGATAAGGTTGTGGTGGAAGTAGAGGTTGAAAAAAAGAATTTAAGCAGCAGGCTTAAGTTGAAGCAGGGGGAAGAGGAGCCCCCGGAGAAAGAGGAGCCCCCGGAGAAAGAGAAGCCCCTGGAGAAAGAGAAGGAAAGCCTCAGGAATAAGCCGGAAAAAGAGAACCTGAAAGATGTTGTTTCTATGATAATTTCACCTGAAGAGCGAACAGTAAAGAATTTAATTAATCCTTTTTTCTGGAGAGAGAAGACCGGGGAGTTTCTGAAAATCCGTGAGAAGCAGAAACAGGATCTGACAATTTTTGAAACCCTTGCCATGGGTGCAGCTCCAACCAGGGAATACTACGTTTTAACAATTTTATCCTGTATTATCGCAACTATGGGGCTTATTCAGGGTTCAGCTGCAGTAATAATAGGAGCAATGATAGTTGCTCCTCTAATGACTCCGATCCTGGCATTTTCACTTGGTGTTGTGTGGGGGGATCTTCTCCTGATAAAAATGTCATTTGTTTCTATTATTAAAGGTGTTTTCTGGGCAATATTGATATCTTCATCTATTGCTTTTATTGTACCGCTCCCTGTCCTGTCTGGTGAAATTATGGCACGAACAACTCCCTCCCTCTTTGATGTTGCAGTTGCCATAGCTTCAGGTCTTGTTGGTGCCTATGGTAATGCCAACAAAAAAATAAGTAATTCACTGGTGGGTATTGCCATTGCTGTTGCACTTATGCCTCCACTTTGCACAATCGGGATCGGTATAGGTAAACTGAATATGGCTGTTGCAGGGGGAGCAACGCTTCTTTTCCTGATTAATCTTGTCTGCATATCACTTGCAGGTGCAATTGTTTTCTGGCTTATGAAGGTGCAGCCTCTCAGCGCTGACCAGTCAGAAGTTACACGAAGGGCAATGTCGCAGATAGTTTTTTCCGTAATTATTCTTGCAGTAATATCCATACCGGTAGCTTTTTTTATGGTGGATGGTTATAGAAAAGAGACAGCATTGGCAGATGCAAGAATTACTATTGAAAGGGAATTTCCGGAACTGTCTATTGTCGCTTCTAACATTACCGGCGAACTTACAGGGGATGTTCTGGAATTATCTGTAACAGGGGTTGAAAAACCTGATAATATTATAATGAAAAATTTAATTGAATCACTCATGAAGAGGCATAAATCAATATCTGAAATTGATGTGAGGTTTTTTATGAGCGAGCCTCTGGGGAGGTGAAGCTCCCTTTAACATAGCTCATCCCGGATTTTGGGATGCAAAGGGGGTACTTCTTCGCTGCGCTTATACCGACGAGCTCAGTACAGGCAGAGGGCGCCCTGAAGGGGGCACGAGTAATCTATTATCACTCTAAAATATAATTGCTGCCACTTCGATAACTGTTCCCTTTATATTGATGCGCAAATCTTTTGCAAGCTCAACAATATAAAGGATTTTTTAATACTGTGATTCATCAACTTGCTAAAGTTTTTATTTCACTTCCCCCCTTTGGGGGACAGGGGGCTGACTCTGGAATATATGGAAACACGTAATACTATTACTTTTTTCAAAAATTCGGGATGAGCCTTATGCCTTGTAATTCTTTTTTATATATTCATCCAGGTAAACTTCCGGATTGTTTACAGCATCAGCGGTTATGTTAAAACTTTCAAGCTTCATAAGGCGGATGCCGTGGAAGTAGTTCCCGAAGGATGTATTACATAGCTCTTTCAGTGACATCCCCGTTTCTGCAGATCTGCTTTCCAGTGCAGCTGCGGCTTCGCTGTCAAATGTGAGGTAGATCCCGTGTTCAATAAGAAATTCCTTCTGAAACGCTGCAAGAGCGTCTTTTGTTATCATTGCTGAAAGTGTTTTCTCCGGGTTATTGATAAGGTCCATATCAATAAGCAGTTCCTTAATTCCGGTAGAGGGGAGTTTCTTTTCAAATTTAATCAGCAGTTTTTCAAAAACACTTAGAAGCCCTCTGGCACCGGTTTTTTCAAAGAAGCCTCTGCCCGCAAGTTCCATAAGAGCTTCATCTGTAAAGTCGAGCTTTATCCCGTAGGCAAGAAAATCCATCTTCTTCCCCAGTATAACAGTGCTGTATCTGTTCTTTAAAATTTTAAAAAGCCCGTCAACATCGAGCTCATTTAGAACAACATAAACAGGGAGACGCCCGACAAATTCCGATTCAAAACCGTATTCTATGATATCCTGGGTTTTAAGATTCTTTAAAACATCGTGAGTTTTTTCACCTGATGCCTTGTTTTTGTTGAAGCCGATACTCTGGCTGTTCATCCGTTTATTGATTATTTCTGTAAGCCCGGAAAAGGCACCTGATACAATGAAGAGAATATTTCTTGTACTTATTTTTTTGCGGGTCACCTTCCCTGTTTTTTGAGCCTCCATTGCAGCTTCAACCTGTGATGCCAGATCATGGGGTGTTTTCAGGTCAACATCAGAATCCTCCATAAGTTTAAGAAGATTTCTCTGAACCCCGGTTCTTGAAACATCAGGTCCTGTGGTATTGCCTGATGAGGCGATTTTGTCAATTTCATCAATATAAATAATCCCGTATTCCGCTTTAGAAATATCCCCTTCAGCTTCATGGACAAGCTCCCGAACAAGATCTTCAACATCACCCCCCACATAGCCTGTTTCACTGAACTTTGTGGCATCTGCTTTTACAAAGGGGACTCCTATTTTTTTTGCAATAAGCTTAATGATGTATGTTTTACCAACACCGGTAGGCCCGATGAGGAGCATGTTGCTTTTTATATTACCTATAATCCGCTGATCTTCAGGGATATCTTTTTCAATCTTCATTCTGTTAAAATGGGTGCACACCTTTGTGGCAATAACCTCAACAGTGGATTCCTGCCCTACAATGTATCTGTTAAGGTACTCTTCAAGCTCCTCGGGGAGAAGGTTGAAGTTTATATCCGACTCAACAGTTTTTGTTCCTGTAGGGTTGCCTGTTTCTTCCGGGTTAACATCGAGTTCTTCAGGATCCATATTAAGGATCTGTTCAAAGGCTTTTTCATTATCTATTGATGGTTTTGTCATTTCAGTCCTCTGTGATTTTTTACAAAAGTTATATTCATATTGTTTTGAAGCAAATATTTTATTTTTTTCCAGTAATAATTCCTGAATATATATTTTATGGTAAAAATGATTTATTAACTATTTTCAGTGTTAATTCCTTAACTTGAATTTGGAATAAAATGCTTTAATATCCCCGCCGCCGTAGGCGGCGGGGATATGCAAAACGTTATTATAGCTCTAAAAAATATCTTTAAGAATAATTGCTGAACTATTTTACATCTTTTTTTTACAAAAAAATAAAAAAACAGTTGATTTATACTACACAAAAATATACTATATATTTGTTCTAGAGGTGAAACATGCGGATTTATAATAAGAACTTAAATAAATGTCCTGATTGCGGTAACAGACTTGTTCCTGAATCGGGCTGTTTTTTCTGTCCATTCTGCGGTTTTTCAGCATGTTCACTTTAATAATACTATAGAGAGAGTGAAATGAAAGCTTATGTTACAAAAAAAGAGAACATATGTGTATTTACGGCTGCCGGACAGAAATCGAGAGGTAAGGGCTCTTTTAGAACACGAAAAGATAAGGAAAATTACAAAACAATTGAGAGTGCAGTCTCCTCTTTCATTCAGGAGTTTAATGGAGAGATTGTTGATGCTTTAAAGATGAATATCGATTTTTATCCGGTACGCAATCTTATATAGAAAGGATTATTGGATCAGGCGCAGGGTCCCTCTTAAATCTCACCAATTACCCTGTATCAAACGCCCTGCCATAATACGGCTCTGTGCCTGATTTATATAATTGAGTAATTGTCCGGGGAAGTAGAAGTTAAAAAAGAGAGAGTATCTGCCGAAGGAGGGAATCGAACCCTCATGGGGTTGCCCCCGCCGGATTTTGAGTCCGGTGCGTCTACCAATTTCACCACTTCGGCTACTAATTAAAAAAATCTATTATAGTAATAGATTTTTTATCAGTTAATTATTGCTGATGTTTACTCCGGTTGAGGGATTTCATCCACCTCGATGTATTTCCCCTTTGCACGCGCCACTATTTTCCCCATCTCATTTTCTATTTCAGCCCTGTTTTCAATAACCCGTTTGCTTTTTTTAACAAACCAGCCCCTGATATAGAGATTTTCGCCAATGAAGGCAGGCTGAAGATAGCGGACAGTAATTTCACTGGTTATTGCCATAACTTCCAGATACTTGTTTACTGTAACCATAGTTTCATCAAGTATAGTTGCAACTATTCCGGAATGGATTATATTGGGAATCCCTTCAAGGAGTTCATGGGCGGCGTATTCACCGAAAGCAGTCTTTGTGTCATCATCAAACTCAAGCTTAAGCTTTAAGCCGACTTCATTTTCCGGACCGCAACCAAAACATATCTTATCTTCATATTCAAGCATGTATACATCTATTTTTCATTCGGGCTCTTTTGTCAAGTAATTTTTGATTCCGGATCATCAAGCTTTTTCATCATTAAATCGACTTCATCCTGGTCGAGCCATTCGTCAATACCGATATTGTCTGTATCTGTCATCATCATATACATCTCAATAGCCATGACAATATCCTCTTTGCTGAGAACTCCAAGAGTAACAAGGATTTCACCTATTCTTCGGTCAGGGTTATCCTTCTGCAGCTCCAGAGCCTCAGTAAGCTGGGACTGGTTTATAATACCATTCTCAATAAGGAATTCGCCGATTCTGTATTCATCATCTTTTATGGCCATTATATATCTCTCCGTAAAACTCAAATATAATTAAAATCGGGTCAATGTCAAGCTCATTTTTTCTTGACCGCATAGAGGTATATGTGTATAGATAACAGGGAGAGGGGAGCGCTGGTGAATCTTAAATGGTATTATAAAAAAATAATTCCCTTTACTGCCGGAGCAATATTTATATCTGCATTTATACTTTTTACTGACGATGCGCCAGGTAATAATTTTACCTATGTGGGAGTAAATGTATGCAGGGAGTGTCACGGCGAGGATGCAATAGGGAATCAGTATGCTATCTGGGTATCCTCCCCTCATGCAAAAGCGTTTTTTTCCCTCCTTACAGACAGGGGGATGGTCATCGCAAAAAAAGAGGGTATTGATGATCCGGTTAATCATCCCGATTGCCTCAGGTGCCACACAACAGGGCGCGGCCGTTATGAAGAGCTTAAAAGTGAAGGGGTGGGGTGTGAAGCGTGCCACGGGCCCGGCAGTGAATATCATAAAGCCAGTAATCATGTTGATTATACCAACCGTGAAAACGGCTACAGAAAGGCTTTGAGGCTTGGAATGTATCCTATCCGCGGTATAGACAGCCTTAAGCGGCGTGAACGGCTATGTACATCATGTCATAGAGATGACCGGCCATGTTATCCTGAGTCTCACGATGAAATTCATAAACAGAAAATATATATTCACACAATCGATTCATTGATAAAAGGGAATGTTAATTTTAAGCACCGACTCCGCAGGTAGTTTTTTTAGTTTCATCATCAGAATCGTTGCTGAGCCATCTTAATCCTTCAACCTTTGCCAGGGTTCTCCCCAGGGTTCTTGTAAGATTAATCATGTCTGTTACTGTTTCATCTTTAAAAAGTGATTCCCTGCTGCTGAGCTTTTCCTGGATTGAATAATAAATAGTGGAAATGGAACTCCCTGAGTATTCCCGGTATTGGTCGAATTTTAATGCCTTATTAAGTCTGGCAGATGCGGTTATTACCTCTTTTTTAAAGAGTATATCTGTAAGAAAGCTGTAAAGCTCCTGGGGTGTTAATATAACCTTTGTAATTTTATGTAGTCCGCTAATAAGCTCATGAACAAAGAGCCCTTCATCCATACATTTGTAGCATACAAGGGGGTTACGTTTTATTTCGCTGTTCCCGTAGGATCTTCTTATTATGCTGTTAAGATCAAGCCCCCTGGTTCCCAGGTTTACAAGTATCATTTCAATATTATTCTCACTGCATCTGCTGTAAAGGGTATCACCGTCAGGTATAAACTCTGTTTTATAGCCGAATCTTTTAATTATACTGTTTAAAATTTTTGAGTGGGAACTGTTGTCATCGAGAATTAAAAATTTTCCAGCTTTATGGTTTTCTCTCTGGTCAAGAATCCTTATGTAGGACGCTATAGCTCCTGCTTCAGTGGATGGGAGACAGTCTGCAATGCCGCACTTAATAAGTCTGATCCTGATCTCCGGTGTAATATCATCAGAAATGCAGATCAGTTTTGTATTATTGTATAGAAAGTCTGTTATTTCGCAGAATTGATTCAATGTTTTTAAAGACTCATTTGTAATCTGCAGAACAGTATAATTTTTTTTATGAGATGTGAAACCTTTTTTGAGACTGTTCAGATCTACAGAAACGGGGAATTCCCTGATCTGGAAATTCATTTTTTCAAGTGAATCCCGGTAAGGTTTATTATTTAATGTTATCAGGTTTATCATTTTCATATTATGTCACATCACAGAACAGTTTTAGAAGTTAAATAATTAAAAACAGCAATATTATACAAAATATATCTTCAGGAATAATTACTGAAAAAAGATATTCTTTATGGAATATCTTTTTCTCTTTCTTAAGAAATTATTCAGGCAATATTATTAGAAAATAGTCAACAAAGTTATTTCACATTTTATTATTAAATTATTCAGCTTTATAGAGTCCCTCTTTGAGGCTTGTTTCGGCTACGCTCAACAAGCGATCATCTTCGCTCAGCTTAACAAATGATCGGCTCCGCTCAACAAGCTTGTTTCGGCTACGCTCAACAAGCGATCATCTTCGCTCAGCTTAACAAATGAT